>JALTBN010000135.1 GCA_027075325.1 Thermococcus sp. | reverse complement strand
AGCCTTAAAGAAGAGAGGTCATACTTGTTTGGCCACTCCTCTCCTGCCCTCATAAACATTCTTATTGCGGTAGGAGCAGTGTAGAAGATGTTTACGCCGTATTTTTCAACGATCCTCCACCAGCGGCCGTAGTCGGGGTAGTTGGGAGCTCCCTCCGCAATCACCTGAGTAGCTCCGGCAACGAGGGGGCCATAAACGATGTAGCTGTGGCCTGTAATCCAGCCAGGATCTGCAGTGCACCAGAAGACGTCGTCGTCTTTCAGGTCAAAAACGGTCTTCATTGAGTAGTAGGTTCCAACCATATATCCGCCAGTTGTATGGAGAACCCCTTTGGGCTTACCTGTTGAACCGGAAGTGTAGAGGATAAAGAGGGGGTCTTCGGCGTCCATAACTTCAGGTTCGCAGTAGTCTAAGTGGCCGTCCATAAACTCGTAGAAGTCAACCTCCTTCTCTCCAATCAGGTCAACTTTCGGCTCAAGCCTCCTCAGAACAACAACCTGCTCAACAAATGGAAGGTCTAAAATGGCCTCATCAACAATTCTCTTTAGAGGAATAGCCCTTCCACGCCTTATCGTTACGTCGGCGGTTATGACCATTTTGGCTTCTGCGTCCTCAATCCTGTGGCGGAGGGCTGGAACGCTGAAACCTGCATAAACAACAGAGTGAATTGCCCCTATGCGGGCACAGGCAAGCATTGCAACAACCTGCTCAACAACTAAGGGCATGTAGATAACTACCCTGTCTCCCTTCTTTATCCCTGCGGCCTTTAGGGCGTTGGCGAATTTATTAACGAGCCTGTAGAGTTCCCCGTAGGTTACAACCCTCTCGTTCCCAAGCTCATCTTCCCAGAAGAAGGCAACTTTATTTCTTTTTCCGTTTTTAACGTGGCGGTCTAAAGCGTTGACGGTTATGTTTGTTTTCCCTCCAACAAACCACTTGGCGTAGGGGTAGTTCCACTCAAGGACCTTCTCCCACTTCTCGTACCAGAAGAGCTCCTCGGCAACTCCTGCCCAGAACTTTTCCGGGTCTTCAAGGAACCTCTTGTACTCCGCCTCG
>JALTBN010000134.1 GCA_027075325.1 Thermococcus sp. | reverse complement strand
TAAACGAGGACTACGGCCTGTGGGGAGACGTTCTGGTGGGCAGCCAGGATGGTTATGGTCCGGATAAGTGGCGTGATGTGGCGGTCCAGGCCGAGCAGTGGAAGCTTGGTGGTGGGGACACTGATGCTATCATTGCGGGTGTTCAGCCGAGGGTCGTTGACGAGCTGGTTCCAGCTGGCTTTACCCCGACTCAGGAGCAGCAGCTCAGTTCATACGACGCAGACAACGGCAAGCTCGCGACGGTGAAGGCCCTTCCACTCATAAAGACCGGAATAGTCGTCAAAGACCCTGAGGGTGATGATCATGGGCCTGGGAACTACACTTACCCGACCGATGCGGTCTTCAAACCTGGAGTCTTCGATCTTCTCAAGTTCAAGATGGTAGATGAGGATAACTACTGGCACATGGAGTTCTACTTCAAGAACCTTGGAGACAACCCGTGGAACGGACCCAATGGCTTCAGCCTCCAGATAATCGAGGCCTACTTTGATTACAAAGCCGGGGGCAACACGTCCGCCATTAAGATGTTCCCGGACGGGCCTGGGGCAAACGTCAACCTTGACCCAGACCACCCGTGGGACGTGGCCCTTAGAATAGCCGGCTGGGACTACGGCAACCTAATCGTCCTCCCGAATGGCACTGTAATTCAAGGGGAGATGAAGATTTCCGCTGACCCGACGAAGAACGCCATAATCGTTGATCTACCGAAGAAGTACCTCCAGGTGAACGAGAGCCGCGGACTCTACGCCTCAGTTCTCGTCGGCTCTCAGGATGGTTATGGTCCGGATAAGTGGCGTGATGTGGCGGTCCAGGCCGAGCAGTGGAGGCTGGGTGGTGGAGACACCGATGCCATCATTGCCGGTGTCCAGCCGAGAGTTGTTGACGAGCTCGTCCCGCCCGGATTCACGCCAACTCAGGAGCAACAGCTTAGTTCATACGACGCAGACAACGGCCACAGGGCGACAGTCCTCATGATACCCCTCATCGAGGGCACCGGTGGAGGAACCACCGCGAGCACGACATCAACGACTTCAACGAGCAACTCTACCACCTCGA
>JALTBN010000133.1 GCA_027075325.1 Thermococcus sp. | reverse complement strand
AGTCTCATCAATCTCCACTAAGTTAGTTGATAATGTCTAACATATTGACTAAATTGAAAGAAAACGGAATAGAGGAGGAGTGAATGCTTGCAGTCAAGAGAAAGGAGGTAAAGCAGGAAGCCCGGACAGATTTTGAAAAGCAAGCTGTCAAGATTGTGGAGAATGTTTTGGAAAAGGCCAAGAAAGAAAAAAAAGTAGATGCACTTAAAGTTGTTCGCAAACTTATGTCTTTGTTTTTTGAGCACATCACGGAGGAATTCAACGACTTGATAGCTGACTCAGTAAACGTTACAACCAAGAGGAAACTATACGGTTCACCGGACAAAGCGCTGCAGTTGTTTACGGTAATTGAGTCCAGAAGAAAACCTGAAGGCTATTTCATTTCTCTTCAGCTTGCGAGGAAACTACCAAAAGATACTGAGCTCAGACAGCTCTTTTCTGTATTAAACATTTTATCCCTTAACGCTTATAACCTCTGGAATCTTAAAAAGTTTTGCGGGGAGGAAGAACAAAATGACAGACAAGTGCTCAAAGGTAGTAGTGATTGATGCAAACAAGCTCATAGCGTCAGTACTGCCCAAGTGTAAGGAACTTGTAGAAAGGATGAAGAAGTCCAGCTTAACCCAGATCAAACTTCGTAGTTTGCTTAACTACTGGCAGGCGTGTTTTTTCGTTCCTGAAAGGATACTCCAAATCGTTCCGGCGAAAATCAAAGAAAAATGCCTTGAAATAGAAAAAGACGTCAGAAAAGCTGAAGAATTTTCAGAGAAAACTGTAAACAGCTTGCTAGAGTTTCTTAAGGAAATAGAAGTTGTTAAGGTTTCGGAAGACGAGTATAGGAACTACCTCTTACATCCTTTGGCAAAGCTTGCCAAGGATGTCAATGACGACAACCACTTAATAGCAACAGCGCTCTACCTTAAAGACAAATTCGGCCTGCAGGAAATATATATTCTCACAAACGATAACAGGTTGTTAGAAATTAAAGAGCTACCAAGTGCTGGGATAATACTTACCAAAAGAGAAGAAGACTTAGAAGATTGGGAATGAACTTCAAT
>JALTBN010000132.1 GCA_027075325.1 Thermococcus sp. | reverse complement strand
TTGGGCTTGTATCCCTCCCCTGGGGTGCCAAAACGATAAAAGAGGTTCCGATTCATATTGATAGGCGGGTCCTTGGGATATACACCGGCTACGTCGTCGAAAAGTTCAGGTACCTGCCAAACATGATGACTCACCTTCCAAGGTTCTCCACAGAGGGCTTTGGGAGGCTCTACACCTCCACGGTTCTCTTCTGGGTCGGGGCAATGCTCTACTTCACCCAGTTTCCGGTTCTCCTGAAAAGTAGGGGGCTGGGCGCGACGGAGCTCTATGTCATGAGCATTGCAAACTCCGCTATCTCAGCTTATATGTACACCCGCGTTGGAATAGAACTGAGAAGAACCGGTGGCTACGGGGCGCTTAAGAAGGGTCTAGGTGTGAGGGGAGTTGCGTTCCTACTCTTAACCCTTTCAACTATACTAAAGGGGAGTGTTTTTCTTGTTCTAGCCTTTATCTCATACTTTGTAGCAGGCTATACTTGGTCGTATATCAGCATCTCGACTTCATCAATAATCTCCCATCAGGCACCGCCGGAGAAGCGTGGCTCCCTGATAGGAACCTACAACCTCGTCAGCTCCCTGGGGGCCATAATTGGAAACCTGGCAAGCGGATTTGTGGTTGAAGCGCTGGGCTTCACTGTCGATTTTGCTCTCGCTTCATCGCTGATATTCCTGGCGCTGGTTCCCATCTTCCGAGAACGTTGAGGGTTCAAAGCGGAAGGGAAATGCATCAAAGGTTCTCTGCAGGATGCGGCAACTGCAGGTTCGTCTTGACTGGTCGATGTCCAGCCCGGTTTTCCGATCATTTACATATGCACAAACGCTCTAAAAAGCTTACTGGACAATTTTGAGTATAACCTGAGGTTAAAATTCCGAAAGCTTTATCGTAAGCTCATGTAATCGCCTTTCGGTGATAGAAATGGCCGTGAACCGTGAAGAAGCCGTTAACGCCCTTCAGGTTACGAAGGATAGAATCAAGAAAAAGGAGTCCAAGTGGAAGTACAAGATAGCTGTCCTCAGCGGAAAAGGCGGCGTTGGAAAGAGCACCGTGGCCGTTAACCTTGCAACAGCCCTGGCAAAGAGAGGCCACCGCGTTGGGATCCTCGACGCGGACATACACGGTCCAGACATAGCCAAAATGATGGGGCTTGAAAACGTCAGCGTTCTAGCAGAGAGAACGGAAGACGGCCGCTTCGAGATGCTTCCACCCGAAACGGACTTCGACGGAAAAACGGCCCCGATTAAAGTAATGACCCTCGGTTTCATTGTGGGAGAGGACCAGCCTGTCATCTGGCGTGGGCCCCTCGTCACGAAGGCAATATGGCAGCTCTTGGGGGACACGAAGTGGGGTGAACTTGACTTCTTTATCGTGGACTTCCCGCCCGGAACCGGCGACGAGATACTCACCGTAGTCCAGAGCATAAGCCTGGATGCGGCTGTGATAGTCACAACTCCCCAAGAGGTTGCACTCCTCGATACAGGAAAAGCAGTGAACTTCATGAAGAAAATGGGGATCCCCTACATTGCCGTCGTCGAGAACATGAGTTACCTCATCTGCCCGCACTGCGGCAACGAGATTGACGTCTTTGGAAAGGGCGGTGGTAGGAAGCTTGCCGAGAAGGAGGGCGTCGAGTTCCTTGGGGAGATTCCCATCGACTTGAAGGCTAGGGAGGCAAGTGACGCCGGAATTCCAATAGTTCTCTACGGTGACACCCCCGCGGCAAAGGCCATCGAGAATATCGCGGAGAAACTTGTGAAGAAGTTAGAAGAGATGAAAGTGAAGGAAGAGGCCGAAGAACCATCTAGTCCGCTGTGAGGTTGATGAACTCCCTTAAAGCACTCACAAGCTCGTCGTTTTCCTCCCTCTTACCGATGGTTACCCTTATGTGTCCCTCAAGCCTCCCACCCAGCTTCTTCACCGCTATGCCCCTCTTCAGGAGAAAGTCGTGGGCATCGAGCCTCATCAGGAGGAAGTTGGCCTCGCTCGGGTAGGAGTACTCCTTAAACTCGCGGTAGAGCCTCTCCCTCTCCTCGATTATGTACCTGATGACGTGCCGGACGTAGTCAAGGTGCTCAAGCATAAACTCTCCTGCTTTGAGGGAGAGGGAGTTGAGGCTGAAGGGTGGAATAACTCTCCTAAGGTAGTCCGCGGTTTCTTCGCTTGCAACAGCGTACCCAAGCCGGGCTCCGGCCAGGCCGAAGGCCTTGGAGAAGGTTCTGAGAACGATGAGGTTGTCGTAGTCCTTCACGAGGTCGATGTTGTTCTCCCTCGCGAACTCCGCGTAGGCCTCGTCGAGGATAACAGGCGCGCCGGTTTCGAGAACCTCGATTATCCTTTCCCCCGGGTGGGCGTTTCCGGTTGGGTTGTTGGGCGAGCAGATGAAGATAGCCCTCGCCCCATCGGCGAACCTCTCAACGTCGCCGAGCTCAAAGTTCTCCCCGAGGGGGACGTCGATTACTTTAATGCCTTCCAGCGCCGCGAAGAAGTCGTACATGCCGAAGGTGGGGGAGCTTATGACTATGTGGCCCCCGTCGAAAACTTTCAAAATCAAACCTATGAGCTCATCGCTTCCGTTGGCGACGATGATGTTTTCATGGGAAAGGCCAAGGTGCTCCGCTATTTTCTCCTCCAGCTCAACCGGGTAGGCGGGCGGGTAGCGGTTGAGGGGTATCCCCGATAGCTCCTCAAAAAGCTCCTTTTTCAGTCCGTGGGGGAGGTCGAAGGGATTCTCATTCTTATCAAGGTGGATTCTGGCCGGGACTTCGGGCGGGACTTTGGCCCGCGGGAGCCTGGTTATCGAACTCCTAATCCTCCACATTATCACCACCTTCCAGCTTTTTCGGACAGTACTTAACCTCACAGAAGGTGCAGACGAGTCTCGTCTTGTCCTTCTCCGGGGTCTTTATGAGAACCTTCTTTATTCCCGCGACTCCTTCGAGGGTCCTGAGGGTTTCACCCTTTAGCGGCTTCTCCGCTACGATTGAAATGTAGGCTCCCTCCCCCGGCAGGTTCCTCAGGTTAACCGAAACCACTTCGTTGCCCTCGCTCAGAACTGCCCCAAGAACGCGGTGAAGCACCTCTGCCGGCCTTTCCTGCACTTCAATCTCAAGGACCTCCCAGTTCATCGCGGGGGCTATGCCCTCGACCTTTAGCTCCGGCTCAACCTTTTCGAACAGCAAATGGAGTGCGTTGGAGGTCTCTATCGTCTTTATGGTGTGATACACGACCTTTCTGTTCACCCCCACGGCTCTCGCGACCTCACTTATCGAGAGTTCAACGCCGGCGAAGCCCATAGAACCCTCCCTGACGCTAACCCCGTTCCTCAGCAGGAACTCTGCAACCCTCTTTCTCGCGGGATACTGTTTGAAGTACTCGTCAACGAGAATCATCCTCCCACCTTCTTTTCCCTGATTATTCTCGCCGTCCTCTCGGC
Organism: Thermococcus sp.; assembly: GCA_027075325.1. Classification (GTDB taxonomy): domain Archaea; phylum Methanobacteriota_B; class Thermococci; order Thermococcales; family Thermococcaceae; genus Thermococcus. Next base: position 366 of record JALTBN010000132.1, on the reverse strand, counting down.
GACCTCCTTCTTGGTTCCCTCAAACATCTCGCGCGGGAACTTGAAGGGGACCTCTTCCTCCGGGGCCGTCCCCTTAAACTTAAACGCCCTAACGAAAACCTTTTCGCCCCTCTTTGTGAACTCAAGGACGTTGTCCGCGCTCTCCGCAAGCTTTTCGTTCTGCTCTCCGAACATCGCCGTGTTGACGGCTACGAAGGCTATCGAATTGGCCTCCCTTATGCCCCCAATGAGGGCGTCCGTGAGTTCATCTTTTGCCTCGCTTCCAATTAAGAGGAGCGTGAACGATGGAACCACGACTATTGTCTTCCCATCGGCCATATTGAGGGCCTTTCTGAGCTGTTCTGAATCCGAGAAGTTGCCGATGTA
>JALTBN010000131.1 GCA_027075325.1 Thermococcus sp. | reverse complement strand
TTTGAAATCCCTAAACTGAAAGAACAGATAGAACAGCTAATAAAATCCCTTTAATCCAATTCTAACCTATATTTAACGAGAACCGTTTTCATTAAGAGGTGGTTTTGAAAAGAGTGGCTTTCTATACACTTGGATGTAAGATGAATATCCACGAAACGGCCTACATGGAGGAGCAGTTTAAGAAGGCCGGCTACGAGGTTGTTCCGTTTGAGGAAGAGGCAGACGTTTACGTTGTTAACACCTGCACTGTTACCCATACGGCAGACGCAAAGAGCAGAAAGGCTTTAAGAAAGGCGAAACAGAGAAACCCAAAAGCTTTTGTAGTTTCAACCGGGTGCTACTCTGAGGTTTACCCTGAAGAGGTTGAGAAGGTAAAAGAGGCCGATTTCATAACGGGAAACACCGAAAAGTTCAGAATTGTTGAGCTTGTTGAGAAGAGGATGAGGGGGGAGCTCCCCCGGGTTTTCGTTAAAGGGGTGTGGAAGGATAAACGTTTCTACCCGTTAACCCTGAGGCAGTTTGAGGGAAAAACGAGGGCTTTTCTAAAGGTTCAGCAGGGGTGCCAGCTCTTCTGTTCCTACTGCATAATCCCCAAAGCCCGGGGAGCCATGGTAAGTATGGAGCCGGAAGAAGTCCTGAAACAGGCAGAAGAGTTAGTTAAAACCGGCTACAAGGAGATTGTCCTTACGGGAACCCACCTTGGAGCCTACGGAATAGACCTTGAAAGGGGTTGGAACCTTGCAAAGCTGGTCAGAAAACTCACTGAAATTCCCGGGCTTTACAGGTTAAGGCTCAGCTCAATTGAGCCCTTAGAATTTACAGATGAGCTGATAGATGTAATTACTTCATCTGAAAAGGTAGCTCCACACTTCCACATACCTCTCCAGAGCGGAAGCAGAACAGTTCTTGAAAGGATGAGGAGAAGGTATAGACCCGAAGACTACAGGAGAGTTGTTGAAGAAATTGTTAAGAGGAGGCCTGAGAGCTGCATAGGAACAGACGTTATGGTTGGATTTCCCGGAGAAACGGAAGGGGAGTTTGAGGAGACAAAAAGGCTAATTGAAGATTTACCCTTTGGATATCTCCACGTTTTCCCGTACTCAAAAAGGGAGGGAACAGTTGCGGCCAAGATGAAAGACTCTGTTCCGCCGGAAGTTAAGAAGGAGAGGGCAAAAATCCTCAGGGAAATCGGCAAAGAGAAGAGTATCGCTTTCAGAAAGCAGTTTTTAGGAAGGGAACTTGAGGGACTGGTTTTAACGGAGCTCTCAGGTGGCAGAAGCGTTGCTCTCACCGGAAACTACACAAACGTTATCCTTGACAGGAAACTCCCGCCGGGAGAGGTTGTTAACTTTAAGCTGAAAGAAGTTGGAGAGAAGAGAGAGGAGAACTATGGAGAGGTTGTTGGTTGAGCCGTTTTACGTTATGAAAGTCCTTGAAAGGGCAAAGGAGATTGAGAGGAGCGGAGAAAAAGTTATCCACCTTGAGATAGGGGAACCAGACTTACCTGTTCCTCAGAAGGTAAAGGAAGAGGCAAAAAAGGCGATAGATACATACGAGCTCAAATACACCGAAAGCGTTGGAATTCTACCTCTGAGGGAGGCAATAGCCGGATACTACGAGAGGGAATACGGCGTTAAGGTTAAGCCGGAGCAGGTGATTGTTACTCCGGGGAGCTCCCCCGGCCTCTTAGCCCTTTTAAAAGTTCTGGGAGAAACTTTAGGGGAAATCTCATACACAGACCCGGGGTATCCATGCTACAAGAACATGCTCAAGTTCTTAAACCTTAAAGGGATAGCAGTTAACGTTTACCCTGAAAACGGATTCAAAGTTAAGCCGGAAGATGTGGAAACTCCTGTTCTAATAGTCAACTCTCCGTCAAACCCAACGGGAGCGGTTTACACAAAAGAGGAACTAAAAAACCTCTCAGAAAAAGCCTTTCTCATTTCAGACGAGATATACCACGGCCTTACATACTCAGGGAGAGCTCCCTCTGTTTTAGAAGTTACGAGAAACGCCGCTGTTGTAAACGGCTTCTCAAAGTTCTTTCTGATGACGGGCTGGAGATTAGGCTGGCTCATCGTTCCGGAGGAACTCGTTCCAGACCTTACGGCAATCCTCCAGAACATTGTAATCTCTCCGCCAACGGTCTCCCAGATTGCGGCTGTTAAGTGTTTTGACGAAGAGGTTTTAGAGGAGCTCCGCAGAAACGTTGAAGTCTTCAGAGAGAGGAGAGACCTGCTCCTCAAAGGCTTAAAGGAAATCGGCTTTAAGATACCGGCAGAGCCTCAGGGAGCTTTCTACATCTACGCAGACGCCTCAAATTTCACAGACAACAGCTACCACTTCGCCTTTGAGGTTCTTGAAAAGGCAAAAGTTGCAATAACGCCGGGGAGGGATTTCGGATACAATGGAACTGAAAGGTTTGTCAGGTTCTCTTTCTGCACGGAGCTCTCAAACATTGAGGAGGGGCTTGAGAGGCTCAGGAAATACCTGGGGTAGGGAGTGAAGAGGCACTTAGAGAAAAAGCTTCCCAAACGGTTCAGTCAGGACAGGATACTTGACATTTTAATGAAGTTCAGAGCTCCCCTCATCATCGGCCTTGTGACCATAATGGTCTCAACAATCGGCTACATGGTCATATCAGGCGTTGACCTGTTAAAGGCCTTCTACATGACAATCCTCACCGTTACAACAATTGGCTACGGCGAAATGTGGAACATGACGGCAAAAGATCGGATTTTCAACCTCTTTGTTATGACAGTTGGGGTTGGAGCCGTTATGGGCTATTCCTTAGCCGTTCTCATAAACCTTGTAACAAGCGGAGAGCTAAAATCAATATTGAGGTTTAGGAAGATGGTAAGCGACATATCAGCTTTAAAGGGGCACTACTTAATCTTCGGATTCAACGACTACGTTGTTGAGCTGATAAAGGAGCTCCACTACTACAGAATCCCGGTTGTTATCATCTCAGACGACCCACAGCTTGAGGAGTTTGCAAAGGAGCACGAAGTCAGGTTCTACCTCAACCTGAACCCGGCAGACGAAAATACGTTAACCCTTGCAAATATTGAATCTGCAGTTGGAGCGATAGTTGCAACGAAGGACGACTATAAGAACCTCGCAATAACGCTGACCGTGAAAAACGTTGTCTCTAAAAACAATATCTACCCGTTCTTCATAATCGGCCTTGTGAAAAACCCGGAGTTTAAGGAAAAGCTGAAACTTGTTGGAGCAGACTACGTTGAAACAATCCCATCAATCATCTCAAAGAGGGTGGCAATTCTTGCAAGGAAACCACCGATTTTCGGAGAGCGATCCCTCTTAGAGGAAATTCTTTTTGGAGAGCACACGTTTATAGACATCGAAGAGTTTGTGGTTCAGCCGGATTCTCCCGTTGTTAATAAAACCCTGAAAGAGCTTGACCTCAGAAAACGGTTCGGAATAACGGTTGTTGCCATTAAGAAGGCAGACGGAAGGGTAATCTTCACTCCGGGAGGAGATATGGTAATTGAGCCTTTAGATGTTTTAGTTGTAGTAGCTCCAAAGGAGAAGCTGAAAGAGGCCGTTAAGGTTCTCTTTAAAGGAAAGATAACTTCAAGAAGTGCAATGCTTAAAAGGAAACTGAAAGAGAGGCTTGGAGGTTAGTTATGGATTGGGGAAAAGTGGGAACGGCGTTTTTCATAATGATGTCTCTAACAACAACTGTGGGATTCGTTGTTGACAGAGACCCTTACGAGTTAATTGCCTCTGTTACGTTTAACCTGATTGCAACCCTTTTGAAAATTGGAAGCAAGAAGACCCTGA
>JALTBN010000130.1 GCA_027075325.1 Thermococcus sp. | reverse complement strand
GGCCTGAGAGGTGAGTTTTAAGCGTACCTATAAGGAATTGAAACTGAATGAATCCTAAATGTATTAGTTGTCCAAGCTACGTTTTAAGCGTACCTATAAGGAATTGAAACTGAATGAATCCTAAATGTATTAGTTGTCCAAGCTACGTTTTAAGCGTACCTATAAGGAATTGAAACCTTTATATCGTGCGTATTGTAGATAATTGTTCCTTTTAGTTTTAAGCGTACCTATAAGGAATTGAAACTGTGCTTGAGAAGCAAACATTATATAAGCACCTGAGTTTTAAGCGTACCTATAAGGAATTGAAACGAGGTTACTGCTATGGACGGCGAGAAAGGTTATTGGTAGTTTTAAGCGTACCTATAAGGAATTGAAACTCATCAACTTCCAATTCTTTTTCTGAAAAGTTAAAAGTTTTAAGCGTACCTATAAGGAATTGAAACAAGGAATCCCCTCCCGTAGAATCTACATAGCTCCAAGTTTTAAGCGTACCTATAAGGAATTGAAACTAATGGTTTTTAAAGAATTTCCCACAACCGAACGGCGTTTTAAGCGTACCTATAAGGAATTGAAACCTTTGTTATTTGCTAATAGCTCAATCTCTTTATTGGTTTTAAGCGTACCTATAAGGAATTGAAACCCATACAACCAGATAGGTCCTCTCCCGGAGATAAGTTTTAAGCGTACCTATAAGGAATTGAAACGAAAATTTGCTACGTCAAACGAAATTAAACCGTTTTTGTTTTAAGCGTACCTATAAGGAATTGAAACTGCTTTTTGGTGGGTTGTTGCTGACGCTCTTGCTGAGTTTTAAGCGTACCTATAAGGAATTGAAACTTAACAACATCTAACAAACTAAAGGCTGGGAAACCGTCCACAGTTTTAAGCGTACCTATAAGGAATTGAAACGGAATTCTACAAACCCTATATTGTCGTAATACTCATCGTTTTAAGCGTACCTATAAGGAATTGAAACAGGACTGGCTACTACGTAGCCTGAAAAAGTTTTAATAGCTCTCAAATGTAGCGAAAATTGAAGGTATGGCTATTTGGTTGTTCTCAAAGATTCG
>JALTBN010000129.1 GCA_027075325.1 Thermococcus sp. | reverse complement strand
GTGCTCCCATGTCTGGTTGGGGTCCACCCCGATAATTTTTCCAATAAGGTCCCATGCTGCCACGGGGTGCAGACCCAGGCCTGCAAACACGAAAATGGCCATGGCTACGGCTCCAGCCTTCCTCATTTAAACACCTCCCTTTAGCCGTCTATTAAATGCTTCTGCGCCGTATTATTCGAGTTTAGGATTTATAAAACTTCTGTTGTCTCTTGCGTTTTTATTAGTTGGCGTTGGGCATTACGATGGTGCATTATTAATATTGAACAATTTATCCACCACAGAGTTGGAGGAGAAAATGGGAGAGCACAACGTGAAATAAAAAGAATAAAAGGCAGCTTCAGGCTGAGTCGTAGTATATCACGTAGGTGTCGTCATCGTCGTATATCTCCTGGGGGGCAACACCATCGAGGTACTTGAGGGTCCACCCAGGGTTCGCGTCTATATCAACGGTACCCCCGCTGGCGGCCATATAAGCCGCCCAGACAAGCTCTGAGCAGTAGTAGGAATCGCCGTAAACGTGCTTGGTGTACCAGTGCCAGTCATACGGCTTCCCAAGCTGCTGGAGGGCGAAGTTAACGGCAGCCTGCCTGACGTAGTCGTTGGTGTTGACGCGGAGGACTGCAACGGTATCGTACCTCCTGAGGAAGTCCGAGAGGTAAACGAGCCTTACCTCACTTGGGTCGTCCCAGGCCTCAACGACTACCCAGTCTCCAGCGTTGTAATCGTAGTAGGCTATCATTCCGGTGTGAGTCCAGTAGCCCGGGATTATTATGCTACTCACGGGGTTGTGTCCTATAACAATATCCCCCGGCATTACATTCCATGGATACGGGTGGTAGTAGTTGCTTCCTCCCTTACTCCCGCTGGCCCCGACGGGGTGCAGGAAAGTCGCCACTACTAAAAAGGCCATCAGTATTCCGACCGCCTTCCTCATTTTATCACCCCCTAAATTGTCATCTAAAAGTGTGCATTTCTGCCAAATAAATGTTTTTATTCGCCATCATTAATCATTGATGTAATAGACACCTGTTGTGAAGCACTGTGTTATCTTGGAGTGATTGACTTTTCAAGGTTTG
>JALTBN010000128.1 GCA_027075325.1 Thermococcus sp. | reverse complement strand
GTGCTCCCATGTCTGGTTGGGGTCCACCCCGATAATTTTTCCAATAAGGTCCCATGCTGCCACGGGGTGCAGACCCAGGCCTGCAAACACGAAAATGGCCATGGCTACGGCTCCAGCCTTCCTCATTCAAACACCTCCCTTTAGCCGTCTATTAAATGCTTCTGCGCCGTATTATTCAAGTTTAGGATTTATAAAACTTCTGTTGTCTCTTGCGTTTTTATTAGTTGGCGTTGGGCATTACGATAGGATATTATTAATATTGAACAATTTATCCACCACAGAATTGGAGGAGAAAATGGGAGAGCACAACGTGAAATAAAAAGGAATAAAAGGCAGCTTCAGGCTGAGTCGTAGTATATCACGTAGGTGTCGTCATCGTCGTATATCTCCTGGGGAGCGACACCATCGAGGTACTTAAGGGTCCACCCTGGGTTTGCGTCTATATCAACGGTACCCCCACTGGCGGCCATATAAGCTGCCCAGACAAGCTCTGAGCAGTAGTAGGAATCGCCGTAGACGTGCTTGGTGTACCAGTGCCAGTCATACGGCTTCCCAAGCTGCTGGAGGGCGAAGTTAACGGCAGCCTGCCTGACGTAGTCGTTGGTGTTGACGCGGAGGACTGCAACGGTATCGTACCTCTTGAGGAAGTCCGAGAGGTAAACGAGCCTTACTTCACTTGGATCGTCCCATGCCTCAACGACTACCCAGTCTCCAGCGTTGTAATCGTAGTAGGCTATTATTCCGGTGTGAGTCCAGTAGCCGGGGATTATTATGCTACTCACGGGGTTGTGCCCGATAACGATATCCCCTGGCATTACATTCCACGGGTACGGGTGGTAGTAGTTGCTTCCCCCCTTACTCCCGCTGGCCCCGACGGGGTGCAGGAAAGTCGCCACTACCAGAAATGCCATCAGTATTCCGACCGCCTTCTTCATTTTATCACCTCCCAGATTGTCATCTAAAAGTGTGCATTTCTGCCAAATAAATGTTTTTATTCGCCATCATTAATCATTGATGTAATAGACACCTGTTGTGAAGCACTGTGTTATCTTGGAGTGATTGACTTTTCAAGGTTTG
>JALTBN010000127.1 GCA_027075325.1 Thermococcus sp. | reverse complement strand
GGCCAAAGAGGTGTTTTATGTGGCTGTGGACTCCACCATCTGACACAAGCCCTACAAAGTGGAGCTTAACTCCCTTCTCCTTTGCAATTTCAAAGGCTTTGTTAAGAACAGGATTTTTCTCTATCTCACCGCTCTCTATGGCTTTTGTAATCCTCACTATGTCCTGCCAGACGATCCTTCCAGCACCTATATTCATGTGGCCAACTTCAGAGTTTCCCATCTGACCTTCAGGAAGGCCGACAGCCTCGCCGGAAGCCTTTAGAAGACCTTTTGGGTAGGTGCTCCAGAGGTAGTCCCAGAAGGGCGTATCTGCAAGGGCTATTGCGTTCCCCTCCTTTTTCGGGCTGTATCCGAATCCGTCAAGGATTACAAGTGTCACAAACTTTGCCATCTCCAACCCCTTTTAATTGAAAATTGTTATCAGTAAGGATAATCTCCGTAGTAAACCTTTTCAAGGTAGAGGCCGTCGGGAGGGGCAAGGTAGGGAGCTGCAGAACGGTCCTTTGCCTCTAAAATCTCCTTAACGGCAGAAGGAGGGAGCTCCCCCTTCCCCACCTCAATTAAGGTTGCAACCATAACCCTTACCATGTGCCTTAAGAAAGAGCGGCCGTAGAAGATGAGCTCAATCAGGTGGCCGTTCCTCTCTATCTGAATCTCGTTAACTTCTCTTACAGTATTTACCTCCTTTTTCCTGTCTTTTTTGTAGAAAGAGGAAAAGTCGTGGGTTCCTAAAAGATGCCGGGAAGCCTCTTTTATAGCCTTAATGTCCAGCTCAAAGGGAATAAACCAGCTCCTTCTGTACTCAAAAGGGCTTGGAACAAAACGGTTAAAAACTCTGTATCTGTACCTCTTTCCCTGTGCGCTCCTTCTTGCGTCAAATTCCAGAGGAACTTCCTCTATATCAACAACCTTTATGTCTGAAGGCAGAAGGCCGTTGAGTGCTCTCTGGAGACGGGGGAGCTCCACCTCCTTTTCGGTTTTAAAGTTTGCAACCTGACCCAAAGCGTGGACGCCGGCGTCTGTCCTGCTTGCTCCCGTCAGCTTAACCGGATGTTGCAGAACCGTCTCAAGGGCTTCTA
>JALTBN010000126.1 GCA_027075325.1 Thermococcus sp. | reverse complement strand
AGAAGACCCTGTTTGCAACATCAACCTGTTTAACAGAGATGCACATCTTTCCTGCAAATCCCATCTCTCTCTCGGCTTTTGCCTCCTCCTCAAAGCCCTCAAGGTCTTTATAGTCCTGATACGCAGGAGCTATCGGGTAAACCCCGCGGGAACGGGAGTGGAAGACGAAGGATTCCCTTACGAACTCCCCAAGTTTTCCAGACTGGAACTTCTGGGGAAGGGAGAGCTCTCCAAAGAGATCTAAAATTCCAAGGTAAACGGCGTTAATCCTCTCTGAAGCTGAAAGGATTTCAGTTAAACGCTCAACGGCCTCCGGAGTCTCTATAGAAAGCTGAATCTTTATGAATCCTTTTTCAATTCCCCTCGCAGTTTCAAAGGCGGAGATTAGCCTGTCTAAAGCAACAACGTCTTCGGGAGAGCGGACTTTACTGAGGCGGATTCCGTGGGGAAGGGCGGGGAGGAGCTCCGTCAAATCATCGTAGAAAAACCGGGAATCTATCGGGTTAATTCTGACAACTATCTCCTTACTTCCGTCAAAATCGGTATTTAAAAGGAGCTTTCTGATTAAGAGCCTTGCAAAGGGTTTTTTCTCGTCTGAAACCCCGTCTTCAACGTTGAAGATTATTACGTCTGCCGGCCTTGAGAGAACCTTCCTCAGGTGCTTGACTCTGTCTCCCGAAACTATGAGAGCAGACCTTTTAAACGGGTTCTCAACAACCTTCCTGACCGGTTTCCCTTCGGGGAACTCCTTTAACTTCTCTACGCTCTCTTTTCCCTCTAAAACCCTCTCTGCAGTATCAAAGAGCTCATCTAACCTTTCCAACTTTTCCTCCGCAGGTGTTGTCTTTAATCATCCTGAACTGCTCTAAGTCAAGGCCTCCAATTCCCAAAACGGCAAAAGGAAACAGGAGAACTTTTGGAACTTCAACAACAGGTCTCTTTATCCCCATCTCTTTTAAAACTCTCCTGAAGAGCTCCCCCATTGTAAGAACCTCATCTCCGCAGAGTTCAACGGTTCCGGATATCTGACACTCAACGGCTTTCAAAACTGCTTCAACAACTTTCTCTACTTTAACGGGCTGGA
>JALTBN010000125.1 GCA_027075325.1 Thermococcus sp. | reverse complement strand
AAAGTATGTTGAGTCCCTGAAAAGGAGACTCTGTGGATAGAGAAGTTGACATCTCCACTTTCCTGAGTGAAAGGTGTCGGTTCTACCAGTTTAAGAGAGGTTTCCGGTTTGGAACCGACACCTTCCTTCTTACAGACTTTGTAAGAGTAAAAGGAAAAGAAAAACTGATAGATTTAGGAACCGGCTGTGGCGTTATTCCCATTCTTCTTCTGCTTAAGTATCCAGAGCTTAGGGCTGTGGGTATTGATATTCTCTCTGAGAATGTTCAGCTTGCCCTAAAGAATGCAGAGATTAACGGAGTTTCAGATAGGTTTTCTGCTCTAACCCTTAACGTAAAAGATGTAAAAAAACACTTTAAGCCGTCCGATTTTGATGTGGTAGTAAGCAACCCTCCATTTATAGAAACAGAGAGGGGAAGCATAGCTGAAAATCCTTTAAGAGCCTATGCCCGTCAGGAGCTCTGTGCAAACCTTGAGGATTTTATAGAGGCTGCCAGGTATCTTCTGAAGAACAGGGGCCGTTTCTACCTTCTTCTTCCCGTTCAAAGGTTTGTAGATGCCATCTTCCTTTTAAGGAAGAAAGATTTAGAGCCCAAAAGACTCCGCTTTATTTATCCCTGCCCCGGCAGGAGTGCAAACCTTTTTCTTCTGGAAGCTATAAAGGGAGGTGGAAAAGGTATTATTGTTGAACCTCCCCTTACTGTTTATAGGGACTGTTTCAGCAGAGTCTATACCGACGAAGTGGATGAGAAGTATAGAACTTTTCTCCCATGATTCCTTTTTGAACTTCAAAATAAAATGGTCTAAAATTCCGTGAACCTGAACCCCATTGGAGGAAAATGTGGGAAAGAGAGTTGTTCTTGCCTACTCCGGCGGTCTTGACACGTCTGTAATAGTCAGGTGGTTAACAGACAGAGGCTTTGAGGTTATCACCTACACCGCAGACGTTGGACAGGGCGAGGAGCTTGACGAGATACCCGAAAAGGCAAAGGTCTCTGGAGCCGTTGAGGCAATAGTTGACGACATAAAGGAGGAGTTTGCAAGGGGGTACTGCGTTCCACTTATGAGGGCGGGAGCTCTCTACGAG
>JALTBN010000124.1 GCA_027075325.1 Thermococcus sp. | reverse complement strand
GCAACTTGAGAGAATTGCTTCTACCAAGGGCATTTCCCTGTACGAGGAAGATATCCTCACTGGAGAGAGAACGCGCCTCAGGACGAAGGGGGAGATTGTGAGGAGGCTGTCTTCTCGGCTCGGTTTTAATGAGGTCGTAGATCTGGCAAGGAGGTACAAGGTCAGGTATTCTGATGTTGTTCAGGAGCTTGAGAACTACCGTCAGAGGCTCTTTGAAGAGAATAAGCAGGAGAAGAGCGACAGTCAGATCATCGAGGAGGTCAGCCAGTTTGAAGACGAGGGTATCTCTTCTGAGGGAGATGTAGTGCTCAGAGAGCTGTTAGAGTTTAGACCACCAAAGCCTGCCAAGGATGAAAAGGAGCTGCAGGGGCAGGTGGGAGCCTGGCTTGCGGCCAAGTTTGGGGTTGATGCTGTCACGTTGGAATATCCCTTTGAACATGGCTCTGTAGATATTGTTGTTTGGGATTCGGTTGCCATTGAGCTGAAGGTGGCCAGTGGCAGGCAGAAGCTCAAAAACCTTATTGGAGAAGTCCAGACGGACAAGATGTATTTTAGTAGTGTCATTGCAGTCATTTTTGATGTGGGAAAAGATGTTGGACTGGATTTTTACATCAACCAGCTGAAAGCTCTTGGTGCGAAAGTTGTTGTAGTACCTGCGACAATTAGGAAAAGCAGGGGGAGACGGCAGGAGATTATTATTCGGGGCAGAGGACAGGAGATTATAATCCGATAAGATCCGATAAGAAAAGAATGTCGTGGGGCCGGTGCCCGGCCCCCTTCACTTCCTCTTCTTCTTGTGGTGCCTGGTCTTGTGGTGGGTTGTCTTCTTGTGGTGGTCCTTCTTCAGGGCTTCGTGGGTCACTACTGCAAGGATCTCCCGCTCGTGCTTGCTCAGTTTTTTACCCTTCCTAACTTTGTCCATCAGGATTTTCAGAACCCTCTCGGAAGTGTCTTTCTTTTTAGCCAACCTCATCACCTCCCGTAATTTTTCTTCAGCCAGTTTAGGTCGGCCCGGGCGCGGGCTTTGAGGTATTTGGGTATCCGTGCGGCCCCGGCCAGGAAGGCCACTTTTTCCACGGTCTTTTTGTATCCGTACGCCCGGACGGCTTTTCCAAGGGCCTGGCGCCTGACGCGGGCCGGGGCCTTGAGGTCATACCCATACTTTTCCAAACTTCCGGGGTGTTTGACGGGATCCCACTTTCGCATGATATCACCTCATATACTTCCTCCGATAAATTTCCTCGGCCTCCTTTGCGGCCTGCCGGTAGATGCGGGCGATGGAGGCCAGCCTTCTTCTTGTGGTGGGCTTGAGGCGCGGGTTCTTGGTTGAGGCTTTTGCCCTGTTCGCCGCGTGGGTCAGTGCGTCGAGTATCATCTTAGCCCGCCGCGGCCCTATCCTCAGCCTGCCCTTCCTGCCGCGTTTCATGATGTTGATGAGCTTCTTTGCCGCCCGTTCGGCCCCTGCAGGGCTCTCAAATGTAATAATGTCAGCTAGCCAGCGGTGTCTGGACGGCCGGAACAGTCCCTTTCCACTCATCAGCGTCACCTCAGCAGCAGTATGAGCTTTATGAGTCCAGTTAGAATGGCGACGATTACCAGGATCTCAAGCGTCCCGACAACTCTGTCGTCAAACTTACTCGGGGTTCTCTCGACGACTATGGCCGCGAAGACGCCGACAAGGAGGGCAGTCATGACGATGTGGATGACGTTGCTGCTCACGTCGTTCCATGCCTTTGCCATCGTTGCCACGACCCATGTGCCAGTGCTTGAGATAGTGAACGTTGCCACGCCCTGGTCGTCCGGGACGACCTCCTCGACCTTGTTGTCGTTCTGGAGGAGTGTGTAAGTCTTGTATGGTAGGAGAGCGTTGTCAGTGAGCTTGATTGGGCTGGTGACGCTCAACGCGTTGAGCTTGATGTAGTCAATGCTCGCGTTGAAGATCTGGAGCTTGCCAGTTCCCGCACTAACAGTGATAGGAGTGTCGAGTTTGGCTAGAACTGACATGTTCCAGCTGACGCTCGTGACTTTGCCGTCTATGATGGTGTTCGTGGCGCGGTAGAGGGTTGTCGTGGCAATGGAGGGCGTCCAGGTGCCGGTACCATATGCATAGAACCCTTCATTTGTTTTGATGCCGAGGCTTTTGACACCCTTTAAGGCCCCGCCGAGTGGTGCAGTGATGGTGAACGTGAGGTAGTTTTTCCCGCTCACATCCACGAGCTTGTCTCCAGTGCTCCAGTTCTGGACGACAGGCGCGCTCGTGGTCGCGCTGGCGGGGATGTAGATGTACTGCGCCCCTGCTGGCAGACTGGCGTTAACGGTGATGTGGAAGTTCGAGCCGTCGAAGGTTGTGCTGGCAACGGTGAGGTTCGCGAGGCCGGAGAGCTTCTTGCGGCCGGCGAGGTAGAGGAGCTTGATTTCGTTTGCAGATGGCATTGTTGAGTAATATCTTACCTCATCAAGAGCACCGTCGAGTTGATATGTGCCAAGTGTGTCATATGCCCCAATGTTAAGGGGAGATAGAGCTGAAGGTATCCGCGGTGTTGATACAGTTGCTGAAGCGTCGAGCTCTCCGTTGATGTATATGTATGCTTCACCCCCTTTGACACCTGCAACGACATAGTACCACCGCTTTCCAGGCGTTAGAACTGTGTTTGAGTACACGTTATATAGAGTATTACTTGCATCCCAAACCTGCAGTAGAACTTTCATGCCACTTCTACTGTTTTGGAGAAGCACCCTCCTCACATTTGCGGTACCCATGACTTGGTACCATACCTGCGTGCTTTGTTGGTTGATTCTCACCCAAAACGCGAATGCAAAGTCTGCTGTTGAGTAATTGAAATTAGCAACCTGAACAAGTTCATGAGGATTCCCATCGAACTCAAACGCATTCCCGATTTTTCCCTGAACCAATTTTGGATACCCTATCGTGCTGTTGAACACTATTGTCGCATTTGTCAGCGCCCCGTTCAGGTAGCACGGCGTCACGTTGTTCGCCGTGTCCATGCTGTCAAGAGGGCAGAAGAGTGTAACGTCGTTGAAGCTTGCCGGCTCGTCAGATATCGTGTAGATTGAGCCTGCGCTGTCGCTGTTGAAGATGTGCCAGTCGATGTATGTTCCGCTGACCGTTAGCGCTGATACCTGCCCGGCCAGGAAGCCGAGCACGAGGAGTAGGGGTAGGCCCCAAACAAACCACTTCTTCATACATCCACCTCCCTTTTGACCACTCTCATGAGAAGGGGCCAGTAATATGCGAGGACCCCTACGAGGAACATTAAAAAACCGGCCCACTGCCACTTGTTGAGTACAAACAACCTGTATTGTATCTCTGTGATTGCTTGGGTGCAAGCAGGGCTTATCTTGCACAACTGGTTCTGTAAGAGTGGTTCTGCTTCTCTAAGTAGGAGGAACGCCGCGAGGTTGCTTGCAAAGACAATGAGCGCGCCGAGGAAGTAGAGCACTTTGAACCACTCGCGCTGGTTGGCCGTCATCTGTACCGTCATCTATAATCCCCCCCTATCGCGGCCCTAATGACGTAGAACGCTCCGAATCCGACTATTGCTGTAGCAACGAACGCGACAGGCATGGGCAGGTAACCGTAGAAGCCCATAGCCAATACGAGGGGGAAGAATATGACCAGGATTGCCCCTGCCCCAAGCCCTGCTTTGAGGCCGGCGATAAGGAGCACCGTGAGAAAAATGAAGCCGATGATGATGTTGTTTCCGAGACCCATGTGAAGTGTCTGCGTGACGTTGTACTGCACGAGCTGTTTTGCGACTGTGAGAGGTTCAAGCCACGCGACGATACTTTGGGATGAGGTGTTCACTTTGAGGGCAGTTGGTAGGTAACCATTCGCCTCGACCTGCAAGGTAATGGTGCTGTTGGGAGGGAGGATTAGGAAGCCGGGCAGGAGAGTTGTATATTTCTCTCCAAGCATGTTCACGCTGACTTTTGTCAGGTTCACTGGTTGGCTGGTCTTTTTGTTGTACACGTAGAGTCTTGGGATTGAAAGCGGGACGTAAGTCGCCCCCACTATCGAGCCGTCGTTCCCGTGCCCGCTCTTGTCAATCCACTTGTTCTGAGCCGGGTCAACGCTGTCCGGCGCGTAGAAGAGCATGAGGCCCGAGGTCGGCGGGTGAAGCGGATCGGTGTAGATGGTTTGGATTTCGCTATCGGAGAGAGCGCGGTTGTAGATGAGAATCATGTATAGAGTACCCTCGAAGTAGCCGCTTGAGTTCGTCCTGTACTCGCCAATCCACAAAGTCGGGTCAGTGTAGGCAATACGGTTGTTCTGAACACTCACCGAGCCCGCCAGCGCCCCATTCAGGTAAAGGTCAGCCGTGCCCGCACTGAAAACCGCCGTGGCCAGGTACGTGCGAGAAGGCGAGACATCCGCATCAACAAAAGCTTCCTTGTACGAGCCTGACGAGTTGTACACAACCCGAAATGCCAGCTTTCCGTCTGCTACTCTTAGATTCCAGCCACCCCAATCCGTGCCCCATTTCCTCGCGTCGAGAATCGAGTGCTCGCCGGTCAGGTTCGTCGCCTTGAACAAGACGACGACAGAAAGCTCGCTCGCGCTGATGCCTTGAGCCGTCGCGTACGCTGACCCATCGAACTGAACGCCGTAGTAACTCACCGTGCCAGCTTTCGCAAAGCCGGCCGGCGCGAGCAGGCCCGCGAGGACGAGGAATAGGATGAGGACGGGAAGACGGCGTGTCATGCTTTGAACCCCCTTATGAAGCTTACGATGCTAAATATCCAGGCGGCCGTCCAGGGCACGGCAAAGAGTGTCATAATCGGCCCCGGCGCTCCAAGCCGACTGAGAAACACCCATGGGGCGTTGATGAACGTGAGCAGGTTCTTCACAAAGTCCCAAACGATGAGCAGCGGCCCGAGGAAGTTGAACGTAGGGTTGGGGCTGTTGAGCGTGATGTTTTGTATCTCACCGGGCCCCTGCACGTTCGGCTGGTTGTACACGCTCAGGACGATGTTAAAGACTGTCGTGATGACAAAGAGCATGATGAACATTGAGGGAAGGTCGTTGTTCATGCTTCACCCCTCCTTATCATCAGTCCAACGCCCGCGAGGACGCTGACAAGGGTTATTCTCCAGTCCACCCATCCCGCGTACGTGAAGAATATCCACGCCATCGCTCCGACCACGAGGCCCGCACCACTTCCCGCAAATCTTGTAACGCCTGCGGCGGCGATGAGGACGATGATTGTCGCAACAAACGTGCTTCCAACCGTGCCGAGGCCCACCTGTTTGGGTACTTCTTTCACAGCATAGAGGAGGCTCCCCTGCGTTTCATTCACGTAGTTCGTCACGAAAAAGCTCCGCAGGAAGTTCTTTTTCTCCCCGTTGCTGAAAGCGACCTCAAGGGTTGCGTAAACGTACGTGTTTACCTCCGTTGGCGTGATGTTGACACTGAAAGCCCCTGCCGGGCTGTTAAAGCTCACCTCTTTCTGAATATTCTGTCCTGCCCCCTGCAGGATTAGGGTCATGTTCTGCACTGTCGCGGTAGCGCTTGAGAAAACGACTGTCACCGTGTTCGATTGATTCGCGTAGAGGTAGCCGCTTGTGGGGGAGATGACCCATGCAAATTTTAATGTTGGGTCTATCGTCACGCTCGTGCTCTCAAAGCCGCTCGCGAGGTTGATTGTTGGGTTGGACGGGCTCACGACGGCTGTCTGGGAGAGCACGATTTGTTTTTGACTGTTCAACACTCTAAACATGTACTCCTGCCCGTCTGCTAAAAACATCGCTGTGCTCCCTGTGTTGTCGAAGAAGCTCTCTCCGACCAGAACCCAAACCCCATTGAAGTTCCTCAAGACCTGCAGTTCTTGCCCTGTGTACTGCGGCCCTGCAAAGATTGAATACCAGTGCCCATCAGTTGCAGCTACGAGGTAAGCCGTCAGGGCCCCTGTGACGTTGTGGTAAGTCCTCGCGATATGGGTTCCGCTCAGGTCTTTGACAGTGATCTGATCCCCGCTCTCGCTGAAATCATATTCATTTAAAGCAACGTTCGTGTTCTCATCTTTAACGGTCAGCGAGGTGAGGTATTTTGAGTATCTGTAAAACTCTATCGTGTTGATTGTGTATGTTGCGCTACCCCCCGCGCTCGCGTCAACCTCAGTCAGTGAGGTTGAGTTGATCGTTGCCGTCGCTGAGAGCGTCACAAGGGGGTAGCCTGGAGGGTTGGCAAACTGGCTGTTGTCCATTTCGAGCTGTACGGTTGTTGAGTTTACGATATACACATGCACATCAGTCAAATACTCTGCAGAGAGTACGCTGCTGCTCAGGCTTGCAATTACAGCCCCGTTGTGCAGTATTTCCCAAGTCCTGTTCGCAGTTGCAACTTTATCAATTTTAAAGGAGAACGTGTCTTTGTCCATTTTCACAGTAACTGTGTAGCTGTCGCCGACGCTCAAACCTCCTGAAGGGGCTGAACCGGTGATTGTGATGTTTAGCCCCGGGAGCGTATATGGGATGTTGATCGCTACGCTGATAGGGCTGTTTGGCGCGGCTTGAGCGTTTACCGTATCCTTGCTGAGGAACACAAAGTTTGCACTAACCATCCCCGCGCTCAGGAGAACCAGTGCAGCCACTGCCACCAGCGCGAGCCTTTTCCTCATTTGTAGCCCCCCTTACTCCTGATATTCGACAGAGGGCGTCCTGGCCTTCTGTATGATTGTCGCGATCAAGCCGAGCAGAATGACCCACGGGATCATATTCCAAAACACCGCGGCTAAGCCTGCGCTCTGGCTTGCTCCCTGGTTTGTGTACTGCAGAATTGTCGGGAAGAGCTGAGACAGTACAATAATCGCTACGAAAAGGTAGATCAAATCCTCAATTGTCAGAGCGCCCCTCCTTTTTCTTTTCATCTTCACCATAACCTAACCCCTCCTTTCTTTTTCTTCCGTTTTCCAGTCCCACGTCCCATCCCTCCCGATTTTTTCCTACTTCTTTTCTTCCTCGATGGGGCAAGCACGCTCAGCGGTTCCCCGCCGAGCGGTGAGGTTGACCAGAGCTTATTGAACTTTGCTACGCTCACCTTTGCCTTTGTGGTGCTCTTCTTCCCGAGGAAGTCAGCCTCGAAGTCGAGAGCGTCCTGGTCGAGGAGGTCAATCTCACCGAGGACCATGAGCGCCGAAGAACCGCGCCGGCCTTTCCCTTTCTTGCCGGCTGCCTTGCGCTTCTTTTTCTTTTTCTTTTCAGTCAGAGAGAAGTTTGGAGCGGAGAGGCTCGACCCGAGCACAGATTTTGCAGTGAGCGAGAAATCATAGCGCTGCACTGTCAGCGCAGTTGTTGCCTGCCTGTGTTTTCTCTTCTGCCCGCCTATTTGCAGTTCGGTTAATCCCGTGATTGGTTTTGTACGGGTTGAGGGTTTCACCCCTTGTTCAAGCCTGAACCCATAATCTACTTTCTGCCTCGTCCCAATGAGCTGTTCAGGCTTGAGCTTCTGTGATGTTGCTTCTTTCTGAGCAGTAGAAAGCGCTGTTTTTGCTTTGCTAACTTCAGTTGTGCCAGTTGAGATCATGGTTTGTGGCTTAATCTTCAAAGCTGAAGAACTTCTCTGTGAAGTTATCTCCTTGCGGAAATCAATTCCAAGGTTTACTGCAGATTCTATTCCTGTTTTGGTTGATTTGGAGGGGGACACCTTTCTCGACTTTGAAATGTTGTTACGATTTGTGCTCAAAATAACATCGGCTCCTGTGAGGGCCATTATTGCCCCCGCACTGCGCGGTGCAGATCCAGGAGAGGGGTGCAGGAGAGAGATGTATGAGCGGAAGCGTGGAGTTTCAAGCAGTTTTGGGGTTTGAATTGTGGAAGGGGGGTCATAGAGAGAGAAGGCCGTTTCACCGCCCGCGCTGGTTTTTAGAAACTTCTCGCCCATGATCGCGGCCTGCCGGGCAGGTATGAGTGAGGCTCCCGGCCTGTTCGCCATGCGCAGGTCAACCGTCCGGCCCCCCTGCTCCGTGATGCGGTAAATTGTGCCCTCATCCGGCTTATAGACGCTGACACCTGTCAAGGCCCCGTTCTTCGTCTGCTTGCTAAGAACTTTCACGCTCCCCTTGATGTTCTTCCCCTTGTAAACATCAATTTGAGTGAGTTTGCCCTCAACAAACCTACTTGGTTTCACAGTCACGCGTGGGGCCGTCGCGGAGAGTCCGTGGGCAACACCACCCCAAAAGGCCAAGTCGCTTCCAATATCCCCCACAACATCCAGCGGGTCTTTCCCGGACTTTAGTTCTACATACCCCTTTGAGGCCTCGCCTCCAACGAACGCCCCTGTTAAAGCTCCCTTCACGGCCTTAATGATGTTCGGGTGCCTTGAGCCGAACGAGAAGAGCTTGGTCGCCTTCACGAGGAAGTTAGGATGAGTGAGGCCTCTCTCAACGACTCCCCCAACTACCTCTCCAGCTCCAAAGCCGAGAGCCTCGCCAAGGGCAAACTCCCCTACGGCCTTGCCAAGATAGAACTCGACCTTTTGAGGCAGTCTAAACTTTGTGGGATCCACGTCATGCCTCACAGGTGAACCCATGCCAGCGAGGAAGATGCCGGCGTTTGAGTAAGCAGTCTGAGTCTTTGGATCATAATAGGCTGGCTTTTGATCCGGCAACTCTTTAAGTTCATTGTAAGTAAGGGTTCTGTCCTGGTCAAGAGTGAGAAGC
Organism: Thermococcus sp.; assembly: GCA_027075325.1. GTDB lineage: Archaea > Methanobacteriota_B > Thermococci > Thermococcales > Thermococcaceae > Thermococcus. The sequence goes on along the minus strand of JALTBN010000124.1, from coordinate 5,002 downwards.
TGCGGCTTACTGTGTGGTTGCGGCGGTTGAGGGGCAGACTTGGGTGGGGCAAATATCCAGTTGGTAAGGGCGTTCACAAGCTTTGTTTCTGGATTGGTTGATTGCTCTTCCTGGTCTTGTTGGATGGTCTTTTTTATTCTTTCAGCCCTCGCCTGGTTCCAGCTTTCATTTTGAGAGTTTTGAGGAGTGTGCCGGGTTGAAGATGTGACGGGGGGTTGGACACGCTTACCATCCAAATACAATACTTTCGTGAACCTAACCAATCTTATCACCTACTTAGACAATGTGGTCTGTAAACCCCTTATATCAAACAAGTCCGTTAAAAGAGGCTCTTTGAAGAAAATACACATGAACTAATCTTTGGAGGTGTTGTGATGTTCGGTCTGCTTGAAAAACTGAAGAACGCCCTCAAGAACCGCAGGAAGCGTGGTGCCAGCCTCATAGACAACCTGCTCGGTTTTATGGTACTGATTATCATAGCGGTCGCGGTAGCACTTCCGGTAATAACCAACACGATCCATAACTCCAACCTTACCGGCACCGCGGGAACCATACTCTCCTACGTGCCGCTGATGATCGTCATAGGCATCTTCATGTTGGCTGTGAGTTGGGTCAGGGTGAGGGCGTGAGCTCCTCCAAGCCTTTTTTTATTGACAAAAATTAAGTCGGTCGGTGGTGCGGATGCTACTGAAATGCCCACACTGCGGGCATGTTTGGGACTACAAGGGGCGGTCTAAGTACTATGTGACGTGTCCAGTGTGCAGATACCGCGTGAACATCAAAAAGAACAGGATTGACCTCAGGGAGGAGGATAAACATGGACGTTAGCCTCTTCATCAGCTTCATGTTCCTTGCCCTCGGCTTTCTCAGCCTCGGGCTGACGATGGACGACGTTGGTCTCACGGGCGTGGCGGGGGTCCTACTCATGCTCCTCGGCGCGAACCTCATGAGCGGGAGCGTCATCCTCATAAAGGTTGTGAACAACACTGTGGAGGAAGTGGCAACGGCTGGTTCTACAACCAGTATAAGTTATGGTGTGATATTTATCCTTGTGGGTGTAGCCCTTCTTATTAGCGCGGCTGTCTCGAAAGGAGGTGGAAATTCATGATTGATAACGGAGCGTATGAAGATGAGGAGTGGGTTGAGGGGGCAGAGGGAGCAGGAGAGAATAGATCACACTCTATTTTCAAAGAACTCCTTGATGATAAGGCTCTCGAAAAGCGTTTTGGAGGGAATGTGTTCAGAGAGTTCAGGTTATCAAATATCCCTTCAAAAGAGCTCCCAAGGTTACGGGATATGTACGGAGTAGTCCTACAACTTGAGAAATTTGAAGAGAAGTACCACAAGAGAGGTATCCCCCTGGACTTATCAACTGTAAAAGATATGATTCTTGCCGATATAACTTCTGCTGTGGTGTTATACAGGGCTGAGAGGGGGTTTGAACGAAAAATGCTCGTAACAAATATTTCAAAAGAGGAAGGACATTTAGAAGAGAAAAATAAAAGAAGCATTCTCGGAGGTCTTTTCAGGAGGGAGGAATGATGAATGAACTCCTTATTTTTGAAATTCTGCTCATGATACTGTTGTTCCCTGCGGCCATTGGAACGATATATATCAAAGATTTCATCATGAGATACGTTCTTAACAGAACGAAGATACTTGTCCTCCGCAAAGACGGGACATACCTAAAGGCCTGGAGAAAAATAGGGAGCAGAAAATCCATAAACGTTGATAAAAGGGAACGTCTGGTGGATCCTCGTGGTCGTTTTACAGGCCCTGAGGGAAACCTCTTCGTGTTTGTTGGTGAATCATCAAAACCCGCCACAATTGAAGCGCTACAGTCATCAATTGATACTGATGATGTGAACACAATAGCAACATTAAGTTACTTCGCAGGGAAAATTGCAGGCCTTAAAAACTTAGAGCAGATGCAGCTACTCTTATACTTAAACTTGGCCGCTGTCGCCATGGTTGGCATCCTCTTAGCTTTGTATTGGCAGGATAGGACACAATACTTACAATACTTCCAGCAGGTATTAGCATACCTAAAAACCCTCGCAACTCACTAATGTTTTCTGTTATTCCCTATTTTTCAATATTGTTTCTTATATAACAAAATAGCGGGAAGAGGTGAGTGTCTTTTGGCCATTAAAGCATTACTTTGGAGGCATGTATTCTGATAAGGCTTGATATATTGTTTTCTCAGAATAGCCCATGCTCTTGGCAATATGGAAGATAATCTCCCTCCGTTTTCCAGTTCTCTTGTACTTTGGATCAAAAAGAACTTCAATATCCTCAGGATGATCCTCGAGCCAAGCTTTTATTGCTTCCTTTACATTTTTATACCTCTTAATCCCTTCTCCTAACTTGTTCTTCCAGAACTGTTCCTTTTTCTTTTGATACTCCTCCCATGTCTTTTCACGTGGCATCTTCCACCTCATCCATGGAACCTCAACGTACTGTCCTTTGATTTTGACACTCGCAGGTTCAATGCGGAGGCTTCTTGCGTTAATAAAATCTGTCACGACGACGTATGGTTTTGCAACACGAATTAACTCAACCTCCCCTGTCTTTTGATTCTTCATGAAGTGCTTTTCAGTCCTCCATACATGGTGGATAAGTAGCCTAACTCCTTTGTCTAAAAAACCAAAATGCGGTAATGTCCAGATAATAACTGAGTTTCTGAAGCGAAGCATTTGGGCGATTTTGACGATTTCTTTATTCGCCTCTTTCGCAAAGTCCCTTGAGTAAAGTTGAACGCCAGCCTCATCAACAATCATAACTCTATGTTTGGCACTTGCAAGTTCTGTCTTTAAATCATCCAGGTTAAAGTATATGTCCTTCACTCCTTTAAACTTCAGGCCATACTCGTCGCTTAGTATCTCAGCCATTCTAAGGGCAAGGGAAGATTTGCCTGTACCCATTTCGCCCGTGATTGCTACCATTGCGTTCAAATCAAATTTTATAGCCCTATCTGCATACCCCTTGCAAATCATGTGTAGAAATCCCTCATTTATGCTCTTCTCCATTCATTCTACCTCCAACATTTTTTTAAGTGGTTCCAGAGCTTTTTCGAGGGTATATTCCTTTCCTTTTATACTGACTGTGCGTGGAATGTCTAAGTATGATATAATCCCTCTGATCTCAATGAAGGGAATATTCTTGTCTTTTAGGAGCATATATCCAAGTTTGGTGTGTGTCGAGCTTAATCTGAACACGTTAACATACCTCAGTGCCTGTATAATATTAGAAAGTCGCAAGAGATCAAGAACACGCATTACTTCTACCATTGCCTCTGCGAACTGATCTTTTATAATGTCAATGTCTTCCCCTCTTGCATGCTTTAACTTCTCTTTTCTAGCCATAACTAAGAACATGTAAATGCGTATCTCTGTTCTCTTGATAGTATCCACCACCTCCTGGAAGGAAGGGCCTTTAAACTCGTATCGTGGGATCATTGGGTACAACTCTCTTTCCATAGTGATCAGGATATTGTGGGCACTCTTAATCTTTCCAGATGCTACTGCTATATGGTATTTCTCCATTAATGAATAGATCAACCCTTCGTATGTGTGTGGCAGTTCTACTGAACTCATCTCTCCTTCGAAACTTCCAAAATCCAAGTACTCCTCTTCCATTTACACCACCTCCCAAACGGCTGGAGGGTAACGCTTCTTCTTGATCCAGGCGCGGATCGTCTCCTCACTGTAAAATTTCGCGAGAACCTCATGCTGTCTTTGAGCTGCCGCAATGACAACATCCACCGGCACCGCTGTTTGGGCCGCGAACAGCCGCCCGTCCTTCTCGATCACCAGACCGTAAGCCTTCAGCTTACGCATGTAGGAGTGTACAAAATTCTTTTGATCAACTGAAAGGTCCCAACCCGCGCCGACCTTTGCCATCAGAGTTGCTATGTCAATCCCCTTATTCTTATATAAAATGTATAATATATGCTTACTCAGTTTTCTGTGTCCTCGTGAGGGCACAATCCACAACATGTACAAATCTTTATATCTTATCCATAAAAACTGTTCATCCATTTAGCATCACCCCTCCAAAACCTTCTTCAAATCCTCCACAACCCGTGAGTAAGCTTCATCCGCGAGGAGTTCAAGATTCGCGTAGTGTCTCTCCCCAACACTCTTCGCGGAGCGGCCCTGAATGAAGTCGGCGACCTCAAAAGGAACCCCATGTATGATGAGAAAGTTGAAGTGCCACTTCCTGATGAGCTTCCCCTTAACGCGGTGTGCTGGCTGCTTAAACCGCCTAACCCACTCCCTCATGGCATCGTAACTGTCGGGAATCCTTTCGAGCTCAAGGGCAAAGTCTGCCGGCATGTATGCATAGAACACGCGCTTTGAGCCCTTGCCTGCTTCGTGGAGCGGGTACTTTGCTATGTTGTCCTGGAGAATCAGCTTTTCAGGGTCGAAGGTTGTGAGGAGGTAGTGAACGTGGGCCAGACGAAGGCCTGAGAAGACGAGAAGCTTGAACGCCAGCTCGCGGCGTTTCTCCTTGTATGCCTTGACCTGCTTCCAGGCTTCCCGGATTTCCTCGTTTGAGATGTATGTCCTGTCCACGTTAGCCTTTTTCATTTTAGCGTACTTTCGTATCCTGTCCGCGTCATCGCCGTCTATGATGCCGTAGAGTTCCAGGAAGGTTATGAAGTTCCTGAGGGCTGAAACAGTGTGGTGGTTGTAGTCGATCTTCTGGAGGGCTGAGACCAACTCACCTATCGTGCTGATTTTGTGGCGCTCCAAAAACCTGTCGAGCGAGTTCATGTAGTCCTTCACTGTGCGTGGGCCCGTTACTTTGCCGGAGAGCCATTCTCTGAATTGGTCTTTGTGGAGGTCCCACATTTCGGTGAGATTTCTCGTCGAGCCGAAGGTCGCGGGTTCAAATCCCGCCCGGCCCGCCATTCGGCCTTTCTTCTAAGTACTGCCTTTCTGTCAATGCTGAAACTTTGAAGGGGAGGGTTGACCGGAGAACATCTTCTCGAGGGAGG
>JALTBN010000123.1 GCA_027075325.1 Thermococcus sp. | reverse complement strand
CAAAGTGTATACATAATCAACCTTATATGGTATTAGAGTTTTAGAACTTGACAACATTATAAGAATGTCATATACTGTTTCTAACAAGACTTCACAAGGAGGAAGGAGGTGAAAAGATGAGAAAACTCCTCACAGCCGCAACGGTAGGAATCTTTTTAGCCCTTGGAGCTGGAGCAAGTCAGGCTCAGGCGGGATTTAGAGGGCTTGAGTTTTACCCGAAAGTGGAACACTTTAACTACAAGGAATACGAACACGGTAAAGTAGTTGACAAGGAGGACGGAAACTTAAAGGGATTCGGGGTTAAACTTGCTGAATGCCACAAGATACTCATTCCTATCTACGTAGAGTTCAGAGCTGAGTTTATGACGGGAGACACAGACTACGACGGAGCAGTCATTGACCTTCAGACGGGAAAGGTAACTCCTTACAGCTCCACAACGCACAACAAGATAATCTACGGAGAATATTTTATAGGCCCCCAGTTTCAGTTCGGGAAAGAGTGGAAAGTGACCGTTATTCCCGGATTTGACTTTGCCGTCCGCAGGTGGGACAGGGAGCTTGATACCTACACAGAACACTACGTTTGGATTGCCTACGGAGGCGGAGTAAAGGCAGACGTTCAAAAGGGAAAGTTCCACGCAGGGCTTAAAGCTTACTATCAAAAGGCAAAAAATCCCAAACTTTATGCAGACTTTGGAGACAACGGAGACGAAACCTTTGACCTTGGGAGCACCCACACTTGGGGAATACAGCTCAGGACAGGCTACGACCTTTCAAAGAGGTGGACGGTCTTTGCAGAGTACGAATACAGATACACCCACATAGACAGCGGACCGTATGAGGACTTGGGAGGAGTTCCGTTCCACGAACCTGAAAGTAAAACGAGGGAAAATATGTTCTCCGTTGGAGTGGCTCTGAGGTTCTAAAGAGGAAATGAAAGGGAGAGGGGAAAAGGGGATTTGTTTTAATGTATTATGATGTGTAATAAAGTAAATAGTGCTATAATGCAGCAGAATATATTTAGGAGCTGTGAAAAACTATGATATTTACGGTTGCTCATCAGAAGGGAGGAGTGGGTAAGTCAACAATTGCCACCAAC
>JALTBN010000122.1 GCA_027075325.1 Thermococcus sp. | reverse complement strand
TTCCTTAGTTTTACTTTCAGGTTCGTGGAACGGAACTCCTCCCAAGTCCTCATACGGTCCGCTGTCTATGTGGGTGTATCTGTATTCGTATTCTGCAAAGACTGTCCACCTCTTTGAAAGGTCGTAGCCTGTCCTGAGCTGTATTCCCCAAGTGTGGGTGCTCCCGAGGTCAAACGTTTCGTCTCCGTTGTCTCCAAAGTCTGCATAAAGTTTGGGATTCTTAGCCTTCTGATAGTAAGCTTTAAGCCCTGCGTGGAACTTTCCCTTTTGAACGTCTGCCTTTATTCCGCCTCCGTAGGCAAACCAGTAGTAGTGTTCCGTGTAGGTGTCAAGCTCCCTGTCCCACCTGCGAACGGCTAAGTCAAATCCGGGAGTAACGGTCACTTTCCACTCTTTCCCGAACTGAAACTGGGGGCCAAAGAAAAGCTCTCCGTAGATTATCTTGTTGTGCGTTGTGGAGCTGTAAGGTGTTACCTTTCCCGTCTGAAGGTCAATAACGGCTCCGTCGTAGTCTGTGTCTCCCGTCATAAATTCAATTCTGAACTCAGAATAAATGGGAATGAGTATGTGGTCTAACCCTTCTGATTTAATTCCGAATCCCTTTAAGTTTCCGTCCTCCTTGTCAACTACTTTACCGTGTTCGTATTCCTTGTAGTTAAAGTGTTCCACTTTCGGGTAAAACTCAAGCCCTTTAAATCCTGCCTGAGCCTGACTTGTTCCAGCTCCAAGGGCTAAAAAGATTCCTACCGTTGCGGCTGTGAGAAGTTTTCTCATCTTTTCACCTCCTTCCTCCTTGTGAAGTCTTGTTAGAAACAGTATATGACATCCTTATAATGTTGTCAAGTTCTAAAACTCTAATACCATATAAGGTTAATTATGTATACACTTTGTAACTATCTAACACTTATTTCCCCCTATAACGGTTATTCTTATGTATACGATATATACGTATTAATATTTATATAGGGCTACGCGTAAAATGACCGTTTTATGCAGATATATATAACTTGATAAGTCAAAGGTAAGTGAATAAAATCTTACTTAGTAAAGTTGCTTTAAAGCTGATTTTTGGAAAAAGGTTGCTGAAAGAGAGAAAACAAACCGAAA
>JALTBN010000121.1 GCA_027075325.1 Thermococcus sp. | reverse complement strand
TATATACTGACTGCACAACTGAAGGTCGACGACGAAAGCCTCGTAAAGGGGCGATGAGAAAACGTTATATAGCGAAACAGAGGAAAATTACCGGTTGATAAAATCAGACCATAGTGGGATTGAAAGCCGTCGTGCCTTGCGGGACTATATCTACAGATATCGTGTGATAAAATCAGACCATGATAAAATCAGACCATAGTGGGATTGAAAGGTTATCAATTCTCCCGATATTTTGTCTGTGGCTGGAGAAGATAAAATCAGACCATAGTGGGATTGAAAGATTGCTATATTAGTAGAGACTTCAATCCACTCAGTAGTGATAAAATCAGACCATAGTGGGATTGAAAGGAAGAGAGAATGTACAGATTACAGTACACAGTTATGTACGATAAAATCAGACCATAGTGGGATTGAAAGCAGAATAGCTCACTTGCGTCTATGCGTCTTACCGGCGGATAAAATCAGACCATAGTGGGATTGAAAGATATCCCAGACATTTCGTCCTTTTACTCCTTTAACACTAAGATAAAATCAGACCATAGTGGGATTGAAAGACGCTCTCACTGCTACTCTTTTACAGGGTAAAGTAAGGGATAAAATCAGACCATAGTGGGATTGAAAGTCGGCATGTCCGCAATAGCTTTCTTAGCCTGTTCTATAGATAAAATCAGACCATAGTGGGATTGAAAGTCGTTATCAATGTCATCAATTGTTCCCCATGTAATATCCTCAAGATAAAATCAGACCATAGTGGGATTGAAAGGATACAGACTGTTCAGCAGCTCGAAAATGGTGCTAGATAAAATCAGACCATAGTGGGATTGAAAGACGAAGGGAAGCCAAACGCCTACCTCGCCTACGTCGGCGATAAAATCAGACCATAGTGGGATTGAAAGCACGAATATTCTAACGAATTCACTAACGACAGTAGTATGATAAAATCAGACCATAGTGGGATTGAAAGGTATATACGTATGGATGCGGTTCGTTTTACGGAACTTGATAAAATCAGACCATAGTGGGATTGAAAGTATCATCACTGATTGTCTGAGTCTTACTTGCAGCTCAGATAAAATCAGACCATAGTGGGATTGAAAGGCGTATGATGTAAAGTAATTGTAATCGTCGTAACACGAGATAAAATCAGACCATAGTGGGATTGAAAGAGTTCTTTGAAGTATCTAACGTTAAAGTAGTTCTTTAGAAATGATAAAATCAGACCATAGTGGGATTGAAAGTTCGCAGACATTTTCCCGAACGACTTAATAACTGAACTGATAAAATCAGACCATAGTGGGATTGAAAGATTGTGTTGTTCAGGGGGCAGGAATACACAGTGATCCCGATAAAATCAGACCATAGTGGGATTGAAAGTAGGAAACTCAATGTCGAGCTGGTATTTCCGGACACGATAAAATCAGACCATAGTGGGATTGAAAGTAGATTTACGCTCTCTTTACAGGCATCAGGTCTCCAGAAGATAAAATCAGACCATAGTGGGATTGAAAGGACCTTACTGGTGGAGGGATTCTACTCGATCACGGTTAGATAAAATCAGACCATAGTGGGATTGAAAGTATCTCTTTAACTCTTATGTCATTGATGTCAGGGGATAAAATCAGACCATAGTGGGATTGAAAGTAATGAAAATATACAAATTATTGCGAATGTTAAAGGAAGATAAAATCAGACCATAGTGGGATTGAAAGATGTCTTCAAGTTCGTTAGCCATCTCCGCTTCTTCGAGATAAAATCAGACCATAGTGGGATTGAAAGTTGGATCAGTAGTATCATATTTTATCTCTTCTGTTTTGATAAAATCAGACCATAGTGGGATTGAAAGCTTGCCTTTATGAACGACAAACGTTCCACTATGAACGAGATAAAATCAGACCATAGTGGGATTGAAAGTGCAACAGAAAACCAATGATTCTCGTACTCTGGTGTTTGATAAAATCAGACCATAGTGGGATTGAAAGGTCATCAAGACGTTGACGACGTCCTCCTTCGGCGACGATAAAATCAGACCATAGTGGGATTGAAAGAGGACGCTCAATATCATAGCACACGCTAAAGTAGACCTGATAAAATCAGACCATAGTGGGATTGAAAGAAAAAATACTGAGTACACTTCTACCACCTCTTAAGGATAAAATCAGACCATAGTGGGATTGAAAGATAACCAATTTCGCTGTTGTGCAAACTGACCATCTCAAGATAAAATCAGACCATAGTGGGATTGAAAGCTTCTTTTATAGTATTCTTTTTAACTATTATGTTGCGTGGATAAAATCAGACCATAGTGGGATTGAAAGAACGCTTACCACAATATCACCTCCTCCCTCTAACGTGATAAAATCAGACCATAGTGGGATTGAAAGTTCCACGTCTTTCTTACAGTGTTCCACTATTTTTTCTTGATAAAATCAGACCATAGTGGGATTGAAAGCTTAAAAGGTCTCGTTCTCCTCACAAAAACCACCTCCAGATAAAATCAGACCATAGTGGGATTGAAAGGCTGCTATGTTGATGTACCACGTAAGCAATCCAGCCAGATAAAATCAGACCATAGTGGGATTGAAAGGATGCTTTTGTATATGCTGTTCCGTCTATTTTTACGCGATAAAATCAGACCATAGTGGGATTGAAAGAAAAGAAATAAGAGACAGGATAACTGACGTAAGAGATAGATAAAATCAGACCATAGTGGGATTGAAAGCCGCTATACGCAGAAGCGAATGGAAATGGGATTATGGCGATAAAATCAGACCATAGTGGGATTGAAAGGAGACTCTCTAACAGGGTTACTTAGGCTGTTCAAGAGAGATAAAATCAGACCATAGTGGGATTGAAAGTGGTGTCATCTATAATGGGATACAACTTTTCCTTTGCAATGATAAAATCAGACCATAGTGGGATTGAAAGTCTTAGTCGTGAGGGGAGAGGAGTATATCTCTCTCCCGATAAAATCAGACCATAGTGGGATTGAAAGCTGGTCTGACAGGGTGAAAAAGCTTCACGGATGGGATAAAATCAGACCATAGTGGGATTGAAAGAACCGACTTGGGCTAATAATACTAAACTTGGGAGCTTAGATAAAATCAGACCATAGTGGGATTGAAAGATTGCACTGGTTGAAAACGAAGCCCTTGAATGCGAAACGATAAAATCAGACCATAGTGGGATTGAAAGGTTTTCCATTTATTTCCGTCTTTTACTTTTTCATAAAGATAAAATCAGACCATAGTGGGATTGAAAGTGTATTACCGTATCTGTAGTTATAGATGTCGCCGCTACGATAAAATCAGACCATAGTGGGATTGAAAGCTAACAGCCATCTTTTCAAGTTTCTTTAACTCGGTGTGATAAAATCAGACCATAGTGGGATTGAAAGAATCTATAAACCCATTGAAGTATCTGTTTATTAGAGCGATAAAATCAGACCATAGTGGGATTGAAAGCTCTGGCAACTTCGCCAGAGGGCGGGATTTTTATCTCAGTTGATAAAATCAGACCATAGTGGGATTGAAAGCAGGGAATACGTGACAGCCCTAAAGAACTTCAGAGAGGATAAAATCAGACCATAGTGGGATTGAAAGCTTCAACTCCAAACCTTGCTGAATCTGCATTGTCATTTGATAAAATCAGACCATAGTGGGATTGAAAGCAACTTCATCGATTGCTTTTAGCAACTCTCTGTCTGCGATAAAATCAGACCATAGTGGGATTGAAAGTGAACCCCTCGTTGAAGTCAACGCTAACCCAGTAAATCGATAAAATCAGACCATAGTGGGATTGAAAGTTTATTTCCATTCCGCCGTTTCTGCCCGGCTTTGCTTGATAAAATCAGACCATAGTGGGATTGAAAGGATACAAAAGAGCTTATAGGTTATCATGCATTTAACTGATAAAATCAGACCATAGTGGGATTGAAAG
>JALTBN010000120.1 GCA_027075325.1 Thermococcus sp. | reverse complement strand
GATACTTCTCTAAGAGGTGAGGTTCGTTCTCTGCAACTGCTTTAATAATTCTCCTGTAACTTCTGGGTCTCTCCTCTATCCATTCAACCTCAGAAGCTGTTCCTGTGAGCCATATCCAGTCCATCGGAAACTTGTTAGGACCGTAGTGGACCATGTACATGTGGACCAGAGCGATCCAACCAAGCGCCAGAACAGCCTCATCTGAGTGCATCAGGTAGGCGATCTGTATGGTTTCAGGAGGTAGATGGAGAAAGCCTGTAAAAACTTCCGGAAGCCAGAGTATCCATCCTGTAATACCAATTGCAAGCATACCCCAGCCAACTGCCCAGAAGTCAAACTTATCAACCCAGATATATTCGTCCCAGTCTGGTGGAACCTTTCTAAATCCCAGTAAGTACTTTATATAGTGGACAAAAGTTATGTCTGTTGGTCCTGGAACAATTTTGAAATAACCGAAGAAATCCTTTTTGGCAAGATCCCAGTTGGCAATAAGAATGAGGATCATATAGAGAACCGTAAGAAGGAAGTCGGAGAACATGATAAATCCGGATATTCTATGAATTGTCATTTCGCCAGCTATTCCACCCAGCAGTTCTATGATAGGCTTTGCCCACGCTGTGTTATAGAACTTCAGCGGATATCCTGTAATTATCTGCCAGATGAACGTTGAGAAAATTCCAACGTGGAGGAGCCTCTGGAAAAGTGTAAACTTCTGTATCATTATCTTCTCACCGTCTACGATGAGAAGCTTATCCTGTTCAGCTCTTACTCTGAAGGTTCTTTTGAAGGATTCCCAGAGTCCCATTAGTGCTTCCTCCTCAGGTTTTTCAGAAGGTCAAGTCCTACAATCGTAACAGCGAATAAGAGGGTACTTGTTGTAAGCCAGAACATAAACTCCTCAACTATCTTAACTATTTTCTGCCCTAAAGAGTCTGGAATGGGATGCATGTGAACCCACTTTGTTGTGGCAAAGTTCTTCATGTGGTCTTTAGGAGCAAGTGGGTGGCACTCTGTTGAGCGGCCACAGGTAAGCTCTATGTTTTTAGGGTTGATAGAAGAACGGGGATCGTTTTTGTGGAAGATGTCGTGGAAATTACCATCTTTGTTTGTATGGC
>JALTBN010000119.1 GCA_027075325.1 Thermococcus sp. | reverse complement strand
AGAGGCCAGAATTAAAACTCGGCCTCCCAATCTCCCACCAGATGGAGAAATCAACCTCAGCACCGGCCTCCTTCGCCTTCCTCTCCAGCGTCCTCACATAGTAGTTCGCTAAAACCGTAAGCTGGTGATCCTTCCCCGCAAACTCATCCAGCCTCGCGTTAAACTCCTCCTCACTCATCAAACCAGAACGCTCAACCTCCTCCTCAACCTCGGCCTCCTCCTCATTCAGCAGCTCCTCGACCTCATCAATGTCCTTATCAACATCCTCGACCAGGGAAGTAATGTCCTTCTCGTCCAGGACAACCTCCTGACCGACTTCCTCACTCATTCCTCTCACCGTTGGCAACTTTTAGAAAGTTGAGGTATCCCTCTATCATCCTATCAGTAGCTTCTCTCAGAATGCGCTTCTCCTCCTCGCTCTCAGCCAAATATTCCGCTATTCTCCCGAGTCCAATTGAAACATATATACTCAGTAGAATCTCGTCTTTACTCTCCATCCCCGACCACCTTAAAGCTCGCTACCAGCCTAAGCTTCCTCTCCTTCCCCACCTCGAGGACCAGCGAATTCCTGTCCTCCACATGCTTCACCTTCGCCTTACCGAGAAGGGTCAAAATCGCATCCTGGAAATCCCCACTCTCCGGCGGCTTAACATCCGTCTCATTCATCGCCTCTAACAGGGAGTCCACCCAATTGCTAATCCTCTTCACCTTCACGGCCATAACCGGGTTAGCCATCGCCATGGCCAGCTTCGCCTTATCAAACATCATGCTCACCTCCTGATCCACCCACAGGCACACCCCACTCCCCATGAATGAACTTTCCGGGAATGTAATCCTTCTTAACCTCCGCACGATAAAGCTTGTAAAGCTCCACAGTCGCACGTTCCAACCCAATCGTCGATAAAAACAACGGGAAAGGCTTCAACCTGTACTTCCTCGCCAGAACTGCACCCCAAAAAGCACCAATCAACGGAGACCTCCAGAAAGTCTTCTCCTTAAACCCCTCATACGGCGCATCCTTCACTGCTCCACCACTCGCAACAGCCAGACCAGCCAAAAACCCAATCACAGCTCCCTCAACCTCGTCCAAAGTCTCACCCCCTCCCGAGGTTCTTCTCAATCTTCCCAAGAACAGGACTCGACCTCACGACCGGCTTTTCTTCCTCAGGTTCTTTCATGTCCTCCAACGCGCCGAGCCGCTTCAACTGCCTGAACATCTCATCAAACCAACCGACCTTATAGAGGTAGTAAACAAACGCCAGGCCGGCCAGGACCGCGTAAGCCTTCCACCCCAGCTTAGGGAGTTTAAGCCGTTTCACCTTTTCACCCTTCACTCGCTCACCCTTCTCATCCCCCTTCTTCACCGGGGGATTCTCAGGGATTTCGGGGGATCCCCCTCTTTTCACCAGCTTATCCTCACGCTTCACCTCAGGCTCTCTCTCCTCAACCTCACTATTCACTTCCTTTTCCCCATTTTCACCCTCCTTCACCTCCACGGCCTCACTAATATCTCCACTCTCCGGCTTCTTCTTCCCTAAAATCTTATCCTGCTCCTCCTGAGGAAGCTTCAAAAAGTCCTCGTACAACATTACCCGCTTAGAACGGCACACCGGACACTGCGGCTTTTTTGCTCTGCTCCAGAACTTGTTTCCGCACCTCAAACACACGTAAAGCTTTCTTCCACTCGCATCCTCCACCAGTCTCACCACCTTTCACCCGATTTCCCCCAATTTCACCGGGGGATTCTCAGGGATTTCGGGGGATTTCCCCCTCAATCACCCATTTTCACCCTTCCCCTCAAAAGGAATAATGTCGAAATCCAAAGAACCCCAAAGAAATCAAAAGGAACATAAGACCACCTCACGCAGTCAACCGATAACGACCGGCCTCCGTCTCAGTCAACTTCCCCATCATCACCAGGTCCCTCAAGACCTCAATAACCTTCTCCCTCGAGTAACCCCTATCCGTCAAAGACTTCACCACCGTATCCCACGGAACCCCACTCGGGAACAACGGCGAAAGCTCCTTCAACAAGTCAACCACCCTCTCCTGCAAGTCCAAGACCTCACTCGAGACCCCAATCTCGAGGATAGCCAAATCATAATCATCCTTCTCCGGATCATAAGCAATAGCTCTAATCGAACTCTCGAACAGCTCAACCGCACGCTGAACATCCACCGGCTCAACCGTCTCGCTCAGCCTCAACTTCGCGAAAGCCTCAGAAATCCTCATAAGGCCATTGAAGTAGCGCAGGTTCAGCGCTATCTTCCCGCTCTTGTACTTCCGCCTCAACTCCTTGAACCCGGCCTTAATCGCCTCCCTCGCCTCGACCGAAAACCTCGGCCTCAAACTCCTCGCATAAACAAAGAACTTCCTCAGCAGGTCCTCAGGGATAGGTCCAGAAGCGCCAGCATCATTCACATCCATCACATAATCCAGGACCTCATCCCCCTCCTGGTAGTGGTCCAGGATGACAAACGCCAGGTCGAAGCGGTTTAGGAGCGTCGGCGGAAAATCAATCTGCTCAATAACTGTCTTATTCCTGTCGAACTTCCCACCCTTCGGGTTCGCCGTCGCCATAATCGTCGTGTCAATCCTCAAGACCACGTTAATACCGGCCTTGTTAATCGGAATAAGCTGCTGCTCCATCGCCGTGTGCAACGCCTTCCGCTCATCCTCCTTCATCTTCTCCAGCTCATCAATAAGGCAGACTCCTCCACTCGCCAGGACCAACGCACCGCCGACGATCATCCAGTCCCCCTTCGAAACCTCATTCCTCCTGACCGTTGCCGTAAGACCAACACCACTCGACCCAGGACCCGACGTGAAGATAGCCTTAGGCGCCACCCTCTCCACCGCTCTCAAAAGCTCAGTCTTACCGCACCCAGGATCCCCAACATAAAGCACATGAACATGGCCACGAGGCTTCGCCTGAGTCGGAACCCCACCAACGATAGCCACGGCAGCACCTAACTTCTCCCTCTCCAGGCCGAACAACTGAGGAGCAATGGAAGCGGCAACCACTTGAGGCAACCTATCCCCATGCTCCCTCGCCAGGTTCTTAACCCTCTGGAGGTCCTCCTCACTCAGCTCCTCCACCGACATGGCCTTATCCAGGACCTCAATATGATTCACCTCAAGAACCCGCTCATACACCGGTAAATCATCCTTCTTGTAAATCCGCTCCCGCACGATAGCCGTCAAACGAACCCTCATACCACCCTTAAGGAGACCAGCCTGAGGACCAATCACATAAGCCAACTTCTCAGCCGGCTCACCACCCTCGAGGTCCTCCGGCGAATCCTGCACCTTGAAGAACTGAAAATCCAGCTTATCACTCTCCTCCTCGAGCAACTCAATATTCCTGCTCCCGCAGGCATCACACCTCTTAGGCCGAACCAGAGGCTTCAAAGGCTGCTGAAGCCTAACATGCCGCTCCCCACAATCCAAACACACAAACACCGCCTTCCGGTAGAAAGACCTAACCCCACTCACACCAGTAACCAAACCCTTAACCTCCACCAGCTTACCCACATGCTCAGCACGCACATCAGCAGGCCTAAGCTTATCCCTAAGGTTAACAAAATGAACCGACCACTCACCCCTAACCTCAGCCATCAAATCCTCAGTAATGAACTGCTCAAGAGCATCATTGAAAGCCTTCACTACCACGACCGGACGCTCGATCACAGCCTCCGCCAACTGCGGAAGAACAGCATTCAACTCCTCCCAGTCCACAACAACAAACCTATCCCTCGGATTCACCAACGCCTCCGTAACTTTCTCCCGATAGAACTCACTGAAAAACTCACGAGCCAGCTTAACCAGATCCTCATGATCCTTAGCCTTCGCCTCCTCCAACTCCTTCAGCTTAGCCTCCACCTGAAGCACATTAAGAATCTCATCCACAGCCTCAGGCTTCAACTCATAGTACGTTATGCCTAACTCCTTGTCCCTCACCTCGAGGACGTGGGACTTATC
>JALTBN010000118.1 GCA_027075325.1 Thermococcus sp. | reverse complement strand
CGACAGACCCGTTCCGGCTCGTCAATGAGCCTCGCCACTGCAAGCGTTTCATCCCCGTATTCAACGTAGTCTATCACCGTGTCCTGAAATCCTGTGAATATTATGACACACTTTCTGGACGGGTTTAAGGGTTTCAAGTCTCTGTCAATGGGTGGGAGTTTCTTAACGATGAATCCTTCGGGATATTTGCCCTCTTTTATTTTTCTGATGAGTTCTGGGGGCTCTCCCGTCTTTTCAAACCTCTCTATCTCCTCCACTGATATGTCCACGGGCCTTGGGGAATAGCAGAGGGTCTCCTCGTCATGGTACATCATGTAGGTTCCGTCCCTGAGGAACATGAACGCTATCCTCTCGCGGGGTTTATCAAAAATGTAACCGGATTTGCTCTTCTTTACCTGGTACATTTCCATCCTCACCGGAGTCACTTTTTCTGCCCATTTATAACCGTTTCTACTCACATATGTCCAAAAGCATCGCTGACCTAGCAAGGGCCAGATGAAGTCAGGTGCCCCTGGGATATGGTGTGAAGTAAACGCGAGTGCATCATCCCATAGCTCCCTTGACCTTTTCAACGACGTGAATGTCTTCTATACTCGTGAACGGGTACTGGCCGTTCTCGTCCTTCTCCACGGCCTTCACCATGTCCCATATCGTGAGCAGGGCAACACTAACGCCTGTGAGAGCCTCCATCTCGACTCCCGTCTTGTAGTACGCCCTAACCTCGCAGGTGGCCTCTATGTAGTCCTTCCCGAACTCGAATGAGATATCAACACCCGTCAGCGGTATGGGGTGGCAGAGGGGAATGAGCTCCGGCGTTTTCTTCACTGCCAGAATGCCGGCTATCTGAGCTGCCGCTATAACGTTTCCCTTCTTTGTCTTTCCCGCTTTAATCAGCTCTATAGTCTCCGGCCTTAGGCGTATTCTCCCCCTTGCAACGGCCCTCCTGAAGACCACGTTCTTATGGCCTACCTCAACCATCTTAACGCCTTTCTCATTGACGTGGGTGAGTTCCCTTCCCATCTTTCACACCGGTTTCAGTTGTCCTCCCCTTTAAAAACGGTTGCGGAAAATTCTAAAACCCAGCGGTCGAACGTTATGCGGGTGAAAACATGGGTGAGAAGAT
>JALTBN010000117.1 GCA_027075325.1 Thermococcus sp. | reverse complement strand
ATCTTCTCACCCATGTTTTCACCCGCATAACGTTCGACCGCTGGGTTTTAGAATTTTCCGCAACCGTTTTTAAAGGGGAGGACAACTGAAACCGGTGTGAAAGATGGGAAGGGAACTCACCCACGTCGATGAGAAGGGCGTTAAGATGGTTGAGGTGGGCCACAAGAACGTGGTCTTCAGGAAGGCCGTTGCAAGGGGGAGAATACGCCTAAGGCCGGAGACTATAGAGTTAATTAAAGCGGGAAAGACAAAGAAGGGAAACGTTATAGCGGCGGCTCAGATAGCCGGCATTCTGGCAGTGAAGAAAACGCCGGAGCTTATTCCCCTCTGCCATCCCATACCGCTGACGGGTGTTGACATCTCATTCGAGTTCGGGAAGGACTACATAGAGGCCACCTGCGAGGTTAGGGCGTACTACAAGACGGGAGTCGAGATGGAGGCTCTCACAGGCGTTAGCGTTGCCCTGCTCACGATATGGGACATGGTGAAGGCCGTGGAGAAGGACGAGAACGGCCAGTACCCGTTCACGAGTATAGAGAACATTCACGTCGTTGAAAAGGTCAAGGAAGCTATGGGATGATGCACTCGCGTTTACTTAACACCTTATCCCAGGGGCACCTGACTTCATCTGGCCCTTGCTGGGTCAGCGATGCTTTTGGACATATGTGGGTAGAAAGGGTTATAAGTGAGCAGAAAAAGTGACTCCGGTGAGGATGGAAATGTACCAGGTAAAGAAGAGCAAATCCGGTTACATCTTTGATAAACCCCGCGAGAGGATAGCGTTCATGTTCCTCAGGGACGGAACCTACATGATGTACCATGACGAGGAGACCCTCTGCTATTCCCCAAGGCCCGTGAACATATCAGTGGAGGAGATAGAGAGGTTTGAAAAGACGGGAGAGCCCCCAGAACTCATCAGAAAAATAAAAGAGGGCGAATATCCCGAAGGATTCATCGTTAAGAAACTCCCACTCATTGACAGAGACTTGAAACCCCTAAACCCGTCCAGAAAGTGTGTCATAATATTCACAGGATTTCAGGACACGGTGATAGACTACGTTGAATACGGGGATGAAACGCTTGCAGTGGCGAGGCTCATTGACGAGCCGGAACGGGTCTGTCG
>JALTBN010000116.1 GCA_027075325.1 Thermococcus sp. | reverse complement strand
CCTGTGTGCATTTTCAGGTATTCGAATGAGGGCTACAAAAAGGAGCGAAAAGCATTTATATTCTGGGAATTAGCAAGATTTAAGGTGGGGAAACAAAGAAAGTCTCCTGAAAATGGAGATTGAAAGTGGTAGGTTTTTCAGGCTGTTCGTGCAGTGGAAAGTCGAAACAAAGAAAGTCTCCTGAAAATGGAGATTGAAAGTAATCTCGTTGTCCCAAAGACTCGTCTCTAAAACTATTTTGAAACAAAGAAAGTCTCCTGAAAATGGAGATTGAAAGGCTATGTATCTCAGCACGCTGTCAGACCATCCGAAGGAAACAAAGAAAGTCTCCTGAAAATGGAGATTGAAAGATATCTTCTTAACGTTGGCATAGTATGCTGTAAAGTCTCGAAACAAAGAAAGTCTCCTGAAAATGGAGATTGAAAGACAACTTTCCCGTGCTTCCTCCTAAACACAGAAAACGAAACAAAGAAAGTCTCCTGAAAATGGAGATTGAAAGGTCGCACTGTCCACCGTCGTGCCTTGCGGGACTATATCCACAGGAAACAAAGAAAGTCTCCTGAAAATGGAGATTGAAAGGTCGCACTGTCCACCGTCGTGCCTTGCGGGACTATATCCACAGGAAACAAAGAAAGTCTCCTGAAAATGGAGATTGAAAGTTCTCTACGCCGGCACAGTACTCTGGTTATATTCCCGCTGCGAAACAAAGAAAGTCTCCTGAAAATGGAGATTGAAAGAGTGGACAGGTTGGCTGCTTTGTGGACGGGCTTGTAACGGAAACAAAGAAAGTCTCCTGAAAATGGAGATTGAAAGCCTGTTTTGACATTGTAAGACAATACGTAAGTTTGGGAAACAAAGAAAGTCTCCTGAAAATGGAGATTGAAAGCGAATTTCACCAAAAGGACAATCGCCATCACGTCTCTGGGAAACAAAGAAAGTCTCCTGAAAATGGAGATTGAAAGACACATCTTCTACATACCAAAGGTCGGTAACGTCAAACTCGGAAACAAAGAAAGTCTCCTGAAAATGGAGATTGAAAGACTGCCTATAGGCTTCAGGCTCATGTCTTCAACAGATGCTGAAACAAAGAAAGTCTCCTGAAAATGGAGATTGAAAGTTGGGTCTGTCTCCACAGCACCCGGTGGGTACACTCCAAGAAACAAAGAAAGTCTCCTGAAAATGGAGATTGAAAGGATATACAATAACAGTGCTGAACTGCCCCCTTCGTCCGAAACAAAGAAAGTCTCCTGAAAATGGAGATTGAAAGTTTTCAATGTACTCACCCCAAGTTTCGCTTAGCGGTTCGGAAACAAAGAAAGTCTCCTGAAAATGGAGATTGAAAGGATATACAATAACAGTGCTGAACTGCCCCCTTCGTCCGAAACAAAGAAAGTCTCCTGAAAATGGAGATTGAAAGCTTGTTGCACTGTTTGGGAATGCACTATCTAAGTTCATTGGAAACAAAGAAAGTCTCCTGAAAATGGAGATTGAAAGAAGGGGAGATGAGAGGATGAGCAGAGATGTGCTCGTGAGAAGAAACAAAGAAAGTCTCCTGAAAATGGAGATTGAAAGAAAAACACTTCTTTAGGTACTTCGCTATATATAACAGGAAACAAAGAAAGTCTCCTGAAAATGGAGATTGAAAGGTGTCTGGGAAGTAGTATTCAATCGTTTCAATGAGAGCGAAACAAAGAAAGTCTCCTGAAAATGGAGATTGAAAGACGTACTCGCCCCAATTGGCAGTTAGCGGTTCGTCTAAGAAACAAAGAAAGTCTCCTGAAAATGGAGATTGAAAGTAATAGTTGCTGGTGTTTCTGGCGACCCGGGTTGTAGGAGAAACAAAGAAAGTCTCCTGAAAATGGAGATTGAAAGTATCCTAAAAAGTTCATTTCGACCACCACCTCTTATTTTTGGAAACAAAGAAAGTCTCCTGAAAATGGAGATTGAAAGTGCCGGTGGCACTTCCTTTGTATGCCTGTATAAGTGCCTGAAACAAAGAAAGTCTCCTGAAAATGGAGATTGAAAGACGATAATTTTTCCACTCACTCCAAGCTTTTCTCTCAGTTCGAAACAAAGAAAGTCTCCTGAAAATGGAGATTGAAAGATTACTGAAATTTCACAGTTCACCAACGACCTAATTAAGAAACAAAGAAAGTCTCCTGAAAATGGAGATTGAAAGTCTTTAATCCACCGCGCGTCCAGTATTTTCACTTTTATCACGAAACAAAGAAAGTCTCCTGAAAATGGAGATTGAAAGTAGCCCACCAGTCAGCCTTTGGAGTTATTTCTGGCTTGAAACAAAGAAAGTCTCCTGAAAATGGAGATTGAAAGTTTAAACACTCCAAAAACTGCCAGAGACTTATATTATGAGAAACAAAGAAAGTCTCCTGAAAATGGAGATTGAAAGTAATAGTCTACGTCAAGAGTAGGCATGTGACAAGAGTGACAGGAAACAAAGAAAGTCTCCTGAAAATGGAGATTGAAAGAGCGACGTAGGAAATATCATGAGCAAAATATATTTAGAAGAAACAAAGAAAGTCTCCTGAAAATGGAGATTGAAAGATGAATGAGCCACCTTCTGAGTATTTTCTAAGTGATTTGAAACAAAGAAAGTCTCCTGAAAATGGAGATTGAAAGTTATAAGGTGGCTCTGACGCCACCACAGCAACTTTTTAAGAAACAAAGAAAGTCTCCTGAAAATGGAGATTGAAAGGTGAAATCTATGTTGTGAGTGTTTATTATGCAATAAAGAAACAAAGAAAGTCTCCTGAAAATGGAGATTGAAAGCTAAATCACACGAGTTCCATATTCCTCCACAGTAAAAAGAAACAAAGAAAGTCTCCTGAAAATGGAGATTGAAAGATCACCTCCATGTTAGCGAAAAAATTTTAGCAATTAAAGAAACAAAGAAAGTCTCCTGAAAATGGAGATTGAAAGTTAGTATTATCCAAAATGGAATCATATAATACATAACGGAAACAAAGAAAGTCTCCTGAAAATGGAGATTGAAAGGTTTTTATAAGGTCTTCTGGGAGAGGTACGGTCTAATACGAAACAAAGAAAGTCTCCTGAAAATGGAGATTGAAAGTTTAGTTCGTTGAGATACGTAAATACCATTTCCTGTAGGAAACAAAGAAAGTCTCCTGAAAATGGAGATTGAAAGCTGATGTCCATTACGGCGAATTTGTGGTATGTGAGAAACAAAGAAAGTCTCCTGAAAATGGAGATTGAAAGGGATTCTTAACCCACACGGGAGTATCGCCAGCAACGCGAAACAAAGAAAGTCTCCTGAAAATGGAGATTGAAAGTCTTTTGTGTAAGAACTTGCGTATCTCAAATGATCATGAAACAAAGAAAGTCTCCTGAAAATGGAGATTGAAAGTCCTCACTTCCCGACGTTCTTATTTTTTTGATATACCTTTCGAAACAAAGAAAGTCTCCTGAAAATGGAGATTGAAAGCGCTGTATAAGCTGCTATTCTGCTGTCTGAAAATTCGAAACAAAGAAAGTCTCCTGAAAATGGAGATTGAAAGTGAGAAATCTAACTCCGTCCTTTGACGCTATCCATGACGAAACAAAGAAAGTCTCCTGAAAATGGAGATTGAAAGTGTTTTAGAACTTCCCAGTAACACTGATGCTTTATCTCGAAACAAAGAAAGTCTCCTGAAAATGGAGATTGAAAGTTATCACCTCCTAACCACCCACACTCAAACAACTTCCTCAGTGCGAAACAAAGAAAGTCTCCTGAAAATGGAGATTGAAAGTTTAAGTTTCTTAGTCGGCTTATAACATCGCACAATAGGAAACAAAGAAAGTCTCCTGAAAATGGAGATTGAAAGGGTTTCGAGCCATCAGCGAGCGCTGTTACAGTTGCGAAACAAAGAAAGTCTCCTGAAAATGGAGATTGAAAGCTGTAGTCTTTTGCTACATTGAATGCCAGCACCCAGGAAACAAAGAAAGTCTCCTGAAAATGGAGATTGAAAG
>JALTBN010000115.1 GCA_027075325.1 Thermococcus sp. | reverse complement strand
CTTTCAATTCTCCTAGAGTCTTATTGGAACAGGAGCGAATCTTCCCCTAAACCGCCTGTAAACCTATAAACGCGCTCCAATCTTATAAGGTTTTCTTCAGAGGGATGTTTGTGGGATGCTCTGTGGTCTTTATTTCCACGCCTCCGAAGAGCATTATGGTCGATCCCGCACCCTTATCACGGTCTTTCTCATGATGGCCAATTACGATCGCAGGAGTTCCAGGGGGATGTAATGCCCCTGGAACCTCATTGAGAGTTTTAATTCGCTTGAATTTCCAAAAAACACGATTTGAACTGGTTGGGTCGGTTATGGGGGCAGCAGGCCTCGCAGTTGCATAATCCGAAAAAATTTCGTAACAATCTCCAGCTAATTCCGTAACTTTTAGTGAGATACTACCCTAATGTTATTAAAGACTTCCAGAGCACTTGGGCCCCCCTGATTTGCTGAGTGCTCCTTTTTAATGGTTCGGATTTTCCTGTAGTGGCAGTTTAACGTGATGTTCCTTTCCAAAAGCCCTAAAAGGGTTCGGCCCGAATACTCCAGGGGGTTGCCATGTACATCGTCGTAGTCTACGATGTCTCCGTCGAGCGGGTGAACAAAGTGAAGAAGTTCCTCCGCCAGCACCTCCACTGGGTCCAGAACAGCGTCTTCGAGGGGGAAGTGACCCGGGCCGAGTTCGAGCGCATAAAGGCCGGCCTCAGGGAGCTTATGGACGAAGACGAAGATTCTATAGTGATATACAAGCTCCGCTCGATGCCGCAGAGGGAGGTAATGGGGGTGGAAAAGAACCCGCTGGAGGACATCATCTAAAACCATGCCACAAGCGGCTCGTACTCCCTAATTCCAACGAGGTGCTTTATCAGCTTGTAGGCCTCAAGCCTTATCAGCCTCTGCTTCGTGACGTTCTTCTTCAGGCCGGGGTGTTTAACGCTCTTGGCCAGTTCGCGGTTGTAGTGCTCCAGGACGAGCTTCATTCCCTCCTTCGTCAGCAGGACACCGTTCAGCTCGCTCCGGAAGTGCTCCTTCCTGACTACCCCCTGCTTCACGAGGCGCGTCGCTATGCGGTCTGCTATGGCGGGCTTGAAGATTTCGCTCAAGTCCAAAGCCAGAGAGAACCTCCTCTCGCCTGGCTCGTGGAGGTAGCTCACCGTCGGGACCAGCTGGGTGTTGTAGAGCTCGCTCACGATGGTCGCATATAAGCGGGAGTTGAGGAAGCTTATGAGTGCGTTCATCTCGTTTCCTGGAGGCCTGCGCGTGCGCTTGACTATCCTGAAGCCTTCCGGGAGATGCTCGTCCCAGCGGGAGTAATACTCCTGCCTGATCCTCGCCTCGACGTTCATGACGTCGGTTATTTTGCGAGCTCCCTCCAGCTCCCCAAGGAGTCCCCCAAGCTCCTCGTCAAAGCTATCAGCAACCTTCCAGCGCTTCAAATTGCGCTCCATGTTGAGGGCGCTTCCCTTGACTAACAGTTTGGCAAGCTTCAGCCTCTTCTCTCCCCTCAGGTAGTGCTCGGCCTGCTTTATCACAAGGTCCCCTGAGTGGAACTTTTCCCTCGGATAAAAGCTGCCGTCGTAGTGGCCGTAGTGGTTGAAGAAGTGGACGGCAACTCCCTTCTGGGCGAGGAAATGAAGGGCCTGAGAGCTTATGTTCACATGGCCGTAGACGTAGATGTCGTATATCCCCTCGACGGCAAGGGGCTTCCTCCCGTTGGCGTTCTCAAAGTATAGGGTATTCTCCCTCCGGAAGAGGTTTCCGTCAGAGAAAAGCGTGAGGGAGCGTTTTCTCATTTTCTTTCACCGTTGTGAGCGTTCTTTGTTTCTTTCTCTTTCAGGCCCCTCTTTTGGGAAGCCCTCGATTTCTCCAACGCACTCGTCAAAGCCTTCCATTATGGATTTCTCAATATCTTCGGGGGAGAGATGTTTTCCCAGCCGTAGACTTCTTCTTTCCACTCCTACCACCTCAAACCCAGCACAGCTCGTAGTAGGCGCACTTTTTGCACTTCTTTGATTTAACCGGTTCCGGTGGCGTGGGCAGTGATTTCACCCTCTGGATCTCGCGTATGGCCGTTTCCACCTCTTCCTCGTGCCCGTCTAGGCTTATCTCCTTTGTCTCGTTGAGCTTGGGGTAGTGGAGAACGGCCTTAGCTCCGATGCCGAGCCGTTTGAGGTAGTACAGGTAGTAGAGCGCCTGCATCTCGTGGGCCCTCTCTATCGACTTTCCGAGCTTGACCTCGTGGACCTCTATGGTGTCCCCCTTCCGGATGAAGTCTATCTTTATGCTCCCTATCTGGACTTCCTTCTCCTCGTTCCCGTAACGTCTCTCGTGCAGGAACTTCCCGAGGTCGACCCACTCGTTCTCCTCCTCCATCGTGATGCCGTGTGAGAAATACCAGAGCTTAGTGGGGCAGATGAAGAGGTAGTTGATTTCCGTGCCGCCGATAAGGAGGTCGGTGAGGGGGTATTCTTCGGTTAGGTTCGATTGGGAATTACAGTTTTGACTGTAATTCACAGGATGTCCACCTCGGTTAGAGGCTCTCTTAAAAGGCCGGCCTCGGGATTGTATTCAAGCTCGGCAACGAGAATATGTTTTCCTATGCCCTTATCGCTGAGCCGGTGAAAGCTCTCGTTCTCGGCCCAGTAGAGCCAGAGGGGAACAGGGACAAAATAGCGGTGGGTTTCCATTGTTAGCCCTTTGTCCAGCAGTTCGCTGACTCTCCCGGAGTATATTCCGGGAACGGCCTCCAGTCCGTTGAACATTTCATAGAACTTCTTTTCATTTTCTCCCTTCCTCAGGGGCTTTACATTGTTGAACACGTCTGTTGCGAGCTCTCTGTAGTGCTGGACCCCCTCGATGAGCTTCTCGGAAATTTTTGAGTATGCCTTACTGACGAGTTCGGGTATCAGGGATTCTTTCAGTTCCTTTCCATCGAGCTCCCTCAGGAGTTTGATGCTCTCTTCCACGACAGAGTATTCTCTGTAGACCTTCCTGTCTGCCTCGGAACCCCTGGTTAGAACGTACACGTCCTCGATCCGGCCTTCTTTCCAGCCATGCCTGTTCACCCTTCCAAAGCGCTGTATGAGCGCGTCAAGGGGGGCTGGTTCCGTCAGTATCGTTGAGAAGCTCACATCGAGCGAGACCTCTACTACTTGAGTTGCAACCACAAAATCGTAATCGGTCATCCTCTCCGGGAGCGCCCTCTCCTTATTTTCTCTGTCACCGTGAGTGAACCTGCTGTGGAGGAGCAGAACTCTGAACCCGTTCTCTTTGAGAGCTTTGTAAGTGGTCACAGCCCTGTCAACGCTGTTGCAGGCTATGAGTGCGGGCTTTGAGGATGTTTTTATCCTTTCCACAATGCCGACTTCATTAATGAGCGTCTCCACCTCGTCCATGCTGCCTTCCACTACGTTTACACGGTGCCTTGTGAACCTGTCCGCTTCCTCAGGGGAAACTTTCAGTTCTTTCGGGTTCATTGCTTCCCGTAGGAGGTTCTCAAGGAAATCTGGAAGGGTTGCAGTCATCACCATTGTCTTGGTCTTCAGGCTCTTCACTTCGGTGAGCATGGCCAGGATTATCCCGAGAACGTTGGGCTCATACGCGTGTATCTCATCAAAAATCAGGAGCGAGCCGGCCAGTTCTGTTTTCAGCATCTCAGGGAAACCAACACCGAAAAATGCTTTCATGAGCTGGAACGGCGTTGTGACCTTCAGGGGGGTGTATATTTTCCGGTAGAGCGAGCTGAGCCTCTTGTATTCAAGGGAAGAGGAGTAAAGGTAGAAACCCGCCGAGCTGTGGAGGACTCCCACGAGTTCAGGTTCGGAAAAGAGCCCGAGAAGCCTGCGGTGCATTGCGTTAATACTCGCTTTGTACGGGAGGACGTAGAAGACCCTGCTTGCCAGCTTTCCACTGGATCTGTACGCGTTTCTGTTGGCCCAGAGCAGGGCGGCCTCGGTCTTACCGTATCCCGTGGGGGCGCGTAGTATGAGGTTGCCCTCGCTCTCTCCTGCTTTCTTTTGGAGAGGTCGCCAGTGGGTTT
>JALTBN010000114.1 GCA_027075325.1 Thermococcus sp. | reverse complement strand
TCACCGTGCTCAACATCTCCCTTGTAGAGGGTCTCCTGATGGTCCCACTCAGCTCCAAGGGAGACGTTTGGTGCAAGGCTGTAAATGACGTTTCCAAATGCCCTCCAGTTCTTCTCGTATGTTCCCGCCTTGTCTGCATCGTCGTTGTCGGGGTTGTCCATTCCCGCCCCAAGGTTTACTGTGAACTTCCTGTAGGGCTTCACCGTCAGCTGGACAAATCCGCCCCACGTCTGGAGCTCGTCAAGTCCGTTTCCGTTTTTGTAGTGGGGCGTTGTGAAGACTAAGAAGTCTCTCTTTGTAAGTCCCTGGCCTACGTATGCCTCTCCTTTTATTCCCATCGGAACTATCAGGTTGAAGGGAATGTTCCACTCTACCGCTGCCAGGTAGTCCGATACGTCGTCTTTTACTCCATCTACCTCGTCGCTTCCGTGTCTGTAGGCCCCTCCAAGGGCTAAGTAGAGGGGTTTCCCTGTTCCCAACAGGTCCCCTTTGTAGAAAATTTTCGCTCCTACCCAGGGCATTCTCATTCCTACGTGGTCTGTTGTCGCTGAGCTTTTCCAGGCTGTTCCGAGGATTCCAAATCCATTGCTAAAGGTCTGGGTTATTGTTACCTGGGGTGTCCTGTCCCACAGGTTTCCAGAACCGCCCATGCTTAAGAAGTCTAAGGTTGATGCCATCTGCCTTGCTATTGGGATGTAGTCCTGTCCTATTCTGATGTTTGTCCCCTCTCCGTTGTTGAGGTTTATGTATGAGAGCCTTATCCTAAATCCTCCGTTGTCTTTGCCGCTTGCTCCAAGGCCGTAGAAGTCTCCCTCTATCCTTCCGGTTATCTTCCAGCCGTCTGTTTCAGGGCCGTTGATGATTAAGCCTATTCGGGTGTCTTTTACGTTGAAGGTTGACCTGTCCTGCCTGTCTCCCTTGGGGAGTCTTGTTATGAATGCGTCTGTTCCCATGTTGTGTGTGTCGTAGATGGCGTCCATTTTGATTCGGCCGTAGAGTTTCACTCCGCTCTTCAGTCCCGTTACTGCCCTCGCTCCAACACCCCTCTGGGCTTCAAGTTCAGAGAGTTTTGCCTGGAGCTTTGCCATCTGCTCCTGGAGTTTCTGAATCTGGGCTTTCAGCTGTGAAACCTCGTCCTGGGCAAGTGCAGG
>JALTBN010000113.1 GCA_027075325.1 Thermococcus sp. | reverse complement strand
TAAAGTGATTTTTGACAATTTTTTGTTTTTTTCGGTTTTGATTGGAAAAAGCCTGAATTGCGGAGTTGTGTTTTTCGAAACACCCGAAATCTAATGTATTCCACCGATACATTTGTAGTATTGAAACAGGTAACTTGAAAAGTGATTACACAGATATTTCAACATTCCACCGATACATTTGTAGTATTGAAACTTCTTTTTTTCTCCTGTTAGCAAATTGATTTTAGATTCCACCGATACATTTGTAGTATTGAAACAAACTTATAAAAGAGCTTGATAAGTGTAGAGAAGATATTCCACCGATACATTTGTAGTATTGAAACTAACTCTTTTAAGGCAGCTATAAGAGTATTCCCTGTATTCCACCGATACATTTGTAGTATTGAAACTCTATAATGTTACGAATATCTTTGTCAGTCGCACCTATTCCACCGATACATTTGTAGTATTGAAACGTGAGGATGGCAAAATTCTTTTAGGAGATAAAGATTATTCCACCGATACATTTGTAGTATTGAAACGTAAGAAAATAACAAAAAGGAGTTGGAAATGAAAAAATTCCACCGATACATTTGTAGTATTGAAACGAGGAATTTAAAACTAATTCTTCTAACTCCTTAAATATTCCACCGATACATTTGTAGTATTGAAACCTTAAAGGTGTCGCAATTCTGGGCATTTTAACTCCTTTTATTCCACCGATACATTTGTAGTATTGAAACGGTGTATTGTTCTCCTAAATGTAGAGATCTTGCTTACATTCCACCGATACATTTGTAGTATTGAAACACCTTGTCAAAAGCAATAAGGTTGAAGATTTTAAATATTCCACCGATACATTTGTAGTATTGAAACGCGAACATTTGCAAATTTGAATAGTGAGGATATCTCTATTCCACCGATACATTTGTAGTATTGAAACTTAATATTTGTTATCTTTTTCATCTTATCCCCTTTTATACATTCCACCGATACATTTGTAGTATTGAAACGCTTGAAAAAGAGTATACAGGCAAAATAAAAGAAGATTCCACCGATACATTTGTAGTATTGAAACATAAGAGACTTTGAAATCCATAGCTTTTTGTTCCCTAATTCCACCGATACATTTGTAGTATTGAAACCGGGTGCAGGTAAAGGTATTTTGACAGA
>JALTBN010000112.1 GCA_027075325.1 Thermococcus sp. | reverse complement strand
CTCTCAATCTTGACTTAAAGCTCCTCAAACAGTACGAGCCACACGAAAGAGCACTCCTATTCAAAACCTTGGGCTGGAAATACAACGAGGAATTGATAGAAGTCCCATATCCCAAAATTTTCGACGTGGTCAGTCCAGATGTGGATTACTTTGAGATTATCGGAACGCTCTCAGGTAAGGGAATACGTATTGGAGCAAGAAATGACGGTTCAGACATGATTTCGTGGATAGAAGGCGTTAGAGGGTTATTACTTCTCCCCGGGCACATTGATAGTGCGAACATCAGCCACGGATTTATTTGGGTTGCAGTTGAGAAAAATGAGTCCGGTCAAATAGTTAGGACATATTACCCGGGAGTAATTTTAGAACGCAACATTAGGACAGTCAAAGAAAAACAAAGTTTTAGAGGGGTACTCCTTCAGAAAGCACTCAATAATGCATTCGTTAAATTAGGGATTCATAAAACGCCAGAATTTGGGATATTACAGTTCCATGCGGCCAAAAATGGGATAATACTGGACATAATATGGAAGGTTAGTTCCGAGCAAATCTGCCATGCACAAAAGAACTTGCTTAAAAACACCACTAATGGCCCCACATGTTATTATAAAACAAGGTGAAGCCACATGAGAGGCTCACCAGGTCAACAATGGCAGATATTGATGAGACAGTTGCTTCCAAAAACAGGCCCCTACACTGGCATCGGCTACTTCATGGAGGTGACCTGGGGATGAAACACTTAACACTGCTCTCCCTTCTCATAATCTTTCTTTTAATTGGGGGTTGGGTCTATCATACTCGCACTGAAAACGAGAAGTTAAAGGACCCAGAGTTCATCTATGAACACTATCTCAAGCCATATGAAGCGGGCAACTGCTCCCTGTTAGGAGTACAGTTTGAGCTGAACAAGGGATCTCTCCTCTTCCCCTGGGAACCATCATGGAGCATCTACCTCTACTCCCCAAAAGGAAGGTTAATAGAGCTCACCATAAGCCCCAAGAAAACAGTCAAGAAGGAAGTTCCAACAATCATAGACTATTCAACCCTGAGCCTTCCGCTCGCTTCAATCAAAGAAATTCCAGTTCACAGAAAGGGGCTTATTCTCAGAGCGTACTTACCAGACGGCAACAGTCTAAAGGAGTACTCTGAAGAC
>JALTBN010000111.1 GCA_027075325.1 Thermococcus sp. | reverse complement strand
TGGCCCACGTCTACTTCTGGATCTTCGTTTCAATAATCGTCTCAATTCCTTTCCTGAAGCCCACAAAGGAGCAGTTCAGCAGAGCCCTGAACGTCTGGATAAAGAGAGTTTGGGGGCCTTTCCTTGCTTACTCACTCTTCTTCGCAGTTGCGTTCATAATGGCATGGTCTGGAATGGAATTTGTAGGTGGAAAGCTCCACCCAATGGCAAACTTTAAAGAGCTCAATATGGACTTCATAATCGGGAAAACCTTTGCCGACTGGTTTGGAAGCCTCTACCCGCTGGTCTCTCCGTTTTTAGGGCTCCTTGGGGCTTTCGTAGGAGGAAGTGAAACGGCATCAAACGTTCTCTTTGCAAAGATTCAGTATGGAGCTGTTGCTCAAACTGTGGGAGCTCCCGCCTTCATGGCCATTTACGGAGCCCACGCAGTTGCAGGGGGAATTGCAAGTGCCATAACTCCCTCAAAGATAACCAACGCCGCCGCCTTAGTTGGAGTCAAAGGGAAGGAAGAGGGGGAGCTCCTTAAAACACTGATTCTTCCCGTTCTGGCCTTAACCCTATTTGTCGGAATTATGGTTCAGCTGATAGTTTTCTTGAGCAAATAGTCTGAAACTTCAGGCCGGCTTCCCGCCGGTCTTTATCTAATCAAGTCCATCAGATACCGTTTCCTCTAACTCTGAAATATCTTTCAAATTCTCCGGGTCGTTGGCAAGCTCTTCAGCAGATTCAATTAAATTCTTTAACATCTCCTATTTTTCAAGCTCTCTTCTGTAAAGTAGAAGTGCTCTTTTCACTGGAACTTTTAGGAGCTTTTGTTTTCTTTGAAAGTTCTTCAAACATCTCAAAGAACTGGTCATCCAGCCGAGTCGTATAGGTTCTCAAATTCGCTCCCAGATACGTTCAAAAAATAGCAAATTGAGTAAAGATGGACAGATAAACCTAAAACTCAGCCGAGTAGATGATTCTCAACGGGCAGGCGGGGATGCAGTGGCCGCAGCCTACGCATTTGTCCTTGTTGAACTCAACCCTGTATGTTTTCGGATCTAAGTAGAATGCGTTTGTTGGGCAGGGAGCTATACAGGCTCCACAGTGGACGCACTTCTCATCTTCTCTAAATATGTCAAGCTCTAAAGGTTTTAGCTTTATCTTGAGGCTCCGCAGGAACTTTACGGCTTCGCCGATTTTCTTTCTGTCTCCTCGGAGCTCCACAACAGCAGAGCCTTCCATCTTCGGAAGTATCTCCGCCCTCAGTATGTTAACAACAAGGTCGTAGTCTTTAACTAACTTGTATATAACCGGTTTATCCCAGGTTTCCTTTGGGAAGTGAAGAACCAACCTTGTAGAGGTCTCTTTCAATTAACCTACCTCTTCCTGAGAATCGTTATCAATATATCTCAAATATACCCTGAAAATCATGCCTTAACAACCTGAACTGGAATCTTCTTCCTTACAAAGACCTTCATAAACTGCTGGAACTTCCCTGTCAATCCCTGCTCTCTCGTAACAAGGCCGAAGAGAACGTCCTCGTCTCCTCTAACCCTGAAGTAGAAACTGTAGGTGTAGATGAGCCAGGTCTTCTTGTAGCCAGCAGCGGCCGCCTCAACCTTCTTCCACTCAACCTCTCTAACCGTTTTCCCTCTAAAATCCCTGATTTTCAGACCTTTTGGAGTGAGAATAAGCTCAAAGTTTTTGAGGAAAGGTCTTGACTGCCAGATGACAACTCCAGCAAAGATGAGGGCTAAAGCAGAGAGAATCCACTTCCACGGCGAGGAGAGGAAGAGAGCTCCAATCAGAAACAGAAAGTCAAAAATCAGCGGAACTGCAATAAAGAGAATATCCTGCTTAACTCTAAACTCCCTCTTCTCCACTATCTAACCTCCAGCATCCTCTCAATGGCCCTCCTGGCGCTTTTAGCAACCTCAGGGTCAACGTGAACCTCAAACTGCTCCCTCTCAAGGGCTTTAAGGAGCCTCTCAACTGTAATCATCTTCATCTGGTCGCAGACAAACTCGCTGTAGGCGGGAATAAACTCTACGTCCGGCCTCAGTTTCTTAAGCTGATGAATCGTTCCTTTCTCTGTTCCAACAATAACCTTCTTTGCATCTGTCTCTTTAACAAACCTGACAATCTGTGAGGTGCTCCCTATAAAGTCTGCCAGATCTCTTACCTCTTTTCTGCACTCGGGGTGGACAACGAAAACGGCGTCGGGGTTCTCCTCCTTAACCCTCTTCACCTCTTCCGGAGTGAGTTTCTGGTGAACGGGGCAGTAGCCGCTCCAGAGCTTTATCTCTTTTCCCTTAACCTTTTCTGCAACGTAGGAGCCAAGGTTTTTGTCTGGAACGAAGAGAATCTTCTCTGCGTCTAAAGATTCAACGATCTTCATGGCGTTTGCAGAGGTACAGCAAATATCTGAAACGGCCTTAACGTCTGCAGAGCTGTTTACGTAGGTTACAACGGCGTATTCAGGGTTCTTCTCTCTGAATTCTTTGATTTCTTCAGCTATTGCCATGTCTGCCATGAGGCAGCCGGCCTTGTAGTAGGGAATCAGAACTTTTCTGTTGGGGTTTAAAACCTTTGCCGTTTCGGCCATAAAGTAGACGCCGCAGAAGACGATAATGTCTGCCTCTGTTTCCTTAGCCTTCCTTGCAAGCTCTAAAGAGTCTCCAACAAAGTCTGCAACGTCCTGAATGGCTCCGTCAACGTAGTAGTGAGCAAGAATTACAGCGTTCTTCTCCTCTTTCAGCTCCTTTATCCTATCTAGAACGTCCATAACTACTCCCACTCAATTGTTCCGGGGGGTTTTGAGGTAATGTCGTAAACCACTCTGTTAACTCCCTCAACCTCGTTGATTATCCTGTTTGATATCCTCTCTAAAAGGTCGTAAGGGAGCTTTACCCAGTCTGCAGTCATTCCGTCTGTACTTTCAACAGCCCTAACAGCTATCACGTAATCGTAGGTTCTCACGTCTCCCATAACCCCAACAGTTTGAATGGGCAGGAAGACTGCAAAGGACTGCCATATCTTGTCGTAGAGGCCTGCTTTCTTTATCTCCTCTAAAACGATGGCGTCTGCCTCCCTCAGTATCCTCAGGTACTCAGGCTTAACCTCTCCGATTATCCTGATTGCAAGGCCGGGGCCGGGGAAGGGCTGCCTCTTAATGATTTCATCTGGAAGGCCTAACTCCTTACCGAGCTCCCTTACCTCGTCCTTAAAGAGCTCCCTCAGAGGTTCAATCAGCTTAAAGTTGAGCCTCTCGGGAAGCCCTCCAACGTTGTGGTGGGACTTAATCGTTGCAGATGGTCCCTTAACAGAAACGCTCTCTATTACATCCGGGTAGAGCGTTCCCTGAGCTAAGAACTCGGCGTTTGGTATTTTCTTCGCTTCCCGCTCAAAAACCTCAATAAAGGTGTGGCCGATTATCTTCCTCTTCTGTTCCGGGTCTGTAACTCCCTTCAGCCTCTCCAAGAAAAGGTCTGAAGCGTCAACGACTCTAAAGTTCTTCATGTGAAATTTCTCTTTGAAAGTTCTCTCAACAGACTCCCTCTCTCCCTTCCTCAGTAGGCCCGTATCAACAAAGATTGGGTAGAGCTGGTCTCCAATAGCTCTGTGGAGAAGCGCTGCAACCACAGAGGAGTCAACGCCTCCTGAGAGGGCGCAGATTACGTTCTTATCTCCAACGGTTTTCCTGATTTTCTCTATCTCATACTCAATGAAGTTGTGCATCGTCCAGGTCTGCTCGCAGCCGCAGATCCTAACGGCAAAGTTCTCAAGGATTCTGTCTCCGTACTGAGTGTGCTTAACTTCGGGATGGAACTGAACTCCAAAGATTTTTCTCTCTCTGTTTCTGATTGCAGCGTAGGGGGCGTTCTCTGTTTCCGCTATCGGCTCAAATCCTTCCGGTATTTTTAAAACCCTGTCTCCGTGGCTCATCCAGACTGTAAACCTGTTTGGTAGGCCATAGAAGAGGTCTGAGCTGTCTAAAACGTGGAGCTCCGCCCTTCCATACTCGTGCCTCTCAGCCCTTACAACTTCTCCGCCGAAAAGGTATGTTATGAGCTGCATTCCGTAGCAGATTCCTAAAACG
>JALTBN010000110.1 GCA_027075325.1 Thermococcus sp. | reverse complement strand
CCAAAATCCCCAGCCAGTCGTATGGCTTTCCTATTTGAGAGTTGGCAAACTCAAAAATTTTCTTTTTTTGATGCTCTGAAACCCTCACGGAATATATTGCAAATTCGGTTCCTGGCGTATGAACTTCGGAGAACTTCCCTCTCCTAGCGCCATTCCACCAAGCCTCAATAACGATGGGGTCGTTTTTGTTGGTAAGGTCTACTACTAAGGCTATATGTGTAAAGGGGAAGCCCCACTGTCGCCACTTTATCGGTTGGCTCATGAGGGACTTCCCTTTTGAGGCAAGGATGTAAACCTTCATCAAAGGCTCTCCGCAAACGCAATGAGTTTGTCTAACGCATCTGCAGAGTTTGTATCAATTGCGTTAAGCTCAGAAAGCTTTTGAGCATACCAGCTTAGTTGTTGTTGAACTGCCTCAAGAGCTTCGTTAAGAAGCGTAGAGTCTGAATAGCCTGCATCAGCAAGAGCAAGAAGCTTTTCGTATGCACTCTTTTCATTTTCGGTTAGCTTAGACGTATCGGGATTAAGAGTGTTAATGAGCTTTGCTAAAAGAGTGATAGCTTTTGTGGTACTTGCATCTTTTTTGTTAGCATCGCCGATTGCTTTCACAATATTCCTACTAACAACCCATCCGAGTGTGTCTATTAAGCAACTTTTTAGTGTTGCCGGTTCATCTGGAATATTCCAAACTTTTTGACCTTCGCTTTCATAGTAAGGCATAAGGTTCTCGTAGACTTGGTTTTCTATCTTAATCACTTTTATCATCACAACCTCCTCATTAAAGAATGATGTTGCTTACAATGTTCCTTGGGTTACCGTTTGAGTCTCTTACAAGACCTGCGAACCAATTTTGACTATTTGTATCATCATATGTACAGCCACGGGTGTTGAAGATAAGACTTGCTGATGAATAGTAGAGCTTAGCTATGTAGAAATTGTTGTTCTTTAACGTTGAGTTAGCTATGTTGAGAGCACCTGATCTACCTCTCCATCCATCAAAAACTACCAAAGCTACTTTCTTTGATGTTTCACTAATAATTGTTGTTTCAGTAAATGTTATAGTTGGAAAGTGAGGTGCATCGGATATATCTCTTATTACAGAAAAGAAACCATCATTCCCTACGGAGGTATCTTTCTCTTTTGCAATTTTTATATTGCCGTTGCGGAAAACTATGTTGCCGCTGTATAACCGTATATAGTTATTTACGTTTCTCTGTGGACGACCTTCTGAATCTTCTACCACGGAAGAATCAATAGTTAATGTTTTCTTGTTAAGTTCAAGAATCACGTTGCGCCAACCTGTGAGGTAAGTGTATTCTTGAATCACATAATCACTAAGGAGAATTATGTCTACCGAAGCACCAGCAGGTGCTGCATTTAGCGCTTTTTGAAGAGTTTTGAAAGGAGCATTTGCAGTGCCAGGGCCATTGTCGTCTCCATCTTGATGAACATAAAACGTTCTTTTCATGGCACTCTGAGCATCAGACCAAACCCGTTTTCTCCACTTAGCTACATTCGGCATTAAAACAGTTTTTAAATTCCCGTTTTCATCATAGAAAGAAACCTGAATGTCTTTTGGCGTTGGGTCAAAGTGGAGAGCCCATGATTTCCTTAATATTTCTCCGGCATTGAACAAAGCTCTCCTTGCCGTATTGTAGATTTCACTCCAGTTCACTACACACCTCCTAATTCAAAGTTGTTGGCTGCCTGAGAGAGCATTGATAGAGCAAGACGTCTTGTCTGTATCTGCAGGAAGTAACCGAGTTTTCCCATCTCGTGAGCATCAAAGAAGATCGGATACCTGAACCGCATCCAGCCGAGGTCTTTGATTTCTTTTGCAATCCACACGCCGGAGCCGTGAACGAGCCGGGGGATACCGTTAGGGTCTTTGACCCATGCTGTATTTCTTGTATCTGCAACTGTAGATGCGCTTCTACTTGTGAAAAACTCAACAGGCGTCAGGAACCAGTAGCTGTTTTTTCTTACTCCAGAATACGGAGCATCTTCGGTTCCTTTCCCAGAGATAGTTTCAACTTCTACAAGACCGTAGGGATTCCAGGTCTCTAACGGTGTTCTCAACAGTAATTCAAGAGGAATTAAGTAACTAACGCCTCCATAGACTTCAGAAGACTGCGTTAGAGCCACGATCAGCGTCGGGTCGCTCCAGCCTACAACGTAGTGGGTCTGGTTAACTGCATCTACCGGAACGTTGTAATGCCTGAAGTAGTAAGCGAGGTTTCTGCCTGTGATTGTTGCTTTATCGGGAGTTTCTACAGCTGTTAT
Source organism: Thermococcus sp. (assembly GCA_027075325.1). Lineage (GTDB taxonomy): Archaea > Methanobacteriota_B > Thermococci > Thermococcales > Thermococcaceae > Thermococcus. Next base: position 1,819 of record JALTBN010000110.1, on the reverse strand, counting down.
CTCTGCTCCCTCTCCGTCCAGCCCAGGAATCTGATTAATAAGAGTTTCTAAATCAATGTCACTGCGGAGTTTGAACCTCTTACGTGCTGCAGTAAAAGGGATATCCTCTATTTCGTAGTCTTCATAAGGTTCAACTATTTCATCCCACCGTTTCCCTTCCCAGCCCTCTATTGGGTGTGTAAGAATCCTGTATAGGGAAACGATGTATTTGCCGGTTTCACTGTTGTAGAGGCAGAAATACGGGCGGTTCTCAAACCTGCTCTTAAGCCCTGTGAGTCTTTCCCAGTTTGATTGTTTGAAAATTTCGTTTGCCGGGAGAGTTGGAACTAAGTGACGGAACGATTTAAACGTATCTTCAATTAGGTCTGTAGGAGAATCTAACTCAGCGAAGAAAAGCTCTAAATACGCCAAGTCCCATCTGAATAGATGTTTTTCATCCTCTCTGAGAGACCCGTTTGAATACCTTGAGAACAGATCCTTCATTCCGTCTATAGACAGATTAGGAGATTGTGGAGGAGAGTTTTCTACAACCTCTTTCCCTGAGGACTTTTTGTAGCAGCGGTAATCGTTGTGTCTTGTCGTCAGTAAAAACCCATTAGCGTTTACTCTGAACTGTCCCAGTCCGGGCATGTTGTAGTAGTTCCCGTGGTTGTGAAGACCTATAACAGTCCAGTCGCCGACAGACGCTATGTTGTTTTCCTCTATCGGCTTTAGCGGATCCTTGTAGGAGTATCTTGTATCAACAATACCTGTTGCGAGCTCTGTTCTGACAAACTCTGCGACCTGCTGGGCAATTGACCAATCTACAACGGCTCTGTTGAAGTCCTCTGAGGGTAGGTATTTAAAGTCAACAATTTCCTCAAGATTCTGCCAAACTATCTGCACTAAGAGCCTTTGACGCATTAAAGGAGGAAAGGGAAATGGGGGCTTGGCGAGCATTAGAATCGTATTGCTTTCATCTAAAAGAGCGAAAGTTGCTCCGTCGCGAGTCGCTTTATCGGGAGGAATTTCAAGAATAATCTCAGCTCTGTCTTTGTCTATCTTCCTGTAGCCGGCGATCCTTCCCTCATACCAGTAATTCTTGAACTCAGACGAGGGGACGCCGTTGTAAATCTCAACATCATCCTTGCTAACCCTGAACTTTACAGGTCTTATTTGGCGGTTTTCTATTGTGGCGTTTCTAAGAGTTTCTATTCCCTCACGAGTATAAACCGACTTCCCTATAGGGTTACTCATAGACTACCTCCGGCAGCATAGCTCTGAAGTTCTGCTACGCAGAATGTCTTTAGAGATGTTTGTGCAACTGCTTCTTGTTGAAACTCAAAAGTTGCAATTGATTCTGTTTCACTAACGACACCTGAAGAAACTCTGAGAGAAGTTTCTGTATTAGCTAAAAACTCAGTAAGTTTTGTGTTTTGAGCTACTTCTGCTGTAGAAGCTGCACTCAATTTGAGCAAAGATGTGCTTTTGCATTCAAACAGCTTATTTATTTCTGCATCTGTTTCCGTTTCTGAGATGCATCCTGCTGAGCTTTTATAAGTTGCGCTTACCAAATAACTAAGAACTAACTCATCTAACCAGCTGCGTTCGTTTTTGTATTCGTTGATTAACTGAATAAGCTTGTCTCTCAGCTCAGGAGTTATCTGCCTGTCAGGTGAGGAAACTTCTACTTTGAACCTGTAAGGGTCCCCGCCGTATTCAAACCACTCGCTTAGGTTTGCAGGTAGTCCCATTACTTCAAGGATTTTTTCAACTGCAAATCTTGTTCCTTTGAACTTATGCAAGTCTATTGCGTTGGCTAACTGCTTTCTAAATGAAA
>JALTBN010000109.1 GCA_027075325.1 Thermococcus sp. | reverse complement strand
CGTGAAGAACGTGATGAGCGCGACGCTTGTTCCAATTAGCCAGCCCCTCCAGTCCGCGTGAGCCAGGATTAGACCGCCTATCATCGAGAGGATTATCGTTCCGCCCGCTCCGGGCTCCCTCGGTACCTTGAAAACCCTGCCCATTCTCACCACCGTTTCTCCTAAATCTTCACGTTTAAATCCTTTTCTGGACGCATTTGGGGAAAGATTATACGGATTTCCGAGTAGTTTTCCCGGTGATGCCATGCCCGGCTTACTCCCGATTCGAGGCCCTCCTGAGAGGAGTGAACCGCCAAGTGAGGAAGACGCCGAGAAGGCCATAGAGCTTGTAAAGAAAGCCCTTCCGTTCTTCAGGCCAGGAAAGCCCTTGAGAAGGCCCGACGGGATAGATGTGCCGATTCTCTACCTCGACTTCGCAATAGACAGGATGCACTTCAATCCATTGGGTGGAACGCCGCTGCCGAAGGGCTTTTCTGGCCAATTTAGGGACTTTGAATGCTCCTCCATTGAGGAGAAAGTCCAGGAAGTCCTGAAGGAGCTGAAAGTTATAGCTGCCTGCGAGTTCCGGGAACTTGAGGACTGCTGGGTCGTGCCTTTGGCATGGAAAAGCTTTATAGTCCTCCATGTCCGCGTGAGCAGGGACGGAGAGGAGCTTGTGCCGGACTACGGCCTTACGGAAGAGGTGAGGAGACACGGACTGTAGGCTTTGGGAGTTCGCTAAGAGGGAGTGGTTCTTCCTTTCCCTGCTCTCGCTCTACTTAGTCCTCGCTCTCTTCAATCCCTCGCTCCTTTCGAGAACGCCCGCTTTAGTCGACTGGAAAAGCCTCTCGCTTATAACCTCACTCATCATAGCCTCGAAGGCCCTCGAGCTTTCCGGGGTTTTCGTCCGGCTCTCCTCAAAGCTCATAGCCTCCTCTGGCGGCTCCGAAAGGAGGCTGATGCTGATTCTCCTGCCAGTCATAGCGTTCACCTCCGCGCTCATAATGAACGACACAGCTATGCTCGTCTTCATACCGCTGGTTGCCCTCACCTCGGAGCTTTCCGGAATAGACAAGGCCAAAGCCGTTACTCTATCTGCCATAGCGGCCAACGCCGGCTCCGCTTTAACACCGATAGGAAACCCGCAGAACGTCATAATCTGGCAGACCTACGGGATTTCCTTCGGAGCCTTCA
>JALTBN010000108.1 GCA_027075325.1 Thermococcus sp. | reverse complement strand
ATGACGACAGCACGAACGCCAAAACCGCGTACGTGACGCTCACGTACGAGGTAATGGGCTGAAGGAGGCTGGAAAATGCCGGAGTCAGGGATTAGGCCAGTCTGGATAACCGGGCAGGACAGCGAGGTCGACGTGGACACGATGGCCACGGAATCAAGCGCGGTAGGGGAGATTGACACCAGTTCAGCGACGTCACCCGTCGTTGTGCTCACTCCGAGCTCAGGAAAGGCGATTGACACCCGTAGCGTCTACCTGGCAACTGATTCGACGGGCGGGGAAGTCTGGGCAGAGTTCAAGAACAGCGAAAAGCTCATCGGAAAGATATACTGCTCCCGGTTCACGATGGTGGCCCTTGGGGAAATCAGAGTCACCGGAGCGGCGGATGAGCCGATTCAAGTCGTGTGGAGCGGGACGGACTCCGGCGCAAAGGTATTCTATGCGATAAGGTACAAGGAGGTCTGAAGGCGCAGGGGGTGACTAGATGGCTCAGATTTGGCCGGAGAAGCCGTACGTGCATCTTCACGATAAGTGGGGCAATTCTGTAGGTTCTACGCGGGATTGGCAGACTATACCCGACGCGTATGACTATATCATTTTTCAGGAGGGTGGAAAGGTCTACGCGAAGAACGGGCGGACTGGGGAGATTGAGTATAAAGCTGATGATGCGGGTGACATAGTTAAGAAGATACTCCAAAACAACGACAACGTACACATCCACTTCACAAAAGGCGAGTTTTTGGTTGATCCAAAGAGATTGTTCTTAGAAAATTCAAGCGGGGCTAATTGGGTATGTGGTATCCTAATCGACGGTAAAACCGTAACACTCACCGGCGAAGGGATTGGGCAGACAATACTAAAACTCAACCCACAGACTAACACTTACGGAAATGTAATTGGAGCAAAGAATTACAGCTACTTGAAGATTGCTGATTTGACGCTTGATGGCAACAAGTCAGTTGTAACGCTACCATCAAATCCTGATGGGCAAGGTGCAACGCTGCTGACGGGCGGATATAATGGTACGGATGCAGACGGCAATTACAAATTGAGGAGTGGCTTAATTCTACAGAACGTGAAATTCCAGAACGGCGCAGAGCAAGGCGCGTACTTAGGGTATAACAACGGAGGTATTGAGGCTTTTGCTAACTTAGCGAACACCTACACTGAGAACAACGATGCCGAAGGACTCCACATCGACAGCTTCAGAAAGATCAACTTGGTAAACTTCGTTTCTAAGTACGATTACCGTGGTATTCTGTTGTACGGGATACAGTCCCCGGTTTCTGACCAATTCGGGGCCAGCAACTTCTCAAACATTGTAATATACAAACCGGCAGACATTGGGCTGAAGATGTGGTATGTAAGGCATATCAACGTCGCCAACGTGGCAGTACAAGGTGGAACTTTCGGGATTCGTATGGACAATACAAGCAGTGTTAACGTAAATAACGTTTTCCTTGCCAACAACGCGAATGGGGGGATCTTGCTCGAAGGGGATGCCAACTCGATAATAATAGAGGTTCACTCATACAACACACCAAGAACAATATACTTAAACGGTAACAATGTTGGGCTTGTTGTGGAGGGCGTGTATATCCAAAATCCAGCAGAGATGGGTATATACATATACGAGTCAACAGCAGGAAACACTAAGAATCTAACCTTCCGCAATGTACACATAAAAGCAGACACATGGAAACACATAGCTTTCGCAATCAACAGAACGGACAACGTTCTGATTGATAGAGCAGTGATAGACAACGTAAGTGGTTACAACGCATTGGCTATGTACAACAGTACAAGCAATGTGGTAATAAGGGACAGCGTGTTGGGGAGTGATACCTACGCTCTTTACGCAAGTTCGGACATTAGCGGGCTTCGGGTCATTAGAACTAAGCTCAATGGACCTGTGAGCGTTCCGTCGGACACCATTTTTGAGAATTGCGAAGGTGTGACTAACAACGCCCCAATCCCAACCGCCCAACCATCTGCGCCGGTAGCCGGTTCAATGTACTTCGACACCTCGACCGGTGACCTTTACGTGTATGACGGTTCCGCTTGGAAGAAGGTGACGCTGAGCTGAGGTGGTGAGAACGCTATGATATACTCACGCGCCTTCACCGTGCCCGCAAACAGCGAACAGACGTACGAGCTCGCCCTGAAGGGCGACCTAGTCGACATGGTTAGGATACGCTTCCCGCCCGGCCCCGCCGGGCTCCTCAAGGTCAGCGTTTTCTACGGAAACGAACAGATTTGGCCAGCGGAGGCTGGAACGTTCTTCGCTGGTGATAATGAGGTCATACAATGGTCAGAATACTGGGAGCTCCCCGAACACCCGACTACGCTCCGCATCAAGGCGACGAACGAGGACGACACGTATCCTCACAGCTTCTACCTCGTGATAAACACGAAGTACAGCGACGAGCTGGCGGAAGAACGGCTCGCTAAGCGGCTCGCCAAGCTGATTAACCCTGTTTACAGCCTGTTTAGAGCGCTGAGCGGTAGGAGGCGGTGAAAAATGCCAAAGGGGAATCCTGACTGGTCGTATCAGTCTCAGCCTGTGGAGGGCGCCGTGTTTACCGTATCGGGCACTGTAGATGCAAATATCACAAATTCAGAGATCAACGCGAACGTGACGAACTCCTCGTTTGACGTGAACGTGACAAACTCAAGCCTCGACGTGAACGTGCAGGGCACGGCGGACGTTCAAATTCAGAACGCGCAGGTGAACGTTCAGACAGTGAGAGAACAGGCCAGCGCAGCGGGAAACGTGTTCTATGCGTCGGATATTATCCATCCAAGCGAACTGACCGCGGACAACTACGTGAAGACTCTGTACACGAACGACACGGGCGAAAACGTGTATTTGGAGCAGATACTCAATTCCCTCTGGGAACCGCACGCGAAGACGAACGGTCCTATCCCCGCAGAGTCAATCGACGCTGAAATTCGCGTGATGGCGCCGGGCACGGCGTTTCCGGATGACCCGGTTGTAGCGTTCCCCTTCAACTGGACGGACTGTCCTGTGAACTTCGATCCGTCAATCCCGCTCCCTCCGAACTACTCTATTGAATTGCTCGTCTCATTCGACGACTATTTGATGAGTTCAAGCTACAACTACCGCTACACCGTCACGGTAGTGCTGAGGAGGTGATGTCCGTGCAAGACGGAACGTGGTTGAAGCTTTCGGCAATCTGGGGCGTGGTAATCCTCCTCGTCGTCGATGCGATGACGTGGAAGATTGACCACGCCGTTTGGGGAACCGGCATCGCCGTGATAAGCGGTCTGGCCGGCTACCAGATCGGAATCGTGAAAGCCGGCCCTCAGAAGGTAGATAAGAAATGAAGGAAGGAGGTGGTGTAGATGGCTGAGGAGATAGCTGCGCCGGTCATTCGGCGCATATACGAAACGACAGCCTTCGACCCGGAGAAAGGGACGTACAGAGCCGTCGTTATCAGGGTAGAGTTCCCGCCTGGGCAGTTCCACGACATAACGGTCCCGAAGGCTGAGTACGACCCTGAAAAGGTCCCAGAGTACGTGAAAGAGTGGCTGAACAGCTACGGCAAGTGGGTTGGCAAAAAGGTGGCTCCGTGAGGTCGTATGAGCTTTTTCAGCAGGATAGCAGACTGGGCAGATGAAAACATTCCCTATCTCGGCTCCTACATTTCCAACCTGGTCGAGAAGTTAGAAGACGCTATCGAGGACGCATACCGCGATACAGTCAACGCAGTCAACGAAATCAAAAATACAGTCATCCCGAACCTGAACAGCGCGATTAACCTTCTCTCTTCTACTCTTTCATCCGTGATGGATGAAGTGTACAACACTGTCGAGCCGGCCCTCGACGCGCTCAGAGACGAACTCAATGCTGCAAAGAGCCGCCTGGATAAGGTCTCCAGCGACCTGGAGGACCTGCTGAGCAATTTCGCTGAAAAGGTCTGGGATGCGCTCCCGCAAGGCTTCAAGGACGCCGTGCAGAACTGCGCTACTGAACTCATCAGCATCAAGAACGACCTGGCGCGTCTGGAGGACCGCCTGAGCTCTTGGATAAGCGGCGCACCGTCGTGGTTCCTCGAACAGCTGAACAAGGCTAAAAGCACGGTCGAGGGCTGGATTCAAGACGCGGTGAGCGACGTAAAAGAGTGGGCGGAGAATGAGGTCAACACGCTCAAAAGCGACCTGCAGAAAGCCGAGACAGACCTGAGAAACGACCTGACGACCGCACAAAAAAAGCTGAGCGATGCCCTCTCCTCTTTTGAGGAGTGGGTGAAAGACCGCGTCAGCGCCTTCATCGACGCAATACTCAGCATCGACGAGTTCTTAGCCTCCAAACTCGCCGGGTTCATCCTCGACATGCTTGAGTGGTTCATATCAAGCTTCGTTGACGATTTAGCCCATCTTCAATACGACCCGGAAACTGGAGAGGTCTCAGGGACGCCTAAAAACCCGATGAGCCTCATACTAATCGCCCTGGTTGAAAAGAAGAAGCCGGAGAACCCGTATAAGTCGGTGAAAGGCACACTGGGCGTTTCAGATGCCGGAGGTGGTGGAAGTGGCAGATGAGGGCGGGAAAAAGATGTCGCTCCTCGGAGGGCTCATCTATGAGGGAATGGGAAAGACTCTTGAGGCTTTTCAGCAGATGAGCAAAGAGGAGCAGACGAATGTCGTGAACTCGACCGCTGACAACCTGAAAGCTCATATCAGTCAGATTCAGCTGGCCTCTCAGCAAATCAAGAACGACCACATCAAGCAGAACATGCAAATCATCCTTGACAACTTCCTCGCTGAAATCGAAGACGCTGTGAAAGACTCAGTGCATCACCCGCTCCACGCGTTCTCAAACCTCATGATGATCCCTGTGCACCTCGGAATCGCGTTGAATGAGCTCGTGTGGGGCGCATTGTTCGGATGGCTGGAGAATATGTTCATGCCGCGCGGACCGGTCTCATACGATGAAGCACTGCTCCATGCAACCCAGTTCTACACCCTGACGGGAGACCTCAATGTTATAGCCTCTATTTTTGATATACTCGGTGATATAGAGATATTAGGGACAAAGCTCCCCGGAAAAGCCGTGGGTCGCTTCATCACAAACCTTAGCTGGACGTTTGGTCTCGGCTGGATGTCGTGGGTCGTGCTGTCCCCTGTCCTCGAAGCGAGCATTGCAGACCCCATGCAGAAAGAAATTAGGAAGGTGACGCGCTCAAGGAACTGGACGCCGACTGACATCCGCCAGTTGTACGAGTACGGCATCGACAAGCTTGAAGAGCACGTTGAGCACCTCGCAGAGCTGGGGTACAGCGATGACAAAATACTCAAGCTCCTCGACCTCATGAAGAGGACCGTCATCCGCGAGGAGGCGCGGAGCTGGGTCACGTACATGCTCCAATCATACGTGAAAGGCTACATAACCGACAAAGAGCTAATGAACGCCATCGCTATGGCGTATTGGACGAACGAAGAGCGGAACTTCAAGTTCTGGCAGGGAAAGGTAAGGAGAGAGACGGAAACGATTGACCTGCGCGTCAGCGAGATAGAGAAAGCGTTCAAGAGCAAGAAGATAGACGAGAACGAAGCGCGGTCCCGGCTCGCACAGTACATTGTGGACCCTGAACGCATCGAAGCGTATATCGCGCTCTGGAAACAGTACCTCAAGCCCGAAGAGGAGGTTACACCCCTTGAGACCGCAAACCTGAAACTCCAGAAGCTCAAAATCCGCATCGAGGGTATACAAAAGCAGATTGAGCACCTTGAGGTTGTGATGAAGCAGCAGCTCGACATCTACGACACCCAAGCGCAGATACTAATCGACCGCCTAAACGCCCAGATTGCCGCGGCAAAGGAGGAGTACGCCGCTTTCGCAGACAAGACTCACAAGGACCTTCAGGCGCGCATCGTCTACCTCCAGAGCCTTTTACCCGTCGCGAGCGACAAGGAGAAGGTGAAGATCCAGGCAAAGATAGAGCTCCTCCAGACCCTCGCCCAGTCCAAACTCTCTGAGCGCTCCACGAAGGCAGATGCGCTTATGGAGCGCTGGAAGAAGGAAACGGAGGGCAAGCTGGAGCTACTGAAGAAAAAGAAGGCGAAGTACGAGGAGGACATGAAGCGCCGCATCGACGAACTTGAAACGAAGCTCGAAGAATACCAGCTCGAAGCTGAGGCAACCGAGCAGGTCCTCAAGAAGCTGGAGGCGGGAGCATGACCGAGGAGGCGCTGTACTACACTCTGAGCGGCGTTGCTTTCACCATTGGCATCTGGATATGGGTCTACTGGCACATCGTGAAGGGCTGGAAGCGTTTCGAGGGGAAAGAAGATGAGCGGTGAGTTTGTCGGGCTGATTCCCCAGGAGCTCCTCAATCCGAACGAGAAAAAGAAGTTCCTGCTCTGGCTGCTCGGCCTGCCGGTCGACGTCTGGACAAAGAAGTATATCTACATGGACTGGTGCCGGTTCGTCGGAATCGCCATCGACAGAAAAGATGTCGACCTCATCACGGGCAACGCCGCCCTGACATGGGGCTGAGCTAAGGAGGTGAGAACGTGCCCGTTTTCCCCAGATATCCACACATGGGACCGGAAGAAGCGAAAATATGGGATAAGTTCCTCGCAATGACGAAACTGAACTTTATCCGCATCGATTACGACGTGCACGTCGGGACCGGCTACCTGCCGGAATACCTCGAAAAAGAGTACATTCGCAAAAAGGAGCTCTATGAGCAGGGCAAAATCACAAAAGAGGAGTTCGGGGAGATTGAAGCGGTCGTCAAGAGCATCACAGCGCTGACTCAGCTCCGCATCGATGCGGTAGGAGAAACCGACCGAGAAATATGGATTTTCGAAGTAAAGCCACGTGCGGGGCGCTCTGCCCTCGGCCAGCTTGAATCTTACCGCTACTGGTACATCCGGCAGTTCCGGCCCTCGAAACCTGTACGCCTTGCTACCGTCTCCTACGAGGTAGACAAGAATTTAGAGCCGATTTTCAAGTCAAAGGGGATTGAGAACTTCACCGTTCCACTCAGCTGAGCCTCCCCATCCTTTTCTCTTTCCCACCTCGAGCAACCGAAAGGTTTATATAGTATTGATGCACTAAGTAGTATTGAAAACCTTGATGTGGAGGTGACCAAGATGGTCGAGGTGGAGGTCATCTACATGAAGAACTACTACCGCGACGGGGAGATCGTCAGCACAGAGAAGGTCGGCGTTGGCTCGGGGTACGTGAAAGAACTAACAAAGGAGGAAGTTGAGGAGCTGGTGCACTTTGAGGTTCTTGGTTTTGACGACGCGGACTTTGCGGACATCTTTTACCGCGACCCTGAAACCGGTAGGTGGAAGTACTGGAATTCGATCACCCGCGATGGAGTTTGGGCACTCTAATTAGAACAAGAAGAAGAGTGGTGGGGTGAAATGGAACGGAAGTGGGAATACACGAAGTATCTCGCCCGCGCGACGGGCGACGCTGACCTTTTCTTTTTTGCCGAGCGCATGCAGGCCGCGGAGGAGCGCTACTTCCCCCGCGCGCCCTGGGAAAGGAGGGATGAAAATGAATGAGGAAACCGAGCCGGTTGAGGAGTTTTCTGTGGAGGACGTGATAGAGCGCCTCGACAACATAGCGTACCAGCTCCAGCGCATTGCCGCCGCCCTGGAGACGATACAGCAGACCGTGAGCCCTCAACACCTCGAGGTCAGCCCCAAGGTCAAAGAAGAGGTCAAAAAGCAGCTCTGGAGCTCCTACAAGGAGCTCGCGGGCGCAATCAAAGAGAAGGCGCCCACGCTCCATGAAAACATCAAGAACGCCCGCCGTTTCAAAACCGGGAACTACCTCGTCCAGATTGACTACGTAGACAGCGCCACGTTCAAGAAAATCGCGAACGAAGCCCGCTCGCTGGGGGGAGAGTACAGCAAGAAGTACAGAGGGTTCATCTTCCAGGGGGGGACGGCATGAGCGTCAAGGACGCCCAGTTCAAGCTGGCGGACGCCTACCGCCTTCTCATTTTTTCCCAGCAGCTCATAGAGGGCCTCGACGACGTGAAGCTCGCCGAGCTCCCCCGCACGATGCAATTAGTGCACAAGAACATCAGAGACGCCAAAAAGCTCATCAGCGAGGCGGAGGCAACCCTCGACGACATGGTCAAGGAGATTGACGAAGAAGAAGCCCTCGCGGTCCTCCGCGAGGATGAAGAGTTCGCGGGAGGTGCGTGAGATGAAGGAGCTGGGCATTCAGAAGGTGTGGTTCGTCGGAAAGACCCCCGTCCTGACGATACCGGCCGAGGTGCGCCCCCTCGACCGGGCATTCAGTCAAGGCGGGTACGTGAGGGTCTACGCGGAAGGGAAGAGAATCATCATAGAGCCGGTCGAGCCGGCGAGGCACCACTGAACCCCTTTCGTTTTTCTACGCCTTCTACGAGGTGGTGAGAACATGAGCGAGATAGCTGACCCCCTGCTCACAGAGATGAAACAGTTCTACGAGGGTGCAAAGCAGGCCGGGCGGGGCTCCATCCGCTGGGAGGAGCTCCCTCAGATGGTCCGATTCTACATTAGAAGCAAATACGGCTTTGCACCGTCAACGCTGACCGCCGGCGCCTTCTATCAGATTATCAAGGAGTACGAGGAGAGTCTGAAGGCGAAGAGCCTCCCACCCATCGAGCTCAGCGAGGAAGAGCGCGCAGAGATGCGGAAAGTCATCGAGGAGAGCTCAGAAGCCGGGGAAGAGCCGGCGGAGGCAGGGAAGGATGAATATCAAAAGCTCGTGCAGGACATAGCCGACTTTCTCAGCATCTACGTCGAAGAAGCGCCGAGGCCAGGCGAAGTCGCCGAGGTGCTGATAGAAAAGCTCCATTTCGCCACAATGAGCGATACAGAGGAGCTTTACCTCTACGAGGGCGGCGTCTACCGCCCCACAGGTGAGGCGTTCATCAAGCGCCTTCTCCAAGAGGCATTCAGCAAGGCGGGCATGGTCAAGCGCCTGTCGAGCTATTTCATCAAGGAGACGATAGAACACGTGAAAAGAGCAACCCTCCGGTCCCGCTCAGAGTTCGACCGGGACCTGTACACTGTGAACGTCAGAAACGGCCTTCTGGACCTCCGCACGCTCGAACTAAAGCCCCACGACCCTGATTATCTCAGCGTCATCCAGCTACCCGTGGAGTGGAATCCGCGGGCGCAGTGCCCCCGGTTTGACCAGTTCATTCAGGAAATCGTAGACCCTGACGATGCGCCGGTTCTCCAGGAGTTCGCCGGCTACGCGCTCTGGAGAGACTGCCGCTTCCAGAAAGCGCTCATGCTGACAGGGAGCGGCGCCAACGGAAAGACGACGTTCCTCAACATCCTTATCAAGGTGCTGGGACGGCAGAACTTAGCATTTCACAGCCTCCAGGACCTCACGACAAGCAGGTTCGCCAGCGCGGACCTCTACGGCAAACTCGCGAACATCTACGACGACCTACCGCCAACCAAAATCATCAACGCCGGTCTTTTCAAAATCCTGGTCACGGGCGGCGAGATTCAGGCAGAGAAGAAGTTCAAGCCGTCGTTCCGCTTCCGCAACTACGCGAAGCTCATATTCAGCGCGAACAAGATTCCGAGCTCGATAGACGACACGAGGGCGTTTTTCCGCCGGTGGATTATCATCAACTTCCCGAACGAGTTCACCGGGGACCGCGTGGACCGGCACCTAGAGGAGAAGCTCAGCACGCCCGAATGCCTGTCGTACGTACTGAAATGGGCAGTAGAAGGGCTCAAGCGGCTCCTTGAGGCGGGCGCGTTCAGCAATGAGGACAGCATCGACGCGGTTGAGGAGAAGTACCTGAAAGCGAGCAACCCCGCGTACGCCTTCATCACCGCCCGCGTCGTCAGAGACCAGGCAGCAGCCGTGAGCAAAGACGACCTTTACCACGCGTTCCTCGACTACTGCAAGCAGAACAAGCTCCCCAGCATGAGCAAGCGCGCGTTCGCCGAGGAGGTCAAGAAATGGACCAGGGCGACCGACGGCTGGATGAAGAAAGACGGCAGAGCGGTCCGCGCCTGGCGCGGCATCAAGCTCGCCGACCAGGGGCTCGAAGCCTGGGGGGTGAACGAGGATGCAGGCGGAAGCGCTTGAGCTTGAAGAGTTCGCCGCCTGGCTGCGTGCCTGGGGGTACCGCGAGAGCACGATCAAGAGAGTCATCATCGACCTCCGCGCCTTCGAGCGCGAAGGCATGAACACCCTGAGCCGCCACACCGCTCGCCACCGCCGCTACGCCCTCCGTCTCTACCAGCGTTTCCTTTCCATGCGCTCCGTCTGAGCCATCCCTTCTTCCCCCTCTTCCACCAGGTCGAAAAATCTTCGACCAGGCGCCCGCCTTCTTCATGAATCATCTCCCCCCGACCAGGTCAACACAGTCAACACAGTCAACATTTCTTCCCTACTTTTATCTAAAATCCCCCCACCTTCTAACTGCTGGACGTAACGATTCTTGCTTTAAGGATACGATTTTACGTTGACTATGTTGACCATGTTGACCCTATGACCCTCAAAGACCCCTATGAAAAGAAGGGCGGAGGGGAATTTTTTTGGGCGCGGCTCGATGATTTGGATAAAAATTTAAGAGAGAAAAGGGCGACGACCTCCGAAAGCTGAACCCAGGCTGGCTGGATCTCGGCGGGGTTTTTCCAGGTGCGTGCGGACGAGGTTGCTGGAACTCCGCGCGGAACCCAGCGGGTCTCAGGGCTGAGCCTCGCGGAAGTTGCCCGTCGGCTGGCTCGAACTCCGGGCGGAGCGTGAGCGACGCCGGGGCCGAACCGGGCTGAACTCGCGGCGGAACCCTGGCGGTTTCGGGGCGTGGTTCGCGGTGTTTGCGGGCTTGGAAGGCTGTGTTTGCGGGCGGATCTCAGCGGGAACTCGGCGCGGGCTGGACCTCGGTTGGGCCGGGGTTTTCGGGCTGTTGGACGGGTGAACCCCCGCTTTCGGGCGGGGTCTCAGGTGGCGTCGGGGTGGCTCACGGGCTGAACTCGGATGGCTCACCTCGACGAATGCGGCCGGGCTTGAAGGGGGGGTACTCACGGGACTGGCAGTTTTGGGAGGTGGGCGCTGATAAGCAGGAGCGGGTGGGAGGAAGGCAACGGGTGAGGGTGGTGAGGATGAGGGGGGAACGCGAGGAAGGCAGGAGGGAAGGAGGGAGCGCAGTGAGAGGGAGCAGGGTGAGGAGAGGGGGCAAGGAGGAAGAGGGTGAGGGGCCGGCTTAAGTTTTTAACAAAAATCCATCGTTTTGGGGTCGAAAAGGCGAAAAGAAGCTGATTTTAACGGCAAACGGGATTTAAGGGCTCCCGGCGGTTGGGTTCCGGGATGATTCAAGAGTGGCATGGGGGTGTTTTGGGTTCAGGGATATAAGGCTTTCCCACGGTCGGCCCCTCACTCCAGTGGATGCAGTGGAAACCGACCCCATAGGTAATGATGACGGGCGGCTCAGTGGTCGGCCTCTTCATCACGGGTGCAGGTGGTAGGTGAGTCGTCATTGCCACCCGGCTCAAAAAAGGAAAGGGTGAGAAAGACGCCCCTGCTCACTGCCCCTCAAGGTCCTTGCTGAGCTCGATGCCGATGCCTGCGCTGATGCCTGAGAGCCACCCGAAGATGCCGGCATAGACTGGCTGCATCACTGTGCTGTTGCCGACGCCGTTGATGACGACCATGCCGAGGTAGAACACCAGAAAGAGGAGCAGGCCGACGAGGTTCCCAACGAAGGTAGCCCGGACGAGCCTTGCGCCGACTTTCGCCATGCCTCATCACCTCCTTATGGTTGTCATCAGATCTGCATATCTTCCTCTCCGGTTTTGCCCAGCACGACATCGTAGAAGCTGAGCTCTTTGAGCGGGGCGTAGACGATGTGCTGTTCGTGGACTATCTTCTTGCGGGCGTAGTCGCGGGTCTCTTCGTCTGCGAGGAGGGCGAAGCGCACTGGCTCAAGCTCGACGCCGACGAGGTACCCCACGACCTGGCGGCCCATCCTCCATTTGGCGAGCACAATGCTGTACATGTTGTCAATCGCCCACTTGACATGGGGGCCAAGCTTCGGAATGACCCACTCGTAAAGCGCCAGCTGGTCGATGAGCTCTTCCTTGCTCATGTTGGCGAGCTGCTGCTTGATGGCGTTCAGTTCCAGGGCAACGGGGTTTGTCTCCTCGCTCATTCTTCATCAGCCTCCGGCTCGCTCTCGGCTACCTTTTCGGGCTCTATCGGCATCCTAAGCTTCTGTTCCCCGTCTACGTATACAAAAATCTCGTTCTCACTGCGGTAGATGCTGACGGTTCTCCAATCGCCTCCAAGAAGGAGGCCCTTCAGCTTTTCCATCACGTCCATCTGCCACACGGTGGCATCACCATGACTATATAGGCCATTAGGGCTTATAAAGGTATCCCCCCTGGGGGGGGTAGGATGGGCTCGGGTACTACTCCCAGGAGGTACCTCTATTCTGTCAATGCAAAACCGTATATATTCCAAACGCGAAATGGAGTACGCAAACAACTTCCCTGGAGGTGGGTTGGTGTATGGCACAGGTAACCATTAAGCCGCCCGAATTGGGTGCGAAGAAACTGCTTGACCGCGTCAGGCAGGCAAAGAGCTACTACCTGTACGGCGTCCAGAACCCGAAAATAAGCCCGACTGAGGCCGCCGTTGCCGTGGCAGACTCCTGGCACGCTATCATGAGCGATGTCAGGACCAAGGAGAAGTGGGTTCAGAACAGGAAGGCCGCGGGCGATGAGACCTGGCTCGCCGGCATCCTCGGAAAGGGTGCTGACAGGTTCGTTCCGGGTGTCGAGTTCGGAATAGGCAAGTACCTCGAATTCGCCCAGGAGTTCTACCCGTACATGGCCGCTAAGGTCGCTGAGATTAAGA
Organism: Thermococcus sp.; assembly: GCA_027075325.1. GTDB lineage: Archaea > Methanobacteriota_B > Thermococci > Thermococcales > Thermococcaceae > Thermococcus. The sequence continues at coordinate 1,810 of JALTBN010000108.1, read as the reverse complement.
ACATGCCGAAGGTCACTATTGAGGACAGGATTAACCGTGCGGCCGAGATGATAAGGCACAACTACAACTTCCAGCGCTCAAAGAGGGCCTATGGGCTCAAGGAGCTCCAGGACCTCAAGGCGAAGGTGGACAGCGTCAAGCTCCCGTGAGAGGGGAGCTTTTCCTTTTCCAACCCTTTGAGGGCCGTGGAGGTGAGAAAGAATGGCTCAGGTATTCGCGCTTGATAAATACCTGACTGAGGGCACCGTCTACCAGACGCCGAAGCGCGTGGTCTACGTAATCAAGCAGATAGGCACTGACAGCACCGGGCTCGGTCATCTCAAGATTGAGGAGACGGACATGGGCGATATAAATGCTACCGTCGCCCCGCTGCACATGACAACCTCTAACACGCTCGGACCGCTCGACCTGGGCGATCTCTACTACGTGATTCCGCCGGAGGTCAAGTTCAGCTGGGAGGGGGACAGCGGGTCCCACTGCCGCATCATCGGAGACATCATCCTGCTCGGAATCGGTGAGGGAACGCCGGGCGAGCTCCTTAACCGCTTCAACGCCCAGCAGAACCAGAAGGTAAAGACCTACACCAGCTCGATTGCCCTTTCAACTGACGAGGCCTGGAAGGCGGACGAAGAGAGGGAAGTCTTCAGCCTGACCCCGCTCACGACGGAGCGGGTCAAGTTTGACGGCTTCATCGGCGTCAAGGTCGCTGGAGGCACTGTTAACCCTGGCGACTTCGCTGTGACCTTCTACCTGAACAACAAGCCGCTTGAGCTCGACGTTGCGAGCGGGCTCGGATACGGTGTTGATGTTACCTCAATGCCACTTCCGCCAAGTGACAGCGCCGGATGGTTCGGTTTCAACCTCCAGAACTTCCCGATTGAGGTTCCGGGCGACCAGACACTTTCAATCCGCGTGAGGAACATCAGCGGCTCTGACCTCAGCCCGGCGAGCGGCAGCGCGTGGTCAGTGAGCCTTAACGCCGTTGGAAAGTACCAGAGGAGCTGAGGTGACCGGCTATGGCTACGGCAGAGCTCACTAACCCGGTCATCAAGTACATAGACGTCGGAACGGTTACGAACGGCTCAACGGCGACCGGAAACTGGACGGCTGACGACGACTATACGATACGGCACATTTTCATCAAGGCAGGTGGGCAGGCGACCACAACGAGCACCGCGACGCTCAGAATCGACGACTACGTCATCACGAAGGACGAGGCGCTCTGTGCGACCTTCGGAACCGACGCTCGGACCGCTCTGCTCCTCAACATCCCGTTCAAGAAGACCGCGACGTTCTACTACTCAATCAAGAACACCGAGGGCGCGGACAAGGACTTCACAATTGAGCTGGTCATGGTCAAGGGCTCCTGACCTTTCATTTTACCAATTGAGGGGGAATGAAGGATGCCTGAGACTAAAGAGGTTAGTCTAACGATTAGCGCCGCCGCTGGAGCGAGCGGAGAGAAGCGGGTCAGTGTAGACCCGCCCGGCAGGCCGCTCAGGCTCGTCCAGACAAAGATAACGTTCCCCGCCGGCACTGAGGGCAAGCTGAGGGTCCGCATGCGGTATGGAAATATGCCCATCGTCCCTGAGAACGGCTGGGCGACGGGAGACGATTCTGAGTTCGTCAGTGCCAAGACGTGGTTTTTTGACGCCGGAACGGCTCCCATAGTCGAGTACATGAATGACGACAGCACGAACGCCAAAACCGCGTACGTGACGCTCACGTACGAGGTAATGGGCTGAAGGAGGCTGGAAAATGCCGGAGTCAGGGATTAGGCCAGTCTGGATAACCGGGCAGGACAGCGAGG
>JALTBN010000107.1 GCA_027075325.1 Thermococcus sp. | reverse complement strand
CTTAACAATAATAACTTTTTTGATACAACGCTTATTTAAATCCCACTAGTTCAGATAAAACTCTTATTAGTGATTATCTCAAGGAACTTAAGAGACAGTTTAAATCCCACTAGTTCAGATAAAACTTGCTATTTCCGAGAAATCGCCTTCAAAAGCCCATGTTTAAATCCCACTAGTTCAGATAAAACAACACTTAGACGAATACGTATCTTATCTGTTAGCAACGTTTAAATCCCACTAGTTCAGATAAAACCTGCTCGGAAATCCCATTCCAGTAATACTGCTTCTCGTTTAAATCCCACTAGTTCAGATAAAACAGGGAACCCTACATCAAACAACCTAAACTTCTTTTGTTTAAATCCCACTAGTTCAGATAAAACTTTAGGAGAATTAAGACCTAACAGTAGTTATATTCAGTTTAAATCCCACTAGTTCAGATAAAACCCACATAATAGCAGAGCCACCACTTCCATCAGGATTGTTTAAATCCCACTAGTTCAGATAAAACGGGTTTGGTTTGAGTGTTCCCGTTCATTTTCTCCTCCAGTTTAAATCCCACTAGTTCAGATAAAACTTGTAATTTCTCTATGCTTTCTTATATATGAAGATTGTTTAAATCCCACTAGTTCAGATAAAACAACCTATCTCTCATTCAATCCTCGTGAATACACTAAAGTTTAAATCCCACTAGTTCAGATAAAACAGCTTATAAAGTTTTATTGAGCTTTTTAGTCTTTTCGTTTAAATCCCACTAGTTCAGATAAAACTTCAGCTTTATCAAGACTTACAAACATCCTGCTCTCGTTTAAATCCCACTAGTTCAGATAAAACCTACCTCTGTATCCGTCCTCTCGTTCTACTTCCCAACGTTTAAATCCCACTAGTTCAGATAAAACAGCCTAAAAAGAAAAGAAATCGTCAAGGAGAAGAAGGTTTAAATCCCACTAGTTCAGATAAAACATGATGATTACTATATGATAGATTATTTGTTAGACAAGTTTAAATCCCACTAGTTCAGATAAAACATAAGTTCAGATAACCTGCTCCTGCTATGCCTCCATGTTTAAATCCCACTAGTTCAGATAAAACCGCAGATTTAGCTTATTCTAATAGTCAAAGAGCTATAGTGCTTAATTCTAAGCATACAGGATAGTAAAGAGATGGTCAAGTGCAGCGGCGGAAGTAT
>JALTBN010000106.1 GCA_027075325.1 Thermococcus sp. | reverse complement strand
CGTGTTCATCGTGGGTGTAGATGGCGTTTAAGGTGAGGGCCTTGAGAAGGAGGGGGTCGCGCTCCTCAAACTCGTTCACGAGCTTCTCAATTATCGGCTCCGCAAGGAAGACGCTGAACTGGTAGTGAGGTGTTCTGTGTATCATGTTGCCGATGTCGTGGAAGAGCGCGCCAAAGGCCACTATAAACTTGCTCCAGCGGAGGGGCTTGCCGAGCTTCTCTGCCGTTGTCTGGATGCCGAACTTCTTGATGATCCCGAGGAGCTCAAGGGCACGTCTCGTCGTCAGCAGGACGTGCACCGGGCCGTGGTCGTTGAAGCCGTAGACGTTGAGGACTATGTAGTTGGTGGTGTCGAAGTAGTAGTGGTATTCGCGAAAGGCCCTCTCGTACATTCTGTAGAGCTCCTCATCGCCCATCAGCTCCCTTATTTCCTCAAGGAGTTTCTCCTCCGTGTACATTCTCCCACCCGATGTGGTAGATGAGGTGGGGTTTTAAGGGTTTTGAATGCGAATTTAAACCCTTCAGTTCCATGGCTTGGAGTTACACAGGTGGGGAAAACAAAAGAAGCAAGACCTGATCTGGTTACTTTCTCTTTGCAAGTGCTGGGATTAGAACCAGCCCAACTATCAAGGCCGGCCCGCAGAGCTTTCTCTCCTTGGCTGGTGTAGTGCTCTGAGTGCTCGACGGTGTACTTGTAGTTCTTGACGTTGTGCTCGTAGTCCTGGTTTTAGTGCTTGTACTGCTTGTTGTCGTGTCTTTTGGCGTCCACGGGGGAGTTATTACCTTAAGCACTGGCTTCCCCCACTGGCAAGTCACGTTAGTCCCATTCCTTTGACATTCAAAAGTAATGTACTGTTCACACTCACCACAATAAGCACCATGGAGGATCATTTTGAACGTAGTCGCGTTAATCTCCGCGTACCACCTTGTTATCGTACTGTTCCAGTACCCCTTATACCAGTGTCCCCCACTAACGTTCGGCAGATAGTTCTCAACACCCCACTGATACTCCTTGAGAACCTTTGAGAGATTCCAGTCCGAGAGATTGAAGGGTATCCTGGGAGTTCGTGGGTAGTATCTTCTAATCTTCTCTGTCCTTGAACCGCTTGGGTAGTAGGTTATACTTTTTACGTGAGTTTTGTTATAAGGTTCGAGTATGAAGAGCTCCTGAATTGAAGTGTCATTAAATGGGTTTGCGGGGGGAGTCCAGTACCGTAAGGTAGCATCTCCCCTAACGTAGATATAGAGGTACGTTTGGTTCTGCTCAAGCTTCTCAAAAGCATTAAACGCACTAACCTGCTGGAGGAACATCAAAAAGACAAAAAGCAAGGGAAGGAAACGCTTCACTTTCCATCACCCCAACCGGGCAATCAAGTAATAACCTACCCCCGTGTACGGGCCCGTTTTGGCTGTATAATTGGCTGGTAGTTGATCGTCCTCTTTTCCATCAAAGTTGAGATCCAAATATAGCCCTGCATCAATATCGTAGACGTCACGGTGCCCCAAGGTATGTCCCTTTGCGAGAAGTGCAAACACGACATCCCAAGCAGACGTTCTGTTCCTTGGTATACCATCGATCCAGTATTCATTCTGCCAGTGAGTAGGCATGATCTTGTCAATACTGTTCAAATTATCAGGTCCACCATACTTCACTATCAGTTCCAGCAATCCGTATCCTGCTTTGTTCTCTAATTCTCTTGAAACGTTTTCGAGCTGTTCTTTGAAGAGCGCGTAGTCCCTTGGCGTGCTTATCTCCGTCCACAGGTCACCGGCCTCCATTACCGTCTTCATCTTCTCGAACCCTATGCCGTATTCACTCTCTAATATGTCCTTCAGGCTGCCATAAGTGAATCCTACCATTGTTCCATTCCGATTCGGATCCCATGAAAACGGTGCACCGTACTCGTCTCCTATGCCGAACACAAAGTGGCCGAGCTCGTGAGCCATGCCACCGTACCATCCCTTGTTCAACGGATCGTTAAACCAGTCCCACGGGAAGATTATGCACCCGTTCTCCTTTCCGTCAAGGTTTTTCACCCACTTCCAGTACCAGAAACCGTTATATGTGACAGGATTCGTTTTGTTCAAAGTTAGTCTCACCATTGACTCCCTCCACTTCTCGCTTCCCTCCGGAGCGTTGTTCGTTATGTTGACCTCGGCTATCATCGCGTAGCCGTCCGTATAATCGTAGATAACCTGGCTCGCCCTCTGGAAGCCCTTAACGAGCTGGGTAAGGTAAGTCTGGTTGGCATCCCAGCCAACTTCAATTAATAGCTTATCGTGTTTCACGGCCAGTAACCACCCCATTCTTTTAGTTTTTCCTGGTAGAGGTGTTTCAGATCCTCTCTGTCCACGAAGAAGTAGTAGCATTTTGAGATATAAACACAATCTGACCAGGAGTGACTGCATGAGCATTCATTGTCTGCTCTGCATTCGCAGGAGAAACTCTTTGGACATGGAAACATCTCGTATCCTCTTGCTTTATAACGGTTTCTGGTACTGGAAGTGGGTGAAAAACCTTGATGCTTCCTCCTCTGTTAGCCATACTTCTTGATATGGGTAGCTCTCGATAGTAAGTTTTTCAAGAACGCTGGAATACTGAGTGACGTTGAATTCTGAATAGCCAACGGCAGAAATATTGAGTGAAATCTTAGCCGAAGGCGAATAATGGATGGTCATTAAGTCGGAGGAGCTGTTTTTGGATTCTATTGTTATCCAGACCCCGTTAACGCTGGATCCGGCGGGTAGGATAAGGATATGGTCTAGATATCTGGGGGATCCATTTATGGCCTTTCTAAGTCCGACACGGAATTCGTGATAGCCGATTCCAATGGCGTACTTGTAGAGATGACCACTGGCAAGTATTCTCTCCCCTTCCACACCGGTCGAGCTTAGATTCCCAAAACGGATAACTGAACACTCCACGGCGGATGGGCAAGAGGATAGATTAAGCTGCTTTAGTGAGTTTTCGGGGATTACGAAGTTGGAGTAATCTATTGGTGTTTGGTACGTTTCAACGAGCAAGTCTTTCAGTTTATCACATTTGGATATCGTGTAAATTTTGACTTCTCCCGGCCTGTAGAAGACGAACTGCCATTTTATCGTGTCCCTGACTCTGGTTCCATACGCTCCAATCAGCTTGTATCCATTATCGAATTGGCTGGCATATTCGTTATACACTTCGTATCCGTTCAGGTAGTCTATCTCAGATTTTTTGTCGTTGTTGGGTGAGAGATACTCTTTTGAGGATATTAATGCTCCGAGGATTAAAAGAATTAAAAGGGCAATAATTGACCCTCTCATTGTATGTTCGCCTCCAAGTAATATCCGACTCCAGTATAAGGGCCGACTTTGGGCACATATTGGATGATGTCAGTGTCCAAGTCAAAGTTAATATTGGCGTCAACAGTTACAATATACACTGTTTTTTCCGAGCTTATGATTGAGAAGAAGTTGGACTTAGATATCATGTCTACTAGGATTTCCCAAGCAGATTTCTGGTATGTATGCCAGTGATCGGTTGTGAAATATGTCCAATTTTTCTTGTATAGTTCCTCAAAATACATGTTTAAATCCTTGAGCTGAGCATTGAACCATCTGTAGTCTTGTGGTGTGCTAAGCTCACTCCATTTTATTCCTTTGGCTTTTGTGACATCATCTTCATAGCTCATTATTGTTGGCAAAGGCTTAAACTCAATACCATATTGTTTAAGGTCACTGGATATGGTGCCATAATGCAGTCCTTCCCAAGTGCAATATTCATCGAGTATCCAATACAAATAATGGGCCATTTCATGTGCAATACCATAATAGTAGTTTCTGTCTAATGGGGAATTCCCGCCAAATTTTTCAAAGAGATTTATATGACTTAAAGCTCTATCTTTAGTGGGGGCATTTGATGACCACTTGATCCACCAGCCTAATGTAGTTGAATTGAAGTATGATGAATCTCCCCGGTGTATAATAACGTCCGATCCGTTCCATACGTAGCTGTATCTTTCTACATTGTTATAAATTGTTATTTTTGTTATCATAGTGTGTCCATCTGTGTAGTCATAAATTACTTGGCTCGCCCTCTGGAAGCCCTTAACGAACGCTTTGATTTCGTCTTCACTGGCATTCCATTCAATAGAGACATTTAAGTGAACACCCAGAACATCTCTCAGCGCGGGATCCTTTCCGATGA
>JALTBN010000105.1 GCA_027075325.1 Thermococcus sp. | reverse complement strand
AACAGGCAAAGGTCGTCTGATAACCTGTGGTTTAAGTAAAACCTTGAAAGTGCTGTATCGCCTGTCAAGTAGAAAGCACTCCCGAAACACTCTCCTACGGCATTGAGTATCCTATCCTGAACGGGATACAGAACCTTTTTGTAGTATCCTACCTCTTGGGGCGTTGCCAACCTGAACATACTTTCCACATTCCTACAATTTCAAGTCTCTAAAGTGAACCGTTCCTTAGTTCTAACACCTGTTTTTCCCACTCTACCATTTCCACAGCTCCTCAAGTTCTTCGTTCCTGAACCGTGGTTTTATGTTCTTCTCGTAGTAGTCTTTAAGCTCCTCAAGAGTTATTCCGTATCTGGTACAGAAGTCCGAAACGTATTCGGAAGGAACCTCTGAAAAGAATACCTCTACCTGTTCCCATTCCGGATAGGTCTCAGGAAACTTCCCGCTTTTCAGAATCTCTGCAAGTTTTTCTTCCGTCATAAGACGGTTTTCCCTGTAAGCACAGTTAACCGTTATCAGAGCAGGGTGCATTCCTTTTCTCCTTCTCAAGCTCCTTGAAAGTCTCTACAAAGGCTCTGTTTTCCTCTATCCATTCCCTCCAGAGAAACTCTCCTTTAAGGTCTATGAATCCTTCAGGCATTCCTACACCTCTGGACTTTGGCGTTCCTGTTCTTTTTCCTGTTCTTTCAAAATTTCTTTCCACCCAGCTATGAAAAGTTCCAAACCTTTAAGGTCGTAAAGAGTCAACTCGTGGGCTTCTTTTCGCCTTAAATCTTCCCAGAGTTGGATATACTCAAAGATAGACGCCATTTTTTACCTTCCCCTACCGTAAATTTCTTCGTCCATAGCCGTTAAGGTCTCTGCTATCCTATGCCTTATCTCCCACTTGCTCTCCCTGTATTCGTACTCTCCCTTCTTGAGACGCCTGTCTATGTGGTCTCTGATTTTTTCGGCTTCGGTGATTACAAAACCTTGAGTTCTTCCTATTGCCGCTCCTACTCCTTTAGCAAGGTCTTCAAGGTCGTCCTCAAGTTCAGTCTTAAGCTCCTCTTTTTTCTCCCCCACCTCTTTTTTGACTTCCTCTTTAGCCTCTGCAATCTCCCTCTCAAGTCTTGCCAGAGCCGTTTTGGGGTAAACTTCTTTCATCAGGAACTCCATATAGCCCTTGAAAATCTCTCTAAGGGTTTCCTCAGGAACCTTCTCTACCCAGCCCC
>JALTBN010000104.1 GCA_027075325.1 Thermococcus sp. | reverse complement strand
TACGTTATTTTCAGATTCTTAAACAGAAAAGAGTGTAAAGATACATGCACGTTAGAGGTCGGAAATGAAGAGCCTTTCAGAGTTGAGAGAGGAGATAGACAGGATAGATAGGGAGCTCCTCACACTTCTAAACCGCCGGGCGAAACTGGCCCAGGAAGTTGGAGAGATAAAGAGGAAAAAAGGGCTTCCATTCTACGTTCCCGGAAGGGAAGCAAAGATCCTTGCAAAACTTGAGGAGCTCAACCAGGGGCCGCTACCGCCTGAGAGCATAAGGGCAATTTTTCGGGAGATAATTTCGGCCTGCAGGGCATTAGAGGAGCCTACAAAAGTAGCATTTTTAGGGCCGCAGGCGACGTTTACGCACCTTGCAGCACTTAAACACTTTGGAACCTCATCTGATTTAAGGCCTAAGGACTCAATAGATGAGGTCTTTGACGAGGTTGAGAAGGGGCGGGTTGACTACGGAGTTGTCCCGATAGAGAACTCAATTGAGGGAATTGTCAACTATACGATAGACATGTTCTTAGATACAGACCTTAAAATCAGCGGGGAGGTCTTCGTTCCCGTTAACCTCCACCTTATGAGCAAGGAGGGGGAGCTCTCTGCAATCAAAAAGGTCTACTCCCACAGGCACGCAATAGCTCAGGCAAGGAAGTGGCTCTCTGAGAACCTGCCAAACGTTGAGGTAGAGGAGGTTTCAAGCACTGCAAAAGCTGCAGAGATTGCAAGCAGGGAACCGGGAGCTGCCGCAATTGCAAGTGAAGCTGCCGCACTCCTTTACGATCTGAACATCCTTGCGAAGAACATTCAGGAGCTCTCCAAAAACTTCACCCGATTCCTGATAATCGGAAAGTCGGACTCAGAGTTTCCATCTGGAAGAGATAAAACCTCAATCATGTTCAGCACTCGCCACGAGGCGGGAGCTCTCTTTAAAGCCCTACAGCCATTTGCAGTTTACGACGTGAACCTCTCTAAAATTGAATCAAGGCCTACGAAAAAGAAACCATGGGAATACGTATTTTTCGTTGATATAGAGGGACACAGAAAGGAAGAGAGGGTTGCAAAAGCCCTATCAGAGCTTGAGAAGGGCTGTAGCTTCTTCAAAATCTTAGGTTCCTACCCAGCCGGGTTTAAGGAGTGAGATATGAGAGAGGCAGAAATTAGCAGGGAAACTAAGGAGACGAGCGTTTACGTGAGCCTCAACTTAGACGGAAGCGGCG
>JALTBN010000103.1 GCA_027075325.1 Thermococcus sp. | reverse complement strand
CGCCGCTTCCGTCTAAGTTGAGGCTCACGTAAACGCTCGTCTCCTTAGTTTCCCTGCTAATTTCTGCCTCTCTCATATCTCACTCCTTAAACCCGGCTGGGTAGGAACCTAAGATTTTGAAGAAGCTGCAGCCCTTCTCAAGCTCTGATAGGGCTTTTGCAACCCTCTCTTCCTTTCTGTGTCCCTCTATGTCAACGAAAAATACGTATTCCCATGGTTTCTTTTTCGTAGGCCTTGATTCAATTTTAGAGAGGTTCACGTCGTAAACTGCAAAGGGCTGGAGAGCTTTAAAGAGAGCTCCCGCCTCGTGGCGTGTGCTGAACATGATTGAAGTTTTATCCCTTCCAGATGGGAACTCTGAATCTGACTTTCCGATTATGAGGAAGCGGGTGAAGTTTTTGGAGAGCTCCTGAATGTTCTTCGCAAGGATGTTCAGATCGTAGAGGAGTGCTGCTGCTTCACTTGCAATTGCGGCAGCTCCCGGCTCCCTGCTTGCAATCTCTGCAGCTCTTGCAGTGCTTGAAACCTCCTCTACCTCAACGTTTGGCAGGTTCTCAGAGAGCCACTTCCTTGCCTGAGCTATTGCGTGTCTGTGGGAGTAGACCTTTTTAATGGCGGAGAGCTCCCCCTCCTTGCTCATAAGGTGGAGGTTAACGGGAACGAAGACCTCCCCGCTGATTTTAAGGTCTGTATCTAAGAACATGTCTATCGTATAGTTGACAATTCCCTCAATTGAGTTCTCTATCGGGACAACTCCGTAGTCAACCCGCCCCTTCTCAACCTCGTCAAAGACCTCGTCTATTGAGTCTTTAGCCCTTAAATCCGATGAGGTTCCAAAGTGTTTAAGTGCTGCAAGGTGCGTAAAGGTTGCCTGCGGCCCTAAAAATGCTACTTTTGTAGGCTCCTCTAATGCCCTGCATGCAGAGATTATCTCCCGAAAAATTGCCCTTATGCTCTCAGGCGGTAGCGGCCCCTGGTTGAGCTCCTCAAGTTTTGCAAGGATCTTTGCTTCCCTTCCGGGAACGTAGAAAGGGAGCCCTTTTTTCCTCTTTATCTCTCCAACTTCCTGGGCCAATTTAGCCCGGCGGTTTAAAAGTGTGAGGAGCTCCCTATCTATCCTGTCTATCTCCTCTCTCAACTCTGAAAGGCTCTTCATTTCCGACCTCTAACGTGCATGTATCTTTACACTCTTTTCTGTTTAAGAATCTGAAAATAACGTA
>JALTBN010000102.1 GCA_027075325.1 Thermococcus sp. | reverse complement strand
TATTGCCGCACACCCTGAAGCGGCAGCTTTCGTTATTGGATTCTTAGGCTTCTGGCTCTTTGCCAACAGGCTCATCTTCGGCTACGGTGGAATTGCAAATGCAGCTAAAGCATTTTTAGATGGGGATATTCCCGATAAGTCCGAAATCGTGCAGAAGATAGCCAAAAGCCCTGAAGCTGCACAGCTTCAGAAACTTGAGGATCTAAGCGTTGCAGCTCTCCTCTCCATGTGGCTCAGCTCTTTAGAGCCCTTTAAATACGCTTACTACTTAGGGTTTTTCTTGGTTTTCCTCATCGCAGCCCTCTTTGAGCTGAACATCATCTCTTCAATAGTAATAGGACCAGTAGCCGAAGCTGTAACTCTCGGAGCTGCTATTCCTACACTCCTTGTCTGGGGACTGGAGCTCCTTGCCGGCTACTACGTGGGACAGTCACTTGTAAAGGCTGTTAAAGAGGTTGAAGTAGGTTCACAGGAAAGCCAGTAAAACCAATAATTCCATAAGCTCTTAACTCAGGGGGAGGGCTAATGCCTTCCCCCTTTTCTTTTTGTGGTTAAATTTTCTGTGAAACCAGAAAAGGAGGAGAGAGATGGAGGACTTCATCAGCAGAAACTACAGATACGACTTCTCAATGTGCAACGAACCCATTGAGCTTGTTGCAGACGACTACGATATGAACGAGTTCTTTGATAGGCTTATAGGCCTTTTAGAGCCTGCTCCTGAAGAGGGAGAAAAGGTTGAGTGCCCCTACTGCGGAGCTCCCCTCATGACCATATACCCGAAGAGGTTAGAGGAAACCGAACAGGAAGTTTACTTGGGAGAGGAAGAGGAACCTTTAGTTGACCTGATTGAGATGGTTGAGGAGCTTGTTAAAGAGAGGAAGTTCAGAACCGTTATAGATGCAAGGGAGCTCTACGGAGAGTGCAGAAAGTGTGGAAATACCTACGCAGCTTTAAGGTTTGTGATTCCGGTAACTAAGAACTTTGATTCTGTAGATGAGCTGAGGGAATTCCTGAAAAGGGCGAAAGAGGAGGGAGACAGGGAGTACTACTTCAGGGAGCTCCCCGACGTTGCCTTTATAGGAACCCGTTACCTTTATGATGGAGAGGAGATATGGGAGGTAGAAACCCTTCCCTTTGCATTTGACGAGAACGTTGAGTTTACCTGCGTCTTTAAAAAGCTCTACGACATGGTGATGGCGGAGGAGGTATGAGAAGACTCCCCGTTGTTGCGATAGTCGGAAGGCCGAACGTCGGTAAGTCCTCACTTTTCAACAGGCTACTTGGGAAAAAGGTGGCAATAATAGACGACACTGCAGGAGTAACGAGGGACAGAATAGTTCAGGAGGCAGATTTAGACGACCACACAGTTCTCTTAGTTGACACAGGGGGAGTTGATACAACAGGAAAGGTTCACGAGTTTGCAAAGGAGACGACAGAGCAGGCTAAAAGGGCGATGGACGAGGCCGACGTAATCGTCTTCGTGGTTGATGGGAAAGAGGGGGTAACCCCTTTAGACGAAGAAGTTGCAAGGATTCTGAGGAAGTGGGAAAAGCCGGTAATTGTGGCCGTTAACAAGGTTGATGAACCCTTTATGGAAGACCTTATCTACGATTTCTACAGGTTAGGCTTTGAAGAGGTTATCCCCATCTCTGCAATCCACAAGATAGGAATTCCAACCCTGATAGAGAAGATATTAGAAAAGCTCCCGAAAGACCTTAAGGAAGCGGCGAGGAAGGAGCACGAGAAGAAAGAGAGGAGAGAGAAGGCCGAAAGGCTCATCTCCGGAGAGGAGAGCGAGGAGCTCCACAAGCTCTCAGAAGACCTTGCAGCCGGAAAGGAGTATGAGATAGAGGAAGAGGAGAAGGAGCCCATAAAGGTTGCAATAGTTGGAAGGCCAAACATGGGCAAATCTACCCTCTTAAACGCCCTTGTTGGAGAGGAGAGGGCGATAGTCAGCGACGTTCCCGGAACGACAAGGGACGCAATAGACACCTACGTAAAGATTGGAGACGACGAGTTCATCTTTATAGACACCGCCGGAATAAGGCGGAGAGGGAAGATAAAGGACATTGAATACTACTCGTATCTTCGGGCTTTAGACGCAATAGACAGGGCGGACGTTGTCGTTCTTTTAGTTGACGCAGAGGAAGGCCCTACAGACAGGGATGCGAAAATCGCCGGAATAGCCCTTGAGAAGTTCAAGCCCATAATCATCGCAGTAAACAAAATAGATAAGCTGAAAAGCGAAAAGGACTGGGAAAGAATACACAGAGAATTAGATCTTACTTTTGACTTTATCCCTTATGCTCCAAGGGTCTTCATCTCAGCCAAAGAAAAGAAAGGGTTAAAGGAGCTCCTCAAGCAGATAAAAGACGTTTACAGGCAGTATACGAAGAAGGTGAGAACGGGAGAGTTCAACAGGGTTCTCCAGAAGCTGATGGAGATCCACCAGCCCCCTGTCTATAAGAACAAAATTGTCAAAATCTACTACGGAACACAGGTTAAAACAAAGCCACCGACGTTCCTGCTCTTCTCAAACTACCCTGAGGGGATTCCAAAGTCCTTCAGGCGCTTTTTAGAGAACAGGATAAGGGAAGCCTTTGGGTTCAACAAAATTCCTATCAGAATTGTATTTAAGAAGAGGAGTTAGGAGGGATTATGAAGGTCTTAGGAATAAACGGCTCACACAGGAAAGGGTCAACACTCATCCTTTTAGAAGAAGCCTTTAAAGAGCTTGAGGGTTTTGACACTGAGATAATCTCCCTCTCAGATTATGTTCTTGAATACTGTAAGGTCTGCAACGCCTGTAAGAGGAACGGGGGAATCTGTGTAGTTAAAGACGGGTATGAGGAGATAGCTCAGAAGATGAAAGAGGCCGACGCAATCATTATTGGTTCTCCTGTCTACTTTGGTTCAATTACAGGAATGTTGAAAACTCTATTTGACAGATCAAGAACTCTAAGGGTCAACTGGGAACTGAAGGACAAGGTTTGCGCGGCAATTGCCGTTGGGGCGACAAAGCACGGCGGTCAGGAACACACACTCCAGGCGATTCACGGCTGGGCTCTTATCCACGGAATGATCTTAGTCGCAGACTCAGATCCAACGGCACATTTCGGGTGTGCAGCCGTTGCAAAACAGGTTGACGACCAATTTGAAATCGACGAGTGGGGCTTAAAGACGGCAAGGAGCGTTGGAAAGAGGGTAAGGGAGGTTCTGAACCTCATTAAGGGAAGCCGTTGATAGTTTTAGGAACAAGCGGTTTCTTCTACAGGGACTGGAAAAGTGTCTTCTACCTGGAAAATTTGCCTATGAGCCAGTGGCTACTTTACTACGCAGAGCACTTCAACGGTTTAGAGGTGAACTCAACTTTTTATAGGCTTCCCGTTAAGTCCTCAATCAGGAACTACCGGAAAGTTCCGCTTAAATACGTCTTCAAGCTCTACAGGGGAATTACCCACTATAGAAAGCTGACGGAAGAAAACGTCAACCCGTTTTTTAAGGTTAAGGAAACCCTGAAAGAGAACTTAGTCTGCCTTTTGGGTCAGTTTCCAAAGAGCTTTTCTTACAGCGAGAAAAACCTTGAGTTTCTCAGCAGAATCGTTGAAAGGTTTAAAGAAGAAGGGATTGAGGTAGTTGTGGAGCTCCGCAGTCCCACATGGGAAAAACACCTCAATGAGGTTGAAACGACAGTTGTCTGTTCAGACTTTCCAGAGAGTTTAGGCTGGCTAAAGGAGTGTAAGGAAACAGAAAAACTCTCGTATTTCAGGTTCCACGGCAGAGAGCGGTTATACAGGAGCTCCTACACCGAAAACGAGCTGAAAGAGGCTGCAGAGGGGATAAAGGGAAGCCCTTCAGAAGTTAAATGTGTTTTCTTCAACAATACAGCAGGAGGATCAGGAGCTTTAAACGCCCTGAAGATGAAAAAACTTTTAGGACTTGAGGGCGGAAAAGAGAAAGATTAGAAAGGAGACGAGGGTAATCGTTGCCCCTGAGGGGGCGTCTAAGGCAAATGAGACAAGCATTCCCAAAAAACCTGAAAGAACCCCAAAGAGAAGTGAGAGAGCAAAATACTGACCGTAGCTCTTAGAGAACCTGAAGGCTGAAGCTGAAGGGACGACAAGGAGGGAGAAAACCAGGAGAGCTCCCACCGCTTTAAGGGAAAAAGTAACAACAGCGGCAATGAGAAGGTTCATCAGGAAGGTAATAAGCTCAACTCTGTAGCCTGAGGCCTTTGCAATCTCCTCGCTGAAGGTTATCAAGTAGATTTCCCGCCACAGGA
>JALTBN010000101.1 GCA_027075325.1 Thermococcus sp. | reverse complement strand
GAATAACCCTCACGGGTTTTAGCAACTCTAAACTCAGGCTGTAAATACAGCCTGACACCTACTATCCCAACTCTCTCGGTAATTACCCGAGAGAGGAGATAGCATTAATCGGGGCTTCAAGCCCCCCTTTTCCCTATCCCTTCCTTCCAGCCAACCTTAACAGTCAATTTGGCTCCGCTCGTCCCTCGTCAAGGTCTCCGCCCACTCGCTTCGCTCGTGGTTTCCCCCCTTGACTGCGGGACTTCGCTCCGCCTGATAGAGAGGCACAGGTTGGCTGGAAAGGGAAAAATGTTGTTTCTTAGAGGGAGCTCTCTACCGGCATCTCCCAAATCCACCGTCAATTCCGGAGAGCTCCCGCCAAATCGTCAATATATTCGCCGTATTTCGCTGGCAGGGTATCAGAATACCTCTCCGGAGAGAAAATCCAAAATTCGGCCTAATAGGGTGGTCAGAGAGGCCGTTTTGAACCACACGAAACACAAATCAGCGGTGGCCGGCAGAAACCTCTCAAATCTGCGAAAACTCATTGATTTTCAAAGGCTAACTCCGAAAAAACTTCTCGGCGGCGGCGTAAAGTAGAAAGAGAAACCCCTTGATTTCCAAAGGCTTAAGGGAAAGGAGTAAGAAACTCAAGGTCTTCAGAGAGAGGAAAAGAACAAGAAGAACACCACATACCGTTAACTTACTCTATAACCGCTAATTAACGGTAGAGAAAGAAAAGAACCCAACTAACGGGAAAAAGAAAAACCTTATCTCCCTTTACTTTTCTCCCGCTTTTGCGGGCCGCCGGTATAACCTACCTTCGGTAGGGGAGGGATTATATCAATAGAATCTGACACTTTATAGCGTTCAGAAATGGCGTTAACTAAAAGTAGCCCTAAGACTTGTATTCCAATTGTTTTCTTACTTCCATAAGTGCGAAAAACGACGATATAAAGTATCGTGAGATATGCCAACCATCTCAGCTATCTTGCGCTTGCTGTAGCCCTGTTCTAACAAGCGATTAATGTGTTCTTCAAGCTCTTCCCAACGGGATTTTGCATAGAGTTCCTTAATCTGCCTTGCAATTTTCAAATGTTCCTCTCTTTTTCTACCGTTCCTCTTATTCGGCCTGTATTCCCAGCCTAAGAGCTCACACAAGTATTTCCAGCTTGCCCTTACATACTTAGGCTGATAACCCTTCTGAAAAGCCTCATAGGCTTCTTCTATGCGGAAACCTATGTGTAAGTTCCGCCTCA
>JALTBN010000100.1 GCA_027075325.1 Thermococcus sp. | reverse complement strand
TCCAGATGAAGGGAGAGGACTACTGGGAGAAGTTCTCAGAGTTTTTCTCGGAAAAACCGGAAGTTGACGCCTTTCCAGAATTTTTAGAAAAGTTTAACAGGCGTTTTCTAAACGCAAAACTGAAGCGGTTTGAGAAAGTCAAAAAGTGTGTTGAAAGTTTTTTTAGGAAACATACAGTTGAAGAGATAGGGAAAAACCTGAAACTTCTTGTTGAGGAGCTCTCTGAGTGCTTGAAGCAGAGGAAAGACGCCAAAACCGTAGTTTTCGCGGCCAAAATGTTCATGTACGGCTACAGAATAGTTTTCGGGAAAGACCCCGAAGGCCTTGAGGAGATAGAGATTCCCTTAGACTCCCGCCTCAAAAAACTCCTGCCAACTGTTGAGGAATGGCGGGAGCTCTCCAACCGCTTAGGCATCCCGCCCATCCACTTAGACGCCTTAGTCTGGGTGCCGAAAAAACAGGTTATATGGGACAGATTTAGGGATAAAAAATAGATATGTTTCTAACTAAGCGATTGGAGGAGGAAAGATGGAATCTTTAAGGGAAGAAATTAGAACTGTAATAACAGCTTCTCATCCCATTTCATATTTTAAAACAGAAGAGGAACAAGAAAGCGTGAATTTGATACTTGATGAGGCAAAGGATTACATCGTTTTTTCTTACGACGAAATTGACGGTGTTAAGTGGATAAATGAGCAAAACTTTGAAAGTAATAGATCTTTAAGACTGCGCATTAGAAATCAAATTGATGGATTGAATACAGACTTTTTAGAGTCTTTAAAGTTTATTAGAGATATTTCTCGGGAAGAGAGAGTCATATTTTTAATACTTAGTGCTGATACATTCTTAAGTGAGGAAAATCCTAACTCTAAAAGAAATGTTAGATTTTTAAAAAATCTGGTAAACGAGATAAAAACTGGAGATAGTCTGTTAACTATATTTTTGATTTCTGATAAATTGGTTTTACCAAGTATTCTTGAAAAAGAAACGTTGGTTTTTGAATTTACTTATCCTGACAGAAAAGAAATACGTAATATACTTGAAAAGTTTTTAAAAGAGAATAGGCTTTACTTAACTGAAGATTTGAAAAATGATTATGTGTCAGCACTTCAGGGTTTAACAAAAAGTGAAATAGAAAACCTGCTATATCTTGCGTTGAGTAATGACTCTACCTTAGATGAAAATGATATTGATCTCTTTATAAACTATAAAAAGCAGGTAGCTAAGAAAAATTCAATTGTAG
>JALTBN010000099.1 GCA_027075325.1 Thermococcus sp. | reverse complement strand
ACATAGGTAAAAACGTTTTCGTTGGAAGCAACACCCTCTTTGTTGCTCCTGTAAAGGTTGGAGACAACTCAATAACTGCCGCAGGCTCAGTGATTACAAAAGACGTTCCGGAGAACACCCTGGCAATTGCCCGGGCAAAGCAGGTAAACTACGTTGGAAAAGCTGAATCTGTAAAGGAGAAGCTGAAGAAGAGGAAGAAAGATGGACATTCTAAAAAAAATAGTTGAGCACAAAAGGAGGGAGCTCTCCGAGAAAAAGCAGAAGTTCAATATGTCCGTTTTGAGGGAAGAGGCAGAGAGGCTAAAAGTTCCCTATAACTTCAAAGAAGCTCTTTCACGAGAGGGCATAAACATCATTGCTGAGGTCAAAAAAGCCTCTCCGTCTAAAGGGGTAATAAGGGAAAATTTTGACCCTGTGGAAATAGCAAAGGCCTACGAGAGGGGCGGGGCAAGGGCCATCTCTGTTCTAACAGACGAGAAGTTCTTTCAGGGTTCTCCCTTCTACCTGAGGCAGGTTGCAGAGGCCGTAGAGCTTCCGGTTCTCAGAAAGGATTTCATAATAGACGAGTTCCAGATATACGGAGCAAAAGCCCTTGGGGCTTCCTCATACCTTTTAATAGTTGCAATCCTTTCAGACTCAGAGCTTAAAGATTTCATAGAACTTGGAAGAGAGCTTGGGATGGAGCCTCTTGTTGAGACACACACAGAGGAGGAGGTTGAGAGAGCTCTCAAGGCCGGAGCCGAAATTGTGGGAGTAAACAACAGAGATCTCAAAACGTTCACAGTTTCCCTCTCAACAACACTAAAACTTCTTCCGTTAATAAAATCTGAAGGAAAACTTGCAGTTTCAGAGAGCGGTATAAAAGGAAAAGATGATTTAATTATGCTGAAGGAAGCTGGCGTTGACGCCTTTCTAATAGGTGAAACCTTAATGAGGAGCGAAAACCCGGAAGTACTTTTAAAGGAGTGGCTGTCTTGAGAAAGCTTTTCTCTCTTTTTCTCCTTACTTTTTTAATTTCTCCCAACGCCTTTGCAGACTGGTACATTCTTTTGCCTAAAAAACCTCTACCCAAACACCGGCAGATGCCCCGCAACGTTCCCATTCCGAAACTTAAGGGGACAAAGGTAAAACCGAAGCCCTATTCAGTTGAAGTTCAGAAAGTTCTTGCTCCCTCTTTCTCTGTTCCAACTAAAAGAGGAAAACTGACAAAGAGAGACCTTGAAGGGAAAAACGTTGTAATTTTCT
>JALTBN010000098.1 GCA_027075325.1 Thermococcus sp. | reverse complement strand
CCGAAAGATCCTTTGAAAGCAGAAATTCCATCTTCTCCAAGGATTTTGGAGGCGTAGAAGAGGGTCAGCTTGTCAACGAGGTTCTCAGAGAGTAAAGACCAGGCGAGGAGAGCTCCCCCCTCACAGAAGACGGAGTATATATCGAATTCCTCTTTTAGAACGATTAGAGCCTCTTTCAGGTCTAACTTTCCGCCAAGGTCAAAGACGGGTAGGAGCTTCACCCCAAGGTCTTTTAGGATTCCGGCCTTGTAAGAAAAGAGGGACTCCTGAGCTGTGATAACTATCAGTTCCTCAGCTCTTTCTTTTACAAGATAGCAGTTTGTCGGGATTTTCAGCTGCCTGTCAACAACTACTGCAAAGGGTTGCTTCTCAACGGGAAATTCTCTAACGGTTAGCCTTGGGTTATCCTTTAAGACTGTTCCTATTCCCACCATTACGGCGTTGTGCCAGCTCCTTAATTTTTGGACGAACCTCCTTGAGGCCTCTCCCGTTATCCACTTTGAGTTTCCATGCCTGTCTGCAATTTTCCCGTCTAAAGTGAGAGCAAGTTTTAAATTCAGAAAAGCCCTCTTTTTCAGCGTATTTACAACGAAATCCTCTATCAGCTCAAAACACCTCTTCTTTAAAACTCCGGTTTTTACCTTTATTCCAGCAGACCTTAACCTTTCAACTCCTCCGGCTGCAATAGGGTTCGGGTCTCTTACGCCTATTACAACCTCTCTTATTCCCGCCTCTATTATTCTCTCTGTGCAGGGAGGGGTTCTCCCGTAGTGGTTGCAGGGTTCCAATGTTACGTAGAGGGTTGCTCCCTTTGCCTTTTCTCCTGCTTTTGTAAGTGCAACGGCCTCAGCGTGGGGAAGTCCTGCCCTTTCGTGATAGCCTGTGGCTATTACCTTTCCGTTCTTTACTACTACTGCTCCAACTGCAGGGTTTGGAAGTGTTTTCCCCTTTGCCCTGTAGGCTTCCCTTATTGCAAGGTTCATAAACCGGATATCTTCAATGGTTACCCTTTCCATCAGACGTTCCTGTGGAGGACGTAGAAGATGAGGAGCCCGATAAGGAAGATGAGAATCCCTATCTGGGCTCTTATTCTCTTCTTAGAGTTCAATACCTACTCCTTGAGGAAGTTCATTGCCTCTCTTACCTCTTCCATCGTTTGAGAGGCTATCTCCCTTGCTCTTTTAGAGCCCTCTCTGAAGATGTCTATGAGGTTGTCTCTCTTTGAAAGGAGCTCCGCCCTTCTGCT
>JALTBN010000097.1 GCA_027075325.1 Thermococcus sp. | reverse complement strand
GGTACCGAGGGAGCCCGGAGCGGGCGGAACGATAATCCTCTCGATGATAGGCGGTCTAATCCTGGCTCACGCGGACTGGAGGGGCTGGCTAATTGGAACAAGCGTCGCGCTCATCACGTTCTTCACGTTCGACTACGCCTTCGACTCCTACCGCTCCTGGCGGATGGGGGGAATGGCCTTCGCCCTTGGCCTTAACGGGCTGGCATACCTCCTTCCGGCGTGGTACTGGTTTGGGAAGGGCATCCTTGAGCCGTCCCTAGACAACCCCCTTTTAATCCCGCTCAGCGTCGTCGCGGTCCTCTTCGCGCTCCACTTTGCTTTTTCAAGGAGGAAAGGATGGAAGAACCCGGTAACTTATGCCCTCGGCAACCTCCTTCCGGCGGTGCCCGCTTTGTTCGCTCCGGCGGTTTCTGGAAGGCCGTTCAGCTATGACGTCCTCGTCTTCTGGTTCCTCTTAGCTTACTACGAGGCGATTGGAGCGGCCTACGTCGAGACGAGGCTCGCCTTCAGGAAGTTCCCGAGGAAGTACCCGCTGATAGCTTGGCTTCCGGCCTTTCTCGTGGTTCTCTACAACCCCTACCTCATCTTAGCGCTGATAGAGCCGACGGTGAGGCTCGTCAGGAACCTGAGAGACGGCACCTACGTGGCGAAGATAGACGACATCAAAAAACTCGGCTGGAGCGTGTTCAAGAGCGTGATGTTGCTCTACGCCATAACGCTGGCGGTTCTCTATTTTACCTGATTCTCTCCTCTTGATTTCTATCCCCTAGCACGGGACTGTCGGGGGATTTATGGGAAAAGAAAGAGGACAAGGGAAGAGAAAACCTCATGCACTTGAAAGAACTGCCTCCGCCAGCTTCCTCACGGCCTCTATGTAACCCTGATAGTTCATCGCCTGAACTGCCGCCTGATGGAAGTAGCCCTCTACCAGCACGGGCGCCAGAACACCGAAGAGCACCACCAGGAGGCCAAGGATTAAGTTTACTGAGGTTAACGTCCAGACCTCGCCCCCTTTGATGTAATCCCCTGCGGAGCCTTCGTGCTCTTGAACTCCCCCCTGTGTCCCGTGGTGTCCCTCAGCAGGTTTACCGCGCCAGAGAGTTACGAGGAGCCTGAAGTAGGCCCACGCCGCTATTGCACTTGTTATTACAACCACTGAGGCAAGCCAGACACTCCTCTGCATTAGTGCGTCGAATATAAGCATCTTGCTGAAGAAAACGTTCAACGGCGGGACTCCAACGAGGCTGAGCGTGGCCAACCCAAAGAGGAAGGTGGTAACCGGCATGCTCTTTCCAGCGCCCGCAAGGTCATCTATCCTGGTCCTTCCAGTCCTGTAGATGAAGGCCCCGACTGTAAAGAAGAGAAGCATCTTCGCTATGGCGTGGTTTATTATGTGGAAATTTATTGCCAGAACCGCAAGCTGCGTTCCAACGCCGAGGGCCATGAAGAGGTAGCCCATGTGGAGTATCGTTGAGTAAGCTATGAGCCTCTTCACGTCCCTCTGGACGAGCATCATGAGGGAGCCGAGGAAAGCGGTGGCTGCTCCCAGTGTGAAGAAGACCAGCGAGAGCCAGTGCTGGAAGGAAACACCCTGAAAGACTGTGTAGAGGAACCTTGTGAGGGCGTATATTCCAACAACCTCAACAAAGCCGCTCAGAACGGCGCCAACTGGTACGGGTGCGCCCTGATAGGCATCAGGAAGCCAGTAATGGCCTGGGAAGATGGCGCTCTTGACTATTACCATCGATATTGTCAGGGCAAAGAAGATTCCAAGGGCAAGGGTGGGGTCTCCAAAGACCTTCACAGTGACCGGGAAGCCTATCCCGTGGAACTTGGCACTTAAGTCGGCCATATTGACCGTTCCAAGGGAGGCGTAGAGGAAGCCAAGAGCGAGGAAGTAGAGGCTCGTCGCGACGGCACCGCTGACGCCGTACTTGAAGGCCCCCTCGATGCTCTCACCCCTGTTCCTGTAAAAGCCAACTATCGCGTAGGCGGAAGCGCCCAGAACCTCCATCATGACGAAGAGGTTAAAGGCGTCTCCAGTCATAAACGCCCCAAGCGTTCCCGCCTCAAGGCCGAGGAGGAAAGTGTAAAAGAACTCCACTCCGTGCTCTCTGATGAACCTTGAAGAGTATACCCCCGCCATGAGAAAACCGAAGGTAGCGGTTAGAACCAGCGTTGCGGAGAGCCTGTCGACCTCGAAAACTATGCCTACCGGCGCTATCCAGTTTCCGAAAGCGTAGACTAAAGGCTCATCGGAGGAGTAAGCCATCCTGAAGAGCTCGATTCCAGCGAGAAAAGCCACTGTTTGGGCCGTTAAGGCGTAGGCTATCACAACTCTTCTGCTCTTCCCTGTCGCGAAGGCTATGAAGGGCAGGAAGAAGGCAAAGCCGAGGGGTATGATCGGGACGATTCCAACCTCCATGCTCTCACCTCAGTCAAATATTTTCTTCGCGTAGTCCTCGAAGTAGGCAACAACGTTCTCCTTCACTTCCCTCTCGTCGAGCGTTGAAACGTCAATCCAGTGAACGTAGAGCCACTTCCCGTCGTCGCTTATGTCGACCACTATCGTTCCAGGAGTGTTGGTTATCGAGTTGGCAACGAGCACCTTCCCATAGTCGCTCTCCACCTCAAGCGGAATCCTAACTATGCCGGGGTTGGCCCTCAGCGTAAAGACTCTCTTCGCCACGTCGATGTGGGTCTTGGTCTCCTCGATGAGGAAGTAGCGGAGGCCGTAGATTACCGCGTGGAACCACCTCCGCGGCGAGAAGAACTTGGACTCGTTCTCAATCAGCCAGTGGCCGACTATGAGGGAGATCATGAGGGCGACGATGCTTCCAGTTATCATATCGTACTCGCTTACCGAGCCGGTGTAGAACAGGTAAACGGCGAGCGCTATAAGGAACGTCCCAGGAGAGAACCTTATCCTCATTCCCTTTCCCCCCTCATAATTCCAGCCATGTCCCTCGCATCAACCGTTCCGTGGAGGCGGTAGAACTGTATCGCGTAAGTCGTGAGAAGTATGTTCATGGCCATGCCTATGACGACCGCGGTGAGAACCAGCGCCTGCGGAACCGGATCAACTGCCCTGCTCAGGAACTCCCCAACCGTTAAGTGCCTCTCGTATATCGGCGGGAAGACGGGATAGACGAGACGGTAGCCGACGATGACGAAGAGCATATTTATGGCATCGCCCATCACGTTAAGCATGATGATCTTCTTGATGAGGTTGGAGCGGGTCGCAACGCCGTAGATTCCGAGGAGTGTCATTGCAAAGAGTGTTACAGTGATGTAGAAGATGAGAAAGCTCGCTATCACCGAACCTCCCCCCTGAGAACGTTTTTGAATATCCACTCTGAAATTCCGAGGACTAAGAACACGGTCAGGAAGCCGAAGGTAACCGCTGTGTACTCTCCAACGTCGAGGTTGAAGAGGCCGGTTTCTCCCAGCAGGAGGTTTATCTCCAGGATTTTGCCGCCGTAGAGGAAAACCGGGGCGAGAACCGTTGCAAGGATGAGCGCCAGACCAAGGGCATATGCTGAAACGGTGTGCCTCAATGTCAGTCCTTTTCTCTCCAGTGTAAACTTGCTGAAGGCCGCGAAGAGGAGCAGTGAAGCCACTGCCATGGCAGAACCTCCCTGGAAACCGCCGCCGGGGGTCAGATGGCCGTGAAGGGCGATTGAGGCTGAAATCGAGACTATCATGATAACCACGAGCTTCACGGTTGCCCTGACGATTAAATCCATCTGCCGGTGGGGTTCCCTCACCTCAAAGTGGCGGACCTGTTTTTCCTGTTCCCCGGTAAGCCGGAGCACACTTAGGGCACCCATAATCGCCAGGAAGAAGACGAAGGTCTCGAAGAGTGTATCGAAGCCGCGGTAGTTCCAGACTATTGCCGTGACTACCTCAGGGCTGTGGCTCGTCAGTCCTTCGTGGGCAAAAGCGTGGCTTAAGTAGAATTCACCGAGGGGGCGGAGCGGGTTCTGGGCTATTCCGAGGACGTCCTTCACCGTCACCGCGTAAGAGATCACAAGGAAAGCCATCAGGAAGGACACCGCAACGTAAACGTCCCGCCTCATTCTCCCACCTCGTAGCGCTCGGTTTTGCTTATCGCGAGGATGACGAGGGCAGTGTAGGCTCCAACGGCTATGGCTAAGTAGGCCAGGACAATGTCGGGAGCGGCCAGAATGTAGAAGCCGAGGGCGAAGAACGTTGACTGAACGGAGCTCAGGGCGAGGGCTTTGAGCAGGTCGTGCTCCTTCATAGCCAGGTAGCTGAATACAAAGCCGAAGGAAACGACGATAGCCAGGATTATGAGGTGGAACTCCTGCATCTCAGACCCTCCTGAAGGTGAACTTCGGCTCCGCTTCCTCACCGGGAACCTCCTCGTGCTCGCGGACTAGTTCGGCAACGTCGCTCCTCTTCGGTAAGTCTTCCTCCAGCTGGTCAACCACGAGCCTCGGCTTCTTTCCGATCCTTCCAAAATAAACCGCCGAGACCAGCGAGTGTGAGCCGGTCGGAGCTATCAGGAGGATCAGGATTCCAACGGTGAACGCTATTCCCGCCATGAAGAACCTCTGGCTTCCAAGGGGGTGGTAGACGAGGGCAACCAAACCCGCGCCAAAGACTGGTAAAGCTGCACCTCCGATGGTCCCAACTGTGGCGGCGTGACTCCTCATGTAGAAATCCGGAAAGCGAAGCATTCCTATGGCCGCGACGAGGTCGTGGATGGCCCCAAGGAGGATCGCGATCGAGCCGATGATGAAGATAATCTCATCTATCATACCTCCACCTCCCCGTAGAGGACGTACTTGGTGTAGTATATGTCCAGCATGAAGGCCCACAGGGCAAGGATTATGGCACCGCTAGCGAGCATGATGGACTTGAAGTATATTCCAAGGACGACCATGAATGCCGCCATGTCAAAGGAAAGGCAGTCTACAGCGAGAATAATGTCCGCGGTTGTAGGCCCTTTGATTGCCCTTATTCCATAGAGGATGAAGGCGAACGTGTAGATTACCGCTGCGAAGTAGAGCACTTCCTGGAAAACGCCAACAATGTTCACGATACCACCCCCAGCAGGACTATCAGTAAAGCCATCGCCACCGCAAAGCCGCCTATGAGCGCGTTCATGTCGAGGTTCCTGCTTTTACCCCAGAGCGCGAGCCTTTCAACGGCCCTTATCAGGGGCATGAACATCGCCTCGTCGAGGTGTCTCACAGGGTAGTCGAAGGCATCGTCGTAGTCCTTAACGAGGGGGAGCTCGTGCTTTGGAACTACCTTTATGATTGGCAGGATGTAGTTCAGGTATGCATTCTTGCCTCCATCAAGGAAGAAATCCACCGTAAAGCGCATTATGTCCCCCATGTTGTAGAAAATCAGGAGAAGCTCGCTGACCCTCTCGGTTGGCATTCTACCTATTCTCCAGCCAGCATACGTGGAGACCAACAGCAGGGAAACTGCAACAGCCACACTTGGGCTGGCAAAGAAGGCTTTTGACAGACTTTCAATTTCAAAGCCGGTAAGTTCTTTGACTACATCCCGGAGCCAGGGGAAGACAATAAGTGGGAACACGGCCACAAGGAAGCTCAATAGGGCAACGGTCCCTGTCACAGACCTTATGTACAGCGGCACTTCTTCTCTCTCAACTTCCCTCTTGCAGAGGAGTCTGTTGATGCGCCTGACCTGGAGCACTGAAGCCAGCGGGAAGAGCCCGAGGAAAGCTACCGTGAGACCCATTGTCCAGAGGTAGACGTTGGCGGTTCCAAACGATGCCTCGTAGATCAGCCACTTGCTCACGAAAACCGCCAGGGGCGGAACTCCGGCCATTGAAAAGGCCGAAAGCGAAATCAGGAGGGCTATGACGTGCCCCCTGAGGAGCTTCCGCAGGGAGCAAATGTTCGGCTCCTCACCGTAGTGCTCTATAGCACCCAGACCAAAGAAGATGGCGCTCTTGTAAAGGACCTGATAAAGGGTGTGCAGGATTGCACCGACCAAAGCTACCGTGCCAATCTCTCCACCCAGGACGAGGGCTGAACCGATGGCAAAGTACGAAACGCCAACGTCCATGACACTATGGTAAGCAAACTTGGTCTTTAAGCGAATCTCCTTGAAGGAATAGAGGGTTGCAAACACTGAAACCGTCCCCAGGAACGCCAGCAGATAGCCCACTACCTGTGAGTGCGGAAGTGTCTCGAAGAACATTCTCAGGGTCAGGTATACACCCGCTCCCTCAATCGCTATGAAGATGGGGACGATGGGTGAAGGCAGCCTCCGGTAAACCCTCGGAACCCACGTGTGGAACGGGAAAACTCCGGACCTTACAAGTGCCGGGAACATGTAGAGGGTGTAGAGGAGCCAGAGCCCAACGGGAAGGTTATTGAGGTTTTCCCTGAGGGCCCTGAAAGTGAGCCCGTGAAGACTTCCAACTGCCGAATAGGCGAGGCCGGTGGCTATCAGGAGGGGGATTATACCGAAGACCTGGGTCAGGACTATGTAGTTTCTGGCCGTAACCCGCCCCCTCCTCGGGACCGTGGAGAGGAACAGCGCCAGGGTGAAGATGGCCATAAGCTCATATGAGAGCGTGAGCTTCTCAAGATTGTCAGTGGAAAGAAAAAGAAGGGCAGACGCCAACGTCCCGTTATAGGCTATGGCGAAGGTTAAGTGCCTTGGCTTCATATCATACTGGAGGAGGTAGATGGAAACAAAAAGACCTACCAAACCGAGGAACGCTATGAAAAAGCCGTTCAGCGGTTCTATCTTGATTTCAGTTTCCAGGATACCCGATAGTATCCCACCCTCAATCCCGCGGGAGATTCCATAGGCACCGGCAAGGAACGTCAGGAGTGAACCCACTATGGCGGGAAGCAGACTCCCCCTAAAGTCCCGCGTGAAGAGGGGTACAGCTGCACCGAGGGCGAAGAAGGCCAGCGCCAGAGAGACAACTAAAGTGTTGGTAAGCACTATCATGCTCCCACCCCGTAGAACGTGATCTCCTCAACGAGTGGATAGGCGAGGACTGCCGAGACCAGTGTCAGGATTATGAGGGTTATGAGCGAGGCGTTGATTATCCAGTGGGTCGGAGCTCCTCCCGCGCTTGGTTCTCCAAAGACGTTCCGGCCTATCCACTTCATACCAACCCAGAGGAAGACGGCTGAGTCCGTAAGAACCATGATCACAGGGAGCCATGCCAGCGCGGTAACTTTTAGGGCGGCTATATCGGTCAAAAGCTCCGCCTTGCTGAAGGCTATACCCATCGGGGGCAGACCTGCCAGACCGAGCAACGCTACCGCCCACGAGAAGCCGTTCACGGGGAGAACCTCCTTCAGGCCGCTGATTCTCCTCAGGTCAAGGGTTCCGAGGGAGTAGGTGAAGGTTCCGGCGGTGAGGAAAGCCAATCCCTTGACGAAGGCGTGAGTTGTGAGCTGGAACATGGCCGCCTTGAGGCCCACCTCAAGACCGAGGGAGGCGAAGGTTAAGCCGACGAACATTATTCCAGCCTCTGCTACCGTTGAATACGCTAAAAGCCTCTTGGCGTCGTTCTGCACCGGGTAGTTGAGTATCGGAATAAGCAGGGTGAGCGAGACCATCACAGCCATGAAGTAGAAGACCCACGTTGGAAGAGGTCCGATGAACTGGAGAACCCTAGCTACTAAGTAAACGCCCATCTCAACCATCGCCGCGCCGTGGAGGAAGGCAGAAGCCGGAGTTGGGGCCTCCATCGCATCTGGAATCCATGAGTAGGTCGGGAACTGGGCGCTCTTCGTGTAGCCCGCTATGAGGAGCGCTATGAAGAGCCAGGGCTTCACCGATGCCGAAACGTGGGAGAGCGAGAAGAGGCTTAGGTCGTGAAGCTGGGTTATCCCTATCCCGATTGCAGTGTAGAAGCCTATCATCGCCCCGACGTTCGGGATTATGAAAGCCTTGAAGCCGGCCCTCCTTCCTGCGGGAGTGTTGTAGTAGCTGACCACACCCCAGCAGGCAAGGCCCATGAGCTCGAAGAAGATCAGCAGGCCGAGGAAGGTGGAGGAGTAAATGAAGCCGAGGGTTGCCCCCTCGAAGAGCGTCATCCAAGCGTAGAACAGTCCGCGCCCCTTTCCAACGGGATGCCCAACGTTCCTCTCGCTCATGTACTCCATGCCGTAGAACATGAAGATGAAACCGGCTAAGGCGACAACCGTTCCGATTAGAACGCTCATTGGGTCGATTATGATGCCGTAGACCTCGCCGAGCCTCTCTGTTGTCATGTACACAAGATGAACGGTCTCGTGATCGTGGTGGAGCAGGTACTCGATTAAAACACCGAACTGGAGGAGCATGGCGGTAAAGAAAGAGCCTAACATAACCGCGTCCGCTTTCTTCTCGTCCAATCTGAACAGGACTAACCCTCCGAGCAGTGAAACCGTGAACGTGAGCGTAGCGAGAAGTCCTATCATCCCCCGCCCTCCTTAACTTAAGCCCATTAGGTTGGTCTAACTACCCCTTTAAAGTTTTTCGGCGATTTCCGAAATTCGTTTTAACGAATGTACAAATCTGTGAAACCCAATAGGCTAACCGCCGATTTTTTCGAACTTCGCGAAGACCCCCTCGAAGTACTCGTCGACGAGCGAGATAACCCCAGAGGAGTCAAAGGGAAGTGCCCTGATGGACTCGTACGCCTCCTTCAAAAAGCCCCTTGCCGTTTCCATAGCCTCCCTGAAGACGCCCGCGTTACTCATCCGCTCAAAGAGGTCGAGCAGGTTCTCCTCCGCAGGCTGGAGCAGGGCCTTTTGGAAGATGGCAGAACCGTAGCGCTCGGCGTAGAGTATGAGCGGGAGCGTCGTCTTCCCGTTGAGCAGATCCTTGAAGCGGTCCTTGCCGGTTCCGGGGAAGTAGTCAAGAACGTCGTCGACTATCTGAAACGCCCTGCCGACGAGGGTCCCGGCCCTGTCAAGCTCACCCCAGAAGGGCTTCTCAAGGTAGTAAGCTGGTAAGGCAAAGGAGGCCCCGAAGAGCCTTCCGGTTTTCCCGTCGATTATCTTGTAGTAAGTTTCGATATCGAGGTGTATACTTCCCCTCACCGCCTCCTGCAGGATCTCTGCCTTCACCATGTCCTCAACGGCCCTGGCAACGTAGTCGACCATCTCGGTTCTCTTCGAGGCTATTATCCTCAGCGCCCTAACGAAGAGAAAGTCGCCGCTGAGAACCGCCAGTTCCGGTCCCCACTGCATTGGAACAGTTGGACTGTTCCTCCTCTTCTCGGCAAGGTCTATGACGTCGTCGTGGACCAGGCTGGCGGTATGGATGAGTTCCACGGCTGAAGCAAGGTCGAGGGCATCTTCCTCATCGAGGCCGAGGCCCTTCGAAACCGCTAAGGCTATGCGCGGCCTTATCCTCTTTCCCCCGCTCCGTATCATGTACTCCCCTATCTTCTTCGCGAGTTCAACGCTTCCCTCAAGGGCCTCTATGAGCTTCTCGTCAAGCGACTCCACGTTTCTCCCCTCCGGTGAGAGCGAATCCGGCGACAAAGGCGAGCGCAACGAGTCCTATGCCCAAGGAGGGCCTTCCGAACGCGATTAAGGCAAGGGCAAGGAACTCGAAGGCCGTGAAGAGGAGAAAGTAGGAGAGCCTCCCCTCGGAGTAGAGCATCGCGCTTATCCCGTGAAAGGCCGTGAAGATAAGAGCACTGAGGAAGGCGTATGCTAAACCTCCGGAGAACGAAACCGGGAGCTTTAGGATGAAGTTGGTGGCAACGAAGGTGCCTATCGCCAAGAAGACGTACTTGCCGACGCCGAAGCCGAGGCCGAGCGAGAGGCCGTCCCGGTTCCGGGAGAAGTAGTACTTCGAGCCTTCGACGGTTAGGGCCGTTAGGAGCGCCACCGTTAAAACTCCCGCCGTTCGGCCCATCCCGAGCGTGATGATGGAGTAGAACGGGAGGATTATACCGAGGCCGAGCGCTATCCCTGCACCCATGACGAACTCCGCTATCTCAATCCTTCGTTTCCAGTAGTAGAGCGCTCCAAGCGAGATGAGGGAGCCGAGCATCATGAGGAGCATTCCCGCCGGGTTGGGCCTCGCTTTTATGCCGAGTGCAATGCCAACGAGCTGGCCGTTTTTGTAGGCGAGAAGAACGGGGAAGGAACCTTTTTCGCAGTGAACCGCGTACTCGAACTTCTGAAGGTCTCCCTCGGTCGAGTTGGAGGTCAGCTCGTAGCCCTCCAGCCTCCCGTAGTTGTCGAGCGTGAAGTCTCTTATCTGGTGGAAGTAGTCCTCCGTGAACTGTGCCCTGAGTTCCTCGCTCATGTAAGGCTCTATCAGCGAGTAGTTGCCGGTGTTGAACGCCTCTATGAACTTCTCCATAAACGCGCCGGGATTATCCGCCCGGACGTGCGGGACCAAAAGGAGGAGTAAGAGGAGTGAAACGACCGCGGCTTTCCTCATGGCTTTCCCTCACACAGCTGGTTCAATGGCCTTAATGAGCTTTTCTGCCATGCCGTCTATGATGGGAATCCTGTAAAGCTCGCCCCGCACGGCCTTCCAGATGCCGAAGGCCGCGTAGAGCAGCCACGCGTAGACCACGTACATGGCCGGCCCGAAGTGCGGGTACTCGGTGTTCACGGGCATGTGCCAGAGGGCCATGAAGGCGAGCCAGGCGAAGAAGCCCATGACGCTCGAGTAGGCGGCGTGCTTCCTCATGAACTCGCTCGAATCCTTCATCAGGAGTATCGGAATTCCGCCGACGAAGCCCATTGTGTAGGCTATGAAAGCGTCCGTAAAGTTCCCCATCTCTTTTACCCCCACAGTTTTAGTTTTCGTAACTGGCATTATTAATCACCTCCGCTATGGCCTCGCTAAGAAGAGGGTCGCGGTGGTTCAGTTTGGCCCGATAATATTTCAGGCCGAGCCTATCGGCGACCTCTCTGTACTCCACATCCAGTTCGTAGAGCGTTTCAACGTTCTCCACAAGGAAGCTGAGCGGGTAAACGAGGACCTCTTTGACCCCCTCCGATTCCAGCCTCTCCAAAACCTCTGGAACGCTAGGCCCGAGCCACTCGCCTTTTCCAAAGCGGCTCTGGAAGGCCATCTCCCAGGGCAGGTCGAAGGCCTCCATTACCCTCTTCGCCAGCTCCCTGTGGCTCTTCTCGTAGGGGTCGCCCTCGTCGATTACCTTCTTCGGCAGGCTGTGGACGCTGAGGATGACGTGAGGCTCCTCAAAGCCGCTCTCCTTCAAACTATTCTCGATGTTTCTCTGAACCCAGCGGATGAACTTCCCGTTGTTCCACCACTCCCTCACGTAGGGCTTCTCGCCGAAGAGTTCTCTTATCTTTACCAAGCAGCGCTCGGTGGTCGAGCTTGAGTAGACGTGGTAGAGCGGGAAGACCAAGTCGAAGTCCCAGTTCATCTCCTCCAGAAGCGGTCTCGAATAGCACATGCCGAGCCTTACCTCGTGGCCCGTCTTTTCGCTTACGGCCTTCGCTATCTCGTTCATGTAATCGACGAGAGGGCTTCTGCCGCCCATGACCGCGTAGTGCTCCCTCACCTGTCTCGCGCGAGCCTTTGCTATGCCCCTGATTATGGCCTTCGCTCCTGGAACGTCGAGGCCTATGTGGTGCCTCACGTCGTAGAGAAAGCGGAATATGAAGTCTTCGATTTCATCAGGCTCCGTAGGAGCGCCCATATATGTGAACAGAACCCTCAAGGTTCCACCCCCAAAAGAAGGAAAGGGTCAGAGCTTGCCGTTCAGAGCCGCTCCAAGGTTCTTCGCGAGGACTAAGAGGAAGCCGAGTCCCTTCTGAACGTCCTCATCGCGGAGGTAGCCGAGTGCAGCCGTCATGCCGACCTTGGGTGCCTCCTTTGGGTTGGTCTTTGAGAGGGCCTTGAGGAGCGCCCCAACGAGTTCCTCAGTGTTGACCTGGATTTCCTCCACTTCCTCCGGCCCTATTTCCCTGACAGGTTCGAGAGCGGCGTTTCCAATGCCGGCCAGCCTGAGAACGGCCTTCTCCTCAGCAACTGTTTCAAGCAGGTGGTCTCCGTTCTCGGCCATTGCCTTGAGCAGGCCCAGTGTTCCGCTCTGTTTGAGAGCGACAGCGACCCCAACAAGCTCCTTAACGGCCGCAATCTCTTCGGGGGTAAGCTTGAGTTCGCTCATCTTCACCACCTCACAGCCTCAAACTGTCCAGCCAGCCCCTGTAGAACGAATCCTTCATCAGCCTCACGAGGGGGCTCTTGAAGAGCAGGTAGCAGTGGCGCTCGTACTTGCTTCCGTTCCACTTGTACTCGCAGTTGCCGGCGAAGCCCGTGTTGTAGCCGTGGCCAAGGCACATGGTCGGGGCGTATTCCGCAACGGGGTAGCCGCCGTGTACCCTGTGGAGTATGTTGGTTGCCGCAACGACGGCCGCGTTGTGGAGCGGAACTCCCGCTGTTAGAAGTCCGAGCGGCGGCATGCTCGCTTCGCTGACGATGTAGACCTCGTCGTAGTCCGGATAGCGGAAGTCTGGTCCCTTAACCTTGGCCCAGCGCGGGTCCTTATCGTCGGCCATGAAGGACATAATGTCAGGAATGGCTATCGGCGGAACCTTGATGAGCAGGTCGTAGTCAAATTCGGCGTTCTTCGTTATTACCCTGTCCGGCGTTATCTCCACGTGGCCGTCGTGGTGGACGAACTCCGCCCTGGCCTTCTCCATCTCCCTCTCAAAGAACCTGGACACGGTCTTGTTCAGCGACTTGGCCGGGGCCTTCCCGGGGTGAACGACCTTTATTTCCACGTCCTCAATCCCGCGGTGCTCAAAGTACATCCTGAGGTTGAGGCTCATCTCAAAGGGGTATATACCGCACCGGTGGGGCACCTCGGGGACGTATATAACTATCTTCCCACCCTTGAACTCTGACAGAGCTTTGTGAAGCTCAAGCGCCCCCTCCAGGGTGTAGTTGTGGTATCCATACTCACTCATGCCCGTGTACTTGTCCCAGACGTACTTGACGCCGAGGCCGAGGAACAGGTAGTCGTAGTCGTATACATTACCGCTTTCAGTTTTAACCTGCCTGTTGGCGAGGTCAATCTCGGTTACTCTGTCGACCTCGACCTTGAAGCCGTAGACCTTCTCGGCGTTCTTTATCGGCGCCCAGGTCTCATCGGCAGAGGCAGAGCCTAAAGCGACCTCCATGAAGAGCGGGGGCATGTAGTGCCTCTCGCTCGCGGTCACCATCGTGACATCAAGGTCCATATCAAGCCTTTTCGCTTCCTCCACCAGATACCTTCCTGTCACCAGTCCGGCGGTTCCACCGCCGAGTATCAGAACCCTTGCCATGGGCACACCTCCTCAGTTAGGTTGGTCTAAAAAAATTGAGAAGTTGGGGTATTTAACCCTTTTGATTCTCGCACCATCCTAGTTCGGAAAACCTAACGGCCGAAAGTGATATAAGAACAAAATCCCAAATCATACTCTGGTGATGCGCCATGGCTGTGAAGGCTGAAACCGGGAAGGAAGTGATCTACGGGCTGGTGGCCATAACCCTGACACTGCTGTTCGTGTTGATAGCATTCCTGGCGCACAACGTTGTATGGATCGTGGTGGGAATGCTCTTTACGGTTGGCTTCGTTCTCTACGAGGCCGAGGTTCACGGCGAGGGATTCTTCACGAAGCCAGGGACGAAGAGTTAGTTCTCCAGTCAAATTTTTCGTTTTTTGTCGATGAACCTCTTTAGGACACCCGAAAACATTATAAGTTTGGATGTCAGTATTGGAAGTTTGAGGGACAAACCCGGAGGTGACGTGGAATGGACCCGGTGCTGCTCTCTAGAATCCAGTTTGCACTCACCGCGGGCTACCATTGGATTTTTGTGCCCGCGAGTATAGGAATGGGCTTCATGGTCTTCCTGCTCTGGACCATGGCAGCGATAACCAATGAGGAGCAGTGGCACAAGGCAGCGAAGTTCTTCAGCAAGTGGCTCGGAGTGTTCTTCGTCCTCGGCGTTCCAACGGGAATCGTCATGGAGTTCGAGTTCGGCGCGAACTGGGCCAACTACTCAACGTTCGTCGGCTCGATCTTCGGCCCGCCGCTGATGCTTGAGGGTCTCTTCGCCTTTGCCCTTGAGTCAACGTTCCTCGGCGTTCTGCTCTTCGGCATGGACAGGCTCCCAAGGGCCATAAGCTGGATTTCAGCGTTCTTCGTTTCGCTGGGTTCAGCCCTTTCCGGACTCTGGATCCTCATAGCCAACAGCTGGCAGCAGACCCCAAGCGCCTACATCATCAAGAGCACACCTCTCGGTCCGAGGGCCGAACTCACGAACTTTATGAAGGCCGTCTTCAACCCGATTCTTGTCAGTGAATACACCCACACCATCAACTCGGCTATCATAACCGGAGCCTACATTGTTGCCGCCGTCGGCGCCTATTACCTTCTCAAGAGGAGGCACGTCCAGGTCGCCCGCTCGGCGGTAGCGATAGGTATAGTCGTCCTTGCGATAAGCTCGATAATCCAGCTCTACCCGACCGGTCACGAGGAGGGTGCCGTCATAGCCAAGTACCAGCCGACCAAGCTTGCCGCCGACGAGGGCCTCTTCAAGACGACCAGCGGAGCACCCATGGTAGTCTTCGGAATCGTCGACGAGAAGAACCAGGAGGTCAAGTACGCCATCGAGATTCCTAAGTTACTGAGCTGGCTGGCCTTCGGCGACTGGAACGCGAAGGTTCTCGGCCTGCACGATGCAGCGAAATACGTCTGGTATCAAGAGGTTCTCAACAACCCGAACTACGCAAACGAAAAGGTCAAAAAGGAAGTTGTTGATGGCATAATGAAGGCCTACGGCGTTGATCCGAACGACCCGCAGGCGAACGAGAAGATGGTGCAGGTCCTCGAGAAGTCCGTGCCCGTTGCCTTCATGTTCTACGCCTACCGCGTCATGGTCGGCCTCGGAACGCTCTTCATAGCCATCGGCGGCCTTGGAGTGCTCCTGCTCCTCCTCGGCAAGCTCTACGACGCCCGCTGGTTCCTCAAGGTGCTCGTGGTTACGCTCCCGCTCCCGTGGTTGGCGGGTGAGGCCGGCTGGTTCACCCACGAGGTCGGCAGGATGCCCTGGATGGTCTGGGGAATGGTAACCGTTAACACTGGCGTCTCACCGAACGTTTCAGCGACCAGCGTGCTGACAACTCTCATAGCCTTCGTCGTGGTCTACAGCATACTGTTCTACATCTGGCTGTACTTCGTCAAGAAGCTCATAAGGGAGGGACCGGAGCCTGTTGAGGGCGACCCGACTTCAAAGCCGAATCCTGCTCCAGCGGTAAGCGCCGCGGGAGGTGGTCAGTGATGGACTACGCAGCTGCTTGGTTTTACTTTTCAGCCTTCCTCCTCGGAATGTACTTAGCGTTCGACGGCTTTGACCTCGGCTTAGGAAGCCTGCTTCCGCTCATCAAGGACCAGAAGGACAGGGACGTTTTAGTGAACACCATGGCCCCGGTCTGGGACGGCAACGAGGTATGGTTCATCAGCTGGGGCGCCGGAATATTCGCAATGTGGCCGGCCCTCTATGCAGTACTCTTCAGCACGTTCTACTTAGCGGTGTGGCTCTTAGCGTTCCTGTTCATATTCAGGGCTGTCAGCTTCGAGTTCAGGACCAAGTACAAGAAAACTTGGGACTACCTCTTCGCCACGGTGAGCGCGCT
>JALTBN010000096.1 GCA_027075325.1 Thermococcus sp. | reverse complement strand
AAGACTTCCCCCTTGAAGGCTACGAGGAACCCTGTGAAGTCTGGGACTGGGAGTAGTTAATGGAAAGGGAAAAGGCAGACCTTATTCTCAACATGGGGCCTCAGCACCCATCAACCCACGGCGTTTTAAGGCTGGTTTTGGAGCTTAAAGGGGAGAAGATTATCGGTTCAGACGCCATAATTGGCTACGTCCACAGGGGCGTTGAGAAGCTTGCAGAGACCAGAAAGTATATGCAGATTCTCCCCGTCTTTGATAGGGTAGATTACGTTTCCGCCAATACAAACGAGTTAGGTTTTGTTCTTGCCGTTGAGAAACTCTTAGGAATAGAGGATAAAATCCCCGAGAGGGCCCAGTTTCTTAGAGTCATAATGGCAGAGCTCACCCGTATCTCCTCCCACCTCATCTGGCTGGGAACCCACGCCTTAGAGCTTGGGGCAATGAGCGTCTTCCTCTACGCCTTCAGGGAGAGGGAGAAAGTCTTAGATCTCTTTGAGGAAATTGCAGGGGGAAGGCTCCACACAGGTTACATGAGAATTGGAGGAGTTGCTTACGATACAACCGATAGGTTCGTAGAGGAGCTTGAGGAGTTCCTTGAGATATTTCCCCACAAACTTGACGAGTATGAAGACCTTTTAACGGAAAATAGAATATGGCTCTCAAGAACAAAGGGAGTTGGAATTATAGATAAGGAGACGGCGATAAACTGGGGAATTACGGGGCCAATTCTAAGGGCAGCAGGCTGCGACTACGACGTGAGGAAGTACTACCCCTACTGCGTTTACGACCGGATTGATTTCAACGTTCCCGTTTACACAGAGGGGGACGTCTACGCCCGTTACAGGGTGAGAATGGACGAGATGAGGGAGTCTGTAAAGATTATCAGGCAGTGTTTGGACAAAATGCCTGAAGGCCCTGTCCAGATAGAGGATACGACGATCATTCTCCCTCCCAAAGAGGAGGTCTACAATACTATGGTAGGCCTTATTCAACACTTTGAGCTGGTTATTCACGGTTTAACTCCCCCTCCTGGTGAGGTTTACGCAGCGGTTGAAGGGCCCAGAGGTGAGCTCGGCTACTACATAGTAAGCGACGGTTCAAACAAACCCTACAGGCTCAGAATCAGACCGCCTTCTCTCATAAACATTGCGATTCTGCCGGAGCTTCTCAAAGACCACTACGTTGCCGATGTAATCTCCATAATTGGGAGCTTAGACCCCCTCATGGGAGAGGTTGACAGATGACCTTAGCTGAGTTCAG
>JALTBN010000095.1 GCA_027075325.1 Thermococcus sp. | reverse complement strand
ATAGACAAGGCCAAAGCCGTTACTCTATCTGCCATAGCGGCCAACGCCGGCTCCGCTTTAACACCGATAGGAAACCCGCAGAACGTCATAATCTGGCAGACCTACGGGATTTCCTTCGGAGCCTTCACCAGAGCCATGCTCCCCTTCGTCACCATCTGGCTTCTGCTCCTCCTCGCTTTCGCGCTCTCCGTGAAGAGAAGAAGGCTTGAAGTTGGAGGGATTCCAGCGGTCCCCCTCAGAGGGAAAGCTTTTCTCTCGGCCCTCCTGTTGATAATAGCAGATGTAATCCTCGCTGAAACCGGAAGGGCGCTCTGGGCTTTTCCCCTGACATTCTTCGTAGTGCTCCTCTTCTCCCGCGAGGCCCTGCTCGCCTTCGACTGGGTTTTGGTTCTCACCTTCGCTTTGGTATTTGTCGACTTCGGTGAGGTCTCCTCGATCGTTGCTTCCCTTGGCCTGTCCTTTCCAGATGGTGGCGTTCCCCTCCTGCTCGCCTCTTCGCTCCTGAGCCAGGCCATAAGCAACGTTCCCGCAACGGTCCTCCTCATCGGCGCAAAGCCGGAGTGGCTTCCACTGGCGGTTGGTGTGAACGCCGGCGGAACAGGTTTTATAATCGGCTCGCTGGCGAACCTCATAGCGGTCAGAATAGCCGGGATAAGGCTGAAAGACTTCCACAGGATTTCAGTGCCCTATTTTCTGGTCTCGTTGGTTCTTTCAGTGATCTTGCTCATACTATATTAAAGGGAATCCACAAAAACTTTAAATTTTTTAGCTGAACCTGGCATAGTGGGCAGGCCACATCACGAGCGGTCGGAGCGGCATTAAAACCGCGATATTTCAAAAAGGTTTAAGTGTTTGAGAGCTTACCGGTCAGGGGTGAGGAGGTTGTTATCAACCGGTATGGCGAGACTTGATGAGATTCTCGGTGGAGGGGTTCGAAGGGGACTCAACGTCGCCCTCATCGGCTCCTTTGAGGAGGACAACCTCCTTTTGATGCACCAGATGGCGTACGACATGCTCATGAACGGTCACCGTATTCTCATCGCGGAGTTCCGGCAGACCCCGGATGTTCTCAAAGAATGGCTCTCATATTACGGGATCAGATACGAGGACTACATTAAAGACGGCCGCCTGAAGATCCTGGATGGGTTTACAAACCTTTACTCAACCCAACCTGCGCAGGGAGAGGAGGTGATACCCAACCCTCGTGACCTTGGGATAACAGTGGGGATAATCCGGAATGAACTCACCTCCGGCAACTACGACGTTCTCATAATCGATGACCTAACCGTTCTCTACGCCCTCCAGTCAGATACAGACGCTTACACCAGGGTGATCATAAAGCTGGCTAATTCAATAAAAGGGCTCAGGGGCCAGGTGTTCGCAGGGGTAAACTCGGAGGTCATTGAGAAGGGTGATCTAATGAAGCTCCTTCTGCCCTTTGAATACGTTATCGAGGTGGCAAACGGTCGGATAAAGCCCCTCAGGTCGTACTATCCCCTCAGGCTTCCGGCAGGGTATATCCCATACAGAAAGACCGAGAGGGGCATAGAAAGCCTCTGGGAGAGCTATTACTCCCTTCGCGACCTCAAGAACAGCCTGTATCTGGACGAAGAAGGCAACCTGTGGAGCGGAAGCTCGAGGGTTCAGATAATCGACGAACAGAGTGAAGCTTCCCTCATTGAGTTCGTGTACCACTACCTTGGCCCTGAGGAGGGCAGGAAGTTCCTTTACCTGTGGGGGCGCTATGAGTTCCGCGGCATCGGGAGAGCCTATAAAAACGTCTATGAGTCCCTCAAGGCTGCCTTTGAGCATTTCATCTCCTCAACCGAGACCTCCGGTGGCGGCAGGCTGGAAATAGTCCAGCTGGAAGAGGATCTGATAGTCCTGAGAGGCAGGAACCTCTTTCCCCGAATAAAGGGGTTTGAGCATCCGGCACACGTGAACTACGCCGGTGAGATCGCCCAGTTCCTGGAGGAGTACACCGGGGAAAAGTGGGAGGGGGATGAAACCCACTGTCAGGCGATGGGGCACGAATACTGTGAGCTCGTGTTCAAGAAGAAAGTCTCCTGAACAAACTCTCAAATTTCGGATATTTTATATGATATTGCTGAAACCGGAGCTTTTGATTGGAGATGCTCTAAACTTTGATGAGAAACCTTAAATAGGATTGGAAGATAACTAATACAGCGGCAACACGGTGCTCATGGCCCTCTATTCCGGAATGGATCCCCTGACACTCCACGAGATGTTTGGAATAAGCGAAAAAGAGCTTGAGGACATATACGACAGGCTGATGGACAAGGGGTTGCTCAAGCTGGTCATGATAAGGAAGGTCGTTGACCTTACAAGGGAGGGCAGAAAGCTGGTAAACAAGATGATGAAGTACGGTATAGGAATGATGTAAACGCGAAGAAGTGGGTGAACTCGTAACTGCTCTGTGGCTAGATTCAGGGAACTAGCGAATTAACCCGCGGATATATTCAAGCGTGTAGGATATTATTTCTTCACTTAATAATGCAAAAAGAGGAAAAATCATGCAAAGGTAACGCTCCTGTCCTTGAGGGAGCGGTTGAGCAGGTCGGCGTGCTCCAGCGTAACCTGGTACTCCGCTATCTTCTCCAGCCTGATGTCCTTGCCGTCGAGGATTATCTTGTTGACGTAGACTTTGCCCTCGTCGAAGCCGACTGTGTAGACGAAGAGGTTCTTCTTGCTCAGGTACTCCCTGATCTTCTCGTCCTCCAAAGCTTTGGCGAGGCCGCCAGCGGCGAATATCCTGACGTGGACGACGAACGCTCCGGGAACGTCCTTCTCGGCGAACTGCCTGAGGGTCTCAATGAATATCTCCTTGGTCTCCTCTATCGGCGTCTCACCGCCGAACTGGAGAACTGTGACCTGAGGAGCGAACTCCTTCACGCGCTCCGCTATCTCTGCCTCCTTTCCCTTCTCCGCTAAGAAGTGGTAGGTAATTCCTCCGCCCAGGGTTATGAAGGTCGCCTCGGTGGCTGTGGCTATACTGGAGCATATTATGTTCCTGCTCGCGACAACCGCGACCTTGTTGAGTCCGAGGTCGGCAAGAGCCTTTCCAACGACCCTTCCTGTGAGGGCCCTCAGGTAAATCTCCTCCTCAAAGGTGGTCTTCGCCATTTCACATCCCTCCTTTACCCATTTATGTGGGTTTGTTCTCGTTTATGACCAACAATGTATGGATATATAACTTTTTCGGTTTTCCTAATGAACTTTTGTCGGCCGAGTTAATTACCTTCTTGTCATAACGTCAAACAGGTTCAGGGTATGAATTGACCATCTTTGGGGGATTTATCAGAAATTAACTGGTGGCAGGGGAGAATAGTGGATAGAAGACAAGGTCACAAGGAAAAAGACATGAACTCCAATCAGGAAGCCCACTGAACGAGCTTCCTGACGGCTTCCCTCAGCTTTTCTTCGTCTTCTGGGGTTGGATATCCTCTGCTCTCGACCGTTGCAACGTGGTCGAACCTGCTCCTGGTTATCAGTGTCTCGATTTTTCTTCCAGCCACGCCGCCCCATCCAAAGGCGCCGACGATGAGGACGGGCTTCTCGTAGTTGGCCTTGTCTACAATCTCGTAAAGGGTGTAGCGTATCCTGGGATGTATCTCTGCCTCATAGGTGGAGGCTCCGATTATGAGTGCTTCGGCACTGGGAACCTCGCCGAGAATGTCGCTTACAGCTGGGGCTTCTTTGTCTGTAAAGCGGTAGACGACCGGCTTCTTACCGAGCTTGCTGAGCTCGTCGAGAACGATCTCCATTCTCTTCTCAACGAAGCCGTACATGGAATCGTATACGACGAGAACCTTGTCCTTCTCAGGAACCCCTGCACCGACTGCCTCGTAGTACTCGAATATTCTCTTCGGATTCTTGCACCAGGCCAGGCCGTGGCCAGGGAGTATCATTTTGGCTTCCTCGACTATTCCAAGCTCCTTAAGCTTCTTTATGTTCTGAACGATGTATTTGTGGTAGTGTCCGATTACCGTAACGATGTACTTGGTAACGTATGGGAGGTACTTCTTTACAATCTCCTCATCTCTGTCATCGATGGCTTCTGGAATCGAATATCCGCCACCGGCATCGCAGGAGAATATCAGCCTGTCCTCAACGACGTAGGTTATCATTGTGTCGGGCCAGTGGAGCCAGGGGACTGCAATGAAGCGGAAGGTCCTGCCCCCTATCCCCATCTCCTCGCCGTCTTTGACAACCTTGAAGTTCCCGACGACCCTATCCCCGTAGAAACCCTGGAGGAGGTTTCTGGCGAAGGCAGTTCCTATTATCTGTGCCCTGTAGCCGTTCTCCTCAAGGAGCCTCGGCAGGGCGCCGCTGTGGTCGGGTTCCGTGTGATGAACGATTATGTGGGTTATCTCCTTCGGGTCAACGAGCTTTTTCAGTGCGTCCATGAAAAGGTCAGTGTACTCCTCCTTGCTGACATCGAAGAGAACAACGGCATCTTTAAGTTTCATCAGATAAGCATTGTACGTTATGCCCTCCGGGATGTCCCAGGTTGCCTCGAAGTACCTTATCTGGTCATCGTCAACCCTGATCATGTAAAGCTCGGGGTCAGTGCAGAGCTTCTCAACTCGAACTCCTGGCATTTCTATCACCTCGGAATAGATTCAAAAATCGAAATATAAAAGGCTTTTCATCTTAGTACTGGAGGGTAATTCTGTGGAAAAGACAATGCAGGCCAGCCTTCTCCTTCTTGGAGAATACCCTATAATTCCCGGACTGGAAGGGGGCTTTTAGAATCTTTTTGTTATCCCTTATAGAATTGACAGAAGAAAATAAAAGAAGGGAAAACCCTTCACTCGAGCTTCTTGTGGCAGAACCACCAGTCGTAGCACTCGATCTCGCCCTTGGCCTTGGCTTCCTCGCGCTCCTTGATCTGCTCGACTGTTCCGGCGGGTGGGACGATGGCCCTGTCGCCGATAAGCTCGTTGTTGGGCCACTTGTGCGGGAGTGCAACGCCCTTCTCGTCGCTGGTCTTGAGGGCCTTGACGAGCCTTATAACCTCGTCCCAGTCCCTGCCAACTTCGGCCGGGTAGTAGACGATGGCCCTGATGACGCCCTTGTCATCGACGACGAAAACTGCCCTGGCGGTCTGCGTTGAGCCGCTCGGTATCATGCCGAGCTTCTCGGCGAGGTCGCCGCGGTCGTCCGCGATTATCGGGAAGGTTATCTCCTCCCCAAGGTTCTCCTTTATCCACTCAGCCCACTTGAGGTGGCTGAAGACCTGGTCAACGCTCAGTCCGATCGGCTCGACGCCGAGCTTCCTGAACTCCTCGGCACGCTTCTGCATGGCGTAGAACTCGGTCGTACAGACCGGGGTGAAGTCAGCAGGGTGGCTGAAGAGCACGAACCACTTGCCCTCCTTGGCGAAGTGCTCCGGCAGCTTTATTCTTCCAAAGGTCGTGTTGACCTCAACTTCCGGGAACTTTTCTCCTATGACGACCATCTTACATCACCTCTCCTTTTGATATATTTTCTTCAGTATAAACCATGTTGGTTCGAATATATAAAGTTTTCGGTTCGTCTAACAGCAGATATGAGGGAATATCCAAATGCAGGTCACTTGCATAGTCTCCAAAAGGTCCTCTAGCTACTCCCGTCAAAGAGGTCAACTTTTTGAGGGATTGAAATTCCATAAATGGAACAAAATCTTAAGTAATCCGGAACAAACTTCCGCCGGTGGTGGAATGAAAGACGGAGACTACATGCGCCTCGCTCTAGAGCTGGCGAAGAGGGGAGAGGGCTGGGTGAATCCCAACCCGATGGTTGGGGCGGTAATAGTCAAGGACGGCGAGATAATAGGCACTGGATGGCACAGAAAGTTCGGCGAGAAGCACGCGGAAGTTAACGCCATAGAGGACGCCAAATCCAAGGGACATGACGTCAGGGGCGCGACGATGTACGTAACCCTTGAACCATGCTCCCACTGGGGAAAGCAGCCACCCTGCGCCGACAGGATAATAGCAGAGGGTTTTAAGCGGGTTGTAGTTGCGATGAAAGACCCGAACCCCCTCGTTGCGGGAAGGGGGATAGAAAAGATGAGAAAGGCTGGAATAGAGGTTGAAGTCGGTCTCCTTGAGGATGAAGCGAAGAAGCTCAACGAGATTTTCATAAAATACATAACGACTAAGGTACCTTTTGTGGCCATCAAGCTCGCTCTAACTTTGGACGGCTTCATAGCGACCGAAAACGGCTCTTCCCAATGGATAACCAGCGAGAAGGCCCGCGAGAGGGTCCAAGAGCTGAGGAAAAGGCACATGGCGATAATGGTCGGCTCCGGAACCGTTCTGGCAGATAACCCGAGGCTCAACTGCAGGCTTGAGAACTGCCCACCAAAGGTCAAGGTAATCCTCGACCGCTCCGGCAGGGTGGCCGATGAAGTGCGGAAGGGAAGGGAGTTCAGACTCTTCGAGGACGGGAGAGCGATTTTCTTCACGGAGAGACCGGAGAAGTTCGAGGGCATAGCGGAGGCATATCCGGTAACCGAGCCGGGAGAAATCCTGAGAAAGCTCGGCGAACTCGGCATAGACAGTGTTCTAATAGAGGGTGGCAGAATATCCTGCCAGTTTCTGCCCTTCGCGGACAAGTTCTATCTATTCTACGGGCCGAAGCTCTTTGGGAGGGGGATAAAGCCCTTCGAGTGCCTGAAGGTTGAGGAAGCGAACGAGGCCCCTCTCTTGAGGATAGACTCGATGGAGAGGCTCGGAGAGAGCTTTTTGGTTACGGCTTATCCTGGTGGTGGAGATGTTCAGTGGGATAGTTGAGGCAACCGGCAAAGCCCGTTATTCAGCGGGAAAGCTCTACGTGGAGGTTCCCTTCGAGGTCAGGCCCGGCGATAGTGTGGCGGTAAACGGCGCCTGCTTAACAGTCGTGGACTTCGACGGCAGAATAGCTACCTTCGACGTCGGTGAGGAGACCCTGAGGAGGACTAACCTGAGGGAGGCCAGGGTTGTTAACCTTGAACGGGCCATGCCGGCCAGCGGCCGCTTCGACGGGCACATAGTTACTGGCCACGTTGACGGAACGGTAAGGTTCGTGACCAAGAAAACCAGCGGAAACACGACCTGGATGGCCTTCGAGATGCCACCCGAGAGATGGGGGGTTGCAGAGAAAGGCTCTATCGCTTTGAACGGCGTCTCGCTTACTGTGGCGAAGGTCGAGAGCAACCGCTTCTGGATCCAGGTAATCCCCTACACGCTGGAGAAGACGAACCTCGGCCTCCTGAGGCCCGGTGAGAGGGTGAACTACGAGATAGACATCATAGCGAGGTACGTGAGGAGGATCCTCTCCACTTAATTCCATTTTTGGAACAAATTTTTAAAAGATATGGAACAAATTTGCTTCCGGGGAGAAAATATGAACTGGGACTCAATAAAGAGGAAAGTTCTCGAAGGAAAGCCGGTCGTTCTCATCGACGATAGAAGAGAATTTGAGGCCGATTTAGTTTATCCGGCCGAGATAGCCTCGCCTGAGGTTGTAAACTTCATGCTCTCGATGAAGGGCCTCCTCTGCCTTACGATGGACATGGACGAGGCCCTGAAAAGGG
The DNA here is from genome assembly GCA_027075325.1 of Thermococcus sp. Taxonomy (GTDB): domain Archaea; phylum Methanobacteriota_B; class Thermococci; order Thermococcales; family Thermococcaceae; genus Thermococcus. Next base: position 8,194 of record JALTBN010000095.1, on the reverse strand, counting down.
GCTTCTTCCCGCTGCCGAGCAAGGGGGGAGAGACGAACTTTTTGATTCCCGTTGACTATAAAGAGAACTTCACAGGCATAACCGCTGAGGAGAGGGCTTTAACCGCTCGAAAAATCGCCGAAGGTCTCTCGGTTGAACACTTCAGGTATCCCGGCCACCTCCACCTTCTCGGCGGAATTGGCCTGAACAGGCGCCGCGGTCACACTGAAGGCTCCCTCGAACTCATGGAGATCCTTGGCTTCAAGCGCTACGCCCTCATCGTTGAGATACTCAACGAAACTGGAAATTCTCACAACAGGGAATACGCGTTAAAGCTCGCCGAAGAGCACGATTTGCCCGTTGTAAACATCGACGACGTCTGGAAGGAGTTCGTAAAGCGGAAACAGCTGATCAGAGTCTACGCCAACGCAAGGCTTCCGACCAGGTACGGCGACTTCAGGATCATAGCCTTCGACAACGAGCTGGACTTCAAGGAGCATGCTGCCATAATTAAAGAGCCTTACGGAGACGTTCCGCTCGTCAGGGTTCACTCAAAGTGTCTCACCGGGGATACGCTTGGCTCTCTCAAGTGCGACTGCGGCAGTCAGCTGGCCAACTCGCTGAGGATGATAGCCCAGGAGGGTGGCATACTCCTCTACATGGACCAGGAGGGAAGGGGAATCGGCCTGAAGGAGAAGATAAAAGCCTACGAACTCCAGGATAAGGGCTTGGACACGGTTGAGGCCAACGAGGCTCTGGGTCATAAGGCCGACGAGAGAACCTACGAAGCCGCGTTCCAGATGCTCCGCGCCCTCGGTGTTTCTAGGATACGGCTCATAACCAACAACCCGGCGAAGGCCAAAGCCCTGGAGGAGTTCGGGATCGAGGTGGTGGAGACCGTTCCCGCACCCGGGGAGGTAACCGAGCACAACAGGTTCTATCTGAAGGTGAAGGAGGAGAAGCTCGGCCACAGGCTCCCGGTGAAGATTTGAATAATTATGCAAGTCGATGATTGGATAATTAGATAAGTGCTTAATGGTGGTGGAAATGGAGGTAAGGACCGTTGAGGGGAACTTCGACGGAAAAGGACTTAGGATAGCGGTTGTAGTAGGTAGGTTCAACGACCTGCTTACCGGAGAAATGCTTGAAGGGGCTTTGGACTGCTTCAGGAGGCACGGCGTCGATGCCGTTGATGTCGTCAAGGTCCCCGGCTCCTTTGAGATACCCCTCGTTGCCAAAAAGCTCGCCGAGAGCGGAAAGTACGACGCAGTTCTGGCACTTGGGGCCGTCGTCAGGGGCGAGACCAAGCACTTCGACCTCGTCGCCAACGAAGCGGCGAAAGGCGTTGCGAACGTCTCCCTCCAGACCGGCGTCCCGGTTATCTTCGGCGTCATAACCGTTGAGGACGAACTCCAGGGCTTCAACAGGGCCGGCGTGAAGAGCAACAAGGGCTTCGAGTACGCCATGGCTGCGCTTGAGATGGCGAACCTGATGAGAAAAATAGAACTTACAGATTAAGGGCTTGTCCCACTTCCCAGTATCTTTCTTTCGTTTTCCACCATACCACTCGAAAGACCTCTATCGGCTGTTTAACGGTCAGTTTTAAACCCCCATCACCCAAAAGAGCTTATCCTCAGTCCCGTCGTGAGGGGTGCACAGGATGTTCTGAGGAAGGTAAGGCTGCTTCTGGGAGGAACCTAGAACCTCTGGATTCCTATCTTTCCATTATGCCAGTCAGCTTCCTGCAGAGGTTCAGGTGAAACTCGAACTCGCCCCTGAGTTCTCCGTCGCTGAATATAAGCTTCAGCTCGTTCAGCTTCCTCTTTCCCCCGAACTCCCCGTAGACGAGGGTTCCGTTGAGATCCACGAGGCCGAAAACGGCCGCGAGGTTGAAGATGAGCGTCCTGAGCTGATAAGCTGAAACCTCGTGGGTCCCGAGGGCCCTGGTCGGGTACTCGAACAGGAAGTACTCGAGGCCCTCCATCCTGGCCACGTCCGTGACGGCTAGATCCGCGGTGAGGAAGACGAGGAGGGATGGACTCATTTCGTCGAAGTGCTTTAGGGTCTTCACTATGACCTCGTCGTTGTTGTGGCCCTCGCCGTACCTCTCCGCAATGATTATCCGGTCTTTCAAGGCCTCGAACTCCTTGAGGGCAACGTAGGCCGCTTTCCTGGCCTTTTTCGTCCTCCTGTTGGCGAGCTCCCTCAGGAAGTGGCCGTTTTCCACGCTCCTCATGATCTCCGATAGGTACTGGGAGCGGTACTTGTAGTTCATCGAGCTCTCGATCTCGTTCTTGACGTCCTCCGCGACCACGATAGGGTAGCCGTCGAGGGGGTGGTAGGAGGAGATGAAGCGGTGGTAGAAGACGTTGGTGTCCGGGGCGAAGGCAATGCCGCGCCTGAGGACTTTGTAGACCTCAAGCATGTGCTCGAACTCCTCGATGTTGTCGTACGTGATGATCCCCGAGGAGATGAAGGCCTCGTAGAAGTCGGAGTACGAGGGAAGCTCCGGATGCCGGGATTTAAACTGGTGTCTGTCGGCGGTGGCTTTGATGAGGTAACCCCTTTCGGAAACTTCCGCTCGGAAAAGGGGGATACCGTAAACGGGGTAGCCGACTTCGAGCTTTCCCCTCTCCTGGAGGAGGTTTATCAGGATCTGGAGCTCGGGCTTCTCGATGACTACTTCCTCACTCCGCATTTTCCCCACCCAGGAAGTTCTTGAGCCTCTGCATGTGGAGGGGCAGCATCATGTAGGGCCTGTTGGGGAACGCAACGTCCAGGAGGGCCATGTAGAGGATCTCCCTCACGTTGGCCACCCTGCTCTGGATTATAGCCGCAGCCACTAAGGCCTTTCTTCCGGAGGTCATGTTAAGCACTACCTCTTCGCCGTTGAAGCTTGAAAAGAGCTCCCCGAGGGTTCTTTCCGCCATGAGGAAATCGTCGTCGTGTATAAGCCGGGTTTCGATTTCCGGGCTTAAGCCGTACGCGGCTGAGATGGCTTTTATAGCCTCAACCACCTTTGGGATTGAGCCGGCGTAGCGCCTCTCGGTCACGACGTAGACCTTCCTGGGTCTCGATCCCCTCATAAGCGAGGCGTAGTACGTGTTCACGAGGGCCCAGGGGGTCCTGCCAAGCAGGGCAACGTGGATCATGCTACCACCTACTCCACCATTATCAACCCGTAGAGGACGCTCTCGGAGAAGTCTATATCGACGAGGGAGCTGAGCTCTATTCCCACGGCGTCAACACTCGGCCTGACCTTCTCGGGCATCCTGCAGGGCCCGCCCCTCCCGAAGGGACAGTCGTCGCAGAGGTTGCAGTTGCCGGGGAAGAGGGCCATCGCGTAGAGCTTTCCCTGCCTGAAGAGCTCGGCTTCCCTCCTGAGGAGCCAGAGAAGGACTTTCCGCTTTTCCTCTTCAAAGTTCTCCATGTTTATTGAGAACTTCACTAAAAGGGCCTTCCTAAAGCTCCTGACCCACTCCCCGGCTTCCCTCCAGTCTGGGGCATAGAGGGGACAGGAAGGGCTCTTCCCGTACATGGGGCAGGAGCGGCACTTCCAGACCGGTCGAGGGGAAACGATGATTTTCTCGGCGGGAATTTCCCTCTCCCAGAGAACCTTCATAATCGTTCACAATAATGATAAAGGGGACAAACTTAAAACGTTTCCTCAGTCCATCAACTGCCGCCGTTGACGTCAACGACTTCTCCCGTGACATGGTCGTTTTCGAGGAGAAAGATCACGGCGTGGGCTATGTCTTCCGGCTTGGCTATCTCCCCCGTCAGGGAGAGCTTCCTCAGTTTCTCCTTTATCTCCGGGCTTATCAGGCCGGTGTCAACTGGGCCCGGAGCAACGGCGTTGACGAGTATGTCAGGTGCCAGATGTCTCGCGAGGTTGAAGGTGAGCGCTATAAGGCCCCCTTTCGATGCCGCGTAGTGGGGCCCGACCGTTCCGCCGTCTTTCCCGGCTATGGAGGCTATGTTCACTATCTTACCCTTCTTCATGTACTTGAGGACTTCCTGCGTCACTATGAAGGCCCCCCTGAGGTTTACGCCGAGAACAGCGTCCCAGTCCTCATCCGTGACATCCATTGGATCTAGGGCCTTTCCTAAGATGCCTGCGTTGTTCACCAGTACATCTATCCTCCCGAAGCGCTCGATTATCTTCTCCACCATCGCCCTGACTTCCTCCCTCTTGCTGACGTCTGCTTTAACGACGAGGGTCTCGACGCCGTATTGCCTGCAGATCTCCTCCGTCTTCCTGGCCTCCTCCTCGCTGTGGGCGTAGTTTATGACTACGTTGGCCCCCTCTTCGCGAGCTCAATCGCTACCGCCCTTCCTATGCCACTCGCGGAGCCGGTAACGAGGGCCACCTTTCCCTTCAGGTCCATACCATCACCCCTGCTGGAGTTTTCTCGTTTGTGTTGGTCTTTTCCCAAAAAGCTTTTACGTTTAGAGGCGTAATTCTTGTCATGAGGTGGATAATCTCAGTTGTTCTAGCCCTCTCGGTTCTACTAAGCGGTTGCATTTCGGAGGGAGGTGAGAAAATGAGTGCCAAGACCCTTGAGGTGGGTTCCGTCTTCCACGACGGGGAATTCATACCAAAGGAGTACACGTGCGACGGCGACGACATAAACCCGCCGATTTACATAGGGAAGATTCCAGAGGGCACGAAGAGCCTGGTAATTATCGTGGACGACCCGGACGCACCGGCCGGAACCTTCACCCACTGGATAGCATGGGATATTTCACCAACGGGCGAGATACCCATGGGAATACCCAAAAAGGGCGAGGTAGAGGAGCCCGTTCACATAATCCAGGGAAGGAACGACTTTGGAAGGATAGGCTACAACGGCCCCTGTCCTCCAAAGGGGCACGGGATTCACCACTACCACTTCAAGGTCTACGCCCTCGATACCGAGCTTCACCTCAGCCCCGGTTCATCAAGAGAGGAGCTGGAAGAGGCAATGGAAGGCCATGTTGTGGCCTGGGGTGAGGTGGTCGGCCTCTACGAGAGGGGGTGAACCCCTAATTTCGAACGGAAAGCTTATATCCCAAGGGTAGGACTACCTTCGGTGATTCCAATGGAGAGAAGGCTTTCCTTTGTGGTCGTTCTCCTGTTGCTGGGAGCGCTCTTCAGTGTTTCGTCTTTTCCAGGGGCTTCAGCAGCGCCTAACTACACCTACAGCGCGGTTTTAATCCAGCCGGCACCCGGAGCCCCGGCCATAACCACACCGGGTTCCACAATAACCCTGCTGCCCAAGAGCGGCGTTCAAATCACAGGGCTTGAGATAATCTCAGTCCTCCACGGTCCGTACACCCTCCAGATTCTTGGGAACGAAAACGGAACCTTAACGGCCAAAGTTCCGGATAACGTTGCTCCCGACGACTATTTCCTCATCGTGAACACCTCAAGCGGCCAGACCATAATTCCAAACGGCGTCTACGTCTTCAAGGAGTTCCCGGATGCACTCAACATTGCCCAGGTCAGCGACACCCACATAACCAGCGGTGCCAAGATCGGCTATGTCTGTGGCGACTACTTCCAGAGGGACATATTCAAGCTCGATGAGATGTGCTCCAATCCGATACCCCTTCACAGTGCCACTGCCGCAGACAGCGCATACACCTACTGGGCGATGAACCCCAACGCGACCCTGATAATAAACACCGGTGACGACGTTGACACCGCCGGAGACTACGCCGGGTATAAGGTCATGCTCGACATAATGGAGAGAACCTCCGCCGCGGGCAGGCTCGTTGTTAACATCAAGGGCAACCACGATGACCCGCCAGTCGTCTTCCAGAAGCTCATCGGTCCCAGGTACTTCTACGAGACGATTGGTAAGTTCCTCATAATAGGCCTCGACAGCAGGGGAGACGAGGGGCACCCTGAACTCGGACAGCTCGAGTGGATGGAGAACGTTCTTGAGCAGCACCCGAACTACACCAAGATAATCCTCGTTCACCACCCGTTCTGGTACAGCGGCTCGTTTGGAAATTACGGAGGTTACGTTAACGGCAGCGCTTTCGACAACCAGAGCTGGAACACCCTCCTCGGCAAGGTGGCCTGGTACTGGAGCGGAGGCCCCGATCACCCCACCGCAAACATAGCCAGGAGGTTCCTTGAGGACGTTGAGAAGTACAACGTCGCCCTCATCCTCAGCGGCCACATCCACAACGACAAGACGGTTGTCTATACCGACGAAGAGGGCCACGTCCACTGGTTCGCCACACTGACCGCCACCGGTGCCCCCGACAAGGAGACCAACCCACCGAGCAAGCCCGGAAGGAAGCCGACCTGGTACGGCAGCAACCTGATTACCATCTACGCCAACGGAACCGTCGAGATGAAACCTGTTATGCAGGCTTTTGGAACGGTCTTCGGCAACTTTACGTCCCTCCCAGTTCCGCAGAGGTTCATTGTCTTCAGGCACAACGGTGAGGACGGGACTGCGCTCAAGATCATCAACACCTACAAACCGGTTTCCGGAAAGCTTACCCTCGTGGTTCCGGATGGAGCCAGCGTTGACCCATCCGCCACCAACGTTACCTATACCGTCCTCGGTGAGAGAACCATCGGGGACAAGCACTACATGCTCCTCAACGTGACGATACCCCTTGGGACCTGGCAGATAGTCGCCTCCAAAGGCGCGGATTCTGAGAAGCCCGCCCTCAAGATAGCCTACACCTCCCCAAGCAAGCCCAGGCCGGGAAGGCCCTTCAAGCTCTACCTCTCCGCCACGGACAACATAGGTATAAGGGACATGTACGCCGTGATCTACGACAAGTCCACCGGAAAGCAGGTCTCATACGGTAAAGTGTCAAAGTTCCCTGCGGAGCCCACCAGCGGTAGGGAGGACAACAAGTACTACGTCTTCCAGTTCCCGGCCCTCAACCAGTCGAACTACGAGATCAAGATCATAGCCACCGACTTCTATAACAACACCGCCGAGGCCACCAAGGAGATTAACTTCGCCCCAGCAACGACCACCACTACGACCACGACTTCCTCAGCCTCCACCACAACGACCACTACCACCTCATCAAGCAGCAGCTCAACCACCACAACCACTACTACAACCACGACGACTACGACCACTACCGGCTCCTCCTCAAGTAGTACTACGGGAACGACCTCCAGCACAACCCAGACTACGGCGACTACCACATCCAGCAGCTCAACCACCACCACGACAACCAGCAGCAGTAGCAGCAAGAAGGGAACCAGCATCTGCGGTCCGGCGGCCATACTCGGCCTCGCCATTGTCCCGCTCCTCTTAAGAAAGAAGAAGTGATGGGCTTTTGTTTTCAGTCCCCTTTCATTTCCATCCTTTTCGATATCCATTTAAATGGTGCCCGCCAACTATTCTGAGGTGATGAACGTGACGAGGAAGCTCTACTACGAGGACGCCTACCTGAGGGAAGCCCGGGCGAAGGTTCTGGAAGTCAGGGACAACGCCCTGCTCCTCGACCAGACGGTTTTCTACCCGACCGGCGGCGGTCAGCCCCACGACAGGGGAACGATAAGCGGCGTTGAGGTTCTGGATGTCTACAAGGACGATGAGGGCAACGTGTGGCACGTCGTTGCCGAGCCGGAAAGGTTCAAGCCCGGCGACGAGGTCGAGCTCAAAATAGACTGGGAGTACAGGTACAGGCTGATGAGGATTCACAGCGCGATGCACCTCCTCGACCACGTGCTCACCGAGGTTCTGCCCGGTGAGTGGGAGCTCTACGGCAGTGGGATGAGCGCCGAGAAGGGCCGCTACGACATAACGTATCCGGAGAACGTCAACCAGTACAAGGAGAAGATCATAGAGACCTTCAACCGCTACGTCGACGAGGGCGGTGAGATGAAGATATGGTGGGAAGGAGAGAAGAGGCTCACCCGGATAAGGGATTTCGAGGTCATCCCCTGCGGCGGGACCCACGTGAGGGACATCAAAGAAATCGGCCACCTGAAGAAGCTCAAGCGCTCCAGCCTCGGAAAGGGGAAGCAGAGGCTTGAGATCTGGCTTGAGGATTGAGTCTCTTTTTCACATCTTCTCAAACACGTAGAACCACCTGTCGAGGCTTTTGTGCACCCTCTGGTAGTACCTGCCCACGAGCCTGAAGCCGGCCTTCTCGCCCTCAGTTCTACCATCGAAGTCGGCTGGAAACGCTATCGCCAGCCTTCCTCCCCCTTTGAGCACGTTGTACATGCTCCTGAGGGCCTTTC
>JALTBN010000094.1 GCA_027075325.1 Thermococcus sp. | reverse complement strand
CCCGCATACTTAAGCAGCTCTCGAAGTACGATGAGTTCAACCGAGAGAGCTATCTTAGAAAGGCCAAGAAGTGGGAGGCCCTGGCAAAGGACATAGAAGGCGGGCGCCTTCAGAGGACGAGAAACAGGCCCATGAGGGAAGGCAACTCAAGGAGGGATAAAGCCGATGAGACCGCAGACAACGAGGAGGAAAAGTTCAAGGCCTACGTAAGGAACAACCTCATAGCCAAATCAAAGGTTAAGTGGAGCGACATAGGCGGCCTCGACGAGGTTAAGGCCCTTCTCATGGAGACGGTTGTCATAGCGGCACTACAAAGGCCGGAATCAATACAACCGTGGAAGGGGATCCTTCTCTTCGGGCCGCCGGGGACGGGTAAGACCCTCCTCGCGAGCGCAGCTGCTGGAAGCCTAAACGCGACCTTCTTCTCTGTCAAGGCCTCTAACGTTCTAAGCAAGTACTTCGGCGAGTCAGCTAAAATAATCTCAGCACTCTACGAGGTCGCCAGAGAGGAGGCCCCAAGCATAGTCTTCATGGATGAAATCGATGCCCTAACAACGAAGCGCTCCGGCGAGCAGAGCGAGGCCAGCAGGAGGATGCTGTCAACCCTCCTGACAGAGCTGGACGGATTCCAGGACAAGAAGAGCGACCTTCTAATTCTAACTCTTGCCGCCACCAACACCCCCTGGGACCTTGATGAGGCGGTTCTCTCGCGCTTCCCGAGGAGGATTTACGTGCCCCTACCCGACAAGAAAGCAACCAAGGAGATAATCAAAATCAACACTCGCGGGCTTGACATCTCGAAGCTCGATCTCGATGCAATAGCGGAGGAGAGCGTTAAAAGGTTATACTCCGGCAGGGACCTTAAGAATCTCTGCCAGGCCGCTGTCTGGAACATGATACGCGAGGAGAACCCGGATCTCCATAAGCTGGCGGAGTTGCCATACGAGAAGCTTAGAAAGCGCTCTCTGAGGACGAGGCCGCTGGAGATGCGCAATTTTGAGGAGGCGTTCAAGAGGATCAAGTCGCCGCTGACGAGGAAGGACATTGAAAAGTATGAGAAGTGGGCGGAAGAGTTTGGGGGATGAATGAAATGAAGAAACTCTCCGTGATTCTGGCTCTGGTCTTGGTTTTTTCGCTTTTGGCCGTTCAGACGCCGGGAGTTAAGGCCGACAACTTCAACTACTGGGCGAAGAGCTATGGTGGGAGCGGTGATGATGTCATCACCGACGTTAAGGTTCTCTCCGACGGGAGCATCATCGCTGTGGGCTACACAAACTCAACGGGTGCCCGGTAGTTACGATGCCCTTGTGATGAAGCTGAACCCGGATGGTAGCGTCGCCTGGGCGAAGACCTACGGTGGAACAAAGGACGACGTTGCCAACGCGGTTGCTGTAGCGAGCAACGGTGACATTATCGTGGTCGGCTACACTTACAGCTTCGGCGCCGGTAAGGAAGACGTTTGGATTCTCAGGCTTGATGAGAATGGTAACATAAAATGGCAGAAGACTTACGGAGGAAAATACTTGGATGAGGCTGACGCGGTTGCTGTAGCGAGCAATGGAGACATCATCGTGATCGGCGACACTTGGAGCTTCGGCTTAACGCTTCAAGTCTCGCCCGGAACGCATTCAATAAAACTCACCAAACAGGACTACGAGGATTATACAACAAGCATAACCCTGAATCCAGGCGATTCCAGGACTATCTCTGCAACTTTAACTCCAAAATTTGGTTATCTGACCGTTTACTCCACTCCAACGAACGCTGGGGTTTATGTGGATGGAGATTACGTCGGGAAGACGCCATTGAAAGGATATAATCTCTCAACTGGAACGCACACCGTAAAGCTCGTCAAGGATGGTTATGAAGACTATGTTAAAACAGTAACAATAAACCCTGGAGAAACGACGAAAGTAGAAGCAACTCTAACAGAAGCAAAGGGAACGCTAAAGATAACTTCAGATCCATCCGAGGCGAGTGTTTACATTGACGGCGATTATGAGGGCACAACACCATTAACTCTCAGTCTCTCACCGGGAACACACTCTATAAAGCTCTCAAAAAGTGATTACGAGGATTACACGACGAGTGTAACGCTCAACCCGGGAGAGAGTAAAACAATTTCTGCAACGCTAACGCCAACTTTTGGCTATTTAAGCGTTGACTCTTCTCCCTCCGGGGCCAAGGTCTACATTGATGGTTCCTATGTTGGGGACACTCCGCTCAAGGATTACAAACTTTCCACTGGAGAGCACGAGGTTAAAGTCGTTAAGGATGGTTACGAGGAGTTCACCAAGACAGTGACGATAAATTCTGGTGAGAAGACGAGTGTTGAAGCAGGCTTAATTGCAATACAAACCACGAGCACAACCAGCAGGGTTGTAACTTCGAGCATAACAACGTTATCTTCTCCAACCCAAACCGCTCGGGCAGCCGCCAACGGAATGCCTGCAACATACATTATCGCGGGTCTTTTGGTTCTTGGGTTAATCGGCGGTGCAGCCGTCAAACTTAGGGGAGGAAAACCCTCCGGGAGTGTAACCTCCACTCCCAAGGCTACGCCTAAGTCCGTCACCAACTTTCCACCTGAACTCCTCTCCAAGTATGAACCTTTTGAGTTCCTCGGCGAGGGCGGCTTCGCCAAAGTTTTCAAGGTAAAACGCAAAAAGGACGGTAGAATCATCGCCCTCAAGGTTCCAAACCTTGACGAGAAGGCCAGGAAGTTCTTCCTAAAAGAAGTTAAAGCCTGGCGCCTGCTCGATCACCCAAACATCGTCAAACTCTACAACGCATTCGACGAGCCGATTCCCCATCTAGAGATAGAGTTCGTGGATGGAATCCAGATCAATGGCGAAGTCATCAGGGACCTCGGCAAGTATCCGAAACCGGTCGATGAAGATAAAGCTTTGAGCTTCATCAAGGGAATTGCTGAAGGACTAAGGCATGCACATTCAAAACAGGTCTACCACCGCGACCTTAAGCCTCAGAACGTTCTCATAACGAGCGATTTAACGCCAAAAATTACTGACTGGGGGCTGGCAAAGGTTGGGGCAGTGTCAACGACGGCAACAACCACAAAGGGACTAACGCTCCTCTACGCGGCCCCGGAACAGCTTGATGAGGATGAATACGGGCACACTGACCAGAGGACGGACATCTACCAGCTTGGTCTCATCTTCTACGAACTCCTGACCGGAAAACTGCCCTACCAGGGGACTTCCCCGGCTGTAGTGATGGCCAAGGTGATAAATCCTGATGTTAAGCCCAAACCACCAAGCCACTTTGATAAGAAACTGGCCAAATACGACGGCATCTTTGAGAAGCTCCTCGCGAAGAGAAAGGGGGACCGCTATCAGTCAGTTGACGAGTTCTTAAAAGACCTTGAACTGATGAGAAAGCTCGATGAAGAGAGGAAGACGCTTGAGAAGACCGTTGAGAAAACCAAGACCACGATGAGCCTGACGACGGACAGCAAGGAACTCAAAAAGCTCAAGCGTCAGGTGGTTGAACAACTCACACGGCTGGCCCTTCTACATGCTCAACTCAACGACAAGGCAGAGCTTATCAACGCGCTTGAGGACCTCAAGGCCCTCTCAAAGGGGCACAGGAAGGAAATTGAGAACGCGATAGGTCAGTTTGAGCTGATGATGCGCGAGAGCGTGCCGGTGAGCAAGTCAACGCTGGATGAGCTGAAGGTTCTCCTCCACCAGGTTCAAACGGAGGTGGAATGATGAGCATGGATAATGAAAAAGCCGTGAGGGCAGTTTGTTTTCCTTTTATCTGCGGAATAAGCCATGTTGGCGCAAGGGAAAACAATGAGGACAGTTTTATTATCCTCAAGCTGCCGGATGCCTACCTCCTAGCGGTGGCAGACGGCCTTGGCGGCCACAACGCGGGTGAGGTTGCTTCAGGGATTGCGGTAACAATCCTCAAGGAAGTTTTTTGGGGAGAGTACAAAGCGGGATTGCCGGTCAGTTTTGTCAGACTCCTGCTAAAAAAAGCCCACGAGCTTGCCCACTCCAGGATTAAAGAGAACGCCACTGACGAGCGAGAGGGCATGGGCACTACCCTAGTTTCGGCCTTCGTTCGGGACGGGACGGCGATAATAGCAAACACCGGCGACAGCAGGGCCTACTTAATAAGGAATGGCAAAGTGGTTGCGAGGACCAAGGATCACTCCCTCGTCCAGGAGCTCCTCGACAAGGGAGAGATAACGGAGGAAGAGGCCGAAAGACACCCGATGAGGAACATCATAACGAAGGCCCTTGGCATAGACCTCGACGTTGACCTCTACGGGTGGGAGCTTGGGAGAGGCGATGTTCTGTTGCTCAGCTCTGATGGACTGCACGACTACGTTGATGAGAATAGGATTTTAGAGGTCGTTTCCTCCGGAAACACGGCAGAAGAAATTACCAGGGGACTTATCGAGGAAGCCCTGCCGGTTACGAAGGACAATGTGACGGTGGTGGTGTGGAAATGAAGATTCTAAGGTTCTCCGTTTGGATGAGGATGGGGATGTTAAATAGCAGAAAACTTACGGAGGAGCTTGGGGATGGTTTCATGAAACAAATAACAGTGGCAGTATTATGTTTCATGTTGATACTCCTTATTATTCCAGCACCCACAGTATCTGCAGGGAAAATTGACGATACCTACTACTTTAATATAGGAGATGAAAGATACTATGAAACACTCCATATATCCTCAAGGTCAGAAATAGAAGATTTAATGATAGGATATAACAGTCACATGATAATACTGGATGACACTTCTCTTCGAAGGATTTTGTTGAAAGGTCCAAATACAACAGATTACACTTCCCAAAATGGAGAATGGCAAATCAACATGAATATACCGGGATACTACATGTATTACGGCAGGATTTTGGCCTCATTTAAAAACAACTATACCATAGTCTATATCAATTACAAGGATGTGGCAGGGAGCTCTGGTTATAAAGGGGCTGTTCTTGCAATCTCTACTGAAACTGGAGATATTGCCTGGAAAAAGGAGTACTCAGGTTATATAGTAGCCACTATTGATTATCTCAATGATCTGATAACACATGGGAGTAAATTAGCAATTATTGTATTAACCTCTAACAAATTGGAACTTCTCAATAGTGATGGAAAACCCCTATGGAGTTTGGATATTCACAACTATACACAACTTATCGGGAATGCAGAATTAATAACTTTTCTAGGCGGTGATTTTATGATAGCAGTTCCAAGTGGTCTCATGTTAGTGTCAGGAAACGGCACTATCCTGAAATACTGGGATTACGGCTGTGGTGGAAGAGTGTATCCCAAGTATGTATCCGAAGGTATTGCTGGTAAAACAGTTAATGGCAAATTTGTGAGTGGTCCTTTACTTAGATTTTATTGTATTGGAGAAAAAGAGATTTCTGTTAACACTTTATATCCCTATACCCTATATCCTTCCGGAGTTGATTTTAATCGCACCATTGTTTTTAAAACTCCTAATAGAATAACTGCAGTAACAATGTTTTCCTTGTTAGATACTGTATATATTGCTGTTGGAACCTCGGACGGAAAGTTCTATTTGCTACAGGACAACGGGAAATATCCTCTTTCGCCCATTATGACCAGAGAGTTCACAGAACCCATCGCCAGAATAGAATATTACAATGGTAAGCTCTTCGTGATGACCCCTCTCTCTTTAAAAATATTAATGCTTAATGGTACAGAAATTGGACACTTTTACCTAATGGATTTATTCCAATATAACGCGTTAAACTCGATACCATTTAATGTCGGATTAAAAGTTGAAAGAGATACCTCACGGATAGTGCTTTATCAAATGCACCAACCGTCAGATATTTATGTTTTCTCACCAAAACCGTACTTTGGATTTTTATCAATCAACTCTACCGTTGAAAATTCCAAAGTCTATATAGATGGTCAGAAAATAGGAACTGCACCAATTGAAAACTATAAAATCTCAACCGGAGAACACACGGTTAAAATTGTTAAAGAAGGCTACCAAAACTTCACGAAGACAGTAACGATAAATCCGGGCGAGAAAGCGAGCATTACGGCAAGCCTGATCCAGATAAAACCGCACCAGAGAACCACCACTCCCATTCAAACAACCAGCTCACCCCAGACCACGACCAATCTAAGCCCAACCATGAACATAAGAAGCACGCTAATCCAAAGCGCTCAATCATCAAGTAGCGCTGAAATGCCCATAACATATTTCCTCGCTGGGCTTTTGGGCTTGGGAGTATTTGGAGGAATCTCCCTCAAAGTTAAAAAAAGGAGATCTCTAAAAGACCGTGCAAAATCCAACGGAGGGACTTTTGGTTTCCCGGCTCAACTTTTAAGGGAGTATGAGCTTCTTGAATTTCTCGGTGAGGGGGGTTTTGCCAAAGTCTTCAAGGTAAAGAGAAAGAGTGATGGCAGAATAATCGCCCTTAAAGTGTTCCCAACTGATGAAAAAGCTAAAAAATTCTTCACTAAAGAAGTTGAAGCCTGGAAACTCTTGAATCACCCCAACATCGTGAAATTACACAATGCTTTCGAAGAACCAATACCACATTTAGAACTCGAATTCGTGGAAGGATACACTTTAAATGACAAACTTATTCGTGATTTAGAACACTACCCCAAACCCGTTGACGAAAAACTTGCATTAAACTTCATCGAGGGAATTGCCAAAGGGCTTAAGCACGCTCACTCAAAACAAGTGTACCACAGGGATTTAAAACCATCCAACATCCTCCTCACAAACGAGTTAACCCCTAAAATCACCGATTTCGGTTTAGCTAAAGTCGGTTCAAAAAGCACTACCACCACAACAAAAGCATTAACACCATTGTATGCGGCCCCAGAGCAGATCGATGAAAAGACTTACGGGCAAACGGACCACAGAACAGACATTTATCAACTCGGAGTAATCTTCTATGAACTCTTAACCGGCAAACTACCCTACTATGGCATATCACCAGCAGTAGTGCTGGCAAAAATCACCAACCCAGAGATAAAACCAAAACCACCTTCAAAACACAACTTATCCCTGTCCAAGTACGATAAAATGTTCGAGAAACTCCTTGCAAAGACTAAAAAAGAGAGGTATCAGAGCTTGGAAGAGTTCTTAAACGAGTTTAACGAGCTTGTTAGCACAATGAAGAAGAGAGACTCTCTCAAAGAGAACTTGAAAGTCACCAAGGAAACTCTATCCAAGACTTCTGATAGCCTCCAACTGAAGAAGCTAAACTCAGACCTCATGAGGTTGCTGATTCAAAACGCAATACTATCTGCAAAAATTAATGACAAAGAGGAGGTTTTAAACGTCCTTTATGATTTAATCCCATTCACGAAAAAGAACAGGAGTGAACTCGAAGAGGCGATACGTAACGTACAATTACTCATCAAGATGGATTACCCATCTCAAACAGTTTTATTGACGCTCTAAAAATCCTCCTCCACAAGATAGAAAAAGAAAATGGGGCGTGATAAAGTGGTTAAGTTGTGGAAATCCAAAGAGGAGAAGGAAATTGAGCGCAAGATGCGCATGAGGAAGGCCAAGATGGCCCTGAAGCAGTACATCAACAACCTCGAGAACCTCAAGCGCAAAATCTTCCTCCAAGGGAAGGAGGCGGCTAAGCTCGGCGATGAGGCCCTGCTAAAGCGGAGCGCGATGAAGTATCTCGCCCTGGAAGAGAGGATAAAGCAGGCCAAGCGCTTGCTCCTTCTCATGGAGGAAGCGGAGATACAGAGGGAGCTGGTGAAGGTCTCCGCGGACTTCATCCAGTTCAGCCAGGACATCGTTGAGAGCATAGCTGAGGGTCCCGGCGCTCAGGATATAGCTAAGATGCAGGTGGAGTTCGAGAAGGCCATGGGCAAGGTTGAGCAGCTCGATGATGCGCTTGCATCGATGCTCGACCTGACGAGCGAGAGCATCCTGACCGGGGATTTCAACGCGGAAACCATAGATGAAGCGGCCTCCCTGTTTGAAGCATCCGCTTCCTCAGACCTGGAGCCAAAGAGCAGGCTCAAGCAGATTGAGGATGCAATGAGGGGTTGACATGCAGTCCCTCTACTTCTCCCTTTTTGAGGAGTGCAGGAGAGAGTACGAGAGGGCACTTGAAGCAGGGGATCAGAAGGCCGCGGCGGAATTTGCTGAAAAATGCGCTGGTATACTCAGAAAGATAGCGGAGAAGACGCCCTCAAAGGCCGACCTGTACCTCGAAAAGGCAGGGAAGTGGGAAGCCACAGCAAGGGAGCTTAGGAAAGAGGCGGGGAAACCAAGGGCAGTCCTTCCCGGTTCAGCCGATGGGAGAAAGCTTCCCGGGAATGAGTACACCTCGCTGGTCGAGGGTTTAATCTCGCGCTCAACGGTAACTTGGGATGATATAGGTGGATTAGAGGAAGTCAAGAAGCTCCTCGCGAGGAACGTTGTTCTCGCCTTTGCCAAGAAGCCCGATGCCATAAAGCCATGGAGGGGCATTCTCCTCTTTGGCCCGCCGGGGACGGGTAAGACGCTCCTCGCGAGCGCTGCCGCGGGAAGCCTGAACGCGACTTTTTTCAACGTCAGGGCCAGCGACGTTTTGAGTAAGTACTACGGCGAAAGCTCAAAGCTCATCTCGGTGCTCTATAAAGTGGCAAGGGAAAGGGCGCCGAGCATAGTCTTCATTGACGAGATAGACGCTCTCAGTCCAAAAAGGGAGAACGTCCACGAAGCGACCCGGAGAACCCTCGCGACGCTCCTCACCGAGCTGGACGGGTTCAAGGGTGGTGAAGAACGCTTCGTTCTCACACTCGCCTCGACGAACACTCCCTGGGATTTGGACGAGGCAATTCTCTCGCGCTTCCCGAGGAGGATCTACGTACCCCTGCCGGATAGAGATGCGGTTAAAGCCATCCTCAGAATACACACAAAAGGCCTCGACATCTCCCGCTTGAACCTCGATGCAATAGCGGAGGAGAGCGTGAGGAGGCTTTATTCCGGTAGGGAAATCGCCTCCCTATGTCAGGCCGCCATCCACCACATGCTTGGGGAAGCTAATCCCGAGCTGGAGAACATTGAAAAACTTTCGGAGATTGGACAGGGCATATTTGAACTAAAGGTCAGACCGCTTGAGATGACCGACTTTGAAGAAGCGTTTAAGAGGATCAAAAGCCCATTAACAAGAAGAGAAATTGAGAGGTATAAAAAATGGGCGGAGGAGTTCGGGGGATGAGAAAAGGTCCCGCCTTTAGACTATTGGTTGGAGTGGTTCTTCTATTTGTTCTTGTTTTATCTTTACTGAAGGTTGAGGGGTTAGATGAGTCGTTCTTTCAGAGTGCGCCTGTGATTATTAATCTGTCCAGCGACATGGGGCATCCTCAGTTCTGCTCACAGGGAAACTCGACGTTTGCACTGGCATCAAACAGCACTGTTGTGGTTTACTCCTTCTCCGGCGACCTTCTGTGGTCTCTAAAACCTATACAAGGGGAGGACATTTTTTCGGTCTCGCTTTCCCCCGATGACCGTTTTTTAGCCGTTGGAACCTCTATGGGTGAGCTGTTGTTGTACGACATACCCTCCAGAAAACTTCTCTGGAGAAGGTTTCTGCCGGGGAGATACGTACGTACAGTTAGCATTGCGTCCGACAGGATTGTGGTCGGAAACGATGACAAAATCCTCGTTTATACTCTGAATGGAAGCCTTCTCTGGTCCAAATCGGGCTTTTCATATGTGTATCGCGTTAAAGTGCATGGGGACAGGATTATAGCTGGAACTGCCGTCACCAGAGAGGGAAGGAACCTCTATGAACTTTCCATTGATGGGGGCAAAGTCTTGAAAAGCTTCAGAGTTGGAGACGGTAATGCTGAACTCCTGGATGTCTTCGATGATGGAACAATTGGGGTCTTCATCAACACGCAAAACTCCCGCGGTTCCTGGTTGGGAGAAGCATACATTGTGAAGAATGGAGAAGTGATATCCTCAACTGGCCGTCTCCGATATATAGGGGGTGCATCCGGTTCGTTGGGCCTGGTGAACTGGCGGTGCCCGATTACAACGGTTTTGTGGGAGTGCTCGACTCCACAGGGAGGGTTTCTCTGCTAAGCGCTCCATCCACCCTTGCAGTTTTCTACAACGGCAGGGATTTAGCGTCTGTTACGGATGACAGAGTATTCATATTTTCCAACACCCAAGGCCAACAGGCCGAATCCAGTGGTTCGCAGGATAATGCCCTCCCAGGTGCTATGACCCGGGAACTCCAGCTTAACTTCACCCCCAGATCGGTGCTCATGATACGTGAGAACCTCCTCATCGTTGGATCTGAGTATCCGGACGCCTCCGTGTATATCCTCGCTCCCGGTGCATCGCCCCTCAGAATACCCCTCACGTCCAGCGTCTATGCCCTTGCCCCTGCGAATGATGGCTTTTATGTTGGGGGTTCGGATGTTGAGAAGTTCGACTTTTCAGGGAATCTAATCTGGAAGTATGAAACGCACTCCACTGTGAATTCTCTGTCAAGCAAAGGAAATCTCGTGGCAGTAGGTGCGCTCTCTGGTATTTATCTCCTTTCCTCAGAGGGTGAAAAGCTGTGGGGCGTTTCTTTTCCCGAAGATGGCTTTGAGAGGGACCCTCTAGTCTCACTCGAGGGAGATGTGGTTTTTGCCACTGTTATCCAGCGCGATGGAACATGGCTGTGGAAGATACGGAACGGAAAAATTCTCTGGAAAGAACACGTCTCAGGTAACATGGTGCTCTCACTTGCTGTATCCGATGATGGCAAATACATTGCCTTTGGTGACATTAGGGGGAACATCGGGATTATGGACTCCAACGGTTCACTCATCAAGACTATTCGCGCGGGCGAGGGTGTGAACGATCTTACCATTCTCAGAAAAGGAGAGTGGGAGTATCTTCTCGCAAGGACAATGGGGGGCACCGTTAACATATACCTTCTTCCTTCGGGCATTCAGGTTGATGAAATGGAGGCAGGTTCAGCAACCCCAAAACCAGGGGTTTCCCTCTCGGTCTCCCCTGACGGGGGAAGTGTTGCTCTACTTGGGAGGGCATCTGATGGGGGTGTTCTTCGTGTTCTTCCCCTCCCAAACCTCCAAAACATTGCCCTGCTCTCAGTCGAGTCCACCCCTCCTGGAGCTATAGTGGTTGTTGATGGACACTACGAGGGAAGAACCCCCATTAATGTGACAGTATCGCCTGGAAATCACACTATAAAAACCACTCTCCCAGGTTATGCACCCGCGGGGGTAATTTTATCCCTAATGCCGCAGAAACACAAAACAGTACACCTCAAGCTCGTGAAGGACGGCTTCTTGACAGTGGATACATCCCCCAGTGGTGTGAGGGTGTACCTGAACAGAACATATGTTGGGACAACTCCTCTGGAGGGATATGCTGTTTCACCTGGGACGTACTCTCTTGTTCTGCGCAAGGAAGGATACATGGAATACACGAAGACTATCATTATATCGAGTGGGAATGAAACAAGAATTTCTGCTTCCCTGCAACCGTTGTCTCCAGTCACAACCTCATCCGAATCTTCCAATCATTCTACTCATACATCCCAAGGAGTAGAGACCACTGGCAAAACCTCCGGTGAAAAATCGACTTCAGAGAATAACCTCAGAACTACCGGAACAATCAAACCCGTCATTGCCCACTCCAATGAAGGGCGTGGGAACAGCACCAGAGCAAATGCCAGCATCACACTCTATATCGGAATTGCCCTTGCTGTGTTGATCCTCAGCGTTGTGGTTTTCAAGCTCACCAAAAAGAAAACGAAGGAAACTTTCGGTTTGGATTTTCCCTCCGCTCTTCTCCCCCGCTACGAACCCATCGAATTCCTCGGCGAGGGCGGATTCGCCAAAGTCTTCAAGGCCAAGCGCAAGAAGGATGGAAAAGTGGTTGCGCTCAAAATACCGAGGATAGACGAGAAAACCAGTAAGACCTTCATTAGGGAGGTTTCAACATGGCTTCACCTTAACCATCCAAACATAGTCAAGCTCTACGACGTTGACATTCTACCGGTTCCATACCTCGAGATGGAATATGTTGAGGGCATAACCCTCAACGGGAAAACCGTCAGGGATCTGGATGCCTATCTAAAGCCCGTTGATGAGAAAACTGCATTGAACCTCATCAAGGGCATCGCCGAAGGATTAAGGCATGCGCACTCGAAGGGCGTTTACCACAGGGACCTCAAACCGTTAAACATTCTCCTTAAGAGTGACCTAAGGCCAAAAATCACCGACTGGGGCTTGGCCAAACTTGGCACAATGGGTTCGAGCAGGAGTGTGATGGGTTATACTCCACTCTACGCGGCTCCGGAGCATTTAATGCCTGGAAAATACGGGCACACCGACCACCGGACTGACATCTGGCAGTTGGGTGTTACCTTCTACGAGTTGCTGACAGGCAGACTGCCCTTCGAAGGCTACACCTACGAGGAAGTCTTTGGGAAGATAGTCGACGAGGATTACAAGTTCACCCCACCTTCAAAGATAAACCCCGAGCTGGCGAAGTACGATGGTATCTTCGAGAGGCTTTTGGCAAAGAGAAAAGAAGACCGCTACCAGTCAGTTGACGACTTCCTGAACGACCTTAAGAATCTTGAGGAGTCTGAGAAGAGGAAGGCCGAACTTGAGGTGGAAGTTGAAAAGCTGAAGAAGAGCCTCAGTGAAAGCATGACCGCCCTTAAGAAGAGCACGAGCGCGGAAGAGATAATGAGAAACCGCAGGATTGTTGTTGAAACCCTTGGCAAGCTCGCCTTAACTTATGCGGAACTCAATAGAAAAGCAGAACTGCTGAACACGCTCAATGACCTCAAGTTTTACACGGTGCAGAATCTGAGGGATCTCAGCAACGCAATAAACACAGCGGAGACCCTATTTAAAGAAGAATTGCCCGTGCCAAGAGAATTCATTGAACGCTTAAAGGTTCTCATCCACAACATCAAAAGGGAGAACGGCCTTTGAATCCCCGTTTAATTTTTCACTCGCTCCTTTGACGGTTTTATGAGACGCCTACCTCTATGACCACAGAAACGTTTATAAAAACGATAACCATTTTAAGTTTAAAAGTTTCCTGGTGGTGATGGTAATGAGCTTTGCCGCGGCAGCGCTGTTGATCGTCGGCGTGTTTCTGCTCTTACTGTTGCTCCTGAGTGTCAAGGTGATAAGACCCTACCAAAAGGGACTCGTGGAAAGGCTTGGAAAGTTCAACAGGATTCTGGAGCCGGGGATACACTTCATCATCCCCTTCATGGAGCGCGTTAAAGTCGTGGACATGCGCGAGCACGTCATAGATGTTCCTCCCCAGGAGGTCATCTGTAAGGACAACGTCGTCGTCACCGTCGATGCCGTGGTTTATTACCAGATAATAGACCCGGTCAAGGCGGTTTACAACGTCAGCAACTTCCTGATGGCGATTGTGAAGCTCGCCCAGACGAACCTACGTGCCATAATCGGTGAGATGGAACTCGACGAGACGCTGAGCGGGAGGGACATTATCAACGCCCGCCTCAGGGAAGAACTCGACAAGATAACCGACCGCTGGGGCGTCAAGATAACCCGCGTCGAGATACAGCGCATAGACCCGCCGAAGGACATCCAGGAGGCGATGGCAAAGCAGATGACGGCCGAAAGGGAAAAGAGGGCCATGATACTCCTCGCCGAAGGTAAGAAGGAGAGTGCCATCAAGGAGGCGGAGGGACAGAAGCAGGCCGCGATACTCAAGGCCGAGGGTGAGAAGCAGAGGCAGATACTCGTGGCGGAGGGTCAGGCTGAGGCCATAAGGAAGGTCCTCGAAGCCCTCCGGATGGCAGACGAGAAGTATCTGACCCTTCAGTACATTGAAAAGCTCCCTGATCTTGCCAAATACGGCAACCTCATCGTCCCCTACGACACCGAATCGCTCATCGGCCTGCTGAGGATACTCCAGAAGGTGAAGGACAGCCCACTGCCCCCAAAGCCCCCGTTGAACGGCCCCGGTACAGGTAAGGACACCACCGCGGAGGATTCCACGGACATAGGGGAGAAAAAGGCTTAAACCCTCCCTCTAACTTCATCCGGTGATGGACATGGACTTCCTTCCCCTCTCGTTAATATTTCTCGGGTTTCTTGTCATCATCCTGGACATGATGGTGACCGCTTTCATAACTCCAATAGGGGTTGCATTCATAGTCCTTGGATTGCTGATGGGCTTTGGTGTGGGGTTCACTGAGAGCTTTACCGTGGCACTGATAGCGGCAATTGTCACTTACCTCATCGTTGCCAGATATATAAAAAGGGACGTAAAGGATGCGGGAGAGGGAAAATACACGTTCGAACTCCGGGGAAAACGGGGGAGGGTCGTCGAAATAGGGCGTGAGCACTACCTGGTGGAGCTTGAGGGAGACAGATGGATAGCCCTGCCGGAGGGGAATGAGAAGCTCAACATAGGGGACACCGTGGAAGTCCTCCGCGTTGACGGGGTCAAGCTGATAGTCAGGAGGGTCTAGAGAACTCTTCCCACAGCTCCTCCAGCCTTTTCCCGATCTTTGTGAACAGCCCGTTTCTGTAGACCACTTCTCCGTTCACCATGGCCAGCTCCACGTCGCTCCCCCTCGCGGAGTAAACAACGTGCGAGTAGGGATTCTCTCCTGGAAGGAACTGCGGCTTTCTCGCGTTCAGCAGAACGAGATCAGCGAGGTAACCCGGCTTTATCAATCCGGCCTTCAAGCGGAGTGCCCTCGCCCCTCCGAGCGTCGCCCAGCGGAAAACCTCTCTGGCACTTGCAACGTCCGTCCTCTTCCTCCAGACCTTGTTTAAAACGGCCGCGAAGCGCATCTCCGTGAACATGTCCATCAATCCAACCGGATTGGGAGAATCGTTGCCTAGGGCGATGTTGGTCCCATTTTCGGCCAGCTCTATTATTGGAGCTATCCTGCCCTCAAGCTTCGTCATACTGAGCGAGCAGTGTACGAGGGTGGCACCGCTCCTGGAGTATAGCTCGACCTCTTTCCCGCTCAGGTAAATCCCGTGCACGCCAATGAGCCTTCCGTTCAAAACCCCTGCCCTTTTGAGATACTCCGCTGGCGTAATGCCGTAGCGCCGCTTAACGGTCTCAACCTCACCCCTGCTCTGGGAAAGGTGAACGTGGATTAGAGCGTCTCTCTCGCGGGCGAACTCGCCGATTTCTCCCATAAGCTCAAGCGAGACCGTGTTGGTTGCGTGAGGGGCTAACGTAGGCTTAACGAGGCCGCTTTTTCTCTCCCAGCGTTTGACGAAGCGGAAGCCTTCCTCTGGCCTTGCGAGTGGAAAGTCAACTTCGTCCATCATAGTTTGCCCGATGAAGGCCCTTATTCCCAGCTCCTGAGCGGCCTTCGCTATCTCATCCGCGAAGAAGTAGTGGTCGTTTATCGTCGTTGAGCCGTTTGCCAGCGCTTCAGCCATGCCTAAAAGCGCCCAGCGGCGGATTTCTCTGGGCTTCCATTCAAGCTCCGCGGGCCAGATTACATCGCTAAGCCATTCCTCCGTCGGAAGGTCTTCACCGAGACCCCTAAGCTTTGACATGGCCACGTGGGTGTGAGCGTTGATGAAGCCAGGAAGGATTAAATAGCCCTCACCTCCGTAAACCCCGTCGACACGGTATTCCCTCAGCCTATTCCGCGGGATGATGCTCCGTATCCTTCCACCTTCAACGAGCACCGCCGCGTCCCTATGGATTCCCGCGGAGTCGACAACTGTCCCCAGGAGCGCTATCATTTTCCCCCTTTGAACGTACGACAGAGGCATATTTAAGAGTTCTGACGTATTGGCATTTAATTGTCCAAAGGGTTTAAATTCTGGTCGGGGAAAATGGCACCATGCCGCCGATAATGGTCATAAGCACCG
>JALTBN010000093.1 GCA_027075325.1 Thermococcus sp. | reverse complement strand
AAAGGATAGGACTCTTCGGTTCTTTTGCCAGGAATGAACAAGAAGAAAGTAGCGACGTTGACGTTCTTATTGAAGTTCCAAAAGGGACTCTTTCCTTGGTTAAGTATATGAAGCTAAAGTTCTTTTTGGAAGAGCTTTTCGGAAGAAAAGTAGATTTGGTTCTTAGTGAAGCCGTCAAACCAAGATTGAAAGAGAGAATTCTTAAGGAAGTTATCTATGTCTAAGAATAGAGATTACAGTCTCTTTCCGGAAGATATCCAATAACGGAGATCAATAATGACATACGCTTACATTCGGGTCTCTACTGACAAGCAGGACTTAGAGAACCAGAAGTTTGAAATCCTCAAGTATGCAAACACTAACAAGCTGGGAAACGTTGAATTCATAGAGGAAACCGTAAGTGGTAGAAAGAGCTGGAAAGAGAGAGAACTGGGAAAACTTGTAAGGGAGCTCCAGAAAGGCGACGTTCTGATAGTTGCAGAGCTCTCCCGCCTCGGCAGGTCTATGCTGGAAATAATGGAACTTCTCTCAATCCTACTCCGCAAGGGGGTGGAGCTCCATGTCGTTAAGAATAACCAGGTTCTAAAGGATGATCTCCACAGTAAAGTCTTTGCTATGGCTTTCTCCATTGCTGCAGAGATAGAGAGAGAGCTCATCTCTCAGAGAACCAGAGAGGCTTTAGCAAGGAGAAAAGCAGAAGGAAAGAAGTTGGGACGCCCCAAAGGGAGCTTCTCATCAAAGCTTGACCAATACAGAGATCAGATAGATGAGTTCCTTTCTAAGGGGGTATCTGTTTCCTCAATAGCGAAGATTATCGGAGTTCCGTACTCTACCCTCTGGAGTTACCTAAAACGGCGGAATAAGATTAAAGGGAAAAGTGGGAGTTAATTAGAAGAGTTTATATGGAACCATAAATCGCTAATTTGGAGGGAGCTATGGATAGCAAACCCAAAGAAATCCTTATTGAATCATTTCGTGAAGCTTTACGTTCTTGTGCTGACTCCACTCTCCTTGCCTATGAGGACGACATTGTAAACGCTCTCAGGTTGAACTTTGAAAGGCGCCCTGAAATCTGGGGCTGGGTAGAGAAGATTCCTGAGGAAACCCTTAGGGAGATTTTCAAGGGCTATATGGAGTTCCTGATGAAAGAGGTTTATCCCAAAACGGCTCTGGCAAGACTTGAGAGGGAGATTGCAGAGGCTAAAGAGGAAATCAAGAAAGAGGTTGGAGAGAAAAAAGAGGAACTTAAAGGAGAGATTCACGAGGACTTGAGAGACCTTGCTA
>JALTBN010000092.1:1486-54678 GCA_027075325.1 Thermococcus sp. | reverse complement strand
CACAGTCGATTGCTGATTTCCCGAAGTTGCTTTTCAGGCAGGCGCAGCGGCATTTTATTTTCCAGCATTATGTGCCGAATGATATTATTTATCTGAACAGGATGGTTCCTGGGTTCTCGGAGTTGAATGATATGTTGCGGGAGCATGATTTGATTGAGTTCATTCCTCCGGGGAGGACGCGGATTATTAAGCGGGAGTTGGTGATTAGGCGGACGAGGCATTTTGGGTGATGGCATTGGCGGTAGGGTTTTATACTCTGCCGTGAAATCATAGGGTGGTGAGACGTAGTAGGCGTTTGGGGTGAGACTGGTGGCGACGGTTTATATTGATATGGAGGCGTGGGAGCTTGTTAAGAGGGTAAAGCAAAATCTCGCGAGACAATTGGGAGTGCCTGTGAAACATATCTCAACGAGCATGGTGATTAAGCACCTCTATGCTGAGGCCGCCGAGCGGCAGAGATTATAATACATCATGTTTCTTTTGATTTCTTTGGAGTTCTTTAGATTTTGACATTATTCCTTAAATTGAGAATAGTGTTACTTTTCTATGAGGCCGTTTGGCCTCAGCGAGAAAAAACCTCGGAGGGGTGAGTGAGATGGACTGGAAGGAATTCATGAGTGGGGACTTCCTCGTGAACATGCTGAGCGTGATCGTTGCACTGGTGATATACGACAAGTTCCTGAAGGGGAAGTTCTGAAGGCGCGGGAGCGAGATTAGGGGGTGAAAAAAGTGTATAAGGTGAAGGAGACCCTGGATGACGTTCTCACCATGCAGGTGAAGAGCGTTGATCTGCCGCGGAACGGTGTAATTGACTCGATAGCGCTTCTGGTTAACATGACTCTCAGCAACTCAGACACGGCTAATGCCACCACAGTCAGCATGGAGGACGTTCTTAACGGAATAAACGAGATCCGCGTCGTTAGCAACGGTAACGTTGTCCACTACGCGCTTAAGGGAAGTGATATCGCTTACCTGAACGTTTACGATACCCACGGGAAGGCGCTTAGCCTCGATGACACCGTGAGCGTTCCCGCGGGTGGAACCGCGAGCGTCCAGTTCCTTATCATGCTGGATGAGGGGAAGATCCACGCGCTTATCAAGGATCAGCTTCAGATTAAGGTCGAGTGGAACACCAGCATAGCCGCTAAAGTTAGCCTGAGCGACGCGAGCATAAAGATAACTCTGGACAAGGAGGTTTATGAGAGCGGGGAAGAGTACGTTATGACCTATGCGGGTGCTGAATACGGTGAGATTTTCATTGAGGAACCGAAAGTTTACGCGATTGAAAAATCCTTCAACGCGCTCGGCGAGCTTACGGAGGTCTTTGAGCTTCCGGTCGGTTCGGTCCTCAAGAGAGCGCTTCTCGTCTTCTACGACGACACGGGAGCGAGAGCTGACATAGTTGATAAGTATGCACTCGTTAGAACGAGGCCGGCGAGGATTCAGCTTTACAAGATTGATTACCCGACTTCGAGAGAGCTGGATAAGATTCAGTATAAGCTTCCGAGCGTTCCGACTGGCATGACCATGTTTGACTACGACCAGGAGGTTGTGGTTGGAGGCCTTGACCTCCGCGAGGAGAGTTCAGGAACCTTCAAGATAGCACTTAAGACGACCGCGGCCGGAAAGATGCGTTACATAAGCCACGAGACGGTTCCTCAGCTTATCAGCCTCTGATTTCTTCTCTTCTTTAATCAGAGGCTTAAATCATTATGAAAGGAGGTGAGTGAGATGGCGAAAGTTGGTGCGAGAATAATTAGAGCGACTTTCGTGGGGAACCTGATTGGGATCCTCCTGTTTGTTGTCCTGTACCTCGGAATGGTCGTCATTAACGGTGTTGGGAACACTACCGTCATGAACCCGGTTTACTCCGGGATCTTCGGCTGGGTCGCAGGACTCAGCGCGGGAATCGGGATCGAGCTGAGTAAGGATCTGGAAGAGGAAAACCAGTGAGGCGGTGATGATGGCGAGGAAGCGGAGATCCAGTCATGGGAGGAAGAAAACGACTCATAGGAAGAAGCACAGGAGCAGCAGGGGAAGGCGTTGACCTTCTCACTTTGTTTCTAACACTTTTTGGGAGGCTTTCAAATGAACGTGAATAAGAGTTTTGAGGGGTATGGTTCAATCCTCCAGATAGTGCTTTACTTCATCTCTTTCCTGGCTATAATCTACGTTCTCTACAAGATGTTCGGCATGTTCAAAGACTGGGGGAAGAAAATCGAGGAAAAGCTGAAAGAAGCGGGGGATTATCTAAACCCTTCCGACCTGCCTGAAAAGGCAAAAGAAACAGCGGAAGACATCGGGACGGTAGCCAAAGGGGTTCTAACAGGAAAGACTAATACTCCAGAATACAACACTGCAATGAGCGATCTCCATTACGGCGGTGCTGAGTGGGAGCCGGGGAACGCGAAGATTGACCGCGAGAGAGGGATTCACAAGTATGGAACTACAATAAAGCCTGGCGAGTCTAAGACTTTTGCGGGAGGAACTTATATTGAGACGGTCAAGAACAACCTGGTTAAGTGTCCTTATGCTGGGAACCAGCTTCTGACTAAGGAAGAGTGCCTGGCGAGGAAGTACGGGTTCGATGATTACGCTGTCTTCTCTGCGTGGCTTACGGGAGTCAAGACTGCGCTGAAGGCTTCAGGAAAGGATCCTAACAGTATGAGTCTTGACGCGATAGTTGCATACGGAAGAGAGTTGAAGAAGAAACAGGAGCAGTACCAGAGCACTTACCAGCTTTCCGCGGGAAAACCTGATCTTGAATGTATCGTTACTCCTGAAAAAGCCGCGAAGATGAGCGATGAGGAACTGAGAGAGCTTTATGAGAAGTGTAAGGCCAAACAGAATTCTCAGGTTGTGGTTCACAATTACAGCACTTCTGAGCTTGCGAAACTGTACGGTATGCGCTGGAATGCGGTGGCTAAGAAGTATTCGAAGAATGAGCCGGTCAAACATGTTCTCCCGGTTGATCCTCGGCGGAGAATTTTCATGGGGTGAGAGGATGAAGTTGGATAAGGAGACGTTGGTTCAGGCGGCGGTTTTGTTCGTTCTCTGGGTTGCGTTTCAGGTGGAGTTCAAGAAGTTTATCGACAGGGTAAGGTGATGAGAGATGGTAGGATTTGCTATTGCACCGGGTGCTGGGTTCCAGCACGTTTTACCTGTGAAAAGAATCCCAGCGGAGCCTGATGTGATAGATCCATACAACATTGAAGCGATAAAGAGACTTCCGCGTGTGAAGTTGGAGTATGAGTGGAAACCAGGGATAAAATCTGGGGTTTCAATGCCAGGGTGGATGGCTGCGAAGTACATAAGGGATGGGAAATGGAAAGGGAAGTATAAAATCGTGAAGATTGAACCGGGATCATTCTCAATACCTTCCCCAAGACTACAGCCGAAGTCTGTTCCTAAACCGGAATCTGTGATGTCTAATGTAAGGCAGCAGGGGAAACCCTGGATAGGCCATAGAGTATTGCCACCAAAACCTGTTGCACAGCCGAAATCTCCAGTATCAAACCCTGAGCCGAAGGAAGTAACGATTACTTCAATCCCCCAGTTGAAGCCGAAGCCAGAACCCACGACACCGGTTCCTAAGCCAGTCCAGCCTAAACCGACGCCAAAACCGTCATCACTCCTGGAACAGGTGAAAGCCAATCCGCGTAAGCTTCTGTCGTTGAAGTATGTTGAAGTGAAGTATAAGGACGGTACAGGGTTTACAACGCTAAGAGCTGGTGGGGGTGTCATTTACGCATTGATTGCTAACCACCGTATTAACGTCAATAACATTATTGACGTTCATGAGGCCGAGCCTCCGAAGCCGATTCAGAGATTTAAACCTCCTGAGCTTCCAAAACCTAAACCCAAGCCAGAGGCTAATCCCGTGCAGGAGAAGATTGAGAAGGACACGGGGGTAAAGACCGTTCCACAGCCTAAACCTCCCGAACCAAAGCCGCAGGAGGTTAAAAAGCCTGATCCTCCAAAGCCGAAACCTCAGTCTATCATTCCCAAGTATGAGCCTAAGCCTACTTCAACACCGGCACCGAAGCCACAGACTGTGAAGGTGGCGATAACGAGCGCAGACGTTGAAAAAGCAGTTTCTACGGTTCAGAGCCTGGATAAGGACACACTCATCAAACTCGCAGTAGTCGGGTTCATTGTACTGATGTTCCTCAAGAGGTGAGAACATGGACACTATCAGCCTCCAACTTGCCAGCGCGTCGGTTACTGCAATTGTTACAGCAGTTTTGACAGCTTATACCACGTCAAAAGCAAACGAGCGACAGTTAAAGACTATTTCAACGAAGCTGGACGAGATGGAGGAGCGTTTGTACAATCATGAGAACCGTCTTTCCCGGCTTGAGGGAAAGCTAAACGGGGTGAGAGGATGAAAAAGAGGAATGCCGGGACTCACTCCCGGCGTTATAAATATCTTGGAAAGCGGGTAAAGGATAGGGGAAAGAAAGGCCTGGACAGCGCGAGCGAGTTCTATGACATCATGAAGGCTATTGAGAGAGACTGGAGGAAGGGAAAGATTACTGCGAGGACGGCGCGCGGGAGGCTTTTACTCCTCTACCGCCTCAGCTTCAAAAAGAACAATTCAAAGATTCAGCACCTTTCAAATTCTACCCTCCAGAGGATTAGGAGGCGGATTAAGAAGTTGATGGAGGAGGTGAGAGAATGATTTTCCCATTTACAATTAAACTTCCTGCGAACACCGAGACGGATACGCAACTCGGAGAGTTTGAGGTTCCAGATGGGTACATTACCCACATTTACATAGACATTCCAGCTGGATGGAGCCTCACCTGTGGGATCAGGTTGGAAACTGAGGATGGAAAGAGGATCCCAAAGGATACTGGACTGGAGAGGTACTTTACTGGGGATGACAGCAACTTAGACTTTTGGTATTCGATTCTACCTGTCAGACAGGGAAAGATGAAAATCTTTGGCGTGAATTATGACACTAATGACCATTACGTAACCGGTTACCTCGAAATCCTCACCGAGGAGGAGATCTCTATCCTCAGGTGGCTCAATGGGGGTGATTGAATGCCGGTTAAAGCATTAAGAGGTAGAAAAGACTTCTCACAGTTAAACTATACCGAAGTAGCTGGAGATGTTAAACCTGCAAAAGCTGAAGACACGATAGACCCCACGACAGGAAACCCTGTTAAATTCGCGTCAGTATGGAACGCTGATGAGAGCACAGCGCAGGAAGTAACTCTCGACACTGAGAACAGGACACTTTTAGAGGTTTACGTGAGAGCAACTACTGCAACGAACGTTTACCTTGATGTCTCACAGGACGGCACTAACTGGATTACTGGAGCGCATAGCTGGAGCGGGGTTACTGAACTTAACGAGGGATTCTTTAACGCTTCACGGTACGTGAAGGTTAGAACAGACGCGGCTGGAACAGCCGGGACTGACACAATCACTATTATGGTAGTTGCTAAGTGAGGTGGTGAAGATGCCGTTTAAACCATTCCCTGGACAGCTGAACAAAGATGGAGTCATTATCATTCCTAAAGGGTATGTAAAGCTCCCAGAACCAGCGGTGAGCGATTACATCATCCCAACTGGAGCCTCTGCAAGCTCTTTTGACACCACACCAGACACATCAAAGACGGTTGTAGATGACTCCTTTGAAAACTCCACATCATGGACCCCCTTCAACAACAATTCAGACTTTTCACTCTCATATGACTATGACTCTTCCACATATGTAGATGGAGCATACTCGTTACATATCTCAATTTCAAGTTCTTCAAATTCAGCATATCCCCTTAATTTTGGAATAAAAAAGACTTTAGACCTATCTAAGATTTCAATCATTAGTGCATACGTGAAGGTTTCGAGCAGTAACTCAAGTGTTACCCCCACTGTGTACCTAAAGGTTGTAGATGCTTCTGGCAATACGATAGCATCCACCTCCGTTAGCAATCCTGGAAGTTTCACGCAGTTAACTCTTGATGTCTCAAACATTATAGGGACATACACTGTATTAATTCAGTTTTATTATTCAACAGGATACTATGGCACCCACGAGCTATGGGTTGATTATGTTACGACTAATCCATATCTCCACCGCTATGAGAACACAATTGATAATGACACTTCAACCACTTGGAAACCATCCTCCGCTAACGCCGGCGAGTGGATTCAGATTGACGCTGGGAGCAACAGCATAATCGGCGGAGCGAGGATTTATTGGGGTTCCAACGTGCCGAACAAGTACCGCATTCAAGCGAGCACAGACGGTTCCACTTGGGTGGACGTTTACACTGCAACATCCTCCCCAACGGCTAATGACTGGACTGAGTACAGCTGGCCGGCAGTTTATGCGAGGTACCTGCGCCTTTACCTTGACGACCAGGGTTCAAATCCGGTTGAGGTTGCGGAGTTCCAGTACTACAGCAGGATCACGGATAGAGTCGCGGCCGAGCACGGCCACGGTTCTGGTCCCGAGCCGTGGAGAGAGGGAGCGTTCTTTAGTTCATTCATGAGAGCAATGTCAAAAGGGACTGGAATAACACCAAGAATTGCCGCGGTGCGCGGGTCTCACAGGAAGAAGAGACTGAATCAGAAGATTAATGATAAGAAAAAGAAGTCTCGGCTGACTAAGAAGGATATACTTGAGTTGATTGAGGAGCTTAGAGAGTACATCGACTTTAAGGTTCCTGACTGATGTTTTCCTCCTTTTTTGGGTGGTCAAGTTGGCGAGTAGGGTTAACCTTAAGAGCGGGAAGGCGAAGAGGGGAATGGTGTGGAGAATGGCCGTTAGCGTGAAGAACTCGGAGGGTGTTAAACTCCTCATTGAAGAGGTTGCAAAGGCCGCCGGAGTCTCCCCCAGGGAGCTTATTGAGTATTACGAGTGGAAGGCTAACCTTGCGAAGATAAAGAAATCCAGCAAGAAGATGACCAAGAAAAAGGCAAGGGATTTTATCCTCTCTCAAAAAGGAAAGAGAAGCATAAGCGAGTCTGAAGCTGTTAAACTCTACTA
Organism: Thermococcus sp.; assembly: GCA_027075325.1. Lineage (GTDB taxonomy): Archaea > Methanobacteriota_B > Thermococci > Thermococcales > Thermococcaceae > Thermococcus. The sequence continues at coordinate 47,675 of JALTBN010000092.1, read as the reverse complement.
TGAGGCCGAGGAGGAGATTAAGAAATGGGAAATGTTAGAGAGAAAGCTGAAGAAACTCGGCCTGGAGTAGTCATTGATACCTCGGTTCTCTTTTCAGGTGCAATCTCCACCAAAGGATATGCCTTTGAGGTCTTAGAACTTCTTGCGTTGGGGAGGATAAACAACTATGTCTCGCGGGAAACTTTACAGGAGTATCAGGCAAAGCTTCTCTCAAAAAAGGCGCTTAGATACTTATCCCTCCAGGAGGCGGAGGGTTACGTTGATTCAATGAAGATGTTATCCAAGAGAGTTCCGATAAAGCGCTCTTTCAAAAAGTCCAAAACTCTCCTTGAGAAGGTTCGTGATCCAAAGGACATTCCCTTCTTAGACGTGGTGTATAATTCAAAGGCCGAGTTTCTGATAACCTACGACCGGAGGCACCTCTTAGGAATCAGGGATAGGAATAAACGGTTCAAACTCGGTCGGCATGAGTTCTACATTCTCACCCCAAAAGAGTTCATTGAGCTTTATAAAAAAGGAAAGGTTTAATCAAGTTCGGGGAATTTCCCCGCTATTTTCTTATACTCTTCTTTTGCCAGCCGGTTAAGGTCGAGATAGTGCTTGGCCAGAACACTCTCCGGGACTTTCCCGGTGAGGAAGTTCACGATCTCGGTCGGAACTTTGTTCTCGACGAGGAAGGTAGAGAACCATGTCCTTATCGCGGTTGCGTTTAACCCGTTGTCTTGGAAGCGTGCCTTATACGTTTCATAACCCCTAAGTTTTGCCTTTTTGATGTTGGCTTTCAGATATTCTCCGAACTCGCGAGGCATCACGGCGATGAAGCTTCTCTTTTTGCCTTTGCTCACGAATTCCGCGTTAGTCCATGCTATATTGTCTTCGAAGTGGAGTTTACCTGGGTCTTTCTGGAGGGTCTTTAGTATCTCTAAAGAGTGTTCCATCCTTTGGCCGGTGTAGAACATGAACTTAAAGAGGAGTTCGTTTCCTAACTTATCTTCCTCGCTTAACTTCTCCATGTTGATTAGCTTTTTGTAGCCTTTTTTCAGGTTGGGGAGTTTTGCCTTTTCGAATTTTGCCGAGGGTTTTATCTCGCTCCTTTTCCTCATGATGCCTTTGCGCCATCTCTGCTCTTCTTCGGGTGTAATGTATTCGTAATAACTGAGGAAGCCAAGGAATTTTCCGAGGCCGTTAACTAATTGTTTTGGCATGTTGCGTTTTAGGAGTGCGTCCCTTAAGGCTCTCCAGTCGGTTATTTTAAAGTCTTTGAAGAATTTGGTTAAGGCGTTCAGGTAGTCTTTTTGGGTTCCTGCTGATACGGGTTTATATTTTGGTGGTGCTCCTACCTTGAGGAATTCTTTGAACTCGTCTTTATGCTGGCGCCATAGGTCGTTTAGGGTGTTCTCATGGGTTGCCGAACGCTGTGGTTCTGGCTTGTTTTGGCGTAAAGCCTTTGTAAAAACGTCTTCGGTTAGAGGCTCACTTTGTCCCCTTTTGGCTTGTTTTTGGGTGTCCGAGCTTTGTTCGTTAAAAGAGCCGGCTCCCGAAGCCGGAAGGATAGGCCAAGCTACCCCACGGCCCCATGCCCGTATAGCCATCGCGGGGGCTGGCTTATAAATTTTGTGGTGAGGTGAGGGAAAAACCACCAGATATTTGCAGTTATAAAGAAAATTATGCAATTCCCCTTCCTATGGACTGTGTGAGTAAAAGCGGTGCTGAAGTTTTGGGAAAACTGGTAAAGTTTAGCATTATGGAGCCCCGGGCGGGGTTTGAACCCGCGGCCTGCCGCTTACCAAGCGGCCGCTCCGCCAGGCTGAGCCACCGGGGCACCAATGATAGCGTGAAGAGAGGATTTATAAATTTTTCCCTCCACCGCAACGTTATTATAACGGGCCACTCAATGAAGCAGAGGTGGAAAAAATGAAGTTAGGAGTTGTTTTCGGAATAAGCGAACTTGCAAATCCAAAGGATTTTGAGAAGAAGGCCTCAGAGTTCCTAACAGAGCTGGCCCAGGAATTTGATGTTCTCGGTGGCTTCTTCATGACTAATAAGGCGGATTTCAAGGAGGCAAAGGCCGAAGTAAACTTCAACGATACTGACGTCCTCGTTGTGTACCCCCTCACCGGCGGAACGGAGGGGATTCTCAAGGAGTTCGCGGTGTTCAGGAGGCCCACTGTAATCTACGGCGATCCCTTCAACAACTCCATAGCGGCAGGAATCGAGCTGAGGGAGTACTTCAGGGAAAGGTTGATACCTTCTACCCTCGTCAAAGACCGAAACGGGCTAAAGGCCGCGCTACTTGGTTACAGTGATATGTCGGAGACACTGGAGAAGTTCCTGAAGATGCGGCTGGGTCTCATAGGCAGGGTCTCCCCGTGGCTCATAAATGAGAAGTTCGAACTTCCGTACACGCATATAAGTCTGAAGAAGTTCTATGAGTACTACGACAGGGTAAGTGAGGAAGAGGGCAGAACCGCCCTGGGGGAGGTAGTCAAAAGAGCAGCGGGAATAAAGGAGCCGACGGAGAAGGACTTCGCCAGGGGTGGAAGGGTCTACCTGGCGCTTAAAAGAATAGTAGAGGACTACCACCTGGACGGCTTTTCAATAGGCTGCTTTGACCTCATAGGCAAGATTAACACAACACCGTGCCTTGCCCTGGCCATATTCAACGCTGAGGGCATCCCTGCAGCGTGCGAAGGGGAGATGAACGCCCTCCTCGGCATGATGGTGGTGCGGAGGTTCTTCAACAAGCCGGCCTTCATGGGGAACGTTGCGGACTACGGGAGGAACCATATAATCCTTGCCCACTGCACAGCACCCCTGATCGGCAGGTACTACCTGAGGACCCACTTCGAGAGCGGAACGGGGGTTGGGGTTGAGGTGGAACTGCCGAAGGGAAGGGCATCCCTCATGAAGATAAGGGGAAGAAAGGCCGTTGTAGCAGGGGTAGAGGTCGTGGGACGTGAAAAGAGCGAAAACCGGTGCAGGACGCAGATAAAGCTCAGAATAGACGACGCCCCCGACTTCCTTGATGGAACCCTCGGGAACCACCACCTCTTGGTCTACGTCGACAGCGAGGAACTGGCGGACCTCCTGAGCGAACTGGGCTTTGATGTCATGCTTTACTAATCCTACGTTTTATTTCCCCCTTCTTGGCGGGGATACAAAACCTTAAGTACTCTCCAAGCGTTGTAGATATTGGGGTGAGGGGGATGAGGAGGGCCCAGGCCGCCATAGAGTACCTGATGATGCTGGCGGTGGCACTTACGATGGTTATGCTCGTGGTGAGGTACGTGAGAGAAGCGGCTGAGATGGCCGGAAAGAACGTCAACAGCAGTACCGGCCAGATAGCGAGCTACATCAGCAAAACGATAGAAAATGAAACAAAAGGTGGATGAGGTCAAACGGGCGTAACGTGGCCCCACTTCTCCAAGGCTTTGGCAAGCTCTTTGTGCGTTTTTGCATACTCATCCAAGGGTACTCCCTGCATGATGGCATCTATCGCCTGCCTCGCTGCCATTGCCCCTGCCTTCGGCCCGTCCGGGTGGCCCATCGTTCCACCGCCGAGCTGGAGGACTATGTCCTTTCCAAGGGCGTCTATGACGGGCTGGATGTTGCCGGGGTGAAGGCCACCAGAGCTGGTTGGGAAGACGGGCTTGATGTGGTAGAACTTCTGCTCAAGGTGATAGACGTCGTTCTCGTCCGGGACGTAGTGGTCCTCGGTGATTATCCTCTTGTACTGGATAACCTCCCACTTCTCGCCCTCCATCTTGCCGGCACCGGCGGTACCGATGTGGAGCTGGTCGACACCTATGACGCGGTAGAGCTTGGCCAGGACGAACATCGAGATGCCGTGGTACGGGTTCCTAGCGAAAGCCGTGTGCATGGCCCTGTGGGCGTGAAGGGCTATGCCATAATCTTCGCCAAGCTCCCTTATGTAGTCGAGGACGCCCCATCCGAGGACGACCACATCGACCATCACGTGCGGAACACCGTAGTCGGCAAGTATCTCAAGCCTGTTCTCCATCTCGAGTATTGGTGAGGTTATGTTGGCGAACCAGGTCTTCTTCTCGCCGGTCTCGTTCTCGGCCTTCTCCATCGCCTTGGTGACGACCTTAACGCGCTCCTCAAAGCGGTTGAACCAGGGGCTCGTGAGGTTCTCGTCGTCTTTGAGGTAGTCAGCTCCGCCTGTGTAGAGGTCGAGGGCGAGCTTGTAAAGCTCCTCCGGGGAGTAGCCGACCTTGGGCTTGGGAACGACACCGTAGAGCGGCCTGTCGTAGATTTCAAGCTTCTTCCTGACGCCCTCAATACCGAAGTTCGGTCCCGGGTAGTTGCGCAGAAACTTCTCAGGAAGGTAGAGATCCTCCAAGCGAAGCCACTCGACGCGCTTCATTCCAAAGACGTTGCCGGCGACGCTGGCTAAAAAGCCGGGCATGTTCCCCTCCTCAAAGATGTGCTCCGGATAGGCTATCCTGACGATCCAGCTGCCGTCGCCCATATCCGTGAAGTGGTAGGCCTTGGCTGACATGTCGGCCCATCTCTCGTGCTCGTACCAGGGGTAGAGGGTCGTCCAGGTCCCGGTTGAGCTTTCCGCGGCGACTGCACCGGCCGCCTGCTCAATCGTGTAGCCCTTCGCGGGCGTCATGCGGAAAACAGCCACGACATCCCTCTTCTTGTTCGGTTCATACTCCTTGTTCACATAGTAGTCGTATATCTTGTCAAACTTTTCTACCATGCTTTTCACCTCCCGGTAAAACCTATATTGAGGAGAACATTATAAAAATAATACGGTCCAATTATGCCCATTTCAATGCTTTCCTGAACATTGAAGGAATTAATCAAAAAATCCATAGCAAGGGGATTAAGGCACCTACCCGGTGGAGATATGGGTACTGTGAATTTCTATCTTTCCCAGTCCGATGGGAGGGCAATACCGTCTCCAGAGGGGAGGTTTTCCGAAAAGTTTATATATCGCTTTAGCCTTAGAATAAACTGCAGTAGTCATTTAAACCACTGGAAGGAGGTGTAAGGGATGGCTGAGTTGCCAATTGCCCCGGTTGACAGGCTTATTAGGAAGGCCGGCGCTCCGCGCGTTAGCGAGGACGCCGCCAAGGTTCTCGCCGAGCACCTTGAGGAGAAGGCCATAGAGATCTCCAAGAAGGCGGTCGAGCTCGCCCACCACGCGGGCAGGAAGACCGTCAAGGCTGAGGACATCAAGCTCGCTATCAGGAGCTGATGCCCTTTCTTTTCCTACCCCTTTTGTTTCACCACAGCTCTACTCTCCTGACGTCAACCCTTTTTCCATCGGTTCTGAGAAGGACAAAGCCGGGGGAGTCATAACGGGGAAAGGTGGGAGATCCAGGATTCAGGAGGTACACCCTCCTTCCATGCAGGGAAAAGGACTCAAAGTAAAACCTGTGGGTGTGCCCAAAGATTAGAATGTCCACTCCAATATCAATAGCTTTAAGCGTCAAAAAATGGGAGTTCAGGCTGAAAAAACGGTGGCCGTGCACCATCCCGATGCGTATCCCTCCGGCATCAACCACCTCCTCATCGGGAAGGTGAAGATGATCAGCATTGCCCCTTACCGCCACGACAGGGGCAATCTCTTCGAGTTCCTCAAGCACCGCGTGCGAAGTAACGTCCCCCGCATGGAGTATGAGATCGGGTGAGGAAGCACGAATCTTATGAAGAAGAGGGATGGGGAGGGACTCTGCCTTGTCCCCCACGTGGGTATCACTCACGACGGCCACGAGCAAGTGCATCCCTCATATGGGAACTTTAATGTTGAGCTTGTCCACGAGCTCCTTGTAGCGGTTCCTGACGGTGACCTCGGTAACGTTGGCAACTTCAGCTACCTCACGCTGGGTTCTCTTCTCCCCCTCCAGCAAAGAGGCAACGTAGAGCGCCGCCGCAGCAAGTCCTGTTGGGCCCTTTCCGCTGGTTATGCCCCTTCTTATAGCCTCGTTGAGTATCTCCTTGGCGCGCCCCTTTGTTTTTGCGGTGACGTTCAGAGCATCCCCAAAGCGGTCAACATAGTCTATCGGGCTGGTGGGGCGAAGGTTCAGGTTGAGACCCCTCGCCATGAAGCGGTAGCTTCTGCCGATCTCCTTCTTTGTAACCTTGGAAACCCGCGCAATCTCGTCGAGGGTTCTTGGAACACCCTCCATTCTGCATGCCGCGTAGAGCGCAGCGGAGACCATCCCCTCAATGGAGCGCCCACGGATGAGCTTCTTCATCACGGCCTTTCTATAGAGGGCCGCGGCGGACTCCTTAACCCTCCGCGGGAGCCGCATCTGGGCAGCCATCCTATCGAGCTCGCTGAGGGCAAAGGCAAGGTTTCTCTCCGCGGCATCGTTTATGCGCATCCTGCGCTGCCACATGCGGAGCCTCCTCAGCTTGCTCCTGTACATCCCACTGATCTGGTTGCCATGGATATCCCTGTCGCGCCAGTCTATATCCGTTGAGAGGCCCTTGTCGTGGATCATGAGGGTCATGGGCGCACCGGTTCTGGCGCGTTTTTCCCTCTGACCCGGCTCAAAGGCACGCCACTCAGGCCCCTCATCAACGATGTTGTCCTCTATCACGTATCCGCAGACCTTGCAAACAAGTTCTCCCCTGCTTCGATCATAAAAAAACTCGGTAGATCCACAAACCGGACAGACCCGCTTTTCAGCCAAAGGTTCTCACCCCCTCCTTCTGGGGGTGGGGCGCTTCTTCCGCGAGTCCCTGCGCCTCTTATCACGGTTATTACCCTTAGAACCCCTCCTCTCATCAACATAAAGGGGGGCACCGATGTAATCGAGGGGATTCTTGACCCGCGGTTTGACAGCCACATAAGGGGCGTTAACGGGACCGAAGACATCCTTAACCGTGCCAACGAAGGTAAGGTTCTTATCAACAACCCTATCGTTAAGATTGGGCACGCGAGTCGTCCGGAGTATCAGGAACCCCTGCTTTGCATAATGAGAAACCTTTCCCAACTTCTTCATAGCCCCACCCCAAAAGGGCATTTCCTTTTAAATCTTTCGCTAATTTAGCTTATAAACTTTTCGGTTATGGCAAAAGATTTTTATAGAGGTTCCGAGATATCTTGTATTTTAGGCACTTTAAAGCGATTCATGCGGGGAGAGTTCTCGCTCGGGTTGTTTAACATTAAAATGTTAAAAAAAGTCTTAAAAAGTCATTTATTATTCACTAAAACGTCAATAAGGGGGTGCTCACATGGGATGGTTTGAGGAGTACTTCGAATTCGAAAGGTATGGGACAAATATGAGAACTGAGATACTCGCGGGCATAACAACGTTCATGACAATGGCGTACATTCTCTTCGTGAACCCGTTGATACTCAGCGACGCCATGGGGAAGGCGGCCTTTGACTCCCTCGTGGCGGTGACGGCCCTTTCAGCCGGCATAACGACGATAATAATGGGCGTCTATGCAAAGAAACCCTTTGCCCTCGCACCGGGGATGGGATTGAACGGCTACTTTGCCTACAGCGTCGTCCGCCATATGGGGTATCCCTGGCAGGTGGCGCTCGCGGCAGTATTTGTAGAGGGGCTTATCTTCATTGTCTTAAGTGTAACCAAGGTGAGAAGCGCGGTCATACACGCGATTCCCATGAGCCAGAAGTACGCGGTCGGAGCTGGAATAGGGCTCTTCCTGACGTTTATTGGTCTCAACGATGTGGGTTTCATAAACGCCGCCACCGAAAAAGGAGTCCTCCTCTTTACGGGACTCAACGCGCACGCCATGATAAGCAAGTCAGGCCTGCTCTTCCTCTTTGGGCTTCTCCTGGCTGCAGTCCTCATCTCCTACCGCATAAAGGGCGCCCTCCTCATCTCCATCCTCACCACGGCGATCCTCGGATGGATAACCGGGGCGGCTCCATGGCCACACCACCTTTTCTCGATGCCAACGATAAGCTACACCTTCCTCAAGCTCGATCTCAAAGGCCTGTTCAACCTGGGGGCCCTCGGCGTTATATTCGCGTTCTTCATGGTGGATTTCTTTGACACCCTCGGAACCGTAACGGGGCTGAGCGCTAAGGCAGGCTACCTAACGGAGGATGGGAAGATCCCGGACGCGGAGAAGGTTCTCCTGACCGACGCTATTGGAACCACCCTTGGAGCCCTCCTCGGAACATCCACTGTGACAACTTATATTGAGAGTGCAGCAGGGATAGAAGAGGGAGGAAGAACAGGAATGACGTCCCTCGTCGTCGGTCTGCTGTTCCTCGCGATAGGACTATTCATAGCGCCCCTCGCCAGCGCAATCCCGGCATTTGCAACGGCACCAGCCCTGGTGATAGTGGGTTACTACATGATGAGCACGATAAAACACATAGACTTCAGCGACCCTGCGGAAGCAATCCCGGCATTTCTCGTCGTCATGTCAATACCCTTCACATACTCCATTTCCGCGGGGATAGGCCTTGGGTTCATAAGCTACACGCTGATAAAAGCTTTCAGGGGTAAATGGGCAGAAGTGCACCCACTAATGTGGGTACTGGCCATAATCTTCGTCTCGTACTTCGCCTACCTTGGAGGAGCCCTATGAGCCCTCCGAGATCACTCTTCTATTTTTTCTTCTCCAGCGAGCTTGTGCTTGAGGAACTGCTTGAGAACGTACGGACACTGCTCCTGAAGGAAAGACGCAAACTCGCGCATTCTCTGGACGGTTACTTCATGGACGTAGTGCTCAAACTCACACGCGTCCTGCTCGGCAATTTCAGGGGGGATGCCAAGGATATCGACGAAAAACCCAGTGAGGAACCTGTGCTTTGAATAGATGCCCTCTGCAATCTCCCTCCCCCTCTCGGTCAGGAGTATCCTATCGTACTTCTCATACTCGACAAGTCCCTTCTCATTCAGTTTTTTCAGGGCATCGACGACGCTCGGCGGTTTAACCCCAAGAGCCCTGGATATGTCCTTAACTCTGATTACTCCCTTGTTCTTGTGTAGGAGGTACATCGTTTCAAGATATTCCTGCTCCCTCTTACTGACTTCCAACGCCACCCACCGTGTTAGGATAACCAAAAATGTTTAAGTAGTTTTCGGAATTCACGGTACGATTTCAACTTCAACAGGATTCCCATCGCTGTCGTAGGCAGCGAAGTCGCCCAGCCCAAAAGGATAGCCCAGTATGAGGTGGAATCCTCCGAACTTTGAGAAGAACCACCTATCGGCGGGAGAAGGTATGAGGACGTTGTCCGGATGGGAGTGAACGGTGCCCTTTATACTCTCGTCCAGGGGGAGCATCCACGTGTTAAAAAATGCGGAAGTCCTGCCAAAGTGGCCGGCGGGAGCTATGAGAACCTCCTCAAACACTCCATCCCTTTCCCTGAGGAACCCCGCGAACTCATTGGGATAGAATTCCCTGGCGAGCTCCATTAAGTATTCGAGGAGCTCTCTCCTGATCCGTATTTTTGTTCCCGGCATGATCACACCTTAAGGATATTTTTGAGTATACAAAAACGGATGAGTAAAAGCCAGAAAGACGTTCACGGGCTCTTCTCAAGGTACTTCTCAAGGCTCTTGGCCGGAACATCAAAGGGGAGACCAACGGTCTCGATCATCTTCCTGAGAGCGTAAACCTTTGCGTGTTCCTCGAACTCGGAGGGAGCGAATGAGGAAGGTTGAAGATGGAGGTATTTCTCGACCACCGAGGGGATATCAGCCCGTTTCACCTTCTTAAAGCCGCCGAACCAGCTTTCTATACCCCCAACGTCAATACCCGCGTAAACGGGGAGCTTGAGGGTTACTGTCTCGTTTATGCTCGACAGGAGCCTGGTGATGTCCACCGGCTGGGTGGCGGGGTCTATCAAAAGTCTCTTTACCACTATCCACTTTCCGTGTTTCGCAGTGAAGTTAACGTGATCCTCTGCGAAGGGAAGGACGATTTTAACCTCCTTCAGGGGCTCCTCAGGGTAAGAAACCCGGGCAAATCTTGAGAGGGTCTCCCTAACGAGCACCGCCTTCGCAACGTCCACTAAGAGCTTCTTAAGCTTCTTATCCTCCTCATAAACAAGGTTCCCAAGCTTCTTGGACGTTGCAGGGGACTTGAGCGTTACAACGGCGTTCGGCAAGTCCTTCTTTGAGATTTCACCGGCAAGACTCATTATCCCGGCCACGTTCATGACTCCAGTCAGGTAACCTGGAATCCTCTCGTTCACGGTGTTCGCTACACTAGCCAGGAAATGGGCAACCTTCCCGTTGTCCTCAACGTCCAGGAGTTTATCCCCGACCTTCCACCCGTTGTGCTTGGCTGTGAACATGATATGATCTTCCACCACCATCGTTCTCCACCACATGTGTTAGGGTGGGGTGGTATTTTAGCTTTTCCTACAGCGGGAGGAGGATAAAGTTATAAATCACCCAAAGAAAACCCACCCTAGAGTGAGAGAGCGAGAGGGATGGCAATGGGAGAGAACATGAACCCCCCGAACCCCGCAGAATCCGAGAACGAGGAAAGATTCGAGCTGGGAGTGGAGTTCCAGACCACCGAGGACATAAAAGTACCCGAAAAGCTCATAGACCAGGTAATAGGGCAGGAACATGCCGTTGAGGTTATAAAAACCGCGGCAGGCCAGAAAAGGCACGTCCTCCTGATAGGGGAGCCGGGTACGGGCAAATCAATGCTCGGTCAGGCTATGGCCGAACTTCTCCCCACTGAGAGCCTGGAAGACGTCCTGGTGTTCCCCAACTCAGAGGACGAGAACATGCCGAGAATAAAGACCGTCCCGGCCTGCCAGGGGAAGAGAATAGTGGACAGGTACAGGGAAAAGGCCAAGAGCCAGGAGAACCTCAAGTCCTACCTCCTCCTTGCGATAGTCTTCATGGTCATGATGGCGGTAATGTTCGATCCCAGCACGACGAACTTTCTGATGGGACTCTTTGTCATCGTCCTGACCATGATGGTCCTCTCGAACATGCGCCTCCGCACGAGCATCCTCGTTCCAAAATTACTGATAGACAACTGCGGAAGGACAAAAGCTCCCTTCGTTGATGCAACTGGCGCTCATGCAGGTGCCCTGTTGGGTGATGTCAGGCACGATCCTTTCCAGTCCGGTGGACTCGGCACTCCAGCTCACGAGCGCGTTGAGCCCGGAATGATACACCGCGCCCACAAGGGAGTTCTCTTCATAGACGAGATAGCGACCCTTTCCCTCAAAATGCAGCAGAGCCTCCTTACAGCTATGCAGGAGAAGAAGTTCCCGATAACCGGTCAGAGCGAGCTTTCGAGCGGTGCGATGGTGAGGACTGAGCCAGTGCCGTGCGACTTCATCCTCGTCGCGGCCGGAAACCTCGACACCGTCGACAAGATGCACCCGGCTTTACGCTCCCGTATAAGGGGCTACGGTTACGAGGTCTACATGAGGACGACGATGCCGGACACAATAGAGAACCGGAGAAAGCTCGTCCAGTTCGTGGCTCAGGAGGTCATAAGGGACGGCAAGATACCGCACTTCACGAGGGAGGCCGTTGAAGAGATAGTCAGGGAAGCCCAGAGGAGGGGCGGTAGAAAGGGACACCTCACGCTCCGCCTTCGCGACCTTGGCGGTATCGTCAGGGCTGCGGGAGACATAGCGGTCAAGAAGGGCAGGAAGTACGTTGAAAGGGAGGATGTGCTGGAAGCCATGAGGATGGCAAAGCCCCTTGAGAAGCAGCTCGCCGACTGGTACATCGAGAACAAGAAGGAGTACCAGGTCATAAAAAGTGAGGGTGGAGAGATAGGAAGGGTCAACGGCCTAGCAGTGATAGGGGAGCAGAGCGGTATTGTCCTGCCGATAGAGGCCGTTGTTGCACCCGCCGCCAGCAAGGAGGAGGGCAAGATAATAGTTACCGGAAAGCTCGGTGAGATAGCCAAGGAGGCCGTCCAGAACGTCTCTGCGATAATAAAGCGCTACAAGGGAGAGGACATCAGCAAGTACGACATACACGTCCAGTTCCTCCAGACCTATGAGGGAGTCGAGGGAGACTCGGCAAGCATAAGCGTGGCAACCGCCGTCATATCTGCCCTTGAGGAGATTCCCATAAGACAGGACGTGGCGATGACGGGATCGCTGAGCGTCCGTGGCGAAGTTCTCCCCATAGGTGGCGCGACACCGAAGATAGAGGCGGCAATAGAGGCGGGAATCAAGACGGTGATCATACCGAAGTCAAATGAGAAAGACGTCTTTCTGGCCCCGGATCAGGCATCAAAAATACAGATAATCCCTGTTGAGACCATAGATCAGGTGCTTGAGATTGCATTGGAAGACAACGGAAAGAAAGAGGAGCTGATAACGAGGATAAGGCGCGCTCTTCCCCTCCAGGGGAGCTGAGCTTTACTTTTTTCATTCTCCCTCCAGTATAGCATACGCCTTTTCAATTTTAATGGGTATTCCCCTGGCTTTCAGTGTTCTCTCAGCATCCTTGAGCTTCTCCCTGATGGAACTCACAAGCGTCTCTGACGATATCCTGTCCTCGCGGGAGAGGGAAATGAAAACTCTGTACCCATTCTCCCCCTCCGAGAGCCGTACATCCCTGAGGGAGACTCCCCTCATACTGGAAAGGGTATCTCTAAGGGTAGATGAAACCGTGCTGAGGGAAACGTCCTTCCCGCGGGATGTGTCCTTCAGCTCACCGATGAGTTCTGTGACTCCCGCTTCACTCAGAAGCCGCTCCACCTCCTCCTCAACCTGAGCCCTGTTCAGACGGGGTGCCAGCACATCCAAGGAGTGGAGGGGAATCTCAAGAACCCTGCCAGAGCGGAATCCCGGAACCTGAGCCCTAAGCCGCACTGGGGGAACCTTTTGGACGACCTCAAAGCTGCAGTCCCTCATAACAACCCTCGTTTCAAAACCGGTTTCTTCCCTCAAAAAATCAGAGATTATGGATTTTAGAACATCCTCCGGAGCGCTTACGGAGGAGTACCCTCTGGTGCTCACACGAAGTTTGAGGATGTCCCTGCCCGTGACTCCATGGAGCAGCTTGCCGTAAAGCACCATATGCTCGATCGCAATACCTGAGGAATATGCCCTCTTGACTATCCTGGGAACTGCACCTTCAACCCGGAGGGCTATCTCTGCGGGGAGGTTTGAAAGGCTGGTAGAGTACTTAAAGGCCACAGAAGAGGGGGTACTCTCCTTTCCCCCCTCGCCACCGGAGGGATGGAGAAGTTCGAAGAACTCAAGCTTATCCAGAGAGTACACCTCAACGTTCTCAAGGTTCTCTGAGGGAGGGGACTCAATTGGGATTAGCTTTCCGCCCCCGTCAACAAGAAATGCCCTCCTTCCCTTAACTACGACAAGCAGAGGCCTCCCAAAAAAGGACGGAGGGACTCAAGAAGGGTGTTCTTTTCAATTCTGGTATACATAGCAAGCTTTTCCATTTTATCACCACCAGTGACACAATATTAGATATCCATAGAAATCTCCAAAATTTAATAAACATTTCGTAAGGATGGGATGTGATACAGAGCCTGTATGCAGTGGCGATTAAGAGAATAACTCCAAAATACTTCTGCATCAGAGTAATTAATAACCACAGCAAGGTTTTTAGGCCCTAATACGCCTCAAATTTTGTAACAATATGTTACATTCACGTCTTAAATTATCGGAATATTACCACCATTACAACAACAGAATGAAACATGTATTATATGGTAATATCAACATGTTGAAAATTTTACGAAAATTTTATAACTGGAGCACTCCATCCTTAAAACTGAAAATCACCACAAAGGGGGGACCACTATGAGAACTAAAATCGACAAGGTCGATGTTAGGATAATAAAGCTCCTCTCCCAGAATGCAAGGATGACGTACAAGGAACTCGCGGAGAGGCTGGGAACGACAAGGCAGAGAATATCACGCAGAATGGAAAAGCTTGAGCGCAACGGTGTGATCATCAAGTACACCGTTATCCCAGATTTTGAGAAGCTTGGCTACCTACACGCCCTACTGGGCATAACCCTGAAAGCAGGAGCTGATCTGGATGAGATTGTGGAGAAACTGAATGAAGTGGAGGAGGTTAAAGTAATTGAGAAAGCAATAGGAGCACACAGTTTAGTCGTTCATGTGATAACCCACAACGACATGAAAAAGATGCAGGAGATAGTGAACGCCATCTCCAGGGATATACCCGACATAGAGCACATGGACATAACGTTCGTAACCGAGGTTTGTAAGCTTGAAGTCTTCTGACATTTTCCCCTTCTGTTAAATTTATCCTCGACAATGATCGAGGGAAAGAGTAATAAACGCTTACTCTCAACCGATTCAACAAGAGAGGGCACAAGCTCCCCCTTAAATTCCAGAGAGGTGACAATAATGCTATCCCTCCACGCACTTGCCACGGGTTCCATACTCGTATCAGCCCTCGGCGTTGCAGCGTTGAAACTTCATGCCCTCGACAGTAAGGGGGCAGCGGGTGCGGTTGTTTTAGGGGTATCACTTCTGTGGTTAGGCGGACTGTACCCGTTTCTCGCGATGATAATGTTCCTCCTGGTTGGTGTTGCCGCAACGAAGTATCGGTTTGAGGATAAGGTTAGAAGGGGGTTTTCTTCAAAGAGCGAGAGGGTGCGCGGTCTTGGAAACGTCCTCGGCAACGGTCTTGCAGTGGTGGTCTTCCTGGTGGCCGAGATGATCACATGCCAGGACATTTTCTGGGCCGCAACGTTCTCGGCGATAGCCACGGTTAACGGTGACACGCTGGCAAGTGAGCTCGGAAAGGTCTTCGGAAAGAAGCCCAGACTGATAACCAACCTTAAACCCGTCAAACCGGGCACCAACGGGGGCATATCTCTTCCAGGGGAACTCTTCGCACTGGCGGGGGCCGCCATGATAGTACCCTTTGCCCTTCCACTCACATCGTACAAGCTCCTGATGAGCGCGGCCATCATGGTGGGCGGCTTCGTGGGGGTAAACTTAGACAGCCTCATAGGTGCGACCCTTGAGAACAGGGGGGTAACTGACAACAACACCACAAACTTGGCGGCGTCAATTCTTGGTGGATTGGTTGGGGCCCTCACGTTCATTGCCCTGGGCGGATGATGAAACGGCGGATTCCCGAAAGATGAGGAGGACCTTAGGGCCTGACGCCAGGTTACGATAGTTTTAAGACATCAACCTTTTATATTGGAAGAGAGAGGGATAAGGGGTGGTAACATGAAAGCTTATCTATCCGAGAACGTCAGGGGCGTTTACGCTTTTGACGAGGCTGGAAACATCATCGCGAGCAAACCCTTCACCGGAAATGCAGAGGCAAAGCTCAACAGTCTCCTGAACGGAGAGCCATGTGATGAACTCCTGGCCATTTTAGACGAGCTCAAAAGCGATGGATACGACGAGTTCATCGTGGAGGACGGTGAACTCGGTAGGAGACTCAAAGAGCTTGGATACAACGCGACCGGCGAGTTCCCGAACATCGCGGGAGAGCGACTGCGCGCAAACCCAGCGGAGTTCCTGGGTGAGAACTGGTTTGAGGAGTACTTCAACGTGGGCGTTGCCCTGACCAGGATGCGCATACAGGAGCAGAGCGGGGCAAGGGACAAGATGGTTATCCAGGCCATAGAAGCTCTGGATGATATAGACAAGGTCACAAACCTCCTCATATCACGCCTGAGGGAATGGTACGGCCTTCACTTCCCGGAGCTGGATGAACTTCTTCCAAAGCACGAACAGTATGTGGCGTTCGTGAGAACCGTGGGTTCCCGCGAAAACCTGAGCGGAGAAAGGTTGGCCGAGCTCGGGCTCTCCGAGGCAAAGGCTGAGAAGATCCTCAACGCTGCAAAGAACTCAATGGGAGCCCCCCTCGGTAAGTTCGACGAGGGGATTATCAAAAAGCTCGCAGGGGAGATAACCGACCTCTACAGACTCAGAAAAGAGATAGAGGATTACCTTGAGAAGGCTATGGACGAGGTTGCACCAAACGTCAAGGCACTCGTCGGGGCGAAACTCGGCGCGAGACTCCTCAGCCTGGCCGGGGGATTAAAAGAGCTGGCTTTAATGCCCGCGTCAACAATACAGGTTCTGGGGGCAGAAAAGGCCCTCTTCAGGCACCTCCGGAGCGGTGCCAAGCCTCCAAAGCACGGTGTCATCTTCCAGTACCCGGAGATAAACCGCTCACCATGGTGGCAGAGGGGTAAGATAGCCCGCGCCCTCTCAGGCAAGCTCGCGATAGCGGCGCGCGTTGACTACTTCTCCGGCGAATATATTGGGGAAGAGCTGAAGCAGGAAGTTGAAGCGCGCATCAGGGAGATAAAGGAGAAGTATCCCAACCCGCCGAAGAGAAAGGCCAAAACTGAGAAGAAAAAGGAAAAGAAGAAGTTCAAAGGCAAAAAGGGCAAAGGCAAACCAGAGAAGGGCAGGAAGTTCGAGAAGAGGGACAAGAGAGAGAAGTTCAAGGGCAGTAAAGACAAAGGCAATAAGAAAAAGAAGGAAAAAAGGGGCAGGAGGTGAGCTGAATGCGCATAAAACCCCACAAATTCCCCGGAGTTTTCACGTTCGTTGATGAGGACGGGAGCGAGAAGATAGCCACGAAGAACCTCGTCCCAGGCCAGAAGGTCTATGGAGAGAGGACAGTAAAATCGGAGGGAGAGGAATACAGGATATGGAACCCCACCCGCTCCAAGTTGGGTGCCGCGATACTCAACGGTCTCAAGAACTTCCCGATAAAACCAGGATCAACCGTGCTCTACCTCGGTATCGCAAGCGGAACGACAGCATCCCACGTCAGCGACATAGTCGACTGGAAGGGCAAGGTCTTCGGCGTCGAGTTCTCGCCGCGCGTTTTGAGGGAGCTCGTCCCCCTCGTCGAGGAGAGGAGGAACATCGTGCCAATACTCGGTGATGCGACCAAGCCGGAAGGCTACCGTGCTCTCGTCCCCAAGGTCGACGTAATCTTTGAAGACGTTGCCCAGCCAAGCCAGGCAAAAATCCTGATAGACAATGCTCGGGCGTACCTCAAGAGCAAAGGATACGGCATGATATCAATCAAGAGCAGGAGCATTGACGTGACGAAGGAGCCGGAGCAGGTCTTCAAGGAGGTCGAGGAGGAGCTATCTACGTACTTTGAAATCGTGGAGAAGCTCTCCCTTGAGCCCTACGAGAAGGACCACGCGCTGTTTGTTGTCAGGAAGCCCTGAGGATTACCCCCCTCTTTTATCGTTTATCGCCGAAATCATCTTTTACTTTCACCGAAAGACTTTTATAAGGGCCGCTCCAACTCCAAGAGGACGTTTTCAAAGATTGAAGGTGGTGTCATATGAGAAAACTCCTGAAGCCAAACCGTGAGGTTGGCATTATTGGCTATGGCGCCTACGTGCCGATGTATAGAATCAAGGCAGAAGAGATAGGAAGGGTCTGGGGAATAAGCAGCTTCCCGATAGAGGAGAAGTCGGTTCCAGGCCTCGACGAGGACACCATCACCATAGGAATTGAAGCGGCCAGAAACGCCCTCAAGAGGGCTAAAATCGACCCCCAGCTTATAAGGGCAATATGGCTCGGCACCGAGAGCAAACCCTACGCGGTCAAGCCGAGCGGAACGGTAATAGCCGCTGCCATCGGAGCAACTCCCGATTTGGATGCGGCAGACTTCGAGTTCGCCTGTAAGGCCGGAACTGAGGCAATTCAGGCCGCCATTGGCTTCGTCGGTTCCGGAATGGCAGACTACGCGATGGCGATTGGGGCCGATACATCACAGGGAAGGCCCGGCGACCATCTCGAGTTCACGGCTTCCGCCGGCGGCGCCGCCTACATCCTCGCCCCGAAAAGCTCTGAGACTGTTGCCTACTTCGAGGCGAGCTACTCCTACGTTACAGACACGCCCGACTTCTGGAGGAGGCAGCACGAGCACTACCCGAGGCACGGCAACAGGTTCACCGGCGAGCCGGCATACTTCCACCAGATAATAAACGCCGCCAAGACCCTCATGGAGGAGCTCGACTACTCCCCGAACGACTTCGACTACGCGGTCTTCCACCAGCCCAACGTCAAGTTCCCGCTAACTGCAGCCAAGATACTCGGCATCCCGAAGGAGAAGGTTCTCCCCGGACTCCTCAGCGGGAAAATTGGAAACACCTACAGCGGGGCAACACTAGTCGGCGTTTCGGCGGTTCTCGACATAGCAAAGCCCAGTGACAGGATCCTATGGGTGAGCTTTGGAAGCGGTGCCGGAAGCGACGCCTTCAGTCTCGTCGTCCAGGACGCCATCGAGGAGAAGCGCGATCTTGCCCCGAAGACCATGGACTACGTGAACAGGAAGAAGTACATAGACTACGCCCTCTACGCGAAGGCGAGGAGGAAGTACATCGTTTGAGGTGGTTGAAATGAGAAAGGCCGTCATAATTGGTGCCGGAATGGTTCCCGTTGGCGAGCACTGGAAGCTCCCACTCAGGGACATGGCCGTTGAAGCTTTACTCAACGCGATGGACGATGCTGGAATCGATAAGGTCGATTCGCTCTACGTCGGGAACATGGCCTCCGGTTCCTTCATCGAGCAGGAGAACCTCGGCGCGCTCATAGCCGACTGGGCCGGCCTCGGACACATACCTGCCGTTAAGGTCGAAGCGGCCTGCGCCAGCGGTGGTGCCGCAGTCCAGGAAGGCACGAAGGCAGTCCTGAGCGGCCTTGAGGATGTGGTCGCGGTTGTGGGTGTCGAGAAGATGACGGACGCATGGCCAAGCGACGCTACACGGTACCTCGCCTACGCAGCGGACGCCGACTGGGAGCTCTTCCATGGGGCTAGCTTCGTCGCCCTCAACGCGCTCATCATGAGGCTCTACATGAAGGAGTACGGCTACACCGAGGAGGACCTCGCTCTCTTCGCGGTAAACGCCCACGCCAACGGTGCCAAGAACCCGTACGCGATGTTCAAGAGGCCGATAAAGGTTGAGACCGTCCTGAAGAGCGCATACATCGCCGACCCGCTCAAGCTCTTCGATGCATCCCCCGTCTGCGACGGTTCCGCAGCAGTGATAATCACCACCCCAGAGAAGGCGAAGGAGCTTGGCGTCCCCAAGGAGAAGTGGGTTGAAGTGGCTGGAATGGGAAGGGCCATAGACACCATAAACCTCGCCAACAGGGAGGATCTCCTGACCCTGACGGCCGCCAAGGTCGCCGCCGAGAGGGCCTACAAGATGGCCGGCGTTACTCCCAAGGACATCGACTTCTTCGAGGTTCACGATGCCTTCACTATTATGGCTACGCTTAGCCTTGAGGCCCTCGGTGTTGCGGAGAAGGGAGGAGGAGCCAAGCTCGCCAGGGAGGGCCAGATAGCGATCGATGGAGACTACCCGATACAGACTATGGGTGGACTGAAGAGCAGGGGTCACCCAGTTGGAGCGACCGGAGTTTACCAGACGGTCGAAGCGGTTCTCCAGCTCCGCGGTGAGGCCCCGGAGGGAATACAGGTGCCTGATGCCGAGATTGGCCTGACCCAGAACATAGGTGGTACCGGCTCGAACATAACTGTTAACCTGTTCAGGAGGGTTTGAAATGGGGAAGCCGATGCAGGTTGCGAGGCACTGGAGGCACTTTGAGGAGAAATACGCCCTCATAGGCGGCAAGTGCGAGAACGGTCATTTGATGTTCCCGTACAGAGAAGTCTGTCCGGTCTGCGGCAGCAGGAACGTGGAGAGGTACAAGTTCAGCGGAAAGGGCAAGGTCCTGAGCTGGACGATAGTGAGAAACCCGCCGAGCGGCTTCGAGTACTACAGGCCGTACCCCCTCGCTTTGGTTCAGCTCGAGGAGGGGCCGGTCGTTTTGGCCCAGCTCACAGACGTCGAGCCGGACGAGATAGACTTCGGCATGGAAGTCGAGATGGTCACGAGGAAGGTCAGGGAGTTCGACGAGGACGGAATAATCCTCTACTCCTACAAGTTCAGGCCGGTTCTGAAGTGAGGCGCAAGCCTTATCTACTTTTTTCTTCCAACATTTGATGGTGGGATAATGGAGGCCATTGAGATTAAAGTCCCCCTCAGCGAGGAGGAACTTAGGAAGCTAATGAAGGGAAGGAAAAAGCGGGGGGCATGGTCAAAGCTACTTGGAATTGCCCGAAACGCCCCGGAGTTCAAAGAAGAGGACAGGGTGGATGCGAGGGTATTATAGTCATCCCCGATACCTCGGCCATCGTTGAGCTGATCAGGGGCAGCGAAGCGGGGAAAGCAGCCGAGGAAATCTTAAACGGTTCTGAGCTTGTGCTAATTCCCACCCTTGTCTTGGCGGAGTTAAGGAGTTTCCTTGAGCGGAACAACCTCGATGCCTCGATAGTTGAGGTGGTAACAGAGAACGGCTTTGTTGTTCCACTTGAAAAGGACGTTGCGGTAAACGCCGGAGCGCTCCATGCGAAGGTCAAGAGAAAGAATAAGAACGTGTGTCCCTTGCCGACTGCATAATAGCAGAAACCGCGAGGAGATACGACGCGGTGGTCATAACAACGGACCACCACTTCAAGCTCCTTGGAAACGCAATAATACTAGAACGCTGAGGATCAGAATCTGAAGATAAAAGAGGCCTCAGGCCTTCTCTATTCTCATCTTCTCCCCGTTTTCGAACTCAAGTTCAAGTTTTCCTCTCTCCATTCTGACCTTCACGCCGTCGACGACCGCCTCGATCCTGCCGTTTTGGGCCTCAACGCCGAGCATCTCGGCGATTTCTTCAACGCTCTTCAGAGAGCCGCTCATCGTCGTCTCAAGGGTCTCGCCCTCGTTCTCTATCCTGACCCTCAGGCTACCGCCGTCCTTACGAATAAAGCTCTCCTCATTTACATTCTCAACCTTGTCCGGAGGATGTATGCACGGCATCTTATCACCTCACCTTATGCTTGAGGTTAAATAGGGTTTGGTTTATATTTGTTTAGATACAACAGAGACAAATCAGTATTCAATATGAACGCATTTGGGTCGTTTCCGCTAAGCTTAAATTTGTTTTGTGGTAAGATTTACAAGATGGTGATCCCAGATGGATGAAAATCACAAAAAAGATAAGATACACAAGTATGTTATTAGATCTTTTAATTCAAGATCATTTTTAGTTAGCACGATTTTAATATTAGTAGCTTTAATTTTACCAGAGATAGTCAGGATTTTGGGCTTGAATATCTCAAGAGACACTACCTATGCGTTTTCATCAGCATTTGCAACAGCTGGAATTGTGAGTGTACTATACAACTATATCACCCTAGAAGAAACTCGAGAAATGATTGCCGAAACTCTTTTATTAGACTTAGATGTCCAACAAGAGCTTCTTAAGCATAGCAAAGTGGAACAAGTTTTAGATACTTCATTAACGACTATTATCGGTGATCAGCTGAAGAATGCCATAAAAAAAACATTGCTGGACAACATTAGGCAATACAAAAATACTACTCGACAATCATACAGTCTAAATGTTGCACTTAGAATGCTCCAAGCCCCCCATGAAATCAGGAGTAAGTTACCCACTTTAAGTGAATATTTGGAAAAATCATTTTATCAAGTGGAGATACTCTCAAAGTTTTATGAACTTATCCCCCCAAATGTTCACACAATACGATTTGTAGCCACAAGCAATGATAGGAAATATCAAGAAGATATCATCGAAGCTTCAAAAAGTAATACCTTGCTTTATTTATACTACCTACCTGGAGGCATCGGCTCGGCACTGGACCCAAATAATAAACTAATAGAAGAGGATGCAAAGCTAAAAGAAGCATTGCAGAGTTGTATCTTTGACATAAAGGATCTTGAAATCTCAGGTATGACTATCAATGACATGAGAATCAGTAAACAATTGACATATGACAAGGAAGGGGTGACTGTAGAGATTTCGATTGAAATACCCCCACTTAGTCAATCAAGATTTGTCAAGATAGCATACCAGATAACAACTATATTAAGCAAATTTGAGAATGTTTTCTACCAAGAATTCGTTAGACCATACTCTTCAATAGATGTGTGGCTTGACTATGAAAATACTGATATTTTATGGGCCGAGCCATATTTATCATTTACAAGTGCTCAAGAACCTACTGTTCAAAGGTCAGCGGATACTCGGAAAGTTCATGTTTTTATAGATGAGTGGGTTCTCCCACATAGCATAATTGTTTTTGTGCTACAAAGAGATGAATGTAACCTAACAAACGTAACCAGGAATCAAGATATAACCACTCCTTGCAGAGAATTCTATAAATTTGCATTCACAGAGGTTAAAAAGGGAAATCCTAAATACAACCTAGAGTGGGTGACAACCATTAATGAGGAGGATAGCCATGAAAAAGGGAAAGCAAAGAACATGTGAAATATGCGGCGCTCCCATAAGGGGACCTGGGCATATAATCCGTATCGAGGGAAGCGAGCTCCTTGTCTGTGATAAGTGTTACGAGAAGTACGGGGGCAAGAAGCCCGGAACGTTCAGTATAATGCCGACCGGGAGACAGCCGGCCAGGAGAACGTACTCAAGGCCCTCCACAAGACCTAAACCTACACCAAAGTCCAGAACCGAGAGACCGCTGGTCACGGAGGAGATAGTTGAAAATTACGCTGAAAGGGTTTACCAGGCCATACAGCGCTCGAAGAAGAGCTACCAGGAGCTGGCCCAGGAGATAGGGCTTTCAATGAACGACCTCAGGGCAATAGCCCATGGCCACCGCGAGCCGACCATAAAGGAGGCAAAGAAGCTGGAGAAGTACTTCAAGATAAAGCTCATCGAGACGTCCGAGGCTGAGCCGATGGAGAAGAAAACCATCCCCAGGAACTATGAGCCCACACTCGGGGACATAGCCAACGTGAGGATCAAGAGGCGGAAGAAGTGAAGGTTTAAATGTTCCCTAACTTATTCATTAACGGTGAGAGCATGGGGGAGATAGTGATAAACGTGCCCAACGGACTTGAAAAGGTCATCAAAAGGGAAATCTCGCTCCTTTTAAAGAGGGAAGAGAAGAAGGGAGTTAAAAAGGAAATTCTGAACAAGTACCTGGGGAAGTTCAAGGGTACCATTGACGAAGAGGAGTGGTACCTCCAATGATCGAGGTCTTCGTGGATTTCTCAGTTCTAATCGAAGGGTTGAAGGGAAACCCAGAGGCAGTCGAAATCATGAACACGCTTGCAGATGAAACGCCATTGCGATAATAAACGAGATATTGTTGCCAGTGAGTTTCTGTTCCACTACATCCGTCTGAAATCTGGCGTTTCGCCATTTACCGTTAAGCAATCCAAGAGGATAAACGAATTCATCAGAGAGCCTTGGGACTTTATTGAGCAGTTCCACGTTCTCCCTGTGGACGAGGAAACGGTGGAAGAGGCCTACCATCTAATGAGAACGCATAATCTTCTGCCAAACGACGCGATTATACTCGCATCATGCAAGATAAACGGAATTAAAACGCTGGCCACGCTGGATGGAGATCTACGGAGTGCAACTATGAAAGAAGGATTAAAACTCCTCTAACCTATCTTCCTTCCTTTTCCCCTCAGCTCCTCGGCCTTCGTCCTCTTCGGGGGGTGAAAGCCGCGCAGTTTTTCTAGAGTCCCCCACTGCCTCATAAGCTCCTCCCATGCATTTTCGTCCGGCGGAACGACCAAGATATGGGCCGGAGGATGAATGTCCATGAGCCGACCTATAACCTTAGCGGGGGGCAGGTCAACCTGGGCCGCCACATGGGCGTTGAACCGTTTTCTCGGCTTCTCACCGCTTATCTGCTCAAAGGCCCAGTCAGAGAGGGCAGGGGGGATTATCCGTGGATCCCCAAGTATTCTCATACCCCCATACCTGACGAGGTCAGAGAGGGCAACGCTCGCCTTGTGAAAGTTATCGGCCCTGACCAGTATTATCGTGTTTCTCATGCTCTCACCACATCCACTTCTACCCGTTGCTCTTTAAACGTTCCGAAGGGGAAGGTTAATTAACCTGACCGTTGAACTATCGAAGAGGAATAAAGGAGGTGCGAATATGGACCCGCTCAGTGGATTTTTAGGTTCCCTGCTATGGTGGCTGTTCTTCCTCTACCTGCTGATGTGGCCACAGCTGCAGTACAGGGGTCTGCAGATGGCCAGAGCAAGGCTCATGGGCCAGCTCGCAGGGAAGAGGAACTCCACAGTAATAGCGATGATACACAGACAGGAGAGCATAGGGCTCTTCGGCATACCCGTTTATAAGTTCATAAGCATCGAGGACAGCGAGGAGGTTCTGAGGGCCATCAGGAGCGCGCCAAAGGACAAGCCGATAGACCTCATCCTCCACACCCCCGGCGGACTGGTCCTGGCGGCAACGCAGATAGCAAGGGCACTCAAGGAGCATCCATCTGAAACCAGGGTAATAGTACCTCACTACGCGATGAGCGGCGGTACTCTGATAGCCCTAGCCGCAGACAGGATAATCATGGACCCAAACGCAGTCCTCGGCCCGGTTGACCCGCAGCTCGGCCAGTACCCCGCTCCGAGCATACTAAGAGCAGTGGAGCGGAAAGGACCTGAGAAGGTTGACGACCAGACCCTAATCCTGGCGGACGTGGCGGAGAAAGCGATAAAACAGGTTCAGGACTTCGTTTTCAACCTGCTTAAGGACAGATACGGGGAAGAGAAGGCCAGGGAGCTTGCCAGGACGCTCACCGAGGGCAGGTGGACACATGACTATCCAATAACCGTTGACCACGCCAGGGAACTAGGCCTCAACGTCGAAACAGACGTTCCAGAGGAAGTCTACGCATTGATGGAGCTATACAAGCAGCCGGTCAAGCAGAGGGGGACAGTAGAATTCATGCCCTATCCAGTAAAACAGGAGAGCAAAAAGTGACTCCTTTCCTTTTTTCAATGAACAAAAGAACACATCAGAATGGTTTTCCATGCACCGCTGACCTAAACCTTTAAAAACCCAAGGGACACCATTTATAAAGGGTTTTTAAACCCACCACCCGGAGGTGTAAGCCTTGGTAGATATGAGCAACGTTAAGCTCAGAATCGAGAATATAGTCGCTTCTGTTGACCTCTTTGCCCAGCTGGAACTTGAGAAGGTTATAGAGATATGTCCCAGCTCGAAGTACAATCCCGAGGAATTCCCCGGAATAATCTGCCGCTTCACGGAGCCAAAGGTTGCCCTGCTGATATTCAGTTCCGGAAAGCTCGTGGTTACCGGAGCCAAGAGCGTCGAAGACATAGAGAACGCGGTTAACAAGCTGACCGACGTCCTGCGGAGGAAAGTCGGCACGAAGTTTACCAAGCCCCCACAGATCGACATCCAGAACATGGTATTCAGCGGTGATATAGGTATTGAGTTCAACCTGGATGCAGTTGCTCTCAGCCTCCCCAACTGTGAGTACGAGCCCGAACAGTTTCCAGGTGTGATATACCGCGTCAAAGACCCCAAAGCCGTGATCCTCCTGTTCTCCTCCGGGAAAATCGTCTGCTCCGGTGCAAAGAGCGAGGACGACGCATGGGAGGCAGTTAGGAAGCTCATAAGGGAGCTCGAAAAATACAACCTCATCGAAGAGGAAGAGGAGTGGTGAGCCTTTTCCCGTTCCACTATCCCATTCTATTTCATGGGCTAGAACAGCCGACACCGGTTATTCCCTGGAGCAGAAGGGCCTCTTCGTAGAGGGTTCTATCATTGAGTGCCTCAAGGACCAAAACGCCGTCCCTTGGGGAGTACACCCTGTTCTCCTCAGCGCCGTCAAGGGGGCCCCTCAGTATTACCAGGAGATGCCCCCTATTCCCGAGCTTTCCCCGTCCAATCTCTATTCTGTCCCAGGTTGAAAGCCAGCGGGGGGACAGCTCCCGTGAAACGTGCTCAAGGGCAAACCTCCTGGCGGAAGAGTCGTTGTAACCCATCTCCCTGGCAGTTTCGTAATAATATGCACCGAGGAGTTTGCCGAGCAGACATGAAACGGAGGAAGCTGCCAGCGTTCTGAACTGACACTTCCCGGTTCTGTCGCAGTAACCCTTAGTATCGCCGGTTCCCAGGATTATCGTTACCCGCGAGTACTTCCGGTATAATGTGGAGTTTATGGCGGCTAAAGGATCCCCCATGGACGAGGAACCAACCTCCACTGTGACGTTGCCCATCCGAACATTGATCGTGGATTTCATCTTCTCTTTGAACAGCGAGTTGTACGAGGAATAACCTGAAGAAGCCCATAGTAAGGCTCCGAGAACCATGAGCAGGATGGCGGAAAGGAAAAGAATAGAAGAGCGCCGCATCCGGACCACCAAAAAAAGGAAAGTCAGGAGAGACCCGCTATGTACTGCATCAGGATTACCGCGGCTTCCCTGGTGGCCTTCGGCGTTGAGCCGGCCACTACTATAACCCCCCTGTCCCCAAGGAGGCTGCAGTGCGGGATGTAGCCCAGGACCGGATAGTCCCCGAACCAGACCCTGAAGTCAACGGGCAGGTGATAGTGTCCGAATATCATCGACGTGAGCAGGTTGTCCTTGTTGGAGCCCACGAGGATGTAGTTGGAGCTGGGATTGGCGAAGTTGACCTCCGTGTCCAGTATGGTTATCGGGCTGGTCGGGGTGTGGATGACCACCTTCTTCAGGCCCTGAACCCCAGCCACCACGTAGTCAGTTCCAGGGATTCTATCGCCAACCGCGACGACGGTCTCGTTTATCACAGGGGAGTTCTGGAGGATGGTCACCGTGGCCTTGGCCACCACAAAGCTTGTATCGGTTATGTTGCCGTCCCTGTTTATGTCAAAGTCCACGTCCTTCTCGTTGAGGGACTTCATGTCAAAGGAGTACTTCACGGTGTAAACGCCGAGGATATCAAGCGGGTTTCCGGTGAGCTCGTCCTCGTTCGTGAGGCTAATCTTCTTTATGTACTGCCCGTCAGAGTCCACGCTTATGAGCCACTTCTGGTCCCCGTATTCTATCTCGCTTCCACTGGTGTAGGTCTTTATGTTCGAGTAGCCGCTGATCTTGGCTATCTTCCCGAGGACGAGGTTCTCAGAGATGGCCTCAAGTTTGAGCTGAAGCTCAATTGTGTCCCCGTTGACGACCACGTTTGCAGGCTCACCCAGCTTGAGGACGAGAGGACCGTAGAGCTCCCCGGTCTTAGTGTTCACAACGGTCACGATGGCTGTCTCCTTAAGCGGATCGGCCCCGATGAGGGTTATCCTCCACGGACTGTTGCCGAGGATGGCGCTCTTGTTCTGGGGGAACCAGCCGGTTCCAAGAACCTCCCCCGCGGTGAAGCTTCCGTGGCCCACGGAGAAGACAAGGTACTTCGTTCCGAGGAGTGTGAACTCGTCTCCAGCCCCAACGCCGGGGCTCACAACGTTCTTTACCGTGGCGTTCGAGCCAGTGTCAAGGAGAACGTCAACCATGTTGCCCATCCTGCTCTCGTTGGCAACGGCAGTCTTCTCAGGCACGCCCCACTCAGGGTATGCATCGCGGATTACCTTCTCAGTCTCAACGGTGTAGTTGTAGAGGGTGTAGTCAACGGAGACCACCATATCCCTTGAGGGTATCTCAACGTCGGCCTGCTTTGGAGGGGCCACCCCATTCCAGTCGGCCGGGTCTATCGGAAGGAGGGACAGGCTTCTGATGGCGATGTTCCAGCCGTAGAGGTAGTTGCCGTTAACGGAGTCGCCGTTCTTCACGGAGAAGGATGTGGAGAACGACTTCATCCAGGTGCTGTAGTTGGCGGTGTAGTCGGCGCCGTTGTACCAGTAGTCCCCGGGAAGCTCGTCGTAGGACCTGGCCCACCCGACGAGGCCGCTGTTGTAGGGAAGGTTGTGGTCAACGGTCATGGTGTTGTAGTCGTAGCGGTATATCACCTGCTGGAACACGGTGCTTATGTCCCCGCTCTTCCTCAGCACTACTGAGATGTCCTTGGCCTCCTCCTCCTTGTAGAGGATGCTACCCAGCGCAGCCGCTATGTCTGCGGCGCTTGCCACATCCTGTGCACTCGAAAAGCTTCCAACCACTATTTTAACGTTCGGAGTTCCATCCGGGTTGACAAAAAAGCCCTTGGGAACGTTGCTTATGTCGTAGAGACCGTTTGGCACTATGTAACTGGACGAAGCTGAAGCCCCGCCGATTCCAAGCAGCACGATAAAACCCGTGAACAGGGCAAACAGCCTTGCCGCATTCCTACTCAGCCTCTTCATGTATTAACCCCCCGGTCATCATTATCATTCCTCATAGTGGTCTGGCCCTTCTCCTCTATATACTTTTCGAAGGTTAGAGCCGGAAGGAAAAGATGTCCCTCTCGTAGGCCTCCTCCATCTCATCCTTTAGCTTTATCCCCATTGATATGGAGCCCAAATCACTGAGGGAGTTCTGAAGCTCAGGGAGGGTTATATCAACCACCCCCGGCTCAACTATCCGAACTTCCTCCGGCAGGTATTTAGCGACGGCACCCACGAGGGATTCAAAGGACGATACTACCTCCGCATCAGCAGTAAAACCATCTCCCCCAGAAATGGAAATGGAGTTAACCCCACAGCCCTCAACCAGGAGGGCTTTGGCCAGCATCTCCCTTACCACGTTCTCATCTTCTCCCCTAACCCTGAAGCGGAGCCTGGAGAGCACGTTCCTTCCCTCGTATATCATCTCCCACAGCTCCTCCTCGTCAAAGCCGATTGGCGGCATGGGGACGTCATCGAGCTTGGGCACCGAAGGCATTGCTCCCTTCTCCCTCATGACGGCCGAGATGTCCCCAACGATATCTCGAAGGATCCTCGAAAGTTCTGCCCCGCGTATCTCAATCCTGCCGGGCCTGAAAACCTCTACCATGGTTGGGGAGTACACCACCGCAGCCCGGAAAACTTCGTCCAGAGGGGCCTCAAGCTCGGCCTCAATGATGGAGGAGAACCTCAGGGGATCCATCCTCTCGTCCTCTATGACCTCCCCAACATCGAGCCGCTTCACTCTGAAACGCTCCCGTTTCAATCCAGCGCTGATCTCCCTCAGTTCCCTCTCAACGAAATCCCTCTCCCTTCCCATGACCTCAATGTAGAACAGAGCCTCAACAATGTCCATATCACCACCACATCCCAGGATATTCCTTTCCCGTGTAAGTTCCCACGATCGGGAGCTTCTCACCACAGTACTCACACCTTCCATCGGATGTTACGTGATACTCGGTTATCTCAAAGCCAACGCGCTTTATCACAGGCCTCCCGCACTTCGGACAGTACGTATTCTCCCCAGGATGACTCGGAACGTTGCCAACGTAGACGAACTTCAGCCCCTCCTCCCTCGCGACACGGTAGGCCATCTCAACGGTTTCCACTGGTGTTGGGGGGAGATGAAGGAGCCTATACTGCGGGAAGAAGCGGGAGAAGTGTACCGGAGTGTCGTCGCCAAGGTTTTCAACGACCCAGTGGGCAAACTCCCTTATCTCCTCCTCTTTGTCGTTCAGCGTTGGAATTATGAGGTAGGTCAGCTCGACGTGGATTCCGTAGTCCTTCTTCGCTATTACCGCCGTCCTCCTGCTCGGCTCCCCGCTCGGCACACCCGCTATCTTCATGTAGAACCTGTCGTCAAAGGCTTTTATGTCGATGTTCATGGCGTCAATGTACGGTGCTAGCTCTCTAAAGGGTTCTTCGTTGATGTAGCCGTTGGTGATAAGGAGGTTGTGGAGGCCCTCTTTTCTGGCCAGTTTGGCAGTATCGAGGACGAACTCGTACCAGATGACCGGCTCGTTGTAGGTGTAGGCTATGCTCTCGCAGCCGTAGCGCCTGGCCATCGCAACAACCATCTCGGGGGTCATGTCGTGGAGGTAGGGAAAGTTCTCGTCGCTCTGGCTTATCTCCCAGTTCTGGCAGTGCTTGCAGTGCATATTGCAGCCGACAGTCGCTATCGAGAAGGCACATGAACCCGGCCAGAAATGGAAGAGCGGCTTTTTCTCAACGGGGTCCGCCGCGATGGCCGAGACTTTCCCGTAGTTGAGGGTGTAGAGCTTTCCGTCGATGTTCCTCCTGATCCTGCAGGAGCCCCTCTTCCCCTCATCGATTATGCAGTTCAGGGGGCAGAGCCTGCATCTCACCCTCTTCCCATCAAGGGGCTCCCAGTACATAGCTTCCCTCATGTTCTCACCGGAAAGAAATTAGTCATTGGAAGTTTTAGCCTTTCCCATCATCTCGCCTATCTCTTGGAGGGTGAGGAACGTCGAGCCGGAATCGATGTGAAACTCAATGAGCCTGCGGAGGTTGTCCAGGGCGTTTTTCCCTGTTCCGAACCAGCAGTCTGGCCTGAGCCTCCTGCTCATCTCAACGAACTCCCAGGGGTGAAAGATGTACACCACAGGGCTCTCAAACTTTCTGTGAAAGCGCTCCTGAAGCCTCCAGGGAAGTCTCGTGACTATCGAAGTGGTGGTGGCCGGGACCTCAATTATTCCACTGATCTGCAGGACTCCCTTCCTCCAACCCTTGTGCCTCGCCTTTGTGGAGTCAATTCTGAACCCAGCCTGATAGAGGAGGGGGTAATATTCATCGGGGAACTGGAAGTTAGGAGCGCGAAAGGAGGTGACCTCCCCGAAGCGGTTGAGTATTTCCCGGGCCTCGGAAAGCCGTTTTCTGACCTCGTTCGGCGATAGCCTGTCAAATCTCTCGTGCTGCAGGCCGTGGCAGCCAAGTTCGTGCTTTTTGGCCGCCCTCCTGGCAAGCTCCGGGAACTCCTCAGCAATCCTACCCGTGAACAGGAACGTTCCCCTGATTCCATATTCCTCAAGAAGGTCCATAACCCTGGGAAGGCCGTATCTCATGCCGTTTTTCGTCTCCGCGAAGGGTGGGCAGTCCTGTTCTACGTCAAAGGTGAGTGCAACGACCCTAACCATTCTCCGCCACCTCGTCCAGAACCTGGATGTACCTCCGCTCCGTCTTCTTAACGATGACCCTCCAGTCGTAGACCTCTTCAACCCTCTTCCTTCCAAGGCGGCCCAGCTTTTTGCCGAGGTTCTGATTGTTCAGAATGGAGTTCACGGCCTCAGCAAGCTTCCTGGGATTCCTGGGCGGAACCAAGAAACCGCAACCGTCGATAATCTCAGGAATCCCCCCAACGTTGGTTCCCACAACGGGGGTTCCCGATGCCATCGCCTCAAGGAGGACTATCCCAAAGGCCTCACTTAAGCTTGGCAGAACGAAGACGTCGCTGAGGGCATAAATGGCGGGGAGTTTGGAATATTCGATCTGACCTAGGAACTTTACCCTGTTGAGGACCCCGAGGAGGCGGGCCTTTTCCCTCAAGACGGGGAGCATGCTGCCCCTGCCAACCACCAGGAGGGTGCCATCTATGTCCTTCATGGCAGAGATGAGGGTCCCCAAACCCTTCCGCGGCTCAAGCCTCCCCACGTAGAGCACGACCCTCTCACCCAGGCCGAGCTCATCGCGGAGTGCCTCACCGTCCGCTTTGCCATTGAAGATTTCCGTGTTCACTCCATTATAGATTACATCAACGGGAACACTCGTGAAGCGCTTTATGAACTCCCTGGAGGCCTTGCTGACGGCTATTATCCTGTGCGGATTACTCATGTAGTAGCGGAAGTAGGGGAACGAGATGAAGGCCAGAGCCTTTATCGCGCTCGAATTCTCAAAATTGATGCTGTGGGTTGTCAGGAGGGCACCCTTTCCAGTCTTCCTGGCTGCCGCCACCGCTTTGAGGGCGAGGGGTGTGAAAGCGTGCTGGCCGTGGACGATATCGTTTCCATCGATGAAAGGAACCATCCTGGAAGCGTTTCTGGAGAAAATTGTCATGTTTATTTCAACGCTTCCAAGGAGGTATCCCGGAACCTTAACGAGGTCAATGCCCTCTCTTCTGAGCTCATCTTCCTTCCCCGTGGTAATGTCGTTGGTGACTATCGTTACCTCGTGCCCCCTTCTGCGAAGGAAAATCGCGAGGTCGTGCATGTGAACGGCAACGCCACCGAGCTTTGGGTAGTACCAGTCGCTCACTAGCGCGATTTTAAGGCTCTCCATATTTCAAACCCTCCGGAGAGGAGCATCACTCCAAAGCCCGTGATTGTACCAAGGACGTAAGAGATAAACCTTTCCAAGAGAGTTACCAGAACCGCGAAGACCTGCGGGATCCCCATGTGAGTCATGGCACCGACGAGACCGCCCTCAACGATCCCGAGACCGCCGGGGGTTATGGCAACCACTCCC
Organism: Thermococcus sp.; assembly: GCA_027075325.1. Classification (GTDB taxonomy): domain Archaea; phylum Methanobacteriota_B; class Thermococci; order Thermococcales; family Thermococcaceae; genus Thermococcus. The sequence continues at coordinate 15,621 of JALTBN010000092.1, read as the reverse complement.
AGTATCAGGTTAACCACAGAGATTGCTATGATTATCCTCCAGCTAAGGGAGAGGCCGAATGCCAGGGTTATAACCTTGAGACGAAGAACATCCAGGAGCCATACGACGGAGCTGAGGGAAATACCCGCCAGCGTGACAAAGCCGGATTTTTGAAGGGCAGAGAGCTTCTCAAGCTCCCCCTCGTCCAGTTCAGCCTTAAGAAGCCGGAGGGTCAGCTTAACGATGAGATCCCATTTGAGCCATACGAGTACCGAGACCACTAAAAGAACCGCAATTATTGGGAGCTTTGATGGGATAAAGTAGAGAACCCCCAGGAGCATCATGAAGAAGAAAGGTATAACCTCCAGGAGCCTCTCGTAGAGTACGGTAACTGTGGAAACCCCGAGGGGCACCCTTGCCCGGTAACTTATCCACGCCGCGCGGAGAAGCTCACCTCCGCTTCGACTCGTGGGGGTAACGTTGTTGACAAAAAGCCCGGCCATAAGGGCTTTGGTGAGTTCAACCAGGGATGCGTCCTTTCCCACACCCTCCAGAACCAGCTTCCAGCGAATAGCATAGATAAAGACGCTGATATAATAAAGGGCAGCGGCTATGAGAAGATAGTATAGGGGGACTCCCCTAACCAGGGATGCATACCTACCAGCAGAGCTAACAATAGACTCAAACATCCAATCCCCCCATCAGTTAGAGTATCTTCATCAACAACTACGGGGGTAACTCTGAGGGGGAGGTTATAAGCTTTGCTTCAACGGACATCGAAACGCCTGTTGAGGTCTCTCTTTCGGTACTTTTCAACGCTCTTACTGAGGGCCTCCTCCATATCGAACCCGTAAAAATTGGCTATGCAAGCCAGGGCGAATAGGACATCCCCCAGTTCCTCCTCCATCGTGGCTTTATCGGCCCTTCCTTTTACCCCCTCGAAGGCCAGCATTGCGTCAGCGAGTTCTCCCACTTCCTCAACGAGAGCCGCGAGCATTTGGAAGGGGGACCAGTAGCCCCCCATACGCTCAATGAGTTCGTCGACTTCAGTCTGAGGTCTCAATTCCCTGCACCCCAAGCTCCTTTATCAATCCATCCAAGCCCTCGCGGAGGCTCTCAAGATTGGTTCTGTAAAAGCGGAGTTTACCTTCCCTCCTTTCTTCAAGGAGGCCCATTCTTTTGAGGGAGCGCAGGTGGTGGCTTATAAGGGTCTGGTCCTGATCAAGGGCCTTCGCTATCAGGCAGACACACATCCAGCGATTCATGAGCATTTTCAGGATGGAGAGGCGTATCGGATTGGCCAGAACCTTAACAAAGTCCATGACATCCCTGGAAATCTCAACTGAAACTTCCTCATCGGGATCCGCGAGTCGGCACTTATCAAGGCACTTTGAAACACTCCTCTTCTGCTTCTCATCGAGCCCTGCAATTAAATCTCTGACCTTCATTCGTATCACCACTATAAAAGAAGAAGCGAATGCTTAAAAAGTTTCATATGAATCATGGGGCACAAGGTGTTCCCAACCGCCCCGCGGGAGGGGTGTGCCATCTATATATACCCCGGTTCCCTTCTCCACCCGCCCAATAACGGTAAAATCAAAATTGAGGTCAGATACCCTCTCAGAGGGGACGGTAAAGACCAGCTCGAACTCCTCACCGCTGAAGAGGCCAACCTTTACCGGATCCAGTGAGAGAGCCCTCACCACGTTGGCAACTTCTTCCCGAATGGGAAGTCTGGCAGAGGTTATTTCGATCCTCACACCGCTCATCTTCGCGAGGAGGTGGAGTTCCTTGGAGAGGCCGTCGCTGATGTCTATGGCTGCGCTCGCAACACCGCTCAGGGCCATTCCCTCGCGAACCCTCGCCTTCGGGGAGAGGAACTTCTCGTACAGGGATTTTCTGATTCTTTCAGGCACTTCAACGCCCCGCTTCCACACCAGAAGCCCTGCCAGCGCCCTGCCGATGTCCCCCGTCACACACACAAGGTCTCCGGGCTTTGCCCCGGATCGAGTTAAGGGTTTTTTCGTCATCCCCAGGACAATCCCATCGATTACAAGATCGTCGGCCTCGTTAGTGTCCGCACTAAGAACGGGTATATCGTAGAACTCCAGCGCTTTCCCAATCCCCTCCGCGATTCCTTCAAGGTAGGCCCCATCTACATCTCCAGGAACGCCGAGGGAGAAGAGGAACCCAACAGGCTTTGCCCCCATCGCGGCAACATCGCTCACGTTCATCGTTACAACTTTGAAGCCTACTTGCTCGGGCGTCAGTATATCCGGAACGTCCGTTTTCCTGACGAGCATGTCGTTTGTAGCCACCAGCCATTCATCGCCAAGCCTAATAGCTCCAGCATCGTCTCCGAGCGGAAGGTCGCCCTGTTTCCTGAGGTGTTTGAGGAACAGATCAATGATTTCGGATTCCCTCATTCCAGCACCTCCCTCGTCCGGAGAACCTTAAAACATCTATCTTTGATGCACAGCATTTTATCCCTGTCCCTCAAGGATAGCAGGTCACCGTCTCCAGTGACAAGAGCATCCACGTCACCCTTAGCACAAGCCCAGAGGATAGGGTTGTCCTTTGGGTCTCTGGAAACTTCGGGACCGTTCTCAGTTTTGATAAGAACTAAGAACGCAGTGAGAAGGGACAGGTAGCGCTCAATGCTCTCTCCAGGAAGGGAAAACTTGCCTAAGAGAACCTTTCGTAGCTCATAAACCAAGTAATCCGAGATGCAACATTCATGGGACCCCCTGAGGCACTCCCAGAGGAGCTTTCTCTCGGCACCATGCCAGAAGTAAGCGGAGATTAGAACGTTTGTACCCAGGAAGAACCTCATTTCCCGTACCTCACTTCCTTAATGGCCCTCTTAATGTCTTCCGCAGTTATTCCCTTCTCCCTTGCCAGCCTTTCTCCTTCCTTGAACACTTCCTTTAAGTTGATGTCAAGCTTTTTCATTACGAGTATATCCCCTTCCTGGACTAAAAGAAGGTATTCACCCTCCTTTATGCCCATTTTCTCCCTAACCCTCTTGGGAATGACCACCTGCCCCTTAGAGGATACGCGGACCACTTCCATTGTCCCACCAGTAAGAAATTCTTACATCTTGGATTTAACCTTTCCGTATAAACTCCGTTATGCTCCTCTGCCTAGGTTTTTCCTCATTGGAAAGCTCGACCGCAACGCTCTCAAGTTCGTCTATGAAAGCGTTCCTTATCTCCTCAGGCAGTTTAATCTCGCCGTACTTGCCGCCACCGCCGGGAATCACTATCAGCCTGCCGTTTCTGTATGCCCATACCGCCTTGGCCACTTCCTCGTGAACCTGAGCCAGAGCTTCAACGGGCACATCCACGAGAACCCTTATCTCGCTTCCGAACTCCCTCAGAAAGTGCTCCCATACGACCCTGACCGACTTCGTTTCAACGCCCTTCCCGATCACCATCGCTATAATCTCCGCGAGGGGGGCGAGGTGTATGTATGGGGGCCTGTCCTTCGGCCTCTTATCTGTGTCGGCCAGCTCAAGTATCCTATCCTTTACGCCCTTCTTTATCCTCCCGCCGCACTTCGGGCACTTCCAATGGAAGGCCTTCGCCTCCTCCAGGCTATACTTTGTGTAGCAGCGCGAGCAGGCCGTTAGATGGTACTTACCAAGACGCGGATCAAGGCCGGCGTTGAGGATGATTTTCCGCCCACCGCGCTTCAGGATTGTCTTTCTGATTTCTTCAAAGGTTGCATCCTCAACCTCGAAGCGGTTGAACTCCCTGCCGAGACGGTGGGGCATCGGCGAGTGGGCGTCGCTGTTGCTGAGGTAGGTGAGTTTATGGTGTGCCCGTATCATGTCGGCCATCTCTGAATCCGCGGAAAGGCCAAGCTCAAGGAAGTGGATTTTGGCGTCGCCGTAAGCCTCCTTCAGCGAGTCGTACTCCTTATAGAGGCTCGTCCAGGGCGTGAATGCATGCGCCGGTCCGATGAGAACGTCGAGATCATTGGCCAAGTCGGCTATCTCTGCGGCGGAGATGCTAAGGTGAGGCCGTCCCTCAGTATCGATATCGCTCGAATAGGGCCTCAACCTCTCGCGCATCTCGCGGACGGTCTCGATGCTCGGGAAAATCAGGACGTGGTGAACCCTCCTGTCGTCCTCGACCTCTGTGGTGAGGAGGAACCTTATACCGCTGCGCTCGTAGGTCCCCTCGTCGACCTTTTCGGCGTATCTGAGCAGTTCAGCTTCCCACTTCGGGTTCAGTATGTCACCGGTTCCTACAACGCCCAATCCCTTGAAGCGCGCGTTTTCAGCCAAATTTGGGATAGTCATAGCCTTTGAAACCGCTTTGGAGTAGCGCGAGTGTATGTGAAGGTCGGCATCTATGAGCATAAACGACACCCCTGTTATTATGACTGCATGTACATGCTGAGTGTTTTTATAATATCTGACCTCGTGAGGATGCCCATCAGCTTTTTCCCATCCTTCCTGGATACCACGATCAATCTTCCTACGTTGTTTTTGTCGAGTTTTAACATGGCTTCCTTTAGATTCTCGTCGGGATACACGATCACCGGTCTCCGCGACATTGCATCCTTAACTTTTTTGCAGTTCCCGGAGCATTTTGTGATGTCCTGAAGGGTGATTATTCCCACAACTTCCCCCTTATCAACAACGGGATAACCCATGTGCCCAGTGCTGGTAATCTTTTTCATGACCTCTTCAAGACTGTCCTCCGGGGAGACCGCGATCACGTTTTCAGCCCGGGTCATGGCCTCCGCAACTTTAATGTTCTCCAGGATGTCCATCATTAACTCATGCTCTCCCAGTCTCAAACCCTTTTTCTCCAGTTTCAGGGTGTAAATGGACGAGCCCTTCGACAGCATGTCAAAGGTAATGTAACTCAATCCACACATCAGGATCACGGATGGCATCAGGTTGAAGGCCCGGGTCATCTCAGCGATCTGGAAGATGGCGGTTAGAGGTGCCCGCGCCGCCCCGGCGAAGAGAGCCCCCATTCCGGCCACGGCATATGGAAGGAGAAGGTTGGGGTCCGGGTGGGCTGGACAGCCCAGTAAGAGCCATCCAAAGAATATGCCGAACATTGTTCCAGCGTACAGCGAGGGTGCGAATATGCCCCCGCTTCCCCCGGATCCTATCGTAAAGGCTGTTGCAACCATCTTCAGCAGTCCCAAAAGAAGAAAAATGTATATTGGGAGGCTCATCCTCAGGGCAAGGTCTATCCCATTATAACCAACGCCCATTATTCCGAAGTACATTGGCGTTAGGCTCACCCCTTCAATTGTCGAGTAGTAGTATATGAGGACCGCACTGAAAAGGCCGGCCACTGAAAAACCCACGGCAGGTTTCATCCAGTTTGGGATCTTAAGATCCACATCAAAGAGATCTTCGATGAAATAAAAGAGCTTTACCCAGAAGAAAGCGAGTAATCCGAAAACTACACCCAGCAGGCCAAACACCACCAGAGCCCTTGGAGTGAACTGGAGCCCTGGGAGTGTGGTCTTAAAGGCTGGTCTGTTACCCAGAACCTCGGACACTATGCCCGCGCTAACTATCGACGCGATCAACGCGGGTATGATATCCCTCACCCTCAACCTCCCCATAACAACCTCCAATCCAAAGAACGTGCCTCCAATCGGGGCGTTGAACGTGCCTGCTATGCCCGCCCCGGCTCCCCAGCAGATCAGCGACTTCTTCTTTGCCTCGTCAAGCTTAAAGAACTGGCCCAGTATGGAACCGATGCTCCCCCCTATCTGGGCTATAGGGCCTTCCCTTCCCGCACTACCTCCGCTACCGATGGTTACCGAAGAAACGAGGAGTTTTAAAGGTAACACTCTCAGCCGCACGATGCCGTGCCTCAAGTGAACCGACTCCATAATCTCAGGAACCCCATGTCCTTTAGTTTCTATAGCCACATAATAAACGATGGGACCGATGATGAGACCACCTATGATGGGTACAAAAATCAGATTCAAATCAAGACCCTGATAGGAAAAAGTCGGGGGAAGACGGTAAAAAACCAAGCGGAAGAATTTAATCAGCCACCTAAACAGAATTGCCCCTAGTCCGCTCCCAATGCCCACTATCAGGGCAAGCAAAATGTCCAGGGTCCATTCACGGAGAGAATGAGACCGGTTAATCCTCTCAGAGAAGGATACGTTCTCAATTTTAAAGAAGTTCCTTGATTTGGATATGAACATTTTCTATCCCCCACTCTTCATTTGATTCCAGTTGTTAGTCTCCAAAAGGATTTTTACCGTTTATCCTCAGACACAGAAAAAGGGCTTAAGCTTTTATAGCTCCCTGCATAACCCAATCCGGTGGATAACATGAAGGTTGAAGGATTCGTTGCTTCCCTTAGGAACGCCGAGACCATCGGCGAGCTGTTCAGGATACTGACCGAGAAGGGCGCCCCGATAGTTGAGCTCGACGGCCGGAGGTTTCTGATAGTGGTCGAGGGCGACTTCGAGGGGAGGAAGTTCTGGACCGAGATAAACGGTGAGAGGGCAAACCAGGCCCTCGGCGATGCGATGCTCAACTCCTCGAGCTTTCCCTTCAAGTGCAAGAAGCCGTACACCGGAGGAAACGTTATCTTCGTGAGCTTTGACGACATAGAGACTAAGAAGTTCCTCATCGCCTACCGCGACCCAGAGTACGGGCTCTTCTACCTCGTCGAGAACGGTGAGGCGAGGGAGATAACCGGTGAAGAGTACGAGAAGCTTAAGGCAGAGATGCCTGAGTTCAAGATAAAGGGCATGAGCGAAGAGCAGATGGACATGATGGGAGCCTTCTTTGGCTGAGCCTCAAAACGTGGAATAATGTGAAAACAGGGCTCACTGGGAGCCTCTAATCTCTTTTATCCTCTTCTTGGTCTCCTGTATTCTCTCGGTCTTCTGTGCTGCTCTGGCTGCGTTGGCCTCCTCTATCTCCGCCTTGAACGCCCACTTGAGGAGAGGCGGCGTTATGAGCACGGAGACGGTTATGAATATCAGCGTCGCCGCTATGAACTCTTGGGCGTCCTTCGGCGGTATCGCACCACCCTGGATGGCGACCATAAGGTCAACGAGTGCAACCTCTGTCCTGGGGATTGATCCAATGCCCATCTGGAGAGACATCCAGGCATTTTCCCTCGTCATAAGGAAGTCCCTTCCGCGGCCCCACGCTGTTATCCACGCACCGAATCCCCTGCCGAGTATCTTTCCAATGACCGCTATGGTGGTCAGAACTGTAGCCAGGACAAGAGCGTTCTTGTGCTCAAAGACCGTCATGTTGAGCATGGCACCGGTGTGCACGAAGAAGAACGGTATGAGCAGACCGTATCCAATCGCCCTGACGTCGTCCATGAGGCGCTTTCCTTCCGGGAGCTTCGAGAGGACGAGACCCATCATGAAGGCGCCCTCGATCGCCGCCGCGAACCAGCCCTCCGCTAAAGCCGCGAAGAGGAACATCATTCCAAGGACCATTCCCAGGATGCCCTTCTCAACGTGGAGCCTCTCGGCGAATTTGATGTAGTAGTCAACGAGGAACCACCAGATCACGCCGGTTATCACGAAGAAGGCCACTATCTTGATAGTAAGGTTAAGGAGACTCCCACTCCCCACGGCGAAGACGACGAGTGCTATACCCAGGAAGTCGTCCATGACGCTCGCGCTGAGGGAAGCCGCGCCGACCTCGCTCTTCAGCACCCCCAGGTCCATCATGACCCTCACGGTCAGGCCGATGCTGGTCGCGGTCAGGAGAACGCCACCGGCGAAGGCCTCCCTGCTGGGGTAGCCCATTGCCATGAGCGCGAACCATCCCATTATCAGGGGGACAAAGACGCCGAGAACCGTTGAGACCGTCGCGGTAACGCCGGTTTTCTTGAGCTGATCGATGTCGGTATCGAGGGCACCAAGGAAGAGCAGGAAGATTATGCCCAGTTTGGCCATGAAGTCTGCCACCGCCGTCGCGTTCGTTGTGAAGTTCTGCCCGCTGACTATGGGCAGGTACTGGGGGGCTACCACGCCAAAGTAAACGAGGTTTCCGAGTATCATGCCCATTATCAGCTCCCCGAGGACTCCCGGAAGCTCAAAGCGCTCGATTATTGAATCCCCTATCTTGGCCAGGATGAGTGATACGCCGATCGCAAAGAGCAGCCACGTCACCGCTTCCATTGAGCACCACCCACTCTCAGCAGTCTCAGGAGTTCGTCTATGAGTATGCGCAGGCTTACCTCTCCAATCAGCCTGTCACCGTCCACCACGGCCAGCACCTGTACCTTGTACTTGCGCATCTTGGAGAGGGCATCCAGAACCGTTTCATCACCCTCAATTGTGAGCACGTGCTTCTCAGCTACGTCCCCTGCGGTTGCCGCCCCACCCAGAAGGGACTTCATGGTCTTGCTGGTCATTCCAAGTTTGAACCTGTGAGCCTCCGGTGGAAGGAGAACGTCTATGACGTCCATGTAGCGGACTACCCCCACCAGCTCCATGCTTTCCTTGTCCCTAACGACCCAAACATGGTGCCTCGTGCGCAGTATCTTAAGAACGCTCAGCAGATCCGCGTCCTCCGTAACAAGGGGCATAGCCCCGGGTCTGGGAATTATGTCGGCGAGCTTAAGCGAATGGAACTTTTCAAGCGCCTGCTCAACGTCCACAGTCACCACCGCCAAAAATATGGAAGATTGATATTTAAGGGTTAGTGAGGGTATATGAGCATCAGAGACATGGTCAGGGCATTGTATCAACTAATTCATCCCATCTAAAGGATTGTTTTCCAAACTCCGGATGCAATGCCCTTGCACGTCCTATGACATCAGAACGGGAGAAAATGATTAAAAACGTCCCCTTGAGCCCATCGCCCCGATGAAGTAGAAGAGCAGTTTGGCCGCCGTCAGTGCGGTGATGTCACCAAGGTTCTCCCCGGCGACCTCCATTATGTCGAAGCCGGCTATTTTTTTGTTCTCGACAAGCCATTCCACCGCCTCGATAACATCCCAGAAGACCAGACCACCGGCCTCCGGTGTCCCAGTCGAAGGAACGAGCGAGAGGTCGAAGGCGTCTATGTCGATCGAGAGGTAGACCGGTTCCGGCAGGGGTTTAACGAGATCCACAAAGGCGTCGAAGCTGTAGTCCCTCGCGTGGATCCAGGGGATGCCTTTCCCCTCTGCGTAATCGACTTCCTCCTTCGTCCCGCTCCTTATCCCGAACATCGCCTCCCTAACGCCCAGCTCACTTATCCTCCTGGCAACGCAGGCGTGGTTGTAGGGGTTGTCCTCGTAGCTGTCGCGCAGGTCGAGGTGGGCGTCGAAGACGACGTAGCTTCTCGGTCTCAATGCCTCAACCGCCCCGAGGGTCTGGGAGTGCTCACCGCCGAGAAGTATCGGAAGAGCACCTGGATTGGCCCGCTTTATCTCCTCAACCGTCTCCCGCACCCTGTCGGCGGTCTTCCTCGGGTCGCCCGCGACAACTGCAACGTCACCTATGTCCGCTATCGGGAGTTCAGCGATGTCGATATCATAGTCGAGGACGTAGCTCTCCAGGTTGAGAGTCGCGTGCCTGATGAGAGCCGGCCCGAAGCGCGCTCCCGCTTTAAAGCTCGTCGTGCCGTCGAAGGGAACGCCAAGGATGACGAAACTCGCCTCCTCCGGCTTCGTAAGCGGGAACTCAAGCTTAAGGGTCTCATACGTGTAAAGGAACTCCATGTTCTCACCGACCCCAGAAGAGACAACGGGTAAAAAAGGTTTTTGTAGGTGGAGAGCGTAGGATATACGGTGACCGCCGTGATAAAGGAACAGATTATCGAGTGGCTGAAGAGCGGGAGCGAGGGGGCCGAGGATATAGTGGACCTGCCCTGGAACGTTAAAGAAGAGGGAGAAAACCACTACGTAGCCGAGCATCCAAAAATACCGTTTCTCCTGAACGTTCTTTTCATGGACGGCTTTGTCAGGCTTGCGGTTCCCTCTGGCGTGGAGACCATAGCCATGCGGCTTGAGGAAAAGGTGAAGGCTTACCACACACTCCTGGTTCTGAACGAACGTATGAACCTCCTCAAGTTTACCCTGAGCGGTATGAACGACGAGATAACGCTGAGGGTCGACCTGGACGAGAAAACCCTGGGGAAGGAGGAGTTCAACGACGCCCTCACGGCCCTCCTCGTAGGAATGAACGTTCTAATGGATTCTCTCGGTCTTACCCAGGAGTTTCAGGAGATGGTATTCGAGAGACTGGCCCTGATGGTGCTGGAAAGGATGCAAAACGGTGCCAGCGAGAAGGATATAGTTGAGTTCCTCACGAAGAAAGTCGGCATGGAGAAGAAGGAGGCCGAAGCGCTCTTGGCGGAGCTCAAGAAGGCTGTGAAGGAGGATGAGAGGGGGTACATCTGAGCGGAATTCGGGATCTAAAGGGCGGAGGAGGCTGTAGCTTACCGGGGGGTAAGTTAAAGGGTCTTCACGACTTCCTTAACAACGGGGTCAGGGATGGCGTATTCGTTGCCTATTTTTTCAAGGTAGCCGTACTTGAGGAGGTTCTTGAGAAGGATGGAAAACTTCGCGTCGTTTACCGGCCCCATCTTGAACTCCACGTACTCCTTTATGGTGCTCCACTTAGCGTTCCCCATCGCGACGGCCTTCAATATAACCCCGTACCGTCTGCTGTTCCGGATGAGGGATGAAAGCTCCTCCCAGATGAGCTTTTCGGCCATGTTGAAGAGTTCATCCATAGCGCGGGCGTGGGAAAGCTTCCTAACCCCGCGGAGATAACCGTACATCGTGAGCCAGCCGACTATTCCGTCGAGCTTCTCGACGGCACCCTCGATTTCTTCTTCACTCGGTTTGATGCCTACCTCTTCGAAACCCCTACTGAGGAAGTCCATGCTCTCCTCCCGCCTGAACCTTTGAAGCGCTATCTCCCTCGCGTATCTGCCAAAGAGGGGTTTTTTGGGATCCTCAAAACCAAGGAAGTCGTGGAGCATTCCCACCTCAGATCCCGTGAGTACGAAGGTTATCCCTGGCAGATTGTCCACCGCGTAGGCTATCAGGCCGTCATACCGGATTCCCGAAAGCCTGAGGTACTGGGCTTCATCAAAGGCAATTATCGCCCTCAGGTTCTCGTTCTCTGCCCAGGAGTTCATCTTCTCCAGAATTTCTGCAAGGTCGGGCTTCCTATCGAACTCCACGCTCAGGCCCGAAACCTTCACCCCCCGGATGGAACCCAGGGCCTTTTCAAGCCTAAGCCTGAGTGATTTACGCGCCGAGACAGTTGAGAGGAGCGAATCAAGGATTTTTCGGGCCAGAATCTCCTGGGGTATTGAGCCGTGGGTAAAGTAAAGGGAGCGGACATCGATTTTTGCGTAGGGCATCCCGGACTCGGTGAGGGCGACGTTCAGGAGGGAGCTTTTCCCGAGGCGTCTTATGCCTAGCAGAAGGATCAGCCTCTCCCCCAAGTTCACTGCGCTCTGAAACTCCCTCAATTCATTCTCCCTATCGTACAGGTCCTCCCGCTTGGTTTTCGGCTGCAGGTCGAACAGCAACTTACCCCACCATAAGTTACTTACCCCGGGGTAAGTTATAAGGGTTTCGAGTGGCGGAGCCAGCGGTAAGGCATGCAGCGAAGTCCATCAGAAGGGAAGGAAAAAGAAAGCAAAGGCGTTCTCTCAAAGCCCCAGCATCTCTTTCGCTGCCTTAACACCGAGGTCGAAGGCCTTCATGTTAACATCGACGGCCTTGAGCGGGACGCTGACCTTGATAACGTCCTTCACATGCTCCGCATCCAGCGGGAAGCCCGGCGTCTGAGTTAGCGCTCCGATGAGGACGACGTTGGTGGTTATGATGTTTCCTGCCTCTATAGCAAGCTTCTCGGCGTCGAAGGCCATGAACCTGCCCCCGAAGTCATCCTCGATGATCTTCCTCATTTCCTCAAGGGTCGGGTAGCTGGCCAGGCCCATCGAGACCTGGACGGGCGGGATGGGCCTCGCGTTCGTGAAAACCAGGCCTCCTTTCTTGAGGTAGTTGATGTACCTCAACGCCTCAACCGGCTCGAAGCTGAGTATGACGTCCGCCTTCCCCTCGGGAACCATCGCGCCGTAAACGTCCTCGCCAAAGCGGACGTAGGCGATGACGCTTCCAAAGCGCTGACTCATGCCGTGAACCTCGCCAACGCGGACCTTGTAGCCGGCCCTCAACGCCGCCCAGCCGAGCAGGTTAGCGGCGGTAAGGATCCCCTGGCCGCCGACACCGGTTATGACGATGTTGTACTCTTTCATCTCACTCACCCTCCTCCATGGGCGCAAAGGCATCGAACGGACATACCTGGGCACATCCGCCGCAGCCCCAGCACATCGTCGGGTCTATCTTGGCCTTCTTGCTCTCGGCGTCCCAGTAGATGGCCGGACAGCCGTAGGCGTTGATACAGATCTTACAGCCGGTACACTTGTCCTCGATGACGTAGTAGACCGGCCACTTCTCGCCCCTCCTGCGCATCTGGCCTATCCTGTAGAGGGCACACGGCTGCCTCGAAACAACTACGCTCACGCCGTCGACCTGAAGGGCCCTCTTGACGGCCTCGTAGGTGGCCTTGATGTCGTAGGGGTCGACGACCTCGACGAAGTCCGCCCCCATTGCCCTGGCGACCTCCTCGATCTTGATCTGCTTTCCTGGACCGTGCGGAGTTTCGCCAGTCCCGGGGTTGGGCTGGTCGCCGGTCATAGCCGTGACGAGGTTGTCGAGGACCACTATGAGGACGTTGGAGCGGTTGTAGATCGCGTTTGCCAGCGCCGGTAGACCGGTGTGGAAGAACGTTGAGTCTCCTATGGTGGCGACGATGATCTGCTTGCCCTTGCCCTCCCTGTGCTCGTCCTCGGCTATGCTTCCGTTCATGGCCACGCTCAGGCCGTGGGCAACTCCTATAGAGGCACCCATCGCGACGGTGGTATCGACGGTCTTGAGCGGCGGGAGAACACCGAGGGTATAACAGCCTATGTCGCTCGGGAATATCGCCTTCGGTCCAGCCGCCTTCCTTATGGCGAAGAAGGTGTTCCTGTGCGGGCAGGCCGGGCACAGTGAAGGCGGCCTCGGCGGGACTATCTCCTGAACGGCCCTGTACTTCTCGTCGATCTCACCGAAGTCTATCGGGGTCTCGAGGCCGAGGAACTTCGATATAGCCTCCACAGCCCTCCTCGTGGTCATCTCGTAAACCCTTGGCACGAGGTCTTTGCCGTGAATCGGTATCCTCAAGCCTTTGTCGTAGGCCCAGGTCTTGACCTGCTCCTCGACGACGGGTTCGAGCTCCTCAACTATGAGGACCCTCTCGAGGCCGTCGAAGAACTTCTCAAGCAGGCCGTAGGGGACCGGGAAGGGTGTTCCGAGCTTGAGTATCTTGACGTTATCGACGCCGAGCCACGCCAGGGCCTCCTTGACGTAGGCGTAGCTGAGGCCCGGAGCTATTATGCCCACTTTGGCGTTCTCATCACCCTCGATCCAGTTGAAGGGGCAGTCGTTGAGCTCCTCGCGGATTTTCTCTATCTTTTCGAGTATCTGCGGGTGGAACCTCCGGGAGTGGGCCGGGATGTCAACGAACCTCGTCGGGTCCTTCTTGAACTTCCCGAACTTCCTCTTGCCGGTCTTTATCTCCTCTGGCAATTCTCCGAGGACGACGTCGCCCCTCGCATGGGAGCTCCTCGTGGTAGTCCTGAGGATCACGAAGTGCTTGAACTTCTCGCTCAGCTCGAAGGCGTACTTCACCATCTCCTTGGCCTCGTGCGGGTCGCTCGGTTCGAGGATCGGGACGTTGGCGAACTTGGCATAAACGCGCGTGTCCTGCTCGTTCTGGCTGCTCCACATGCTCGGGTCGTCGGCGACCATTATGACGAAGCCGCCCTCGACGCCCATGCCGACGGCGCTTAGGAATGTATCCGCCGCAACGTTGAGGCCGACGTGCTTCATTGCCGTCATTGCCCTGAGGCCGCTCCAGGCGGCGGCTAAAGCAGTCTCAAAGGCGACCTTCTCGTTGGTCGAGTACTCCATGTAAACGCCGGCCCTCTTGGCAACGGCCGCCATCGTATCGGTAAGCTCTGAACTCGGGGTTCCCGGGTAGGCGGCGTAGACCGCTATGTTCGCCTCGAGCGCCCCTCTGGCTATGGCCTGGTTGCCAAGCAGGAGAACCTTCTCCCCCGGCTTGTCCCACAA
>JALTBN010000092.1:0-1386 GCA_027075325.1 Thermococcus sp. | reverse complement strand
GGCTTCTTCTTGGTCACGCGCTTTGCAACCTCCATGAACTTCCTGCCGTCCTTGAGGCCCTCGATGTAGAGTGCTATGGCCTTGTCCTCCTCGGTGTCCGCTAAGTACTCCATGAACTCTGAGAAGTCGACATCGGCCATGTTGCCTATGCTGACGAACTTCGAGAAGCCTATCCCTTCCTTGACGGTCTTGTAGATGATTCCCGCTCCCAAAGCCCCGCTCTGGCTTATGAAGGCTATGTCGCCCTTCGTTGCGTCCATGACGAAGGTTGCGTTCATATCATCCAAGGTGTTCATTATGCCGACGCAGTTCGGGCCGACTATTCTCATACCGTACCTGTGGGCTATCTCGACAAGCTCGCGCTCCTCGCGCTTTCCTTCCTCGCCGACCTCACCGAAGCCGGCCGTTATGAGAATTATTCCCTTGACGCCCTTCTCGCCGCAGTCCTCTATGGTGCCCTTTACGAAGCGCTTCGGAACGACGATTACAGCGAGGTCTACCTCGTCCGGGATGTCCTTCACGTTCTTGTAGGCCTTGACTCCCTGGACTTCCTCGTCCTTGACGTTCACCGGATAAACCTTGCCAGCCTTGTATTTCTTGAGGTTCTTGAAGACCTCGTAGCCGAGCTTGAGGGGATCGTTTGATGCCCCGATAACAGCTATTGCCTTCGGCTTGAAGAAGTAGTCAAGATTCATCAGCCTCACCGTTAAAATCTCGGTGGAATCGTATATAAGCTTTCCCAAAATGGACGTTGGAGAAAAAATAGGCCTTAATGAACTCAAAAAAGCTTCGATGAGCTAAAACGTTCCACATCCAGTCATGCGGTGGAGGAGTCAATCCACACTTTATCAGATGAAGCTTTCATACCGGAAGAGATTTTAAGGTTCAAGGAGACTATTGGGTTGGTGAGAGTAATGGAGAGGATAGAGGTTGTTTATGAGGACGGAAAGCTCAAGCCCATCAAGCCCTTGAAGCTTAAAGAGGGAAAAAGGTTCCTTGTGCGGATAGAAAGCGGGCTCCTTGACATAGTAAAGGATTATCAAGAAAAGTTCAGGCTGAGTGAGAAGGACATCGAGGAGTTTCTGGAGGAGAGAAGATGATAGTAATAGATACATCCGTATGGCTTGACTTCTTCATTGAGAACTCAGAGAGGAAGAAACTAGCCGAAAACATCATGAGAACCATCGACGAGTGTAGTCTTATAGTATACGAACCCGAAGTTTTCAAAGTAGAACTTGCCGGTGTTCTCTCAAGGAGATTCAAAAAGGAGGACGTTCTTGGGTTCATTGAGGATATCTCAACGGCTGTTGAAATAGTGGAGAACCCAACTAATCTGGCCTTCTGGACGGCTTTAAAAACCGGAAGCCGCGCTATAGACTCTTACTT
>JALTBN010000091.1:74429-168591 GCA_027075325.1 Thermococcus sp. | reverse complement strand
CTTTCAATTCTCATAGAGTCTTATTGCAACAGGGCGACTTTTTCTCCTGTTCGCTTAACAGAGTAACAGAAGACCTCCACTCTTATAAGCTTTTCTTCTAAGGGTAGTTAGCCCGGCCTGGATAGGGCTTTGATTTAAGGGACCTCCAGGCTTTACAGGGATAGTTCCTTTCATTCCATCCTGCTCTACTCCACTGAGCAACTTCATACACTAAACTTCCAGAGCCCGAAAAGGATAGTAATAAGGATCTAATCCTTTTAAACACCTTAAAACCATTAAAAAAATGATTCAAATGGGTTTGAAGAAATTTCCAGCCCTTACCAGGCCCTATCCTCGTTTCCGAAAGATTTTCGTTATAAATTTAAGTTTAGCTTGTAACTTAAAGTTAGATAATAACTTTCAGTTACTAAAGAGTTCCAAAGGGCTTCCTGCCCCCCCCCCAATTCAAAAATAAAAAGAATCGAATGGAATATCCCTGAAAAGAAAAGGTCGCAGCGTGATACAGCCGGATCAGGTAGTAGAGATTCCAAGTCTACTCCACAACTACCTCTTTCTCCCCCTCGTTTTCCACTTCGTGTATCCTTCCGCCCTTCATGACTTCCACTATTGCGAGGGTGAGTATTGCAAGGAGCAGGAAGATGACCGCGGAGGTTCCGAAGAGCACCTCGTAAGCCTTGGTGGTCGGGATCTTTATCTTGACCCACTGGGGAGCGCCGGGTGGGTGGAATACGGTGTAATAGGTGCTCATGATGGTACCTGCTATCGCCGGCCCCCACGTCGAGCCGAAGTTCCTGAAGAGGCTGTTCGCTCCGGTTGCGACTCCCATGACCCTCGGTGGAACACTGAAGACAAGCACGTTGATGAGCGAGATGTTCATGAGAGTTATCCCCGTCCCCACGAGGGTTATGAGTCCAACGAAGGCCCAGAGATGACTGGGGGGCAGCTGGGAAGCATACTTCGATAGGATTCCCAGGCCAATGCTGGCGGTCAGTGCGCCGGTTAATGCCACAGGCTTCGCGCCAACTCTTGGCATGAGCTTTCCAGCGATTGGAGCCACGATGAGCATCACCGCGGCCATTGGGGTCATCAGGATGCCGCTCTGCAGGATAGTCTTGCCAAAGCCAAAGGGCGGCTTCATCTGGAAGATGTAGGTGTTCGCCTGGCTCATCATGGAGATGCCAAATGCCGCGAACATTATGCCAAGGTTGACTATGGCGGGGTTCCTCGCAGAGACTATTTCTACTGGTATCAGAGGGTTCTCCGCTCTCCTCTCCCAGAGGACGAGGAGAACCGCGCTGACTATAGCCACGCCGAAGAGAATGAGCGTCTGCTGGGCTGTCCATCCGATGTTTGGTGCCCTCGTAACTCCGACGAGTGCAGGAACAACCGCCACCGTGAGGAGCAACGCCCCGATCCAGTCAACCTTTCCGGGGTTGATGTAGCGGCTCTCGCGGAGGACTTTCCACGCGAGGAAAAACATGAGAATCGCGAAGGGCGCGGCGGAGTGGTAGGTCCACCTCCATCCGTAGTTCTGGGTCACCCATGCGCCGAGGGGAAGGGCTATGACCATGCCGACGGCGAACATCGCGCTTATCATTCCCTGAACCTGAGGTACCATCTCAGGCGGGAACTCCTCGCGGACGAGGGAAAAGGCGAGCGGGAAGATGGCCATTCCAAAGCCCTGGATTCCCCTCGTCACGAGGAGCCACTGGAAGCTCGGCGCGAAGCCGTTGAGGATGACGCCGAGCGTGTAGAAGCCAAGAGCCACCAGGAACATCTTTTTCTTGCCGTACATGTCGCCGAGCTTTCCGAAGAGGGCAACGCTGACGGTTCCAATGAGGAGATAGATGGTGAGAACCCAGCTGACGTCATTGGGGTTTATCATGAACTCCTTCTGGATGGTTGGCAGTGCCGGAGTGAGCATGGCCTCGGTATACATGACAAGGAGCGGGAGGATGACGACAACGAGCATCGCCTTTTTGGCGTAAGCTAAGTCGTAGGTCTCGCCGTTCTTTGTGACGTTCATTTTTTATCACCAACATATCGGGCGATATATTAGTTTATAAGCTTAGCGGTTAGGGTTAATAGTTATAAGAGAGCCCTGAGAGTTCCAACCATGCACCCCCTCCTCAGGAATGCCATTAAAGAGCGCTTCGGAAGGCTCAACAGGCTCCAGCAGGACGCCTTTAAGGAGGTTAGCTCTGGGAAGAGTGTCCTGATAATAGCCCCCACCGGTTCCGGCAAAACGGAGGCCGCTGTTCTTCCGGTGTTCAACGAAATCCTTGAGAACGGCCTTAAGCCGATTTCCGCCCTCTACATAGCCCCGCTCAAAGCTTTGAACAGAGACCTCCTCGACAGGCTCGAGTGGTGGGGGCAGAAGCTTGGGATAAGCGTCGAGGTGAGGCACGGCGACACCTCAGCCTACAGAAAGGCCAGGCAGGTCAAAAACCCTCCTCAGATGCTCATCATCACCCCTGAAACCCTCGGCGTCATTCTAACGGTCAAGTCCCTGAGAAAGCACCTGAAGAACGTCAAGTTCGTGATAGTCGACGAGATAGCCGAGCTGGTGGACAACAAGCGCGGGGCACAGCTTCTCCTCAACTTGGAGCGTTTGGCGGAGATTGCGGAGTTCAAGAGGATAGGAATGACCGCCACGGTCGGCAATGAGGACGAGGTGAAGGAGTGGCTTAAAGCCGATACCATCGTAAAACCTTCCTGGAAGAAGAACTACCGCTTCCACGTTCTCTATCCAAAGCCTAGTGAGGAAGACGAGAAGCTTGCGGAAAAGCTAAGTCTTTCGCCTGAGATAGCGGCCCGTTTGAGGCTCCTCTGGGAGATAGTGGAGAGACACGGAAAGGCGCTGATTTTTACAAACACGCGCCAGTTTGCCGAGATTCTGGCACACCGACTGAAGGCCTGGGGAAAGCCCGTTGAGGTTCACCACGGCTCGCTTTCCAAAGAGGCGAGAATAGCGGCCGAGAGGGCCCTCAAAGAGGGGAGAATCCGGGCCCTAATATGCACTTCATCGATGGAGCTGGGCATAGACATCGGCGACGTTGACGTTGTGATTCAGTACATGAGTCCGCGCCAGGTCAACAGGCTCGTCCAGCGTGCGGGGAGGGCGAAGCACAGGGTTGGGGAGGTCAGCGAGGCTTACGTAATAACTTCCAACGTTGAGGACTACCTCCAGAGTCTAATCATAGCGAAGCACGCCCTTGAGGGCCGCTTCGAGGCGGTCGAGCCGATGGGTGGCCTTGACGTTCTCGCTCACTTCATCGTTGGTCTGCTCGTTGAGTACAGGCGTCTGCCGCGCGAGAGACCCTACGAGATAGCGAGGAGGGCCTACGTTTACAGAGATTTGAGCTGGGGGGACTACCTCGATGTTCTTAGAGTTCTTGAGGACGCCCGGCTGATAGGCTACGACGAGGAAAAGGGCCTCCTCTACCTGAGAAGAGGAGCCTTCCAGTACTACTACGAGAACCTCTCGACGATCCCGGACGAGGTTTCTTGGAGGGTCCTCGACGCCGGGAGCGGGCACATCATCGGGAGACTCGATGAGAGGTTCGTGATGGACCTTGAGGAGGGCATGGACTTCGTGATGAACGGGCGGAGCTGGATAGTGCTCAAGATAGATGACGAGAGCCGTTTAATCAAGGTTCGGGAGAGCAGGAGCCTGGAGAGCGCGATACCGAGCTGGGAGGGCGAGATGATTCCCGTGCCCTTTGGCGTTGCCTTTGCCGTCGGCAGGCTGAAGAGGGAGTTAGCTTTCGACTTCGGGAAGGCAAAGGAGCTTTTGAGGGGCGTCGAGTTCAGGGAGGACGAACTGGAAAGGGCCTTTGAGGAGATAAGGGGCGAGCCCTTCTCGACCGACAGGGATATCGTTGTGGAGAGCACGCCTAAAGCCCTGGTAATCCACGCGGACTTTGGCAACAGGGTGAACGAGGCCCTTGGGAGGCTCGTCCATTCGTTTTTGATCCTCCGCTACGGGAGGGTCTTCTCAGTTCGCGCGCAGGCCCACGCGATAGTGTTCAAAACGCCCTTCCAGCTGAACCCGGAGGAGGTGAAGGGTTATCTCTATCAGGAGCCGGAGAGCCTGGAGTTCATAGTTGCCAGGGCACTGAGAGATTCTCACGCTTATCGCTGGCGCATGCTGAACGTCGCTAAGCGCTTTGGTGCTCTTAGGAGGGACGCTAAGATAAGGCGCGTCGAGAGGCTCTTCGAGGGGACGGTAATCGAGAGGGAGACTCTGAACGAGCTTTACCACGACAAGGTGGACGTCCGGAGAGGGGAACTGGTTCTGGAAATGCTCAAGAGGGGCTCGCTCCGCGTGAAGCCTGTGCTGAGGAGGGAACCCTCGACGCTGGCTAGGCTCAACATGACCATCGGCGGGGAGTTTCTGCTCACGGGCGTGCTCGAGCGGGACGAAATCCTGGAACTGTTCAGGAACAGGCTGCTAGACCACAAGGTGGTCCTGGTCTGCACCAACTGCGGCTGGAGCTCAAAGACGAAAGTTTCCCGCCTGAAGAGCATCAAAGACAGGGAGTGCCCGCGCTGCGGCTCCAAGATGTTAGCGGTTGCCCACCCGATAGACGCTGAGGAGTTTCTGCCGGTTTTAGAGAAGGTTCGCCACGGAAAGCCGCTCGAAAGAAAGGAGGAGAGGGTTTACAGGAAGCTGCTCAAGGCTGCAGACCTCGTGGATTCCTACGGCTTCGAGGCGGTTTTGGCACTGGCCAGCTACGGAACGGGACCGGACACGGCGGCGAGGATATTGAGCCAGTACCATGGAGATGCGCTTTTAGTGGCGCTCATGGAGCGCGAGAGGCAGTTCATAAGGACGAGGCGCTTCTGGGTGGACAAAAAGGAGAAGAGAGAGGAAGAAAACTCCTCGGGTAAAAGCACATCATGACTCATTATCATCCCAGAGCAACAATGCTTAAATACGTCGGCACCCCCCATACAGTATGGGGTGTCATATGCTGTTTGGTAGGATCAAGAAATCAAAACAGGAAATCTTCGACAGGGACTATGAGTTCAACCAGCTAATTAGAGCCCTCAATGACGGAGTCCCCCTGATCGCCCTCACCGGGATCAGAAGGGTTGGCAAAACCACATTGGTCAAGGTTCTTCTCAACGAGGTCGATCTCCCCGGAGCCTACATCGATGTGAGAAAGCTGTGGAGTGTTCACAGGACCATATCTCCCGAAGTACTCAAGAAGGAGATGGTTAGGGGATTAGCCTCACGAAAAAGCTACGCGCCCGTGATGAAGCTCCTGAAGTCCTTGAATGGCCTCAGAATAGGAGGAATAGGCGTGGAGTTCAAGGAGCTGGAATACGACCTGATAGACCTCTTGGATGACATAGAAAGCTCTGGGGAAAGGACGATCCTTGTCTTCGATGAGGCCCAGTACCTGAGGTATTCAAACTACGACTACACGGCTCTCCTTGCATCCCTAAACGATGGCTACGAGAACATAACCGTAATCCTAACGGGATCGGAAGTTCAGATACTCGAGGAATTTTTGGGGTTCAACGACAGGCACTCCCCCCTCTACAAAAGGGAGCACGAGATAATACACCTCGAGCGCTTCAGCAGGGGTGAAAGCCTTCTCTACCTGAGGAGAGGTTTTGAAGAGCTCGGGATGAAGGTTCCGGAGCGGGAGCTGGAAAGTGCTGTTGAGGCACTTGACGGCATCGTTGGGTGGCTTAGAGAATACGGGTGGATGAGGTACAGGGGGAGGGACCACACGACTGCAATTGAAGAGGTCTTCCAGAGGGCAAAAAGGGACATAATAGACGAGCTTTCGCGGTACTCGCCAAGGTATCTCCGCATCGTGGCGGCCGTTGCTGAAGGCTACCGCTCGTGGAGGGCAATAAAGGAATACATTGAGAGGATAGAGGGGCGGGAGATCAACAAGGGGACTCTCTACACTGAGGTAAAGAATCTCGTCCGCTATGGCTACATAGAAAAGAGGGGAAACGAGTACCGGATAACAGACCCCGTCATAGAGAGAGCCCTCCGTTTCTGAGTGGCAAACCACCCACCAGTAACTGGTGGAGGGTTCCACCTAATAAGGCTTGCCCTCACTCGCCGCCGTAGAGGTCGTTGAGAACCTTGAGGAACTCGCTCGCGGTAACGACGTCCCTGACGTCGATGTGCTCGTTCTTCGTGTGCGAGATGTCGAGGTTGCCGGGGCCGAAGACTATGGTTTTCGTCCCGTTGTACATGAAGTTTATCGCGTCCGTCCAGCTCCTCATGCCGCCAAACTCGTCTACCTCTGTCTTCTCCATCGCTTTCTTGGCAAGCTGGACTATTTCCTCACTCTCATCAAGCTCGTAGCCGTCCCATATCTCTGTGTACTCGTACTTCAGCGTGTACTCGTCGAATATCGGGTCGAGCAGATCGAGTATGTCTTCAACCTCCTGGTCTGGGAGGAGTCTGGCCTCAAGCCTTCCCTTGCAGAGGGCGGGGATTAGGTAGACGGGGTTCTCGCAGACGAGTTCCTGTATTCCAATGTGCGGATCGAAGTACTTGCCCTTCTGCTTGAACGGCTCGAGCTTCTTCATCTCTTCCAGCATCTTGTAAGTTTCTTCTATCGCGTTGACGCCGCTCTCCGGGCAGGCCCCGTGGGCCTCCTTGCCATCAACCTCGAAATAAGCTTCGATATTGCCCGCGTGGGCAATGTGAACCTCTAAGTCGGTCGGCTCAAGAACAACGGCCATCTTGGGCCTGTAACGCTCCATGAAGAGGGCGCTTCCGCGGCCGCCAAGCTCCTCGTCGCTGACGAAGACGACGCCAACGTTGAGGTCCTTTCCCTCTTTCTTCAGGCTCTCCATCATGAGGAGTATCGCGGCAGCGCCGCCCTTGATGTCGCTTGAGCCGGTTCCGTAGATTATGTTGCCCCTGACGAAGGGTTCGGCACGGATTGGAATCGTATCAACGTGAACCTCGTAGAAGAGATCGGCATCGGGGTTGACGACGAGGTCTATAATTTCGCCATCGCTCTCGATGTGGACATCGTAGTCGAGCCTGTGGAGGAACTCCATGATGTGGAGCATTATCCTGTCTTCCATACCAGAGGGCGAGGGGATTTTCAAAAGCTGAAGGAGTATCTCCTTCGCGCGTTCGGTCTTCATTTGGGTCACCTAACCCTACTCGGTGGTAGGGCTTATAAAGCCACCCACCGGGTTTGATGTTTTTCGTCAAACCCACCCCGTAAGTATTGGGAGGCCCTATTCTAGACCGAGGTGAGTCTATGAACTCCAAGGTGATAGGTTCTGGGATTTTAATTTTGCTGCTGGTCGTTTCCCTGATCGGCTACGCCGGAGCCTTCGGAGGCGGAGGAGGAAAGGGCAAGCTCCAGTACACCATCTACACGAAGGACGAGATAATGTCGGGGGTCTACAAGGTCTACGGCAACCCCGAGCTGGGATTCTGGGTGGGGAAGGTGGTCATCCACAACTCCGGGGACGGCCCCCTGGAAAAAGTGAGGATAAGCTATTCGATAGACAACTACGCCTCCGAGACCTCGAAGGAGTACCCGATGATCCCGGCCAACGGGACGGTCGTCGATCTGTATTACCCGATAATATCGAGCGATGTTACAAAGCTGAGCTCGGCCACGCCCTCGAACCTGCGGATCAAGATAAGCTACGAGTCCGGGGGAAAGACGCACGAGGAGACGACAACGAAGCCGATAAAGGTACTGGGGATCAACGACTTCGTGTTCTCATCGCTCAGCCCGGAGGAGAGCACCGGGAGCTTCTACGACACCTTCAGCAACATCCCATTTCTGGCGGCGTGGGTTACCCCGAGCGACCCCGTCGTGAGGGAGTTCGCGGACATGGGCAACAAGCTTGCAGGTGGGGCAAGGGCCAGTTTGAGCGACGATGAAGCCATAAAGAGCCTCAGCGGGATCTGGGAGCTGGCAGTTAGAAACGGCTTCTCATACAAGACGGAGGCGTCTGATTACTGGACCGGAAAGTTCGCTGAACATATAATGTACCCGCGCGATGTAATCAGGGACAAGAGCGGGACGTGCATAGACCTGGCAGTCTGGTTCGCTTCGCTGGCGATGTCCCAGGGGTTAAAGGCTTACATAGTTCTCATTCCGGGGCACGCTTTCCCCCTCATCGAGCTCCCAAGCGGGACGATAATCCCCGTTGAGGCCACGGCAATAAACGACGGCATTTCCTTCCAGGAGGCAGTTCAGGCGGGAGTAAACACTTGGCAGAAAGCGATGGGCGGCCCGCACACGATAATAGACATAGCCGAGCTTCACAGTGAGGGAATAGTTCCCCCCGAGCTCCCCGCGCTCCCGGCGGACGTGCTGAGCAAGTGGGGAATAAGCCTGCAGGGAGCAGGAGGAAACGGAGGCGGAAATAACGGCGGGAACACAGGCGGCAACAACGGAGGGAACAACGGAGGAGGCAACGGTGGAAACCAAGGGCAGTGGAACACCTACAACGGAAACTACTTCTCCTTCCAGTACCCGGCCGGATGGGAGGCACCGCAGGACTACGGAGGCTACTACGTTTACATGCTCAGCCCTGACGAGCAGTTCGAGTTTATGATCCTCTACCAGCAGGGGGCCAGCGTAGAGGACATGGTGAACGCCTTCGAGGGCAGTCTGGCCAACGGCGGGATACAGGTGAACGCCAGGCAGGAGGTACAGGGGCAGATAGCGGGCATGACCGTGTACGCGGTGATGTACTCCCTATCCTCGGAGGCAGGGGATTACGCCGCAGTTGCCAGGTACTTCACGGCAGGCGGAATAGGCTACGCGGTCATCTACGACTTCCCCAAGAACAACGCGGACTACAACCAGCTCGGTGAGACCATAGTCGGCACCTTCACTCTGGAGGGATGAGCGATGAGGAGGATCTTACTTGTCCTGTTGCTGTTCGGACTCTTCGTTTCGCCCCTCGCCCTGGCCCAGGAGATAAAGATCGAGGAGTACAAGATAGACGGTACCATGAAGGTCACGGTTGATGACGTCGGCAACGCGCGCGTTACAGAGCTCTGGAAGTTCACGCCCAACCTCTACCTCCAGATGAAGCAGGCCTACCCGACGACCTACATGCTGAAGAGGGAGTTCGAGAACAAGAGGAGCGACGTGCAGTACAGCGGGATGAGGATAGAGTGGGACGACTCCAACAACGTGATAAAGGCGACCTACACCATGCTCGGGGCAGCCGTCTACAGGGGCTCCTACTGGGAGCTCGACCTCGGGGAAAAGGACGTGACCCTGTCGAGCACCAACGGGAACACGCTGGTGTTGACGGCAGTGCAGCCCATTTTCAACGGCCAGGGCCGCCTTATGGAGACGGCAACCGTCGTCCTGCCCAGGGGAGCCAAGAACATCCGGGTCGAGAACGGTATGATACGGTACGAGCTTCCAAGCGGAGGGGGGAGAGGGGGCACGGTCTACCTCCTCCTCGCGGGGGCTTCCATCATAGGGCTCATCCTGCTGAACGTCCCCCTGAAGAGGGGAGGGTGATGATACGGGAGCTCAGGCAGGAACTCATTGACTACATTGCCAGGAACACCGGGATAGACAGGGAAACCGTGATCAAGGTGCTGAGGGCTGAGGAGACCTACCTGATGAGCCAGATACAGGGGGCGCTTGAGAGGAGGGTAAGGTAGCCTTTTATTTTTCCGCTCTTTCTGCAGCTAGACAGGTATAAATAGTTCCACGACGAAGAACCAACCATGAAAGTCCACCCCCTGCTGAAGGCACTGTCAAACGAGACCAACCTTCAGATACTGGCCCTGCTTAGATCGGGGTCGTTTCATCCCAGGGAGCTGGCCAGGATACTCCAGAAGGACGAGACCGACGTTTCCCGGAGGTTAAAACGGCTTGAGAAGCTCGGGATCGTGGAGGGCCGCTGGGTTCGCGTTGGGGACAGGAACGTTAAGGTCTACTCCCTCAGGGCGGGCGAGATAAAACTGGAGCTGAGACCCGGAGAGATCATGGTCCAGATGGGAGAAGAAAAGTCCGAAGAGACCCTTTTAAAGCCCAGAGGCGCGCCCCACGTAGAGAACTTCGTGGGGAGAAAAGAAGAGCTCGCCCTCCTTTCAAGTTCTAAGGGGATAGTGGTGATATACGGGATGGCCGGAATAGGGAAAACCTCCCTAGCGGCCAGAGCTTTCCCATCGGCCCGCTGGTACTCCTTCACCGGCCTTGAGGACCTTTACTACCTTGCCTGGCAGCTCGGCCTCTTCTTCAACTCCCTCGGGTGGAGTGAACTGACCGAGTACCTTAGGAGCGGGGGGAGGGAAGAGGGGGACGTTTTCGAGCTGGTAAGGGCCGGACTTGAGGCGACCGGAAGCACTTTCGTCCTGGACGACCTCCACAAGTGCGGCGATGAGAGAGTCTACAGGATGCTCTCCTACTTGGCCGGGCGGATGGAAGAGGGCAGGATAGTCGTGACGACGAGGGTAAAGCCAAACCTCGGAACGGAGGGGGTTACGTACCTCCAGCTCAGGGGGCTGAAGCCGGAAGAAGCGTACGAACTCGCGAGGCTGAAGGGGAAGAACATAAAACCCGAGGAGTTCGCGGGCCTTTACGAGCTGACCCTAGGGCACCCCCTGGCGTTGAATCTTCTTGTGGAAAGCCAGATCCGGGAAAAGAGGCAGGAAAACCTCTTCGACTTCCTCTTTGGGGAGGTCTACAAGGAATTGAGCGAAGACGAGAGGCTGATGCTCTCTATCCTGGGCCTCTTCGATGAGCCCGTAGAATACGAGGGCCTCAAATCCCTCTACGGAAAGAAAAACGCGTTCTCCGTTTTGTACTCCCTCCTCAGGAGGGGGCTGGTCGAGAGGAAGGGCGACCGGTACTCGATCCACGAGCTCCTGAGGGGCTTTGTGAGGGAGGTCTCAAACGTGGACGGAGGGCAGTATTACAGCAGATACTCCGACTACCTGGCCAGAAAAGAGTCCCCCGCGGACTTCCTCAGGGCGATGAAGTACGCCATCGCCTCAGGGGACCGCGAAAGGGTCAGGAAGCTCGTGACCCTCAGGGTACGGAAGATGAAACAGGTGGTAACTGACTTTCCAAAGGCGTACCTGCGGGTCCTCTCCCCCCTCTCAGAAGAGCCCGCGGTAAAGCTCGAGATGGGCATGGTGTACTTCCAGAGGGGCCTGTTTGAGAAGGCGAAGAGGCTGTGGCTGGAGGTGGAGTCCAAACTGGAGGGGTTCCTCCGGGGAGAGGTCGAGAGCCTCCTGGTTGACGTTTGCATCGAGCTGGGCGAAATGGAGTGCGCCGGGGAGAAGCTGAAGGCGCTGAAGGTTATCGCGGAGGAGCTTGATTACCCGTACACGTGGCTCTCCTACCACATTGAGAGGACGAAATACGAGTTCTACAGGGACAACCTGCAGGAAGCCCTTGAGAGCGCGCTTCGGGAGCTTGAAATCGTTAAGGAGCTGGGGGACGTAGAGGGGGAGCCCCTTGTGCTCCTCCACATAGGCGACATATACTCCGAGATGGAAGAGAGGGAAAGGGCGGCCGAGTACTACACTCAGGCCCTCAAACTTGCAAAGGCCTATGGAATGAAGTTCCTGGAGCACACCTCCTACATGGAGCTGGCGAAGGCGTACTACGGCATGGGAAGGTACGGGAAAGCCGTTGAAAGTGCCACCAGGGCCGTGGACTACTTCAGGAGGATAAGGAACTACAGGCGGGCCGTTGACTCCATCGCCTACCGCTGCGTCTCTCTCATCGCCCTTGAAAGGCTCGACGAGGCTGAGGAGGACGCTAAGGAGCTTATCAGGATGGCGCACTCAACGGGTTATCCACTGGGCTGGTCGGGCTACATCTTTCTGGGGGCGATAAGGGAGCTGAGAGGAGAGAACGGGAGCGAGTACTTTGCGGCCGCGAGGGAGCACCTCAGGGGGAACGAATGGCTCTACGAGGCCGTTCTTGAGGAACTGGAGAAAGCCAGACCGGGCCTCAAAGTTAATAAGTCCGCCGAGAAGAAGAAACGGGGCGATGAAGAGATTCCTCTCTCCTGACGGGACTGCTCCCCAAAGATTATGAGGCGGCCCTCTCGGGCCCTTCTTGGAGGTGAAAGTGTGAGGATAAGCTCCATAGAGGAGTTCCCGCGCGAATTAGTGCCGGTTGAGATTCCTCCCCATACGGTGATGCTCCGCGGAATCGCGTGGGACTCCAATATTTACCTTGTGCGGGACGGCGAGGAAGCTCTGATAATCGACACCGGCACTGGGGTGAACTGGCACGTCTACACCGGAATCTGGGAGAGGGAAGGCTATCTCGACGGGGTGGAAAAAGCCGTCATCTTCAACACCCACGAGCACTTCGACCATGTGGGGGGAAACAGGCCTCTAAAGGAGTGGCTGGAGAGTAAAGGGGCCAAAGTCCTCTTCGCGGCCCACGAGACAACAGCAAAAACACTGGAGAAGGGCGACGATTACGTCATTCTGGCCTACTCCTACGGGCGGAAGTTCGAGCCCCAGAAGGTTGACATCCGGCTTAAGGAAGGGGATAAACTCGGAATCGGCTCGCTGGAGCTTGAGCTGGTCCACACACCGGGCCACACCGCCGGGAGCTCGTGCCTCTACCTCGACGACAGGGAAACGAAGCTCATGTTCACGGGCGACACGGTTTTCAACGGCACCGTCGGGAGAATTGACCTTCCGACGGGGAACGGCTGGGAGCTGCAGGAGAGTCTGGAGAAACTTCTGGAGTTCGAGGTCGATTTTGGCCTCCCCGGCCACGGGAGGTACATAGACGAGTGGAGGAAGAACCTGACGGAGATTCTGGGGTGGCTATGATGCGGAGGGGCTCCGTCAAGGAGGTTTTAGCCAAGATCAAGTACGACCCGCGGGAGAATGAGGGCGATTACTACGTCGTCATCGAGCACCGCGGAGCCTACGGGGACGTTAAGAAAATCCCCGTTGGGATGATAGAGCTCGGGCATGGATACTTTTTCGTCGGGGACGCCCAGATACCCTACCACCGCATCCTGAGGGTCGTGAGAAAGGACGGAAGGGTAATCTGGGAGACGCGGAAGCTCTAGGTCAGTCTATCACCTCAAGCTCCGACTCCAGGATTGCCCACTCCTTCTCGGACAGGGCGTTCTCCTTGGCGTGTATCAGGAGGTAAGAGTTCGAGACTATAGCCACGTCCCTTAGGGGGGAGACCAGTTCAAAAGCCCTGAGGAACCCCTCGCTTGCGGCTATCACTTCAAAATTCTCAATGAGGAGTACTACTTTGTCATCCCCCAGCATCTCAACCAGGCCATCCTTAGAGTGGATTATGGATTTAGAGGTCATTGCTCCCTTAACGGGCGCGGAGCTTATCCAGACCGCGTTGATGTCCTCACGCTTGAACCACTCAAGGAGCTTCTTCGGCGGGTCCCTGCTGAAGACGTAGGGTTTAAGCCCCTTCCTCATCAGGTCGAGGAGCATGTAGCGGGCCTTGATTTTATCGGGGAAGAGATAACCTCCAGGCGAGATGTCCTCGGGGAGCATTTTTCTCGCTTTGAAGCTGGCGAGGAGGTCATAGGCCTTTTTAAGGCGTTCGTAGTGGTTTTTCTCCATCTCCGCGAGCTGGGCGAAGAGAACCCGCGAATCCTCGCGCGTTGCCTTCTGGGAGAGGAGCTCGTAGGTCTGCTGGGCAAAAAGCTCGCTCTGCATGCAGTACTCCAGGGCGGAGAGGTAATCCTCCACGGTCTCGAACTCCGGGTAGAACGGAGCGACCTCAACTGGGGGCGCGTCCACCTTCACGGGTTCCTCCTCGGGGTAGAGCTTCTTGAAGAGCGAGTAGAGCCTGTCGTGGTGCTCCTGGCTCTCGTCGGCCATCTGGATGAAGAGAGCTTTTATGCTCTCCCTGTCAGCGTGCTCCGCTAACTTACGGTAGTATTCAACCTCGTCTCGCTCGTTGAAGATGGCATAGCTCAGTATCTCCTTAACAGGCCGGTCTCCCAGGGCCTCAATAACCCTCTCCATGTACTTCTTGAGTTCAGGCGACAGGTGTGACATAACACCCCACATGATAACTACTGTCCATCACCAGAAAAGCTTTTCTACCCCCGCCTTAACTCCCCACCATGATAGACGCCCACGCTCACATCGAGATGTTCAAGGGGAAGGCCGGAGAAGTCGTCGAGGAGAGCAGGAAGCACCTCAGAGCGGTCGTTGATTCGATAACGGAGTACAGAAAGTTCCACGTCTGGAAGAGCTGGGAGCTGTTAAAGCCACACTTCGGCTTCATCTTCCCGACCCTTGGCTACGCGCCTAACGAAGCGAGAAGGGGCAACTGGGAGAAGGTCAGGAAGGTTGAAGACTTCATCCGCGAGCACGCTAACGAGATCGTCGCCCTCGGTGAGATAGGGCTTGACTTCTACTACGCGAAGACAGAGGAGGAGAGGAGGAACCAGCGGGAGATTTTCCACCACTTCCTCAGCCTGGCCGTTGAGTTAGGCCTTCCGGTTGTTCTTCACGCGCGCGATGCCGAACGGGAGGTCTTCGAGGCGATTCAGCGGGCCGGCGTTAGGGCTTACTTCCACTCCTACAGCGGGCCGAAGGAGCTCGCACTTGAGATAGCCGAGAACGGTCACATCATCGGCATAAACACCGGGATAGACTTCATCCCGGAGGTTAAAGAAGCGGCCGAGGCCCTGCCGCTCGAAAGCATCGTTGTTGAGACCGATTCGCCCTATATGAGCCCCTACAAAGGAGAGAAGAACTGCCCCTGGAACGTGGAGTATGCGGTTAGGAGGATAGCAGAGGTCAAAGGCATTGAGTTCGAAGAAGTTGAGAAGGCCACCGAAAGAAACGCGGTCAGGTTTTTTGGGTTGAGACTCTGAGGAAGGAGGTGATAGAATGAAGGTTGAAGTTCCGGAGGTTGAAGAGGTTAGGGAGTTGCTTGAAAAGCTCGACGAAAGGGCACTCATCGCGAGGCTTGACTCGTTCATGGCGCTCAACGACGGACTGGAGAGCAAGAGAGGGGAGGAGTTCATAGAGGTCTCGATACTGGGCTTTTTGGAGGGAGTGCTGACAGCGTTGAGGGGGAAGTATCCGGAGAAAGAGCAGGTGGAAGCGCTCTACGAGAGAATAAAAGCCAGGAGGGAAGAGCTGGACGAGCAGTTCAGGAAGCCGCGGATCCCCTATCTTGAGGAAACCGAGTGAGATGTAGTGGACAGTATGGGGCTTATGTGAGTAAGAAACGCCTATTGAAGGTTTTTCGACATTTTGGAAATTCACCAAAAACTTATTATAGCATGAGAGCGTATTTTAAGGCATGATACCGTAGTGTGAGGAGGGCCCGGACTGCGGGCTCAAATAAGTTTTTTGTTCACGACTCTTGCGGCCCAGGCTCTTCTTCAACGGGGTGAGGAAGATGAGGAAGCGTGCTCTATTTTTGATTTGTGTTCTTTTAGGCACTTACCTAAGCTGGGGATTCATTGGCGTTCTGCACGCTGTCCAAGCAGAGAACTACGCGTTTTACGACGATTTCAATGGTGGGGGCCTCGACACGTCCAAGTGGACAGAGGATGTCGTGGGGAGCGGGAACTCCTTTGCGGAGAAGAACGGAGAGGCGGAATTTGTCGTCTTCGGGCACGGGGGCTGGGAAAAGGGGCACTCAGCGCTCGTGAGCAGATGGATAGAGCTGGGAAACTGGAGGTCGATAACGATCACCGGCAGGTGGAAGTTTACCGACCCGCACACCGCGGAGATGGTCATGGGCATCGACGGCCCGGCAAAGGGCCAGCATCTCTGGGTACACTACGTGAGCTGGAACGGGCCGAAGATAACCTACAGGTACGGCAACGCTTCAAAGAGCGAGGGCAGGGAGATACCCACGGAGTACGCCCCGTTCAAGCTGGTGGTTTACCCCGACCGCTTCGAGTTCTGGGAGAGTGGAAAACTGGTTACGACCATCGCAACTGACTGCATGAAGAACGCCGGGAGGATAAGGCTCACGATAGGCGGCTGGGATGCTTCACCCTTAGTCTCCCACGTCTATTTCGACGATGTGGGCGTGAGCTACGAGCCGGTCATCACGGGCACCCCAAGTGAAACGACCCCCGCAGCCACCGGCAGTTCGAGTGAGACCAGGGCAAGCTCCAGCCCGACGGACAGCGCTTCATCGGGCAAAGGAATCTGCGGCCCTGGAATCATCGCGTTTCTCCCAATCATGATATCGGTCATTAGGAGGAAGAAGAAATGAGAAAGGCGTCCATTTTCATCATCTACCTGCTGCTGGCTTCCTATCTGAACGTTGGCTTCGTGGGCGTCATGCACGTCGCAACCGCCGATGGGAACTACGTCTTCTACGACGATTTCAACGACAACAGCTTGGACACGACGAAGTGGACCGAAGATGTTGTCGGGAGCGGCAATTCCTACACCGAAGCCAACGGTGAGGCACAGTTCATTACCTACGGCCACGGAGGCTGGGACAACGGCCACGCGACGCTGGTCAGCAGGCCAATCGAGATAGACAGCTGGAGCTCAATAACGCTCTCCGGGAACTGGAAGTTCACAGACCCAGAGACTGCCGAGATGCTCGTGAAAATCCTTGACGCAGATTCGGACAGCTTCGTTGCTGTGCACTACATAAGCTGGCCCTCGGATCAGATTTCCTACCGCTACCCCGGGAAGAGCATAACCGAGGACAGGACGATACCGAGGAGCTACGTCCCCTTCAAAATAGTCCTCTACAAAGACCACTTTGAGTTCTGGGAGAGCGGAACCCTCGTGAAAACAGTTTACACGAACACCATGGAGAACGTCACCAGATTTCAGGTCGTCATAGGCGGCTGGGATTACTCTGCCTATTACTCCCACATGTGCTTTGACGACATAGCGGTGCAGTACACCCCAGGAAGGCCTGCAGAGGAGAAGCTCCGGATAACGATTTACTCCCCCAAGGAGCAGACCTACAACACGACGACCGTAGACCTAAACGTCACCGCGAACAAGCCCGTGGACGAGTGGCGCTACTCCCTCAACGGGGGCAAGAACGTCACATTCATCCCCAACACAACGATAACCGCTAAGGAGGGAGAGAACCACCTCGTCGTATATGCCCTGGCGGGCGACGAAAGCGCAACCGCCCAGGTGGACTTCTACGTGAATCTCACCAAGGATACGACGCCACCGGGAACCGTTGAGAACCTCACCCACGAGGTCGGGATGGACTACATCCACTGGACATGGGACAACCCGAAGGACGGGGACTTTGAGGGGGCGCTCGTCTACATAGACGGGAAATACCAGGGCGAGACGACGGATGAAGAATGGGAACTTGATGGACTCTCCCCCGGAGAGACGCACGAGATCGGAATCCTGACGAAGGACACCAGCGGGAACGTGAACACGACGTGGGTGAACGACACCGCAACGACACCCGTTCCAGCGGAAACTGTCTACGTCAACGAGAGCGGGTGGTGGTACGAGGGAGGCACACTAAACCCGAGCGAGACTCCGCTCCAGGACGGGATAGACGCTTCCCTTGAGAACGGAACTGTCGTCGTTCTGGCCGGAACCTACCCGGAGAGCGTGGAGATAGACAAGCCCCTCACGGTGGAAACGGACGAAGGGGCAGAGGTTCGCGGCGACGGCTCATACTGGGACGATGGAATGAAGCCAGTCTTCTACGTGGAGTCAAACAACGTCACGCTGAGGGGATTCACCATAAACTCCTCCGTTTCCAACATCGGTGTCTGGATCGACGATGCAGGGAACTGCACCGTCGAAGGGAACACTGTGGTTATAACCGAGGGTGACGAGGACGTCCGCTACGGCGTTTACCTCAGCTACGGCGGCAACAACACCGTGAGGAACAATGGAATAAGCGTCTCAGGCTTCCAGGGGATCGGGATCTACGTCTACGAGGAAGAGAAGGAGAGCACCGTCAACGGAAACATGGTGAGGGTCACGGGGGACGGCGCTGACGGGATACTGGTATTCGAGGCCTCATCGGTCGTCCACGACAACGACGTGGCCATCTCGGGTATCGGCGGGAACTCTGGTTATGCGCTCTACCTCTACACCGCGGGGGACTCATCAGTCCACAACAACGACCTCAGCACTAACCTCTCCGAGGAAAACGCATGGGCCATAGGTGTCGTCGACGAGTTCAACGGCTCGCTGAGCTCGAACGTGATAAACGGGGTTCAGGCAGATGCAACGTGCCCCGGAAACTGCATGCTAAGGGGCGTTTCCCCGGGGGAGAGACCAGCGCCTTCGGAGGGCTACGGAGCGGTCGGTGAGTACCTCGACGTCTCGATGGACTCTTGGGTTTACCTGACGTTCCACTACGGCGACGATGCCCTGGCGGGTTTGGAAGAGGACACGCTCCGGGTGTGGCTCTTCAATGAGAACTGGACCCTTGAGGGAACCTCTGACCACCAGCTTGATACATCGAAGAACCTCGTGGGCGCGAACCTTACGCAGTCGGGAATCTTCGCGCCGCTGGCGCAGGAAGAGGCTGACACGACGCCGCCTTCGCTCTCTTTCGTTAGTCCAACGCCTGAAAACGGCTCCCTGGTTGACTACTCGCACGTGGT
Organism: Thermococcus sp.; assembly: GCA_027075325.1. Lineage (GTDB taxonomy): Archaea > Methanobacteriota_B > Thermococci > Thermococcales > Thermococcaceae > Thermococcus. The sequence continues at coordinate 150,057 of JALTBN010000091.1, read as the reverse complement.
CTTTTACATCGCCTCGAACGAGAACCTCAGCTCCGTGACCCTTGAGCTTGACGGGGTAAACCACACGATGGCCGGTTCCGGGAAGGACTGGAGCTACGAGGCGGACGTTCCCGATGGAGGCCACACCTTCAGGGCCTACGGGCAGGATCTGGCAGGAAACAACGGGACGAGCGAGGAGAGGAGCTTTGAAGTTGACACAGAGGGGCCGGCCTACTCAAACGTCGGCCAAAACCCTGACGGAATCCCGCCGGGTGGGAGCGTCCAAATTTACGCCTTTTGGAGCGACCTGCACCTGATGAAGGCGGAGCTCTACTCGAACATCACCGGCTCGTGGGAGGAAACGGACGAGGCCTTCTTCGAGGGAACCGAGGGCTGGAGCAACTTCTCGATAAGCATGGACGAGCCGGGCCTCTACTGCTGGTACATCGTTGCCATCGACAGAGCAGGGAACACGAACCAAACGCCGGCCCAATGCTTTGAGGTCTACTCGCCGCCGGAGATAACCTCGTATTCACCCGAAAGCCCCGTTGAGAGCTACGTTGGGGATTCAGTGACCTTTACCTTGACCGCGAACCAGCCCGTGAACGTCACGTGGTACATCGGTGACGCCGAGGTTTACAGGGAGGAGAACGTCCTCACGTCGAGCTACACGAACTCAACGGCTCAAGAGGGGGAGTACAGCGTAACTGCAGTCGCTGAGAATGAAAACGGGAGCGACAGCGTCTCGTGGACGTGGTACGTCTATCCGAAGCAGGGGTTCAGCATAGGCTTCACGGAACCGACGCCCGAAGATGGGGCGATGCTGAACGTGAGGAGCGTTACCGTAAACGTTACCTCATCGAGAGACCTCGACAACGCGACCCTCGAGTGGAACGGGGTCAACTACACGATGGGCGGCTCGGGGAAGAGCTGGTGGGCGGTGATGGCTAACCTTGCCGATGGAGCCTACACCTTTAGGGTCTACGGCTCCGCTGACGGCGTTGTCAACAGAACGGAAGCGAGGACGGTTGAGGTGGATGCAACACCGCCGGAGCTTCTCGATGCCGGGCAAAGCTCCAGCGAGGTTCTTGAGGGTGACTCTCTGCGGATCTTCGCCCGCTGGAGCGACTCTCATCTTGAAGATGCTGTCCTCTGGAGCAACACAACCCTCGCCGACGGTGTTTTCATCTGGGAGAAAACGCCACTGGAAATCGTGGACGGCTGGAGCAACTGGACGATAGAGACGAGCGCGGACATGGCAGGGAAGACCTTCTGCTGGTACATCGTCGCCAACGACACCTTCGGGAACGAGAACGAGATGGAGAGGCTCTGCTTTAAAGTGGAGGAGAGGCTGAGGATAGTCTCGTTCTCGCCCGAGGCTGGGGAAGTCACGGTGTGGGACAACGAAAGCGCAAGCTTTTCGGTGGCGCTCAACAAGGTCGCCAACGTAAGCTGGTTCGTCAACGGGAGCGAGGTTCTGAGCGACGAGGGGCTGAGCTCGGAATACACGAACTCCAGCCTGATACCGGGAGTTTGGAACGTAAGCGTAACCGCGAGCAACGGGAATGGCGAAGTCTCCCACTGGTGGCTAATGAGGGTCGGGAAGGCCGACACGACACCTCCGGAGCTGTGGTTCGTCCCGCCAACACCGGAGAACGGGTCGTTTGTGAACACTTCATGGGCGACCATCAACGTTACGGCGAGCGAAGACCTTCTCCAGGCGGTCCTGGAGCTGGATGGTGTAAACCACACAATGACATGTTCAGGGAGGGAGTGGAAGTATGAGAGTGATTTACCAGACGGAACTCACACCATTGTGGTCTATGGGGAGGACATGGCTGGCAACTGGGGCAGGAGCGAGAAGCGGACGTTCACGGTCGACACCAAGCCTCCGAAAGGATGGTTTGAGGCGCCGACGCCGGAGAATGGGAGCTTCACTGGGAGCGGCGTGGTGACCTTTAAGCTCATTTCGGACGAAGAGCTGGAGGATGTGACGCTTTACATCGACGGGAAAGATTACGAGATGTCAGGAGGGGGAACGGAGTGGACGCTGGAGCTGACGCTCCCGGACGGAGTTCACACCTTCCACGCGGAGTTCCACGACCTGGCGGATAACTTCAACCGTACGGGTGAAATGGGATTTATGATCGACACTACACCCCCGAAGCTGGCTTTCCTCCCGCCGACGCCGAAGAACGGCTCCATTACGGGAGAAAGCAGGGTAACCTTTGTGCTGGCCTCGGATGAGCCCCTGAGCAGCGCGACGCTCCACCTCGACGGCAATGACTACGAGATGGCTGGATCGGGGACGGAATGGAGCCTGACTCTGGATCTTGGGGACGGTATCCACGAGTTCTACGCCAAAGCCTCAGACCTCGCGGGGAACTCCAACAGCACCGCACCAGTCTCCTTTGAGGTGGACACGACCCCGCCGGTGCTGACCCTTGTTCCACCCACCCCAGAGAACGGCTCCCTCCTGATGACGTCCACGATCACCGTTAACGTATCGTCAAACGAGAACCTGAGTTCAGCGGTTCTAGAGATTGATGGAAGGGAGGTACCGATGTCCGGTGAGGGGACGGAGTGGAGCCTCACACTTAACGTCTCCGACGGTGGTCACGAACTCAGGGTTTACGGCTACGATAGGGCCGGAAACCTCGGGAGTAGCCCGGAGAGGAGCTTTGAGGTTGACACGGTGCCCCCGGTCATTGACCTCGTTGAACCGACGCCTGAGTGGGGTTCAACACTCAACCGGAGCATTGTTACCTTCTCGATATCTTCCAGCGAACCCCTGAGAGCCGCGGTGCTTGTGCTCGACGGAGAAGAATACCCAATGGCAGGTTCTGGTGAATCGTGGAGCGTAACGCTGATGGTCGGGGACGGACACCACGGGTTCCACGTCATCGGAACGGATCTGGCCGGAAACAACGGGACGAGCGAGAAGAGGGTTTTCACGGTCGATACAACCGCACCATCGATAGAGTTCATCTCGCCAACACCCCGCAACGGCTCCCTGCTGAACACCCACAGCGTTGTGGTGAGCATTGTATCCGACGAGGATCTGGAGGAAGCAGTTCTGGAGCTTGACGGCGTGAACTACACCATGAAGGGTATAATGCGGGGCTGGTACCTCAGCCTTACGCTCCCGGATGGAAGGCACCGTATCCAGGTGTACGGGACGGATACCGTCGGCAACAGGGGCGTGAGTGACTGGCTGGTCTTTACAGTTGACACTACACCTCCAGAGGCTACTTTCATCACACCGACTCCTGAGAACGGCTCCATAACCGGTTCCAGCCAGGTGGAGTCCAGATTGGGGGCTAACGAAGACCTCTCAGCGGCCACGCTCTACCTGGACGGGATAGACTACCCGATGACGAAGCACAACTCCTACTGGACAGTAACCCTAACGGTAGCGGACGGGGAGCACACGTTTTACGCGGAAGTGAGGGACGAGGCCGGAAACACGGGGCTCACGGAGGCCAGAACCTTTACCAGCGACACCATGCCGCCGCTCCTGAGCTTCGTTCAGCCGACCCCAGAGAACGGCTCTCTGGTGGGGTCTAGGTGGCTGTGGATCGCGGTGAACTCAAGCGAGAACCTCTCAACAGCCGTGCTCGAATTCGACGGCCAGAACCACACGATGATGGGGGGCGGAAGGCACTGGCATATTAATATCCTCGCGAGCTCGGACGGTAAGCACTCGTTCAGGGCCTACGGGACGGACAGGGCCGGGAACACGGGCGCGAGTGAGCCTCGTGTCATAGAGATTGATTCCAGGCCGCCTTCCGTCCAGGAAAACCTCGTGAACCTCACGGTAACGTCCAGAAGGGGAGAATTAGTATACGCTAAGGCCGAGAGGGAAAACGTTGCAGGCGTTCTCCTCAACGTGACCGAAGAGCATCCTGGGTGGTACGAGGTTGACTTCAACCCCGACGCCAGCACACCTCAGGAGGGCTGGTACCGGCTGAGTGCCGGAAGCTACGGGAGCGGCAGTCCGTTCTTCATCGAGTTCAACACCAGCGAGGTCGGCTACGTGATCTACTACATCGTCGTCTCCGATTCGCTCGGCAACTGGGGCTACTCCAGCTACTTCTTCCTAACCGTTGAGGACACGACGCCGCCGGCTAAGATCACTCAGTTCGGTGCCAACGTCTTCGTAGGGGGGGCCGAGGTGTGGTGGATAAACCCCACCGACGATGACTTCAACCACACGGAGCTGTGGATAAACGGAACCCTCATCGGCAACTTCACAGGAGAACCTGGAAGCATAAGCTCCTATTTAGCCTACCTCACCGTTGGTGAGACCTACAACATCTCGGTGGTCCCCGTTGACAGGTACGGAAACCGGGGGAGCGCCTCGTGGAGGCTCGTCAGCGTACCCTATCCGAGCCTGAGTTCGGCCCACTACTCCCGGCCCACCCCGGAGAACGGAACCATACTCCCAGCGAACACGAGCAACGTAACGGTAAGCGTCTCATCCGAGGACAAACTGGGGTCGTGCAGGATAGTATGGGACGGGATGGCTTACTCGGCCCCCGTCAAAACCAAGTGGCTGACTTACATCGACGAGAGGGGTAAGAAGCACTCAAAGCTCATCTACACCTGCGAAAAGACCTTCTTCGGCCATCTGAACGGGAACCACAGCTTCAGCGCCATAGTCTCGGACGGCTACGGGCACTGGAGGAGCCTTGAGGAGAGGCACGTAACCGTGGCGTGGCCCTGCTTTGAGGGCTGCAGCCTTGAGATAACCTCACCCGAGCCGGAGAGCAACGTCATGAGCCTGCTCGTGCCCATAAACTTCACGATGGAAACGAACGCGCTGCCGGTGGGCTACGAACTCGTCATTGAGGCCATCGGCTACGACGCCCGGATCTCCCCCAACGTGACGTACTCATGGGAAGGGGATAAGCTGAGCCTCAGCGGAAGTTACCTCCTCGACCTGAGGCCCTTCATTAAAGAGCTGAAGAAGGCAGGGGAGAAAGGGGAACCACTGGATGTCCTTTTGATTGCCCGGGGATCCTGTGGAAGAAGTTTAAGCGCCGAGACGGCCTTCAGGGTATGCTCAGGGAACGAGAGGTCCCGGCTCAAGGTGGAGCTGAAGGACGAGGTCCGGCCGGGTGAGGCCGTCGTTCCTGTTGTGAACGTTGAAGACCCCAACGGCAACTTCGAAGGCGTCTACATCTCCATCAACGGCGACCCCTACGTTGAGTACGAAAGCGGCATGGACATTGCCAGAAACCTGACTCCCTACACGACCAACCTGGTAAGGGTTAAAGCAGTTGACAGCTGCAGGGCAACGACCGTGGAAACCTTCAGGATCGCCGTTGAGGGACCGCCGGTCAGCGGGGACTGGGTCGTCAACAACGCCCAGAGCTGTGATGGAAGGGAGTACACCGTAAACGGGAGCCTCCTCGTTACCGGGAGCGGCTCCCTGGAGCTGAGGGGCTGTAAGATCCACCTCCTCGGCGGAAAGGTTGAGGTTAACGGGACACTCAGGGTTCGCGAAGGCTCGCTTATAGAGGGCAGCTCCATCAGCCTTTTCGGAAGCGGGGGAACCCTCCAGGTGGAGGACTCGGAGCTGAGGGGCTTCAGAGGTGGAACCTTCGGCGGAACCGCTTCTTTCACAGCCTCTCACCTCGTGGGGAACTTCAACTTCAGCTCCTCAGCTGTTTCGATCGCGGACAGCGACGTTGAGGGGGGCGTTATCGCGAGCGGAAGCCTGAGCGTGAGCGAGAGCGTCTTCCACGGCGGGAGCGGGCTCAAATACATAAGGCCCCACTGGAACTCGCCCGGAACTTTAAGCATCGTCAACAGCACCTTCAGGAACAACGAGAGGGGGCTGAGCTTCGTCGGCACTTTCCCCGGCATGACGTGGAACGTGAGAAACATCCTCATAGAGAACAACCGCTACTGCGGGCTTTACCTTGAGGAGACGTCCGGACAGTACAGCCAGCAGACGCTCAGGAACGCGACGATAAGGCACAACGGAATCGGCGTCTGCGCGAGGGGCGGTGGGATGAGGCTGGAGAACTCAGCAGTTTATTCCAACGGCGAGAGGAACTTCGACCTCGACCTGAACAGGGGATGGATGTTCTTGGAGGATTCCATCGTCAACGGCAGCAGGTACGCCTTCATAGCGAGAAACGTCGGCGGGATAGAGATCTGGGACACCAACGTCAGTGGGAGCGTTTCGCCCTACCCGACCTACTTCATCCTCCACGTGGGGAGTGGAAAGAAGGTCACCGTGACCGATGGAAAGGCTAGCGACTTCTACGCCTACGTTAATGGAGAGCTTCTCTTAAAGGACTACACCGTCGAAAAGGGTGGGGTAGAGGTTCGCGCCAATGGGACGCTCCGGATCGAGGACACCGATGGTATCCCGGCAACGAGCCCGGCTGACAGGGACGCGAGCGTGCTCAGGAACGTCACCGTGGAGGGCCTGGCCAACTCCAGCATTACAATCCTGAACTCAAAGCTCGAGAACAGCCACGTGGGGACGGTCTCCAGGGAAGCGCTCATCAGGGGCTGCCTGGTGAACGGAGGCGGTCTCGGCCTCAGCACTACCCTGGGATGGAGCAGGAGGAACACGGAAATCCTTGAGGAGCCGATAGGCAACGACTCAGCATGGTTCTACTCGACCGAAGAACCCGCAGAGGACTGGATTTACACCGCTTCCGGAGAGGGGATGAGCAGTGGAGAGGAGCCATTTTATGCCAACTCCTACAAGTCCCACTTCACCGCTGGAACCGAGGTTGGCCAGTTCACCGACCTCTACCTCAAGAAGGTGGTGACCCTCGATAAGCTTCCCGTCCAGGCGTGGCTGAACTACTACGCGGTAAGCGGCGTCGAGATATACGTCAACGGCAGAAAGGTGGTCGACAAGCTCGACCACGAGGCCCAGCTCTCCTACACCTACGGCTGGGGCGGCGGAGGAATAACCGCCCACCCGCTCATGGAGCTTGTTGACATAGCCGGCTATTTGAGGTCGGGCGAGAACGTCATAGCCGTTCATGTGAGAAGCCCGAACCGCTACCCATACCTCGACCTCGGAGCGTTCAAGGCCACCCTTGTAGTCGTTGAGGGAATGGCGGGCCTGACGGACAGCGTTGTGAACGGCGAGGTCAGCGGGGGCTCCGCGAGGCTCATCATCGCGAGGGACAGGATAAACGGGAACGTAGGGTTCAGCATGTACTCAAGGGTTCTGATAAGTGACTCAGCTGTTCACGGGAGCGTTAAGGCCAGCGGCCGGCTCGAAGTCATAGGGAGCAACGTTACAGGGGACGGAAACGGGCGTGGGATATGGGTGGACGGCCTGTTCAGCGTCCTCATAAACGAAAGCTCCATCGAGGGCTTCGGCGAGGGAACGCACCTCAACCCGATGGGCTCAACCGGCTCTTTAGAGGTATACTCGAGCTCCATAGAGAACAGCGGGGTTGGATTGTGGGTCTACAACGCGACGGTCGAGGTGAGGGGCAACTACTTCATGAAGAACGGAAGGGGCATGGTGCTCGACAAGACGGCTGGACTGGTTAGGAACAACCTCATCGCGGGGAACGGCGACGGGATAGATGTCTACGCCTACGGCGGCGGGGCCCTCTACATAGACCACAACACGATAACCGGCGGTGGAACCGGGGTGTCATTCCGCTACGGCAACGGAGGGCGCGTGATGCTCTCGAACAATCTCATACAGGACAACGACGTCGGGATGCTCTTTAACGGAAGCGCCTCGGTGGCGATGGAGAACAACTCTCTCATCAACGCGAAGGGAATCCACGTGATCTGGAACCCGAGCCCGATGAGCATGGAGAACACGGACTGGGGCGGGCACGTGCCGGTGAAGGTCGAGAACCACCCGAAGGGCATTATGTACACCGCCAACGGCGAGGAGAGCGAGGATTATGATATCCTCTGCGACATCGGGAGCCTAAGCCTAGGGAACACCGTTGAAACTGGCTCTGACTGGGGTTCAAGCCTTCTCGGCGCATTCCTGGCGGTTTACCCGTCGGAGAAGGGAGTCGTAAAGGGCGTCGTAACGCTCGCCGGGAGCGCCCGTTCGAGGAGCCCGATAGTTAAAGTAAACTACACGCTGCTCTACAACGGCACGGAGAAGCTCATCGGGAACGTCTCGCCGGACACCTACGAGTACAGCGACTTCATCACCTTCGACATGGTTGCAGAAAACCTCACCGGCGTCGGCTTCTTCAGGTTCACGACCCAGAACGCGGAGGGAACGAAGGTCAGCGCGGTGAGGAGGGTCTACTTCGGGAACGCGGAGGTAAAGATAGACGACTTCTCGGTGAGCCACCCGACGGCGGTCTACGTTTACAGGCGCGACCCCAACTACTACGGGACGGCGATGCCCTACGATGAGCGCTTCGCCAACGTTACCGTGACGCTCAGGAACACCGGCGATCTAATGGGTGTGGTAAAGGTAGAGCTCGTCCTGCCGGGCTACATCGAGAGGCACACCGGAAGGGTAAGCATGCTCGTTGCCGTTCCGGCCGGGATGAGCGGAAAGTTCCACGCCCTGATCCCGATAACAGTCTACGACCCGCTGAAGATGAAGTGGGATCCCATGCCCGACGAGCTTCCGGCCGACCACAGGATACCGATGGACATTAGGGTCTACGATATGGACGGGGTTCTCAGGGACGAGGAACTGACGGAGATAAGCTTTGACCTCGGGCCCGTCTTCAAGATTGTGAGCTACGACGCTACGGTGTACCCGCGCTCGTGGTGCCAGCACAACAGGAACAAATGCCACGTCAAGAACTACGGGCTCAACAGCTACACCTACGACGGCGACGGTGACGGAAACCTCGAAGCGGCCGAGAGCCATCACTTTGACCTCGTAATAAAGAACGTAGGTGACGAAGCGGTTTACCTGAAGAGCCTGAACGTCCGCGACTGCATCCCCGAGCCGGACCCATACTACAGTAACAAGATACTCAAGCAGAACTCCGTGACACTACTCGGCGGCGGTGACTATACTTTCATGGTCGACGTCCGGTCGAAGAACCTGACGAGGCTCACGAAGCCGGGGGAGAAGAGGTGGGTCTACGGGGCCTGGATGCCGTGGTGGTTCGATGCTCCGCCGAGGTTCATACCGCCGGTGAACTTCTCGGGCTCGTACCTGAACACGGTCTACGTGATCTACCGGCCCGTTGAAAACGACCAGCCCTACGGCGGCTACTACACCACCTTCCCGATAAACTACAAGAAAACGCCTGTGAAGGCCCTCAACAAGACCTTCGTGCCTTTCACAGAGATGGTCGGCCCCGTCCAGGTCGATGTCCTGGGCATAAACGGGAACAAGACCTACCTGAGGCTCAAGAACACGAATGACAACGTCTACTACAGCTACTACGCCGAAGGCGACTACGACATGAACCCGGAGGGCTACGTCTGGTACCACACCATCCCGCCCGGCTTCGAGTTCAAGGCGATAGCTGACCACAGCAGGGAACCTGGGACGGTCATACCACACTACCGCGTTACCGTTGGCGTTGAGTACTCGCTCCTCTTCAACGAGCTGGAGCTGATCGCGATAGGGGCCGAGGGAGCGCTCAAGGTGTACGACATAGACGTCCCGCTGGAGGCCATAGTGATGGGCATAGTCAAGGCCTCCCTCAAGATAACCAACATCGTCGAGAACCTCGACTTCCCGGACGACAAAACGATAGAGGAGTACTCGAAGAGCAGCTCCTCCCCGCAGGTGAACAACATGCTCATCAACGACAACACGACGGTGGTTCCTCTCACCCTCGACGACTTCGCGAGGTGGGAGAAGGAGTACGGGATGACGAAGGGCTACTACTACAACCTCACGCACTTCTCGGACATCCCGATGGATGCCAAAATCGCCGTTCTGACAAAGCTCGCAAAGGCGATAGCTACAGACGACGACCTGCAGATCCTCCTCCTAGAGACAGTCCTTGAGGTGGTCGACAACGACGTGGCCAACGAGATATACAAGGCAGTGAAGACGGCCCAGAACGGCGGCCCAAGCGCGCAGGACGAGGTCAACGCCGGCCTCGACGAGATTAAGAAGCAGGTGAAGAAGCAGCTCGTCAAGTACCTCAAGGAGCAGATAAAGAAGCAGAAGTCCTTCCAAGAGCTCGACCCCAAGGAGCAGGAGAAGGCCCTGAAGAAGAGCGGGAAGAGCATAGCCGCGGCTTTAGACACCTTCGAGAAGATGGGCGAGTGGGCTTTCTACAACATCTACGCCGTCCTCACGCAGCCCAACCCGATGAGTATACAAGTCCTCGATCCCCCCGCCAACTACACCGTGAAGGCGAAGAAGATGGACACGGCAATAGTCCTCGGCGGTGAAGGCGGAAACCTGGACGGCTGGGGCAATGTGAGCCTGACCTTTGGCAACCCGGACGTCTACAGGGCCGAATACGTAGTTCCAACGCCCGTGACAAAGGTGGGGCCGCTCTTCAACGGCACCTTTGAGAGCATGAGGCTCGAAATAAGCGGCAGCGGAAACGGAACCGTGAACGGAAGCCTGAGGATGGAGATAAGACCCGACCCGAGGAACGCTTCGATGGTCTTCGCCCTCTTCAGGAACGAGAGATTCGCGAGTGCCTTTATAGCTCCCTACATGGCAAAAATAGACTCCTTCAGCTCGGAGATAGAGAACGGCACCGTCGTGATCACGGCCACCGGCGAGCTCGCGGCACTGCCAGAGGACAGGGAGATAGAGATCAGCATGAACATCGGGAGGCTCTTCACGAACGCGACCATAGTCCGGAAGGGCCACTACAGGGGCGCGGTCGAGCTGAAACCGGCCTTCGGCATCGACCCGTCGAAGGTTCAGACCTCGGTGGGGGGCAGCGTCAAGACCCTAACGGGGCGGACGAAGGACGGGAGCCTCGTGGTCATAAGCTCTGAAAACGGGACGCCCGAGCTTCCGGAGATAACCATAAACCCCACAACGCTCTACGCTGGCGGTGCCATCTCGGTCAGGATATCACGGCCCTGTCCGGTCGAGTGGTTCATCGCCAACCTCAGCGGGAGCGGCCTGATCGTTGGGACCGAGGGTCTAAAGCCCGGAAACTACACCCTCACGGTAAGCTGCCCCTACGGCAACACCAGCGTGGAGGAGAACTTCAGCGTCAGGCTGCTTCCAAGGCCCGTTGTTAAGAAGACGGCGAGCGGAGAAATCGTCTCCAGCGGGGGCAACGAGTGGATAAGGGTCATCACGAGCACAGACCTCTACCGCGTCTACCTCCTTCCGGCGGGTCCGGTTGAAGGCATGCTGGCCGTCTACGAGAAGCCCGGAAAGGTTGAGGGCTACACTGTCTACGCCCTCTTCAACGTCAGTCATCCGGCAAACTGGTCGGTAAGCAGCGCGGCCCTGCGCTTCCGCATCCCCAAGGAGTGGCTGAGGGAGAACAACGTGAGTCCGGAGGAAGTCATACTGCTCCGCTATTCGGGAGAATGGGAGGAGTTCAATCCTTTAATGGAGGGAGAAGACCTGAGGTACGTCTACTACAAGGCCAGCGTTCCGGGGCTTTCCCTCTTCGCAGTGGCGAAGAGAACCTCCGCTCACCCGCCAGAAACGAACGGAACGACCGAAACCACTACCACTCCAAGCCCGACGGAAACCCAGGGGACGAGCACAACCGAAACTCCAACAGGTCCGGGAACCGCGGGAGGGGCAGACTGGCCCTACTACGCCCTCATTGGGGCCCTGCTGGTGCTCCTCGTCGTCTACCTCTACAGGCGGCGCTGATTTTGTTTTTCCCTTCTTTCGAAGGATTAATCTGGAACTGCCTTTCTCCAGGCTGAAAATCAAACTGGCCTCCCCCCGCCGTGAACTGTAAGGTTTCCAAAAAGAAAAGGATAAAGACTTGGATATCACCCCTCAAGCGCCGGGAAGTAGTCCGGCTCGTAGTCTTCCAGCTTTCCGTCTAAGTAGTCCTCGTAGCCGCCGAGATCGAGGAATCCGTGCCCGCTGAGGTTGAAGAGTATAACCTCCTCCTTCCCTTCCTCCTTCGCCTTCAGAGCCCTGTCTATTGCCCCTTTTATTGCGTGTGCGCTTTCTGGAGCGGGAATTATTCCCTCGGTCTTCGCAAACAGCTCAGCCGCCTTGAAGACCTCGTTCTGGTGGTAGGCGACTGGTTTGACAATGCCGTGGTTTATCAAAACGCTGAGCGTTGGGGCGAGGCCGTGGTAGCGTAAACCACCGGCATGTATCGGCGGGACGTAGTAAGTGTGCCCGAGGGTGTGCATCCTCATCTTTGGAGTATAGCCGCCCGAATCGCCGAAGTCGTACTTGTAAACGCCGCGCGTCATCGATGGCGCTGCTCTTGGCTCAACCGCTATAAACTCGTAGTCCTCTTTGCCGTCAAGAACGTCTTTCACGAAGGGGTAAGCTAATCCAGCGAAGTTGCTCCCACCGCCGACGCAGCCGATTATGACGTCCGGCTCTTCAAATTCCTTTATCTGCTCTTTGGCTTCCAGCCCTATAACCGTCTGGTGCATGAGGACGTGATTTAAAACGCTTCCGAGGGCATAGCGCGCTTTCTCATCGCGGAGGACGTCTTCAATGGCCTCGCTTATCGCTATACCCAATCCACCGGGGTGGTTCGGGTCCTCGGCCAGGAACTTCCGTCCTATTTCGGTCCTGTCGCTCGGGCTTGGGTAGATTTCCGCCCCGTAGAGGCGCATTATCGTCTTCCTGTAGGGCTTCTGCTGGTAGCTGGCGCGCGCCATGTAAACCCTGACCTTCAGCCCGAGGAGCGCTCCCGCCAGGCTTAGAGCGGTTCCCCACTGGCCTGCACCGGTCTCGGTAACGAGCCTCTCAACGCCCTGTTTTTTGGCGTAGTATGCCTGGGCTAAGGCCGTGTTTATCTTGTGGCTTCCCGTTACGGTTGCCCCCTCGAACTTGAAGTATATCCTCGCCGGCGTTCCGAGGGCCTTCTCAAGGCTCGTCGCCCTAAACAACGGTGTCGGCCTTCCTATCTTGGCGTAAAGCTCGCGAACCTCTTTGGGGATCTCGATGTAGCGCTCGTTGCTCATCTCCTGCTTCACAAGCTCGGCCGCGAAAATCCTGAGGAGCTTCTCTGGCTCCATCGGCTCGTCCGTCTCGGGGTCAAGGGGCGGCGCCAAAGGCTCCGGAAGGTCCGGCAGGATGTTGTACCACTTCTTTGGTATCTTCGAATCGGGAAGAACGGCTTTCATTCTACCACCTCCTTTTCAAGAAGGTTCACACTAACCGTCTCAACAAATCCCAAAAGCGAGGGAATAATGAGCGTGAGGTCTAAGCCAGGGCTTTCAGACAGAAGAACGGCCCGACCAAAAACGGTCCCCCCTGTTTAGCTCAGCGCCAAAAGCGATCCCGCCCTAGAATTGACGGACTGACCACGTTATTCACGGAACCATCACAGGGGCCAAAAACACTCACTCCTGACTGTCATCGGGCATCACTGCGCAATCAAGCCCACCCCTTAAAGTTTTTTCGGATGATTTTTCGTAGATGTGACAAATTTCCGTCTGATGCAAGGGTGGGATTTGTCATACTTTCTCGATCTTGGTGTTTCCGTAGAATCCCCCAAACAGCTCGACCTCCTGGACGTAGCTCCGCCTCAGCTTTAAAGCGGTCTTCGCCCTCTCCAGCTCCCGACCGAGATAGAAGGCGTGCCTCGGGCTTATCCCAAAGTGCTCCAGAATGGTGTCGATTATCGCGTTGGGCTCCTCTCCGGTTATCGTGAGGAGAAGCTCAGTGCCGCGGTGGGCGTTCACCCAGATTTTTCCGTTTTCGACCCAGACCCTGAAGTAGAGGGGTTCAATCTGGATGGGCCTTTCCTCGGCCTTGATGATTTTCTCAGCCGGCTCGAACCGCCACTCGCTTGCCCTCTTCTCCTTGAGCACCAGCAGGTCGAAGCCGAGGTCTTTTGGCATGTCGAAGAGGTTCATATCCACCGCCCTCCTCAGCTCCCTCACCGAGCCTCTTGACTTGGCGCTCACTTCGGTGGTTAGGAGCAGGTTTATGGAGAGCTCCTTCGCGATTCCAGCGAGCAAGGCATTCATCCCAACGCTGTCCGCGTCGTAGAGCTCAACAACGTTTCCAACGCCTGCCAGAAGGACGTCATCTGGGTTCTTCTCGCGGTAGAGCTGGAAGGCCGTGATGGAGCGCGCCAGGTGGGGCACGTGTTCGAGGATGAGGTCGGGGATGACCGTTCTGTAGCCCAGATCGAGAGCCATCTCCTTCAGTCTCTCAAGGAACCCAATGCGCTCGGCAGGCTTCGTGGGGAAGAAGCCCTCTTTCTGGTTCGTCGGGATAAGAACGGCCGGTTTCTTCGTCACGAGTTCCTCAATGTTTCCGGCATCAACGCTGAGGAAAAGGTCAGCGTAATCGAGGGCCTTCTCGATTTCGGCAGTATTGAGCGAGTCGAAGCTTATCGGGGCTTCAAAACCATTCTCCCCCAGCATCTCGCGGATTTCCGGAATTTCCTCGATGAACCCAAGGTTCCTCTCCCCGGCAACCATGCCTATGTCCACTATGTCCGCTCCCTCGCGGAGGTAGTAGAAGGCCTTCTCGACCGTCTTTTCGATGCCGAGCTTTGGGGCATCCACCACCTCGCCCAGAATCCTCGCCGGAAAGTCCCTCCCCGCTGGAAGGTTCCCGATGAGGACGTTCCAGGGCTTTTTGAGGGCCTTTTCGATGTAGCGCCTGTTCCGCGTCCTGTTTCTTATGTCCTCCACCCTCTTGAGCGCATCGATCGAGAAGAGTTCATCCGCCGGCTTTTCTTTGCTCAGTTTGAAGCCCTCACGGAGGGCCTTGAGGGTCTGGGGCAAATCCATAGCGCTCCTCGGTCCCTTGAAGGTGGGAATTCCGAGCTCATCTTCAATGATCTGAGCGGAACCGCGGACGAGGCCGGGGATTAAGATTAAGTCGTAGTCCTCGCTCCTGATTCCTGCCTTTTTCAGGTAGCGCACTATGAGCTCCGGCGTGAGGAAGGCCGCGACGCTAACAGGGGTTACGAAGACGTCACAGCCCTTTCCGTACTTTCTCACCAGGGGCTCGGCGAGCCTGCCGGTGACGAGGAGGATTCTTCCGGCGTTCTCCATGAAAGGGAGTTGGCGGGATGGCTTTTAGGGGTTGTGGTTTTGGGCGAAAGGTTTTTGTTCCACCGGGAGAAGTCAACTAAAGGTGGTAATATGGAGCGTGATAACCCCGTTGGAATCGTGTTCGGTGAATCGACCACCGACCACTTCACGTTCATAGTGAACCCGAGAAACGAGCTTCCGCGCTTTGGGGAGTTTCTGATAGCGAGGAACAGGGACGGCGACGAGGTTTTAGCACTTTTGAAGTCGATAAGGAACGTCAACTGGCTCATGGACGCCGGGAGGGGGAGCTACGACTACGTGGAAAAGACGGTGAACGTTTTCTCAAAGGGCGTCCTTGACAAGAGCGAGGAGATACTCGCGACAGCCAAGGTTCTCGGCGTGCTGAGAACTGCCGATGGAGAGTTCTTGGCGAAGCCCGCTCCCAACCGCGTCCCGATAAAGCCCGGCGAGAAGGTCTACCTCGCGAGGGACGAAGATTTGGAGATGATTTTCTCCCAGGGCCACATAAGGCTGGGAAGGCTCATAGCGAGGGAGAAAGTAGAGGTCAATCTCGACGCCAACAGGCTTGTTTCGAGGCACTTCGCGGTTTTAGCGGTCACCGGTGCCGGAAAGTCCAACACGATAGCGGTTCTCACGAAGGAGCTGGTTAGCAACGTCAACGCCACCGTCGTCATCCTCGACCCGCACGGCGAGTACAGGCACCTGAGCTGGCCCGGAGCGCGCGTCAACCCGATAAAGGCCACGATAGACCCCGGGAGGATAAGGCTCAGCGAGTTCGCCACGCTGCTCGGCATAGCGGAGAACGCCAGCCTTCAGAGGCGCTTCCTCGGGCTGGTCTACAGGACGGTTAGAGAGGAAATGCGCAGGAACGGGCGCGTCGTCGGCGGAATGGACTTCATCCACGCGATGGAGGACAAGATAGAGGAGTGGATACGCGTTTACGAGAACACCGACGACAAGATTATCTACTACTACGACGAGAAGGGCATAGAGACGCCAAGAAAGATACAGGCAAAGGACCTCGACTCCCTGATAAGGCTGAAGGACTACTTGAGCGAGCTTCGCGCCAACTTCGGCGAGTTCATAAGCCCGGTTAACGTTCTCAGCGAGATAAGACCCGGCATGGTGAACGTCATAGACCTGAGCGGCATGGAAGAGGAGCAGATGATTACGCTGGCGAGCTTCGTCCTGCGCGGAATCCTCAAGAACCGCATCGAGTACATAAAGGCCCTTAGAACGAACGACAGGCCCACCGCCAGGGAGATAATAGAGAATTATCCTGCCGTGAAAAAGCCCCTGCTGGTCATCGTAGAGGAGGCGCACATATTCGCCCCTCGGGGCGAGAAGAACCCGGCGACGCTCTGGCTTGGAAAGATTGCCCGTGAGGGAAGAAAGTTCGGCGTTGGGTTGGGCATAGTCTCTCAGAGGCCCAAGAAGCTGGACGACGATATCTTGAGCCAGACGAACACGAAGATCATCCTCAAGCTCGTCGAGCCAAACGACCAGCGCTACGTGCAGCAGGCGAGCGAGCAGATAAGCGAGGACCTGCTCGGGGATATAGCTTCCCTCGGAGTGGGTGAAGCGGTGATAGTCGGCTACGCGATAACGATTCCCGCGATGGTGAAGATATACAGCTTCGAGAGGGACTTCAAGGGCCACTACGGCGGCGGGGACATAGACATCGTTGCCGAATGGCTCGAAGGGAAGGATGAAACAGAGGAGATGACGGAGGAGGAGGCCATAGAGGCCCTCCCGCTGTGAGGTGTCGCTATGAAGTTCGCGCACATCGCTGACGTCCACCTCGGCAGGGAGCAGTTCAACCAGCCCTTCCGCTACGAGGATTACCTGAAGGCCTTCCGCGAGGCCATCGAGAAGTCGGTGAGGGCCAACGTTGACTTCATACTCATCGCTGGAGACCTCTTCCATGTGAGCAGGCCGTCGCCGAGGACGATACGCGACGCCGTTGAGGTCCTCGAACTGCCGAGGAGGAAGGGAATTCCGGTTTTCGCGATAGAGGGCAACCACGACAAGACGATAAGGGAAACCTCCGTCTTCGACCTCCTCGAGCACCTCGGACTGATATACACCGTTGGACTCAAGAGGGAGCCGAGGAAGGGCGAGTTCCAGGAGAGCAAGAGGCTCTCAGAGAACCGCTATCTGGTGTGGGGGAAGGTAGGAGACCTTGAGATACACGGGCTGAGGCACCACACCCGCTGGCAGCTCATAAGGAACGACGGGGCAATCAACGTCCTCAGGGCGCTCTTCAAGGGGAAGAAAGGAATTCTCATGCTCCACCAGGCAATTGACTACCTGGCCAAGGACACGCCCTACCAGGACGCCTTCGATTTGAGGCTGAGCGAGCTGCCGGATGGGTTCTCCTACTACGCCCTCGGGCACATCCACGTCAGGAGAATAGCAGAGCCTTCGCAGACGGGTTTAAGCGGCCCCTTAGCTTACCCCGGCTCCCTGGAGAGGACAGAAGTCAGGGAGGCGAGCCACCTAATCCGCTACTCCACCAGAGACAAAAAGCCGAAGGTTATGGGGAACCGCGAGGGGCCAAAGGGGTTCTACATCGTCGAGGACTTTGCTCCGGAGTTTGTGGAGGTTGAGACGAGGCCCTTTTATTCGGTCAGGGTTGAAGGAAACAGCAAGGCTGAGCTGAGGAGGAAGGTTGAGGAGGTTTCATCGCTCATCCCGAAGGACGCGATAGCTGTGATAACGCTCGAAGGCACGGTTAAGGGAGGAATCGCCCTGGCCGAGTTCAACGACCTGCTCAAGGACTCTGGAATCAGGTACTACACCTTCAAGAGCAGGGTCGTCGGGGAGGCGATCCTCTCGAAGGAGAGGCTGAGCGAGGAGGAGCTGTTCACTGAGTGGGAGAGGGAGCTTTTGATGCATCTCCGCGTTGAACCGAAGGAGTTCTCGGAGGGTTTGCCCGAGTTCGTTTCCTGGCTGATGGAGAGGTACGAGAAGGGAATACCAGCAAAGGCCATGGTTCCGAGGAAGGCCCCTGAGAAGAAAGAGGGAGCCATGGAAAAGGCACCCAAGAAGGCCAAAGCCCCTGAAAAAGCGCCGAGGGGAAAGGAGCCAAAGAAAACGGAGAAGCCCGGGAAAGAAGAGAAAAAACCTGAAAAGAAGCCCGTCCCCAAACCCAAAAATCCAGCAAGCCTCGACGCCTGGCTGGGGAGGGGTAAGCCGTGAGGATAAGAAGGATTAAAATCAAAAACTTCAGGGCGCACGAGAAGAGTGAGGTCGAGTTCAGCGACGGCATAAACCTGCTGATAGGCCAGAACGGTGCCGGGAAGAGCTCGATCCTTGAGGCGGTTTTCGCGGCCCTCTACATGGGGCACCCGAGCTTCCCAAGGGGCTACCTCCAGGCCAACACACGCGTTAACGCGAAGGGTGGTATAGCGCTTGCTTTAGAGTTCGAGCACGACGGGAAGACATACAGGATAGCCAGAGACACCAAGAAGAGCGAGCTGCTTGAGGACGGCGCCCTGATAGCGGAGAAGAGCTCGGACATAGCCCGTTGGGTGGAGCGGAACGTCTACCCCATCCAGGTTTTCACCAACGCCCTCTACATACGGCAGGGCGAGATAGAGGGCATAATCACGAACCGTGAGATAATGGAGAAGGTTCTAAGGAAGGTCTTGGGGATAGAGGACTACGAGAACGCCGAGAAGAACGCCGCTGAGGTGATAAGGGAGCTCAGGCGGAAGAGGGAATACCTCAGGAAGCTCATCGAGAGGAAGGCCGAAGTTGAGGAGAGCCTCCGCGATGCCGAGAAGCGCTTCTCCGAGACGCTGAGGAGGATAAGCGAGCTCAGGGAGAGGGCGAGGAAGCTTGAGAAGGAGTTCGAGGAAGCGGAGAAGGAGTACTCCAGGCTTAAGACCCTGAAAGAAGAGCTCGAGGGGCTGGAGAAGAGGAGGGCCGTCATTGAGCAGAGGATAAAGGCCGAGAAGGAGAGGATAGCGGACTACGAGGGCCAGATCTCCGAGGTGGAGAAGGAGATAGAGGAGCTTGAGGAGAAGCTCTCCCGCCTAAAGGAGCTCGAGCCGCTTGAGAAGGAGTACCTCAAGCTGAAGTCCCTCCTCTCGCTCAAGGACGAGCTTGCGGGGCTCGACCTCTCGGCGGCGCGTTTAACGGAGAAGAAAAAGACGCTCGAAGAGAAAACCTCCAGGATAAGCGAGGTCTCCGCGAAGATAGCCGAGCTGGAGAAAGAGGAGACTGCCCTCAGGGGAACCTACGAGGAGCTCAAGCGGAAGAACGGCCTCTACCAGCGCGCCCTTCAGCTGAAGGCCGAGGCGGAGAGGTACAGAAGTGAGCTTGAGAAAGCCGGAACCACCCCGGAGAAGCTCGAAAAGGAACTGAAGTCTGTTGAGAAAGCGAAGGAAGAGCTCGAGAACCTCCGCGAGGAAGTGGCAAAGATAAGAGAGGACATCGCGAGCCTCAGCGGGCTGAGGGAGAGCCTCATCGAGAACCTTTCGAAGCTTGAGGGGGCAAAGGTCTGCCCGCTGTGCAAGAGGCCCATCGAGGAGCACGATGAGGAGGAGATAAAGGCTGAGTACGACGCTGAAATAACTTCCATCGAGAAGAAGCTAAAGGGGCTGGAGAAGAAGCTGGAGAAGCTCAGGGAGAGGGAGCCGAAACTCAAAGAGGCCATCAAAGGGGAGCCGAAGCTCATAAGGTTGAAGAAGACCGCCGACCTGTTGAGGGAAGTCGAGGAGAAGCTTTCCAAGTACGATGTGGAGGAGCTTGAGAAGGCCGCGGAGGAGTTTGAGAACGCGAAGGCGAGGCTCATCGAGATAAAGAAGGAGCTCAGGCAGCTCAGAGAGGAGCTCGAAGAGCTGGAGAAGGCCAGGGGAGAGCTAGAGGACATAAAGAAGAAGCTCGAGGGGATAGAGGAAAAGAAGAAGGACATAATGGGGAGCCTGAAGAGGGAAGGGTTCAGCTCCTTTGACGGGGTCGAGGACCGTTTAAAGGAACTCGAACCGGCCTACCGCGAGTACCTGTCTTTGAAGAGCGTTCCAGCGCAGCTCGACAGGGCCAGGAAGAAGCTCACTCTCCTCGAGAAGAAGCGCGATGAGAGCATCAAGACCCTTGGGGAACTGGAAGGGGAGTTCAAAGCGCTGAAGAAGGAAATAGAGAAGCTTTCGAAGGAGTTCTCGGAGGAAGCCTACGGAGAGGCAGAGAAAAGGCACATGGAGAGCGCGAGGGAGCTTGAGAAAGCCAAAGCGGAGCTTAAAGGTGCCGAAGAGCTGAGGGACGAGGTCATGAAGCTCCTCGACGAACTGAAGGCCAAGAAGAAGGAGATCGAGGATGCGGGGAAGGAGATAGAGACCGTCGAGAAGGCCATAGCGGATATGACCACCTTCAAGGAGAAGGTTGCGAGGCTCAAGGCGGAAGAGGAACTTAGGGGCCTCGAGGAGGTTCAGAAGCTCGCGGGGGAGACCTTCTCGGAGATGACCGAGGGCAAGTACCAGGGGATAAAGCTCAAGCGGGAGAAGAAGTACGGAAGGGAGAGGATAGAGCTGAAGGTGCTCTACGCGGGCAACGAGGTTGGCTTGGAGTTCCTCAGCGGCGGCGAGAGGATAGCGCTCGGTTTAGCGTTCCGCCTGGCGCTCTCGCTCTACAAGGTTGGGAACCTTGAGCTGCTGATTTTGGACGAGCCGACGCCCTTCCTCGACGAAGAGCGCAGGAAGAAGCTCGTTGAGATAATCTCAAGCCAGCTCAGGAAGATACCGCAGGTCATCATAGTCTCGCACGACGAGGAGCTGAAGGACGCGGCGGATTACGTGATACGGGTAGAGAATGTCGGCGGAAAGAGCAGGGTGGAGGTCGAGAGCCTTGGAGCGTATTAGCGATGTTCACGTCAGAGAGATCAGGGAGTTTCTCCTGAAGAGCCTGGAGGACGTCGAGAGGCTGAGAAAGGCAGTGGAGAAGCATTTCCCGTGGAAGCCCCTGCCAGAGCCTAAGGAAGCAAGCGTCTACGCTATAGATGGCAGCAGGATGATGAAGCGCCTCAGCGGGGCGATAATCTACGCCGTCTCTGCCTCGGCGATAGGGGAGAGGCTCTACTACTGGAACGACATCGGCATGGTCTTCCCGTACAAGAGCGTTGAGGAGAGGGTTAGGGTTCACATGGACATCCTCGAGAAGAGGATGGGCGCGATGATGCTCGAACTCGGGGCCGATCTGGTGCTGATGGACGGCACGATAAGCAGCGCCATAATCACGCCACCAACGTACGTCACATCGACGACGAGGGAACTCTACGGCAGACATGGGGAGCAACTGCTCAACGCCGCCCTGGAGTTCCTCGACTTCCTCGACGAGCAGTGGACGCGGTGGAGGGAAGGGCTGGAAAATGAGGGCGTCCTGAACGGCTTTTCCCTGCCCTCAAGGGGATGGAACGGTGAGGAAATCTTTTCGATACTCATGAGGAAGGGCGCGAGGAGCATAAGGGAGAGCTTCTGGTGGATAAACGACAAGGAAGACCTCATAGTCCTCTTTGAGTACCTCGAGTACCTCCACGCCCTCGACAGGCTCCTCGGTGGGAGGATAGCGGCCATTGCAAAGACGTTCTACAAGGCTGACGTCGTGAAGACAGTGAAGATGAGGGAAGGGGACAAACTCAAGGGCACGCCAATGATAGTCGACACTCCGGTTGTTGCATCACTCTCAGACGAGAGGGGCTACTTGGAGTTCAGCTACCTCAAGGAGCCGAAGGGCGGTCTTCCGAGGTTGATTGTTGACGTCATGATGCACGGAAAGCTCCAGAACCTTAAAGAGGCCCTGATACTGGAGGGCGGCAAGATCACGGGGGCAAGAATAAAGCCAGCCTACGTCCGCTTCGCCGACGGCGGGCTGATATACCTTCTTGAAGTTCCGGAGAAGCAGGACTTCGAGAAGACCCTGGCCGAGATACTCTCCGTTGCCGAGGACGAGTACGTGATTCCACTCGAGTACGCCCACCACTCAGTAGTCATAAAGAAGGGAGAGTTCGATGCCTACGTCAACGCGGTGCTGAGCGCGCTGGTGGGCGAGAACGAGAAGTTCCTCAGCTTCCTGCGCTACGGGAGGGAGCCGCTGGAGTGATCGCAGAAGGGAATTAATGCAATTGGCAGGTGGCAGGAATATCCACCGGACCGTTCTCATTTATTTTCCCGCCTACGGAAGATAACGCATCCTGAGAAGAACACGTGGGTCGTAGAGGGTATAAAAGAAAAGATCAGTACTTGAGGTTCCTCTTCTTCTTCCACTTGTGCGACCAGCTGTACTTCCTCATGCGCTTGCTCCTGCCGAATCCGCAGGCGGCACAGTACCCTTTCTGAACGTTAAAGGCGCGCCTTCCGCAGCGCCTGCACCTGATGTGAGTCGGAGTGTGATTCCTCCGGCCCTTTGGCTCTGTTCCGGCTCCCATGCTATCACCTCACTGCTTCACTCAATTTCAACCGGCGAGATGGCGAGGACGTTGTCCCCGCGGACAACGATTTTGCCGTAGCTCTTCACGACCTCGCTGTCCTGGATGAGGTCTGCATTGGCAAGGACAACGTTCAGATGGATATCATAACCGATGAGCTTGCCCCTTATCTCGCCTCCCCTCTTGAGGAGCACGAGGACATCCTTCTCAAGGGACTTGTGGATAACATCGAGTGGTCTTTCCGCCATTTTCACGCACCTCCAAACAATCAAAGCTCATAGCCTACACGGGGGAAACGGTTTATAACTCTTTCCCCACGGCAAAACGGAACCAACGAGAGCAACCAAAGTATTTCATATCCCTTTTCAAATCCGCAGTAGGATAAAAGTCAAAAGCAGGGAGACCAAGGTAGGAAGGTAAATGCCAAGAAGTCTCGAAATGGAATTAATTCTTCCGTATCTGGAGGATAGCCTTTTAGCCTTCACCAGGATGTCTTTCGTCGGATAAAAATCATCCGAAAATGTTTCAACGTGGATATTGTCTTCGTATGCCCTCAGGACAGCCACTACAACCCCTTCCACGTTCTCTACTGGTATCTTCGGATCGAGATGACAGTTGTTATCGCCCTTCGTTTGGATCATCCTGCCGTTCGTCCAGACAAGGCGGTGCACTATATTGCGGGCTTTGCTGGCGTATCTCGCGGGCACTCTCACATCAACAACATTTCCCGGATTTAAGCCATGCACCTCCGGAGAGATAACTATTATATCACCATTCAGTATCGTCGGTTCCATGCTTCTCCCATGCACTAGGCTTAGCTTGTACTCGCCAGCCTGTATTGGGCGTAGAAGGAGTTTTATCATGAAAATTAGCGTATGCCTCACCAAGAAGAGGAGCGCCAAGAAAAGTGTTACACCCACTTCCACCACATTGTTTGTCCCCTCTGGAGAATTCAGCGAAACAAACGCAAAGAAGAATGGGAAGAAAAAGCGGTTCCACAGATCGAAGGGATATACATGATCGAGAAAAACGGCCTCAAGAACGGTGAGGAAAATCGGACAGAGGAGAAGAGCAGTGGAGAGTACAAGGAAACGGTGGTTACCGGAACGCCCCACCGCTAAAAGGACGAAGAATCCAAAGAGCGACGCAAGAACAACCATCGAAGTTAGCCAGAAGAAGCCTCAATGGAGAGCCGTTTATGGTTGAGAGCGTTTCTAACCATCGCGAGGCCTCCCCTGAGGGAACAGATTCACGAATTCTTCTCGTCAATAGTGTGCTCCGAACATTCCTTGATGTAACCTTTAAAAGCATTGTGCAGGTCCAAAACCTTTTTATAAAGTCCCTCGCTCCAGTTTCAGGTGGTGAGCGATGGGAGAAGCTGATAAGTACGAGATTCTGCAGGATTTGATGAGGAGGAGAGGCTTTGCCTGGGGCAGCTTTGAGATATACGGTGGTTCACGCGGATTCTATGACTACGGCCCGCTCGGGGCGGCGATAAAGCGTAAAATCGAGCGGAAGATAAGGGAGGCCTTCCAAAGGGAGGGATTCTTTGAGCTCGAGACACCGGACATAACCCCCGAGAAGGTCTTCATAGCCAGCGGCCACGTCGAGAAGTTCGTTGACCCGCTGGTGGAGTGTAAGAAGTGCGGCGCCCGCTTTAGGGCCGACCACCTCGTCGAAGAAGCTCTTGGGATAGACACTGAGGGCATGAGCGCCGAACACCTCACCGAGCTGATAAGGAAGCATAACATACGCTGCCCCGAGTGCGGCGGCGAGCTCGGCGAGGTCTGGTACTTCAACCTCATGTTCGAGACGAAGATAGGGCCCTACGGAGACCAGAAGGGCTACCTGAGGCCCGAGACGGCTCAGGGAATATTCGTCAACTTCAGGCGCCTAAACGCCTTCGCGAGGAACAAGCTCCCCTTCGGGGTGTTCCAGATCGGAAAAGCCTATCGCAACGAGATTTCTCCGAGACAGGGGATGCTTCGCCTCAGGGAGTTCACACAGGCCGAGGCCGAGATATTCTTCAACCCGCAGGAGACGGCTCATCCGCACTTCGACGAGGTTAAAGATGAGGTTCTCAGGCTCTATCCAATAGAGCACCAGCTCAAAAACCTCGGAATGGTGGAGATGACGGCGGAGGAGGCCGTGAAGAAGGGCTACGTCATGAACACCTTCTTCGCCTACTATATGGTCATGGTCAAGAGAACCCTCCTCGACATTGGCATCCCCGAGGACAAGATACGCTTCCGCCAGCAGCTGCCGGAGGAGAGGGCGCACTACTCGCGCGACACCTGGGACGCCGAAATCCACAGCGAGCGCTTCGGCTGGGTGGAGTGCGTTGGGATAGCCAACCGCGGTGACTACGACCTCAGCAGGCACATGCGCGAGAGCGGGGCAGATTTAACCGTTCTCATCCACTACGACGAGCCGAAGATAGTCAAGCGCCTCAAAGTGGGCCTCAACATGAAGCGCGTCGGGCCGAAGCTCAAGAAGGACGCCAAGAGGATAAACGACCTCATTCAGGAATGGGACGAGGAGAAGAAGCGTGGGCTCGTGGAGCTCCTCGAGGGGGACGGAAAGGTCGAAATCGAGGGCTACGAGCTCGAGAGGGACGACTTCATAATAAAGGAAGTCGAGGAGAAGGTTACCGGCGAGAAGATAGTCCCGCACGTCCTTGAGCCGAGTTTCGGTATTGACAGGCCATTCTACCTGCTCCTTGAGAACAGCCTCGTCATTGAGGGGGACAGGACTTATCTCAAGCTCAAGAAGGACATGGCACCGATAGAGGTCGCGGTTCTGCCGCTCGTCGCCAAGGAGCCGCTCAAGGGCATCGCCTACGAGGTCTCCAGAACCCTCCAGAAGGCAGGCTTCATAGCCGTCTACGACGAGAAGGACACCGTTGGAAGGCGCTACATGCGCTATGACGAGATAGGAACGCCTTACTGCGTCACCATCGACAACCAGACGCCAGAAGATAACACGGTTACAATCCGCGACCGCGACACGAGGGAGCAGGTCAGGGTGAAGATCGAGGAGCTGCCCGGGAAGATGAGGGAGCTGATCTTCGGGAGCTAACACTCCTCCTCAATGATTTTTTCGATTTTAGACATAAACCAAATCCTCCCTAATGTGTTCCCACAGCCCTTTCCGACTCATGGCGGCGTTTTTTGTAATCACATCCACAGGCACGCCGAGGAGCTCCTCAAGATAGTCCTTGAGGTCAACTATCTCCCAGCCAATAGGCCTTTCAAACTCAACCAGGATATCCACGTCGCTCAGCTCGGTCTCCTCACTTCGGGCGTAGGAGCCAAAAACGGCAATAGCACTAACACCAAAACGCTCACAGAGTTCCCTCTTGTGCTCCCGCAGAACCCTCTCGATTTCTTCTAGACTCTTCATCATGAATCCATATGACTTCCAAGGATAAAAATTATTTGGTGTTTAGGCACTGATTTAAGGAGTTCAAACAAAATAATTACATGCAGACCGCACTACTGTCCACGGTATCCCTGATGGCGGGGTTTATCGGCTCCCTCATGAGCGGCGGGAGCATCGTGATATTCTCGGTCCGGACCTTCCTGGACCTTCCAGTCCGGAGTGCCGTGGGCACGCTGAAGGTCGCCATAGCGGCGCTGACGTTAGTCTCGGCGGCCACGTACTACCGGGGAGGTGCGGTCGAGATAAGGGCCGTTCCGTACCTCGTTTCCTTCTCCGTCATCGGGGCGCTGGGCGGCAGCTATCTCTTCTCGTCCCTCCCGGCGGGGCCTGCTGGCGCGGTGTCCCTGGGGCTGCTCCTAATAGGTCTGTACTTCTCAGTCAGACCCCACTCGGGCACAGTGGCGGTTGAAAGGGGGGGAGCCAGCCGCGCCCTGGTCTCGGCCGTCGGCTTCATCGTCGGGGCCTACATCGGGATCCTCGGCATAGCTTCCACGCTCATAGTTATAGCCGCCCTAAGGGCATTCTTCGGGATGGACATGCTCCGGGCCAACGGCACGGCGAAGACCCTCATATTCTTCAACAACCTCACCGCGGTCATTGTGTACGGGTTCGGGGGGCAGATAGATTACGGCCTGCTGGTTCCGGTTATCGTTCCGGTGTGCATCGGGGCCTGGCTTGGGGCGAGGGCCGCCATGAGGATAGGGAGCGAAAAGCTCAGGTGGGTCTACCTGCTCATCGGCTCCGCAACTGCCTTAAAGCTTCTGAGCGAGCTGGTTTGAGGGATACCATGAAGAAAATCCACCTCATCTACAAACGCATTCCCAACCGCGTCCTTGAGCGAGATGACGAGGTAGTTGCCGATTTAGGCGACGTTATCGTCGCCAAGTCCCGCTTCTCCGGCATGCTCGCTCCGCTCAGGGTGAACGGCGTGAAAGTGATAGACAATGGCTACAACATGCTCTACTTCGCATTCATCGGGGAAAACTACGACATCCTCAAGGTCTACGATAGGAAAGGGAACTTCAAGGGGCTTTACATCGATGTTCTGGCCTACACTAAACGCGATGGTGATACCCTGGAGATGCTCGACCTTTTTCTCGACGTCTTCGTCTTCCCGGAGGGGGACGCCTTCCTCATCGATGAGAACGAGCTGGAGATGGCCCTGAACTACGGGCTGATAGACAAGGAGACCTTCGACTTCGCCTACTCAGTTGCCAGTGAGATACTCGAAAAGCTTAAACGCGGTGAGTTCCCGCCAGCTATCGTGTGGGAGTACGAGTGGGGGGATTGAGATGGCGAAGTTTATCAAAGAGACGAAGGATGGAACGCTCCTCTTCATTCACGTCCAGCCGAAGGCAAAAAAGAACTCGATTGAGGGCGTTGATGAATGGCGCGGCCGCTTGAAGGTCAGAATCGCCGCCCCACCCGTTGAGGGGAAGGCGAACAAAGAGGTGGTGAAGTTCTTCTCGAAGCTCTTTGGAGCGGAGGTTGTGATAGTCCGGGGGGAGACGGGCAGGGAGAAGGATTTGCTCGTGAAGAGTCTGAGCGCGGAAGATGTGAGGAAGAAGCTCGGGCTTTAAAGCCCTGATAATCGGCAGAGGGTAAGCCTCGCAAGTTATCTTCTACCTCACCTGTACTTCAGGAACGCCATGTAGAAGAACGCCCCACCCGCCAAGGAGAGCCCGGTGGCAAAGGCGTAGGTATATTCAGCCCCCTTGTAGCGGATCCTGACGGTGTAGCAGTCCTCATCCCCGGAGTAGGCGTAATCCAGGCCCACCTTTCTTAGGATGATCCTGCCCCTCCACGCGACGAAAACGTCGCCGCTCTGGGAGGAGACCATGAGGTAGCCGTCGGAAACGCTCACCCTGTAGTCGCCGAGCCTTCCGGACTGCCCCTCGCAGAACGTTCCGCTGAGCTGCTGGCCCGGCAGTAAAAGGGTGGCGAGCGTGATGGCAATACCAACTATCATTAGTAGCTCTTCGGTGTCCATAGGCTTCATTAGAAAAGGGAAAAAAAGAGTTTTAACCTTTTCACATCCTCATTTCAAAATTCCCAAACTCCTGTTCGTCTTCTTTATGCTCTCCCACTTGTCGGCCAGCTCGAACATCGCCCTTATCGCATCGACGTTCTCAGGAACCACGTCGCTCTCCTGATGTACCGCCTGGATGTAGAAGAGCCTGTTTCCGCGGACGCTGATGCTCTCCTTCCAGACCGCTATCTCGTAGAGGTTGTTCCACTCGCGGTGCAGGTCGCGGGCGAACTCTATGAGCTGGGCGGTGCTGTCGAAGCCCCTCTCCTTCTCAAAGAGCAGAACACGGGTAGTGTTCTCAAAGATATCAACGACGTCCTTGGCCTCGATCGGCTTCTTGAGCTCGACCATTATGCTGTGAACGTGCATGAGCGTCGTCGGCACGACGAACGCGGAAGTCTCGATGTTTATCGGGATAACCTTCTGGACGTCCGGCCCGTGGTGCGAAGGAACGGTAACGCTCGGCGTTATTGCATTCACCGGACCGCGCTTGGAGTCGTTTGGATCCGCAGCTCTTCTTATCATCACTGCGTAGACGTAGTCGATGTACTCCTGAATCGCCGAGAGAGTTCTCGTGAGGCCCGTCGTGTTGCAGGAAACAACCCTAACGTAGTCCTTTCCGAGGGCCTTCTCGTAGTTGGCCTGGGCAACGAAGGAAACTTCCGCGGTCGAGGCCTTCTCGCCGCCCTCAAAAATAGCCTTAACGCCGGCCTTCTCGTAGAGTGCTTTATTTTTAGCCCCCATTCCTCCGGGTGTTGCATCGACGATGACGTCGACCTTCTCAAGGAGGTCGTTTAGAGTGCCCGCAACCTCGAAGCCGGCCTTCCCGAAGCGCGGGAGGAACTCCTCGCTTGCGGCGTAAACCGGGATTCCCAGCTCTTTAGCGCGGTAGGCCTCGAAGTCCGGCTTCGTCTTCGTGACACCGATAAGCGTCATATCATCCTGCCTTGAAACCGCGTAGGCGACGCGTTTTCCTATCGTTCCGTAACCGTTAACTCCAACCTTGACCTTGGCCACGACAATCACCGGGAATTTTACAGCGGTAAAATACTTAAGCCTTGTTTTCACCGGCAGTGAGTGGGAACGTTTTTACGGAGTTCGCCGTATAATGAAATGGGGTGATCCCCGTGAGAAAGGCGAAAAAGCCTTTTGAAAGGCCTCTCGTGCTGCCCGGTGAGGCCGTTTCGCAGCTCGATCCATTCAACAGACAGTTCTTCGAGTGGGACGAGCTTCTGAGGCTCTCGCGGAAGAAGCGCAGACCTTCTTCGCCCTCCCCCTGATGGGAAGGTTTAAAGCGTTCTCCCCGAAGGTTCTTCGGTGGTGGCCGTGTTAGCCGAGGTTCTGACGATTGGGGATGAGCTTCTCACTGGAAACACCGTGGACAGCAATTCGGCCTTCATAGCTAAAAAGCTCACGGAGAGGGGCTACTGGGTGAGGAGGAAGACCACCGTCGGGGACGACGTTGGGGAGATAAAGGCCGTCATCCGCGAGATTCTGGGCAGAAAGCCGGAGGTTCTGGTCATCTCAGGCGGGTTAGGCCCGACTCACGACGACGTGACGATGGTGGCCGTTGCAGAGTCGCTGAACAGAAAACTCGTTCTCTGTGAAAAGTGCCTTGAAAGACTCAAGGCATTCTACGAGAAGCTCTACAGGGAGGGATACATAGACGACCCCGAACTCAACGAAGCGCGTAAGAAAATGGCCTACCTGCCGGAGGGAGCGCAGCCGCTGGAGAACACCGGGGGAGCTGCTCCCGGAGCCTACATCGAGCACGAGGGCGTTAAAATCTTCGTCCTTCCGGGAATGCCCAGGGAAATGAAGGCGATGCTCGAAAACGAAGTCCTTCCAAGACTCGGCTCGCGGAAGTTCATCCAGAGGAAGCTTTTAGCGGAGATAACCGACGAGAGCAAGCTGGCGCCGGTCCTCAATGAAACTCTTCAGCGCTTCAGCGTCAGGATTCACTCCTCCCCAAAGGGCTTTGGAAAGTACATCGGGATAATCCTCTTCGGCGAGAGCGAGGAGGAGATAGAACGCGCGAAGGCCTTCATGGAGGGGAAGGGGATCCGCTTCGAGGAAGGCTGGTAGCGAAAGGGTGATAAAGCTATGCGAGACAATTAGAACGGTGGGAAGATGCCGGTTGAGATAGATGTCCCCAAGGATATAGAACCGCTCGTGAGAGAGATAATCAAGGCGGTTAGGCGAGAGAGGCAGGAAAAGGCGTTGAAAGACCTTGAAAGGGTCATTCATATGATCAATCAGGACGTCCCTGAGGAAATTCCGGACACCCTTGAACTGCTTGAGGAGCTGAGGGAGAGATGATAGTGGCGGATGCCTCTTTTATCGCTGGTATTCCACTAGTTCTTTTGAAAATGTTGGGGAGAAGTTCAAGTTAAAGTTCTTGGAGTGATGGCAATGCTCCCACCGGAAGTTCGTTCGATACTCGAGGAGATGCGCTCCGAGAGGATAAGGGGCGCGAGCTGGCTGGCCTTGAAGGGCGCTGAGGCTTACATCGCCCTTGCCAACATACTTGAGAGAGATAAGCTGGAGAACGCGTTGAGGGAGATGAAAAAAGAGGTTCCAGTGGTGAACAGGACGATGGCGTCGCTCTATAACTTGGCCCGCTTCATGCCCGTGACCGGAAATCCGGAGGCCGTGAGGGCGAAAGCTGAGGAGTTCATCCGTCTCGCGGAGGAGGCGAAGCGCGAGATTGGGAACATAGGAAGCGAGCTTATCGACGAGAACGAGGTCGTGATTACGCATTCCTTCTCCTCTGCGGTTTTAGAGATTTTCAAGACTGCAAAAAAGAAAGGCAAGCGCTTCAGGGTTATCCTCACCGAGAGCGCACCGGACTATGAAGGGATAGCCCTAGCCCGCGAGCTGGAGAAGCTCGGGATCCCCTTTGAGATGATAACCGATGCCCAGCTCGGCTTCTTCGCGGGGAAGGCAACGCTCGCGCTCGTCGGGGCGGACAACGTGACGAGCGACGGGGCCGTGATCAACAAGGCCGGCACTTACCTTCTCGCGCTGGCGTGCCACGACAACGGCGTTCCGTTCTATGCAGCCGCCGAGAGCTTCAAGCTCCATCCCAAGCTTACCTCAGGGGAAGTTGAGATAGCCGAAAGGCCCTACGCGAGACAGGGCTACCGCGTCAGGAACTACCTCTTCGATGTGACCCCCTGGCGCTACGTGAGGGGTGTGATAACGGAGTTCGGGATTTTAATTCCCCCGAAGGAGATTTAACCCCCCGGATTTGGTTTGGGGCACTTACACATGTTTTTCTATGTGGAAGCAGACAATCCCCTGATCTCCATTCCTAACCTAAGGAGAGGGGAAAAAGGACTTAAAAATCACTCGGAGGCGAGCTCAATTAGCTTCCTCATGTGGATTGCTGCTGTGTCAAAGACCTCGACCGACACATCGCCGGGCTTTATCGCCAGGGGAAGCTCGGTGCAGCCGAGGATGACTCCCTCGATGCCCTTCTCCCTCGCGTACCTCTCGACGAGTTCTATCAGGTAGGGCCTGCTCTTCAGGTTCTCGAAGGCGAGCTCGCCGAATATTATGCCGTCTATCCTGTCAATCTCCTCTTCCGTCGGTGTTACCACCTCAAAGCCAGCCTCGCGAAGGGCGTTTCTGTAAAAGTCAGCCGTCATCGTCGTCTTGGTCCCGAGGAGGAGAACCTTCCTGACACCCCGCCTTTCCATCTCCTCCATGAGCGCGTCTATTATGCTGACCATCGGCACTTTGACGGCCTTCTGAACCTCAGGGAAGACTATGTGTGGTGTGTTCGCGGACATGGCTATTATCTCCGCTCCGGCCCTCTCGAGGGCCCTGGCAGCGTTTATCAGCATTTCGGTTCTCCCTTCCCAGCCGCGCGGGTTGTTCTTGAATTCCTCGAAGTTTATCGAGTAGACTATCAGCTCCGGGAACGTGAACGGCCCGAACTTCTCCCTGCTTATCCTGATGTAGTTCCCGTAGTAGTAGCAGGTTGATTCCGGTGTTGTTCCGCCGATTATCCCTATCCTCTTCATGAGAACCACCGGGGAGAATAGGAGAGGGGAATTATGAAGCTTTTGATGGCGATCAGAGGGGTTATTCCAGCAGCAATAGTATCTCGTCCCAGAGCTTCTCGGCCAGCTCCCGTTTGCTCATCTTCGGCAGCCTCTTAACGGAATCCCGCGTCACCAGCAGAGCCTCGTTCTCCTCGCTGCCAAATGCTTGAAGAGTGTTGGCAATAACCAGATCGCTTCCGGCGCGTTCCATCTGCTTTCTGGCCGCGTTTATGAGTTCTTCCTCGCTCAGCCCGGTTTCCGCCTTGAAGCCGATGAGGAAGACCTCCGGCTGAAGTTCTTTAACGCGGTCTATTATCTTCGGTGTCGGCTCGAGTTCAAGGGTTAGCGGTTTTCCGCTCTTTATCTTGGCATCGGCTTTCTCCTTCACCCTGAAGTCGCTTACGGCTGCAGCTAAAACAACGGCGTCGTACCTTTTGGCCTTTAGCTCGTTTTCTATCGCCTCCAGCATCTCCTCTACTGTCTCAACCTCGATCTGGTTCTCGACAAAGCTCGGAACGCTCCCCCTCGTCCTTATGAGCGTAACCTCAGCACCCCTCAGCTCGGCTTCCTCAGCGATGGCGACGCCCATCTTCCCGCTGCTCGCGTTGGTTATGTAGCGTATGGGGTCTATGTACTCCCTCGTTGCACCCGCCGTAACCAAAACGCGCTTCCCCGCGAGGTCCTTCCTGTAGAGCTTTTTGATAACGCGGTAGACTATCTCCTCTATCGAGGCAACCTTCGCCTTGCCCTCCTCGAAGCGCGGTTCTATGAACTCGACGCCAAGCTTTTTGAGCTTCTCGATGTTCTCGACGACTATCGGGTGATCGTACATCGTTGAGTGCATCGCGGGGGCTATAATTATCGGCGTGTGGGCAAAGGCCGTCGTTACGACGGTCGTAACTGGGGTGTCGTCTATGCCGTTGGCTATCTTTCCGATGGTGTTGGCCGTTGCGGGGCAGACGAGGACGAGGTCGGCCTTGTTCTCGTGCTCTCCCGCCAACTCAACGTGTTCGATGAAGCCGGTGATTTCAGTCACGACCGGGTTTCCGGTGGCGAACTCCATGGCGTAGGGGTGGATTATTTTCTGAGCGTTCTCGCTCATAACGGCGTGGACCTCTGCGCCGTGCCTTATCAGCTCCCTCGCGAGCTTGACACACTCCACAGCGGCTATACTGCCGGGAATGGCCAGAACAATTTTCTTGCCGACGAGCTTTCTACTCTTGGTGGCGTAGATAAGTTTGACGTGGTGAAGCATGCCATCACCAGAGGAGAATAAGAGGGGAAGATTTTAAGGTTATTCAAAGGGAACAAGTTGCTCAGACCTCCGTGGTCAGCATTATCTTCGTCATTTTGTTGCTCTGGAGGATTTTCGTTTTCATGGGGTCTCTGAAATCAAAGGGGCCGAGCTTCATGCGCAGTATGGCACTGATTACCTCCTGAGGGCAGTCCTTCTCGGTTATCAGTTCCATTCTGGATGGGATGTGGGCATTGAAATCGAACTCCATTATAAGTGCTAAGGGGTAGACGACGCCATCCACGTTTATAACGTTAATGAAGGCCTGATCCACCTTTATCTCTGCAAGGCCATCTTTTACAATGCTTATTTCAAGGGGTCCTCTGACCACCTCTGCGATATCCAGGATGGCCTGCTCCATCTCGAAGTCGGGGACCACCACGCGAAGGGCCACGGTACCCCTGTCCTCATTGTAAAAGACCCACTTTGTGAACAATCCCGCGGATATGAACCTCTCCATCACGCCGTTGAGTTCTTTTAAAGGTAACTCAAAGTCAAGCTCGACCATCGAGATCACCGCATTTTGCACGGTTATTTACTTATCTAAAAACATATATGCATGGTAGTCTTATTAGGTTTTCGGCATCGGTTTTAATCTGGATGAGAATTTGAGTTAAAAATAAAACCGTAGACAATTTGAGGGGTTATTCCATCCCGGAGGGTCGGTGATTGACAGCGCTGATTTCACCTCTTATTAAACAGCCGGGGTGCCGCCCGCTTGTTATATCCTAATGTTCTCATGGTATATAAACTTTTCGCGAAAAATTGTGGTTGATACAATAGAATAGTGTAAAATCTCCAGTTTGATGTATAATTTACAACAAAATCATTCCACCTCCCTAACGGAGTCCTCCTCGAACTTTCTGACTTCCTCCTTCGTTCCGACCCACACAACAATGACGGGCTCAACAGTTATCATCCCGTCCTTTATCATGGGTTTTATCTCACAGATTGCCTTTTCTATTTTGTAACCCCTGTCAACGACTTCTATTACAACGGGGAGATCCGTGGAGAGTCTCATCACGTCGCTGGAGTGAACGCGGCTCTTCTTCCCGAAGCCGTATATGCCTCTGTAAACCGTTGCCCCGGCTATGCCCATTTCCCTCAGCTTCTCCACTATCGCTTTGTAGAGGGGCTTGCCATTGAAGCGGTCGTTCTCGCCGAGGTATACCTTCAGCCGGAGAGTATTCCAGTGCTCGACCTCAACCATTGTTTCACCTCCGGGCCAGTATGAAGCCCGCAAATACTAGGAGGATCGTGATTATAACGTTTGCTAGGATGTTTAGGGTGGCCATTAGGTACTCCTTCTCGCGGAGGAGGGAGAAAGTCTCGTAGGAGAATGTCGAGAACGTGCTCAACGCCCCGCAGAATCCCGTCCCGAAAAAGGCCCTCCAGTCTGAGGGGACGTCAAAACCCCAGAAAATGAGGCCGTAGAGATATCCCAGAATGAGACTGGCTGCGCTGTTCACTATCAGTGTTCCCACTGGGAATTCACCGTAGACGGGGAACAGACCGGAGATGTAGAACCGGGAGAGGGCTCCCAGTGTACCACCCAGTGCCACTGCGAGTGCTATCCTGCCGTTCACGCTACCACCACGGGAGCCCTGGTTTGTTCCTTTTTAATCCTTGCCCTCAAAGGAGAGGTAGTAATGGATGAGACCCTTTATCTCAGAGAAGTCGCGCTCAGGCTTTCCAAGCATTTTCCTCAAACGTTTGTTCTCCGCTATCATCCCCGAAAGCTGAATTGCAATGTTCTGGTTATCCATCGCGAGGTAGTAGGTCGTGAATTTCAACGGTGACCATTTGCCCTCAAGATGGTAGAGCTCTTTCTCTGTTCTGGATATCTCCTCTTCAAGCTTTTCCAGGCTCTCTTCGCTTTCGCTGCTCTCCTCTAAATACCCATGGAGAAGAATTATCCGAAGGGCCTCATCAACTCTGAAACCGTAGCGTTTTGATATCTCTTCGATTCTCTCAAACGTTTCGTCCGGTATTTTGAACGTTACCTTCCTCCAGCTTCCCTTCGACCTAACGGTTATCTTCATCTCCTGTCCTCCAGCTCACTCCTTAACTTCCTGTTCTCCTCGCTTAGCTCCCTTCTAAAGGCCATCATGAGCTCCTTGTCCTTTCTGGCTTTCTCCTCGAACTCGATCGTCTCCTTATACAGCTTCCTCATCTCCCCCAGCTTTGCCCTTAGCCTGTCCCTGTGATCCCGGAGGTATTTGAGTTTGAGGTACTTCAGCGTTCTCTCCAGCCCCTCAAGATCGTTGAACCTCTTCTCAATCTCGCGCTTGTTCCTCCGCACCACTTCAAGCTCCTCTTTGGATAGAGTTATCTCCAATGCAACAGCCCCCTCTTCTTCTCCGGATGCTCCCGAATGGTCACCCCGGTTTCGAGGCCTTTCAGGACCTCTATCGTTAAGGGAAGTGAGGATGTCTCTTCCTTTGTTGGTTCTTCCTCGGCTCTGTAATCGAACTTGTTTATGAATGAGTTAATCCTCTTCTGAAGCTCTTTCAGCTTTTTTATCTGGATTTCCCGGAGTCTATCTGCGGTTTTAGGATCTCTCTGGTTGAGCTCCTGTAGAAGCATCTTATAGTGCCTCTTGCAGAGGATTGAGTTTGAATTTTCGTAATCCGGGAGCAGCTCTTCAATCCTCTCCGCAAACGCCTCTATCGTGTCTTTCTCCTTCTGTTGAACGAGTTCGCAGAGGAAGCATTCCCCCTCATTCGGGGACTTTCTTTCCTCCAACGAGGCTATGTATCGGGAGAGGATGCTCTCGTAGATAACCGCCACCCCAAGGGGGCCCAGCAGCGGCTCCGAGTACGCCTTTTTGAGAGTCTTCCATGCGTGGTAGGTGCAGAGTCCAGAGCTCTCCTGAAACTTTTTTCTGACCTCCGGATCGTTCACGTGCTCGTAGAGGATCGTGTCTATTTGAGACTCCTCGTAGGAACGGAGGATTCTGCATACCGGGCAGCCTTCGTCCATTGCCTCGCGGAGATAGACGCCGATTAGGTCCATTGGAACCACTCAGATGTGCTTTATCATTGAGCCGATCACTGCGAGCGCCCTGTACGTATTCTGGAAGTTGGATATGCCCAGTTCGAGACTTCTCCTGAAGCCCCCGTTGGAGTTCTGGAGCTGGCGTATAAACCAGATGTGCCTCTTAGGGCAGGTTGGAGCTTCTCCCTGGACTTCAAGTCCCCTGGTTGCATAGAACGTTGGCTCCAGATACGGTGGGAGGCTGTATGGGACCTCCGTGAAGCCGCCCCAGTCGCCGCAGAGTTCGCAGTTTCTGAAGTGAGGGCTCTTGGGGGGCCGGTAACCGAGCGCATAGAGTGTGTGAATAGCCTGATACGTCATTGTCGTCGTTGGTTGCTTGATGCCGAAGCCGTTGCCCATCCTGAACTTCATGACGAAGGCCCGTATTTTCTCCCTTTCCTCTTCGCTTATCGGTTGGCCTATAGCCTTAAACGCCTTAACAACCCAGTATGTGGCTTCCAATGGTGTTGCAGTGCCGAACTCCTCACTTCCACCGAGGCCGACGGCGAATTTGCCCTCGTTGGGGTTGTACTTTGTGTAGACGATGTCTATGTACTCCCTGGCAACATCATCCGCACCCAGTATTGCAAGACCTTCGAGGGCCATTGCTATTGCAACAACGGCCGTCTGGGGCTGGATTGTCCCTTCGAGAAATTCTATCGTCTTCTCCTTCTCAGGAACTTCGAGTCCCAGAAGGTTGTGGATTTTGATTGCGTAGTAGGTGTCGTTGACGTTGGTGTCATCTAAAACACTAACAAAGCAGTAGCCACCGTCCTCATGGCGGCGTTTTCCAACGTAATCGAGAACGCCCTCTATGTTCACAAAGCGCCTGAACTCTCCAAGCTTCGAGCCCATTCTACCGCCTCCATCAGCTGTAGAACAGGCGTCATCAGCCCCTGAGGGCGGTTCGGACTCGAAGCCCTGGGCGGACGCCATCGCCCTCTTTCAGGTTGAAAATCCGGTTTAAAAATCTTAACGTCCAGAAAATTCCATCGATGCCCGTTCCATAAGGATTTTAAAATCCTCCAGCGATGACCTTCAGGTGGTAGAATGGTAACCTTCATCCCGTTTGGGGAGAGACCAAATCGCGAAGGCGTTCTATATGCCAGAAAGTTGCTTGAAAAGGAGGGATTATTGAGCGGAGATGTTAACACAGTGGATGCCCGAAACCCTGAGACCCTCGACAGGCTCGTCCCCTCTGACTGTTGTTATGTAATCGGGGAACATCTGGCCACGTATTCCATCGTCGGGAGGCTCCGGCCTTCGTCTCTCATCAGTGTAGACGCCCACACCGATCTGATGCACGACTACCTCGACCACGGCTCGTGGCTCGCCTACTCACTTGAGGAGCGCAGGGTGGAAAGGGCAGTGGTCATTGCCCCCGTCCTTATGATACCGACCACGAGGAGGACGGAGCTCTGGACGAGGAGGGTGCGCATTTACCCAGCCCTCCCAAGAACGAGGAAGACCTCTAGGGGATGGAAGTCTTATTGTAACCTCACCAATCACGGAGTTGGCGGCGTTGTTGAGGATGCGGTGGGGTATCTCGGAAAGGATGTGTACCTAACGGTTGACCTGGACGTTCTCAGGCCGGAGTACAGGATAGCCCGGTTCCAGCATGGTGAATTAACCCTCGATGAGCTCCTGGAGCTTCTTGGAGAAATCGTGAGGACGTTCAACGTAGTGGCCTTCGACGTGGCGGAGGTCTCGGACAGGATAAAACGCTCCAGAGCCGGGAAAGAAGCGCTGATTGAGGTATTCCGGCTCTTAATGGGGGGATGAAGGTGAAGGGGCCCACCGACGAGGAGATAAGGAACGTCATAATGCCCCTCATGCTCTCCGGGGCGAAGATGCTCGACAGGCACTGCCCGGTCTGTGGCTCACCCCTCTTCGAGAAGGATGGGAGGGTCTTCTGTCCCGTCTGTGAGTACAGGGCCAAGAAGAAGCGCGAGTTCACTGCGGGAGAGAATGCTGACGTGGAGGCAGCCCTCCGTGCAAAACTGGCGGAGCTGTCATCAACCCTTCCGAGTGAGATTGATGCCCTTGAGAAACACTTAAGTGTAATGGAGAAGATAATAGAACTGATATTGAAGTACCGGACGCTGGAGGGAGGAGAATGAAGAACGTCAAGGTTCTTGAGGCGTTGGAAGATGGAGAAAAGACCATCGAGGAGATAGCCGAAAAGACCGGGATTAACCCCATGGAAGTCAGGAGGTACCTGCTCCGTTTTGCTGAGCAGGGGAAGGTTGAGAGCTTTGAAAAAGAGGGCAAAATCTACTGGAGGATAAGGGAGAAGAAACCCGAGGAGGATGAGTTCAAGTACGTCTGACTTTCCGTTTGAATTTTCTCTGCTTTTGTTCCCATAGTTAAAGCTTGTATGGGTTCTAAATTGATGTTACGGATGCTAATCCAACTGGGGTCCAAAAACACTTCTAGGCGTTTTGTAAGAATTTGCAGAATGGAAACGGAATAGGGAAAGAATAGAAGGTCAGAGCTCTTTGGCCTTCTCCCAGTACTCGTTGAACTTGCCCTCGAAGAGGTTCCTGACTCTGAAGTCCCTTATCCATATCTGGGTCTCGTAGTTGAAGTAGCGAGCGGCCATGTCCTCAAGGGCGAAGAACACCTCATCGTCGCAGATGAGCATCGGAAGCTCGAACTTGTCGATAACCTTGAGCTCGATCTTGCCCTTCTTGGCGTAGTCGATGAGCTTTGAGGTCTTGATCCTCGGGAGGAGGTTCTCGGCCACGATTATCTTAACCGCGACACCCCTGTCGGCGGCGGCGATTATGTCCTTCTCCAGGTTGGCTGCTATGTAGCCGTCGTCAGCGAGGAGTATCTTCTCCTTGACATCCTCGAACATCTCCCTGGTCTTGAGGGTAGCGTTCCTTATTCCGCGGACGACCCATACCCTCTCGACGCCGTACTTGGGGATCTCAGTCTCAATGAGCGGGTTCATGAGCTCAAGGAGCTCTTCCTTGGCCTTCTTCTTGAGTTCGAGCTCTTCCTTGATGCGCTCCTGCCACTCCTCGATGAACTTGTCTAGGATGTTCTCCGGGTGGACTGGCCTGTACTTGTTGACCTTGCCCGGCTGGCTTATGGCGAATCCCTTCTTCTCAAGGCTCCTGAGGACGTCGTAGGTCCTCGGCGCCGGAACCTCTGAAACGCTGGCCAGCTCTGCCGGTGTCAGAACTCCAAACCCCACGAGAGCCACGTACGCCCTGGCCTCGTAGAGGTTCAACTCAAAGTGCTCCTGGAGGAGCTCTACCATCCTATCCTTCACCATATTACCACCACCATGTCCTTCTTGCTATCTTCTCTGCATAAGGGCATATAAGTTTTTTCCTTATGATGGAGGGTTCATATCCAGACACATGCACAATAAATCCAATAACTCTCCAACATCCTACTGAAAGTGCACGGGTATACAACACTCTTACCACCACCCGAATTTTAAACCTTTCGATGGATGTTAAAACCATTCGTTTAGTCTTTTATGTACCCACCTAATGCAACTCTTGGGGTAGCAGATTGTTATTTGCCCCTATTTTGAGAGCACGCTGGTTGAGGTTATCGGCGAAAAAATAAGTTTAAGTCCTATGTTCAGGGGAAATAAAATCGGAGAAAAGTCTGTTAGGAACCGCTGAACTCCCTCTTGAGTTCTGTGTAGAGTTCCCTTAAAATTTCGATGTAGTCCAGCTTCCCGTTCTCTATAAGGTCCATTTTTTCTTCGAGCTCTCTTGTCTTCTCCTCACTAACCATCTCACGGTATTTGCTCATCAGATAGTGGTAAACCTTTATGCCCTTCTCCGTCGGGAACAGCTTCTTTCTGCCCCTGCTCTCCATGACGTAGAAGCGCTGCAGGAGGGTCTGGACTATCTTCGCGTATGTTGAGGGTCTCCCTATCTTTCTCTCCTTCATTAGAGAGATTATGTCGCCCTGGGTGTAGAGGGAAACTTTCGGCGCCTTCCACTTCTTGGCATCGACAACCCTGAGTTTTGCTCCTTCTTCAAGGCGCGGGAGCTGCCTCATGGGCGGAGAGCGAAGCCTTGTCCATCCGTCCCTTAGAACCTCGACGTAACCCTCTATCTCGGTGGATGCGACGGTCGCATCTATCACCGCCCTTTCGTAGAGCACCTCTGCGGAGGGCATCTGGCTCGTCATGAACCTGCGGAATATCATGTCGTACAGACGGTAGTGGTTCCTGGTCAGGTTCTTGGGGAGCTGGATTACCCCGTCCCTGACCAGCTGCATGAGCCTACCCGTGTCTATCGGCCTCGTGGGCCTTATGGCCTCGTGAGCGCCCTCTTCTCCCCAGGGGCGGGGTTTGAAGTACTCCTCCCCAACCTCCTGGGTTATGTACTCCTTGGCGACCTCTATTCCCGTGTTGCTGACATGGGTGCTATCTGTGCGGTGATAAGAGAGTAGGCCCATTTCGAAGAGATCCTGCGCCAATCTCATCGTCTCCGGAGCGGAAAGCTTCAGGAATGTGGAGGCATCCTTCAGCATGGTGTCCGTTGTGTACGGCGGGTTTGGTTTGAGCTCCCTTCTTTCTAAGGAGACCTCTTTCACCACAACGTGTTCTGGAGGCTCCACTTTCTTGCCGTCCTTTCCTATGTCGAGGGGGATCCTGAGGTCGTTCTCAAGTGTCAGACCGAGGTAGTACGTTTCGCTGTTCACGAACTCCTGGTAGCGCTGGATTATCCATCCGAGAACCGGCGTTTGAACCCTGCCGGCTGAGAAGTTCCTGTCCTCAAAAACGCGCTGGAGTTCCTGGCTGAGCTCAAAGCCTATCCACCGGTCCTCTATCCTTCTGACAATTTGAGCGTCCACTCTTCCCTCGTTTATGTCCCTCGCCTCCTGTATGGCCTTCATTATCGCGGGCCTCGTGACTTCGTGGAACTCTATCCTCTTGATGTTCGGGGTGTATGGGGAGAGAACGTTCCTTATGTCCCATGCTATTTTCTCTCCCTCTGTATCGGGGTCTGTCGCTATGAGTATCTCGTCGACCTCCTGGGCCAGCTCGCGCATCGCCCTGACGTTCTCGAGGGCGTCGCGCACGTTCGTGCTTCCACAGCGCGGGCAAACGCCTTTATTCTCCCAGTCAACGAACTGGTGGCCGCAGTCCCGGCATCTCTTTATTGTGCCGTATATGGGGATGAACCTTATCGAGCCATTCTCCTCCTCAACTTTCACCCCGTGGTAGCCCTCGCTGGTTACCAGATCGAACATGTGGCCGCCGCTCGCAAGAATCGTGAGCATCCTGTCGCCAACGCTCACCTCGTACGCCACCAGCTCCCCTATCCTTGTTTTGCTCGGCTGACCAAAGAAGTTGGCTATTGTTCTGGCCTTGTTCGGGCTCTCCACTATCATCAGGGCGGATTTAACCAGGTCCTTAACTTTCGCGCTTATCTTGCCCTCCATGACAAGGCGAACCTTTTCCCTGTCCCCATCTATCTCCCTCAGGAGCTTCTCAAGGTCGAGTTCCTCAAAGGAGACCATTTTGAACTCCTGGAAGCGCCAGCGCATCTGCCTGACAAGACCGTTGAAGACCTTCTCGTTGTCCACCATCAGGACGCTTAGGCCCTTTGTTATTCCTCCAGCGAAGAGCCTGCTCGTCCTCCCCGTTGCCTGGATGTAAGTCCTCACATCCGGTATCTCGATGTACCACTTCCCCCCCTCTTCCTTAAGGCTGACGAAGGGGTCTTTTGAGAGTTTTTCCAGAACTTCCCCCTTCTGGAGGGAGCTGCGCAGGAACTCCACGAGCTCGCGGAATACATCAAGAACGTGGTTGTGGAACTCGTTCTCTATCGGAAGGCCCTCGGCGAGGGCTTCCTCTATCTTCATGAGCTCGAACTGGGGTATGTTCCGGATGAGCCTCCTCAGCCTGGCGTGAAGCTTTTCGGCTTTTTTCCTGTCCTCATCGTTCAGGAAGTCCATTACCTCGCTCAGTAACCCCAGGGCACGGTAGATGGTTGGCCTTTCAAGGTCTATCGAGAACCTGAACTTCGGAACCCCCGTGAAGACGGCATAGCGTATCAGGTGGGGCAGGTCCAACCCCCTCACGAGGGAGCCGTAGTATGTGGCGGAACCGATTAGGTAGTCGGCTTCACCGCTCTCAAACCTCTCAAAGGACTTCTTGTTCTTTGAGCTCACTAGTTCGATCCTGAAACCGCGCTCGCGGAGATATTTCGCGAGCTCCTCAGCAAACGCCAGCCCCTGATCTATGGGGGTGAAGATTATCCCACCCTTTCCGAGTTTGAGGAGTAGCGACTCAAGGTTTTCCTTTATGTCGCCATCTGGCTTCACATAACTGTCAACCACATTTCTCAGAGCGTTTCTGCCGCTTCCAACCTCGAAGCCCAGGAGTTCACGGTAGAGCTTTATCCTGTCGCCCCTTGCACTCCCCGTGGCGGAGGCTATGATCATGATCCCAAGGTCGTTCTCGCGCTTGAAATCCTCTATCTCGCTCTTGAGTTTGGCTATCCTGACGTTGAGCTCCTTCAGCTTCTCCTCTCTGTCCTGAGCACGGCCGTTCAAATAGCGCGACATCTCACGCTTGAGCTTGATTATCTCCCAGGCCTTTCCTATCACGTCGTCGTTGAAGCCCAGGAGGTAAAGGGAACGGTCTATGTTCTTGCTCGCCTTGAGGAATGCGTCAACGTCGTCGACGAAGATGAAATCAAAGTGCTTCCCCTTAAGTTTCTCCTCGAAGTTCCTGGCCATCCACTGGGCGCTGGTAACGAGCATTGAGTAGTCGCCGGAGTCGATTCTGGCGAGCATCTCCTCCTTCTCCCTCTTCCGAAGGTTTCCGTGATAGTACGCCAGGTTTATCTCGATGCCCGCCCTCTCGGCCAGCTTCTGAATTTTCTTAACGGTCTGAATGACGAGCTGAGTTGTTGGAACGACTAAGTAGCTCTTCTTTCCGTTGAGGGCGTGCCACACGGCCATGAAAGCTCCAAACGTGCTCTTCCCCATCCCTGTGGGGGCTATTATGGAAAAGCTCCTGCCCTTGAGGAGCCTCTTGACCCACGTCCTCTGGGCGCTCCAGAACCTGAAGCCAGTTGCCCTTTCAAAAAGCTCCTCAACGTCCCTCAAGCCTTTTTCTATTGAGTACACTCTCTCCCACTCTTTGAGGGTGCCCTCCCTTTTCAGGGCCTCTCTCACAGCAGAAACAAGTTTAAAATAGCCGTCCATTAGAACGGGTTCCTTCAGGCAGTCATTGCAGGGGTTTTTCATGTAAAGCCTCTCGTCCGATATCCTTCCACCGCAGTTGGGACACATGTACAGGTAGATTGCCTTCATCCCGCTCACCTTTTCTCCCCGGAACGCTTACTCAGAAGAAGCTCAATCCTTGATTTAAGTCTTTCCGTGAGGTCGTAATCAGGAAAAAGAGAGGAGTACTCTTTCACTGCGTCCTCCAGAACTGGGATTTTTTTCCAGGCTTTGGTTCGCTCCACCAGTTCAGCGGCCCTTAAGAGGAGCATGGCTGCGCTGCTCCCGCTTTCGTCCGTCTCCAGTGCGTGTCTGAGTTCCTTCAGGGTAACCTCCAGTCCCAGCCCAGGGACTTCGTTGAGCATCGAAAAAGCACACGCCTCAGGGAACATCCCACTATCTGGACAGTCAAAGTAAAAGCCATGCTCGTATGCGAGTTTTACTGCCTCCAAGTGTTTGCAGTTGCCACCGGACGGGCATGTGCAGATGTTTTCACCGTTTTTGAGGTCAATCCTGACGTAGTAGGGGTAATCATCCAGAACCTTGGCGTGAAGCTCTTCCCTGCTTTTAACAACCCACAGAACCCTTCCAGAAAGGTAAATGGCCTCGCCGTCCATCTTTTCCACGGTCCCGCCAGCTAACATGAAAAGGAAAATGCTCAGAGCTCAAGGCTGAGCTTCCTGACGACGGGATCCTGGGCATCTTCTGGTCTTATCTCCTTGATGTTCTCGATCCAGACCTTGGTCCTTGGGACTCTGTGCTTGCTCCCAACTTCCGAGTAAACGAGCTCCTTCACGTGCTCCTCCTTGAGGGCGCGGTACTCCTTGGTGAATTTCTCAACCTTACCGTTCCTCTCGAAAGTTCCCTTGACGCGGAAAACCTTAACCTCCATGCCTCACACCTCCTCAGTCCAGGAATCCAAGTGCCTCCTCAATCTTGACGATTTCGGGACCTGTTGTCAGATGTCCAACAACCACTCCCTTTGAGTTCGCGAGCATGCACGAACCCACGAAGGGCACACCCATGTTGGCGGTTCCAACGTAGATATCAACCTTAAAAAGGTCGCGGAGCCATTCGAGCTCCTCGTCACTGGCCTCGGGGTGGACGAGTCCGCCCCTGTTAGTCACGA
This sequence comes from Thermococcus sp., assembly GCA_027075325.1. GTDB lineage: Archaea > Methanobacteriota_B > Thermococci > Thermococcales > Thermococcaceae > Thermococcus. The sequence continues at coordinate 105,378 of JALTBN010000091.1, read as the reverse complement.
CGCCTGCGCTTCCGACGGCGTGGTAGTCCCCAATCATTCCCCTCTCGACTTCAACGCCAAGAGCGTCCTCGATGGCCCTCACGTCTTCCCTCCTGAACTTGGCGCTCACGAGGGCGGCCCTGTCGTTGGCCAGTATGAGGTTGCCGAGGGCGGTCAGTATGTTCCGGAAGGGAATGACTTCCATGTCTATCCCGTACTCTTTCAGGGACGCGTTTATGTGGTCGAGCTCCGAGTCCCAGACGTACCAGGGGAGCAATATGGCGTTGGAGTTGCCGGCGGCGAATATCCCGATTATCCGTGACTTCATAATACTCGTTTCAATCAGGGGAACCTTTAAGACGTCCCGGAGGACCTTAAGCTTTTTCTCTCCGAGACCTTCCCTTACCAGGACTACCCTGTCCGTGGCGAGACCGTAAACGCCGAGATACGGGGAGTTCTCAAAATCGAGCCTCTCTATGTGCATATCAATCCCTCGCAGTAAAAGTAAAGGGGTCAAGCGAGGGAGACCTTGGCGGTCCTCTTGCCTTCCTTTTCCTCAACGATGACCTTAACGCGGAGCCTGCTCGGCGGCTTCTCGATTCCCCTCTCCCAGAGCTTCTCGTTGACATCGGTGCCGATTATTACCTCGTCTGCCTTTGCGTGCCTGGCTATCCACTCGCGGACGAAGCGAGCTGCCCTGGGAGCCCTCTTCCACCTGGGAACCCTCTTCTTGATCTTGTTGATGGGAACAACGAATATAACTTCCTCTCCAGTTTTTATCGGCATTTAGATCACCTCACTCCTTAAGCTTGGTTCTTCTCCACATTCTCCTCTTGGGGTGGGTCATGACCTTCCTGTTGGTCTTGACTATCACCCATACTGGAACACGCCTGTTCTGCTTTGCAGCCTTAGCGAGTCTCAGCTTCTTTGCAAGCGGCTTGTTTCTCGCCATGAGCACACCTCCTAATTATCGTGAATGCCTAACCTTCCTTCAGCCACCCGTTTTTAAGCTTTTTTGTGAACTTGACAGTTCTCTGGATTCCTTGTTTCCTTGACACTTTTTTATTACTTTTTATTATAGTTAGTAAAATTTGAATAAAAAAGTTTTTATATCAGGTTTCTAATTTAGGGTGGTGATACTATGAGTAGGGTTGTAAGTTTGGTGCTTGTGGGTTTAATGCTGGGTTTAACAGCAAGTAGTGCGATGAACGCGGGATTAGTGTCAGCTGGGTCAACAACACTCCAGAGTTCGGGAAGTGCTTACTCTAAATTCTGGGAACTCCTTAACAGGGAAGCAAGCTTAGTAGTTGAACTCAATGAGACTGTCAACACTACTATTGTGCAAGAACTCGTAGAAACTTCCAGGGAGGGAGAACTCAACGCCGCTAACATTTCAGCCTTGATCTGGAAATACTGGGTTTACAGCTATTATGACTTGCCGGTTACGATGAGGTTGCACTTGGTCGGGCTCATGGACAACAACTACCAGGGGTACAATTACACTATTAGAAGCCACGTGGTCGTGAAGACGAGCAACACCGTGTACGGGGCTGTCTTTTTAGATATCGCTAATGGAGTGACCTTTGCAAAAGGTATGGTATCTACAGCCAAGTTTACAGCAGGTGTTTTGGATGCACTAATTCACAACAAAGAGATCGTTATAAAAACATCGACTAAAATTTCTTCTAGGGTGTCTGCGGCGAGAGTTTTATTTAAAAACTTTGTAATTCCTGGAGTTTGGCAGATTATTATACATTATGGAGACTTAAAACAAATCTTCGGAGGTGATTAATATGGTGAACTTAAACATGCCCCTAGTTCTTCTTCTATATATTTTCTTGTTTGTCATAGCGCGAGTGATTTATAAAAATAGACACGAATACAGAAGCTATCATAATACAGTCGCCCTGCTAATCCTCTGGGAGTTATTCGTTTCAGGGTTGGCAGCATTCCTCAGAAGCTATAGTGGATTTGTCATGGTTATAGTTGAATCTCTGGTTTGGATAGGGTATCTGTGGTTGTTTGTTGTGTATCCTTTTCTGCTTCAAGTGTTTCATTCCACTACCAAAGAAGAAAACGTATTATTGATACCGGGGGCTTCTATTGGTATAATGGCACTCTCAAGTGGCATGGCTTTTGGGTTATTCAAAATGGGACTTGGATATGTTATCTCTTTAATAGTTGCGTATACTGGGATTTATTTAGCACTGATTCTCATTTTTAGATTTGACATTAGGTTGCAGTATCTATTTAAAATTCCATACCCACTACTCGCTCCGCTCGCTTTAATCGAACAGTTGAGCCTCCAAATTTGGTTAATTCCATTTATCATCCTCCACTACACCGTAATGGTCCTCTGGATCGGGCATGATGTTATAGGAGGTTTGAAGGGTCATGATGAAACTGGTAAAAATCGCCAGCAGGATCAAACGAGGATGATGGCAACTTAATCTATGGGGATGGTGGTTGAGATGTTGGATGTGTGCGTCCCCTTACTCGTTTTTCTTTTTACCTACATTGACGTGGTCTTATTGTTGAAGTTCTCTGGGATGAGGCCATTGGCTAGTGATATTCAGCGAAAACTTCCAGAGTTAGGCCTGTATGTTTTAATATTCCCATATTTGTTGTTGTTTGTTTATGTTGGAATTCTAGAATCCATTGCTTTGGACAGTAGCTTTCTAGCGGGAGTCATATTAATAGTTTTGGAAATGTTCCTCTTGGCAGTCTTGATGTTGGAAAGTGGACTATCATTCCAGAAGAATTTGACATTGGCTCTCAGGAAGCTAAAGGCCATAACGTTCTCGCTGCCCCTTGAAAACACAGTCAGGGACTACGTTAAAACCACGATGGACGCTAAAACGGTTGCGGCGGACTATTTGCTCAGTGGATTTGCGGCGGTGGTTAGACCTAGTACAGTGATAAGCGTTAAAATTGGATTCCTTAAACTCAGTATCGACCCGGGGGCCATAGTCTGGAACAGCTTTCTTAAACCGTTCATCCTTGAGCTTACATAAGAGAGGTGAGCAAAATGGAGTTTCGCCGGAGGTTTTTGTGGTTCACCTTGATCCTTTTCTCTTTACTGTATCAGGGCATTTATTTTGGGGTATTCCCTGCCATCAAAACCTCAATCGGGGTCTCCTTGGGAGTGCTGGTGGTGTGGATTATATGCTCCATTGGAAAAAGATTAAAGCCTGAAAAGCATGCTCGCTGGCTCATTTTACATATAATGGGATATTATTACACCTCAGGCGCTAAGGGGTTTGTTAGACAGCTGTTCGATCTGTTCATCTGGTACTTTGGCTTGGGACTACTCCTAAATTATCGCCTAGCTACTGAGTCAGTTGAGTTTTCTCTCTCGGTATCTATCTTTGTGGCAGGATTAATCGGGATTACGATTCCGTGGGTGAGGAGGGAATGCCATGTAGTTATACATCCCTAATTTACCAATGCTGGAAGATAGGAACATGCAGGAGGGAGAAGGGCATGATCGACAGAAAATCTAAATATGCCTTCGCCGGGATGATTTTCCTGTCTTTATTTTTGCAGGCCGAGTACTTTGGGTCATGGAGTGCTATCAGGACAATGGCGGGTTCTGCAGTGGCGTTTATGCTCATGTTATTAATCTGCTGGGCTGGTGGGCGGTTAAATTCTCAGAGTTTCAGGAACAGTATAATTAGGTATATAATCGGCTATACCAAGCTCTCAGGTGCCAAGGGTAAATCCCGGCAGCTGTTTGCCCTCTTCGTGGGTTATTTTGCCTTCAGCGGGTTGGCTAACCTCCCGCTGGTTGAGGATTCCACGGGGTTCTTCTTATCGCTGTTCCCCCTGACTGTGGGTTTGGTGGGGGCGACTCATGATTTGATAGAAGGGGACTGTCGAAAACACCTACCAACTGTTAAAATCAAACGGAGCAGGGGATGATAACATGGGCGTTTGTTTGGATATGGACTCTTAAAGCCCTATATACTGGAGCACACATGAAGGAGGGGTTTACATGAAGGAACGTTCAGTTTATTGGGGTTGCATTCTTTTAATTTTCCTATTCATTTTGGAAGGAATCGAGTATGGTTACAGTGAAGCCTTTAAGTCTACAGTTCTTGCCTGTTCTGGCGTACTCTTTGTAGTTTTTGTATACCTCACTCTCAATAAATTGGGACACAGGGTCTATAACGAACCCTATGCGCGGATAGGGGCTGATATTCTTTACGAGTTTCTTTCAGGAAAGCGCGGGATAGCACGGCAACTTTTCGGGATTTGGATTTTCTTCACTTTGCCGTTTGCAGTATTTGGGGGTGTCTTAAAGCCGAACTTCTGGGTTTTTATACTACCTATCACGTTGATTGGAACCCTATGGTTACGCCTTGCTTTGGATTGGGAGGGTTTAAAATGTGACGGAGTAATATAAGCGAGTCCAATAAGCAGGATAAAACTGAAGCAGGTGAACTTGGGTTAAGTCCTGAAGCCCTATATACTGGAGCACACGTGAGGTGAGAACTATGACTGGAAACGATAGTGTCTCTGTATCTGTAACCTCTGTGGGCTTTGGAACAGTTCATAATGCCTGGGCAGAGAGTTATCAGAGGGGGATAGAAGTCAAACCCATAAAAATAAGCTTACCCCCTAACGACGACAAGGAAATTGCTGTGACGATTGACCTGCGGAAGCTTGCCCAAGACTTCTGGGGAAACGACCATTTTGCGTATAAATTCGCAGAGCACACATCATACCAAGTAACGGTTCACTTCAACACAGGGACAATAGCAAGTAGTGTCCTAACAATCAAAGATGTCTCAGAGAATCAGGATGATCCAGTAATTGTAAAGGCTGGAGGGGTTGTAGGGGGTATTCTTGGCGGTGTTATTACGGGTACCGTCACGAGAAATCCCCAAGCAGCAATTGAAGGAGCTGCCACAGGTTATGCCGTAGGGGTAGCAACTACTTGGGCAGTGGTTTCATTTTCATGGAAAGTATATGCCATATACAAGGGCATTGAAGGTATTCCAGAAGATGGGGACAATAACGCTGTGGTCGGGGGGTGATTTAGATGAAAAGGAATAATTCAAAAATCCTTTCAATGAGTATGCTTTCGTGGTGTTTTTTCACATTTTTTATCATGTTGTTCTATCCCAGAGATATGGCACTGGCAATTGAAGTGTCTTCAGCCTTGGTTGACCTCTTGTTGATTACGGCGGTTTTGATAACCTTCAGGAAGTTTATCGGAATGGAGTACCTGTTGCTGTACTCCTTGGTACCCTCCCAGGGGATCTACCTTGCAGTTCTTAGGGGTAGCGGCGTGGCAGTGAGAACATTGTATATTGTGTTCCTCCTGTACTGGTCGATGAGTGGGACGATTCTATTAAGCTTTCAGAAAAATGGAGATACCGGGTACTACCGGGCTCTTATGTACTTTCTAATCATCCTGTTGGCGGCTGTACTCACGAAAAACGGAGGGTTTCTGGCGTTGGCCGTCATAAGTCTTCCCCTAATGGCGTTGCTATCTTCCAGGGGAGTTATGCATGAAGCCATTGGTTTTAACGCGCTTTCCGCTGTTGCTGGTATTGTTTCAGTTTTAGAACTTAACCTGATTTCGGCTTCTGATCTTCCATTATCCACCCCGAAACCTTCACTGGGTGTTTTGTTAATCCTGCTCCAGCAGGCGATATACTCTACAATTGGGCTTTATCTCTTTGAGAAAATTGGTAGCATACGATACGGATCGAGGCATGCTCCCGATAACAATGGGAACTCTGTAAATGGAGGGTAATACAATGTGGGCCAAAATGAGCAGGAACGGTAATCAAAGAAGCGGAAGCCGATAGGCAGTCATCATCTTGGGTAGTTGGTACGTTAAGAACTAGATAAAGCTGGTATAAATAAAAACGGAGCAAAGAGAGGCAACAGCTCAGAATATCAGTGGTGCCCTGTACTCGCCCCAGACCTCGCGCAGGACGTCGGTAACCTCTCCGAGCGTCGCGAGGTGCCTGTGGGCCTCGATGATGTATGGCATGAGGTTCTCGTCCTCGGTCTCTGCCGCCTTCCTGAGCTTATCAAGAACTTCCTCCACCTTCTTGCTGTCCCTCTCTGAGCGGAGCTTCTTAAGGCGCTCGATCTGCTTCTCCCTGATGCTCGGGTCGACCTTGAGTATCTCGACATCGAGCGGCTCGTCAACCACGAACTCATTAACACCGACGATGATGCGCTTCTTCTCCTCGACTTCCCTCTGGTACTTGTAAGCTGACTCGGCTATCTCCTTCTGGATGTAGCCCCTCTCGATGGCCCTCATCATGCCGCCCATCTTCTGGATCTTCTCGATGTACTTTAAAGCCTCTTCGTAGATGTGGTCGGTGAGCCACTCGATGTAGTAGCTTCCTCCGAGCGGGTCGATGGTATCTACAACGCCGCTCTCGTAGGCGATTATCTGCTGCGTCCTCAGGGCGATTCTAACGCTCTTCTCCGTCGGGAGCGAGAGGGCCTCGTCGTAACTGTTGGTGTGCAGGCTCTGGGTTCCGCCGAGGACGGCAGCAAGGGCCTGGATAGCAACCCTAACAATGTTGTTCTCCGGCTGCTGGGCTGTCAGCGTCGAGCCGGCCGTCTGGGTGTGGAAGCGGAGCATCATGGAGCGCGGGTTTTTGGCGTTGAACTTCTCCTTCATGATGTAGGCCCAGAGCCTTCTCGCGGCCCTGAACTTGGCTATCTCTTCCAGGAAGTTGTTGTGGGCGTTGAAGAAGAAGCTAAGTCTTGGGGCGAACTTGTCAACGTCCATACCGCGGTCGATGACGGCCTTGACGTACTCTATTCCATCGGCGAGGGTGAAGGCAACCTCCTGAACTGCGTTTGCTCCAGCTTCACGGATGTGGTAGCCGCTTATCGAAATCGGGTTCCACTTGGGGACGTTCTCGGCGCAGTACATGATGATGTCGGTTGTAAGGCGCATGCTCGGCTGGGGCGGGAAGATGTATGTTCCCCTCGCGATGTACTCCTTCAAAATGTCGTTCTGCACCGTTCCGCGGAGCTGGTCGGGCTTTACCCCCTGCTCCTCAGCAACCAGAATGTACATGGCGAGAAGGTTTGCGGCGGTCGAGTTGATGGTCATCGAGGTGGAGACCTTGTCGAGCGGGATTCCGTCGAAGAGAACGCGCATGTCCCAGAGGGAGTCGATGGCCACACCGACCTTGCCAACCTCTCCTTCGGCCATCGGATCGTCGGAGTCGTAGCCTATCTGGGTGGGTAAATCAAAGGCGACGCTCAGACCGGTCTGGCCCTGCTCCAGGAGGTACTTGTAGCGCCTGTTGCTTTCCTCGGCGGTTCCAAAGCCGGCGTACTGCCTCATCGTCCAGAAGCGGCCGCGGTACATGGTAGCGTAAACGCCACGGGTGAACGGATACTCTCCAGGGAAGCCAAGCTCCTCGAGGTAATCCCAGTCTTCGAGGTCAGCGGGAGTATAGAGGCGCTTTATCTCAAAACCGTCGTCAGTCATGAACTTCTCCTTTCTCTCTGGCCTCTTCTCGATGAACTTCTTAACCGTCGTCTCCTCCCAGCGCTTCTCCTCCTCCCGAATCTTCGCGAGCTTCTCTTTATCGAACGTCATAACTATCACCTGCCCATACTTGGACGCCGAAGTATAAAAACCTTTTACATAGTGAAAGGAGAGGGTTGGCATTGGATAAATTGTCCATCAGTCGGGGAATTCTCTTCTCATCATCGCCCCCCACGTCAGAACGAGCAGGGTCAGGGTTACTGCCGCAAGCGATATGGACGTCGTTGAGGGATCCCCTGAGAATGATGAGAGGCTGACCTTATCGAAACTTCCCTTGAGAAGAACCACCGTTTGATAGCCCAGCGTGTACTGGCGGGGGTTGTGGACGTAGGGTATTTGGGGCAGGATGAACTGGAGGAGGAAGATCAGGCCGAAGGTCGTTAGGGAAGCGTAGAGGGGACGTGAGATCGCCACGGATACCAGCATAGAGAGTGCCCCTAGTAGAGAGGCAACTAAAATCGAGACACCGAGGGAAAGAAGGAGATCCCCCAGGCTTTTCTGAAGCCCATCCAGCCCGGCACCGTAAACAACGGGGTTGTACAGCCAAATGGTGACGTATGGAACCGCCAGCATGACTGCGATGACACCCATGCCGGCGAGGAACTTCCCCGCAACCAGTTCGCTTATCCTGACCGGTCTGGCTATCAAAAGCCTCACAGTGCCCTTGTCTATCTCGCTCGCCAGGAGGTCGCTCATGAGGATTATGATGATCAACTGCCCTATTATCCCCACCCAGTAGTTTGGCAGCAGCTCAACCATAAGTCCCTGAAAGGCCTTTCTCATGGCGTCTATGCCCTCATCGTTAGGGTTTGGGCTGAAGAGGTAGATTACCGCAGGGAATATCATCACGGCGAGGAGAATCTTGAACCTCCTTGATTTCATTAGCCGGGAGAACTCCGTTGAGAAGACCACCCATAGTGGGCTTTCTTTTGCCACCTCCAATGAATTCAGAATTCTCTGGAGTCTTTGGGAAAAGTTGGTACCATTCATTCTTCCCACCCCAGATTGAAGCGCTTCATAAGAATCCTCTCCAGTGGGCTGGTGTGCGGCTTGAAGAGCTTGAGGGCGAGCTTATTCTCGGCGAGGAAGAGGGGGACATCAAGGAAAAAGCTCTCCATGAAGCGCTTGTCCAACCTGACTCTAACGACCCCTTCCTCTTCCCAGACTTCGACGGCGTAGACCTTATCCTTGAGGAACTCAATGAGCTTTCCGTTGTCAGAAACAATAACGTCGTAATCCCTGCTTTCAATGTTCACAATCTCTCTAACACGGCCCTGCTCTATCAGCTGGCCCTCTTTTATCAGTCCAACATAGTTGCACATCCTCTCGATCTCGCTGATTATGTGTGAGCTGATGAATATGGTCTTCCCCCCGCGGGCTAATTCGAGAACCTTGCCTATGAACTCCATCCTTCCCAGTGGATCGAGGTTGCTCGTTGGTTCATCCAGGATCAGGAGCCTTGGGTTTCCCATTAATGCCATTGCAAAGGTCACTCTCTGCCTCTGGCCGCTGGAGAGCTCCTTGATCCTGTTGAATGCAAGCCTCCCAACGCCCGTGTAGGCCATCAACTCCCTCACCTCACGGATGGCCTTTTCTTTGGGGAGGCCCTTCAGACGGCCCATATAAACGAGGAAATCAAAGATCTTCATGTCTTTATAGGCTATTGGTCTCTCAGGCATGTACCCGACCTTTCTCATTATCTCGACCCTCTCGCGCGGCATCTCCATACCGAAAATTCTTATCTCGCCGTAGGTGGGCTTCAGCGCCCCCGTGAGCATCTTGATGGTGGTGGTTTTTCCGGCCCCGTTCGGGCCTAAGAAGCCGTAGACGACTCCTTTGGGAACCTTCAGATCGAGGTGGTAGATGACGTTCCTCCTGCCGAAGAACTTCGTTAGCTCGCGCGTTTCGATTATGTAATCGTTCATCTACACTCCCAGATGGCTATCGAATCGGGGCCTAATAAGTCTTTCCGGCAGTTTTAATTGATAAATATCCAAATCATCAACAAAAAACCTAATAAACTCTGATGTATAGTACTTAAATCAATAGATTCTTCGGGAGGGGTTGGAATGCAGACGCTAAAAAAGCGCCCCAGGTGGGTGACCGGGTTGAGGCCAAAGCTTGAGGAAGCCCTCCAGGGGAAGAAAGGGGCCGGGGTTATCGTCGGCAAAGGTGCCCTAAGGGGAAGCGATATGATTGAAATCCTCGAGGTGAAGTTTTTGGAGGGAAAAACGGGCCAGCCCTCTGCCAAAATCTCAGAAAAGCTCGTCCTCTTCAGCTATCCCGTGGGCGATGGCGAGGGAGCCGACGACGTCTACTACAGGTTGATGGGCATGCTCAGCAGGGTCTGATTCCTTTAGCCTTTTAAGCTCCGCAGAGAAGATGGGATGTGCTGGTTGGAAAAGTCGGCCTCGACAGCTCCTCGAGAATAGCCTTCCAGAGCCACGCCCACACCGATCACTTCGTCAGTGGAGAGGTTATCTTTGCGACAAAGGCAACAAAGTACCTCAGCCACCTCAGGAAGGGCGGCTTCTACCGCGAGATTGAATTTGGAAAGACCTTCTACCTCGGCGATTACAGGGCGAAACTCTATCCTGCAGGCCACATGCTCGGCTCGGCGGGGATAAAGCTCTGGCTTGAGAGCGGAACACTCTTCTACACCGGAGACACCAAGTGGTTCAAACTCAGGACGGCCGAGAAGAGCCGCTTTCCGAGGGCGGACTTCCTGATAATCGAGGCCACCTTCGGCGTTCCGAGCTTCACATTTCCCTCACCGAGAGAGGTGGAAAAGAAGCTGGTCGCCTTCGTGGAGGAGGCATTGGATCGAGGAAAGAAACCGGTCCTCTATGTCAACCAGATGGGAAAAGCTCAGGAAGTCATGAAGATACTCGACGTCCACGGCTATACGGTTAAGCCGAGCAGGGAAATTAGAAAAGTTTCGAGGATGTATGAGAAATTTGGGATAAGATTCAATAACATTGCCCCTGACGGAGAGGTAGTCATTAGGTCATACCGCTCTCCAATGGTTGAGAACGCACTACCCCCCTGGGAGCTTACAGTTTCTGGCTTTGGAGAGCTCAAACTGAGCAACCACGCCGATTTCTGGGAGCTTGTTAGGATAGTCGAGATGATTACTCCGGAGAAGGTTTTTACTGTATACGGTTTCGCGGAGGAGTTTGCAAGGATTCTCCGGGGACTTGGCTACGACGCCCTGCCGATAGGGAGAGTAACTGACCTTGGGTTGTTGGGTGTTCTGTAAATCTTGTAATCTATTGGGCTATCTTCTGTATATATTTTAGTGAATACTTATGTTCAACATTTAATGTCCAACAATGATCCCAAAAAACTTAATATATCATTAACGCACTAAGTGTAACTGAAGAGGACGTGTGGGTTCATCTTAACCCCTGTGTCTAGAGTGGTGTTGCGGGCCGCGGCAGTGATGCCCGCTGTCCAGGGGCTGCAGGAGGGGTTTGAACAACTGGATGGAGGTGGTGCGTCAGGCACCCTTTGCTCCATTGCTTCTTGTTCTCCTTCCTTTTGAGGTTCTTGGTGTGGGTATAGCTTCTCTCATTGTCTGTTACTATGCGCAAAGTTTTTAAACCCTTCTCTTTTAGTTACTAATGGTGAGAAAAGATTGGGAGGTGAGGACCATGGTCTGGAGGAGGGATCGCTACTGGGACCCGTTCGACATAATGAGAGAAATCCAAGAGGAAATTGACTCCATATTCCGGGACTTCATGCGTGGTCCCAGGCTCTGGAGCTACCATGAGCCGGGCGAGAGGGCTATGGAGATGAGCGGGACCTGGAGGGAGCCCTTCGCGGACATATTCGACAGGGGCGACCGCTTTGTGATCACCGTTGAGCTCCCCGGAGTCCGCAAGGAGGACATCAAGCTTAGAGTCACGGAGGACACGGTCTACATTGAGGCCCAGGTAAGGCGCGAGAAGGAGCTTGAGCAGGAAGGTGCCATAAGGATCGAACGCTACTACAGCGGCTACAGAAGGATAATCCAGCTCCCGGAGGAGGTCATCCCAGAGAAGGCTAAAGCGAGGTACAACAACGGTGTCCTTGAGATAGAGGTTCCAAAGAAGAAGCCCACCAAACCTGAGAAGGAGGGCTTTGAGGTCAAGATAGAGTGATATGATTTGAATTTTTTGAGTTTTTGATAGTTTGTGTTGTTCTACACGTTTTATGCTGGTTTTTTCTGGTTTTGTGGTTTTAGTTGGATTGTGCAGTTCGTGCTATGGTCTTCTGAGCCCCTGTCCTGCTGTCGCCTTTTAGTAACCAACGTTTGGAAAAATCGAAAAGTTTATAAAGGGTTCGCTCTTTAGTAACAAACGGTAATCAAAAATCAAGAGGTGATGCGTCATGACCGAGAGAAAGGAGGTCAAACTTAAGGTTGCTCCCGCTCACCAGAGGGATGTTGGTAGGGGCATAGTAAGGATTGACAGAAGGGCCATGCGTGAGCTTGGCGTCCAGTCAGGTGATATAGTCGAGATAATCGGTACTAAGAACACTGCGGCCGTCGTTTGGCCGGCTTACCCGGAGGATGAGGGACTTGAAGTAATCAGGATGGATGGAACCATCAGAAAGAACGCCGGGGTCGGCCTCGGGGATGAGGTCACCCTCAGAAAGGCCGATGTCAAGGAGGCCAGAAAGGTCATCGTCGCTCCAACTGAGCCGATTAGGTTTGGAGGCGATTTCGTTGAGTGGCTGCACAGCAGACTCGTCGGTAGGCCGGTCGTCAGGGGCGACTACATTAAGATAGGCATCCTCGGTCAGGAGCTGACTTTCGTCGTTACTGCGACCACCCCGGCAGGGATCGTTCAGGTAACTGAGTTCACTGACTTCCAGATCAGCGAGAAGCCCGTTAAGGAGGTCAGTAAAGCCGCCGCACTTGGAGTTACTTACGAGGACATCGGTGGTCTCAAGGACGTTGTCCAGAAGGTCAGGGAGATGATAGAGCTCCCGCTCAAGCACCCGGAGCTCTTTGAGAAGCTCGGCATTGAACCGCCGAAGGGAGTCCTTCTCTACGGTCCGCCCGGAACCGGTAAAACCCTGCTCGCCAAGGCGGTTGCCAACGAGGCGAACGCGCACTTCATAGCCATCAACGGGCCGGAGATAATGAGCAAGTACTACGGCGAGAGCGAGGAGAGACTCAGGGAGGTTTTCAAGGAGGCCGAGGAGAACGCGCCGGCAATAATCTTCATCGACGAGATTGACAGTATCGCTCCGAAGAGGGAGGAGACCCAGGGTGAAGTTGAGAAGAGGGTTGTCAGTCAGTTGCTCACCCTGATGGACGGTCTCAAAAGCCGCGGGAAGGTCATAGTTATCGGTGCAACCAACAGGCCTGATGCGCTTGATCCTGCTTTGAGGAGGCCGGGGAGGTTTGACAGGGAGATTGAAGTCGGCGTTCCCGACAAACAGGGCAGAAAAGAAATCCTCCAAATACACACCAGAGGAATGCCCATTGAACCCGAGTTCAGGAAGGATGCGGTCATAAAGATCCTGGAGGAGCTTGAGCAGAACGACACATACAGGGATGCCGTTGAGAGGGCGCTTCCGAAGGTCAAGAAGGCAAGTGAGGCGGAGATACCGGGTATCCTGAAGGAAATCGACGAGAGACTTTACGATGAAGTCAGGGCCAAGCTCATCGATGGTCTGCTTGAGGAGCTCGCTGAGGCCACCCACGGTTTCGTCGGTGCAGATCTCGCTGCACTAGCCAGGGAAGCCGCAATGGCCGCACTGAGGAGGCTCATAAACGAGGGCAAAATCGACTTTGAGGTCGAGCACATACCCAAGGAGGTCCTTGAGGAGCTTAAGGTTACCAGAAAGGACTTTTATGAGGCTCTGAAGATGGTTGAGCCGTCGGCACTCAGGGAAGTCCTCATAGAGGTTCCAAACGTCCGCTGGGACGACGTTGGAGGCCTCGACGATGTCAAGGAGGAGCTCCGCGAGGCGGTTGAGTGGCCGCTTAAGTATCCTGAGGCGTTTATAGGACTCGGCATCAATCCGCCGAAGGGGATACTCCTCTACGGACCACCTGGAACCGGTAAGACCCTCTTAGCTAAGGCGGTAGCGAACGAGAGCGAAGCGAACTTCATAGCCATCAAAGGCCCGGAGGTGCTCAGCAAGTGGGTCGGCGAGAGCGAGAAGAACATCCGCGAGATATTCAGGAAGGCTCGCCAGGCGGCTCCGACCGTGATCTTCATCGACGAGATCGATGCAATCGCCCCGAGAAGGGGAACCGACACCAACCACGTCACGGACAGACTCATAAACCAGCTCCTCACCGAGATGGACGGAATCCAGGAGAACAGCGGAGTTGTCGTCATCGGCGCCACCAACAGGCCGGACATTATAGACCCGGCCCTGCTCAGACCTGGTAGGTTTGACAGGTTGATACTCGTTCCGGCCCCGGATGAGAAAGCAAGACTTGAGATATTCAAAGTGCACACCAAGGGAGTTCCACTGGCTAAGGATGTCAGTCTTGAGGAGCTGGCGAAGAAGACCGAGGGTTACACAGGTGCCGATATAGCTGCGGTGGTCAGGGAAGCCGCGATGCTCGCCATGAGGAAGGCCCTTCAGGGCGGTATCATAAGGCCGGGCATGAAGGCCAGTGCCATCAGGGAGAAGGTCAAGGTCACGATGGAAGACTTTGAGGAGGCCCTCAAGAAGATCGGCCCGAGTGTGAGCAAGGAAACCATGGAGTACTACAGGAAGATGCAGGAGCAGTTCAAGCAATCACGCGGTTGAAGAGCTGGATGAATTTGGGGCCAGCACCCCAAACCTTTTAGTTATTCTCTCCTTTTCTATGGGTATAAGGAGGTGAACTCGGTGATCTACGGCGTACTTTTGAGTATTCCTGAGAAACTCGTTCCGAGGTACGGCGAAGAGGTTAGAAAGGCCATAGGGCTCGGCATTGCCAGAGGAGACGTGATAAGCTTTACAGAGGCCAGGTATAAGGGTGATGTTGCCTTTGTCATGCTGGCCCGTTCAAGGGGGGCCGCCCAGAGGATGGTCTCCGAGCTCGGAAGCATGCCGATTTACGTCAAGGTTATAGGGATAGAGGGGGAGTCCTGACCCCCTCCCTGATTTTATCACGGAGGGGAGGAGCGTCATGCGACCCATTCAACCTCGTATGCGACAGCGTTGAATTCCCTCATCTTCTCCTTGGCAATGGATTCCGCCTTCTTCGGGTCGTTCGTGACGAGTATGACCTCATCGGGTATACTTCTCTCGTGATAGTAAACTACCCTAGCGATCATGGTACCACCTCCAATGTATCACTTTGAGTGAAATACCCTGCGTAACTTTTAAAAGCTTTACTGATATTTAATGTACATCAATGAACGAAAATTCTGTGGATTCTTGATACTAAAATGAACTGAAACGTACATTAGAATATGTGTGTTCATGGGGATTGGAAAGAAAGGTCAGTCAAGTTTCTCAAGCTCGAAGACCATCGCGTTGTTCTCCCTGAGTTCCCGCACGGCAATTCTCCTGGCATGGTCGGCGTCTTCCGCCTCGAACACTATCTCCTTCCCGTGGTTCTCCCCACCGTGGAGTCTCACCGCCCACCTCATGGTATCCCCAGCTCTTTCATCAAGATGACAATCGCTTATAAATTTAATGGGGTGAAATCTGTCATTTAGTCAATAAACATGAACTTTGGTTGATAGGCAGATAACGAGCTTAGGGAACGAAAAGGATAAAAATAAAGGGAGATTCAGCTGCCCAGCTTCTCCCCGAAAAGTTTAAGCCCAACAACGGTTACCACGCCAGCCCCCACGATGATCGGGTTCAGTGTGGCGGAGAGGAGCCCCACCAGGCCGGTAATTCCTCTAACATCTTTTCTGAGGTGCTTTCCGAACCATCCTGTGAGGGCTATTGACAGCAGGTACATCACGAGCAACGTTGCTCCGAGGTCGTATATCACCTGGACCGTCGTCATGAGAGTCCAGTGCTTTACAGTTATGATGAACATCTCGGGGTGGGTGAAGTAGATGTACGGACCGATGTATCCCGCTACTGCGTACCTGACGGCGTTCATTGCTGTCTTCCAGAAGTCTCCGCCGGCAAGGGCTGAACCTGCGTAACTCGCCAGTGCCACGGGTGGGGTTATGTCCGCAAGGATTCCGAAGTAGAACACGAAGAAGTGGGCCGCGAGAAGCGCTATGGCCGTGCTGAAGCCCGGAACTGGCTGGTCATAGGGTGCCAGGTTTGAGACCGCTGCGTATATTGCAGGTGCCATTACAAGCGAGGTTATGATATAGTTGGCCGTCGTCGGCACTCCCATTCCAAGGATAAGGCTGAATATCATTGTGATAATGAGCAGGAGCCAGAGGTTGCCCTCGGTGAACGATGCCATCTTGTAGCCCAAGGATGACGCCAGCCCCGTTATTGTCAGGGAACCCTGGATGAGGCCTGCACTTGCAGCGGCCAGCATGACGGCGGTACTCGTTTTACCCGCTTCTATCATTGACTCATACGTTGCGGCGTACATCACCTTTCCGTCCCTAGTCTTGGAGATGTAGCCCACTATGAGGGAGAAGACGATGCCGAGGATTCCAGTCAGTAGGAGTATGTTTTCTCTGTTCATCCCTATGTACTGAGTGAATGCCACGAAGAGCATGAAGAGGAGGCTGATGTAGAGCTTCTCGTTGAAGTACGCCAGCTTTCTTGCCGCCGCGAGGCCTATGAGGACAATCGACATCAGCACAAGAAGATCCGCGCTTATTATCGCCGTACCCTTGCCCTGGAACATGAGGAACGTCGAGATTAACGCAACTGCTACGTACAGCGCCTCACTTCCCGGGATGTCGTCCTTGGAAATCCACGCCACCCATATGGCAACGCCCAGCGAGGAAATTGCCGATATGTGTGCGGGGATTCCCCATACCAGAGCAACGGTGATGACCGCTATCGGCAGGAGGATGTAGCTCTTTCTCAGGAAGTATCTGATGTCCTTGAAGTGCTCGCGGGGCATGCCCTTGAGACCCAGCTTTTTGGTTTCCCTGTCGATGAAAAGGTAGACCCCAGAGTAGTAAACGAGGGCTGGTATGACGGCGGCTATTATTATCTTGTTATACGGAATCCCCAGAAACTCTGCCATTATGAAAGCTGCGGCACCCATGATCGGCGGCATGAGCTGACCGCCCGTTGAGGATACAGGTTCAACGGCACCGGCTATCTCCGGTGGGTAACCCGCCTTCTTCATGAGGGGTATTGTGAAGGTTCCCGTTGTCAGGACGTTGGCGACGCTGGAGCCGCTCACAGTCCCCATGAGGGCGCTCGCTATAACTGCGGACTTTGCTGGTCCCCCCGGTCTCGTGCCGAAGACCGTTATCATGAACTCCGTTATGTAATCGCTGATGCCTATCTTCAGCAGGAACGCCCCGAAGAATATGAACGCAAACACGTATATCGTCATAACGTACAGGGGCGTGGCGAACAGTCCCTCGCTGGCAAGGTACATGTGCTCCGTGAACACCAGCCAGTTGAAGTGTATGTTGTATATGGCATACCCGAGGAACACGAGGACGACGGCCGGCAGCACCCAGCCTATGACCCTTCTGGTCGCCTCAAGGACGACGAGTATCGCCAGCAGAGCGAAGAATATGTCCCGGTCGTAGGTCATTGCGTACTCGGCGTAGCTTGGATACCTGAAGAACAGGTAGAACATGGATATCAGTGAGAGGGCTATAAAGACCCAGTCGTGCCATTCCACCTTTTCGAGGTGTCCCTTCGTTCTCTTTATTGGATACAGAAGGAACGCTATCAGGAGTATCATGGCGAGAACGAACGCTTCACCCTGCTGGGTCTGGAAAGTGTACAGGAGCGCGGAGATTTTGATTCCCATCTTTGAGAACATTGTATAAAGTGTGCCGTTGAAGTTGAATATGAAGAGTATTTCGTACAGCCCGATTAGGATGGCTGCGGCGGTGACTATCTTTTCGAGTCCGGGCGGTAGTTTGCGCGTTCTCTCTATTATCTCCTCCACTTTTTCTATGTCAGCCTTATCCAGCTCTTCTCCCATCTGTCAACACCTCCTTAGGAGAACCATTATGAGAGGGCATCTTCTGATTCTAAACTTCACGAGTTCGGCGTGCTTTGGGGCGACCACGAGCCGTCCGTTCACCATAACTTTGGCCCTGTTGAATGGGATGAACCAGTAGTCCAGGCTTTTTCCAAGGTACTGGTCAACGTCCTTGTAGTACATTCCGTCTTCCATCCCCTGGATGTCCTCGGGCAGGCCCGCCCCGAAGTCGCTCCAGAGCATCTTTCTAACGTACATCCCGCTGGAGTTGACAGTCAGTATCTCTATCACCTCGCTGTGCTCAACGCTGTGGTTGTATTCTATGGTAACCCTGACCGTGCCCAGCCTCGTGACGTACGAAGTATCGTCATCGTGAATTGAAAGGACATTAACCGGAAAAACCAAAACAGCCAGAACGGCAATCAAAAAGAAAAGAAAGGCTTTTTTCAAAAGCCTCACCCGCTGGGCGGCTTGATCTTGTCGGGTATGGTCATTCCCTTCTCCTCGTAGTACTTGGCCGCGCCTGGGTGGAGGGGTATGCTCATACCGTCGAGGGCAGTCTGGAGGCTGATGTACTTGGCTTTGGCGTGAACCGCGCGGAGGGCATCGACGTTGTCGAAGAGGACCTTTGTCATGTCGTAAACCACGCTGTCGGGGAGGTCGGCGCTCACTACGAGGATAGCCTTAACAGCAACAGTTGGGGTGTCCTCGGTCATGCCCTTGTACGTGTCCTTCGGGAGGTTCTGCCTTACGTAGAAGATGTAACCCTCGTTCTTGAGCTTGTTGAGTATGTCATCTGATATGGGGAGAACCCTGACCGGGGTGTTAACGGCTATCTCAGTGATGGCCGGGGTCGGGGCTCCGGAGACTATAACCGCCGCATCAATCTGACCGAGCTTGAGGGCCTGGGCAGCCTGGCTGAACTTCTGGTTGACCTTCTGGATGCTGTCCCATACGCCCGCTGCCTTGAGTATCTGCTCTGCAGCGACGGCGGTACCGCTTCCGGGGGCACCGATGGCGACTTTCTTCCCCTTAAGGTCCTGCAGGCTCTTTATGTCGCTGTCGGCCCTGACGACGAACTGAACGGTCTCAGGGTAGAGGGCGGCGACACCGCGGAGCTTTTTAATGGCTTTTCCATTGAACATATAGAGCCCGTTGTAAGCGTAATACGCCACATCGTTCTGCATGATGGCAGCCTGGGCATCGCCCTTTCCGATTGCCTGGGCATTCGAGACGCTGGCACCGCTGGTAACCGCCTTTGCGTTTATGCCTGCTTTCTCAAGAAGCTGTGCATATTTTGATCCGAGCGGGTAGTACACACCGCTGGTTCCGCCGGTGTAGAGAGTTATCTCCCCTGTGTATTTAGAGGAGCTGGTCTGGCTCTGGCTTCCGGTCGTTGAAGAACTTGTACCTCCTCCACCAATGCAACCGCTGGCCACGAGGGCAAACACCAAAATGGCCACGATACCAATGGCCTTCATTTTCATTTTCTTCACCTCATTCATCATTTATGTTCATTCAAATATTCTAAAGTGCATCTCAGAACATTTATATCTAGGTGCTCCGTTATATACTTTACGGTTGTAAACTTTTACGGCCCTGTAAACCATAAATACATGCATATTCTGCCCCTTTTTCCTGAAATTTTTTCGGAAAACCCATTACCTTTTCCAATACTCCCATTATATGTACCGTTTAATCTCCCAATGAATCTTTACATTTAGAAAGAAGATTGTATAGAGGCGCATTTGATTGACTACTTCAAGTATTAAACACGGCTTATATTCTTCTTTGAAACCTCGCGATTTAAGGGGGGTGGAGATCAGTCATCTCTTATTACTATCTCGATCCGCCTTCCCTCATGATAGCCCTTCATCGCCGACAGCATTCCTTTTACAGTTTTCTCAACGAGCTCCTGAACCCAGTCCTTCATCGGGAGAACCTGACCGTCTATCTTCACTGTAACTTTTGGTTTCTGGCTTAGAACAACGCAGTCTTTAACGGTTTTCTCACCGCTGACTATCATCCTCGCCATCTGGGAGCAGTTAAACCCGCAGAGCCCGCAGTCTATGTTGGGGAGCATGAACGCCCGCTTTTCCACGATGTCAGCCAGTTTTTCGGGCTCTCTGGTCGCGTCAATGACCGGGAGCCCTTCGACCTCTGTTAACCCGCTGGAGGCCACGATGCCGCTCACCGCTATGGCCAGGCCGTTGTTGAGCTCCTCTACCTCCTCCGCGTTTCTGGCACATACTACCCTTGGCACGTGCTGGGCTGATTTGAAGCCTTCCATGAGCAGAAAATCTGCGGAGACCATTGAGAAAAGGGCGTTGATGTCCTTAGCCTTGAAGAGGAGGGCATCAGTATCATTCGCCCGGACGAGAACCGAGTCAGCAACCCTGGAAAACCGCCAGGTGTCCGTTCCTTCCCTGTCAAAATCGGCGTGCATGCTCTTCGCTATAGCGACGCGGTAGCCGCGCTCCTTAAGGACCTTCGCGACAGCTTCCACGGTTGTGGTTTTTCCGCTCTTCTTGTAGCCTACGAAAGCAACCCCCCGCATAGGAACACCTCACAGGAGGGTTATCCAGTTAACGTCGTCTATCTTCACCACGAGCTCCTTAGCTTTGTTTCCGGCGTAGTCAGTAACCTCCTTTAAGAGGATTACCTCCTCATCAAAATCTTCGAGAAACCCGGAAAAGCTCGCGTCACTGCCTATTCCAACGGCTATTCTCTTTCCCTTCCATCTCTCAAGGGTTTTGTCGAGGAGATACTGTTTCTCGCTCATATTCCCACCCAAAACCAAAACCCTATAAGGCTTTTTAGCGTTTCTCCCCCGGTGGTATGAATGAGGCTGGCAACGAAGAATCTTGCGGTCAAGGAAGCCCTCACCGGGGAGCTGAAGAGCGCGGGTATCAGGTTTGAGGTGAAAAGCAGACCATCATACGAGGCCTTTGTGGGCTACTTTGTCGAGGGAACGCTGGATGAGATAGGTGCTATCCTGAAGGAACTCGATGGCGTTGATTCCGCCGCGGTTATGGAGGGCTACAACTCGTTCAAGGAGAGCCTTTATCACATCCTTGAGCATCTGAAGGAAGGTGCAGACTTCGGGGAGCTCCTGAACGAGGGCCCGTGGGTGGCAGATATCATCGACCAGCTCTTCCGCGGTGGGGTCGTAGAGTCCGAGGGCGAGCGGCTGAAGCTCCGCGAGGGGGCCGATGTCGCCGGCGTGCGCTTCCAGTTTAAGTTTCCCTTCGAGCTCGTTACGGATCCTGAAAAGCTGCCTGAGGCCGTTAAGCAGTTTGTTTTCACCGACTTGGTTGCTGAGTATGAGTTCGAGATACTGGAGCTGGACATAGGGCGCATTAACGCTCTGGGCTCGATAGCGGGTAAGTATTTCCCCGAGGACTACGTTTTGAAGGTCTACTTCGCCTTAATCGGACGGGCCATCCTTGCCAGCGAAGTTCTGAACGCCCTCGGTACGGGGAAGATGGACCTTGAGGGCCTGGAGAAAACGTTCCTCCGCGCCATGCCCCTTGAGATTCCAACTGAGAAGGGAAGCCTCGTCGTTCATGCAACTAAGGAGTCAATGGACGAACTCCTCCGCTTCCTTGAGAAGGAAGGCTACGTGGACATTAAGGGGGGAAAGGTTCGGAAGCTGAGGGATCTCTAGTTTTCTCTGTTTTTTCATCTGATTCTGCGGTTGACTTTGCATTTGAACAACGGAGACCTCTGGATTATGGGTTTTGAGCGTGTTAAAAATAATTCAGGAGGATTTGTAGAACATCCACCAGAGGTTGAAGCCCGCCCAGGTGCCGGCAAGGAAAGCCGAGATCAGGAGCGTTGTGACCCACAATCTGTTGATAAGGGTCAGATTTTCTCCTTTCTTCAGTGTTAGATAGAAAAGAAATACCAGCGTGAGACCGGTGGCGAGGGCGGGAATTCTTCCATCGGGAAAGGTCTCCCACGCGGTTGGCAGTAGGAAGAGCGATAGGAGAGCCGCCACCAGGTTCAGTCCCCAGACCCATAACACCGGGTCTATTGAGCTTCTGCCCTCGTAGTGCAGCCTGGAAAACAGAGCGAACGCTGCAAAACCTCCAAAAAACAGCGCACCCAGAGCCAGGAGCACAAAAACGTCTGCGAGGTACTTGTACCCGAGTTCGTCTAGGTAAATACCGATGAGCCCCATGATGGCCATCGAGACCAGTCCCCCAATGATCCCGGCGGTGAGTCCCATAACGGCTCCCGCCGACGTGAACCGGCCGGTTTCATCGTTGAGTTCGTTCCCTTCACTAGCTTCCATCCCATGAACTGCCATTGGTATCAAGAAGTATCCCGCGAAGGCACCGATGATGCCGAGAAGGGGGTGCTCGATCCCATGGAAGTGGCTGTAGAAGAGCCATTCTGGTAAACTTTTTGACTCTATAAGGTCGCCGACCATCAGGAAGAGTGGAACCGAAACCACGAACATTGCCGGGCCAACGGGATAAACGTAGGCGTTCTCACTCTTTCTTTCGTAGAGCGTCAGCCCCGTGAAGTTCTGGAAGGCGAGGGGGATGAATGCCATCGGGCCTAGCACCATGAAGTAGAGCGGAATAATGAAGACGTCGCCCTCTGCCATCTCCTCGATGGCCGCGTGTTCTATTAGCGCTACCATAAGGCCCACGAGCGCCCAGGCCACGGGGCTTGCGGCAGGGTAATAGTAGGAATTCACCAGTGCAACGGGCAGGGATGCAACAAAGGTCAGCGTGGCGGCCTTCTCGTGGTTGGAACTCATCAGGGCGGCGAAGAGCAGGAAAACAAGTCCAGTGGGAGCGGCGTAGACGATACCATCGATGTTGCCGAGGAAAAAGCCCAGCATGGCCGCAAAGGCGAAGGGGGTGAGGATGATTAGACGGCTGTAATCGGTCCACGCGAAGATGAGGAGAACGTAACCTATGGCAACGGCGAAGTTCATCTCATCGGTGTTGGTACCGGTTAAAAACCACCAGCTGGCCGAGGCAAGGAGTACGAAGCCCAGGATATTACCCAGGATTCCTTTCATGGTCATTCCCTCCAGATTTTTAGGGTTGATTTTTAAAAAGCTTCAGCTGCCATCACACTTCTGTTTTATGAGCTCTTTCTGATACTGCCTCTCAAAGTAGTCCCTGAGCTCCCTAACCAGCAGATCGAGGTCGAAGATGTTTAGGTCTATCCTCTGGAGGAGCTCGATTGGTTCCACGTTGAAGACGCCCTGCTTCGCGTATTCGGCGTGGACGGATCCCCTGATGGCATGGAGTATCATGGCTGAGCTTATGGCGGCAGTGCCACCCGTGATGTGGAAGGAAACTTCCTCCTTTCCAGTAAGGCTCTCGTCTATTCTCTGCTCTATCTCCGAGTTGGCTATGCTCCGGTAGACTTCCTTAATTCTGTTCCCATCCCCAACGTAGACGAACTTGATGAAAACTTCCCTTTCTCCGTTTCCGATTGACTCCGGTTCATCGCAGGGCCAGTGGACTTTGAACCTGACACCGAGGCATTCAGAGGCCCTTTCCAGGAAAACTCTGAGTTCTTCTCTAACGTTTTTTTCCAGCGGGTGGGGTTCCGTTTGGTCTTCGTGGGTTCCCTCTTTTTTGCCGTTTTCAGTGTGTTTCTTCGTGATGAGAAGGTAAACACCCTTGAGCTTTCCATCTTTTGAATCGGGTGAATTGAGGTGGTAGTACATTGAAACGTACAGGGGGAGTATGTTTAGGGGTTCGGGGTTTAGCTTTAACCTCTCGCACTCTATCTCCTTAACCCTGCTCCAGTTTCTGGGGGCGCTGAGTGCGTAAACCAGGTAGTCAACCGGCACTGGTTTGCCATCGTCTAATCCGTTCTCAACCCTCGGCGGAAAAACCCAGGCCGTTATTAGTATCGTTCCAATGAAGTAAAAGACTAAGCCGATGGTCCAGCCGGCGTTGTGGTCCTCAACGCTGTCGGGGAGCCACGCGGTGAGTATAACCGCGAAGATTACGAAGAGGAGAAGGCCGTAGAGGGAAGTCGTCAGCTCGCCGACGAAGTACCTTGACAGGAAGAGCCGCACGAAGTCCCAGATCGTTATTCCGGGTTCCCTTATTCCCCACTTCGCGTGGCCGAAGGCCAGGACCGCGGAGATTATCAGGAAGATTAAAGCGGCTATCGTAAAAATCTCAAAGTCCTGATCTTGATTGAAGAGGTAACCTGCATACGGGAGTGAAAGGTGTCTGTGGACGAACATCGTTGCAGGGATAGCGATCAAGAGGACGGATGCGATAGCTTTTCTTATTCCGTCTCCGAGCACACCCATAGGTATCCCACCTGGTTAAGTACCAGGAGTTTATAACCTTTCCGAGGAAAGGCATTTATACCTCAGAAAGCTAAATCCGGCGGGTGATCACATGAGGGCCTATGTCACTACCGTTGGAACATCCCCCGAGGCCGTTTTCAACCCCCTTTGGTATCTGGCCGAGGTTCATGGATGGGTTCCCGACGAGGTTTATCTGCTCTGGAACGAGAAGGTTACGGATCGGCTGGAAAAGGCCAGGGGACTAATAGAACGGCTTTCAAAGGCTTATAAAGCCGGGATAAATGTTATCGCGGATGAGACGACACTCTTCACGGAGGAAGATCCGGTTGAGTTCAGGGAGAAGGCCCTCAACACCATCAAGTCCCTCAAATCGCTTGGCTACGAGGTGGTCGTTGACATAACCCCCGGCAGGAAGTTCATGAGCGCGCTCCTGCTCGGCGCGGCCCTGGCTGGAGGAGCCGATGAAGTTACGTACCTCCACCTCCAGGACTGGACGAGGTACGTTGGAAGGCTGCTCTTCGAGGTGCCGATGGTGAAGCAGAGGCTCTTCTCCACGGAGGAGCTCACAGGAAAGAGAGGACAAATAAAGCCGGGCGGGAGAAGGAAGGAATCCCCCGGAAAGTTCCCCGTTAGAAGGGAACACCTGATGGCGCTCCTCGATTCCCTATACATAGACGGCGAGAAGTCCCTGATTGTAAAGACCAGGGAGGCACCCCTCGGAACGGTTCGCCTTGATGAGGAGGCTGAGTACAGAATTCCCGCGAGGATAAACCTCAACGATGAACTCCACGGGGACTTCAGCATCTTCAGGCAGGCCCTCATAGCGGGCGGGATAGCCCCCTTCGAGAACTGGGACGACCTAATCTCACTCATTAAAACTCTCAGGGCCAGCGGAAGGCCACTTTACGTAGGCTTCGACACCAACGCTCTCCTTCTGAGGGCCTTCTCCCGGATTCTCGGTGAAGAGAGGCTGAGGGAGAGGGGAAACCTAATCGTTGACTTCGTTTACTCCGATGAGGCCACCAGGGAAGTCGGAGCGATAGCAAACAGCAAGCTGCCCTATGACCGGGAACTCGGTGACTTCTCAAACCAACCAACGCCGAGGGCGAGACTGGGGGCCCTGGGACTGGTGGAGCTTGATGCTATGAGGAATCTCGGTGCTGAGAGGGCGGACTCAAGGGAGACCTTCCACGGCGACACAAAGATAACCCTCGACTACAAAGCCTTCGCAGAGGAGAAAGATGCGAACGTGGTCGTTCTGACGGCGGACGACATGGCCTACTCGCAGATGAAGGCGCTGATGGGGAGCGGTCTGGTTCCCTTCAAACTCGAGGCTAGGCTTGAACCCGGTAAAACCTACTCCGGAAGCTGGGAGGCTTTGAGAGACACGCTCTACACTTTAGCGGTCGTCCTTGGCGAAATATGGGCTGGCAGGTATAAGCTTACCGGGGTATGGAAGGGGAAAGGTTCCAGCGACTGGAGCAACGAGCTGGTTTATCTGAGTGGCTTTGAGTACGGGAGGATCTTTAAAGTCCTGAAGTGATTCCCAAGTATGGGTAGTAGTGAACATCCCTCCTTCACGGCTTTCCTTCTTTTTCCTCTTCTGAAGGTGGGCCAGCGTCTTCGGGCTGAGAAAGCTGGAACTGGGCTTTTTTCTGGCTGTTAGGGGTTAAGGCTCGTCCTGTTTACAAACCTGTGCATTGGGAAAGAAGGCGAAGGAGGGCTATTTCAGGGTTTTGGGCAAACCTCCAGCGAGATAGGTGAGACGATTTTCAAGCTGGATGCTTAAAATCCTGAAATTGGCCAGGAGAACGGCTTTCGTATTTTTACGTTACATAAGAGTGATTTGATGTACGCTTTTGTAAGCAGAAGTTTAACCCGGCCCGGATCGGATAGAAAAACAAGGACAGGTCTTCGCTGGTCCGGAGAAGCGGGACAGAAAGGTTTTTAACTGAGGACAAAACGGGGTGTTTTCAGGAGTTTTCTGGGCCAAGTGCACCTTCTCAGAGGAGATAGGTGGAGCAAACTCTAAAGATTTCTGAAATTCGGAACACTTATGTTTTTAAAACCCGGTTTTAGAAAAATGACCGTCTCTTTCACCTTTTCTTAGTCGAAGAAACCACGAAACGTCCCAGCTTACCTTTTTTCAACTGGTATTAGTTTGGGAGAAGAGCTCTAACGGTTTGTTTTTCCCGGCCGGAGAGAACCGAAAGACTTATATAGGAGTTCTTCCCTTCTTTACCCGCCTAAAGGGGCAAAAAAGTGAACCGTTTGCAAAGGTCTAGAAGAGTGTGAACCCTCGCCCACTTTGGGAGGGCCGGGACCCCGAAGACCTCCCGGATGACAAAGTTTGCAAAGGTCTAGAAGAGTGTGAACTCCCTCCAGATTTGATATCTGAAGGGTCCCCTGGGGGGTCTCGACGATGGTTTGCAAAGGTCTAGAAGAGTGTGAACGTTCCTCAATTTCTTTTATTATTTCTGGTTTTTCTGTAAACTGGGAGTTTGCAAAGGTCTAGAAGAGTGTGAACGTTAAGAAAGATTATGAGGATGTTAAGAAGCCTAATGATTTGAGACCACGTTTGCAAAGGTCTAGAAGAGTGTGAACGTTGTTTTGTCTTGCGATCCAATATTTTTCGCGTCCTTTTGTAATAGTTTGCAAAGGTCTAGAAGAGTGTGAACGTAGAGAATGCTTCTGACCTCGTCGTTCTGGATATTGCCAGCGTTTGCAAAGGTCTAGAAGAGTGTGAACGCTGGTGAGCCACTCGCGGGGGATCGCCACCTCAAAGATGAGGAGGCGAGTTTGCAAAGGTCTAGAAGAGTGTGAACCACTGTGTTGCGAGGGTGTCGGCCGTGGTTTCTGAGACGTACTGTTTGCAAAGGTCTAGAAGAGTGTGAACTGTATGTTTCTTCAAGTTCTTGGGCTTTCAAGCGTATTACTGTTGGGTTTGCAAAGGTCTAGAAGAGTGTAAACTCCATGATGCAATTCTCCCGTACCGTGCGTTGAGATCTGTTATCTTCTTTAACACGCGTTTGCAAAGGTCTGGAAGAGTGCAAACAGATCTTCGAAACTCTGAAGATCTCGAGCTATCCAGTGTTTGCAAAGGTCTTAGAAGAGTGTAAACCCGCTGGCGAGTTTCTCGAGTAACCTGTCCCATGACCTTGGTGAAGTTTGCAAAGTTCTAGAAGAGTGTAAACAGTTTTGCGTCGGTTGGCAGTTTTGCCTGGTTTGCATCAATTATGAACGGGTTCACGCTGTTGTGTTTGCAAAGGTCTAGAAGAATGCAAACATTAACATACCGCTGGAACCTTGGAGGGGTACCATCGAAGACAAATTTCGCACCATCGTATTGCCATACACTCCGGTAATCCACGTGAGAAACTCACGCGTATATAAAAAGTCATCTGGTGTCGCCCAATTTTGAAGTGCAATTCTGTGTCGAAAGCGTCAGCTGGTATCAAGTCCCATAGATTTTTCAGGTTCCCGTCGGACACTTAGACCTGCGGGAACTGCTGGGGAACGGTAGATATAACTCCCATTGAAGGGTAGGTACTTGTGATATTTTTCTTTTTCGAGCTCGTTTGGTGTGAGAAAGGTAAATACATTCGGTACGGCATCATCGCCCGCAAACTTTTTAATTTCTGCCGTCGTTCTATTTTTCCGGTGTCGCGTGGTGAAGTACCCGCTCTTCATCACCCAGCACGGCAAACTCGAGAGAGATAAAGGCTCGCTCTTCTTCGTTGGTGAACTCACAAAGAGGGCCCTCCCGCTGGCGCAGATAGCGGAAATCCACTGCCTCGCGAGGGTCTCCTTAACGAGCGGTGCCATAGATTTGCTGAGCGAGAAGGGTATCCCTGTGCACTTTTACACCACGCGAGGAGACTACAAGGGCTCCTTCATCAACGACGCTTCCCCTAGGGGAAGGCTTCACCTGAGCCAGGCCGAGCACCACCTTGATCCTGAAAAGAGGCTCCACCTGGCGAGGGAGATAGTGAAGGGCATCCAGAACAATATGGCCTTCACGCTCTCGCGCTGGGGGATAAACCCGGTGAAGCTCAACTCGGTGAAGGTTGATGGTGAGAGCGTCGATGAGATAATGGGAAAGGAAGCGGAGCTCTGGAACCATTACTATCGCTACTTTGGGGAGGTTATAGGCTTAGAAAATTTCAAAAGAACGAGAAGGCCCCCGGAAGATGAAGTGAACGCGCTCATAAGCTACGCCAACGCGATAACCTACGGTTTGGCTTTTTCCTCGGCCATAAAGGCCGGCCTCGACCCTTCAATAGGCTTCCTGCACGCTGTAAATGACAGGAGGCATTCTTTACCGCTTGATTTGGCTGATATCTTCAAGCCCCTCTACGTCTTCTCCACAATAAAGACTGCCCTCGATAAAGGCCTCTTCTCGAAGAGTGACTTCTCGCGAAAGGGAAAGGCCGTTTATCTCTCCCGCGAGGGGAAGAGGAAGCTCCTAACGGCTCTAACCGATACACTGAGGAGAACTGTCTATTACAAGCCCTGGAAGAGGAGCATGAGCTACCGCTTCATGATGGACTACGAGGCGAGGAAACTGAAGAGGCACCTCCTCAGGGAAAAAGAGTACAAAGCCTTCAGGCCGTGGTGGAAATGAGGTATTACATCGTCGTTTACGACGTCAACGAGAAGAGGGTCGAGAAGATCCATAAAATCCTCAGGACCTACCTCCAGTGGAGGCAGAACAGCGTCTTTGAGGGCTACCTGGGAGAGGATGAAATAGCCGAGCTAAAGAGGAAGCTCAACTCGGTGATAAACGAGGAAGAAGATTCCATACTCTTCTACTCCCTCCCGAACGATAAGGTTCTGAAGTGTTTTCACCTTGGAAGACCTCCCGATGAGTTTGACAACGTGATTTAGGTGGTCAAGATGAAGCTCCTAAGCTTCCTCGGAACCGGGAAATATCAGCCCGTTCTGTACTCGCTTGGGGGAAAAACCTTCCGAACAGAGTACGTGGCCGAAGCGCTATACAACTTTCTGAAACCCGAAGAAGTCATCGTCTTCGTTACCGCGGAGGCGATGGAGGCTCATGGGAAGGAGCTTGGAAAAAGAATACCCGCCAGATTCGTCCTCATAGAGGTACCGAAGAGGCAGGACGACGTCTGGAAGGTCTTCGAGGCGATGGTTACCGGTGTGGGAGAGGGAGAAAGGGTGGCCCTCGACATAACCCACGCCTTCAGGCACATACCCTTCCTCTCCTTCCCCGCGCTCCTTTACCTGGTGGAGATAAAAGGGGTTAAAGTCGAGGGCATCTACTACGGGGCCTTCGAGGCCAGGTGGGAGGACGAGGATGGCGTGGTGACACCTATCTTTGAGTTAACCGGTTTGCTCGACGCCATAGAGTGGCTCTACGGCCTGAGGGACCTCAAACGCTATGGAAGGGCCGAGGGACTGAGCGAGGCGATAAGGAGGACCAACGCGAGGATCCACCGCGAGGGTCGAGAAGAAAAGCCGAGGGTTCTCTCGAGGTACTCCACCGTGCTTGGAGACCTCTCGACGCTCCTCCACCTCAATCAAATCCCAGAGTTCATGGAACTCTCGAGCAGAGTTGAAAAGGACCTGAGCGACTTCAGGGAGGAGGCAGTCCGCTTCCTCCCGCCGTTGAGGCACAGCCTGAGCGAAGTCGAGAGGCTACTATCTTTCTCCTGTTCCTCGGGGCACTGCCTTCGGGAAACGATCGGGCTCATCGAGTACATGCTCGAGAAGGGCCTCGTCGCAAACGCCCTTGAGCTGGAGAGGGAGCTCATAGTAAACATCGTCCTGGCCCGGCTGGGCGTTGAGGACTACCTTAAGCGGGAGAACCGGGTGAAGGCCGAGAGAACCCTCGGTTTCTTTGCGGGAAGGATGAAGGGCGTCGAAGTTGAGAGAACCGAGTGGGTTGAAGCTCTTGAGAACTGGGAGTGGACTGAGGAGTTAGTAAAGGCCTGGCTGAAGGTCGGCGAGGTGAGAAACGCGATAGCCCATGCTGGGATGAAGCCGAAGAGAGACAGGCCAAGGCCCAGGAAGATAGTGCGCTCCGCCCGGGAGGTTCTCGAAACCCTCAAAGCTGTGATCGAAGGCGTGGGTGGTGTGGATGAGAATAAAGATTGACTTCGTTGCAGAGGGGGACATCCCCCAGGGGGGCAACAGGAAGCACGAGATACAGGCGTTCATATACTCCCTCCTGATGGGCACGGAGTACGATTCGCTCCACGATTCAAAGAGGTTCAAGTTCTTCACCTTCTCCAGCTTCTTTCCAGGGGTAGACGTCAAGGAGGGCGACAGAAAGAGCCTCGTAATAAGCTCCCCCAACGAGGGCTTCATCGAGACCCTCTACGAGAAGCTTTTGCCTGTGGAGCGCTTCTACATAGGCGGGAAGCCGCTGAGGATTGAGGGGGTGAAGAAGTTTAAGCTCAGGCCGACGGGGGGGTTCATAACCGGCTCCCCCGTGGTGGTGCGCTCGATGACGGGAAGGGGCTTCTTCACCTTCCACCACGAGAACAGCCTCGACCACTTCATCCGCTCCATAACGGAGAACGCCCTGGTGAGGTATTCGGCCTTTACAGGGGAGGCGTTTCAGCTCAACGGGCCCATATTCCAGAGGATGGTCCCCTACGTCAGGAAGAAGGGCTGGATTGACGTCTACGTGAGGGTAAACATAAGGGGGCGCTACTTCGACGTTCCCGGCTCGAACTGGAAGCTGCTGGAAGCAAGGATTACCCCCGACAACAGGGACTTCTATGCCTTCCTCATGGACGCGGGAATGGGGATACTCAACTCCCTCGGCTTCGGCTTCCTGAACCCCGTGAACGGGAGGGGCCGGAGGACTGTTTAGGTTGTTGATTTTTGGATTTACGGCTTTTCTTTGGATAATCTATAACGGCGTTACGTCTCGTTTGCAAAGGTCTTAGAAGAGTGTAAATGGGCCCGGGAGCTGGGTATCCTCCTCGCCCATGCTGGGATGACGTTTGCAAAGGTCTTAGAAGAGTGTAAATTCAAGGGAGGCCTCCACCATTTTGAGGCTTTCGCTTCAATTACTGTGGGTTGCTCCTCACAGGTTTGCAAAGGTCTTAGAAGAGTGTAAATT
>JALTBN010000091.1:66191-74329 GCA_027075325.1 Thermococcus sp. | reverse complement strand
GTTTGCAAAGGTCTTAGAAGAGTGTAAATTTCTCCTTCTATCTGGAGTTCTCTGAACGAGAACACGTCAAAGAAAGTTTGCAAAGGTCTTAGAAGAGTGTAAACACTTCTTCCACCCCCCAAGGTAAGTCTCTTGTTCCTCTCGCAATTGGTGTTTAGTTTGCAAAGGTCTTAGAAGAGTGTAAACTTTACCATCCTTAACAACCACATCGTACCCGTCGATATATTTCCTCTCCATTTCGTTTGCAAAGGTCTTAGAAGAGTGTAAATCGTGTGGACGGGCACACGTCCCTTTTTTCACCACCCTGCGTGTTTGGTGAAGAACTCCCTCCATACGGGGCAAGATTTTTATACTCGAATGTTCACATAGTAACCTTGAAGCTCGAAATCACCGAAGGTGGTCAAGTTGAAGTATTCCCTTGGTCTCTTGGGGGAACGTTCTTCTGAATCTGGAGGGGTAGCCAATGAGGGATAGGGCCATCGAATACCTCTTTGAGGTAACCCCCTCTGTCATAGCACTCTGGATGCTGGGTGAAGACATTCCAGAGGGATGGAAGAGGCTCTCGCTCATTGAAAAACTCCAGTGGAACGGAGAGGTAAGGCTCAGACATCCGATAAGCGCCGAGCCCCTTGAGCTGGAGGAGCTCAAGAGGTTTCTCTCAAGGGGTGACGCAAGGGGGATACTCGCAAAGCTCAGGGAGGCCGAGCTGAGGTTAAGGGACGAGGCCCTGGAAAGCCGGGAAAAGGCGAGGGAAGTATGGGACGCCCTCCCAAGGCTCCTCTACCTTCGCTACATGGAGGTTCTAAGGGGGGTGGACGGCGTAAACGCCCGGAGGCTCGCAGAGGAGCTGGTTCACATCCCCGCCGACCCGGCTTTTCCCGACCACGACTGGCTCAGCAGGGCCGAGATCTACGCGAGCGTAAGGGCCATAGAAGAAGACGGCGATAAAGTCTACCTCCTCAGGTTCAAGATTTCACCGGTTCAGGGCTTCATCGGGAACGCCAGGAAGGAGCTCGACTTCTGGGCCGGGAGCCATCTCCTCAGCACTCTCACCTACACGGCCATAGAAGAACTCGTTGAGAGGGAATGGCCGGGGGCAATAATATTCCCCCACCTTAGGGGCCAGCCCTTCTTCACGCACTCTTACGGTGGGAGCGTTGATAGGGAGCTCTACACCGTCCCCAACATGCCCAACAAGGTTCTGGCGATAGTTGGCTTGAAGGAGGGGGAACTGGAGGAGCTCGAGGAGAGCATTAAAAGGGCCATCCACGGGAAGATCGGGGAGCTATTCCGGGAGGCGTGGGGGTACTTCCGGATGGATGACCTCATCGGGGCCATCGCGAAAAGTGAGGGGGTAACCCCAGAGGGAGCCTTTGAGTACTACCTTAAATATGCCCTCAGTTACTTTAGAATAACCATTGAGGCGATTCCATACGAGAAACTTCCGGTCAGGGACCGCTGGGCGAAGGAGATAATCGAGAAGACCCACGGGGATAAGGAGGCCTACTATCCATATCTATTCACAGTTCTTGATCAGAGGACGGACTTCAAATCGCTCCGCTTCGAGAAGCCCATCGTCGATCCGGGCTTCAAGTGCACCCAGTGCGGCGAGCTCCCCGCCATCGGGAACCATCTCGGGGGCAAGGTCATACCGAGATCCACCCTAAGGAAGGCCTGGAACGACCACGTGAAGAGGCTGAGGGCAAAGGGCAGGACAGAGATAAGGGAGAACGAGAGGCTCTGCCCGCTCTGCCTGATAAAGCGCTACTACCCGAGGACTATAGAGAGGGAGTTCGGCTCGAAGCACTGGGTAAGTTCTGTGAGTGAAGTTGCACTGAGGGGAACCGAGTGGGAGAGGATCCTAGACGCGGCCAGGAACGGCGTTTCCTACGGGACTGAGAAGGTTGCGGAGCTCGTGGATATCCTGTCTGGAGTTTTCGAGATACTCGGTTTCAACTCAGAGGTGGTCTATCCGGAAAGCTGGGCCAGCGTGAAGGCCCTGGCGAAGGTCTACGGCTGGGAAGAGGAGTACGTTAGGAAAGCCCTCTCGGGAAGGTTCGGCGACCCGGATAGGCTAGTGGAACGCGTGAGGAGACTCCTCCTAGAGGTCCAGGGGGAGGTAGGGAGTCCAAAGAGCTACTACACCATGCTGAAGATGGACGGCGACAACATGGGGAAGGTCATAAGCGGAAAGAGGGGCATGAAGGAAGTTAGCGCTTACCTCGAGGTTACCTCATCCGTTGAAGGCTTTAGGAAGCCGGTAACACCACCTGTCCACCAGGCAGTAACCAGGTCGCTCTCGAAGTTCGCCGTGGAGAAGGTAAGGACGATCGTTACCTCCGGCAGGGGGGAAGTGATACTCGCGGGAGGAGACGACGTTCTAGCTCTTCTCCCCACGAACAGGGCAATAGGGGTGGCGTTCAAGCTCCAAGAGGAGTTCAGGCGGGACTGGGAGGGCTTCGACTACCTCCAAGGCAAAACGAGGAGCATGAGCGGTGGGTTGCTCGTGGTCCACTACAAGGAGCCACTCTACCACGCATACAATCTCGTGAGCGAACTTGAGCACCTCGCAAAGGAATCTGGAAGGAATGCCCTGGCTATTGGCTACCTGACCCACAGCGGTTCCTACTACAGGATAGTCCTCAACTGGGACGCACTTGGAAGCGAAACCCTGGAAAAACTGCTCTCACTGCTTGGCGAGGGCGAGAAGAAGCTCAGCACTAAGTTCATCTACGAGGTGATGATGGACATCGCCCGCTGGCCCGACGATCCCGGGGCGATAATGGAGCTCTTCAGGTTCGAGCTCGGCAGGCACTCGACGATGGGCAGGGACGAGAGGGAGGAAGTCCTAAGGATGTTCAGCGAGATAGCGATGCATGTCAGGCCCTTGGGAGTACCGGAGGACGTCCTTGAGAAGCTTGCGGAGGCCATAGTCATTGACCCTGAGGGAAAAGGAGGAATCGGGGAGTGGCCCGGGGGGCTCGTAAAGCTGGCAGAGGAAAAGGGCGTGGAGACGAGCACGGTGGCGATGGTCATGAAGGAACAGCTCAGAGGGGCCCTGCTATTGCTCAAGGTTCTTAGGGAGATGGGGGTGGGCTCATGAGGCTTCTCATGCTGCCCAACGACGTCCTCTTCCTGAACTCAGGAAGGGAGTTCACGGCAGGTGAGACGCACCTGGGCGTCACCCAGTCCTTCGTTCCGCCCCACACTGCTGCGGGGGCTATCAGGTCGGCCCTCTACCTGAAGAACTCCACCTCGTATGACTACCTGATAAGAGCAGGTGAGGAGGAACCCGGCTTTGAAATGCTGGGTGCCTTCTTTTGGAAGGGCGTGGAACTGTTCCCCCTGCCGGCGGATATCGTCGAAGACGAGGATGGGAGGCTTGTTCAGGCTTCCCTCTCGGATGATGTCGTGACCGCCTCGGGAAGCGTGCACTTCAAGCCAGCGACAGGGTTCCTCGGAATGGGTAACCTCCGGGATTACCTCAGCGGGAAATCCATCAACTTCGGAAAGGCCCTCGTGCCTGTGGAAGAGGTCTACACCCTGGAAGACAGGGTTGGAATAGGGCTGGACGAGAAGAAAACCACCGTTGAGGGAATGCTCTACCGGACGAGGAACCTGAGACTCAAAGAGGGTGTGGGCGTATCCGTATGGCTAGGTGAAAGGGGGGAGGAGCTGAGGAAAGCCCTCGGTGAGGGTGGACTTCTCCAGCTCGGCGGCGAGGGAAGGTTCGTCCGCTACTCTTTCGAAGATTCAAGTGTGGAACTATCCCACATAGAGGCGCCTGAAGGCACTCTCTTGAGACTCTACGTCGCAACCCCCCTGATACTGCCGGCCCGGAAGAACGGCAGGTTATACTCCACCTGGGACATCAGGGGGGAGCTTGCTAGAGCACTCGGGATAGACGGGGGGAGCATTAAAGTGCGCTGGTTCTTCAGCGGAGGGATACTCCCGCTGACCGGTTGGGACATGGCTCGCAAACACCCCAAGACCGTCCACTATGCGGTCGCCCCCGGAAGCGTTTACTACGTGGAAATCGATGAGCCCGTTTCGATTCCAAGTTATCTTAAACTCGGGGAGCTTAGGAGGCTCGGCTACGGCCTCGTCCTCCCCGGAAAAACCGTTGAAGGTTGAGGTGGTGAAGATGTTCGAGAAGAGCCTACTCCTGGGAATGTACGCAGTTTCGCCCCTCCACCCTGGTAGCGGTTCGGAGATAAGCGTCATAGACCTCCCGGTTCAGAGGGAGAAACACACGGGGTTCCCCGTTGTCTGGGGCCAGAGTCTCAAGGGTGCCCTCAGGCACGCCTACGAGGCCAGAAGGGACAAGGAGAAGGCCACCGTAATATTCGGCCCTGACAAGGATAACGCCAGCGAGCACGCTGGAGCCGTAAGCGTTGGCGACGCCAAGGTACTCCTCTTCCCGGTCAGGAGTGCCAAGGGAGTCTTCGCCTACGCCACCAGCCCTCTGGTTTTGAAGAGATTTAAAGATGACCTCACCCTGGCGGGGGTTGAAGCTGACTTCCAGATACCCTCTGCCCCGGTGGTGCACAGGGACAGCGTTCTGAAGATGGCGAAGAACGGCGAGCACCACGTGGTTCTCGAGGATCTTAGGCTCAGGGTAAGGCTCGAGGACCTCTCTGGGATGGCTGAGATGATGGCCAGAATCGTCCCGCTTTCTAAGGAGGAGCTCCTGGAAAGGCTCGTAGTCGTCCCCGACGATGTTTTCTCGGCGTTCGTCAGGGTGGGGACGGAAGTTATCGCGAGGATAAGGATAAACCCCGAGACCGGAACCGTTGACGAGGGCGCCCTCTGGTACGAGGAGTTCATCCCCAGGGATACAGTGATGTACGCAGTAATGGCAGTTTCAAAGCCCAGAAAGGAGCACCCCGAGCTGAAGAACGCCGATGGTGTGGCAAAGGAGTTGAGGGAGTTCGTGGGTGAGGTCTCATACCTCCAGATAGGCGGGGACGAGACCGTCGGAAAGGGCTTCGTCAGACTCTCGCTGGAGGGATGATGCCATGAACTTCAGGGGACTCGAACAGGAGAGGGGCTCCTACGCCTACTCCAGGGTTCGGGAGATAAAGGACGAGGAGTGGGCCGGGGACTACAAGTCCTACGTGAAGAGCGCCCCAACGCTGATACTCACCAACGGCCTCGCCCAGGCACTGGCTTTCTACAGGTCGAAGAAAAAGAAGAAGCCCTACGAGAGGCTCTTTGAGGACATAGACCTCTGGATGAGGAGCCGCTATTACAGCCCGGGCGAGAGCTGCGGGGGAAAGAATGTGAACAACGCCCTCGAGTGGCTCATCCACTGCGCCAGCTCTATGGAGGTCCTTGAAGCCACCCAGGACGTCCTGGACCTGCTCAACTGGTTCAAGCGCTTCGTTGACGCGATGATAGAGAAGGAGAGCGGTGGTGGGTGATGCAGGCCGGAGATAGGGAAGCCCCCTTCACCTACCTCTTTCCCAGGGACGTGAGGGCACTTATAGGGACGCCGAGGGACGTAGATAACCTCTCTCTCCTCCTCGATAGGTACGCGCCATTTACCGAGGAGAAGGGCACCCTAAAAACGTCCGGGACGGTGCTCAAGAGGTTCTTCAAAAAGGCCCCATCTCTCGGTGGGAACGCCGTTGAAGCATACTCACACTACCTGAGCGAGTACCTCCGCCTGCTTCACGGGAGGGCAAAGGTGGTGAAGGTTCTCAAAACCAGGAGCAGGCTGATAGTGGGACTTGGCGACGAGAGCGTCTACGAAACGAGTATAAGACTCCTCAGGAACTACGGAATGCCTTACATCCCAGGCTCGGCCCTCAAGGGGATAGCGAGGCACAGGGGGATAGAGGCCATAGCGGAGGCCAACCCGGGCGGGAGCGTATACAAGACGATGAAGCGTATAGACGACGCCCTGGCGAGTGGAGAGGGCATAGAAAAGCTCTCCACCCAGCTGAATCCGGCGGAAGTCGGCGGTATAGAGGTCAGCGTGGAGACCCTGGCGGACCTCTTCGGGAGCGTCGGGAGAGAAGGCTGTGCGGTTTTCTTCGACGCAGTGGTGTCGCCGACGACAAAGCCCAAGGAGCCCGATGAAATAGGGGGGCTGTTCCTGCAGAACAGGCTCGACTCGATCCTCGACTTTGACATCGTGAACCCCCACTACTCGGACTACTACCAGGAGAGCGGTCACCCAGCGGAGTGGGACGAGCCAACCCCAATAATTTTCCTGACAGTCAGAAAGAACGTCCCCTTCGTCTTCGCGGTCGGCACTTCCAAGGTCTGCGATTCTGGGGCAGAGATTGCGTGGGCCCTCCTGAGAGAGGCACTCCAGAAGAACGGTGTGGGTGCGAAAACGGCACTCGGCTACGGGAGGTTTGGGTGATGCATGAGGCCACCATAACGCTCAAGGCAATCAGTCCCCTCTTCATGAGGGGGGCCGACCAAGCGAGCGTGGAGTTCCGCTCGGCGAGCGTTAAAGGCATCATGCGCTGGTGGTTCAGGGCGCTGGCTGGTAACTACGTAACTT
This sequence comes from Thermococcus sp., assembly GCA_027075325.1. Lineage (GTDB taxonomy): Archaea > Methanobacteriota_B > Thermococci > Thermococcales > Thermococcaceae > Thermococcus. The sequence continues at coordinate 67,812 of JALTBN010000091.1, read as the reverse complement.
CGCTCGGTGAGCTCAGGAAGGCAGAAGAGGCGTTCTTTGGTTCCGCGGGGGAGATGAGGAGCAGGGTGACCATTGAGGTCGCCACCGAGGACAGGGCCAGGCCCGTATACTTTAGTAAAAACCGCTTCGACAGGGACTCCTGGGTCTGGGACCTTCAGTACCTCTTCTTCTCGATAAAGATGCTCGCAAACAAGGGGCAGATCAGGGAGTTCTATCCCCCGGGGACGAGGTTCGAGGTCACGATAAGGTCCCACGATTCCGGCGCGTACAAGGCTGCGATGGCATCCCTCTGGAGCGCCGTAGCGTTGGGTGGCTTCGGGTTCAGGGCCAGGAGGGGAGCCGGAAGCCTGTGGTTCGAGGGGAAAAACGGAGCAATGGAGAAGCTCACCCTGCCGACGGACTTAAAGGAGCCCAAAGACCTGAAAAAAGGCATAGAAAGGGCCATTAAACTCGTCGGAAACGCGATTGGCAAGGAAGAGCTACCGCTGAAGGCCGTCAGGGACTACCCAACGCTTACCGAGGCCAGCTCGCTGGTGGCGGTCCTCAAAGGGGAACGCGACCCCAAGTTCGCCCTCAAGGGGTTCCAGAGGGAATACCAGTCCTTCAGGAAGAGAATGAAGCCGACGACAAGGAAGGTCGTCTTCGGGCTGCCGATTGTCAAGAGCAGCCTTGGCAACGTCAGGAACGAGGCCAAGAGGGCCAGGAGGGCGTCACCGCTGCTTGTAAGCGTCAAGCCCTTCGGAAACAGCTACCGCGTTGTCCTGGTGAAGATGAGAACCAGCAGGTTCCATGAGAACGGGAAGCTTGACCGAGTCGCGGACTGGGAGGCGCTCGCTTTACTTGACGAGAGGTTCAGGGAAGAGGTCGTCTTCGGCAACCCGCTGAACTTCTATTGAGCTCCCCTCTTATTACTCCTCTTTGAAAAATCTACGGTGAGCCGCATTAATCCAGAAGAATGAACACTGGAAACATCTTTAAATTCAAAATAGGGGGCGTTGGATTCTGGGTATTAGATGATGTCCTGAAAAGAATTAGGCTGCTGTCTGGGTTTTTGAAACCGTAAGGAAATTTCCGACCCGATAGGTGGAGCGATTTTTATCTTGAACGCTGGAAATGCAGAAATAAGCCTCTAAACAGGCTTTTGCATTTTTACGTTACATAAAGGTAACCACGTGCACGTTTTTGAAAACGGGGGTTAGAACTTTCTGAAATCGGAGAGATGGGATAGGATAGGCCTTCACCGGCGCAGAAAAGCGAAGCGGAAAGGTCTTTGGAGGGACCTCAAAAGGGGCTTTGACAAAGCCTCTCCGGCCGAAGGAGGGACTCCCCCCAGAGATCGGTGGATTGAACTCTGACGATCCTGGAGCACTGGCTTTTTAACGCACGCTAAACAGGTCAATGGGGAAGCGGACGGTTCTGGGTCTTAATACACTCACGTGCCACCTTGGAACCCCCCGACTCACCTTTTTCCAACGGGTGTTAGTTTGAGAAAAGCGTTTTACCGGCTTATTTTTCACGGCAGAAGGGAAGCGAAAGATTTATATAAGAGTTGCTCCATTCTTTATTCGCCCAGCGGGGCGAAAAAGTGAACCGTTTGCAAAGGTCTTAGAAGAGTGTAAAC
>JALTBN010000091.1:0-66091 GCA_027075325.1 Thermococcus sp. | reverse complement strand
AGTTTGCAAAGGTCTTAGAAGAGTGTAAACTAGTCAAGTATCCTCAAGTTCTTGATGAGATGAACACGATAAATTCCGTCTTCGAAATGTTGTCTTCTTCTGGGGTATTATCGAAAGAAGACGAACAATGGTGGAACGAGAATTTTAGGCCTACCTATGTCAAGTTCAGTTTGCAAAGGTCTTAGAAGAGTGTAAACTGAACATACTGAGATGTATGGTGACCTCCTTTCTGACGATTGATATGTTTGCAAAGGTCTTAGAAGAGTGTAAACATCCTCCAGGACGTGGGCGAGGACAACGCCCAGTTCCCGGACCCGTTTGCAAAGGTCTTAGAAGAGTGTAAACGGCTACCACTACGAGGCGATGCCCGTTTCAGGACCAGCCAATGCTTTAGTTTTTCCTGAGGAGACGTTATCCTCAAGCTCTGGGTTTCTCATAGGTTTTTGGACACATTTTGGCCCGAATCATCAAACCGATGATTTTGGAGGGTGTGGAGGATACACTCCAGCAGACAGCTCTCGAAAACTTTGAGTTTTCCAAAGCACCATGCTGGTTCTCTAACTCTGTGATGCCTGTGAGGTGCTTCACGGCAGCCCAGAAGTGGCCTACGCGGTTGGTTTCATCATAGTCATTGCTTCGATTTCGCTGATAATCGGCCTGCCAATGCTCTACTACCCTGTTAGGGCTTACTTCAGGAAGAGGGACCAGTGCAGGCTCATGGAGGAGCAGGCCAAACTCATCGCCGGCCGGTGATCTTTCCTTTTTCAGCCAAAACCGAAAAATTTATAAACCTAAAGGCGTGAATCGCAACCGCCTGAGAGCGTCCCACTCTTCTGCGCGGTGGTCTTGATGTACGCACGGGATTTGGATTACTATGTTTTTGAGTTAGAGACGCCCGCTGGAAAAACAACCCTTGAGCTCTATTTCGATGGCGACAGGGCCGTCGTACACAAGGGCTCCATCATCTGGGTCTTCAGGTTAACGCCAAAGAACCTCCTCGCGATAACCTACGTTCTCTCAAAGTTCGTCGAGAAGACCCTCACCGGGGATGAAATAAGGGCCCTGCTCGGATGACTTTTTCTTTTTGCCCCATTTGGGGTGAGCACGGGAGGTGGGAAAGTGGCAGTGAAGGCCTATAAAAGGTTTGAGGGTTTTGTTGAGAGCGAGGCGGGAATTCTGGAGAGGATTGGCGTCGGAAAGGTCGAGCTGACACTTTTCGACGACCGCGCCTGTCTTAGGATTCCTGTCGGAGATTTGGAGCTTACATACACGAAGGAAAATGGAGAAACGCTCCTCCAGCTCATAAAACTCCTCAACGAGAGGATGAAGCTTGAGGAGGAGGCCAGGAAGCTCCGCGGCCTCCGGTGATTTTTATTTTTGGTTCTGTTATAAGGACCGGAAGTTTTTGCAACGGCTCCCTCCAGATAAACTTGGAGAAAAATCCTGGTCTTTCCATCTGCGCTTTCATCAGAAAACGGCTGATGGCGGGCCGGACGGGATTCGAACCCGCGGCCACGGGGTTAAAAGCCCCGCGCTCTAACCATGCTGAGCTACCGGCCCACAACCCGCGATGAGGTATCGGGTTGCCTTTTATAAGCTTTGCTCTTCCCTTCGAGTGGAAAGCTTTTTATGTTTGGGATTTAAGGTTAATACGGAGGGTCCCCAATGGAGCCAAACGAGTTCAAGCTCACCGAAGAAGGAATAAAGGCAGTTCTTCCCCCCCTTGAGGCGGAGATCATGGAGTACATGTGGAAAGTTAAAGAGGCCACGGCCGGCGAGGTCTACGAGCACATGAAGGCAGAACACCCGGACATGCGACGCTCCACTGTCAGCATACTCATGAACCGCCTGTGCGAGAGGGGCCTTCTCAGCAGGAGCGTGGATCATGGCAGAGGGGGTATGAGGTACGTCTATCACGTAACCACCACAAAGCAGGAATTCGAGGAGAGGGTGGTCCAGCGCATACTGACCGCACTCATGAGCAACTTCAGGGAAGCCACCTACGCGTATCTCTCTCAGATAAAGAAAGACTGAGGCGAGGTAAATGCTGCTGCTCCCCATCGCCCTCCTGTTTGGCCTTTCCTACGTTGTCGCCGGTCAGTGGGGGCTGGAGCTTGGTCTCGTCATGATGGGAGCGGTTCTTCTAATTGGGCTGCTCAGCCTTCCCAGACCCGATAAAAAGTATGTCTCGCTTGAAGGAACCTCCCTTGGGGAGATATCAGAGGGGGTGCGCTCTCTCGCAAAAAGGGCAGGTATCGACAAGTTCCGGGTCTACATCCTTGATGATTACATACCCAACGCATACTCCTTTGGGAGAAACATCGTTCTATCGCTCGGGTTGTTTGAGATACTCGATGAGGAAGAGATACTTGCAGTTGTCGCCCACGAGATGGGCCATATAAGGAACAGGGACACCGTGCTCTTTCCCATCGTCGCTTACCTGAGGGTGTTCTCCTTTGCGATGTTCGTCGTTCTAACCGTTCTGAGCAGGAGTTTCTGGGTATCCCTGCTGGCGTTTCTTACGTATATCTACTACGAGTTTGAGCGCTCACGCTTTCTTAAAGAGAGGGAGTTCAAGGCGGATGATCTGGCGGTCCGTATACTCAACGTCCCGCTGAGCCTGAAGCGCGCCCTGGAAGAGCTCAAATATTATGAAGACCTCAGGGAGGGTGTTAAAAACGAGGCCCTGCCCGGAATAGAACCCTCCATTGAGAGATCCGAGGTTGGGGTCTCGAAGCAAACATGGCACCCGAACATCATCCTTTTTCCAACCCACCCCTCCTACGAGGAGAGAATCTTCCGCATAGTTACCAGCATTGAGGATATGATGCACTCCGGTAGGAGATGATTGAATGGTCGTCGAGACCGTTCTTGACGAAGCGAAGGCAGAGCGAATCAGGAAGATCCGCCCCACCAAGGACGAGTACTTCATGCTTATCGCGAAGCTCGTCTCGCTGAGGGCCACCTGCCCCCGTCTCAGGGTCGGAGCTGTGGCAGTCAAGGACGGCTACATACTCGCCACGGGTTACAACGGCGCACCGAGGGGGATGGAGCACTGCATAGACGTTGGTTGCCTCATAGTGGACGGCCACTGCCATAGGGCAGTCCACGCCGAGCAGAACGTCATAGCGATGGCCGCTCGGAAGGGCATAAGTCTCGAAGGCGCGACGCTCTACGTCACCCACTTCCCCTGCGATACCTGCTTCAAGCTCGTCATAAACGCGGGCATAAAGGAGATCGTCTACGAGGAGATGTACCCGAACGAGGCAACCGAGATCCTCCTGAAGGAGGCCCAGGAGAAGGGAATAGTGAAAATCCGGCAGTTCAGGCTGGAAAAAGAGAGAGTAAGGATGTTTCTGGAGGAGCTCTTTGGAGAGGACTTTTGATCTTGGGTTCGGCTCTGAGATCAGCGTTTTTCTGCTTCTTCCAGCTTTTTGAGCCTCTCGTTTATTTCCTCCAGCTCTATCGCCACCTTCCTCGTCAGCTCCGTTATCTCCCTCTGGGTTCTGTCTATCTTCAGGTAGGTGTCGAAGAGCAGGATGAATATAAGCCCAATCGAGACTACGAAGAGGGCATCCAGTCCCCTTCCGAGTCCGAGGAGGTCCTTTATCTCCGTGGAGATCCTGACTGGAAAGGCCGCTATGACGGCGAAGACCGCGAAGATCAGCCCCCAGGCGATGAGGCTCCTCCAGTCTATCACGTTTCTCCGGTAGTCGATGACCACCCTCCAGAGCAGGTAGAGTATCACCACGACGGCTATAACCTGTGCCACGTACATTCCCATCACCTCAGTTTGTCAAAGAGCAGGCTGAGGGCTATCTTAACACCCTCCAGCACGTTCGTTCCCTTCCTCATGGAGTACTCCGTGTAGACAGCCTTTATGGGCACTTCCACTATTCTGCAGTTGTTCTTGGCGGCCTCTATGATTATCTCGCTCGAAACCGCGTAGCGGTCGCACGTTATCCTGATCTTAGAGGCACACCTCCTGTTGAAGCACCTCAAGCCGCTCTGGCTGTCACTTACGTACCTTTTAGCGAAGACCGCCGTTATTGTGTCCAGGACGAAGTTCCCGAACCGCTTGACGAAGGGCATCTGGCTAACGTCGCCCTTAAGCCGTGAACCTACCGCGAAGTCCGCCCTGCCCTCCGCGACGGGCTTCATAACCCGAAGTGCGTCGCTGATCAAGTGCTGGCCATCGGCGTCGAATGTGAGTATCAGCTCAGCCCCCTTTCTGACCGAGTAAGCTAAGCCCGTTCCGAGGGCACCACCAAGGCCGCGGTTTACGAGGTGGTTCAAAACGTGAACGCCGTACGAGCCCGCTATCTCCCGCGTCTTGTCGCGGGAGCCGTCGTTGACGACGACTATTTCCTCCCTTCTGAAGTAGCGGAGAAGGTCTTCGAGAACGCTTCCGAGGGTTTTCTCCTCGTTGTAGGCCGGAACGACAACGTACGTTGACAAGAGCCTTTCAACAAGGGGCTTTAACTCCTTTATCGTCGGAACCTCGAAGTCCGCCCTGGCGTCCACCGAGAAACTCATCCTCCCGGAGTCGTGTGAGGTTATGAGAACGTTCAGGGCACCGGCCTTCCTGGCTGCTATGATGTCGTACCCGTGATCCCCCACGACTAGGGCTTTCTCAGGGGGAACGCCGAGCTCCCCCAGGATCTTCTCTATCTGGCCCGGCTCCGGCTTGAGTTCCTCCGGTGGAACGTCCTCCCTTGCAACTATGGCGTCAAAGTACTCCCCGATGCCGTTCCTCTCAAGGGCCAGGAGTGCGGCCTTCCGCGAGCTCCTCGTCACGAGGCCGATTTTGATACCCCTCTCCCGGAGGTACTCAAGAACCTCCACAACGCCATCGAACAGGAAGCTCTCCTCCATCCTCTCGGTTTCAAGCTCGACCTGGATTGAGTGAAGTCTCTCGAAGTCTATCCCCGTTTCCTTCGAGATCCTGATCAGGCTCTCGTACATCGGAGTCAGATCGCCCAGGAGGCTCTCTCTTATCCCCATGTCAACGAGCCTCTTCCTGAGCTCCTCTTTTATCTCCGAGAACGGCTTTGGGGCACCCACCAGCGTACCATCGAGATCAAAGATAACCAGTCTTATATCCATGTGCCTCCCGCCTCTCTCCCTTTTTCTCCTCGATCCAGCACTCCTTCAGGGACTCGTAGATCGTCCCCCATTCTATATAATCGAGAGCCGAGCCCAGCGCACCCTTCAGCCTGGCCGCAAACCTCTTCATCTCGTCCATGTCCACGAACTCGGCTATGATCATCGCCTGGGTCCTTCCAGTCGTCCGGTAGATCCCCCGAACGTTGTCCATCGACGCGAATTTCCTCAGGGCCCTGTCTATCTCGGGCCCTTCAACCTTCAGCTTGAGGAGCATGAACACGCTGACGTACCTATCCAGAAAGGCTGGGTCAACGACGGCCGAGTAGCCCTTCACTGCTCCAAGCTTCTCAAGCTTCTCAAGCCTGTTTTTAACGCTCGCGGGGGAGAGCTTCACCCGCTTACCCAGCTCCGTGAGGGTAATCCTGCCGTTCTTACGCAGGATCCGCAGTATCTCCCTGTCCTTCTCGTCGACGCCGGGCATTTTCCCACCGAATTCGGTTGTTCATAGAGATAAAATTAGGAATAAAGCGAAAGGCCAAAATCAGCGGGTGATCTTCACCTGGTTCATCAGCTCAAGGGGCTCTGGGTGCCTCTCGAAGTACTCCCTGACCGGCTTGAGCAGCTCGATGAGGTAGTCTGCAACAGCGTTCTTGAGGTCGAGCGGGTGGAGTTTTCCTTCTGCGAAGTCCCGCTTGAGCTCCTCGAAGGTGGTGTAGGTGACATCGCCGCCGAACTTGGCCGGGCGGTGGATGGTGAACTCCGTTGGTTCCTCGCGGAAGATTATGTGCTCGGCCCAGTCGAGAACCGGGTTGTAGTTGACCTCCTTTGCCGGGCAGAAGGCCTTCCTGAGCTTTTGCTTTATCTCCTCCGGCGAATCGTGGATGAAAACGGCGGAGTAGGGCTTGCTCTTGCTCATCTTCATCTGGGTTTTCAGCTCTTTAAACTTCTCCTCGCTTTCTATCGGCCAGACCGGCGGCTCCTGGAGGCCGAGGAGGAGGTGATGGTGTAAAGCTACCGGTTTGAGCTTCTCGCCCTTCCACTCGAGGGGATGGTATTTCAGCTTCTGGGCGACCTCAATCGCTATGACGTGCGCCTTTCTCTGGTCCATTCCGGCGTGGGCTATGGTAACGCCCTGGTAGAAAATATCGGCCACCTGCATAGCTGGGTATATCAGCTTGGCGAAGTCTATGGCCTCACCCATCTGGCGGCCCATAATCGTTATCGAACGCATCATCCTCGCGAGGGTGACGTTCTTGGAGATGTCTATGACGGTCTGCCAGTAGTCGCCCTTCTCAAGTATCTCGCTGGCCAGAACAAACTCGACCTTATCCGGGTCGCCGCCCATGACCTTTATGCTCTGCTTCATGCCCTCCTTGAAGTACGTGAGGGCGATCTTCTGGATGACATCGAGGTCTCCGCCGAGCTTGTCGTTGATCCAGCTGTGCCAGTCGGCCAGGAAGACCCTCGTCTTGACTCCAGCCTTCTGAAGGTTCGCTATTTTAGCGCCGGCCATTAAACCTGTTCCGAGGTGAATGTAACCGCTTATCTCGAACCCGATGTAGTGCTGCATCGGGATTCCAACCTCTAAGAGGTGCCTGAGGTTCTCTTCCGTAAGGAGCTCCTCCGTGGGCTTCCGCTTTATGAGTTCTATCCTGCTCTCTATGTCCATGCTCACCACCTAAAGAAAAAACGGCCCCCGGTTTAAGGGCTTTGCGGCCGAAAGGTTAATTAGATTCCACAACTATATCCATCTGAACGTTATGGGGGTGTTCATCATGAAGGTGCTGTTTTTGAGCGCGGACGAGTTCGAGGATCTGGAGCTTATCTACCCGCTCCACAGACTCAGGGAGGAGGGACACGAGGTCTACGTGGCGAGCTTCAAGCGCGGAAAGATAACGGGTAAGCACGGCTACTCGGTTGAGGCCCAGCTGGCCTTTGAGGAGGTCGACCCGGACGAGTTCGATGCACTGATTCTCCCTGGAGGAAAGGCCCCTGAGAGGGTCAGGCTAAACGAGAAGGCCGTTGCAGTGACCAAGAAGATGTTTGAGGACGGAAAGCCCGTCGCCAGTATCTGCCACGGGCCGCAGATACTAATCTCAGCCGGCGTGTTGAAGGGCAGGAAGGGAACCAGCGTGATAACCATCCGCGACGACGTGAAGAATGCCGGGGGGGAGTGGGTAGACGCTGAAGTTGTTGTCGACGGCAATTGGGTGAGCTCCAGGCACCCGGGTGACCTCTACGCATGGATGAGGGAGTTCGTGAAACTTCTGAAATGATCTCCCAAATTTTTGGATTTTCTTTATTTTTTCGTATTTGTTACATTCATTATTAAATTTTTTACAATCTAATTTGAATTAACTTGGAAAAAATCTAAAAGTTAAACAAATATTTTGTAAAATCTTTAAATAGGATAAGCGCACAATACCACAATGAGGTGATGAGCGTGAGGACATGGGAAGGAGTCAGGATGTATGAAAACGTCGTCTGCAAATCACCTGAGGACCTTTTTCTGCTCATTCAGGAGGCACTTCGTATAGGAGACGGGGCCCTCGTGAGAGTGTTCTCGTCGAGCGGAAGTTACTACTTCCACCTTCTCTTTGACGACGAGAAGCTCCTCCTAGGGGAGGCGCGTTCACTGAGAACGAACGGCAGAATCACGGGAAGGGCTATGCTGAACATGCTCATGGAGACCTTTAAAGAGCCGTTCGTGGCCGATGTAATGGCCGTTACAGACTCAGATATAAAGAACACTCTGCTGGCAAACCTCGACCTCTACGAGGCGACCCCGAAGGTACTGCTCTTTGAGATGTTCACACCGAAGTTGTGGCAGTCCCCCCTTACCCCCGAGCCGGGACTCAAATCAGAAACATCGCTTTCGCTTTAATAAGGGGCTCAAATCAGTCTCCCTTCTTCTCTATCAGTGCGTAGAAGAAGCCTATAGTCCTGTGCCTGTGGGGCCACGCCCTCATCGTGCCCTCCAGAAAACCGGGACTGTAGGGCCCTTTCAGGGGTATCAGCCTCGCGTCATCATGTCTCTCAAGGAACCACTCCACAACCCCCTCGTTCTCCTCGGGGAGCATCGAGCACGTGGAGTAGAGCATCCTCCCGCCCAGTTTTAAAAGGCGCCAGGCGCTCTCAATTAGTTCTCTCTGAAGGACAACGACCTTAGGAATGTTCTTCTCGCGTAGGCGCCATCTGAGCTCAGGGTTTTTGGCGATGGTTCCATCGCTCGTGCACGGCGCGTCGAGCATCACCCTATCCGCTACGCCCTCACCGAGTATTTCAGGAGCTTTCCTGCCATCGGCTTTGATTGTCTCAGCTATCTCAACACCCGTTCTCCCCAGGATTTCGTTCATGCGCTTTACCCGCGCCTTATCGACGTCGAAGGCATATATTTTGCCCTCGTTGTCCATAAGCTCGGCCATATGGCTCGTCTTCCCGCCAGGAGCTGCCGCGAGGTCCACCACTGTCTCCCCAGGCTTTGGCGAGAGGACGAGCGAAGCGAGCGCTGGAGCCTCCTCCTGCGCTATGGCCCAGCCCTTGTTGAAGAGCCATTCGGGGTTGAACGGGTCGATGATCCTCAGGACGGTCTCAACCCTCTCGCTCCTCTCGAAGCGGACATTCTTTCCCTCCAAGTACTCCTCAACCTCTTCCACGCTCGCTTTCAGCCGGTTCACCCTTATGCTCGTCGGTAGGGTCTCGTTGAGCGCTTTGAGAAGTTCCTCGGCCTCGTCTCCGAGGAGGTTTCTCATCCGCCTTATGAACAATTCGGGGAACAGGTAGTCCCACTTCAGCCTCTTCTCCTCGGAGTCAATAACAGGCATGTATTCGAGAACCCTCTGAAGAAGGTCGTAGTAGTAATAGCCAACGTAGGGGTGCGTTTTTCTGGACAAAAACTGGGCCAGCCCCTTGAGGTGTTGCCGCGTTTTCTCGCCCGGGTCTCGGAAGACGGCAACCTCAACGGCCACCCTCAAAGTTGCCCTCAGCCAGGGGTCGAGGATAAGGGGGGAGACACCGACGAGCTCCTCAATTATTTCGTCGATGAGGCCGAGCCTCCGCTGAATCGAGTAGAAAATCCCCGTCAGCTTGGAGTTCTCCCACCCCTCGATTTTATACTTTGTGAAGGCCTTTCTCTTCGCTCCCTGGCTTGGCTTAACCTCCTCACCTAGTTTGACCGCCTCTATGAGCGCGTAGAGCTGTCTGTCACTCAGCTTTAGCTTCCCCATGTCGGCACCTCTCGAACCTGTATACGTCAACCAACACCCGCTCAAGCCTCTTCCGATGGAAGAAGAACTGGGCGGGGATTTCAAACGGTAGGGTTAGACGGTGTGTGATTTCAAACCCGTTATCCCGTGTGAAAGCCTCTATAAAGCCCCTGACCTCGGGTTTCGTGAGGTGGATGGAGTAGACGGTATCGCTCACCTCGAAGGCCTTGAGGAGAAAGGGCCTGTCGGCGTGCTTAACTTGGCTTCCGAAGGGGGGGTTCATCACGACCGTATCAACCCTCGCCGAGAACTCGGAGACGTCGGCGTTTATGAAGTCAATGCAGTCAACGCCAAGGGAGCGGGCGTTTTCCCTCGCTATCTCAAGTGCTCCTCCATCAACTTCAACTGCGTAGACCCTCTCCGCCCCGAGGAGCGCGGCTCCGATGCTCAGGACTCCCGTTCCGGCGCCGAGGTCTGCTATAACTCTACCCTCAATATCGCCTAAGGAGTAAGCTAACCATAAAAGTTCCGCCGCAACGTTTCCCGGTGTCCTGTACTGTTCCAGCTCCGGCTTCGGCTCCAGGAAGCCCTTTAGCCGTGAAAGGGTCATTGCGAGGTGTTTCTTTTTCATGGCTAGGAACGGATTTCAAAAAAATTATTTATAACCTTTTGCGCATTAAACCTTCAGGGGAAAGTGACATGGACATCATACCAACCGGTATAGAGAGTCTCGACAGGGCTTTGAGTGGGGGCTTCAACAGAGGTTCAACGGTCTTAATAGCGGGAAACCCTGGGATCGGTAAGACCCACCTCATGCTCCACGTCCTTTACAACAACATGAAGAGGGACCTAAAGGGAGCCTACGTCTCCTTCGCCGAGATCAAGGGGCAGTTCTACGAGGGCGCGCTGAACCAGGGAATAGACCTGAGGATGATGAGGAGAAAGGTCTCTTCAGGTTCTATGACATGCTCACCCTGCCGAAGGAGGAGTTTGAGGACTTCGTGAACTACCTCGTGACCGATTTGGTGGAATGGAAGCCGGACATAGTTGTTTTTGACTCCATAACGGTCTTCGGTCAGGTTTTCGGGGAGGTGCACCTCAGGGCCTTCCTGCACTCGATAATAGGCAGACTCGTGAACGCGCTCAACATGCTCGTTTTCCTAATTGACGAGATACCCTACGATGAGAAAGACCCCGGCATCAGGATCAGAGCCAAGGAGGACGCCGTAAGGGTGATAGAGACACTGTCTAAGAAGTGACGAGTGCCTTGGACTTCTCCGCTATCCCCTCAAGCACCCTAAGGGCAAGCTTCTGCTCGTCAGGGGAGGCGGTCTTTTTGGTCTCCTTCAGTCTCTCCACAAAGGGCTTCAGGAGGTGCAGCTTTTCTGGGGAGATCGAAGATACAAGCGCATCGAGAACCAAGAGAGCATCAAAAAGGGTCTCCCCCTTGAGGTAGTTGTTGAGCTTCGCCAGTACTGCCCTCGCGGTCTTCTCGTCCCATCCACCGCTGAAGTAGTAGCTGAAGAACTCGAGGGATGGAATGACATCTTTGCCCTCTCTGGAGAGGTACTCCTCAAGGAAATGCCCAACTATCTCGTCCCCGTAGGGGGCCTTGGAGGCGAGCTTTGCGAGCGTTTTGGCGGCCCTCAGCCTCGCCCAGCGGTTGTGGGATTTTGTGATGTTTATCAGGGGTTCCACTGCGGTTTTGAGGATGAACGTTTTTGTCGCGTCAAGCTTCTCCGCGAGGCTTCGAGAGAGCCCGGAGGGCATCCATTCTCTCGAACTTGTCGCCCTCTTCGAGTTTGTGGACAAGCTCAAAGACCGCCTCTGGCTTCTTCCCTGATAACTCGATGAGCTTTTCCTCTTCGCCTGACCCAGTGGCACGCTCCAGCTCTCCCTTCTCCTCCTCGGTGAGCCTGCCCCCACCTGTGGAAGGTTCTTTGGGTGCTACATCGAGGGCGCTCTTTCTCGGGGTTTTGAACTGCGACAGTGAGGGCGGTTTCAGATACCTCTGGGCCTTTTTCTCGGGGGGCAGGGCCGGATACCTCGGCCCTGGGAGAACGCGCTCGTTTATTTTGAGGGTCTCCTTGCCCATCTTCTCGAGAACTTCCGCGAGCCACTTCAAGACGTAGGTGTCTCCAACGGCTAAAGCAAGGTCGATGGCCTCGTAGAAGCGCTCCTCTATCAGGAGTTCGTTTATCTTCTCCTTAGCCTTCTCCGGCCTCCCTTTGTAGTACCTGTAAATCGCCTCCTCAAGCTTCTCCGCCATCAGGCGAGCCTTCTCCCTCAGCTCCGGGTTTCTCCCGAGGGCAAGGTTTTTCACAAGGGTCAGGGTTCTCGCGACGTCGTCTATGAGTTCCTCGGTGAGAGGATAGCTGGCTATTTCGAGGAGAATGGTGAGTGCAAAGTCCGCCAGAGGGACATCCTTTTCCGTCAGCATGTCCCTAACTGATGAGAAGACCTCCCTCAGAAGGGACGGATCCCCAGTATAGACGCTCACGTTGAGGAGGAGCCTAAGGCCCATGGCCTTAAGACGGGGGTTCTTGGATTTGAGGAGCCGCGATATAACGTCGTGAACCCGCGGGTCTGGGGACAGAACGCGCATATTTTCGAGTATTTGAGGAATCACCAAGAGAACTTTCTCACCCCTCTCAGATTTAACGAGGTCCTTGAGAGCGTGACCCAGCTTTACAAAGGTCTCGGGATCCAGGGGAATTCCCTCTATAAGCCGGGCGATAACCTTGAGTGCACGGATCGAGACAGCATCATCGTTGCTTTTGGCGGCGTTTATCAGATCGTCGATGAACTCGCGCACGAGAAAGAGCCGTTTGACCTCAGGTAAAGCCTTCAGGACATCTTCCAGGGCCATCAAAGCCCGGAGCTTCATCTCGTCATCGTGACTGCGGAGGAGCTTAAAGAGCTCCCTTAGGGCGGCGTCGTTTCCCAGCGCTAACTCAACGGCCTTACTTATCTTCCATGAGGAGAGGTATTCCCTTAACAGCTTGCTGGTATTTTCCTCCGTTGTCATCACAGAGTGTTCGAAATAGGAACTTATATCCCTTTTCCCTGATTTAAAACCATAAAATAATATTTCAGCTCAAATCTGGGGGCCCTTTAGGGAGAGTCCCAAAGGCTCATCCTCCCTCCTCTCAACGCCAGGTATCTCGTCAAACTCGTAGTCCTCCCTGAGACCAAGCAGTATCTCGACCTCCCTCGGAGTGAGAACCGGCTTCCTCCAGTTCTCGTAGTCGTCTATCGGCACGCGGGGACAGGCGACGACGACGTAGGCGTCAAAGTCAAAGCCTTCCAAGGCGGGATAGCTTATGTGGTTCATTGCCATCAGCCTGGCGTACCTCCCATGCTCTCTTAGGAGCTTCACCACGCGCTTTGCCTCCGCCAGGCGGAGCTGGCCCTTCTTGGTGCTCGTGATTACGCCAAAGCGCTTCGCGTCCATCGCCTTCGCTATCTGCGCCCAGCGCTTCCTGATAAGTATTTCGGCTTCCTTATCCATCCAGACCGCGTCGCCGGAGTATGGGTTGACCGCGAGGGTGGGCTTTTTAACCGCCACGGCAACTCCTATCGGGTGGAAGTAGCCGGCTCCGATGAAGAGAACCCCGTCTGCGTCGAGCTTTGCGGCAGAGAAGTTGCATCCTAAAACCTGGCCCGGCCAGCTGACGCGGGAGTCACCCCTCCCGACCAGAACCTCAAAGCCCTTCCCCTCAAGGAAAGCCTTCGCCCTCCCGAGCTGGTGGATGTGCTGGGCCGTGGTGACGAGGGCGATCCTTCTCCCAAGCTTCTTGATTTCGTCGATGTTCCGCTCAAGGGCAGGAACGACGTCGACCTTCGCGAAGGCGGGCACGAATATCGTTGGAACCTCAAGGTGGAGCGTCATGTAGCTGTGGCCGAGATGTATTAATGCGTCACAGCCGAGCCGTTTGGCCTCGGTGTCAGCCGGGTCGCAGGCGCCGTAGTTGATGTCCCCGCTTATTATTGCCTCTATCCCCTCCCCCTCAAGGAAATCTGCCAGTGCCTGGGCCTCCCCCTTTAGGCCCTCAGGAGTCTGAATGAGCACCCTCTCAGCGTTAAGCTCGCGGAGCTTCTCTATTATCTCACCGAAGGGAATCTCGTGCATTCCACCACCTGGTCACTATCCGGAGAAAAGCTTTATATACTTCGCCTCCAACAATACCTCGAAGTCCGATGTATGGGGGTGAGGATATGGAGACCGTGGAAGGGGTTAAGGTTGTAACGACCGAAGCTATTCCGGGCTACCGCATCGTTGAGGTCAAGGGTATCGCGAGGGGTGGCATAGTCAAGGCCACACACATAGGGAGGGACATAATGGCCCTTCTCAGGAACATCAAGGGCGGAGAGGTGAAGGAGTACACCCAGATGATGGCGGAGGCCAGGGAGGAGGCTCTTAAAAGGATGGCACTTCATGCCAGGGAGATGGGGGCAAACGCTGTGGTGAACGTCCGCTTCGCCACGTCAAACGTCGGTTCAAGCGTTGCAGAGGTCTACGCCTATGGGACCGCGGTAGTCGTTGAGGAGGAGTGAGCATGTACCTCCCGCCCTTTCCGCTCCTCGGTGGGTTTCTGGCATGGGTAACGATTTACTTCCTTGGCTTCAAGAGGCAGAAGTGGGCCGAGCTAATTCTCGGTGGGATTGCCTTTATTCTGGCCATGATTGTCCAGAACCCTATCCAGCAGCTCCCCCTCCTCGGGGCGGGCGTAAGGAGCAACGCCGATGTGATTGCCCGGGGAACGGTTTTTACGGTGGGGGTAGCCCTCTGGGTAGGCTTCGTTGCAGGCTTTGTCCAGGAGGGCGTCAAGTACCTCTTGGTTAAAGATAAGGGCACCAAGACAGCCCTGTTCGTCGGCCTGGGCTTTGGGGTTACAGAGGTTCTCTTCGTTGCGGTTACTCCAATCATTGCGGTTGCGGCTGCCGGGGGAAAGATCGATGTCCCGGTTATACAGGCCCTTCTTTCGATGGTGGAGCGCTACTTCGCGGTTCTCTTCCATATTGGAACCACGGTTTACCTCGCCTACGCTACCAAGAACGGCTTTGGTGTGAAGGGCTTTTCCACAATGGCACTCCTTCACGGCTTCGTGGATACACTGGCGGCCTACGATCGGTTCTTGACCTTAAAGAGCGAGGAACTGGCGATGAAGTTCACCATCGGGCTGGAGGTCGTCTTTGCCGTTATTGCCATAGCTTTAATCGCCTACACATTGCCCTTTGCCAGAATTGGAGAACCAGAAGAAGAGGAGAAAGTAATCTGGTGAGCTGCGTTGCTTGAGAAAGGGGATGAAAAGGCACTCAGGAAGCTCAGGAAGGAACTCCGCTCCGGGCTCTACTCCTTTTTAGTTCTCTCAATCCTTGAGAAGGAAGGGGAGCTTCACGGTTACGCGATAAGAAAGAGACTGGAATGGCTGAGTGCCGGAAGACTTGTTCCCAGCGAGGGAACCCTTTACGACCTCCTGAAGAGCCTCAAGAAACTCGGTCTCCTCCGGGATAGCTGGGCTGAGGTTGGAGGAAGACCGAGGAAGTACTACTCCATCACTGAGATGGGGAGAAGCGTGCTTGCCCAGCTCAGGAATGAGGTGGAAATTATTGAGTCCGTTCTTGAGAAACTGGAGGGATTGGAATGAGCGAACTGGCGTTTGAAATTGTCATCTCCCTTACCCTTCTGGCCGCGGGCCTGCTGACGTTTGTCTTCAGAAACAGGCGGAACTCCCTTGTAGGCTTCAGGGTGGGCTACACTTATATGTCGGAGAGGGCATGGAGGGAAACCAACACCTTTGCGGGACTTTTCATGATGTTCTTTTCAGTCTTCCTGCTCGGACTGTCCACCATCGGTGTGGACGTAGCAACTTTTACCATTGCAATGCTGGCGGGCGTCCTTGTTCTGACCGTGTTTGGATTCAGAATCGCAAAGAGGGCTTATGAAGAGGAAGAGCTATCGGTGGAGGTCCCGGAAAAGCCGTTTGAAAAGATAGAGCTCAACGTTAAACCATACCTCGCCCTTCAACTCCTCGGAATGGCCGTTTATTTCGTCCTCGTGGTTCTTCTCTAGAGCAACCTGCCAGAAAGGGTTGTGATCCATTTCAGCGCCTCAGGAGAACCGGACGGCTTCGCCTCGAAGACCGCTGGCACCCTTCTTTTCTCGCTGACGGTTTACCCCCTCTTCCTCGTCATGACATGCTGCCTCAAAGAGCCCGCCTTCACGCCTCTCTTTAGGTTCAGCAGGAGGGGATGGAAGGCGTTTGCCGAGTTCATGACGACCATGGCCTTGGGGCTGGTCTTTCTTGATGCCCTGCTACTGCTTTACAACATCGGCTACGCCTCCTCCGAATGGATAAGCTACTCGGTCTGGGCTTTCGTAGGGCTGACCTTCCTGCTTATCTACCGCCTCTTCGCGATGCGGGTTGGAGGGGGTTCCTGAGTTTAACCTCCAGCTTTTACCGGCTTTTTCTTGCGGGGGGTTTAGCGGGTTACTTCGTTCTACCGCTGACCACAGCGAATTCCGGTGGCTTCTCATCATTCACTGGGCCAAAGGAAAGCTTATAAACTCTGGGAAAGATTACCTCTTGGGTGAGTACGCTGGGAGGGGAGAGACTTGTGCGTTCAAAGAAGGAGGGTGGAAGGACTTTCTTACCTGATACCCAGAAAGCCCTCCGAAAGGCAGTTGTGGGAATTTATATAACATCGGCACTGCTCTACATGGTGGTGTGAATGGAGCGCTGGAGGATCGTTAAGGCTTTCACCCTCGGTCCACTGCTCGAAGCCACTGTCCCCAAGCCTGGCAACGTGAACCGTTTCACTGACTTCGGGGATCTCAGCATCTACCACTTCCTCTTCGGCAACACAGCCGTCCTTCCGGTCTACTACGAGGTCGTCAAGATCGGGGAGCTCGTCAGGAAGGGCGTTCTCATGCCAAACGAAGCGAGCATAGGTGAGCTGATTAAAAGGGCGGTCTCTGAGTCTAGGAAGGTCCAGGATGCGAACCCCAACTTTGGCGTGATAACACTCTCTATCCCGATTATGATGGGCCTCGCAATGGGCAGGAACATTATGGAGGGGCCCGAAAAAGCGGCCATGCTCATCAGGGAGTCCACGGTCAGGGACACGATGGAGCTCTACCGCGCGATCAGGGTAGCGAATCCAAAGGGCATTCCCAGCGGGGTCAAATATGACGTTTACAGCGACGACTCATTCAGGGAGCTCTTCCGCGATGGCATCAACCTCTGGGCCCTGGCCGAGATGAGCTGTGAGAGGGAGCTGGTATTCTGCGAGTGGATTAACTCTTACAGCCTCTCCTACTCCGCCGCGGACCTTCTGGTTGAGGAACTGAAGGAACATCCCTTTGAGGAAGCTGTTGTCAGGGTCTTTTTGAATCTTCTGTCAGAAAACGTGGACACCCTCATAGTCCGGAAGGCGGGGGTGAAAGAGGCCAATGCCGTAAGAGAGCATGCTAAGATGGTCCTTCGGGAGGAGATAAGTCTGGAAGAGTTCGACTCGTTCCTGCGCGAGAAAGGTGACCTGAGGAACCCAGGAAGCATCGCGGACATAGTCGCCGTTTCAATAAGTCTTCTGGTGGCTGCGGGCCTGAGGGTTGAGGTCAGAAACGGAAAGGTCTGGGGAGTCATAGGACGGCCTTAAACCTCTTCGCCCCGCCGAGGCCCATTCCCAGGGCTTTGCTGTCTATAACAACGGCGTCTCCTTCAAGCTCTTCCACGATCCTCACTGTGAGCCCCGAAAGCTCAAAGACCTCTTCCTCCCCGCCGAACTCCTCGTTTACCTGCTCCCTTATAAACTCATATGCCTTTCTACCGACCAGAACCACATCCGGCTCGTAGCCGTCGAGCTTTAACTCGTTGGCCTTTTCCTCCACAGAGCTCAAGATTCTTATCAGGTCTCCCCTCATGGTATCACCAGAGCCAGTTGTCCTTGCGCGTATTAAACTTTCCCTCAGAGGCCGAAGGCTCCTTTTATACCGTTGATTATCATCTGCACTGCCATCGAGGTCAGTATAAGACCCATCATCCTCGTCATGACCTTGATTCCAACCCTGCCAAGCCTCTCTTGGATCCTGTTTGATGAGCAGAGGATAAGCCAGACGGTAAGTCCTATCGCGATAATGCTCGCTATCACATTGAGCTTCTCTGAAATCTGGCCGCTCCTGGCCATGTAGAGCATCACCGTCGTTATCGCACCAGGACCGGAGATGAGTGGTATTGCCAGCGGTATTATTGCCACTTCCTCCAGCGTGACCACTTCCCCACTGAACTCCTCGGTCTCTTCGGTGCTTATCTTGACAGTTGAGAGCTTTCCCGAGAGCATCTCCATGGCCATCTTGAAGAGAAGGATGCCCCCCGCTATGGCGAACGCGTCGGTGGTTGATCCGAAGAACCTGAATATCCACTCGCCTATGAGGGCAAAGGTGATGAGGGTTACAACCACGGTTACGGCGGTTTTCGTCGCTATCTCGCGCCTCTCGTTCCAGTTGAGGTCATGGGTAACGCTCAGGAACACCGGAACGGCTCCAACCGGGTTCGTTATCGCGAACAGCCCGCCGTAGAGGAGAACGAAGTACTTGATGTACTCTATCACTCAATCACCCATTCAGGCCGGAAAAGAAGGGGTTAAAAAGTTAGTCCCTCATTCGTCCTGGATTATCTCAAAGGAGTAGGTCAGCTCTGTCCCGCTGAGTTTCACGTGGGCACTCGCGGAACAGTACTTGTCCTGACTCAGCTCTATCGCCCTCTTGGCCTTCTCCTCCTTTACCCTGCCGTGTATCCTGTAGTGCAGGTGAACCCTATTGTAAATCCTCGGGTGCTCCTCGCGCCTCTCGCCGCTTATCTCGACCTCCAATCCTTTAATCGGCTCGCGCATCTTCTGAAGTATCGTAACTACATCGTAGGCTGTGCACCCTGCGACGCTCAAAAGCAGGAGCTTCATGGGGCTTATACCGCCCTCACCGAGGATGACGGAGCAGCTGTCGCTCTCTATCTTTCCTATGAACTGGTAATCTTTAAACCATTCAACCCTTCCCCTAACCTCTTCGGCCATCGATCAACCACCACAGAAAATCGGGGAAGGCATTTAAATGGGTTTCCTAATCTGAGAGTATGTACATACGGCCCTTCGACCCCTGGAAGGCGAAGCTCTGCACCTGCCCCTTCAAGTACACGCTGAACGTCTATACCGGCTGCGACCACGCGTGCGTCTACTGCTATATCACAAGCTACATCCCGAATGCCTTCCGAGTGAGAACCAAGGATAACCTTTTGCCAAAGCTTGAGAGGGAGCTGAGAAAGTTCGACAAACGCTACATCATAGCGCTCTCCTACTCCTCCGATCCATATCCAACGGTCGAGCGCAAGCTGGGAATAACGCGGAAGGTGCTGGAGCTCTTCAGGGGATACGGCGTCCGCTGTCTTCTTCTCACGAAATCCGATGTATTCGAGCGCGACCTTGATATACTAAGCGAGCTCAAGTGTGCCATCGGGATAACCGTGACGACCGTGGACGAGAGGAAGGCGAAGCTGCTCGAACCAAACGCGCCATCCCCAAAGGCAAGGATTCGGGCGCTTAAGAAGGCGAATGAAGCTGGAATTCCAGTTTACGCGCGCATCGACCCCATAATCCCGTTCTACACGTGGGAGGACTTTGACGAGACGCTCGACGCCCTGGGCTTCGTGAGCCACATAACGGTCTCCACGCTAAAGCTCCGGCCGGATTCCAAGAGGAGGATGTTCGCCAAGTTCCCCGAGTTTATGGGAAAGCTGTGGCCGCTCTACGAAAGGGGGGAACGGATAGGCGGCTACTACTATCTGCCGCGGAAGTTCAGGCTCAAAATCCTGGAGGAAGCGGAAGAAAAAATCCTGAAGAAGGGAATCACGTTTGGTTCGTGTCGGGAAGGCTATCGCTCGTTTCCAACGTGTGATGGCTCTCATCTGGTCCCTTAGCTCTCCGATGGTTCTTCCAGCTCTATGTTCTCCCTGTTTATGCGGCGGCGCTGGCTCTCCCTGGCCGCCTCGATGAACGCTTTGTAGAGGCCCTCCATCTCATCCAGGTATTCTGGCCGCCACTGAACTCCGATGTAAAACCCCTCATCCATCTCGATTGCCTCTGGGATTCCATCTATTGAGAATGCAACTGGTTTAAAACCCTCCCCAACCCTTTTTATGCCCTGGTGGTGAAAGCTGTTGACCTGGAGGAAGACCTCGTTCGTGCTCGATACGCTCAGGCTGTCTTTCAGGCTCTCATAAAGGTGAGTGGACGTCTTCAGTCTTATGCTGTGGAGCCGCTGGAACGGACTGGTGTTGCCAATGTCCCAGTCATGTTTTATAGCCTTGGGTATCTCCTTCGCGAGGTCCTGGTAGAGGTTTCCTCCTGTGGCAACGTTCATTATGTGCATTCCCCGGCTTATTCCTAGGACTGGAACCTCCATTTTAAGGGCATTTTTAAAGAGCTCTATCTCGAACTTGTCCCGGTTGTAGTTGACGTTTCCAAGGTACGGGCTGGGGTCTTCACCATAGAAGTACGGGTGGACGTCCGGGCCGTCCGTGAGCACTATTCCATCGACAACTTTCACGATGTCCAGGGGATCACCTGAGGTGTCAAAAGCCGCAGGAATGCCCCCTGCTCTCCGCACAACCAGAAACTGTCTGGAGATTTCTGATAGGTCGATTCCCTTTTCATTTCCCGTTATGATTCCAATGAGGGGTTTCACTGTCACCACCGGGAAGAAATGGACGATTCTGTATAAAAACGTTTGGAGCGAGGTAAATGTGGGGGATGAAAAAAAGGGCGGCCTTTTCAGCCCTTTAACCTTTTTAATTCCTCTTCCACAACCTCGGCAAGCCTCTTGACACCCTCACGTATCTTCTCTTCTGGAACGTACGTGAAGTTGAGCCTCATGGCGTTCTTAACTTCTCTATGGGTAAAGAACGCCTCTCCAGGTACGTACGCCACGCCTTTTGCCACTGCCTTTTCCATCATCAGTTTGGTGTCTATTCCCTCGGGCAGGGTTACCCAGATGAACATTCCTCCATCCGGCTTTGTCCACCTGACCCCTTCCGGCATGTACTCCTCAAGGGCCTCCAGCATTGCATCGCGCCGTGGTTTGTAAAACTCAACGATCTCAGGTATGTGCCTGTCCAGGTGCCCGTCCTCCACATATTTCCAGGCAATCACCTGACCGAGCATATTGGTACAGAGGTCGATGCTCTGCTTCGCTATCTCCATCTTCCTTATTAGGTGCGGATGAGCGGCCACCCACCCAATCCTGAATCCAGGGGCGAGTATCTTTGAGAATGTTCCGAGGTATATGACCCTGCCTGAGTCGTCGAAGTGTTTTATGGGGAGGATGGGCTCCCCTGAATAGCGGAGTTCACTGTATGGTCCGTCTTCCACTATAAGGAAATCATATTCGTCAGCCAGTTCCACGAGCCTCTTTCTTCTGTCAACGCTCATCGTGACACCCATTGGGTTCTGAAACGTTGAGACAGTGTAGAGGACTTTGAGCCTCTTTCCCTCGCGCTTAAGCTCGGCCAGCTTCTCTTCGAGGACGTCCACTATCATCCCGTTGTCATCCATGGGTATGGAGACGAACTCGGGGTCGTAGTACTTGAATGCCTGAATTGCAGCGAGGTATGTTGGTCCCTCAACCGCTATAACGTCTCCTGGATTTATGAATACCCTACCGATTAGGTCTAAAGCCTGCTGGGAGCCGGCGACGGTCATTATTTCGACTTTGCTCATCGGTATCTCATAGCGCTTTTCCATCCATCTCGCGAGGGCAAGACGCAGGGGCGTGAACCCTTTGGTTGTGCCGTACTGGAGGGCCTTGTCGGCGTGCTTCTCAAGGACTTCTGCGGTTATGTCCTTTATGATATCAACGGGGAATGTCTCAGGGGCGGGAAGTCCCCCGGCCAAACTTATAACGTCACCCGCTTCAACGAGCTTTAAAAGTTCCCTGACTTCCGATGCTTTCATCGCCATCGCTTTTTTGGAGAAAAATGACTCAAAGTTAAGGGGCTCAGCGGCAAGCTTCTTCTCAAGTTTTTTTGCTTTTTCTTCCATCTCACTCACCCCAATGAACAATCATGTTCGCCAGTACTAATCTGTACAGAGAGAGTAGTGGGACAGGGTTATAAAGTTTTCTGAAAAAGCGCCCCCTGCTTCTTTATATTAACCAAGAACCGACTTGAAAAAAGCAATTTCTTTAATGAACTTTTTGATCCCTGAATGGGTTAAAATGAGCGTTATCGGGTGCTTCTGGGTAGCCCGATCTGTGGGACATCCTTCAGAAGGGTTTTGGCGCCGGGGCAGGGATTTGAACCCTGGTGGGCAAGTGCCCACTGGCTCTCCAGGCCAGCGCCTTCCCAGGCTAGGCTACCCCGGCGCATAAATGAGAGGAATCAGGAGATGAGCTCGATCTCGATGGTGACGTCCTCAGGGACGCGGATGCGCATGATCTGGCGCATGGCCCTTTCGTCGGCCTCGATGTCGACGAGCCTCTTGTGGACGCGGAGCTCGAACCTGTCGAAGGTTGCAGTACCCTCTCCGTCGGGGCTCTTTCTGGTGGTGATCCTAATCCTCTTGGTCGGGAGCGGTATCGGGCCGCTCATCCTGACGCCGGTCCTCTCGGCGATCTGCTTGATCTGGTCGGTGACCTCGTTGAGGGCCTTAATGTCCGTGCTCGCGAGCTTAATCCTTGCCTTCTGCATTTCCGTCCCTCCTAAGGTTCAGGAAGTAAAGGAAAGGTCAGAGAAGGGCTTCACTCGCCCTTCTGGATGGATATGACCATACCCGCAGCTACGGTCTGGCCCATGTCACGGATGGCGAACCTGCCCATCTGCGGGATCTCCTTGACCGGCTCGATGACCATCGGCTTGGTCGGCCTGAGGACGACGATGGCCGAGTCACCGGTCTTGATGAACTGCGGGTTCTCCTCGACGACGTTACCGGTTCTCGGGTCGAGCTTGGCAAGGAGCTGCTCGAACTTGACGGCGACCTGGAGGGTGTGTGCGTGGAGAACCGGGGTGTAGCCGACGGTTATTGCAGTCGGGTGGTTGAGGACGATGATCTGAGCCTTGAAGGTGTCCTTCTGCCTGACGACGGTCGGCGGGTTGGTGGTGTGCCCGGCAACGTCACCGCGCTTTATGTCGTTCTTGCCAACACCGCGGACGTTGAATCCGATGTTGTCACCTGGATAGGCTTCCTGCATCGGCTCGTGGTGCATCTCGATGCTCTTGACCTCACCCTGGATGGCCTTGTGGAAGATCGTTGAAGCCGGCTCGAAGATGACGACGTCACCGACCTTGAGGACACCGGTCTCGACACGGCCGACCGGGACGGTACCGACACCCTTAATTGAGTAGACGTCCTGGATCGGGATGCGGAGCGGCTTGTCGGTCGGCTTCGGCGGCTCCGGAATCTGGTCGAGGGCCTCGAAAAGGGTCGGGCCGTTGTACCAGGGCATCTTGTCGCTCTTCTTGACGATGTTGTCACCGTTCCAAGCGCTGGTCGGGATGATCTGGACGTCCTTGTAGCCGAGCATCATGAGGAGCTTCTTGACCTGGTCGGCAACCTGCTTAAACTTCTTCTCGTCGTAGTTGACCATGTCCATCTTGTTGATGCTAACGATCATGTGGTTGATACCGAGGGTCCTGGCAAGGAAGGCGTGCTCCTTGGTCTGGGGCATGACGCCATCGGTGGCGGCGACGACGAGAACGGCAGCGTCGGCCTGGCTGGCACCGGTGATCATGTTCTTAACGAAGTCCCTATGACCCGGAGCGTCGATGATGGTGATGTACCTGTGCGGGGTCTCGAACTTGGTGTGGGCGACGTCGATGGTGATACCGCGCTCGCGCTCCTCCTTGAGCCTGTCCATGACCCAGGCGAACTTGAAGGACTTACCCTTCTCACCCATCTGCTCGAACTTCTGGATGATGTTCTCCGGGATGTTCTGGCTGTCGAACAGGAGCCTTCCGACGGTAGTGCTCTTACCGTGGTCGACGTGTCCGATAAAGACAATGTTAATGTGTGGCTTCTCCTTAGCCATTTTCAAACACCTCCAAATTTTGGTCTAGCCTCATTGACTAGGATGGCTTTTTAAATCTTTCGAACCTCGGTCCTCTCTGGCAGGAAACCTGCCCCTTAAGGGAGGACCTCACGAGTTCCGTCCTTAACTAGCGGGACAGGTTTAAAAACTTAACTAAACGCCCTTTGGTAACTCAGGATTCTCCACGGCATTCCTCCGGGAAATCCCCGGTCGAATAGTAGAACGTGAACTCATCGCCCAGTTCACTGTCTATATCCAAGACAACTGGGGTCTTTGTGCATGTGGTGGTGCCGTTCTCTGATGTCGTACATACCTCTCTGTACGCCCCGGGACCAGGGAACGTTCGCGTAACGTTCGAGAATGCGATTAGTTTCCCGTTCCTGGTTACCACGGTTATTGTTATCGTCGTTCTCTTGACCTCGTCGCGGGAGAGGTAGCTCCGGCTGAATCTTTTTATGACTAGGTCCCCAACCGTGGTAATCCTCAGATCCCACTTTGAAGGGTCAAGGTTCTCCACTTCTTTCATCAGGGTCTCGTTTATACTGCCCGAGCCGCATTCAACTGTCTCCTTGAGTCCCATCGGGTCCCAGTAGATGTAGTGACGGTGTTTGTACACGACGCTCTCAGAACTGTGGAAGGCAAAGAGTCCTAGAACAAGAACACCCAGGAGCAGGGTCCCCCCAACTTTCAGCCAAGTTTTCATGGCAGGGGGTACGATTTAAGGGGGTTAAAACGTTTTGGTAGTCTGGGAAATAAGACCTAGAAAAGAAGGGCAGAAGGCCCTCACTGCTGCGGGCAGACATCCTGCTCCTTCGGCGGGTTCGGATCGAGACCTTTTCTCTGGCGTATCTGCCTTATTATGTTGACCGCCAGCTCTCCCGGAACGCGCTTGAAGCCGGCGTGCTCGGTGCTCCAGAGAGCCCTTCCGCTGGTCGCTCCACGGATGGCACCGGCGAATCCGAACATCTCGGCGACCGGCGCCTCGGCGATGATGATCATGACCTCGCCTTCCTGCCTCATGTCGATGAGCTGGCCGCGCCTCTGGTTGATCTCCCTGCTGGCGGCACCCATGTACTCGTACGGGAGGTTGATGATGACCTTCTGGTACGGCTCATAGAGTATGGGGTTGGCCTTCATCATGGCGCAGTGGATGGCGGTCCTGATGGCAGGATAGATCTGGGCCGGGCCGCGGTGGACGTTGTCCTCGTGGATCTTGGCATCGTGCAGGCGAACCATGACCTTCATGACGGGCTCCTTGGCGAGCGGACCCTCGTCCATAGCCTGGTGGAAGCCATCGACGAGGAGGTCCATGACCTCGTTGAGGTACTGGATACCCTTGGTGTTGTCGAGGAATATGTTGCCCTGGTAAACATCCACTATTCCCTTGGCAACCTCGTAGTCCATGCCGAGCTCGGCGAGCTTCTTGGCGACCTCCTTCGGGTTCTTGGGCCTGCCCTCTGGTATCTCGCCCTCGTGTATAGCCTCGTAGATCTCATCGGGAAGAGGCTCGACGGTGATGTAGAACCTGTTGTGCTTGTTGGGTGACTTGCCCTCAACGATCGGGCTCTGCCTGCTGACGCTCTCGCGGTAGACAACTATGGGCTCACTAACGTCAACCTCAAGCTTCCAGTCCTCCTTGAGTTTGACGAGTTTGACCTCAAGGTGGAGCTCACCCATACCGCTGAGGAGGTGCTGGCCGGTTTCCTCGTCTATCTTGACGTGGAGTGTCGGGTCCTCCTTGGCGAGTTCCCTGAGGGCGGTAACGAGCTTTGGAAGGTCCTTGACGTTCTTGGCCTCGATGGCAACGGTGACGACCGGCTCGCTCGCGTAGTGGAGGGCTTCAAACGGCTCTATCTCCATCTGTGAAACCGTTTCACCGGCCATGGCATCGCGCAGACCGGTAACGGCGACTATGTTCCCCGCCGGAACCGCCTCTATGTTTATCCTCTCGGGACCCATGTAGATACCGACCTGCTGGATCCTGGCCTTCCTCTTGGCACTGATGAGGTAGACCTCCTGGCCGGTCTTAACGGTACCGCTCCAGACACGCCCAGTGGCGACCTCACCGGCGTGCTTGTCGAGGATTATCTTGGTGACGACCATGGTCATTGGGCCCTTCGGGTCGCACTTCATCATGGCCTGTCCGATATCACTGTTGACATCTCCCCTCCAGAGGTGAGGGATCCTGTACTTCTGGGCCTGGAGCGGGTTCGGAAGGTGCTTGACGACCATATCGAGAACCACGACGTGGAGTGGGGCCTTCTTCCTGAGGGTCTTGAGGTCGCCGCTGTTGGTGAGCTCAACGATATCCTTGAATGAAACGCCGGTCTTCTTCATGTACGGAACGCTGAGCGCCCAGTTGTAGTAGGCACTGCCGAAGGCAACGCTTCCGTCCTCAACCTTGACCAGCCACTCGTTCCTGAACTCCTTGGGGGCGTACTTCTTGATGAGCCTGTTGACGTCGGTAATAACCTTGGCAAATCGGTTGAGTATATCCTGTGGACCAAGCTTGAGCTCCTTTATAAGGCGGTCAACCTTGTTGATGAAGAGGACGGGTTTGACGTACTCTCTCAAAGCTTGCCTGAGGACGGTCTCGGTCTGTGGCATTACCCCTTCAACGGCGTCAACGACTATAATCGCACCGTCGATGGCACGCATGGCCCTCGTAACGTCACCGCCGAAGTCAACGTGGCCCGGAGTGTCGATGAGGTTGATGAGGTAGTCGCTGCCATCGTAGTTGTGAACCATCGAAACGTTGGCCGAGTTGATGGTTATTCCTCTCGCCTGCTCCTGCTCGTCGAAGTCGAGAACGAGCTGCTTTCCGGCGAGCTCCTCACTGATCATTCCGGCTCCAGCGAGCAGGTTGTCGCTCAGAGTCGTCTTACCGTGGTCAATATGAGCGGCGATACCCATGTTCCTGATCCTCTCAGGCTGGGTCATCAGCTCCTTAATCTTCTCAATCATCTCTTCCCTTCTTCCCATAAGACACCACCTATCCCTTTAAATGAGCTTGTCGGCTTAACTTAAAAGGTGCGGTTATAAAGCTTTTCCCGGTTTAAAATCGGTGGATGGGGTGTACATTTGAAGTACTTAAGGGTTTTGGAAATCTGAAACATACTCACTTACCGCATCCATTACGTCCTTTCTCGCGTAGACGCACCATCTCCAGTGGACGTCCTTCATCTCTACCAGGGATCTAACTAAGGGTGAGACCTCGCTGAGCCTCTTAAGCCCGTCGCATGTCCTAACAAAGGCGTTCCTCTCCTCGTACTTGGGCTTCGGCGGATAGTCCAGGAGTGCAAGGTGGCCGAATTCATCTCTGAGGGCGTTCTTAAGTTCTTTGAGGGCTCCTGAACCGAGTTCTGTCCGGGAGCAGTAGGCCCGCTTGTAGAGCATCCTGTCGTCTATTGCCCGCATGAGCTCCGCAACCTCCGGTTTTTCGCTGCTCCTCAGCCTTGAGACGAGGTCCACCTCATCCATCAGGCGAATCTCTTCGAGGGTTACTCCCTCTATCCTGACAGCTTCCTGGAGCATCCTCTCCGCTATTTTTGCCGTGTGATGGAAATATACTGTCGGGTACATCATTGCCCTCGCCAGAAGGAGGTTTTGTGCTGCTATGAGGCCTTTTTCTCCGATTACAAGCCTTTTTCCCTCAAGGACAAGGTTTCTTACGAGCCTCTCAAGGTCTACCACGCCATAAGCCGCCCCCGTATAGTATGCGTCCCTGACGAGATAATCCATCCTGTCGGCGTCTATGTCACCGCTGACCACCGGATGTTTAATGAGCCCCAAGAACTCAGAAACTGAGTATCTCTCCCGGAGGATGTCGCCGATGATTCCGTGCTTTATTGTCCAAACGGTGTTCTCCTCGTGCCTCGGGAAGAGTCCCTCAAGTGTGTGGGAGAACGGGTAATGGCCAAGGTCGTGCAGAAGCGCCGCGTAGATGACCCCTTCGTCGATGTCGGGGTTGTGCATCCTGATCCTCTTGGCGAGATAGAAAGTTCCCAGGGAGTGCTCGAAGCGGGTGTGCCTCGCTGATGGATACGCTAGGAAGGCAAAGCCCAGCTGGGTTATCCTCCTCAGCCTCTGGAACTCGGGCGTGTCGGCGAGCCTTACCGCGAAGTCGTCGAGTTCAATATAACCGTGTATTGGGTCGTGAACGAGCTTCATGCTCCCACCAGACTACTCAGTTCCACGTTTCCGCGATAACGTCGTGCTTGTGTATGCTCTCGTTGCTGATGACCCTAATGTGGATCTTCCCTTTGAACCTCTCCTTGGCCTTGGCGAATATTTCCCTCGCGACGTCCTCGACGAACTTGGGGTTGGCGAACATTCCCTGCACGACGGCGTTTTCATCAACGGTCTTGAGAAGGGTGTAGGTGGGGCTGCTGAAGGAGCTTTCAACGACGTCTATCATATCCTCAAGCGCTATCTCCTCTTCGAACGGTGTCCTGACCTCAAGCTCTCCTATGGCCCGCTGGATGTGGGTCTTTCCGTTGTTGTTGGCCATAGCGTGGGGGCAGACCGTGTTCCCGATGACCTTAACGCGGAGAACCTTCTCAAAGGCCCCATCCTCGTTTTTGATAACCCCGACCTCGACGTCGTAGGGCTCATAGCTCGTCTTCCCGCTTGCAGGGGTCTCGCGCGGGATTATGAGGTGGGTCTTTATCCATACCTCGGCGCGTCTGTGGGGGTGTTTCCCTTCGAGCCGCCCTATGACGCATTTTCCGAGCTCTTCAAGGGAGGTATGTGTTTTCAGAACTTCCTCCTCTACGGCTTCGCTCATTGCCTCGGTTACGCTCTCAATAAGCCGGCTCATATGAATTCCTTTTTTCTCTGCTGGAACGTCTATGGTAACCTCAATGAGCGGGATGAACGTGTAAACCTTTCCTTTCCACTTTATCTTTGCCACTGTTCTAAGATTGGTTATTCCAACCCTTCTCAGCGGCTCTTTTATCCTGGGGGCTTCTTCCTGCGTCTCAAATGTCTGCATGAGCATCACCTCTTTAGGGCAGTCTAAAACACTCCCCTTTTAAACCTGTTGAGGGGGCTTCTTCCCGACGAGATAGTAAACGGTCCTCAGGGGGATTCCAAGGCTCCGACTTATTTCCTTTGCGGGCGTTCCCCTTCTGAGGAGCTCCTGAACCTTCCTGACAGTTTTCTCATCGTATTTTTTGGGTCTGCCACGGGGGTATCCTTCAGGAACGAGCTCAACGCCTAGCTGGGAGAGAGCGATGATGACCTTCTTCGACACCTTGGGATAGAGGCTGGGAGGACAGCTTATCCTCCTCACGTTTGGGGCCCGCTCCAGGATGTGGACGACTATCTCCTTGGTGGGACGGAGGTTGACGTAGACCTCTGTAACACCGTCGTGAAGGTCCTCATCCAGCTTTTGAAGGAGTTCAAAATTGTTCTTCGCCTTCACCTCCACCCTCATGGCATCACCCCTGGAGGAGCTCCAGGAACTGCTTTGCCCTGTCGCTCTTTGGCATGAACTTCCTGAACTTCTCCGTGTCCGCGAACAGGGTCGTGTGGAGGCCGGACAGCACGAACCTTCGTATTGCTTCTTCGAGCTCTTTCTCAGGTATTCCAAGAAGTTCCGAGACTTTCCTCTCGTCCCAGGGGCTTATTCCGTACAGGAGGACCCCTCCGAGCAGGTGGTTGGGAATTCTGTTTATGTCCACCCTTCTCCCTTTCAGAAGTTCCTCTATCTCGCATTTTCTGATTATCATCATGCTACCGTACCCCGTCCGGAAGTCGGGCTCTTCTCTGAACGGAAGGTCGAATATCGAGTAGTGGCAGTCTATGCAGAGTCTCATATCGGGATAGATGCCCAGTCCTTCCCTCTCAGTGGAGGACGTGAGAAAGTAGTAGCGGAACAGGTCGAGGCCCAGCTTTTCGGCCCCTTTCTTTGGGTCGAGGATGGCGTACGCGAGGGCGAGGTTGTCCACGGTGTAGTGGTTGTTTATGAGGACTCCCCTGGTTCTCACGAAGCTCAGGACCCTCCAGCGGAACCTCCTGCCGTAGCGCTTTCTCAGTTCTCCCTCTATGTCAGAGTCCGCGGGGAGGTCCAGCCGGGCCTTCTTCAGTCTGTTGTTCTCCCAGTATTCGACTTCAATCCTCAGACCCCTCGTCTGAACCGTGCCCTTTTCCCTCAGCTTCCCTTTTATATCCTTGAACGTTTCCCTGACCGAGAGGTTCTCCCTGGCGAGCAGGCGGAGCACGTCCCCTGAGTACGCCAAATAGGGGAGTACCTCGAGCCTTCCCAGTGTTATGGGCTTTTTGATGGCCCTTACCCTTTTGAGTTCCTCTTCCTTCAGTCCATCCGGGGAAATGGGTGTTTTTCCAAGGCGGAACTCGTAGTTTGCCGTTATTAAGGAGAGAGCCATCTTATGGGCTGTTATGGCGGCTCTGAGCCTTTCGAGCGCGAGGGCCCTGTTCCTCTTCTTCCGGTATATCCATTGAAGGTGGGGGTCGCGGCCCTTTTCTGAGATTCCCCCCGGAGAGGGGGTGGTTTCTCCCACACGCCTTTCAAGCTCTCCCTCCAGCTCCGACAGAAGTGCGAGGTTCTTCTGGAGGGTGTGAGAAAGGGCCGGGATGTTGAATTCCTCAAATACCCCGGCCATATCTATTCCGATGTCATCCAGTACCTTGTTGACCTGCGCGACGAGTTCTTCCGTCGTCGTCATGGTAGGAGATCACCGCTGTTTATCTTCTCGGGTAGGTACTCCCTCGCGACGAACTCCAGACTCTTGTTCGCCAGAGCCTGCTGCTCAATCCTGACTCCCATTTTGAGGGCCATCTTGAGCTGCCTCTGCCACTCCCTGTTCTGGAACCACGGGTAGTTCATCTCCTCGATTATTCTCTTGTAGTCTGCGGTTGGACCGCCCTTCTTGTTTGGTGGAATGCCCTTGAGCTTCTCAGTGACGTTTTCCAGTCCATAGCGCTTTATGTCGTCCATTGTCATGCCGACGAACTTGGCCTCCGGTGTTGCCAGCTTGTCACTCAGGTATGCGAGGTTGATGGAGCCCTGCTTTATCGTGGAGTAGATGTACCAACCGTAGGGGTCTCCATCCGTGAAGACGATAATCGGTAGACCCTCTTCGTAGTGGAGCCTGTGTATGAGCCTTCTAACACCGCGGGACGCCTGTCCCTGGGACGCTATTATGAGCGCATTCTCCTTCTGGGCGAATTTTTCTTCGATCAACCTGTCGGCCATAGCGGCTGTCTCGACCACCAAAGCGTAGTCAACGTTTATCTCCGGAAACTGGATGTGCTCAACTGTCCCTGGGACGGCCCAGCCGCCGCTTCCAAGCTTGCTCGCGTTGAACTCGTCTTCGCCGTCGCGTATGACTATGTCGCCGTAGATGTAGCCGCGTCTGTCCGCCGTCAGGTGCATCTCCTCACGGAGGACTCCGAACATTCTCTCCAGGTCTTCTATGATGGGGTCGCTCTCGCTCTGGTCTTCGAATGTGTTCTCTTTTGTTCCTGGGATCGTGTGCTTGTTTGCGTAGTAAGCTTCACGGAGGCTCGCGTGCTTGCTCTCGCTCACGAGTCTCTTCACGTAGGCCATTATTACGAGGGTCTGCATGAACTTCCTCGCGTGGGCAACGTTGAGGAAGTAACGCCTTGAGAGCTTGTCGCCCATCCTGATGACGCGCTTTTTCTCATCGAAGTAGACGTTGCTGAGCCCGCGCATGGGGATATCAAAGTAGGGATTCTTTCCGGATTTAATCTCTTCCAGGATGCGCTTTCCATACTCCTCAAGCTTCCCCAGAACCTTCCCCGGGTCGTAGGAGAACCTCTCCTTTGGTTTTTCGCGATGAATGGCCTTGCGTTTAGGCATTCTCACTCACCTCCGCTGCCGGGGCTTCACTTTCCCTCGCGGCGAAATGGCTCTCCACAAGGCTGAGGAAGTAACTGCTGACGGCTTCTTCCGGCTCGCCGGTGAGTACGCTGAGGGCTTTCGCAATCTCAGGGATGTACTTCTCGAATGTCTTCCTCCGCTTTGCCTGCCTGAGGTGCCTGTGTTTGCCGCTTAGGTATGTCTGGAGCCTCCTGGCGGCGTCCATGATGGCAAGCCTTATCTCATTGTAGATATCATCGTCGTTGGCTATGCTCTGCTTTCCGGTTCCTGTGTAAGGAACGTGAACGCTGACCACATTTATCATAACGACGAGGGGCGTCCTATCCGGATCGTCGACTTTGTAGCGCTTCCAGTCTACGGAGCGGGCGGCTATTGTCGTAACACACGAGCCTGCGTCGAAGAGGAGCGGAACCCTGTTGGCGTAGCGGAAGATGTCAAAGCCCGGTGAAATTTCCCCTCCGTAGGCTACTCCGACCTCCACCTGAAAGGGAATTCCACCCGAATATACCTTTGGCGGCCTCGTTACGGCCGTCACAAATTCAGGCTTGAGGATTCCCTTCAGACCCTTCTCGATGTTCTCCTCGCCTATCGGCCTTAAACCGTGAGTCGGTGGGGCGAGGAACTTCATGTACTTGAAGGCCTCGACTATCTCCTCCGCCTCGTGCCAGGTTAGCTTTTCCGGCGGATTCTCCATAAGCTTTGCTACCTGCTTGACGACCTTGGTGTATCCCCTGAAGGAGCGGAGAACTTCCTTTACCTCCCCCTTGGCCAGCCTCTCGTAGAGCTGTTTTTGGACATTCTTGTCAGTTTCCGTCTTTATCAGCCTTAGAGCGGCGATGTACTCCACCAGCTCGTCGACCTTTTTCTCACTTATCCTGGAGAACTCGCCGATGAGGAAGCGCTTTACAGTGTTCCTCCTCGTTTTTTTGGCCATTCTGTAAACGTCGTCAGTGAGAACGCCGCGCGGATGGGGTTTCATCTCAACCGGCGGCTTCGGCACTTCCTCACTTGAGCGCGGGAATATGATGAGCTTCCCATCGGGCTCGATTAGTTCTATGTGGGCATGCGGGTTAGCTATTGCAGTCAGTTTGAGGTACCAGTAGACACCCTGCTTCGAGCGGATGTAACGGACGTTCTTCACCTCAAACTCTATTCTCGTCCCGCGCCAGCCTTTCGGGTTATCGTGCTTCTCTTTTTTAACGATTTTACCCTCGTTCTTATCGACGTCTATCTTGACCCACGCCTCAATTATCTGGTCGCCGCCGGTGGAGGTTATGACGCGCGTGGCCTTTCCGCTCGTTATCTGGGCGAACATCACCGCACCGCTGATACCGATACCCTGCTGTCCCCTGCTCTGAATGTTTCTGTGGGCCTTGGTTCCGGCGAGCATCTTTCCAAAAACGTGGGTTATGTACTTCTCCGGGATTCCTGGACCGTTGTCCTCGACTATAATCCTGTAGTGCTCGTTTCCGAGTTCCTCAACTTCAACCCTTACGTACGGGGCGATGCCGGCCTCTTCGCACGCGTCCAGCGCGTTGGTAACTGCCTCGTGTACCAGGGTAGTCAGGGAGCGGACTTTGCCCGTGTAACCGAGCATTGCCGCGTTTCGCCTGAAGAATTCACTTACGCTCTGTATTTTGAACTCCTTAAACAGCTGATTTGCCTCGGCCATCTTCAGTCCTCCCAAAAGTCATCGTCTTCGGGGTTTTCTCCGGTATCCGGGGCCTTCCCCTCGATTGTCTCGTAGTATGCTGTACTCTCAAGCTCCAGGTCCTTCTTCCTTCTTTCGAGGTATTTGTACACAACCCCATGGGGAGAGCCCCTGGCGAGCTTTTCAACAGCAGTCTTGGCAACTTCGACCTGAAGGGGGTTGCCGATTATCGCGACGGTCTTTCCGTAGACGCTTATCTCTGCCCCGCTCATCTCCTCAATGATCTCCCTCGTCCTGCCTTTCCTGCCTATTATTCTACCCCTGATGCGGGGCAGGGCATTCTTATCGTTCCCTATGGTAACGTCTGTCAGGTTCACAACTTCGAGCGTCTCACCTTCGTTCAGCAGGCGGAACGCCCTCTCCGGAGAGAATCCCCTACCTATCGCAGTAACGATATCCCTTGCCTTCCATACTGCCAGGGGGTCTTCGGTCTTTTCCGTGGAGCTGATGAAGACCTCCCCCGTCTCGCTGTCCACTTCGATTTTAGTTCCCGTTCTTCTCTCTATCTCCGCCTTCGTACTTCCCTTCTTTCCTATTAGGACGGCCGTTCTCTCTTTGGGTATCCTGACGAACTCCTCCTGCTCTCCGGTTGAGGCATAGCTTATGCTCTTCTCTTCCCTTTCTCCGGCGCCGTCCTTATCAACGCGTTCGTACTTCTTTAGCAGCCTCTCGAACTCGTCCATAATCTCACCCCTAAATCCCGGCCAGTTCCCTGAACTTCTCATCGGGGTCGTCGGTTCTCACTCCCTTTCTCGCGAAGTAGTTCGCAACGTTCCGTATGTCCCTTTTAAGGAGCTCCAGGCTCATGCGGTTTCTCTTGACGGTTGCCTGAGACCAGTCTATTACAACGGGTCCCTCGTGGAGCAGCACGTTGTACTCGCTCAAATCCCCGTGGACCATCTCTCCCCTCTTCCAGAGGCGCTCTATAACCGACATGAGCGTACTGTACAGCTCTTCAAAGTCCCTTTCTTCAAGTTCTCTCTCGGCATCCTTCAGGCGGGGGGCAGGGGAATCATCGCCGATGAACTCCATGACCAGGACGTTGTTCCGGAAAACTTCCGGTTCTGGAACCGGGACGGCGTATTTCATTGCCCTCTGAAGGTTTTTGAACTCCCTCCGTGCCCAGACAAAGACAAGCTTCCGCATGTCCTTCGGGAGATAGCCGACCCTTGGGTCGGATGCCAGGTACTCCCACATCCTTCGAAACTCGGTGGTGTAGGTCCTGTAGACCTTTACCGCTATCCTTCTCCCCCCTCCGTCTACACCCGCGAATACGTTGGCCTCCTTTCCGGTGCTGATGACACCATAGAGGGCTCCGATTTTGCCCCTTCTGTGGAGGTAAGCCAGCGTCTCCCTGGTCGTCCTGTCGAAGACCTCATTGGCTATCTTGTAGAGCTCGCTGTCCTTCTCCCTGTGTTCCCGGAGGCCCAGCATATCCTCTATCTCTCGCTCGATGACGTCCTCCTGCATGGCGCCTCACTTCGCCGTCAGAAGAGGGCTTCGCCGCCGCTTATGAAGTCCCTGCTTATCTTGCCCCTTCTTAGGAGCCAGTCAACCTGGGTTCTGGTGTAGCGGTAGACGATATCCCCACGCTCGTCGCTCTGAACCTGCCACGGCTGGACTACCACGACGTCACCAACGCGCATCCACATCCTTCTCTTGAGCTTCCCCGGAATCCTGCATCTCCTCATTTTGCCGTCCGAGCAGCGGACGTCCATCCAGCCCGAACCGAGGGCCTGCTCGATTATTCCAAACACCTGGCCTTCCCTGGGGAGCGGGACGCGGATTATCTCCTCGCCCCCGGTGTTTCCCCCACTTCCCTTCTTCTTGTTGTGGTTTCCACCGCGCTTATGGTAAGCCATGAGCATCACCTCCCGAAACTAATCGTGGCCCTTTATAAACCTGAGCCTTGCAAAAATTCTGCACTGCTGTTTCCCTGAAAGTTTTTAAATTTTTTGCACCGCGCAACCGTTATATAATCCTCCTCCTATATCAGCCAGGGAGAAAGATGGTTGTGTACCTCTTTGACTTCGATGGAACGCTCGTTGACAGCACCCAGGCCGTTGAGAAGGCCCTCCGTTTGGCGATAGAGAAGACGATGCCCGCGGTCATTGAGGGCGACCTCTACGATGAGTACTACCAGGCCCTCTTCCTGTTCATCAGGGGAAAGCTCACCTACCGCCACCTCGGCGTTATACACGAGCTCGTGGCCCAGGGGACGATCCACGAGTACTACCGTCTGATGCCGGAGTTCATTCAGGACTTCCCAAACGCGCGAAGGGTCGTCCGGAACCTTCGAAAGCGGGGAAGAAAAGTCATCAGCTTCTCCGGCCAGCACACCTACCCCGGTGGAAAGGTTATCTTCATGAGAAAGACAGGATGGTACGACGAATTCGACTCCGTTATAACTTTCAGAACGGCCAGGGACATGCTGCAGAAGTTTGAGAACATACGCGACCTCCACCCAGATGAGCCGATAGTCTGGGTGGATGACAGTCCGGGCCGTTTTACCTACGTCACGGACGACAACACCCTCCTAGTCCAGAAAGCCTCACCTTACAAGCATGACGTCGCCATCCTCTTTGAAAGGGAGAACTTCATCAAAATAAAGAACCTCAGGGAACTCCTTGAAGTCGATGACGGCTTGGCCGAGCTGGAGGGGTGATCCCTTGTGAAAACCTGTTGGGGGCAGTATGAATGAAGGTTCTCGTTCTGGGCGCCGGAAACATCGGGAAGGCAGTTGCCTGGGACTTAAAGGACGATTTTGAGGTTCATGTTGCGGATATAAACCGGGAGAGGCTATCGGAGGTCTCGGAGTTTGCGGTTCCGCTGGAGCTGGACGCCTCGAACTTTGGGGAACTCGTCAATGCTATGAGATGCTTCGAGCTCATCGTTGGGACCCTCCCTGGAAGTATGGGCTACCGGGCAGTCCGGGCGTCCATAGCGGCAGGGGTGGACATGGTGGACGTATCGTTCATGCCCCAGAATCCCCTTGAGCTCAGGGATGAGGCTGAAAACGCAGGAGTAACTGTAATATTTGATGCCGGCTTTGCACCGGGCCTCAGTCACGTTTTGATGGGAAGGATATGGGGCGAGATAGACATCCTTGAGTCCGGCCGCATCTACGTTGGTGGCCTGCCCAAGGCACCCAAACCCCCACTTTATTACAGAATTACATGGTCACCTAAAGACTTAATTGAAGAATACATCCGGCCGGCGAGGTTGATACGGGATGGGGAGCTTACCTCCGTAGACCCCCTCGAAGAAATCCACCGGGTTAAAGTGGGGAGTTTTGAGTTCGAGGCTTTTCCAAGCGACGGCCTCAGGAGCCTCCTTGATAGCGTGAGGGCAGGGGTCCTTGAGGAGTGGACCCTTAGGTGGCCAGGGCACCTGGAGAGGATGAGGGTCCTGAAGGAGCTCGGCTTCTTCCGGGAGGAGAACGTTGACTTCACCCTGCGGGTTATAACTCCTTTAATGACCTACGAGAGCCCGGATTTCTCGATAATGCGCGTGGAAGGCGTGGGCCTGCTCAACGGGGAGAGAACGAGGATGGCTTACACGGTCTACGATGAGGAGAGGGATGGGTTCACCTCAATGTCCCGGCTTACGGGCTTCACGGCCGCCACGGTGGCCAGGCTTGTTGCTGAGGGCAACTGCATTTACGGCGTCATTCCACCCGAGATACTGGGGATGCGCATAGACACCTTTGGAAGGATAATTGACGAGCTGAGGGAGAGGGGAGTTGAAATAACGGAGGAGAGGAAGAATGCTCCATCTGATACTGGCTGAATCAGAGCTCGAAATGGTTCCCGGGGAGATTGCGGGGCACCCGGCCATCAGGAGCCACGCCCGTAGGAGGGGAAAGAAGCCCACGGAGATGTTACTCGACGCCACTTACCACCATGCGGCGATGAGAGGGCTTCCAGATGGGGAAAAGCGCGGGAGGCCGGACATAGTTCACATCTCCCTCCTGAACGCCCTTGAGAGCATTCTAAACAAGGAGGGGCACCTCAGGGTTTACGTTCACACGAGAAACGATGAGGTGATAACTGTAAAGCCGGAGACGAGGATACCACGGAACTACAACCGGTTCGTTGGACTGATGGAGAAGCTGTTCATTGAAGGGAGTGTTCCGAGGAATCTGGGGCTTCTCAGGATGGAGAAAAAGACGCTGAATGAGCTGCTGGGCGATATATCACCCGACAGGGTCTTTGTCATGCACGAAGGGGGGAGACTTGTTTGGGGGCGCGAATTCGGCGAAACACTGGCCAGAATCGATAATCCCGCAGTTGTCATCGGCGGATTTCCACACGGGGACTTTAGGAGACTTCCGCGGGGGGAGCGGGTGAGTGTTTACTGGGGCTCCCTGATGGCCTGGAGCGTTGTCAATGAGGTGATAGTGAACCTTGAGGCTGCCATGAGAATCCAATCGAAAGCCTTTTCTATTTCAAAGGTGAAGGGTTAGGGGCGTGAGTGAGGTGGGCAGGTTTGAGGAGTTTCTTAGGGTGAACAACTACAGGGGGGCCTTTGCGGAGGCATTGAAGGAAAGGGACCCCCTTAGGAGGATTGTTCTTACGGTGGAGGTCGTATCTCGCTCGTACCGGGAGGAATTTATTCCACCGCTCCTGGAGATGCTGGATGAGGTGAATGGCCTCAAAGAGAAGGCAGTTGCAGAGTCTTACGTTGGAAGGGCGTTCTACGCCCTGGAACTTGAGAGGGAAGGGGAAGAGCATTTTGGAAGGGCGTTTGAGTACCTGGAGAGAATCCCATCCCCCATGGTTCAGGCTGAAGTTCTAAGGGTAATCGGGAAGAACCTCGTGCTCTCAGGGAGGTACAGCGACGGTTTGAGGGCTTTTGAGAGGGCCTTTGATATCCTCCAGTCAGGTAGAGCGCTGTATTCAGAGGTCGTGTCCGAGATGATACGGCTCGCGAGGGAGATAGAGAAATCCGCAGAGGAAATACCAAACGAGAAGGCCCTTGACTTCTACCGCCTTGCGCGGGGCGTCTACGAGGCCCTGGGGTTCAAACTCCAGGCAAAGGAGATAGACAATAAAATTGAGCTCGCCGCGGAGGTCTTCAGGCGCGGCTCCCTGGCCGTTACCGAGCTCCTTGAGAGAGGAGAAGCCGCCACGGCGCTTCAGATGGCCCGTTTCCTCCCGCCGGCGGACAGGGCAGTTACGATGCTGAATGTGTCGTACTGGCTGTTTATACATGATATGAACGACCTGGCCCGGACGGTTTTTGATGACGCCACGGAGATGCTCCTCGTTGGTAAGTTTCCCGCAAGCGAGAGGGAGCTGGAGGCGGTTGCCTACAAGTTCATCAGAATAGGAAAGGCCAAGGAAGCCTTAATCCTGGCAGGGCTCCTGAAGGATGAGCACAGGGCTTCAGAGCTTCTCGGGGAGATAGCCGTTTTCCATGCCCGCAGGGGAAACGTGGATGAGGCCATGACCCTGGCCAACAGAATAGGCGACATCCTTATTAAGGATAAAGTCATAAGGGCAATCAAAGAAATAAGGGGCATGCACAAAGAGCAGGGTAACGGTGGTTGAGTGTAACGTTATGCTCCTCCGGATGGCTGCAGGGGTGCCCCCTTCTAATCAGGACGGTCGGGGGTGTGTCGATGATTGATCTTGATGGTTACGTGAGGTATGGCCGCATTGAAGCGGCTCTTAACGCCATTCGTGAGGAGAAAGATGGCATCATCCGGGCGGAGCTTCTGGCGGAGCTTCTAAAGCGCGTTGAAACGAGTGAGGATTATTTTGAGGTTCGCGATGAGCTCGTCAACTCCAGATTTTTCGCCGATGATCGCAAGACCCGGGCCATACTCCTCTCAATAATCGGTGAGGCCCTCATCGCCACAGGTGATGAGGAGGAAGGTTTTAAGTTCCTGAAAGAGGCCGTATCCACGGCCAGGAGGATAGCCATTCTCACATGGCGCGCCGAGGCGCTGGTAGGGGTTGGTCTGAACCTTATCAGGGCAGGATTATATGAGGACGCATACGATCTATTCAACCAGGCCTTCGAGGCTCTCACCGCAAGCAGAGCGGACGAGCCGGATGTCGCTATAAAGCTCATCTCCAAAGCCGCCGGTTCCCTTGTGATGGGCACGGAGTACGTTGAGGATGGAGAGTGGGCAGCGGCTTACCTTGAGCTCGCCGTGGTCATGTACGAGAGTATAGGGTTGGAATTACCCGCGAGGAGCGCCCGGGCCAGGGCGGAGCTGATACAGGCTGCCGCTGATGGTAATCTCGGCCTCATGCGCCGCCTCCTTGCTGACAACCGCGTGGACGATGCGGTGCTCATGGCCCGCTACATGCCGGGGCAGTTCAGGGGTCTGGCGATGATGGAGATTTCCTTCTGGCTTTACGCCAACGACCATCCGGAGATTGGGAAAGGTCTGTTTGAGGACGCTTACAGCCTCATCACCTGGGCGGAGCGGAACGGCTACGCCATCGACGAGGATAGCATCTTCAGTTTGGCGGTGGACTTCGTTAAGATCGGGGAACCGGAACTGGCGTCTAGGCTGGCCAACTTCATCCGCGATGATAAGCTCCTCTCAAAACTCCTGTACCGGATAGCAAGGGAGTACTACAGGGAGGGTGATGAGTTCCTCGCGGCCAACGTGGCGCGCGCCATACCAGACGAAACCATTAAGAACATGGCCCTCCATGAACTCGGCGGTGAAGTGCATGTGGGATACGGGCAGGGACTATCGATTATCCGTGGCGGAGAAAAGCGTTGAACTATTCCTGAAAACTGTCGAGCACGCTAAGTTCAAGGGCAAATGGGACAAAAAGAAGGCTATTCAGCTCGCTAAGGAGATGATTCCGGAGATACAGGCCATGCGCTATTCTTATGTTGACCCGCGCGAACTCGTTGAGACCCCCCAGGTGAAGGCTTTGAAGGAGAAGGCCACGGGGATAGTGGAGGCCCTTGGCGGGGAGGACTGGCACCACAGGTTCCTTAGCCTGGCCGATAAAAACGAGCGTGAGAAGGTGGAGGAAGCGGTTGCGAAGGTGAAGTTCTTCCTCAACACGATTCTGAACCTCGACAAAAGACTTGCCCTCGGTAAAATAAACGATCCGGTCATAGCGGTCGACATAAAAGTTGGGGAAGTCATGAGCGTCGCCAAGCACCCGAACGCCGACCGCTTACTTGTGACCAACGTTAACATCGGCGACAGGGCGATAACCGTTGTCACAAACGATCTGACGGTCAAGGAAGGAAACCGGGTTGCAGTGGCTTTGCTCCCGCCGGCAAACTTCAGGGGAATAATCAGCGAAGGCATGTTTCTCGGCGCGGGAGAAGGCGTTTTGAAGGACGTTAAAGGAGAAATAGGCGGCCTCCCGAAGGGAATCCCCCTTGAGGCTTTAAACGAGACCAGAAACCTGGTTGAGGCCTTTCTAAAGGATTGATCTCTTTGTTTTTACTCCAACTGTTTCTGTTAGACTATCCAATTGCATTTTTCTTTTGAAGGTCTTTATTGATACTCGTTTATCCGCCCCATACCGTGTTCCACAGTTAGATTCTTTTTTCCATTTTTGATTCAGCACTCAAGATCCTCATCATCCTTTCGTCAGGGTCGCCGAGCTCATCATCTTTCACTTTGAATCCATTATTCCCTTTAAGAACCCTTTTTTGAGATTCATCGAAACGTTAAACTTTTAAACTCACCATTTTCACACCCAACCATGAATCCCCTGCTCTTGGGCTCGCTTACTGCGCTGGGCTCTGCGTTTGGATGGGCCATCTCAACCATCCTTATAAAGGTTGGAATGCGCTCAAAGAGCCCGGTTGCCGTGAACATAATCAGACTATACCTTGTTTCCATTATGTATCTGGCGGTTTTACTTTCCACTGGAAGGCTAAGCGAAATCCTTTCCTCCAAGCCGGAATACCTCCTGGCGGCTTTTGTCTCCGCCCAGTTCGGTTTCGTCATAGGGGACTACTTCTACTTCAACGCCCTCAACTGGATGGGAGTTTCAAGAACCGTGCCAATAACCTCAACTTATCCGCTGTGGACAATGCTGTGGGCGGTTCTCTTCCTCAGCCGTAGGGTTTATCCACACAAAGTTCTCGGAGCCCTTTTGATAGTTCTCGCCATAGTGATTGTGAGGAGGGCAGAAGTTAAGGAAGATGTTGATCCACGGGGGTTTCCATTTGCCCTTCTCGCTCCCCTCTCCTGGAGTATCGCAATAATCGTGATGGACTGGCTGACTGGATACTTTGACTCCTTCACCCTGGCAGGAATTAGAATGCTCTCCGCGGCCATAGGGGCAAGCGTTTTTCTCCCTTCGAAGTTCAGTGAAATCCGGAACACCACGGTGAGAGAGATGACCGTCTTAGCGGGGGCAGCTTTCTTCGGTCTGTTCCTTGGCCAGTACCTCTTCGTCTATTCCACAAAGCTTGTGGGCTCTCAGGTTTCGGCACCGGTATCTGCGATAAACCCGATTATAACGGCCGCCCTCGCCATCCTTCTCCTAAAGGAGCCTCCGAATTCGAGGATAATGGAGGGGCTTCTCCTGGCGGTTATCGGAGTTCTCCTGGTTTCCCTTTAGTTCCGTTTCCATAACCCTTTTAACCTTTCGAGCTCTCTTTTCAGCGGTGGTTAAGATGGTCGCTATCATAGTCCACGGCGGGGCCGGGACGATAAGAAACGAGGAGCACATCCCGAAGGTTTTGGAGGGTGTCAGGGAGGCAGTTTTAGCAGGCTGGCGTGAGCTGAAGCGTGGTTCTGCCCTCAACGCGGTGGAGGAAGCAGTCAAATCCCTGGAAGACAACCCACTCTTCAACGCCGGAACCGGGAGTGTTCTAACGCTCGATGGCAAGGTCGAGATGGACGCGGCGATAATGCGCGGAAAGACCCTCGATGCCGGTGCCGTCGCGGGAATCTGGGGTGTTAAGAACCCCATAAGCGTCGCGAGGAAGGTCATGGAGAAGACGGACCACGTTCTCCTGAGCGGTGAAGGGGCCGTGAAGTTCGCCCGTCTACTCGGCTTCGAGGATTACAACCCCGTAACCGACGAGAGGCTGAAGCAGTGGGGAGAACTCAGGAAGAAGCTGGTCGAGAAGGGTGAAACCAGCCACTGGAAGAAGCTTAACGAGCTTATAAAGGAGTACCCGGAAGTTCTTAGGAGCACGGTAGGAGCGGTGGCTTTTGACGGTGAGGAAGTGGTTGCAGGCACTTCAACCGGCGGCGTCTTCCTCAAGATGTTTGGCAGGGTCGGCGACACTCCGATAATCGGCGGTGGAACCTACGCCAACGAAGTTGCAGGAGCTTCCTGCACCGGTCTCGGTGAGGTCGCGATAAAGCTCGCTTTGGCGAAGAGTGCCACCGACTTCGTTAGACTGGGAATGGACGCCCAGAGCGCGAGTGAAGCCGCTATAAGCCTCGCGACCAAATACTTCGGGAAGGACACGATGGGCATCATAATGGTCGATGCTAGGGGCAACGTTGGCTTTGCGAAGAACACCAGGCATATGAGCCACGCCTTCATGAAGGACGGCATGGATGAGCCGGAGGTCGGGGTTTAGTGGAAAAAACGCTGAGAAACATCTGGCTCCTCAACCTTTCCACGTTCTTCTTCTTCCTTGGGATTAGCCTAATCAATCCCATAATCTCCCCCTTTGCCATAACCCTTGGCGCCAGTCCTTTCATCGTGGGCCTCGTTGCAGGGGTTACTTCCTTCATCTCTCTTATCTCCAAGCCCCTGGGCGGTTTTATAGGGGACAGGGGCT
Source organism: Thermococcus sp. (assembly GCA_027075325.1). Lineage (GTDB taxonomy): Archaea > Methanobacteriota_B > Thermococci > Thermococcales > Thermococcaceae > Thermococcus. The sequence goes on along the minus strand of JALTBN010000091.1, from coordinate 23,387 downwards.
ACCGCCTTGAGCTGATGGCCGTCGGAAACGTTATTTCACTCATCAGTGGTTTCCTCTATGTCTTCTCGGCGTACACATCCAGCCTTCCGCTTTTTGCGTTCACCAGGGCACTCCACGGCTTTTCAATGGGGATATTCTTTCCCTCAAGTCTCTCAACGGCCGTTGATTTGGCTCCTCCGGGGAGGGTGGGTGAGACCCTTGGCTGGAGGGGCATGATGTTCTCTCTGGGAAACATCGTGGGGCCTGCCCTTGGTGGGTACTTATCGGACTATCTCGGCTTCATCGGCGCTTTTTCCTTCGTTGCGCTGTTCTCACTCGTTGGGGCGCTTTTTGTTCTCCCGGTCTGGCGGGAAGTTGGAAGGATAACCGGCGAAGAGACCTTTGAGGTCGGGGGAGGGTACCGGGCGCTGCTGGAGGTCTCTTTCCTCTTCGCTTCCCTTGCCCTCCTCTTCTTCGCGGCTTCCTACTCGGGGGTAACCACGTATCTCCCGGCCCTCTACAAGTCCCGTGGCTTCCCTCAGAGAACGTTCGGCCTCTACATGATGGTGGTTGGAGCGTCGAGTTTCGCCACGAGGGTTGTGGGTGGAAGGACAGCCGACAGAACGGGCCCGATTCCAGTTTCCTTTGGCGGGATACTTGTGGTTATAGCGGGATACATCCTCCTCGACTTCAGAATCCTCCCGCCCGGATCTTATATCAGTGCCGTACTTATAGGGGCTGGCTTTGGCCTTGCAGTCCCCGCGATGCAGATGATGGCACTCGCCCCCTTACCGGGAAAAATAAGGGCGATGGGTTCGAGCATATACACCATGTTCTTCGACCTTGGGACACTCGGAGGCCAGATAGCGCTGGGCTACGTTGCCGATCTCAACGGGTACCGGGCGGTGTTTTCCATTCTCCCGATTCTTGGGGGAGTGGCACTTATAAGCGTCCTCATCCCGAAGTTTATGGGTGAAGAAAATGCCTGAACTGGTAAGGGTTTCCTATGGGACCGCTATAGCCATGGGACTGATCAGGGCAAAACTCCTCGCAAAGCCAACCACAGCGTATCTCATGACATACTGGCCGGGAAGGTGCTCCAACGACTGCGCCTTCTGCGCTCAGGCTCGCTCCAGCAGGGCCGACCTAGAGAAGCTCTCCCGTGTCGTCTGGCCGGCCTTTCAGATTGAGAAGGTTTTAAGGGCACTCCCAGCCGGCAACTTTGTTAGAATCTGCCTCCAGACGATTGAGTATCCCGGAATGCTGGATGATGTTTTTGGACTTCTTGAGGCTTTCTCTCTCATTAATTTACCTGTCTCAGTCTCAATAACCCCCGTTGATTCGGATGTCCTTGAGGGCTTCAGGTCCCTTGGAGTTGATCACATTGGAGTTGGTCTTGACGCTGCCAGTGAGAGGATTTTTAGTGACATTAAACCCGACACATCATGGGATGAGGTCTGGGATTTTGCTGAAAGGGTTGTTGATGTCTTCGGGCATGGAAAGGCGGTTATTCACATCATCGTCGGCCTCGGTGAGACCGATAAAGAGCTGGTTGATGCCTTCATCAGAGCGAGAGAGCTGGGTGCTGACGTCTCGCTCTTCGCCTTCACCCCGATTAAGGGGACCAGACTTGAGAACCTCAAACCGCCGAGCGTTGAGCGCTATAGAAAAATTCAGCTGGCCAGGTATCTCGTGGACATTGGAATGGAAGATACGATAATCTTTGAGGGAAACTCCATTGCGGGGTTTGCCCTTTCCGGGGAAGAACTATTGAGGATACCCCCGGCTGTTTTCATGACTCACGGTTGTCCCGGCTGTAACAGGCCTTACTACAACGAGAGGCCTGGAAAAGAGCCGTACAACTATCCATTTCCGCCAAAGGGGGATGAAGTGCTGAAATCCCTCGGGATTATCCCTTAAAGAGCTGAAGGGCCTCGTTCATTTCCTCTACCGGAAACTCAACTTCCACATCCTCCCCCTTTGCAGTCTTCACCAGGGCCTCCAGGAATGACCTGAGGTTCTCGTCCTCCCTGAGAAGGGTTCTTATTGTTTCCATGTTCTTGGCGAGCTCCTCCTTTCTTCCGGCCTCTTTTATCAGAAACAGCATGTTTCCGAGCCTTTTGAAGCCGAGGCGAAAGAGATCAACAGTTGGAGCATAGTATATGGCCCGCAGGGCGCACTTAACGGCACCCCTGTAGTTGTCCTCCTGGAGGAATATCTCCCCAAGTCTGAAGCACGCCTCGAAGTAGAGTTCCGGTTCCCTCTCCCTTGCAAGCTCCATGATCTTGTCCAGCTTTTTCTTGGCGGAATCTAAATCTCTTTTGTTCTCTGCCTCTATTGCCTCGCGGAAGAGCCGTGCTATTTTCTCCCGCCTGTTTAGGGGCTCGTACTTAATCACCATCTTCCTCACCTCTGCTCTCCTTCCAGGCAGATTCAAAATCCTTCCATACATCTTCAAATTTTCTCTCAACCCGCCACCTTCTCCTGAAGGCGTTGATTATTACGGTCAAATCCCTTCTCAGGAGCTCAAGGCTGTTCGGGTCTGCGGTTGTTACGTGCTGAGCCCAATCTATGATGAGGACGTCGCCGTTGGTTACAACGACGTTGAACTCGCTGAGGTCGGAGTGGACTATTCCAAAGCGCACAATTTTAATGTACTCCTCCAGAACACGGGCGAGTATTTCCTCAGCTTCCTCCTTGGTCAGGTCTGAGTCCCTCATCTCAGCCAGTTCTACCCCCTCAATGAACTCCATAACGAGGACGTGTCTGTTCCAAGCTATCGGCCGGGGTACTCTGGCGATGGGGCTGAGCAGAACGAGGGCGTCGTACTCTTTCTTCGCTATCAAACGTGAGATGTAAAGCCAGCTCGTGTGCCTCTTGTTGGCAAAAACGTCCGAGTGGTACGCAGCTTTCCTTGAGGAGGTTCTTTCCCCAATCCTGTTGAACTTGACGGCGACTTTCTCTCCACTGGGGGCTATTCCAACGTAGACATCGGCGTCCTTCCCGACACCAATATGGACGGGGCTTATCCCCTCTATTGCCCCCTTCTTTGCAAGGGCCCGTATCGCAAGCGCGTCGTAGCCGTGTATCGTGAGCTGGTAGCCTATGTAGCCTATGTCGCTCCTCCTGACAACGAGGCCCCAGTTGTCGAGCTTTCCAAGGCGGAATGAGGCAGTTTCAATGTCCGTTCTCGTGAATCTGGCGATGTCTTCCAGGGGCACCCAGCGGTGGTGGCGCATGTTGAGCTCTACTCCCCTCAGAATCCTGAAGTCGAGGTCCCGGAGGTTAGGGTAGGCCTCGAGCGCGAGCAGTTTGCTGACCATCTCCTCTCCCTGCCCCCATCGGAGGGGAGATTTATAAATGTAGTCGTCAGCCGGAGGGGTTTCTTATGAAGAAAGCCCAGTCGCCGGTGTAGCTCCTCAGGCCCCTCTTTACCCTGACGTGGACTTCCATCAGGGCCGATGTCCTCGGCGTGCCCTCAAAGAAAGCCAGCACTATCTGGCCTTTGCCTAGATCCCCAAAGTCCTTTGACTCGACCACGTACGAATCCCCTCGGGGTGGATAACGGTCCTCTCCACCAGGGGAGGCTTGATCTTCAGGCTGGCCCCGTACTGCACCGGGACAACGACCCTGACCTCCTCAAGCCCGTAGCCTTCAAGGGGCCTGATCTGGAGGATTATCCTACCGGAATCTCTGGCCAGGGTCACCCAGAACTTCCCGCTGAAGTTGGCGAGCGCCCATTTCCCCGGGCCGACCTCTGTGGGGTACGTCGGTGTAACGTTTCCGTCGGACACCACAACCTGCGCGTTGACATTCTCTGGAGTAATCGTGTGGGCGAGCGGTAGGGCCACGGCCATCAGAACCACAACGGCCAGGAGAACGGGCCACTTTTTCTTCAATGGTATCACCAAAAGTTAAAACTCACGGTAGTATAAAAACCTTGCGGTGTCTCCGTTGCGTGGGCTGGTGGGCGATCTAACTCGCGTACGGGTCAGCGATCACGAAAACGGCCTCCCCGCGGTAGGGCCTGTAGTGCTCCTTTGCCTCAACCTCGACCCTTATCGTGAGTTCGTTCTCGGGGGCCCTGTCCACGAAGGTGAGCTCCAGATCGCCTTTCCCGGCCTCCCGAAGATCCTGCAGGTGGATGACGTAGAGGACTCCGTAGTTGACCTTCCTCTGGGTTATCACCTCACTGGCCCCGCAGCACGGGGGTTCAAGCTCCACATAAAGGCCGTTTAGGAAATCCCTCCTCACGTAGACCTTGACGTCTGTTATGTGACTCTTCTCCAGGGTGCCTATGTGAACGTGGATCCTGCCGAATTCCCTGTAAACGGTAACCGCAAACCGCCCGCTGAAGTTTGCTATGACCTCTCCCCCACGCCCCACCACCGCGTGACCCCTCTCCAGGGTGCTGTTCCATTGGAGCATGAAACGGGGCTCCTCCTGGGAAGGGACGGTGAAGTAAACTATAAGAGCCGCGATGGCGAGGAGGACTACAATGCTCAGGGTTAGAAACCTTCTCCACCCCATAGCCATCAAAGTTAAAACTCAAAAGAGGTATAAAAGGCTTGCCGTCAGCCGTACATGACCTCGTGCATCGCTATCTGCTGGGTAAGCCTCTGCTCCGAGCCGAAGACCTTCTCTATCGCCTTAAGGAAGTCCTCCTGTGTGACGTACTCTCTTCTGCTCCTGATGGCGAACATTCCAGCTTCTGTTGCAATGGCCTTCAAATCCGCTCCGCTCGCTCCATCGGTCATCTCCGCAACGACGCGGAGGTCCACTCCTTTCAGGTTCATCTTCCTGGTGTGAACCTTGAGTATCTCAAGCCTGCCTGTGAAGTCCGGAAGAGGTACTTCTATGAGCCTGTCGAACCTTCCCGGCCTCAAAAGAGCCGGGTCGAGTATATCGGGCCTGTTGGTGGCTGCGATTATCTTGACGTTGCCGCTGGGGTCAAAGCCGTCCATCTCGGCCAGGAGCTGCATCAGTGTCCTGTTTACTTCCCTCTCGCCGCCGGTCGTCTCGTCCATCCTCTTGGCGCCAACCGCGTCTATCTCGTCTATGAAAACTATCGTCGGGGCCTTCTCCCTCGCCAGCTCAAAGAGTTCGTGGACAAGCCTTGCTCCCTCCCCTATGAACTTTCTCACCAGCTCGCTTCCCACGACGCGGATGAAGGTGGCGTTGACGTGGTTTGCCACTGCCTTTGCCATCAGGGTCTTTCCACAGCCGGGCGGACCGTAGAGGAGAACCCCCTTCGGCGGCTCTATCCCGACCTTCTCAAAGAGCTCCGGGTGCTTGAGCGGGAGTTCAACGGCTTCCCTGAGTTCCTGAATCTGCTTCTCAAGGCCGCCTATGTCGCTGTAAGTTACCTGTGGCCTCTCAATAACCTCAAAGCCGAGCACACTGGGGTCTTTGTCGCTCGGCAGGAGCTCCACAACCGCCATCGTCCTCTGGTCAAGGGCAACCCTTGAGCCTGGTTTGAGCTTTTCCCTCTCTATCCATGGAGCTATCCTGACGACGAAGCGCGGCCCGTTGTAGTTCTGGACTATGGCCCTGTCATCTTCCAGGAGTTCTATGACAGTTCCCGCGAAGGCCGGGGGCTGCCTGAGCCTGGACATCTCCGTCCTCATGTGCGAAAGCTCCCTCTCCAGCCGCTCCTTGTCCGCCTCCAGTGTTCTTATCTGGAGTTCCAGCTGCCTTATGCGCCTTTTCAGGAATGTGATGTAGTCATCATAATCTGAGTTCGGACTCTTTACCTCATCAAAACTGGACATTTCATCTCACCCTATCATACAGTCATGATGCTCCCTTTTTAACTCTATCCGTTGTGGAAATAAACGTAAAAACGGGTGAAAAAAAGAGGCTGTTACTTTTTTTCTCCCGAAAGCCTCGCCCTTTAGGGCGGGGAGGAGGTCAGTCTCCCATCCTGTCGGTCCTTGAAGTTTCTTCGTCGATTACCTTAACCATTCCAAAGCCGTACTTGGTCTTCTCGCCGAAGCCGAGGTCGTAGCCAAAGTGCGCTATCTCCCTGGATCCGGAGTAGCGGAATATCATGAGAGAACCGCGGTAGTACGTGCCCGCCACGAGTATCCTAACGGGCTTGAATTTTATGACCTCCATCCTGAAACTGCTGTTTTCGGGTGTTTCCCCGTAGAGTTCTGAATAACGGAGTATCATCACCTTACGGAGCTTGTCGAAGAAGGCTGGTTCACTGGGGTAGAGGTCCCATATCTTCATCCTGTCGTTGGTGAACTTGACGGTCCTCACCATTATCGGGCTGAGGGTTGAGAACAGCATCCCGTCTTTTATCAGGGGTTCCTTTATTGGCTTCACGTCCTCCGCTATGAAGTCAGTATCCCCTATCCTGACGGCGGGGTTGGCCATGAACCCCTCCACTATTGATTTGATGACTTCAGGAGAATAGGAGGCGATGTACAGAGAAACGGTGTCCGAGAGTATTCTTATCCCCCTGTCTGGAAGGAGCTCTCTCTTCCTCACCAGAACCCGGGAGAATGTGAAGTGGTCAACGTGACTCACCTCAACCTCCCTGGCCATTTCTGGGTTGATGGTGCCTATCTTCTCAACTATCTGCCGGTATACCTCATAATTATAGTTGAAAGGCAGTATGGGATCTTCCCCCACCGGCCTGAGCTTGACTTCAATTCTCATTTTAGTCCCCTCCGGGTCTATCTGCGGCCATCTGCTTTAGTACACTGTTCCTAATAAGGTTTTCGAATTGAACCGGTATACTGAAAAATGAGCAATTTTGTGATTTACATGATAGGGCCCGTTGTAATTTTGACAACCCTAATCATTCGGAAAATAGAGGGAAAGGAAGAACGCTCAGGGGGATACCCCCTTTAATGGTGCCCCGAAGGCCCTGTCCCCAGCGTCCCCGAGTCCGGGGAGTATGTATCCCCTCTCGTTGAGCTCCCTGTCGATTTTGGTCACGAACATCTCAACGTCGGGGAACTCTTTCTTTATCCTGGAGATTCCCTCCGGGGCGGCGAGGACGCCCAGTACCAGTGTCCTCTTGGGCTTCCCGTATCTCCTCACCTCCCGGAGTACCTTGATCAGGGTCGATCCGGTGGCTATCATGGGGTCCGCCACTATCACCGTATCCTCCGGCGTGATGTTGGGTATCTTTATGTAGTTCATCTCTATCTCGAACTTGGGCGCCTTTCCGCGGGAAGCCGAGACTATGCCAACCCTTGCGTGCTCCAGCACTTTTATCAGGCCTTCCATGAGCGGTATGGCCGCGCGGAGGACGGTTATGATGACGACGTTTCGCCTGTCCCTGACAATGGTCCCCGTGGTCTTTTCAAGGGGCGTCTCGATCTCGACCTCTTCCGTGTCCATGCTCTTGGTGAGCTCATAGCCCATGTACCTTCCGAGCTTAACCAGTCCCTTCCTGAAGGATATGCTGTCCGTGTTCTTGTCCCTCAGTTCTGTGAGGATCTCCATTATAAATGGCGAGTCCTCAAAGGAGTAAACACCGCTCCACCTCTCGTCCGCTTTCATCTGCACCACCTTAATATCCTTCAAGCTCCCAGTAATCCATCCTCATTATCCTTTTTTTAACATACTCCCCGTAGGGATAGCCCAGTGCCAGTCCGGCCAGCAGGCCCCCCAGGTGGGCCACCCAGTTGACGTGGGGCATCCAGCTGTTAACGAGGAACAGGAAGAAGGCGTTGGCCAGCGTCGCCTGCATGTTCCTCTTCAGGACCCCCTCTATTGTAAGGAGAGCCCCCGCTATGCCGAAGATGGCCCCACTTGCACCAGCGCTTATGGTTTCCGGCCCCATCATTCCAAGCGTCAGGATGTTGCCGAAGAGACCGGCCACTATGTAAACCAGGAGGTACCTCCACTTTCCGACGAGGAGCTCAAGCTGACTTCCCAGGTATACCAGGAAGAACATGTTCATCGCTATGTGTATCCAGCTGAGGTGGACGAACATCGCGGTGAAGAGCCTCCACCACTGCCCGTACTCCGTCACAAGAAGGTTGACTTGTGCGAGCTTTAGCAGTGCATAGATGCTTACCGTGGGTCCTCCGCTGAGGTAGAGCTCGTATCCGAAGACCGCGAAGTTAATGGTCACCAGCAGGTAGGTCATCCAGGCGTGTCTAATCGAACGAAAGACGCTCCCCATCACCTTCCCTCCAGCTCTTCCAGAATAATTCTGAGAAGAGTCTCGTCGGCTGCCGCCACGACGTTCATGTTCTCCTCTGCGCTCAGATGGACCCGCAGCTCTCTTCCCTTTTCGTCGGTCACTATTCCGCCGGCTTCCCTAACCAGGAGTACGCCAGCGGCCACATCCGTTGGGCGGACGTAGTTTCGAGCATCCACGACCGCCTGAAGGGCTCCCCTGGCAAGATAGGCGAGCTCCACGGCTATGGCCCCAAGAACCCTGACGCGCTTTACCCTGCCTATCAGGCCCGTCCCTGCACCGCGCGTGTAGAAGCTCACAGCTGCCATTTCTGGCCTGCCGGATGAGACATGAATAGGGTTTCCGTTTAGGTATGCTCCCCTTCCGGGAATGGCCTCGTAATACCTGCCGGTCATGAACTCATAGAGGGCTGAGTATACCGGCCTCTCCTTCCTGAACAAGGCAAAGCTGAAGGCAAAGATGGGTATCCCGGCCGCGAAGTTATAGGAACCATCTATCGGGTCTATGACCGCTGTGTATTCACTGCCCCTGTCTATGAAGCCCACTTCTTCGCTGACTATGTTTATCCCGAGGGGTTTGAGACGCTCGATAGCCGTTTCCTCAGCAACTTTGTCAACGTATTTCGTCACGTCCCCGCTGACGTTCGTTCCAACGCTCTTTCCCCCCTCCGGAGTCCCGAAGAGGGGCCTGACAAGGCCCTCAATGTCCTTCGCCAGTGAGTATACAACCTCGTTCCAGGGGAGGTCTTCTCCAGCTTCGTAATTTCCTTTCTCCATTTTCATGCCCCCATAAACGCTATAAGCAGGTTTCTCGTCCCCGGCCCGAAGCCGAGTATGAACATGGCTAGCTTTACGAAGTTTATCAGCTCTGGATCCTCGTCCTCCATGTAAACGTCGAGGAGCCAGACTATTGGAACCAGCACAACGAGCTTCTCTATGTACATCGCCGCCGGCGTGGCGAAGAGCCTCATAAACTCCCTGGCCAGCACGTGCTGCTCCCAGAAGCCGAAGAACTGGATTCCGACGAAGGTTGTCGTTGCGTCGTAGAAGTGGGTGTAGAAGAGGACTCGGTTGTTCCTTATCAGGTCAAACTTCTTTCCAAGGGCCCATATGACCAGCTCCGCCGCGAGAAGGGTTGGGATAAAATATGCAAAGTAGCTCCAGCGGAAGTTCGCCTTGTCCAAGTTGATGAGCAGGATGAAGATTAGCCCGCCGACGAGTACCCAGCCAAAATCGCGGTAGAGGGGGTAAAGCTTTTCCCCCGGCCCAAGATGCCTCCAGACAACGAAAAGTGCGGCTATGGCAAAGGTGGCTATAACGAAGTATCCGCCGGGGCTCACCGTGAGGTACGTCCTGGGGAGCATCCCCGTGTCGGTTTCGGCTCTCATGAGCGGGCCAAGGATTATGTACGGCATGAGGGCAACGAAGAAGCGCTCGTCGATTTTTATCCCCATCTTTTTGAGCATCTTGTAGAGCAGCAGGACGGCTACCCCAAGGATTATCGCATAAACCGTCGTGTTAACGGGATTGTAACCCTGGTTGTACTTTATCGGGTTCACAAAGTACTTCTGGAAAAACTCTCCTAGCCCCATTGAACCACCGGTGGAGGTAGTGAAAGGAGGTTAAAGCTTTTCCTCTCCCTTACCCAATTACTTTTAAGGTTGTCCGTCGTAGTTAAGTGAGGTGAGAAAAGTGCACTTGATGGAGCTGCCGCGTGAAGTCCTTCTCGGTGAGAACCTGGCAGGAGAAGTCCTCAACGTCGCCAAGCGGTTGAAATTGGGGCGGAGAGCCCTTGTTCTCTACGGCCCCCGAACGAGGGAGATAGCAGGGGAGGAGGTTGAGGAGAACCTCTCCCGCGGGTTTGAGGTTTCTGGAGTTGTAGTTAAGGGGGCCACGATGGAGGAGGTCGAGAGGGTCATGGGGCTGGCCAGAGAGCTCAGCGCCGACTGGCTCATAGCGGTCGGCGGCGGGAGCATAATCGACGTCGCCAAGCTCGCTTCTCACCGCCTGGGGCTTCCGTTCATCAGCTTTCCGACAACGGCCTCCCATGACGGCATAGCGAGCGCCAACGCCTCAATAAAGGACCTGGGTGTGAAGACCTCTGTGAAAGCCAGGCCCCCGATCGCGGTCATAGCGGATGTGAGGGTCATAAAGACCGCCCCCTACCGCTACCTGGCGGCGGGAGTTGGGGACATAATAAGCAACCTAACCGCTGTTAAGGACTGGCAGTTAGCCCACAGGATCAGGGGCGAGTACTACAGCGAGTACGCGGCTTCACTCTCGCTTATGAGCGCCAAGATGGTGATGAGGAACGCCGACATAATAAGGCTCGGCAACGAGGAGTCCGTGAGGAAGGTGGTGAAGGGCCTCATTTCCAGCGGCGTGGCGATGAGCATAGCGGGCTCTTCCAGGCCGGCGAGTGGTGCCGAGCATCTCTTCAGCCACGCTCTGGATTCCCTGCTCGAAAAGCCTGCTTTACACGGTGAGCAGGTCGGCGTCGGGACGATAATAACGGCTTACCTTCATGGTCTGAAATGGGAGAGGGTTAGGGAAACCTTAAAGAGGGTGGGCGCACCAACTAACGCATACGAACTTGGAATCGAACCTGAGGTAATAATCAAGGCCCTCACCATTGCCCACACAATAAGGCCGGAGCGCTACACGATACTGGGGCGCGAAGGCCTCACCTGGGAAGCGGCCGAGAAGGCGGCCAGGATAACCGGGGTAATCTGATTCGATTTCACTATCATGTCTCACGGAGGTGTAAGAGATGGTCATCACACTGGTTGGGGAAAAGCTGGCAAAACCCGGGCTTGAGTTCATTTATGAGGGACCCGCTGAGCCGTGTAAAACCTGCAGGCTCGCCAGAGTTTGCGTCGGAAACCTGGAACCGGGAAGGAGGTACAGGATAGTCAGGGTCAGAAACATTGAGCACTCCTGCCCCCTCCACGAGGGAAAAGTCCGCGTCGTTGAGGTAGTCGAACCTCCGGTTGAAGTCCTCGTGGATCCCAGAACCGCGATAGTGGGCTCCAAGATAACCCTGAAGTTCGTGGATTGCGATGACCCCTCCATGGAGGATGTAGTGCGGCCGGCGGGCCTCTTCGAGGGCGACCGCGTTAAAGTTCTGGAAATACTTGGGGACGTGGAGTGCGGGGATAAGAGGTACAAGCGCGTCAGGGTGGAGCGCGAGAGGTGATTATTCGGTGTACTGTGCGTAGTACGCCAGCCTCTCCAGGAGTTCGCTGAAGCCCTCATAAGTGACGAGCGACAGCGGTATCGCCTCCTGCTCCAGCCTCTTTTTTATGGTTTTTCTAATCTCCTCCACCCTCTCCGGCGGCACGAGGTCGATTTTGTTTATCACGACTATAATCGGCTTTCCATATCTGAACTTCAGCATGTGATGGAGCTTCTCCATACCCTTGTGCAGTCCCACCGTTGCGTCCACCATGTGAACAATAACGTCCGCGGAGGTTATCTCGTCGAGTATCTTCCTGAACTTGTCCTCGCTGAGCACCTTGCCCCTGAACTCCCTCTGCGGGTCGAAGAGACCGGCGGTGTCTATCAGAACGAATTCGTCCGCGCCCCCCAGCGGGTTCTTCATGCTCTTCGGTATCTTCAGCGTTCCAAAGCGCCTTCGTATGATTCCTTTTGTCGTTCCTGGGAGGTTCTCAACCTCGCTGATTTTCCCGCCGAGCAGGGCGTTCATGAGTGTGGATTTACCTGCGTTCTCGGCCCCTATTATCGCAACCTTTATCACCCTCATCCCTCCGCAAGGTTTATCTTTCAATGTGCGTATCACCTGGAAGGATAAAAAGGTGCGGGGCTGGGAACATGTCGACGCGGGTTAAACTCGGCCATCATTTTTATTACATCGTAACGGTGGAGGAGCTCAAGTCGGGTAAAATGCGCGGAAAAAACGTCGTTCTTGAGGGTACGGTGGAGGACAAGCCAAGGATTGAGTTCCTGCCCATGGAGCTTCCCGGTTACAGGACGGTATTCTCAATAGAGGGTATAAGGATAGAATTCTCCGGCAGCCCCTGCCTAGGGAAGGGGGACAACGTCAAGGTCTACGGCCGTTTCCTCGCCGGGGACCTCATAGCGGCGGCGATAGAGACGGATAAAGCTCTGTTCATTGCGGAGGAGTGAGCATGTCCCTTTTAGACCTGTTTTTTGAGGCCGGAAACCTGAAGAGGCTGAAGAGAACGGGCTGGCTTTTACGGGGCGTACCCGTGCCGGAGAGCATCGCGGACCACTCGTTCAGAACGGCTCTGATAACTATGTTTCTGGGGGATGAGCTCCGGAGGAGGGGAATTGAGGTGGATGTTGAGAGGGCGGTCAGGATAGCCCTCATCCACGACCTCGGGGAGGCGAGAATAACCGACATCCCGCTGCCTGCCCAGCGCTATTTTGACAAGGTAAATGGGGAGAGGCAGGCCCTCTCAGAGATGCTAGGGGAGAACGGGATGGAGGGCTATGTCGATCTCTTCGACGAGTACGAGAACGAATCCACACCGGAAGGGAGGCTCGTCCGCTTTGCAGACAGGCTTGAGATGCTCATCCAGGCGGTTGAATACGAGGAGTCCGGCTTCAGGAACCTCGATGAGTTCTGGAGCGCGCTTGATGGTCTGCGGGGGAGTGAGTTCTACCCGTACTTCAGGGACGTCGTTGACGGCCTGGAGCGAAAAAGGGAAGGAAAGGCATAAACCCCGGAGGGGGAGCAAAAGACCCTCTACTTTTTCTTCCCCCAGCTTATCCTGGCTGTCAGCACTTTCTCACTTGAGAATATCCATGCAGCAAGGTAGAGCGTCAGTCCGGCAGCGGCGGTTAGATACGCGATGCTGAGGGCCAGCGGTCCGTATGCGCCGGTCAGGGCGTAGCGGTATGCCGCAACCGGGTGGGTGAACGGTATTGCCAGGAGCGCGTATCGTGCTGCAGCTGGGAGCTGGCTGAGGTCCACGAACATCAGCAGGAACGCCGGGAACGCCAGCGGGAGTATCACTGAGCTTACGACGGTGTTTGCGCTCTGGACGTCCTCCGCAAAAACCGCCAGCACCATTGCCAGGCTGAGGGCAAAGACTATCGTGAGGAACACAACCAGGGAAAAGAGGAGCATCCCCAGGGGAGTTATCCCAAGTCCAAGCTCGCTCAGGCTTACCCCCGTATTCGACTGAAACGTCCCCATGTAGCTCTTCAGACCTATCATGTAGGCCAGCGCGGCTATTAAGCCCATAACGGCGGTTCCGCTTATCTTTGACGCCACTATCGTGGTCCTTTTGACGGGAAGGGTTAGGAGGGTCTCAAGGGTCTTGTTCTCCTTCTCGGCCGCGACGGCACCGGCGGCCATCTGGGCGGTTATTGTGACCATGAGGAACACTATGAGGGGCAGACTGTACGACTGAGAGGCCAGAACTGAGGAAACCACCGAGGGCGGAACGTTGACGATCCTTCCCTTTATCACGGATCTGCTGACGGCTCCAACAGGGTTCAGTACTGCGTCAGGGTTCTTGAATCCGGCCCCTTCTATCTTTATCTTTGCCAGCTCCTGGGAAAGGATATTGACGACCGCCTTAATCCTGCCCTCACTGACGCTCTCGCGGATTCCGGAGCCTATTGCGTTGAATATGCCGTAAACCTCAACCTCGGCCTTCTCGTTGGCCTCTATGCTGGCGCTGAAGTTCCTTGGAATTACCACCAGCACGTTTTGTTTTTGCTCCGATGCCCTCTGGAGAGCCTCCTGAATCGAGCCCGCCTTGATGAGCGTAACCGTGACGTTAGGAGTCACGTTCAGTGCCTTTATCAGCGCCATTCCGTACTTTCCGTCGTCGAAGCTCACGATTGCCACGTGGGTCTCCCCCTGGGCCTTCTCAATACCAACCTGCATCATCTTCCCCATCGCAGGGTACAGGATGAGGGGAACGATTATCAGGCCGAAGAGGAGCTTTTTGTCCCTTATCAGGTTCATTATCTCCTTTCTCGCCAGTATCCAGAAGTCGCTCATGAGCCCTCCCCCCCGACGGGCTCGGGAATCTCGACCCCTATGGCCCTCATGAAGACCTCCTCAAGGTTCTCTGCTGAATACCTCTCCTTCAGCTCCGCCGGCGTGCCCGACTCAATTATCCGCCCCCGGTTTATCAGGGCCACCCTGTCGCAGAGGTACTCAACCTCAAGCATGTTATGGCTCGAAACGAGGAATGTAACTCCTCTCTCCCTTGCAAAGCCCTTTATCGTCTTCCTTATTGTGTATGCGTTGACTATGTCTAGGCCGCTCGCCGGCTCGTCCAGTATGGCCAGTTTCGGCATCACCATGAGTGCCCTCGCGAGGAGGAGCTTCCTCGTCATTCCCTTTGAATACGTGGAAACCTTGTCCTTCAGCCTCTCCCCGAGTCCGGATATCTCGACGCCGACTTCCACCATTCTCCTGGCCTTTTTCTCGTCCTTCGCGTACAGTCCCGCCATCAGTCTGAGGTACTCCCTCCCGGTCAGGTTCTTGTAGGCCCCGGCCTCCTCCGGCAGGTAGCTTATAAGCTCCCTCACCCTTCCCGCGTCTTCAACGACGTCGTATCCGGCTATCCTGGCCCTGCCCGCCGTGGGCCTGAGCAGCGTGGCGAGTATCTTCAGTGTGGTGCTTTTCCCTGCCCCGTTCGGGCCGATGAGTCCGAATATCTCTCCCTTGGGGATGGAGAAGCTTATCCCCTTGAGGGCCTTAACTTTGCCGTAGTCCTTCTCAAGGTTCTCCACTTCAACCAGATTCTTCATACATGAACACCTCCTCGATTGCCTTCCCGAAGAAGCGGGCTATCTTAAACGCCAGCCTGAGCGAGGGGTCATAGCGGCCCTTCTCGATGGCTATTATCGTCTGCCTTGTAACGCCCAGCGCTTTTGCAAGCTCCTCCTGGGTTAAGCCCTTTTCCTCCCTGAGTTCGCGGAGCCTGTTTTTCATGACGACACCTCACATTTTTTGCCCATAGTAGACCCTCAACGTTAGATTGCCGAAGAATATCAGGGCCAGCAGAGCGGAGAGAATTCCCGTGCAGAGGGTATCTTTTGCCACGACGATAGAGTAGTAAAGAAGGACAACATTCGTCAGGAGAACTAACTCCAGCGTTCTCGCGGCGGCCAGCTTGGCTATCTCGTTGCCCCTCTCATCCGTGGGAACTCCGATGTTCTTCACAACCCCCCTCGTGAGCAGGTAGCCGAGAATACCGCCGATGAAACCGGCCGTGAGTGCTACAACGGGCGTCCAGTTCATTTACATCCTCCCCCCGTAATAAATCCTCGCGGCAAGCCACGAGACCGCCCAGAGGGTCATAAGATACAGGAAGAGCCCCTGGAGATCCGGTTCCCAGGATTTATCGTAAGTGGCGAGCATCATGAGTATCACCACCGCGCTCATCAGGATATCGCCGGCCAGGGCCCTGCTCCTTGTGTCTATCAGTCTCTCCCTTTCATCAGTTATCGGGACGCTGGGCGTAAGCTTTTCACGTTTTGCCCTTGCCACGAGCAGTATCGGGGTGAGTGCTACTGTTAAGAGAATCAGAGTCAGAGGTAGGGACAGAAAACCACTCATCCAGAAGGCTGCGATGGTTGATGCGACGCCGAGGAGGAGGGATACTAGGAACAGCTGCAGAACACCGGCTTTCTCCTTTGACAGATCCGGGTTCGTGAGCGCGAGCCCGGCGAAGCCCCCGCCGAAGGAGAGGGCGAAGATTATCGTTCCAACTAAAAACGGGAACGTCCACTCCGGCATTTCGTAGCTCACGACCATGCTCCCCCCGCTTGCCCTGTAAAGCCATATGAGATATGCAGCATAGGCCACAGCGGACAGGAAGATGAGCGAGAGGACTTCACGCTTCCAGCGCTCCATTCACATCACCCTCGCGTAGTAGTGCTTCAGCGAGAGCTTGAGGGCCGCTATTAGGATCATCAAGCAGGTTAAGAGGTAGTAGGCACTCCGTAACTCTGGCTCATTCTCCGACAGTATGGAAAGCCCCACCACGAGGAAAGCCACTACCAGAACCAGAACCTGCAGGGTCCGTCTTGAGGCCATCTCCTCTATGCGGAGTGTCCTCTCGTTGCTCAGAACCTCCCCGCGTTCCTTGAGCCACTCGGAGTAGAGGAAAGTTGCTCCTATCATGCCAATCAGGACTCCGAGGGCAAGGAGTGCGTTCCCCATCCACAGTGCCACGGCAAGCAGGGAAGCAGCTGCGGCCGGGATAGTGTATCCAATGATCCTCCAGCCTTCCACAGCCATCACCATGTAAAGTTTCCTTTACGTAAAGCTTCCTTTACATCCTTATAAGCTTTGCCCTCCCTCGTCCCCAAGGTTTTCTTCTACTTCTTCTCCTTTCTCCTCCTTCATAACACGCCCTACGTAGCTCACCATGTCGTGGAGGGCCAGAAAGTCGAGGAACGCGATGATCCCTTTGAGGAGTGCACCGGCTATGAGGTAGAACGTGGCCATGAAGAAGTCCAGCGTCAGATAAACGAGGGCCACCTTGACCGCGGTGCGGTTCTCGCGGTAGACCATGAGGGCCAGGATTACATCGAAGAGCGCGAACGTCCCGTATATCCCCGGGCTGGTCCGGAAGTTCATTCCATTTACAGCGGCCTGTATCAGCAGAACCGCCACAGTAACTTTTAGGTTCCCAAATCTAAGCTCCATCTTTCCCCACCGGATACTTTTTCCCGTTCTTCATTATCTTCCTTGCCACTGCCCCGTCGAGGTCTATCCCAAGTTCGTGGGCTAAAAGTGTGAGGTAGATGATAACATCGGCAATCTCGTCTCCAACGGCCTCCTTTTTGGCCGGGTCTTTCACAGCCTCCCTTATCTCCTCATCGCTCCCCCACTGGAAGTGCTCCAGCAGTTCTCCCATCTCGACGGCGGCGGAGATCGCAAGGTTTTTCGGGGTGTGGTGGCGCTTCCATCCGCGCGAATCCCTGAATCTGACCAGCAGGGCTTCGAGTTCCTTAAACTCCATGTGATCACCTCAATAAACGTGAGCCTCGCTGTTTCTCAGCAGTTCGAGCATCCTGACCAGTTTTTCAAGTCCCTCCCTTCCGAGGTGCTTTTCCGCGTTGTCCTCCGGATCGAGTGTGCTGAGGTATTCTCTCATCCTCTCAAGGTCTTTCAGGTCTTCGTCTATCTCTATGGCCCTCTGCGTGAACTCCATACTCGTGTAGGGGGTTTCAAACGATCTCTGCTGGTTCGTCACAACGGCTATCTTCAGCTCCGCTATGGTCTCGTCGACCATATCAATCAGTTCTCCAACCTTCATGACGCTCACTACCAGGCGTATGGTGTGGCGGTATTTAAGGCCTCCGAAACGCTTTTATGCCCTGCGGAGTATAATCCACAGGTGGAGGGTATGGACTTCGCCCTGTTTATGGAACGGTACGGTTACAAGCTTCTCCTGGCCATTGGTGCTCTTGTCGTCTTAGCGATTTTTGGAACCTTCGTTGCGGCGATATTAGCGATGATAAAGGTTTACGGCCTCTACATAGGCGGCATAATACTGGCCGGTGCGGCTTTCTACGCCTTCACAGTCTCCAGGCGGTCTTCTCAGGCATACGCCGATGCAATGTCCAAGTATTTCTACGACCCAAAGCAGGGGAGGAAGCCCTGAGCTCGAATATTTTTCGGTTTTTACCCGCATTTTTCTGAGCATAGAGTTTTAACCGTATCCACGAACAACCTACGGTGATCATCGTGGAGGCTGTAAAGAACGCTCCTTCTAACGCTTCACTTGGGGTCTCGGTTAAAAAGAAGAAAAAACTCCTCATGGGCAACGAGGCTATAGCCTACGGCGCCCTCGAGAGCGGCGTTGCCTTCGCAACTGGCTACCCTGGAACACCTTCAACGGAGGTCGTTGAGACAATAGCCCACCTTAAGCCGGAGGTTTTCGCCGAGTGGGCGCCCAACGAGAAGGTTGCTCTGGAAGAGGCCGCGGGAGTTGCATACACCGGGCTGAGGGCCCTCGTCACGATGAAGTGCGTCGGCCTTAACGTCGCGGCAGACCCTCTCATGAGTTTGGCTTACTCAGGCGTTGAAGGCGGTCTCGTCATCCTCGTGGCGGACGATCCTGGGCCGCATACCAGCCAGACCGAGCAGGACGACCGCTATTACGGCAAAATCTCCCTGCTCCCTGTTCTCGAACCAGCAGACCCGCAGGAGGCTCATGACCTCATAAAGTACGCCTATGAGCTGAGCGAGCGCTACAAGGTTCCAGTAATCTTCCGCACCACCACGCGTGTGAACCACACCACCTCGGACGTTGAGGTTGGCGAGTTCGTCGAGCTCGAAAGGAAGCCGGTTTTCAAGAAGGACATCGAACGCTACGTGAGAGCAAGCATGGAGGGCAACAGGAAGAGGCACCGCTGGTTGAATGAGACGCTGGTGAGGGTAGAGGAGGAGTTCAGCTCAATGCCCTTCAACTGGATCGAGGGGGAGAAAGACGCCAAAATCGGGATAATCGTCGAGGGCGCGCCCTACAACTACGTGAAGGAGGTGCTCCCGAAGATCAACGCGGACTTCAAGATCCTCAAGCTCTCAACGCCCCACCCGCTCCCGAGGAAGCTGGTCGTCGAGTTTCTGAAAACAGTTGATTACGCGATAGTGATCGAGGACGGCGCGCCATTCCTCGAAGAGGAAGTCAAGATAGCGGCCTACGAGGCTGGAATAAACGTCCCGGTCTACGGCAAGAGAACCGGCCACCTCCCGCTCGAGGGCGAGCTTACTCCTTCCCTCGTGAGGAACGCTCTCCTGGGGCTCATCGGCGAGGAGGGGGAGGAATACACCAAACCGGAAGAGGTCGCCCACGCCGAAAGCCTTGCCCCGAAGAGGCCGCCGGTGATGTGCCCTGGCTGTCCGCACCGTGGAAGCTATAGAGCGGCCCTCGATGCCCTCAGGGATTTGAAGCTCGGCCGCTATAAAGTCCCGATACACGGAGACATAGGCTGCTACGCCCTCTCACTCCTCCCGCCGCTTGAGGCCATCTGGACCGAGTACGTTATGGGCGCGAGCATCAGCTTAGCGAACGGTCAGAGCGTCGTCATGGACAAGAAGATAATCGCCACCATCGGAGACTCCACATTCTTCCACAACGGGATCCAGCCGCTGGTTGATGCAGTCTACAAAAACCTCAACGTCCTCGTCATGATACTCGACAACAGGACCACCGCGATGACCGGTCACCAGCCGCACCCGGGAACCGGCGGAAGCGAAACCGGCAGGAAGTTCAACGAGATAGACATCGAAGCCCTCGTCAAGGCGTTGGGGGTAAAGTACGTCAAGACAGTCGACCCCTACGACCTCAAACAGACGAGAGAGGCCATAAAGGAGGCGATGGGGATTGAAGGCCCGGCGGTCATAATAGCGAGGCGTGAGTGCGTCATCCCGGTGATAAGGCGCGGCGAGATCGGTGAGAAGCCGATAGTGATAGAGGACAAGTGCACGGGCTGCAAGGCCTGCATACTCCTGACCGGCTGCCCGGCTTTGGTCTACGACCCGGACACCAACAAGGTCAGGATAGACAGCCTGCTATGCACCGGCTGTGGCGTCTGCAACCAGACCTGCCCGTTCGACGCGATAAAGTTCCCGAGCGAGCTGGAGAGGGGGGCTTGATGCCCTCTCTTCTCGTTTTCAAAATCCATACTCCCGGAGTTCCTCAAAATCCGCTCTTCCTAGGATTCCTCGCAGTTTTCTAAAGTCCCCTTTGGGTTTTGCCCTTTTTTTTCAAGCTCGCACTTAACCAGTTCAAGTTCCAGGAGACACTTAAGCTCCTCCGGATCAATGTTGTCGGGAACGTTCACCTTAATCGTAATGGTCGGCAGGATATCCCCATAAGAACACTAGATGGGGAGAGTTAAATCCCTTTCTCATTCCCTCCACACTTCCAGGACCATGTACCTCCTCACGAGAGGGTTTGGATACAGCTCCCAGCCGATTCCATCGGTGTCCGCTTCAATCTCCCCGAAGAGGCCGCCCTCGCGTGGATCAAGGCTCTCGCCGTAGATTTTTCTTGGGCGGAGCTCAACGCTCATGTAGCGGGGCAGGCCAACGATTGCCTTGCCGTTCTCCCTTGCGTATTCAACCGCCCACTTGGCCGTGTAGAGGCCGGAGTAAATCTCGGCTATCCTCACCGGGACGCTCGACTTGCCTATGGCTATCATCTCAATCCCCGTCTCCTCCCAGAACTTCTTTGCCAGTGGTTGTAACTCCTTCGAGAGATCCTTCCAGACCTCCTTCCCACGGTCGGTTATCGTGAGGGCATCTATCGTTGGCTCGTCGAGTTTCCTGACCTCTATCCCGCCGATGGTCGAGTCAAGGTGAATAACATCAGGTTTGACCTCCCTCGCGAGTTCGACCGCAAGAAAGGCCTCGTCCTTAACAGCCTGTCTCCCGCTTAGGTCGTAGTTGAAGGGATCGGCGTAGCGCACCCTGCTCAGCGTTGCAGTTCTGTAGGGCTTCTCCACGAGCACCGCTGCCGTCGCGATGAGGCCAACGAGCTCATAATCCTCCGTCAGGAGCCCCCCTCCGGTATCTGCCGAGACGAACCTCATTCTCGTGTCCCCCCAGAGATTATTTCAAGGAGCCTTTCCGCGCTCTTTCTGGCACTCTCAGCGTCTTCTTCCCTGGGATTAGGGAGGGGGCTTTTAAGGGGAGAAACCAGCTTTATGACCTCTGGAAAGCGCATCTCGATAAACCTGGCCGCTTCAGGGCCCGACATCAGTATTCCCGTCTCTCTGTATGCCAGAATGCCTGCAAGAATTCCCAGAGCATGTAGATAATCTGAATATCCTTTTCCTGTTCTCAAAAGGGCTTCGGCCTCCTCAATGAGGTTTTTTTCGAGCGGATCCATTTTCCCACCGCACTCCTCAGGAAAGTTACTCTTATAACCATGACGGTGTACTCCTATGGGTGAATGGATGAGGCTTGAAGGTTCAATGAATCGGAGAGAACTGGTGTTCTGGTTTGCGGTGGTTGTCCTTGTTCTCTACATCTCATGGAGGGTTATTCAGCCGTTCATAAGCGCCCTCTTCTTTGGGATGGTTCTTGCGTATGTGTTTTACCCACTCCACCGCAGGCTGAAGGTTCGCTTTGGGAACGGTCCCTCCGCAGCAATTCTCACCCTCATGATGGTTTTAATCGGCCTCTTATTTATGGCGTTCACCCTTCTCTCGTCCCTAAACATTGTAAAGAGCTTCTACCATGATCTGAGTGGAGTTTTAGCCTGGTTAACGACTCTTAACCTGCCTCAGTCGGTTCAGAGCTTTCTGCTGAACTTCAGGGAACAGCTTATGCCTAGGATCGCTGAATATGCTTCCTCGTTTACGTTTTCAGTTCCCATTTACATTCTTCAGCTCATTATCTTCGTCTCGACGTTCTATTATTCCCTCCTGTACTCTGATTCCGTGGCAACGTCGATCCTGAGGATGGTGCCCTCCGAGCAGAAGGGAATGGTGGAGGCAATACTTTCAGGAGCCGATAAAACAATGAACGCCCTCGTCCGGGCGTGGCTCCTCCTCAACGTTGCAAAGGGCTTTTTGATGACTCTTGGATACGTAATCTTCCGGGTCTCGAACTTCTACACCGCCATCGTTGCGGGCCTGCTGACGTTCCTTTTCAGCTTTGTCCCGCTTCTGGAGGGCTGGATGCTCTGGGTTGCCGCCGCGATCTACCTCTTTGAGTCGGGCAGCCCGCTGGCCGCCCTGGGTATATCTATTTACGGTGCCGTCCTCGTCTCCCCCCTCCCCGACTACACCATCAGGCCCATGCTGGTGGCCAGGGACGCCGATCTCGATGAGACCCTGGTTTTCGTTGGAATGACAGGGGGAACGCTCGCCCTTGGTCTTAAGGGGCTTCTCCTGGGCCCAATAGTCCTCAACTTGGGCCTCGTTCTGCTAAGAGAATGGAAGAAAATACAGAGGAGAAAAGCTTCATCCGTAGGAGTTCCCGAGCAGTGAGCGGCAGTCCTCCATCACCGCCCCGCTCTTCTTGAGCTCTGCCATAGCACGTTTCTCGTCTTCGGGATTTATCCCTTTCACAGCATCCGTCAGCAGATGAACTTCAAACCCCAGTTTAAGGGCGTCCATCGCGGTGGCTCTGACGCAGTACTCCGTGGCAACGCCGCATACGTATATTTTTTTGATTCCCCTCTCCCTGAGGACTTCGGCCAGTTTAGTGTTCTCAAATCCGGAGTACGCCTCTTTGTCCGGCTCGGTGGCCTTTGAGATTATGACCGCATCCTCTGGGAGGTCAACGACAAACTCTGCCCCGGAGGTGTTCCTGACGCAGTGTCTGGGCCAGGGGCCGCCGTTTTCCTTGAAGCTGACGTGATCGGGCGGGTGCCAGTCCCTCGTTGCCACGATGAGTGCTCCCCGCTTGGAGAACAGCTTTATGCACTCCTGGATTATGGGTATTATGCTGTCCCCCTCTGGCACGGGGAGGGCTCCGCCCGGCATGAAGTCCCTTTGCATATCAACAACTATCAGGGCCTCCCCCATCATATCACCGTGTAAACTGGGGGGGAGAACCTAATAACCCTTTTCCCCTTCATCGAGCCGGTCTCTGAAGCGGCTCATGTCGATCCCTTTCTCCAGGGCGAAGAGGTATAAAACGAGCTTCCTGTCCAGAGAACCGTAGCGGGATGAAAATTCATCCAGAGCCGTTAGGACCTCCTCCTTATCCCATCCAAGGGAGGATGAAACATATTCCAGCATCTTGTCGAAGAGACTTCCCTCCCTGTGAACTTCGGAAGAGATCCCCTCGTTTACTCTTAGGATATCCCCTTCCTCGATTAGGATTCCCCTAGATATCCATTCTTCAATGACCTTCTTGGCCTCTCCAGGACTCATCAGGCGAAGGGTAAACGAGAGGAGTCCTACGAGCTCGCTTCGGGTGAACTCCGTGGAGCCCTTTACCTTGACGGCGCTCTCAAGGGGGTGCACCTAATCACCTCATAGAATGTGCGCTTTATGGTATAAAAACCTGTCGTGCGCCACTTCTTCCATCTGACCTCGATAGAGTGGTTCCTCCTCATTTAGTTGGGGTTGATGGCATATCTACTTGAAACCGTTCCCGATGAAGTTTTTCGGCAGGATTACCTGGAGCCTCTTGGAGTTCAGCCTTTAAGGAAGGCTGGCGAAAAATTGTCCTTCTCATAAAACTGGCAGAAAAATTAGTCGTGCACTATTTAAAAAGCAATTCAAGTCAGGGTTTAACACTAAATGAAGCCTTCCCAAGTAGT
>JALTBN010000090.1 GCA_027075325.1 Thermococcus sp. | reverse complement strand
TCTCCCGCAGTGGGTTTCAGTTTAATTTAATGGCCGGGAGGCTGTTGTGAAGACCCTGATAACATTCATTGCTCTTTTACTCGCTTCTGCAAGCTCTTTTGGAGGGGAGCTCCCCAAGACCCTTACCAAACTGTTTAAAAACACAAAAACTGTCCACATCGTTTTCAGCCAGAAAACCGTTCTTCCCGTTGCAGGAAACGACGTTACACTCTACAGGGGAGAGATTTTCTACAAGAGGCCTTTAAAGTTCCTCTGGCGCTACACCTGGGGGAGCAGAATGGAGATAATCTCAGACGGTAAGGAGATTGAAACCGTTTTTGACGACGGCTCCTGCCAGGTATCTCCCCTGAGAGAGAACCTGAATTTGTTTCCCCTCCTTCTCCTTGCAGAATCCTCAAAGGAGTTCCTAAATGAGTTTCAGGTTGCTGAGGACAAAAAGAGTGGAAATTCTGAAGTGGTTGTCTGCAGGGCAAGGGGAAAAGACCCGTTTTTCAGGGAGTTTGTCCTCTTCTTTAAAAACGGGAAGCTTAAATCCCTGAAGGCCGTTCAGAGCGACGGGACGGAAGAGACTTTTATTCTGGAAAAGATAGAGAAAAACGTTCCTGTTAAAGAAGCTCTTTTTAGTTTAAAGAGGTGTAAAGGGTAAGCCGGCCGGAGCCGGCTAAGGAGGGTACCATGGGAACTGGAAGGAGGGGGGGGAGGTGGAAATATAGTCAGGTTATTAGAATGCGTCAAGTGTTGTAATGTTAGTAGTGTTTTAATAGTTGATATATGCTAAATTTGTTCTTAAACGGTTCCCCTGTGGTATCTTTAACTCCCCATACTGGTTCAGGAGGAGCTCTTGAAGAAAACCGTCTGTACCTACTGCGGTGTTGGGTGTGAACTCGGTTTTAGAGATGGAGAGGTTGTTCCTCTGAAAGATGGAGTTGTAAGTAAAGGGAAGCTCTGCATAAAGGGAAGGTTCGGTCACCAGTTTGTAAACCACCCTGAGAGGATAAGGGGAGCTCTGGTAAGGGGGGAGCTCCTTGAGGAGTTCGGGATAGACAGCTCCGGTTTAGAGGAAAGAGACGGTTTTTTTATTGTTCCTTACGAAACGGCCTACAGGATAGTTGCAGAGAAACTGAAGCAGATAGCGGGAGAGTTCGGGGGGAGCTCCTTTGCAGCAATAGGCGGAGCAAGGACAAACTGCGAGAGTGCCTACCTCTTCCAGAAGTTCGCAAGGGAAGTTGTTGGGTCTCCACACGTTGACAACTGTGCCCGCATCTGCCACGCTCCCTCTTTGAAGGGTTTAAGGTTAACAG
>JALTBN010000089.1 GCA_027075325.1 Thermococcus sp. | reverse complement strand
CCAACTGGAAGGCAGAACCGGGAACCGACTACTGGGCTGTTAAAAACGGCTACGTCTCTATAACACCCATACATTTAGACCTTACAGACTACAGGGCACTGGAAATCCTTAAAAATTACGAGTGGTAGATGGAATTCCTGTCAATAGCCCTCTGGAAAAGTTTAGCCCTCAAATACGGAGTTTACGCACTGGCCTTAAACGCTTTCATTGAGGCCATCTTCTTCCCCATTCCTCCAGACGTTCTCCTATTAACACTTTCAATGACAAACCCTAAAGGTGCCTTTCTCTACGCCGCCGTCGCCACCCTCTTTTCAGCCTTAGGTGGAGTTGTTGGCTACTACGTCGGTTATTTCGGTGGGAAACCGTTGGCGGAGAGGTTCTTCGGAAAGGAGAAGGTTGCAAAAGTCCACAGGCTCTACGAGTCTTACGAGAGCTTAATCATCCTCCTTGCAGGGTTTACACCGTTACCCTACAAGCTTTTTACAGTTACGTCGGGAGTTCTCTTCGCTTCTTTGAGGAAGCTCTTTATCTTCTCTTTAATCGGAAGGGGAAGCAGATTTTTTGCCGAGGCCGCCCTCATCTACTTCTTCGGCAGAGAGGTTCAGGATTTCGTTATCAGGAACATTAATATACTTTCACTTGTAGGGGGAGCTCTCCTCCTGCTGGCCTTTCTAATCTACAGAAGGTATAGAAAAGGAGTTCTGCCGTGAGCAGAAGACGGTTCTTTAAGATGCTTGGGAAATCTTTGGTTCAGGCGGCTGCAGAGTTCACCTACGAGGTTTCAAAGCCCAACAAAACTTTCATAAGGCCGCCGGGAAGCGCCGACGAGGAGACGTTCCTTGCTCTTTGTGATAAGTGTGGAAAGTGTATTGAAGCCTGCCCAACAGGTGTTTTAGACAGGGTAAAGGAGATGAACCCGATAGTTCTTGACACCCCTTTTATGAACTTTGAGAACAACTACTGTGAGCAGTGCTATGCCTGTATAGAAGCCTGTCCGACGGGAGTTCTCTCTAAAGAAAACCTTGAGAGATTCAGATACGTTGCAAAGCTTGATAAAAACAGGTGTGTTGCCTTTCAGGACGTTTTCTGCCAGAGCTGCTACTGGAGCTGCCCGCAGATGGACAAAGCCATAACCCTCATAGACTTCAACTACCCCGAATTTCACTCAGAGCACTGTAAAGGGTGCGGAAAGTGCGTCCACGCCTGCCCGACAATTCCAAAGTCAATAACCCTTGTTAAGGTAAGAAATGAAAACACTTAAGGTTCAGGAAGCTTTAAGAGAGCTTAAAAAGGGTCTTCCCTGGAAGA
>JALTBN010000088.1 GCA_027075325.1 Thermococcus sp. | reverse complement strand
GATCTGTACGCGTTTCTGTTGGCCCAGAGCAGGGCGGCCTCGGTCTTACCGTATCCCGTGGGGGCGCGTAGTATGAGGTTGCCCTCGCTCTCTCCTGCTTTCTTTTGGAGAGGTCGCCAGTGGGTTTGGGGAACGATCCGTTCTAAATATGCCTCAACATCAGGGAGCAATTTTATTCCCAGCCCACCAGCGGAAGCGAGGTGGTCTGCCGCGTTTAGAAGGCCCCTCATGAGTGTCAGGGTTATGTCTTCATTCTCCACGTTGGCTTCATACCAATCCTTGAGTGCCGCGAAATCATAGTCCCTCAGTTTCTTTTTCCAGTCTGAGGGGAGGGTAAAGCGCCTTGGAGGCCTCTTGGTGTTGAAGTAGTATGCCTCCATGTTTGGGATTCTTGGTATGAACATCTGCTCTAAGTACTCGGACCTCTCCAAGAGTTCCTCAAGCTTCTCCTCAAACTCTAAAGGAACGCCTTCTACCCTGACTGGAAGAAGAGGGCCCAGTTCGTCAAGCGTTTTGTGATGGGTGAGGATTGCAAGGGCTATCAGGTTGCGTTCCCTCTTTTCGTAATTGAGGAATTGAACAAAGGGGACGGATAGAAGCTCGTGGCGGTAGCCCCATTTCAGGGGGCTCCTCTGAAAGCCTGAGGCACATTTTCCTATATCATGGAGAAGGGCAGAATAAAAGGAAAGCTCAAAAATCCCCGGGGAAAGCTCCGCAAGCCAGGGCATGGCTTTTTTGATGCTCTTAAGTACGTTGATGACATCCACAGTGTGGCATTCAAGGTAATCGTGGGGGTTGAACTTGGCGTAGCAGAGCTTCATCCGCTCCACCTGCGGAGGTAAACTCCGATGTTCAGCTCCGGATCATAGGGGGCCTTTTTCGCCTGTCTCATTCTTTCCGCCTGCGTCCTTGGAAACGGAAGGACGACGAAGGGTTTCACCAACTTTGCCCTCCTCGGAACGCTGGAGTAATCGTACTCAACGACGAGCGAGTGTATCATCCCGGGAAGGCCGAGGTTTATCGGAACGACTGTGCCCCCCAACGGTGCTTCCTTCTCCGCAAGCTCCACCTTTTTTATTTCATCGACAGTCGCAACGTCGCTCGACCTCCCGAGGAGGAGCTGGTATCTTGGCTTTTTGAAGTGTTTTTCCCACTCATCCGGGAGGTAGAGGTAAAGCTCTGCCCCGTAGTGGAACTCGCGCTTCATTATGTCCGTCTCGACCTTTCCCAGGGCGTAGATTTTCTCGAGGTCGAGGCCGATTCCGCTGCTCCTGAAGACGTAGCCAACGTAGGGAATCTCCGTTAGGTAAACGGGTTCACCCTTTGCGGCCGAGAGTACTCCCTGTATCGTGGACGGCGGCGGGACCGGCAGGGTTGGCTGGTATCCCGACTGGAAGGTGGGAAAGCGGAAGGAAGCCGTCCAAGCCTTGAGCTTCACCCTTATCATCTGCTCACCCGTAGTAGGCTTCAATTTCCTTCGCGAACTCTTCTACGGCCTCACCCACGGTTCCGACAAAGACTTCCATGCCCGAAGCCCTGAGTGTCTCCGCAATTTCCTCGATGTCCCAGCCGAGGGAGCGCACGAAGCCTGCGTCGTAGCCAAGGTAGAGCTTTGCACCCTCAGGGATAACCTCTTTGAGGTCTTTGAGCCTCTTTGCAAGCGCCCCAGCATCGAGCCTTACTTCGCCGTTTTCCTCGAAAACGACGTCGCTTATGAAGGGGTTTATCCCGGCATCAACGTTGAGAAGGAGGACGAACTTCGGGGTTATGTCTGTGTGGTACTGCGTCTGCTTCGCTCCGCCTGTGAGGAAGCGGAGGGCTTTGATTGCCTCAGAGGCGCGTTTCTTCCTTATCTCTGGAGGCATCACCCACTCCCTTTCGCCCGTTTTGACTCCGAGTTCCTCCGCTATCTTCTCCATCTCCTCGACCTCTCTGAATACCTCCTCGTTGTTCTTGTTCCTCTTCTTCGGAAGGTCGTCCCGGGTGAGGAGGTTCTTGAAGCCCGCCTTGCTGATTATCGTGAACCTTCCGACTGAATCGAGGTCAAGCGAGAAAGCTCCCTTGAATACCGTGGAGTAGAACTCCTGGCTGTACGGAACGGGGTCGCCTTCGTGTCTGGATGCGTAGCCCTCATCAACCGTCAGGGAGTTCCTGTCCGGCAGAACCGAGATTAGGGGAGTGTTCTTCAGAGGTGAAACTCTTGTGACGGTAACGTTCACACCTCCTTTCTTGAAGGCCCTCATGTAGCCGAAGACGTCGTCGTCCGGATATTTGAGCGGGTTCGCGGCGGTAAAGACCTGCTTCTGCTCGCGGTAGAGCGGGGAAAGCTCCCAGCTGAAGTGCTCTTTCAGCGTGGAGCGCCACCAGTAGCGCCAGGCCTGCGGGGAGACGTAGGGATAACGCCTTCCACCGCGCCTGAAGGTCTTCACCCTCGTAACGTTCCTGTCAGCAAGGCTCTCGTCTATGCCAAGCATGTTCAGGGCAGAGTGCGGGGCGTCTATCAAAACCAAACCTGTTGCAAACCTCATTCTTCACCCTCCTTAAATTCTTCCTCAGCCTCTTCAGATTCTCCAGCCTCCTCCGAGGCGGCCTTCATTAGCCTGTCATGGAGCTTTTCGTAGATGCGGAAGAGGAGCAGGTTCTTGACGGTTTTCCAAGAGACGTTTAGATCCTCGCCGTAGCTCGTGAGAATCCGTGCAAAGTCGTCGAAGCTCATCAGGGCCTCAGGTATCCCGAACTCCTGTCTGTCCTTCTCAACCCTGATGAAGAAGCCCTCGAACTGGTAGAGTTTCTCAGCCCTCTCAAGTTCCCTAACGCGCCTTGAGAGCTTGTTGTCTGGCAGCTTCTCTATGGTTTCGACAATCCTATCCGCAACGCCTTTAATAAACTCCAGAGCTTCTTTATCCAAACCCAACACCTCCGAGCAGTAAAAAGAGAGGAGCCTCCAGCTTGAATTGGCCTTCCGGTTTTGGAGGTCAATAAAGTACGGCAGTATGCTTTCGCCTGAGAGGAGCCTTGAGTATACGTTGTTGGGATAGCGTTTCTTAAACTCTTCAACTTCCTCCTCACGGGGTCTCCTTCTCCAACCCATTGAGACTATGTTGTTCCACCCCTTCCGATCTACCCTGGCGGCAAAGGCAACGAACCGCAGAACCGGATTCGGGATGTAGATAACGTCTATCTCCTGTCCCTGGTTGTTGTTGACGAAGGAGTAGAGGGTTATTGACGCACCTTCGAGCTTGCCCGTTTCGAGTCTTGTCCCTATGTCGATCAGCTTTTCAAAGAGGAAGTTCTCCGGTCTCCTGAAGTCCCTGGCTACTGAAGCGAGTTCCGTCTTTTTAACGTCTTCTACGGCCTCTCTGTGGAATTCGAGCATGAGTTCGTAGGGGTAGGCGTGGATTACCAGAACCCTTGAGAGGCGGTATGCCACGAGGGGCATCATCTGAGCAAGGAATAGACAGTGGGAGCATATGTTTGCACCATCCTTGCCCGATGGGAAGTAGTTCGGAACGCCTCCCGTTCCCACCAGGGGAAAGTCCGATCTATAAACCGGTTTCGGGCGGGCATGTCTCCTTCCACAGATTTCGCATACAGGGGCGTTTGGGTCTTCTTCCTCTGAGAGCAGGGCAAGCAGATTTGTCTTTACCGCCTCTGGAGTGCGCTTCTTGGACATACTGGGATTGGCCATTAAGATTCCACTGTTTGGAAGCATCATGGCGTGTATGTAGCCGGAACTCCACTCCTTTCGAGCATATAGCTTAGAAGCGAAGTCTATAGCCCTGTTGATATCCTCCTCCGTTAGTTCATCTGGCCTTTCCTTTCCGCTTAGCAACAACAGAGCCACGAGGCCTGCATCCGTGAATGGATGCCCTGTCCACGTAAATAGCGAGGAGTGCTTCTCGCCATGTGTCGGAGAGTCCCTGGTTTCAGAGCTTATCAAGAACTCATCAAGTCTCTTTTCTTTTCCGATCTTTTCCACCTCCCCTCCAGCTCTTCTTCACCCTCGCCCTTCTCCCATCAACCTTCACCATCCCAAACCCAATCGAGTTCTTCTCCCCGAAGCCGGCTAAGTAGCCGGCCCTGAGCAAACCTTCGTCGCCCCTCGCGCGGAAGACCAGGTGCCAGGCGGTCTGGAAGATGCCGGGCTTGACCTCGAAGCGCTTGGGCTTTGCACTTAACACCTTCATCTCGAACTCCTCCGGCGGCCTCGCCCCGTGGAGGTGCATGTACTTCTCCCTGAGGTTCTCCCTTATCAGCTCGTAGAACTCCGGCTCCGCGGGGGAGAGGTCGTAGCTCTTCGGCCTTCCGAACTGGACCCTCCTGGTAGTTACCGCCACCGGCGAGAGTGTCACGAACTTCCTGCCGCTCAGCTTCTCCGGCTCGTAGAGGGCTTTAACCGTCTTCACCGTGAAGCGCTCGCCCCAGAGCTCCACTTCAGGCCGCTGAAGCAGCCCGTCTATGAATGCCTCTGCTATCTCTGGAACCGCCGTCGAGAAGTAGAAGAAGGCATGGTCGTGGCCGAGCAGTCCGC
>JALTBN010000087.1 GCA_027075325.1 Thermococcus sp. | reverse complement strand
GATCTGTACGCGTTTCTGTTGGCCCAGAGCAGGGCGGCCTCGGTCTTACCGTATCCCGTGGGGGCGCGTAGTATGAGGTTGCCCTCGCTCTCTCCTGCTTTCTTTTGGAGAGGTCGCCAGTGGGTTTTGGGGACGATCCGTTCTAAATATGCCTCAACATCAGGGAGCAACTTTATTCCCAGCCCACCAGCGGAAGCGAGGTGGTCTGACGCGTTTAGAAGGCCCCTCATGAGTGTCAGGGTTATGTCTTCATTCTCCACGTTGGCTTCATACCAATCCTTGAGTGCCGCGAAATCATAGTCCCTCAGTTTCCTTTTCCAGTCAGAGGGGAGTTTAAACCTCCTCGGAGGCCTCTTCGTGCCAAAGTAGTACGCCTCCATGTTCGGAATTCTTGGTATGAACATCCGCTCCAGATATTCTGCCCTCTCCAAAAGCTCCTCAAGCTTCTCCTCGAACTCTAAAGGAACGCCTTCGACCCTGACTGGAAGAAGAGGGCCCAGTTCGTCAAGCGTTTTGTGATGGGTGAGGATTGCAAGGGCTATCAGGTTGCGTTCCCTCTTTCCGTAATTGAGGAATTGAACAAAGGGGACGGATAGAAGCTCGTGGCGGTAGCCCCATTTCAGGGGGCTCCTCTGAAAGCCTGAGGCACATTTTCCTATATCATGGAGAAGGGCGGAATAAAAGGAAAGCTCAAAAATCCCCGGGGAAAGCTCCGCAAGCCAGGGCATGGCTTTTTTGATGCTCTTAAGTACGTTGATGACATCCGCAGTGTGGCATTCAAGGTAGTCGTGGGGGTTGAACTTAGCGTAGCAGAGCTTCATTAACTCCACCTGTGCAGGTAAACCCCGATGCCCAGCTCAGGGTCATGGAGGGTTTTGGCAGTCTGCCTTCTTCTTTCCGCCTGCGTCCTTGGAAACGGAAGAACAACGAAGGGTCTTACCAACTTTGCCCTCCTTGGAACTGCGGAATAGTCGTACTCAACGACGAGCGAGTGTATCATCCCAGGGAGGCCGAGGTCTATCGGAACGACTGTGCCCCCCAACGGTGCTTCCTTCTCCTCAAGCCCCACCTTTTTTATTTCCTCAACCGTCGCGACATCGCTTGATCTCCCGAGGAGGAGCTGATAGTGGGGCCTTTTGAAGTATTTTTTCCAATCATCGGGGAGATACAGGTAGAGCTCCGCGTTGTAGTGGAATTCACGTTTCATTATGTCCGTCTCGACTTTTCCTAGGGCGTAGATCTTCTCGAGGTCGAGGCCGATTCCGCTGCTCCTGAAGATGTAGCCAACGTAGGGAATCTCCGTTAGGTAAACGGGTTCACCCTTTGCGGCCGAGAGTATCCCCTGTATCGTGGAAGGGGGTGGAACCGGCAGTGTTGGCTGGTATCCTGACTGGAAGGTGGGAAAGCGGAAGGAAGCCGTCCAGGCCTTGAGCTTCACCCTTATCATCTGCTCACCCGTAGTAGGCTTCAATTTCCTTCGCGAACTCTTCTACGGCCTCACCCACGGTTCCGGCGAAAACTTCCACGCCCGAAGCCCTGAGTGTCTCCGCGATTTCCTCGATGTCCCAGCCGAGGGAGCGCACGAAGCCTGCGTCGTAGCCAAGGTAGAGCTTTGCACCCTCAGGGATAACCTCTTTGAGGTCTTTGAGCCTCTTTGCAAGCGCCCCAGCATCGAGCCTTACTTCGCCGTTTTCCTCGAAAACAAGGTCGCTTATGAAGGGGTTTATCCCGGCATCAACGTTGAGCAGGAGGATGAACTTCGGGGTTACGTCCGTGTGGTACTGCGTCTGCTTTGCCCCGCCGGTGAGGAAGCGGAGGGCTTTGATCGCCTCAGAGGCGCGCTTCTTCCTTATCTCTGGGGGCATCACCCACTCCCTTTCGTCCCTTTTGACTCCGAGTTCCTCCGCCAGCTTCTCCATCTCCTCAACTTCTCTGAACACTTCCTCGTTGTTCTTGTTCCTCTTCTTCGGGAGGTCGTCCCGGGTGAGGAGGTTCTTGAAGCCCGCCTTGCTGATTATCGTGAACCTCCCGACCGCATCAAGGTCGAGCGAGAAGGCTCCCTTGAAGACTGTGGAGTAGAACTCCTGGCTGTACGGAACGGGGTCACCTTCGTGTCTGGACGCGTAGCCCTCATCAACCGTCAGGGAGTTCCTGTCCGGAAGGACGGAGATAAGCGGAGTGTTCTTCAGGGGCGAAACCCTCGTGACGGTAACGTTCACACCGCCTTTCTTGAAGGCCCTCATGTAGCCGAAGACGTCGTCGTCCGGGTATTTGAGTGGGTTCGCGGCTGTAAAGACCTGCTTCTGCTCGCGGTAGAGCGGGGAAAGCTCCCAGCTGAAGTGCTCTTTCAGCGTGGAGCGCCACCAGTAGCGCCAGGCCTGCGGGGAGACGTAGGGATAGCGCCTTCCACCGCGCTTGAAGGTCTTCACCCGGGTAACGTTTCTATCTGCCAGACTCTCGTCTATGCCAAGCATGTTCAGGGCAGAGTGCGGGGCGTCTATCAAAACCAAACCTGTTGCAAACCTCATTCTTCACCCTCCTCAAATTCTTCCTCAACCTCTTCAGATTCTCCGGCCTCCTCCGAGGCGGCCTTCATTAACCTGTCATGGAGCTTTTCGTAGATGCGGAAGAGGAGCAGGTTCTTGACAGTTTTCCAAGAGACGTTTAGATCCTCGCCGTAGCTCGTGAGAATCCGTGCAAAGTCGTCGAAGCTCATCAGGGCCTCAGGTATCCCGAACTCCTGTCTGTCCTTCTCAACCCTGATGAAGAAGCCCTCGAACTGGTAGAGTTTCTCAGCCCTCTCAAGTTCCCTAACGCGCCTTGAGAGCTTGTTGTCTGGCAGCTTCTCTATGGTTTCGACAATCCTATCCGCAACGCCTTTAATAAACTCCAGAGCTTCTTTATCCAAACCCAACACCTCCGAGCAGTAAAAAGAGAGGAGCCTCCAGCTTGAATTGGCCTTCCGGTTTTGGAGGTCAATAAAGTACGGCAGTATGCTTTCGCCTGAGAGGAGCCTTGAGTATACGTTGTTGGGATAGCGTTTCTTAAACTCTTCAACTTCCTCCTCACGGGGTCTCCTTCTCCAACCCATTGAGACTATGTTGTTCCACCCCTTCCGATCTACCCTGGCGGCAAAGGCAACGAACCGCAGAACCGGATTCGGGATGTAGATAACGTCTATCTCCTGTCCCTGGTTGTTGTTGACGAAGGAGTAGAGGGTTATTGACGCACCTTCGAGCTTGCCCGTTTCGAGTCTTGTCCCTATGTCGATCAGCTTTTCAAAGAGGAAGTTCTCCGGTCTCCTGAAGTCCCTGGCTACTGAAGCGAGTTCCGTCTTTTTAACGTCTTCTACGGCCTCTCTGTGGAATTCGAGCATGAGTTCGTAGGGGTAGGCGTGGATTACCAGAACCCTTGAGAGGCGGTATGCCACGAGGGGCATCATCTGAGCAAGGAATAGACAGTGGGAGCATATGTTTGCACCATCCTTGCCCGATGGGAAGTAGTTCGGAACGCCTCCCGTTCCCACCAGGGGAAAGTCCGATCTATAAACCGGTTTCGGGCGGGCATGTCTCCTTCCACAGATTTCGCATACAGGGGCGTTTGGGTCTTCTTTCTCTGAGAGCAGGGCAAGCAGATTTGTCTTTACCGCCTCTGGAGTGCGCTTCTTGGACATACTGGGATTGGCCATTAAGATTCCACTGTTTGGAAGCATCATGGCATGTATGTACCCGGAACTCCACTCCTTTCGAGCATATAGCTTAGAAGCGAAGTCTATTGCCCTGTCGATATCCTCCCCCGTCAGTTCATCTGGCCTTTCCTTTCCGCTTAGCAACAACAGAGCCACGAGGCCTGCATCCGTGAATGGATGCCCTGTCCACGTAAATAGCGAGGAGTGCTTCCCGCCATGTGTCGGAGAGTCCCTGGTTTCAGAGCTTATCAAGAACTCATCAAGTCTCTTTTCTTTCCCGATCTTTTCCACCTCCCCTCCAGCTCTTCTTCACCCTCGCCCTTCTCCCATCAACCTTCACCATCCCAAAACCAATCGAGTTCTTCTCCCCGAAGCCGGCTAAGTAACCGGCCCTGAGCAAACCTTCGTCGCCCCTCGCGCGGAAGATCAGATGCCAGGCGGTCTGGAAGATGCCGGGCTTGACCTCGAAGCGCTTGGGCTTTGCGCTCAGCACCTTCATCTCGAACTCCTCCGGCGGCCTCGCCCCGTGGAGGTGCATGTACTTCTCCCTGAGGTTCTCCAGTATTAGCTCGTAGAACTCCGGCTCCGCGGGGGAGAGGTCGTAGCTCTTTGGCCTTCCGAACTGGATTCTCCTGGTAGTTACCGCCACCGGCGAGAGCGTCACGAACTTCCTGCCGCTCAGCTTCTCCGGCTCGTACAGGGCCTTAACCGTCTCAACCGTGAAGCGCTCGCCCCAGAGCTCCACTTCAGGCCGCTGAAGCAGCCCGTCTATGAATGCCTCTGCTATCTCTGGAACCGCCGTCGAGAAGTAGAAGAAGGCATGGTCGTGGCCGAGCAGTCCGC
>JALTBN010000086.1 GCA_027075325.1 Thermococcus sp. | reverse complement strand
TTGACCCACCAGAAGTAGACAATCCACCAACAGTGAACATAACCAACAAGCAATACTTAGAATCCCACAAGTTTTACACAGATGAGGTTATATACATTAACATCTCCGCAAGCGACGACAAAGGTCTTGAGCACATAACCGGGGAAATAAACGGAGTAGAGTTTTTATCTAAGTCCCTCACTGGAAAGCACGTAACACTAACAATACCAATATACCCAGAATACTTAGTTGCAGGATACAATAACATTACCATAACTGTCGAAGATACTGCTAATCAAACTTCATCAGATGCTATTGTCCTAAAGGTGTACCAAGATGAGCCTCCAAATGTTACAATACTATCCCCACAGGATGGACAACACTTCACTCAAGGTGAACCAATCCCGGTGAACGTTTCAGCAACAGACGATAAGAGTGTCACTTACATTGAACTGTATCTTGATGGAACCTTACTCAAGAACTGGACGTCAGCTCCCTACGAATACACAATAAATCAAAATCTAAGCACAGGTGAACATGCTCTTAAGGTCGTCGCAGTAGATACTGCAGGACAGGAGAACGAGACAACAGTAACATTCTATGTTGACCAGCCGGCAGTGGATAATCCACCAACAATACAGATCACTAACAAACAAGAACTCACATCAAAAACGTTCATTAAAGGAGAATCAATAAACATCCAAATCAACGCAAGCGACGACAAAGGCCTCTCGTGGGTCACAGCAAGCGTGAATGGAGTAGAGTTCCTGTCAGAACACATTAATGGAACCCAAGTACAAACCACCATAAAGGTGCCACCACAGTACCTCATTGAAGGATACAACCCCATCAACATCACTGTCCAAGATACTGGAGGAAACTCAGCCTCCGATACCGTTACAATCCAAGTAAAAGCTGATGAACCACCCAATATCACGATAACATCACCACACAGTGGTGAGCACTTCACTCAGGGCAAACCAATCCCCGTAAATGTCTCCGCCAGTGATGATATAGGTATTGCGTACGTTGAACTGTATCTTGATGGAGCCTTAGTCAAGAACTGGACGTCAACACCATACGAATACACTATCACTCAAAATCTAAGCGTAGGCGAACATGCTCTTAAGGCCGTCGCAGTCGACACTGCAGGACAGAAGAACAAAACGAGCATAACTTTCTACGCTGACCCACCAGAAGTTGACAACCCACCAACAGTGAACATAACCAACAAGCAATACTTAGAATCCCACAAGTTTTACACAGATGAGGTTATATACATTAACATCTCCGCAAGCGACGACAAAGGTCTCGAATACCTAAGTGGAACGATAA
>JALTBN010000085.1 GCA_027075325.1 Thermococcus sp. | reverse complement strand
TCAAAAAGGAGGACGTTCTTGGGTTCATTGAGGATATCTCAACGGCTGTTGAAATAGTGGAGAACCCAACTAATCTGGCCTTCTGGACGGCTTTAAAAACCGGAAGCCGCGCTATAGACTCTTACTTCATAGCTACCGCCGAGATGACTGACTCCATCCTCATTTCAAACGACAGGGTGATGGTCAATAACGCAAGAAAAGCAGGTGTAAATGCATACTACCTTCTCAAGCAGAGCAAAGAGCTCTCGAAAGCCCTTAAGTGTTACAAACCCGAAAGCTTTAAGTAAGCTCGGGTTATTTTAAGTTGGAGGTGGTGGAGATGGTGAAGGTGCGCTTTTTAGGCCATGCTGCCTTCTACATCGAGGGGAGCAAGAAAATCCTGATAGACCCGTTCCTCAGCGGCAACCCGCAGGCGGCTGTTAAGCCAGAGGAGATTGATGCAGACCTGATTTTAGTTACCCACGCCCACGGCGACCACATAGGCGATGCGATTGAGATAGCCAAGAGGACCGGAGCGAAGATAGTTGCCATGTACGACGTTGCCAACTACATCAGCGGGCAGGCAAACGGCCAGGTTGAGACGATAGGGATGAACTACGGGCCGACTGAAATAGACGGCGTTGGCATAATCCAGGTTCCGGCCTGGCACTCCAGTAGCGACGGTGTTCACGGCATAGGAAACGCCTCGGGCTTCATAGTCAAGCTCGACGGGAAGACTATCTACCACGCCGGCGATACATTCGTCTTTCTCGACATGGGGCTCTTCAGCGAGCTCTACGGACCGATTGACGTTGCCCTGCTTCCAATAGGCGGGCACTTCACGATGGGGCCAAGGGAAGCGGCAAAGGCAGTTGAGCTTCTCAGGCCGAGGAAGGTCGTCCCGATGCACTACAACACCTGGCCGCCGATAGCTCAGGATCCCGAGGAGTTCAAGAGGCTCGTTGGCGATAAGGCTGAAGTTGTGATACTGAAGCCAGGAGAAGAGATTGAGGTCTGATATTTCTTTTTTTCTTGACTTCAGAACTTCCCGTTTAAAGCCTCACTGCTTGAAAAGATGTATTCTCTTAACTGCTTGCCGAAAAATTTACTAAGTTAGTGACCAAAATAGTCACTATATGGTGAGAAATTACTACCTTTCAAGAACCGAACAGGAACTAATCAGCATTCTCCAGAGTGGAGACATTGTAACAGTTGAGGGATTGCGAGGAGGATAGGAATCAATAAACCAGAAACCCTATTGAGCAATGTATACAACGGAGAGGTAGATAAACATTCAAAATTTTCGCCCGCTCCCATGTGAAGCCCGTCCGATGATAAGAGGG
>JALTBN010000084.1 GCA_027075325.1 Thermococcus sp. | reverse complement strand
TAACCTCCGAATTCGGCATGACGGTGACCTCAGTCCTGTTGATGACCCGCCCGATGAGGTAGTTCTCCTCCGGAAGGGTAGAGTAAAAGGTCAGCGTGCCCTTAACTGGAACGGGATTGAAGTTTGAAACCCTTGCCGTGTACTCAACCTCTCCCATTCCAACCTTAACGGCCTGAACCCTGAACCTCACCTTCCCCGGGTCGACCTCGGATATCAGGCTGAGGGTTCCGTGGTACGTCTCCATAACGAGCGCGGGGGCCCCTTGCGGGGGATAGTCACCATTACCGTAACCCCGGATGGGACGGCCCGGCCCTCCGTTGGGGATCTCGCCCTTTGGGCTCGTCATCGGAAGATAGCGAATCTTTACTACCCCCGAAACAGAAGCCTGCAGGTCTCCAAGGGGGACTACGAAAACGGGGCTCTGAATGCTTCCAGCTCCAGGATAGGCGATTTGACCGGGATTGGAGGATTTGCTCACAGCCCCATCATTGAAGCTGGCCCAGTCGATCATGACAGGTCCACCAAAGACGCTGTAGTCTACCCTGACGCGGTATTTCACCAAGCCCTTAACGAAATCCTCACCTGTCTCCATTACCTTAACATCCGTGATTACAAGCTCCGGTTCGTTTTTGGCGGTGTAAGAAGCTGGAGAACATGAATCAATGCCGAGAGGAACTGGCCCCGGAGATGGATGTGGTCCTGGAGTCGGGGTAAAGGAAGTTGATACAAGCTGGACACCGAGAATAGATGTCAGCTCCTTCTCGTACTGCCTCACGAGATCCCAGAGGTCTCCGTTTGAATTTCCATTCTTCAGAGCTACGGCAATGGTGTAGAGCTCGGAAACGAGGCGATATGCATTGAGGGCATTCGGCCAGTAGTACGTCCATACTGTCTTTCCGGAGCTTGTTAAGCTCACACTCTGAAACTTAACACCGCCACTAGTGTAGTATGCATTGGCGGCGTTCCTGATTACGAATTCTACGTCCCCTCTGAGGGACTTCACGGTTGAGAGCAAACCATCGGCGTCCTTCGCTGAAGCCCAATAGTTGAGTCTGTTTACCTCATAGGAGCTGACGTATGGGTTTGAGACCGTATTTCCGCTCGGCGGGTTTGAGAGGGCGTTGCGCCAGTAGTACTTCTCAAGAGCCCAGACTTCATAATCAGAGTACTTCCTGCCGACCTCAAGGAACGAATCAGAGAAGGCCTCAAGGTAGGCGCCGAGATCAAAGTCACCGACGATCTCATTCGAATGTTCCCGGATGTAAGAAACCAGGGCATTGATCTGGTCATCACTCCACCCTTGATCCTTGAGAGCCTGAACGGTCTCAGGAGGCAAGCCGTTGCTGGATATGTCCGAGGCCATCGACCTGAGCTCGTCAGCGGTGTAGTGAAGTTTGGCGCCTGAGTTTTGGAGGTCAAGAAGGCTCTTCCAGGCGAGTGCAGAAATGTTCCCCGCGTTTTCCTCACCAAGGCGCGTCCATTTTATCAGCTCTTGAACGTTATCGTAGCTGGGGCTTGGATTTACCTCAACGACCAGAGTGGAAACGTTGACCAGTATACCCCAGAACCTCCCAAAGTCCCCGTCATTGCCGGTGCCGCCTGCACTGGCCGCTTTAACAAAGAGAGTTCCCTGGGCTGTTGCGCTTGACACAATGGCCAGGAATACTACTCCAAGCAATAGAATGGCGGATTTCTTCATTATATCGCCAAAATATTAAACCCGAAAATATTTAAAACATTTTTCTATTCAAATTTTACTTACTACTTTTAATAGTACTAAAAATTCGAAAAGGTAGCAGATCACAACGAGTTAAGGGCCTCTTCCACATTGAGGCGGTACTCCTTTCCGAGCAGCTCCGGGTTGGCCGCCTTGATAACGTCGAGAACGAAATCCTCTCCATCCATGTACCACTCCGCCACGGTGGTAGCGATTTCCTCAAAGGAGGGGATGAATCCGGGTTCCATCTGGTCTGAAAAGTCTCTGTTGATGATGTAAACCGCTATCCTGTTCCTATCTCCGACGAACGAGGAGATGGTGGTTAAAAGAGAAAGGATTTCTCTCCTGTTGAAGATCTGGATTAGTTTGTGGAGGCCGAAGACAGGGTTTACGTGTTCCTCTTTTTTAATGCCCTTGTCGCGCATTGAGCCGTAGTATCCAAGGGGAACTGAGTACTTGTCAACTTCTATTCTTCCAACCACTTTCCCTGCCTCCAGTTTGCCACCTCCTATTTTGATTACCCTGGCTTCTGGCTGGGGGAGCCCAAGTACCTCCATCCTGGATACGAACTGGGGATACGTGTCGAGTATGTCGTCTATCAGTATTGGAAGCCCCCTCTCAGAGCAGAACTTTACAAGCAGGTGAAAAAAGATTTCGGGCATTGCCGTTGATGAGTGCTCTATTATTACAGTCTCACCGAATTTGAGGGATGAGAAGAAGTTATCGATGTCATCTGCCATCCGCCATCACCATATATATAGTCCGTGGCAAAGCTTATTAAGGTTTCCTGGGGGAGTCGGCTTTATAAACTCCTCCCCAAATTTCTGCAGGTGGTATTGGTGGAGGAGAGCGTTTTTCGAACCGCCGAGAGGCTGGCGGAGAAATACGGCGTGAAGTACTTTGAGATCAGGATTTCAAAGGTCAGCGCAACTTCGCTGTCAATGCAGAACGGTCAGCTTGAGGAGCTCTCTTCGAACATGGAGGAGGGCATAGGGGTGAGGGCGTTCAGGGGCGGCTGGGGGTTCTCCTCTGCCAATGACCTGGGGAGAGCGGAGAAGGTAGTTGAAACCGCCATGAAGATAGCCCGGCTCTCGAAGGCGTCCTCCTCCGTTTATCTGGGAGACCCCATCACTGACAATGCCGTTATCCAGGGAGAGAGGCCCTTTGAGGATGTTGACATATCCGAAAAGCTTGCCCTCCTGAGGGAAGCCGATTCCTCCCTGGATGGCGAGGGGATAATCAACAGGAAGGCCTTCTACGGGGACGGAGTTAAAGAACAGCTGTACATGAACTCGCTGGGAAGCAGGATCCGGACGGTCGTCCCAAGGGTCAGGCTCATGATTTCAGCGACCGCGGCTTCTTCCGGGGAGATGCAGCAGTACTGGAAGGTTTTCGGCGGGACTGGGGGCTTTGAGCTCGTGGATGCGGTTGATCTGAACGAATGGGGTTCCATAGTCTCAGGTAAGGCGAGGGAGCTTCTGAAAGCCTCTTCACCCCC
This sequence comes from Thermococcus sp., assembly GCA_027075325.1. Lineage (GTDB taxonomy): Archaea > Methanobacteriota_B > Thermococci > Thermococcales > Thermococcaceae > Thermococcus. The sequence continues at coordinate 52,391 of JALTBN010000084.1, read as the reverse complement.
TTCTGGGGAGTTCGACGTTGTCATGGATCCGGAGCTCACGGGCGTTTTCATCCACGAGGCCCTTGGGCACGCGGCGGAAGCGGACTCGGTTAAGAACGGGGAGAGCATACTGGCCGGAAAACTCGGTGAGAGGATCGCCGTTGATGAACTCACCGTGGTGGACGACCCCACCCTACCTGGAAAGTTCGGCTCTTACATCTACGACGATGAGGGTATACGGGCCAGGAGGGTTGAAATAGTTAAGAACGGCATTCTCAACGAGTACCTAACCGACAGGGAAACCGCTGCCCTTCTGGATCTTGAGCCCAACGGGCACGGAAGGGCTCAGAGCTATGCCCACCAGCCCCTCGTACGGATGAGCAACACTTACGTTGAGCCTGGGACGTGGGAGGCTCAGGAGATGATTGAGGAAGTAAAGAACGGCCTCTACATGATAGGAGACAAAGGTGGGGAGGTTGACGTTGCCAGCGGGACGTTCACATTTGGCGCCAGGGAAGGATACATCATAGAGAACGGCGAGATAAAGGGGCACGTTAGGGATGTTGCTCTCTCAGGTCAGATCCTGGACGTGTTGAAGAACATTAGGGCGATAGGGAGGGACCTCCAGGTCAGCTTCCCCGGCTACTGCGGAAAGGGGCAGTGGGTTCCGGTTGATGACGGCGGTCCCCACGTCCTCACGCGGGCGATTGTTGGGGGCTTGAGATGAGCCTCCATTCTCTTCTCCTTTATCTTTATATTCTTCGCTATTTTTTGGTTTAAACGTTATTTAACATCAAGATAAAGCGTATATATATCAAAAGTTATACCCTTAATATGGGTGAGAACATGGGGATAGATGTGGACGTTATTCATGATGTTGAGACAATGCTTCGGAACCTCAACGGGTACGAGCTCTTGAGCTACGCGATATGCAACGAGGAGTGCGCCGCCGAGACGTATGAATGGCTCGCTGGGCGCCTTGAGGGGGACACCTCCAAGGAGTTCCGCGGGCTGGCCGCCGAGAAGAGGAAGCACGCCTCCAGGATGAGGGAGCTTTTCTCCAGGCTTTATCCTAAGATGAAGCCCCTTGAGTTCAACGCACCGCCCCTCGATGCCCTCCCCGTGTGCAGTGAGATGATGAAGTCTGAGGACGCGGAAGAAGCCCTTGCCCTCGCCCTTCTCTCCGAGGCCATAGGAAGGGACGTCTACCGCAAGCTGGCCAGGATGGCGGGTGATGATGAGGTTATGAAGATCTTCGAGGAGCTTGCCGACATAAAGGAGGGAACCTACAGACACCTGCTGGAAATATACGATGTCCTCACAGGTGGTTCGAAGCCCTTTTAAGGGTCCTTCCGAAGGGTCGCCGGGTGAGTGAATGCTCGAAAGACTGGTTAGAATCCTTGAAGGGAAGAACGTCGAGTGGGAGGTTTACTGGGAGAGCGGGCGGAGTGGTTCTTTCAGGATAGAACGTGAAACCCTTGAGCGCTCCCAGAGAAAGTTCTTCTCCGGTGTGGGGCTGAGGGTTGGCGTTGACGGAAGGGCTGGATTCTCCTACATAACCGGGCTGACCCATTCTGAGGAAACCCTGAGGAAGTTCGTGGAGAGAACCATCGAGCTCGCGAAGGTGGGAAACGTCCCGTTCAAAGGTTTGCCCGAACCTGAAGGGGTGAAAAAAGTCGATGGCCTGCACGACAGAAGGATAGAGGAGATTCCGTTTGAGGAGGCCCATTCAATGGCCGGGGAGTACGCCAGCATGATGAAGGGGTTGAAGCCTTCGGATGAGTACACGCTCTCAGGCTCAATGGGACTGGCTTACGTACGGTACGGTCTCGTCAACTCAAACGGCGTTTCTCTTGAGGACGAAGGCACCGCCCTCTCGCTTTCCGCTTACGCAGTTAAAAAGGACGGGAAGAGCGGGGATGGCTACTGGGCTCAATCATATCGGAGCGTTGACGGGTGGAATGATGCGGAGGCCACGATAAAGAATGCCCTGTCCCTTGCTGATGAAAGTTACCGTGCAATCAGCGGCGTGAAGTACGAGGGGAATCTTATGCTTGACGTCGATGTTGTTCAGGCGCTGGTGTCGCTTTTCCTTGAGAACCTGTACGGCGATGCCGTCTACTACGGGCGCTCGCGGTTCAGAAAGCCCGGCGTGGAGATCGGGCCGGAGGGGATTACCATAATCGACGACTCCACGATTCCAGGGGGAGTGGGGAGCTATTCCTTTGACGGGGAGGGAACGCCTGGAAGGAGGACGGTCCTTGTGGAGAACGGAGTTGTACGCAACTTCCTCCTCGATCACACGTATGCCTCCTTTCTTGGAATGGAGAGCACCGGAAACGCTGTTAGGGACTTCAGGACGATGCCGCACATCGGCCCCAGCAACGTCGTAGTAGAGGCCGGAGGGGATGACCTCAATGGCTTTGAGGGCTTCATCGTCTCCAGGGTTTTTGGAGAGCACACCGCCAACCCGGTTTCGGGTGACTTCTCCCTCACAGTGGACAGGGGATACATTGTAAAGAACGGCGAGAGGACTCCAGTTAAGGGTGTCATGTTTACCGGAAACGTTTTTGACCTCCTGAAGAACGTCTCGGCCGTCGATAAAAAAGTGGAACGCAGGGGCAGCTTCTACGCCCCGCGGATTGTGTCGAGGGGAAGGATAGTGTGAGCTCACCGCACTATCACTGTGGGCGGCTCTATAAGTCCCACGATCTCCTCCAGTATGGAGCCAATCCTGGTTTTTCCGCTCTTTCCAAACGCCCCCATAACCACCAGGCTGTAGTTGCCGCTGTTGGCCTCTTTCAGTATCTCATCTTTTGCCGTGCCTTCCCTGACCTTTATAGAGCAGTTTACGCCCTCGTCCTGGGCCACGTTGAGAAGTGCCGTCATGATCTCGTGGATGCTCTTTTTCAGTTCTTTCCATGCGACCTCTTCGAACTTCTGGAGCTCCTCCATGTTCCCTCTCCTCATGCTGAGCTGAAACGCAATGGCCCTGGCCTCCCTTCTGTCCAGGACGGAGTAGAGGATGACCTTTGCGTTCTTTCTCTTTGCTATGGAGAACGCCTGGAGAGCGGCTTTCTGGCTCCATTTTGAGCCGTCTATAAGCACGAGTATCCTCATGTTACCACCTCACAGTCCAACGTACCTCAGCCAGATTATCCCCATACCGAGTCCCACCGTGGCCACCATGATGGTCATACCGACCTTGAGGAAGTCCCCGAAGGTTATCCTTATCCCCTCCCTGTGGGCCATACCAACGACGACAACGTTGGCGCTGGCGCCGATGGCCGTTCCGTTTCCACCCATGCACGCTCCCAGTGAGAGGGCCCACCAGAGTGGGTACGTGTTCAGTGTTCCACCCATGGCTTTTATTATTGGTATCATTGTCGCGGTGAATGGTATGTTGTCCACTACCGCGCTCGAGAACGCTGAGAACCACGTTATTATCGCTATTGCCTCGCCCTCCCCGTGTATGTGAGCCATCATCCAGTTGGCCACCTGGGCTATTGCACCCGTCTCGACGAGGGATCCTACTATTATGAAGAGACCGCCGAAGAAGAACAGTGTTGCCCATTCGACCTTTTCCAGTGCTTCCTCAGGTGATGCCCCGCTCCACAGGAGCAGTATTGAGGCGCCAGTAAGTGCTATCACGGCCGGCTCAACGCCCAGCCTGTCGTGGAAGAAGAACCCGACTATCACGAGGCCTATTATCGTCAGAGACTTGTTAAAGAGCGTCCTGTCGCGTATTGCGTCGTCCTCGTTGAGGCTCATTATGCTGAGCTTTATCTTCTCCGCGCGTTCTTTGTGGGCGTTCATTGCACCCCTGTACGCAAGGTAAATTATCCCAACGGTAACGAAGACATCCAGGAACGCTATCGGGGTCATGTTGACTATGAAGTCGTTGAAGCTCAGTCCAGCGGCGGAACCTATCATTATGTTGGGCGGGTCTCCGATGAGCGTGGCGGTTCCACCTATGTTGGATGCGAAAACCTCCGCTAAGAGGAAAGGTACCGGGTTTATATCCATCTGTCTGGTGATGTAGAGCAGCATGGGGGTCAGTAGGAGGACCGTCGTCACGTTGTCGAGGAAGGCACTGACAGTTGCTGTGACAACCGCGAACAGCAGGAGAACCTTCATCGGGTCCCCCTTTGAGAGCTTTGCCGTTTTTATGGCTATGTACTCAAAGAGACCGCTCTCCTTGGCTATGTTGACGACCACCATCATCCCCGCCAGGAGCAGGATGGTGTCCAGGTCGAGGTACTCGGGGAGCTTTCCCCAGGGGACTATGTTGACTATTAGAATTAAGGATGCTCCAACCATTGCCGCGACTGTTCTGTGGAGCTTCTCGGACATTATCGCCGCGTACACTCCTATGAACACTGAGAGTGCGAAAATCTCCTGTCCGCTCATCGCCATGTTCTCACCCTCAGTACACCATCAACGGCTTCTCTATGTGCTGTACTATCTTGATGACCAGAGGACTAACGGGGGAGGTCTTGGAGGTCTCCGCCCCGTATTTTCTGGAGATGACAAATAGGTCGTACTTTTCCTCCCTGAGTATGGCCTCTTCACCCTTGTTCCCGAAAATGAGCTTTGATCTGGTCTTGAACCCCAGTTCCTTCAGCTTTCCGTTGACTTTTTCAAGGAAAGCTTCCCCGTAGTTCCTTTCCGCCTCCCTGAACTTCTCAGACTCTTCCTCCCCAAGGGTGGCTGCTATGAGCATTGCGACGTTCTCGTCCACTGTATAAAGCAGGCAAATTTCCGCCTCTGGGTACGCAGATATTGCATCGTAAACCTTTTCGGTGGGCTTTTCTGAGTAGCGGTCGAACACCATGATGATGGAGTTTATCTCTGGTATGATCATCTCCTCTTCCGTCAGGAAGAACTCATTGTACATCTTGAGTATGTCTTCATAACGCCTCTCGGCAATGTTTCGGAACTTTCTGTCTATAAGTTCGCTGAACACTCCCATGCCCCATCGCCTCGGTGTACGCGTCATGACATCCGCTTTTAAAAGTTATCGCTCATTTGAAATTGAATTGAATGGAAAGCTCTCGGTTTTGCGCCTGTTCTGTGAAATGGTTAAAGCTAACGAAAAAACTTTAAGCATTTGGGTGGCACCATCCCTCGGAGGTGGTTGTGATGAACCCCAGAAGATTGCTGCTCAGTGTTGTCATGGTTTCTCTGGTTCTCGCCGCTGTTTTTGAAGCGGCCGCGCCCGCCGCGGCACAGTGCCCGTGCGAGGGACACACCGTCGTTCTAAAGGCTCCCGCTGTTTCAAAGACCCCAGATGGAAATCTCGTTGGTGTCGCGACAACGTTCGTGATAACGGTGGCCCCCGGTAGCGGACACGTTTACCTTGAGACGTGGCCCCTGGCCCAGGTGGACATGCAGGCCAGCGCAAGGCTCGCCACCCAGATAGCGGGCAAGGTAACCGGAAGGGACATGAGCAAATACGACGTCTTCGTGCAGGTTAAGGCGGATACCCCTATTATCGGCGGTCCATCGGCCGGCGGCACGATGACCGTTGGCATAATCGCGGCCCTCGAAGGCTGGAGTGTAAGGAAGGACGTTATGATGACGGGTATGATAAACCCGGACGGTACAATCGGTCCCGTAGGTGGAATCCTTGAGAAGGCATCGGCGGCCGCTTCCGTTGGTGATAAACTCTTCCTCATTCCCCAGGGTCAGAGAATACAGGTGGTTCAGGAGACCCAGAAGAGGAGCATAGGTGGTATAATCCAGATAACCACCACGAGCAAGAAGGTCGACGTTGCCCAGTACGCCAAGGAGCGCTGGGGCCTCGAAGTCAAGGAAGTCGCTGACATCTACGATGCGGTTTACTACTTCACCGGTCACAGGCTCCCAAAGCCTCAGGTTCCACCCACCGTGACCATCGACACCTCTTTCCTCAAGGATGACGCCCAGAGTGACTATCAGAACACGACTGATTACTATAACAAAGTTCTGAGAGAGCTCAAGAACAGCAACGTCGACTACGCTACCTACTCCACCCTCAAGCAGGCTCTCGACGAGGCCAGGGGAATAATCGACGAGGCCAAGAACGATATAGATTCGGGCATGTATTACAGTGCCCTCAGCAAGGACTTCCAGGCGAGGATAGTCATAAGGCACGTGCAGTGGTACATAGAGACCGGAGACCCGCAGGATATCGCAAACCTCCTCAACCGCGTTCAGGATGAGATAAACTCAACGGAGGCTTTCGTCTCCAACCTCACCATAAGGGGCTACACCATGCTTCAGGCTGTTGCGGCCGCTGAGGAGAGAGTGGAGGAAGCTAAAAGCAGCCTTCAGGAGGGCTGGAAGTACTTCTACAACTCCGACTACTGGGATGCCATCGACGATGCAGCCTATGCCTACGAGAGGGCACAGACGGCACGCTTCTGGGCCGAGCTGGGCGAGCGCTTCGCCGGCGGCGAGGTTATAGACAGGGAGTCCCTGAAGGATACCGCCAGGAACTACATCGACGAGTCCGACCTCATAGCCACTTACATAGAGTCAATGTACGGGAACGTTGTAGGAAACGACCTTACCTCAACCATACAGCAGGCTGAGGAGTACTACGACGACGGCAAGTACTCGGCGGCAATATTCACCGCAATGGAGGCGAGGGTTCGCGGCGAGGTCTTCCTCGATACTCTCGCCATTGACAACATGACGATACTCCACGAAAAGCTTGAAGAGATGAAGAACGCCGCCAGAACGGCCATAGGTTTAGCTCAGGAGAACGGTATCCACCCACTCCTCGCGATAGCATACTACGAGTTTGCCGAGAGCTATGAAAAGGATAACACGACGGATTCCCTGACCAACGCTATGATATTCTACCAGTACGCCAGGGAGAGCGCGGGAGTCTTTCTAATAAAGCTCAACAGCACCACCAGCACCACGGGGAGCTGGACCAACCCTGTTGAGGTTCCAACTTCAACGACATCAACTGGAAACATGACATCCTCGTCCACGAGTGCTTCCTCTACTGGATCTGAGGGGATAGAAAGCGTCTGCGGCCCGGCGTTCATAGTCGGGCTGGCAGTACTTCCCCTTCTCCTCTTCAGGAGGAGGCGCTAAATCTGCTCCAGCAGCTTCTTCCTCTTTTCCTCATACTCCTCCTGGCTTATGATCCCCATGTCGTAGAGCTCCTTCAGCTTCTTGAGCTGCTCCATCGGGTCCTCCTTTTCCTCCCTCTCAACCGGCTGGGCGGGCTGGTATGCCGGCATCGTCCTCGTTATGAACTCCTTCGGCTTCTTCAGCGTCCAGGTCTCACTCGTCAGCCCCTTGTTGACCTCAATGGATACAGACTCGACTGCTATCGCGTTTAGAGCGTCTTTAATCGCGTTTATCGCCTTTCTGGCCTCCTCCTTGTTCATCCAGCCGAGCTTGAGCGTTATGTTCTCCTCTCCCTCTATGACGAACTCCGATGACATTACCCCCAGCTTCACCGTCACCTGTTCAAGCTTCTGGTACGGGAGTGCCCTGAGGTCGTACCGCCCGAAAACCTTCTCGTCCAGGTAGATTATCCTCCTGCTCGTCACCAGGAGCCACTTCGGTTTTTCAAGGCTTATCTTCTTCTTGATGGCAAACAGAACCTTTTCGTTTGGTTCCAGGTGCCTCAAAACAGATTTTGGCAGCTGGGGATTTTCTTCGGCTCCCATTATCTCACCTCCATAATAAAAACGCGAAACATCTATATCACCTTTTCCATGTTTTCCATATCCTTATTAACTCCGGCGAGAACCTCCTTTGGTGAAAGGGTATGGACTTCGAGAAAAAGCCCCTCATAGGGATGGTTCACCTCAAACCGCTCCCCGGTTCCTACCTCTACGACGGCGACCTTGACGGAATCGTTGAATCTGCACTGAGGGACGCCAAAACGATTGAGAAAGCCGGCTTCGACGCGGTTATGGTCGAGAACTTCGGCGATGTGCCTTTCCCGAAGTACGTAGACAAGACGACGGTTGCGGCTTTCACCGCTGTGGCCAAGGAAATCCGCGACGAGGTTTCACTCCCTCTCGGTATAAACGTCCTCAGGAACGACGGCATAGCCGCTTACTCGATAGCCTACGCGGTAAAGGCCGACTTCATAAGGGTGAACGTGCTGAGCGGCGTTGCCTACACCGACCAGGGGGTAATAGAGGGCATAGCCCACGAGCTTGCAAAGCTGAGGAAGCTCCTTCCTTCAAAGATTGAGGTCTTCGCGGACGTCCACGTCAAGCACGCCGTCCACTTTGGCGATTTTGAGGATTCCCTAAGGGACACGGTTGAGAGGGGTTTGGCAGATGCCGTCGTCGTCAGCGGGAAGGCAACCGGAAAGCCCGTCGACCTGGAAAAACTGGCTTTGGCGAAGAGGATTTCGCCGGTTCCGGTTCTGGTTGGCTCTGGAACGACCTACGAGAACCTTCCAGAGCTGTGGGAGCACGCCGACGGATTCATCGTCGGTACGTGGATCAAGAGAGATGGGAGGGTTGAAAACGAAGTTTCTCTGGAAAGGGCAAGGAAACTGGCGGAGCTGGCGAAAAATCTTCGGGCTTAGGGGTTTTTGGTTGTTTTAGTTCCAATTCGAATTTTCTTTTCCGAAAGGCTTATTACCCATAAGTGCGTAACTTGTTAAAAGGAAAACTGCATGACCTATCCCGCTTTTCTTTTCCGCGAGATGGGTTTCGGCGGGAGTCCGTGAGGGCCTGCAATTCCCACGGTCACTGGCAGTTTGCGCTTTATCTCGCCTTTGCGGTTTCTCCCAGGAAAAGGAGGCGAGATGTGTGAGAAATAACAACACCCTCTGGGTTATGGCGGTTGCCATATTCCTTCTCGGTTCCACTGCATGGTATGCGCTGGCCCTTACCCCCCCAAGCCTGTCAGGAACGGGGGTGCAGGTCATCAGAACCGCCTCCGGAACGAAAGACGGAGGGGACTACGTTTTCGAATACGGGAAGGGAACCTACGGTAACATCGAGTACGAAGTCTACACCTGGATGGTCCGCTATCCTCCGTCCGAGCTTGGGAGGATGGACTACCACCTGAGCAACTGGCAGGTTCAGTCAATCGTCACCGCGGAGAGCTACCTTGGCATGGGCCTGGAAAGAGCGCTCATGACGAAAAAAAGCAACACCACGGAGTTCTACTTCCTCCAGAGGAACGCTACCGTTGTTTTGGGGACCACCGTCAGCAAGGGCGTCCAGACCATAAGCTCGGAGACGAGCAACAGGTCCATCAATGTGAACCCGGTCTTCGTTTACACCCGCTACGCGGTTTTCAACAACTACGTGGTGCTCGTCGAGGTCTTCGGCCACTGGAAGTCCTTGACCGTGGAGAACCCGCAGGATAAGTTCGTCAAGGAGGCCTGCCATCAGGATTCCCTCAACAGAACCGTCTGCAAGAAGACTTTCCTGGCGGAGGAGTACGGGTCCTACAAGTCCTCCATCGCTCCATCGAGGATAGGCGTGATGGGCAGGTCCCTCGGTGGCGTCATCTCAAGGAACGTCCTCAGGGCGGTCATCAACCACATAAAGTCCACTCCGGCCAGGCCCCAGGTGACAAAGGTCACGGTAATGGATTCCCAGGGGAACGGCGTTGACGTCAAGCCCGGCTACGTTGGAAACGTGCCCTTCACCGAGGAGGACGTTAAGAACGGGGTGAAGCTCATCTTTATGTTCCACACCTTCGACGAAAACGCGAACGTTAAGTCCTACTCCTTCTCCTACTCCGGCCCAGGCGGGCCTGCGAGCGGGGGAGCGCTGGTATTCAACGACATCATGGAGTTCTACTCCTTTGCGGCCAGCTCCCCGAACAGGACGCTCGCCTACACCTACGCCGGCTGGGTTACCAATGCCTCCGGTGGAGTCGTCGTCCAGGTCTACATTCCACCAGGAAAGCTCAAGAAAGGCCCCTTCCGCGTGGCGGTAAACGTCAACGACGGTGACGGCGGGGCGAAGGCCGAGGTGAGCTGGACCTTCGTTCCCAAAGGCTCCTCCGATTCAACCGGCTACTCCGTGAAGATAACCGCGCCGAGGAACGGGGCGACGCTCAAGCAGATCTTCGACGGCTACTTCACGATGTCCCTCTTGGCTGACGTGAAGGGGAGCGGTGCCGAGAACCTTTATGCAGTGCTCACCCTTCCGGACGGCTCCAAAAAGCGCGAGGAGGTCATGGGGGGCACCATCGCTGACATTATAGAGGTAAGCGACCCGACGGTTAAGGGCGGAACGGTCAGGGTGGACCTCTACGGCACGGTGAACGGCTCGAAGAAGCTCCTCGCATCTGACTCGGTGGGGGTGAGCTTCGTCTCCAAGGAGGTTCCAGGGGACAACATCGACAACGACCTTGACGGCCTCGTCGACTGCGATGACCCTGACATAGCGACCTGCGACGCCTGCATCCAGCAGAAGAAGCTCGAGTGGGCAGAATCACTGATGAACAGGCACATAGCCTACATCCAGAAGATGATGGAGGTCTCTCCAGAGATGAAGTCCGTCTACGAGATATACATTGACCACCTCCACGAGATCCACGACAAGTACAAGGACGATCCGGACAGGATGGTCAAGGAGATGAACGACTACATGGAGGCCAAGGTCTACGCCAACCAGAAGATAAACAGCTACCTGAGCATCTTCAAGGACGACCCTGAGAAGCGCCACCAGCTCAGGCTGATAGCCGAGAAGTACCGCTACGACCCGATAATGCGCGACATCAAGATGAAGGACTTCATATACAGGAACGCCCAGAGCGTGGCCGAGAGAACCGCGATTACCAACGCGATAATAACTGGGGTCATCGAGCCGCCGCAGTGGCTCGTCGGCGGCCAGTACGGTTCCGGCGGTGCCATCGACTGGGCGCACTTCATAGCTTCCAACTTTGAGAAAGTCGGAGACACCGTGAAGTTCAAGGGGAACGCCAGGGTGAAGATGCTCAGAACGCCGGCAACCGTCTATCTCGTTGCCCTCGACGCGAAGGCCCTAATGGACGAGGCGAGGGAGCTTCAGAACATGAATCTGCCGGAGAACACGAAGGTTTCGGTAATCGTCCTCGACGGGGCGACGAAGATAGGAAAGCTCCTCGACCCGACCGGCTACTTCGGCAACATGGCGGACGCAACGATAGGGGCCATCGTGAACCTCAGGAAGAAGATAGAGGAGCGCAACCAGGGCTGGTTCACCTGGAACGGGTACGTCCTCCACGAGACGGCGGTTCCTGGCATCTACGAGGACTACGAGACGGGCAAGAAGTTCAAACGGGTCGGCGGCAGCTGGACCAGCATGGACTTCGTGGAGGTGACGAACAATGGGTAAGCTCACCGCCGTCGTTATAATCCTCCTGCTCCTCATCGGCCTCTACATCTACTTCACCAACCCCCACATAATAGACGACCTCACCAGGCGGCAGGACAACTTCAAAGGCGGGCACTCGGGTTCAGGAGGCTCCGGAAGCGGAGGAGGGAACGGGGCCGCTGGAGGAAGCTCGGGGTTCAGCGGAACCGGCTGGGTCGCGAACAACACCACAGGCTCCCCGGAGGTTTACATAGGGGACGGCTTCGCCGCGGTGCCCGTCAACTCGAGCTACATCCTCTTCGTCGACAGGAACAAGGACGGGAAGGTCGACGCGGTTTACATGGACACGACCGGCGACGGGAACTACGACACAGCTTATCTCGACGAGGACTACAACGGAAAGACCGACACGTGGAAGACTACCTTCAACGGCGTCTCCTCCTACTCCTGGGACCTCACGGGGGACGGCATTCCCGACGTCTACGACACCAACGGCGACGGAAAGGTCGACGCGTGGGATTTGAACTCGGACGGCGTTATCGACGAGAGGGACGTCGACTACGACGGAAAACCTGACCTCCACGACTACAACTTCGACGGCGTCTTTGACGAGTTCCAGTCCAACGTGACCTTCGCCCCTCCAGAGGGCGGAAACACCTCCGGAACCGGCGTGGCCGGCTTCACCTGCCCGGACAACAAGGATGAGGCTTACAAACTCTACGTTCAGGCCTACAACAATGTGACCCAGCTCATGGCCGAGAACCAGTCGAGCGACGAAGCTAAGAGGGCCTACGAAATCTACCTCAAAGCGAGGGAGTGCTACGAGTCCTTCTCAAGCTCAACATCGGCGGCCACTTCAACTCCTGTAACAGGAACCCTCGGCCCTGTTCACCAGGTAACCCTCGACACCGATGGGGCCTCTGCGGTTAGGTTCTCGACCGGTGAGGTCGTGGAGAGCTTCGGCGGGAAAGACGTTGACCTCTCCGCCGAGCCGTGGTGCGTTGATTATCCCGCTTTGCTCGGCCACTACGTTGACCTCGGCGAGATGAGCATAGAGGACGTTACCGTCGGTGATATCCCCTCCTCCGGCTATCCGAGCGACGAGGTGAGCGGAGAGATAAAGGCCGGCCACGTCTACGCTAACAGGAACGCCGACGGGAGCTACACAGTCTTCGCCCTCGTGAGCCACGAGAAGACTGGCGACTGCTCCCACAGGATAACGATAGCGTACAGGAACGTGGAGGGTTGAAAACGCCGCTCACCGGCTTCCACGTCTTAGGCCCGCTCCTCGGCTTTTTCCTTCTCCTTTTGGTCCTCCTGCTCCTTGCGTGGGCGGCATGGAGGGTTCTGAAATCAATCGGTGGAAGAATGGGTTTTTCGTTTTAATCCAAAAGGAGGTATCGATATGAGGAAGTTCGTGTTTGCCCTGCTCGTGATGGCCCTCCTTGTCATCGCGGCGGGCTGTGAAAGTCCCGAAACAAACGTTAAGACGGAGAAGAGTCTCACGATTGGCGATGTAACGGTGCACTATTCCGGTGATGTATCCCTCTCGCAGGCCAAGGCGGTTTTAGGCTTTGTGGGGGATAACTTTCAGATAAACGGGAAGACCGACGTCTACGTCTCGAAGAGCGGGGATTCCTACACGGTCAAGGTGACGACGCCCTACGGGAGCGCGGACGAGATAGATAAGAAGACGGCCTTCTACGTCAAAATTATGGCCTCGAAGATGTCTCAGGACGTCTTAAACGGCGCAAAGCTCACGCTGAAGCTCCTGAACGGCGATGGGAAGGAAGTCTTCTCCGCGGAGAGCAAATACGCCTACATCGAGTCGAACGGGATAACCGTCTGGTATGCCGGTGTTGGAAAAGATGAGGCCCAGAAGGTTCTCGACTACGCGGTCTCCTTCGCCGGGAGCGGGCCGTGGGATATATTCATCGACGGGAGCAACCCCTACACGGTAAGTGCCATGAGCTCCTTCAACAGCAGGGACGAGATAGGTGACGCCGAAGGAACCTACAGGAAGATGGTTTCCGACCTCTCAGAGAGGCTCGGCGGGAAGGTCATCCTCAGGGTTCTGAGTCCGAGCGGTGAGGAGATAGCGAGGTTCACGAGCTGAGGTGGAAGGGATGGAGAAGGTTCTTTACGTCGTCGGAAACGTTGACTACAGGAAGGGCTTTATGAGGGAAAACAGGGCGAGTCTCGTGATAACCGATGAGAGGCTTATAGTTGCCTTCCTAACCCCCGAGCTCGCCAAAAAGATGAAGAAAGAGGCCGGCGGGGGTATCGGAGGCTTCCTCAAGGGCGTTACCAAAGCCTACGGCCACTGGAACGAGTACTACGGGATGGAGCCAGATGAGATACTCGGTGAAAGCGAGGAGAACTTCGAGATACCGCTCCGTGAGGTCAGGGAAGTGAAGGTAAAGAGTGGGAACTCGGAATCGGGGAAGAGGGAGGAGCTTGAGGTCAAAGCTAAAAAGAGCCACAAGTTCTACGCCGGCGATGGCACGATACGGGTTAAGGAGCTGAAGAAAGCCCTTGAAGGCCTCGGCGTCAAGGTCAAGGCCCCGCGCTTCAGCCTCTTCTGAGCCTTTCTCTTTTCATTGCAGGGAAAAGGTTATATCGCCTCCCCTAGACCACTGAACATAACTCTCACGGGTGGTTACCATGGGGAAGTACTTCGGAACCAGTGGCATCAGGGAGGTCGTCAACGAAAAGCTCACACCGGAGCTGGCTTTAAGGGTCGGAAAGGCCCTCGGCACATACCTCGGTGGCGGAACCGTCGTCGTTGGAAAGGACACGAGAACGAGCGGCGAGATGCTGAAGAGCGCCCTGATAAGCGGACTTCTATCGACCGGCGTTGATGTTATAGACATCGGTCTCGCCCCTACACCTCTTACGGGCTTCGCGATAAGGCTTTATGGTGCCGACGCTGGCGTAACCATCACCGCCTCCCATAATCCGCCGGAGTACAACGGGGTAAAGGTCTGGCAGCCGAACGGGATGGCCTACACCCCGGAGATGGAGGCGGAACTTGAGGCCATAATCGACTCCGGGAACTTCAGGAAGGCAGCCTGGAACGAGATTGGAGCCGTTAGAAAAGCCGATCCAAGGGAGGACTACATCAGAGAAGCCCTCAAGATGGTCCGCCTTGATGATTCCTACACGGTCGTCCTCGACGTCGGTAACGGTGCGGGTTCAGTTCTAAGCCCCTACCTCCAGCGCGAGCTCGGGAACAAAGTCATCAGCCTCAACTCCCATCCGAGCGGCTTCTTCGTGCGCGAACTTGAGCCGAACTCGAAGAGCCTCTCCACTTTAGCGAGAGCCGTTAAAGCGATGAAAGCGGACGTTGGAATAGCCCACGACGGCGACGCGGATAGAATTGGTGTCGTTGACGACGGGGGCAACTTCGTCGAGTACGAGGTCATGCTCTCGCTTATAGCCGGCTACATGCTGAGGAAATTCGGGAAGGGAAAGGTCATAACCACGGTCGATGCCGGCTTCGCCCTCGACGACTACATACGACCCCTTGGCGGCGAGGTCATCAGAACGCGCGTTGGAGATGTGGCCGTTGCTGATGAGCTGGCTAAAAACGGTGGCGTCTTCGGCGGCGAGCCGAGCGGGACGTGGATAATCCCGCAGTGGAACCTAACTCCCGATGGAATCTTTGCTGGGGCTTTAGTTCTCGAGATGATAGAGGAACTCGGCCCGCTCAGCGAGCTTGCTAAAGAAGTCCCGCGCTACGTAACTCTGAGAGCAAAAATCCCCTGTCCCAACGAGAAGAAGGCAAAGGCGATGGAGATAATCACGGCGGAGGCCCTGAAAACATTTGACTACAAGCGGCTGATAGACATCGACGGTGTCAGGATAGAGAACGACGAGTGGTGGATTCTCTTCAGGCCCAGCGGGACGGAGCCGATAATGAGGATAACCCTTGAGGCCCACACTGAGGAGAAGGCCAGAGAGCTGATGGAGAAGGCGGAGAGATTGGTGAAGAAAGCCATCGAAGACATCTGACCATGAAATTCTGCTCTACATTCTTTATGCTCTCCCCGTGGTGTTATTTACAGCTTTGGTTCCCCTCTCTGGAAAGTTCAACCTCAGAGACGTTGATTCCGCTGTGGCAACTGTGATCGAGGCCTTTTTGACCTCTTCTTCCGTCGTGTAGGATGAGGTTCTCAAAAGAAAATAGACAAAATCAGTGTGCCCTCGCGATATTCCCGGATTGGTCAATGCTGGGGGAAGTCCAGCCTGAAAGCGGCCGTGGAGGCGACACTGATGGTTTTGGGGGCATTACTGGTGTCGTTATGATGTGCGCTTTTGAAATCTTGGGTTAAGTCACCAGCCTCATGATAAGGTTCCACTCCCTCTCATTCCAGGTTTCTCTGTCGGTCACTACAATCACACTTCCATTGTTAACGTACGCGATGTCCCGGAGTGTGCTTATCCACTTGGCAGTTGCTTCAAATCCGTTGTACATGCTGATGTACTCAATACCGTTAATGAGGACTGTACCGCCGTTTCCAGCTGTTTTTAAATATCTATTCACGATTTCTGTGATTTTGGGGAGGTTTGTGGGGGATACCGTGCGTTCGCGCTCTATCTGGCTTATTGTGTAAACAGTCCAGTTTTCTGGTGTCTCTCCAGGGTTCCGGGTGAATGCCAAGAGCGGAAGATCTTTGAGTGTGGATAAGAGCTTTTTGTACTCTTCTGAAGGCAGCAGAGTAAGTCCAGGCTTGATTTCTTTAATTGGCTTTGGATGTTCAGAGGGGAGCTTTAAGAACTCTTCATGTCCTGCGAACCTCACGAAGAAGTACGCGATGAGCAAGGTCAGCGCAGCGCTCAGCGAGAATCCGACGGGTGCGAACCAGTCAACTGGCCGGAGCAGGGGGTAGTCCATTTCGTGTGCCCCATACACAATCAGCAGAATCCCGAGGTACTTCAGGTGGTTACCATAGAGGTTCCGCAGACCCACGAGCAGAAAACCTGAAAGGAGGATAAAGAGGCCAGAAACCGCGTATGCGACTCCAACTGTGGCGAGCCAGTTGGGATAACTTGAGCGCTCCGCGATGAGCATGTAGAGTGTGAGGATGAGGGGGTTACGGAGACATAATAGCCACGGCTGACCGTGAATGAAAGTCCCTCCTCATCGAGGAGTTTGAGGCTCCCATAGAAGAGAAATGAAGCGAAGAGGGCTTCCATAGTGATGGTGGTTGTTTCGATGTCAATGAGATCGCCGAGAACCTGCAGGGAGGCGGTGAGGAACGCAATGGAGAAAATCAGGGCGGACTTTCTAAGTGATTTCTGGTAAGAATACCACAGATAAACTGCAGCGAAGAGCTTTGCACCAAGGCTTAGGGCCTGTCCGGTGTGAAGTAATATTGCATTCATTGGACTCTCATCTGTAGTTATGGGAGAAACTAACTAATAAGCTTTGTGCGGTTATTATCCCTATTGGGAACCATGATGTTCAAGATGTTTGCGAGCCCATTAAGGCTTCTCTCTACATCATCCTTGTCGAACTCGATGTAAACCGCTTCCGGAAACCTTGCCATGAGTATCTCGAAGAGTATCCCGGGCATCTTCACGAGCCTGAAGCCCTGCTCGCCAACAATCTCCTTCGAGCGCTTCAGCCTCTCACCCTTGCCCAGATAGAAGAACTCCTGCATTGCCTGGTATGGATATCCATCGGGGTCGCTTGAACTCGTGTGGAAGACGCCGCAGGTTGGTGAGCCCTTAACGCCGACGAAGACAACCTTCTCGGGTTTCTCATCAGTGAGAACCCGTCCTATGAAGTCCGCTATTACCTTCGCCCTCTCGCGCATGCCTAACCGCTCGTAGACCTCCCTGCTCGCCGGCGCCCTCGGCCAGCCGATTAGAGCGTATTCGGGACAGGGGTACGCTAGAACCTGCCAGTCATCGTCAAGCTTCCCGATAAGCTCTCTCAGCCGTTTGGCAGTCTCGTACTCCTTTTCCTTTGGCCCTCGGTAGACGTAGAATGGGCTGAGGAGGCAGGGGGCGATGATGAGGAGGTTCATGTTAATCACCCACCACAATATTGTACAACTCCCTGACCGTTATCACTCTTATTCTCTCCGGGGGAAGCTCCTTAATGAGCTTTTTGTCTCCCGTGGCGAGGGGAACGTTTAGAGCCAGTGCGAGGGCCACGTATGGCACGTCGAGTGGGTCTGGTGAAACCCGCTTGGCCTCTTGGATTTTGTCCTTGAAGACCTCTTGGGGAACCGTAACCGTCTGTTCCCTCACGATTTCAAGCATCTCCTCAAGCTCCTCTCTTTTCAGCTTGCTCAGCTTCAGTACCCTATCAAAATGCTCCTCAAGCTCCTCCCAGAAGAATTCCGGGACAAGGAATCTGATGTTTCTGAACACGTAATTCCATGCAAAAACCTGGTGGGCAACTTCCCTGCTGTGGAGCGCCGAGAAGAGGACGTTGAAGTCGAGAACGACTTCCGTTTAGACCACCCCGTATCTCTTGGCCAGGGCTTTCTTCAGCTCCTCTGCCAGTTTTTCTGCCTTTTTATCATCCAGTTCGCTCTTTTCCGCGAGCTCAATGAACTTCTTTGCCTTCAGGAGCCTTGCTTCTATCTCCCTTAGTGCCTCAATTTCTATCCTCCTCCTCAGCCCTGGGGTGAGGTACCTCTCAACATCCTCCGGAACCCGTATGACTATTTCTCCCATGCCACCACCGTTTTAAGTTCCCTCAACTTCCTTTAAACCTTCCCGCGATGTTTTCTATTATCCCTTCAACCTTCCTCCTCAGCTCCTCCAGGGTGCCCTCGTTTACAATCACGTAGTCGGCCAGGCCCTTCAGCCTGCTCGTGTGGTACAAGCGTTCCTCGGCGTCGTCCATGGCCTTGAAGTCCTCGAAGTCCTTGATCGTCCTGTCCTTGCTCGCCTTCCTTTTCATAAGCCTCTCGAACCTTATCTTCGGCTTTGCTTCTACGTAGATGACCTTTCCGCCCAGCCCCTTTATGGCCTCTATCTCCTCCTTCGAGCGGACTCCGTCGATGACGACGTTTTTACAGCCCCTCTTCTTGTCGACCGCGAGCCTTATGAGCACGTCTCCACCGTACTTGTCCTTCAGGTACTTCCCGAACTCGATGAGTTTATCGCGCGTCGGTTCGGCCTTCTCCGGAAGCTCTGGAATCCAGGAATATTCGGAGACGTTGTGGGTCAGCAGGTCTATCAGCGGGTCGCTGCAGGAAACCCTGCAGAACCCCCTCTCCTCGAAGAACTTCGCGACTGTGGTTTTTCCGGCGGCGATATTTCCAACCACTCCGATTATCATCTCCTCCACATCCTCCAGACTATGTTGGCCCCGTCTGTGGACTCCATTAAACCTTCGTACGTCAGGTTAACGACGAAGTCAATTAAGGCCCTTTTGTCGTAGACCACGGGCCTTTCAAAGCCGAAGAGGTACTTGAGCTCAAAGAAGCCGATGTGCAGTAGGCGGAACGGGTTGAGAAGGGCAATCTCATCCCTCCACTTAAGCCCGAAGGGAAAGTCCGAGAGAACGAGCTTCGCTCCCCTTTCCTCCGCGAGCTTCACGAGCTTTCCCTCGTCGGGGAAGAGAACCTCCTTGGGTTCTCCATCTATGGGCTCGTATTGCAGTTTGGGAAACGCGTACCTCAATCCAACCGCATCGTAGGGCAGGTCTAGCCTCTTAGAGAAGCCGAGCAGGGCTTTCGCGTTGAAGCTTAGGAAGACGAACGTTTTAACGTCCCCTTTCACCCCTGGCCACTTCCGCGGTGGGAAGCGCTTTTCCGCCTCGATTATAGGGAGCAAAAACTCTAACTCAGTACCTTTCACGAGCTTTTCAGCCTTTTCGAGCTTTCTCCTCTTTATCTCGAGGTCGAGGTTTGAGTAAACCGTTACCTGCTTGACTTTAAGCCTCTCCCTCAGTTTCCCTATCACAAGGCTGTTGCCTATCACGACACTCTTGTCCGTCCTGTCGTGGGCTATTATGAAGAGCTTGTCGTTTTCTTTGTCATAGCGAACCTCGTCTATCCTGAAAGGGCTCTCCGGGAGGTTATGCTCCCTCCTGACCTGTCTGACGAGTTCTTGGATTCCATCAACCGTGAACATTGTGAAAAAAGAAACGTGGGAGTGTTAAAAAGTCTTCCTCAGAGGTTGCCGAGTATCTCGTCCCCCTCGATCGTTCTCTCGCAGTAGTGGCAGCGGAGCTTGAGCGGCTCCCTGCTCTCGACCCTGAACCTCGGCTTTGTGTACTCGTGGTTGCTGACGCAGTTCGGGTTCGGGCACCTCAGGATGCCGACTATCTCATCCGGGATCTCTACGTTGAACTTCTCGACGATCTTGTAGTCCTTTACGATGTTCACGGTCGCCATCGGCGCTATGAGGGCTATCTTGTTGACTTCCTCCTCGCTCAGATAGCGCCCCTCGACCTTCACGATATCCTTCCTCCCAAGCTTCTTGCTCGGGACGTTCGAGGCTATGAGCAAGGTTCCGCCGTTGGGCTTTGTGAGCCCTAGTATCTCGATGACCTTCAGCCACTTCCCAGCGGGAATGTGGTCTATGACAGTCCCCTCGGGAATTACCTCTATCTTGAGCTCAGGCATTCAGAGCACCCCCAGCGTTAGTCCAAGGAGGGCCATCCTGACAGGAACTCCAGAGAAGACCTGCCTGAAGTAGAGGGCGTGCTCGCTCCTGTCCACCTCCGGGTGAATCTCGTCAACCCTCGGGAGCGGGTGCATTACCTTGAGACTTTCCTTGGCGTTCTTTAGAAGCTCGCAGTTCACCTGGTAGCTGCCCTTGACCTTTAGGTACTCCTCCTCGTCCGGAAAGCGCTCCCTCTGAATCCTCGTCACGTAGAGTACATCCAGTTCCGGGATCGCCCCTTCCAGGTCGGTCATCTCGTGAACCTTGACCCCCTTCTCCCTGAGCTCCTCAATGATGTGCTTCGGCATCCTCAGGAGTTCGGGCGAGACCAGGTAGAGCTCGACGTCGTAGAAGGCCAAAGCCTCTGCCAGGCTGTGGACGGTCCTCCCGTACTTCAAATCGCCCAGTAGGCCTATGGTGAGGCCGTCTATCTTTCCGAAGGCGCGTTTTATGGTGTAGAGGTCGAGCAGAGTTTGTGTTGGGTGCTGGTTGCTCCCGTCACCGGCGTTGATGACGGGTATATCCGCCACCTCGGCCGCGAGCCTTGCGGCGCCCTCCATCGGGTTTCTTATCACTATGACGTCGCTGTACTGCTCGACGGTCTTTATTGTGTCGGCCAGGCTCTCCCCCTTCTTGACGCTCGTGCTGGCCGCCGATGAAAAGCCTATGACCGAGCCTCCGAGTCTGTGCATCGCCGATTCAAAGCTCAAGCGTGTCCTCGTTGACGGCTCGAAGAAGAGCGTCGCCAGGATTCTCCCGCGCGCGTAGTCGAGCGAGCCTCTCTCGTTAAGTTCCTCCTCAAGCCGTTCTGCAACCTTCAAAACAAACTCGATGTCGTCCTTCGAGAAGTCCCTAACGCTTATCACGTCGCGTCCTTTCCAGTCCATAAGTGCCCTTCCAGTGTAAAAATCGATGGGTTTTTAAGACTTTTTTGACATAGATTTGTTAAAGGATAACCGTCATCCCTTTAAGCGATAACCAGATTATTACGCTGGTTAGGTGGTGACTATGAGAACTCCCGCCGTTTATCTGGCAGAGGAGGTTATGCCCTACCTGCGGGCAAAGATTGCTGAGGTGCTTTACAGGGGAGACTTCAAACAGGCTGACATCGCGGACTACCTCGGGGTTACCCAGGCGATGGTGAGCAAGTACCTGGCGGGCAAGTATAAAAAACCGCCGGATGAGCTCGCCCGCAGGATAGATGAGATCGCCGAGGAAGTCGGGAAGTTCATACTCTACGGTGGTAGCAAGGAGGAGGCAATAGTTCTCGTTTCCAGACGATTAGTGGAGTTCTTCCAGAGCGGGTTTCTCTGTAAGTTCTACTCCAAGTACGCGGGGATAAGTGAGGAGGCGTGCCACACTATATACTCCGTGCAGCGCGACCGCGGTGAGGTGCTGGAGAAGCTGTCCATCGCCCTTGGAAGCCTCCTAAGTTTGGAAGGCTTTTGGGCGCTGATCCCTGAGGTGAGGAGCAACTTCGCCTACGCTCTTCCTTCCCCGGCCGGACCCGGCGATGTTGCGGCCGTTCCCGGCAGGATAACCCTGGCAAAGGGTAAGCCCTATGCTCTGCCTCCCGAGTTTGGGGCAAGCAGCTTCACCGCGGGCATACTGGTAGAGATCGGTAAGTTCAGGCCCGAGGTGAGGAGCGTTCTCAACGTTAGGTACGGCCGAGACGTGGAGGAGGCCATCAAATCTGCTGGGTTTGAGGTTGCCAGGGTGAGAACGGGTGGTATGGGGAGGGAGGAAGCTGTTAGGGAAATAGCGCGCGCTTTCCTGAGGAAAAACCCGGACGTGGTCGTTGACGAGGGAGGCCATGGGGTTGAGCCGCTAGTCTATGTTTTCGGGGCGGACCCACTGGAGGTCGTCGAGAAGGTCAAGCGGCTTATCGAATTCCTGGGGGTGAGGGAATGAAGGTTCACATTGGGGAGCTCCGCTTTTCAACCGAGGGAGAGATTGACCTCGTGGACATAACCGCAGAAGTTGAGCGGGTTGTTGCGGAGTCCGGGGTGAAGAACGGACAGGTTTTGGTATTCGTCCCCGGTGCAACGGGCGCGATAGTGACGATAGAGCACGAGAGTGGCCTTTTGGAGGACTTCAAGAGGGCCTTGAGGGAGCTGATACCCAAAGGGGCAGGCTACCTCCACGACAGGATAGACGACAACGCCCACAGCCACCTCCGCGCTACACTCCTCGGCGCGAGCGAGTGCTTCCCGGTCGTTGACGGCCGCTTGGTGAGGGGAACTTGGCAGCAGATTTTCTTCGTGGAGCTTGACGTGAGGCCGAGGCACAGGAGGGTTATAGTGCAGGTCGTGGGGGAGTAAGTTCAAGCAGGAAGAAGGACACTTCCTCCTTCTCCAGCACCTTTACGTTTTTCGGGTACTTCCTGTGGGCCTTTCCTGCTTTCACCTCGACCTTGAGGTCTCCGGCAACTGCATCGACCTCATAGGAGTTCCTGTAGTAGTACACCTCGCCGAAACGGCGGTGGAGGTGTTCCTGAACTACCCATTCGTATAATGCGTCCTCCTTCGGCCCGGTTCCGCTCCACAGGGCGAAGAGCCTTGCCAGGAGAGGATCGCGGAAGAAGAACTTCTTCTCGCGCTTGTAGAGCACCTGGTTGCCCTGCTTTAGGTAGGCTATCCCGAGGATGTACAGCTCGGTGAAGAACTCGATGTAGTCTTGGATCACCTTGTATGAGTAGCCGGAGGTCATGCCCGCCAAGGCTCTGAAACTCGTAGCCGAGGGGGCGCTCCTTATTACCGCCGCAAAGGTTTCCTTCGCTATCTCAAGGCTCTTTCCAAATCGGACGAGCTCGCCTATGTAGGCCCCGAGGAGGTCGTCCATCGGGAGGCCGTTTATTGAAGCTGGGAACCCACCCGTCTCAAGATAAGCCTCGAAAAGCTTCAGGACTCTCTCCCTCCGCAGTTCTGGCCTCTCCAGCCCCATTACCTCCACGTACTCTGGAAATGAGAGAGGCATGACCTCTATAGTTTTTCCGCTCCCTCTCCTGCCGGGAAAGAGCTCGATGTCCCTCTTGACCCTCAGGGAGCTTGAGCCTGTAACTGTAACCACGTCGTTCTCCAGGAGACCGGCATCTATGAGCGGTTTAACCCCGCGCCACCAGCCTTCGAGTGAAGTAACCTCGTCGAGGAAGATGTAGCCCGTTTTAATCCCTTCTTTTTCCTTAAGCTCTTGGAATTCTCGGAGGAGGTTCAGAAGCTCTCGGTGACTTGGAATGACTTCGACGTTGATGTAGAGAACGGCCTTGGGCGGGTTCTCCTTTAGGAGTTCTTGAATCAGAAGCTTTATCCCCGTGGTTTTCCCCACCTGTCTCGGGCCGAGGACGAAGTTGAGGGAGAACGGCTTAAGCGAGAGCCTATCCAGCCATTTTGGCCGCCAGTGGAGCTTCTGCTCTCTCCAGCGTCTCACGTGGTAATCCTCTCTCCCCTCCCACCAAGGGTTCATGTAGGTGAGATCGCCCAGTCTCATGGAAACACCCGAGAAGTTATAGTTCTCAACCCTTTATAAAGATTGAGAAGTGTAAGTTCTCAAAATTATCTCAGCATATTAATGGCGAAGGGATTAAATATCCCGGTGCCAACTTAGTTTGGTGGAGGGAATGGAGATAGTTATCCCGAATGATGTTGTCACCGCCATGAAGCTCCCCAAGGATGAAGTTGAAAGGGAGCTGAGACTGGATTTGGCTGTTATCCTCTATCAGCGGGGCGTTCTCCCACTTGGAAAAGCGGCTAAGCTCGCAGGAGTGACCAGAAGGGAATTCCTTGAGGAACTCGCTAAGAGAAGGATCCCGAGGCACTACACCGAAAGGGAACTGTTGGAGGATGTGGCCTTTGCTCGTGGTGAGTAATTCAACTCTCCTAATTCATCTTGCTAAAATTGGGAGACTTGCACTTCTGAGGGAGTTCTTTGGCGAGATCTTAATCCCGGAAGCCGTTTACAGAGAATGCGTTATTGAAGGTGACGATAGCGAAGACGCCAGAGCGATTAAAAACGCCGAATGGATTAAAGTGGAGAGGATAGCTGACGAGAGACTCAAGCGGTCTCTGATGATCGAGCTGGATGAGGGAGAGAGTGAAGCGATAGTCTTGGCCCTTGAAAAGAGCGCTGAACTTACTTTGATAGATGATTACGATGGAAGGGAAGTCGCTAAAGCTCTCGGTCTCAAAGTGACCGGAACCATCGGCATTCTCCTTAAAGCCAAGTTCTCTGGGAGGATAACCAGTCTTAAAGACGAGCTGGAGAGGCTGAGGGACACTGGTTTCCGGCTTAGTGAAGGGCTTTATGAGGAGATACTAAAGGAGGCTAGAGAACTGTAGAGCTCAGCTCTCCTTTGCCTTCTTCATGCCTATTTCGACGCCCCTGGCGACGGCCTCTTGGAGGAGGCGCTCCTGGGCTGCAGCCCGGTATTTGATGCTCTGCATAACGTCCTGGGCGAACATGTACACCGAGCCTCCGGTGAAAAACAGCGCCGCTAAGCCGAAGGTTACCTCCCCATCCACGAACAGACCAACGTTTATTGCTATTCCCCACAGGGCCACGGGCAGTCCTATAGCTCCTGCAATTCTGCATTTTGCAGACCAGCTCATCAGATCTGAGGGGGAAGTGCTGTGTATCTGGCCTTTCAAAACCGGCGCCTTGTCACAGAGGAAGTAGTCTACTCCGAAAACCGGCATTATAACGGCAAACCAAACAAGCATCATTAAGCCCGTGTCCATTTCCCTCCTCCCTCCGGGTATTTATAGATTTCCCTCCTCCCGGAGGGTATAACAAATGGCGAATGGGTTAAATACCCCCAAGTTTGAATTCTCCTCTGATGCTCATGTTCAAATGGAGCGAGTACGAGAGGTGGATGAGGCAGGCTGAAAAAACCCTCCGCTCTGCCCTTAGGGATTTGGAAGGGGAGGATTATGAGTGGGCGAGCTTTAAGGCCCAGCAGGCGGCGGAGCTGGCGGTTAAGGCACTCCTCCGTGGATTAGGGTTTGCTCCAATTGGCCACTCCATAACGAGACTTCTCAGAAACCTGCGCGATGAGGGCGTTGAGGTTCCAAGGGAGCTGTTCCACAGGGCTATGGAGCTCGACAGAAACTACATAGCTCCCCGCTATCCAGACGCCTACCCGGAGGGTTCCCCCTTCGAGTACTATTCTGAGGACGTGGCCGAGGAGATGATAGACTATGCCGAAGAAGTCCTTAACTTCGTCAAAAAGACTGTCGAAAATCTCACCTGAACTTGAGAGGTTCGTGAGGGGAGTGGTAGACTACTTCAACGGTGACGTTACTGTTATCCTCTTCGGTTCCAGGGCGAGGGGTGATTACAACAGGGCGAGCGACTACGATATGATAGTAATCTCCAAGAAGCTAACTGGAAACTTCTTAGCAAGGACGAAGCCGCTCTACGAGCTCAACGAAGATTTTCTGCCCGTTGATGTGCTTGCCTACACACCAGCGGAGTTTCTCAAAGCGTTAGAAAACCTCTCCCCCTCCGCCCTCGATGCCATGAGGGAGGGAATAGTTCTCCACGACAACGGCTTCTATGAAGTCGCTAAGAGGCACTTTGAGGAGCTGAAGAGGAAGGGGGTTAAGAAGGAAAGGTATTGGGTGATGAGAACTTAGTCTTTCGCTCCTCAGATCTTTTCCACATACCACGTTTCTCGGCGGGGTTTTCAAGCATTCTGCCCGAAGCGCTTTAGGCTGAAGTTAGGAATTGTTTCCGTCGTCCCAGAGCGTGCGGGTGTTAGAGGTATTGACCAATTCCCATCTTTATCAAGAATATACCATATGGCGAGAGTTGGTGAAAGTGATCAGAACCCCCAATACTGGGGAGAAAGCTCTGAGAGCTGGGCTTACAGCGACACCAGAATCGCCCCGATGACTATCAGGAGTGCCCCGAGCGCCGTTTTCAGGTTCATCCTGCTCCCGAAGACGAGCCAGGACAGGAATATCGCGAGGGCAACGCTGGTCTTGTCTATCGCAATAACCGCCGGAACCTTCCCGTTCTTTATCGCCATGAAGTAGAAAAGCCATGAGAGCGCCCCTGCCAGTCCGGAGAGGGTTATCAAGAGGAGTGCCCTGCCGTCGATTTCACCGACCTTAGTGGAGCCGCTGAGGAGGGCAACACCCACCAAGAAGACGGCCATTATAACGGCCCTCACCGCTGTTGCTAACGTGGGGTTGACGTCCTTAAGGCCAAGTTTTCCAAATATCGGGACGAGTGAGGCGAAAAAAGCGGCCAGAGCTGCGTAGATTATATACTCCCTCATTCCAGTCACCTAAGGGGGTAATAACCCGCCCAAGTTCATTGGCTCCGCCTTCGGCGGCACTCCCTGGGCAGGGGGAAGTTGAGGATTCCTCCCTAAAAGGCTTCCGGTCAATACACTATGGGTTCGTCGGGGTTTTCCATATGTTCATCCGATCCCTCCTCGTACTTGCCCTCCCTCTTGACGAGGAGGTAGTAGATGAGGGCCCCGAGTACCGTAGTGAAGAACGCGAGGATTATCCAGAGGAGCTTTTCAACGTCGGGCATCTTATTTTGGTTCGTTAGAACATCGTAGATAACCCATACCACTGCCATGATCCCGATAATCCAAAACAACAGCACTATTCCCACAGCAAACACGATCATGGAATCCCCTCCTAGATTGGCCACGACCAATAAAAATGTTTTCGGGGAACTGGAAAAGAAAAGTTATGAAAAAGCTCACTTCTTGAGCTTCTCGCACTTCTCAACCCAGTCCTTGAGGACGCCCTTGAGCTTCGGCTCGCCGATCTCCTCGAGCTCGTACCTGACCCTGACGGCCGGCTTGTTGAGCTTGACGACGCGCCTGAGGTCGATCGGGGTTCCGATGACGACAACGTCCGCGTCGGCCCTGTTGATGGTCTCCTCAAGCTCCTTGATCTGCTTCTCGCCGTAGCCCATAGCGGGAAGGATGACGTCGAGGTGGCTGTACTTCTTGTAGGTGTCGACGATCGAGCCGACTGCGTAGGGCCTCGGGTCGACTATCTCGGCAGCTCCGTACTTCTTGGCAGCTATGTAACCGGCACCGTACTTCATGCCGCCGTGTGTGAGGGTCGGGCCGTCTTCCACAACCAGAACGCGCTTGCCCTTGATGAGCTCCGGCTTGTCGACGTAGAGCGGTGAGGCACCGTCGATGACGATGGCCTTCGGGTTGATCTTCTCGATGTCCTCGCGGACCTTCTGGATGTCGTCCCTGTTGGCAGTGTCGATCTTGTTGATTATGATGACGTCCGCGGCGCGGAAGTTGGTCTCACCTGGGTGGTACTTGAGCTCGTGGCCAGGCCTGTGCGGGTCGGTGACGACTATCCAGAGGTCGGGGACGTAGAACGGGAAGTCGTTGTTTCCGCCGTCCCAGAGGATGATGTCCGCCTCCTTCTCGGCCTCCCTCAGAATCTTCTCGTAGTCAACGCCCGCGTAGACGACCATACCCCTGTCGATGTAGGGCTCGTACTCCTCCCTCTCCTCGATGGTGCACTCGTACTTGTCGAGGTCCTCGTAGGTGGCGAAGCGCTGGACGATCTGCTTCCTGAGGTCGCCGTAGGGCATCGGGTGCCTTATGGCGACGACCTTGTAGCCCATCTCCTGGAGGAGCTGGGCGACCTTCCTGCTGGTCTGGCTCTTTCCGCAGCCGGTTCTGACGGCGGTTACGGCCACAACCGGCTTGGTGCTCTTTATCATGGTGCTCTTCGGGCCGAGGAGCCAGAAGTCTGCACCAACTGAGTGTGCCCTCGAAGCAAGGTGCATGACGTGCTCGTGAGGAACGTCCGAGTAAGCGAAAACAACGACGTCGATGTCGTGCTCTTTGATTATCTTTTCGAGGTCGTCCTCGCTCCAGATCGGGATTCCGTTCGGGTAAAGCTCTCCGGCGAGCTCGGGCGGGTAGGTTCTTCCCTCTATGTCAGGAATCTGGGTCGCGGTGAAGGCAACGACCTCGTAGTCGGGGTTGTCCCTGAAGAACGTGTTGAAGTTGTGGAAGTCCCTTCCGGCGGCCCCAAGAATAACAACCCTTTTCCTCCTCTTCTCGGCCATTTCGACCACCTCAACTCTTTGTGCGTTCGTGTATATGTTTTGGCGTTTATAACGGTTTTTGTTTAACAATGCAAGGTTTTGCTGGGATTTATTCGGCCTAAAAACGGGTGAATTGAAAAACATTCAAGCTAAGGTGGATAATCCCTGTCCCAATTTACCCGACGTGTTGATAAATTTGCCGAACGAACGTATCCACTCATTTTTAATAGTCCCCGATCGATTGAAGGCTGTGATGAAGGTGCTCCCGGTTGAGATAAGAACCCACACGGCCCTCCACGTGGTCAAGGGTGCCGTTGTCAAGGTTCTGGGTGAAAGCGCGAAGTGGACGGCTTCAACCTACGTTAAAGGCAGCAGGGGAGTTCTAACGGTCAAGTTTGACCGGAAGCCCACCCCCGAGGAGATAGCCGGGATAGAGCGCCTCGCCAACGAGAAGGTAAAGGAAAACGCCCCTGTTATGGTTTACGAGCTGCCCAGGGACGAGGCCGAGAAGCGATTCGGTGAGGATATGTACGACCTCTTCTCGATTCCCCCTGAGGTCACAACGCTGAACGTCGTTGTCGTCGAGGGCTGGAACGTCAACGCCTGCAATAAGGAGCACACGAGGACGACCGGAGAGATAGGGGAGATAAAAATCAGAAAGGTCCGCTTCAGGAGGGGCAGGGGGCTGCTGGAGATCAGCTTCGACGTTCTGGATTGACCCCTCTCATCTTCTCACCCACAGCGCCCCGGCCATCCCAAAGTAGGTCGGGCAGGCGTAGGCGCTCTCCTTTAACTCGAACTTGCCCACTCTCATCGCCCCGAGCATTATCAGCATTTGCCAGTAGCTGTCGGGCAGGGCGTTCCTTATCAGCTCGTCCGGGATTTTTGGGAGCTCCTCAAGGCGGCTCTCGTTTATCAGCCTCATAATCATCCTGTCGTACTCCTCGCTTTCCTTTCTGTATCCGTAAGGCCCGTTCTCATCGTGTGCATGTCCATGGTCAGCGCTGATTATCAGTGCGACCCTCTTTTCGCCCTTCTCCATAATATCACCGAGGAACTCTCCTAACTTAACCAATGTCTCCCTGCTAAGGTTTCTGGCAGGTGTTAAAAGGACGAGCGGCCTCTTCTCAAGGAACTGGAGCGGTATCAGCTCCCCCCATGTTAACGGCCATCTCGAATACCTTCCGCTCCTGCTGGCGAAGTGGAGGTCAACGACCGGGAAGCCTCTCCCCTTCGCTCTCTCGTAGATTTCCTCCGCGAGCTTCCCATCGGTCTCCCACTCCCCGGGAAGCTCAACGCCGTCGAAGCCGAGCCATGAGATTAGGTGCTGTGCCATGACCACCCCAAGGTGGTCGCTCATCCTGACGTTATGGGGGCTGATGAGGACGTAGGAGTCAACGTCCCTGAATGCTTCTCCAATTCTTCTCAAAACCCCCGCAAGCTCTGCCGTTTTCTCATCCGGGGGATCCAAAACGGGGTTGCCGTGGGGCATTAGACCTATTCCAGCTAGCATTTTCCTCACCTCAGACATTTTTCAAGGTTTTCAAGCGCGCATTCCGTTATTTCTCCGCATTCCGCATGGGAAAGCGTCTTCAGCCCGGAGCCGGTGAGGATGGAGACGACCTTCGACCCCTCGGGAATAACGCCGCTCTCGGTGAGCTTCTTCAGCGCGGCCACCCCCGTAGCGCTCGCGGGCTGAACGAAGAGGCCCTCGCGGGCGAGCTCCCGCTGGGCTTTCAGTATCTCCTCATCGCTCACCGTAGCGCAGAGCCAGCCGAACTTGCGGAGGAGCTTTAGAACCGCGTCCCCGCTCGGCGGGTACGGGTTGGCTATGGCCTTTGCTATCGTGTGGGGGTTCTCGAAGCGCTCTATCCTGTCCATTTCTTCACTGAAGGCCCTGCATATTGGAGAGCAACCTTCAGCCTGCACCGCTATCAGAGTCGGGAGTTCTTCAATCAGCCCGCTCTCCCTCAGCTCGATGAAGCCCTTCGCTATCCCCCTGAAGAGGCCGCCGGAGCTGGTTGGGATTAGAACGTAGTCCGGGCTCACTTCCTCCGCTATCTCGAAGGCGATGCCCTTGTAGCCCTCGATTCTAAAGGGGTTGTCCGAGTTGACGAAGTAGACTCCGAGCCTTTCCCCTAGCCTCAAACTCTCGAAGTAGAGCCTTCCGTAGTCGCCCCTGACCCGTATCACATCCCCACCGTAGACGGAAACAGCTTTCAGCTTCTCGTCGCTCGCGCTTTCGGAAACGAGTATTTTGGCATCGAGGCCGAAGCGCGAAGCGTACGCAGCGACGCTCGCAGCCATGTTGCCGGTGGAGACGGTTCCAACCGCCTTGTAGCCTGCCTTAACGGCGTAGCTCACCGCCAGAAAGGTTCCCCTGTCCTTGAAGCTCCAGGTCGGGTTGGCCGTCTCGTTCTTGAGGTAGAGCTTCACACCCAGCTCCGCCCCGATTTTTGATTTAACAAGAGGTGTGTCGCCCTCGCCGAGGGAAAGCTCCGTCTCCGGCTCGACAGGCCAGAAGTCGTAAAACCTCTCCCAGACGGTTCTGGCGATGTACGGCTCACCTTTAAAAGGCTCGAACTCAACCGGTTCACCGCATTCACACCTCTGGACGGGCTTATCGTATTCCTTTCCACAGACCGGGCATATCAATCTCCTGGTTCCCATTTTCCAGTACCTCCATAAGTTCTTTCCTCGCGGTCAGGAGGACCGTTCTTCCCTTAACCTCTACGGAGAAGTTCGCGTAGCTGTCGTTCTTAGCGATTCCCTTCAGGAACTCTCCGAAGTCTTTTGCATGCCCCTCATCGCTGAAAAGAACCTCCCATACAAGGATCCTCTCGACCTTTTCGCTCTCGTTGACGTCGCCCATAACCAGCCAGTCTCCATCCCACGCCTTTGCCATCTCCAGAGCTTCTTTCCTCCCTGCATCGTGCCCCCAGTAAAGCAGGAAGATGTAGTATGCCCCCATTCTGTTCGAATATCTGACGGTGAAGTTACCCTCTGGGAGGTGTGATGAAAGGTTGGCCCTCACATCGACGGGCGTCCAGTTATTGAGGTAGAGCTGAGGGAACATCACCACCTTCGTCGTGTTTGGAAGATTGCTGTACATGCTGTTCACCAGCTTCCAGCCGCCCTTTTTGTAGAGATAGGCCACGAACCTGTCCCCGAAGACATATGGGAATATCCCAAGGCTCGTGACAGGGTCGCGGGTGTATAGATCGGTTATCTTGTGGATGGGTATACCCGTCTCGTTGCAGTAGAGGTCCGCTACCAGATCAGCGTCGCCCTCTATCGCCGCCTGAATCGCTTTCGTCGTGTCGAGGGTAGGTCCGCCGTAGGGGGCGTTGAACCACTGCTTCTGGAGGACATGAACGCTCTCGTGGGCTATAACGCGCCGTGCGGTGTCGGGATCGGCCTCGAAGTTCTCTTCCAGGATGTATATTTTGTCTCCCATTGTCATCGCTATCCAGCCCAGACTCTGCTCCACTTCCGCGTGGACGTAGGGGTAATCCTGAGGGAGGAGTAAGCTCATCTTGTAGACGTCCTCTTCCAGCCTCATCCTCTGGATGTCCGGCGTCCCGGGTTTGAACTCCTCCCTTGCCTGGGCCTTCGTCAGAATGATTATCCTTGGCGGTTCCTTGAACTTGAGACCCCTTATGTGTTCTACTGACTGGAGAATGGAGTTTATCTCAGAGCGGAGCTTCTCCTCGTTTGAATTCATCTGCGCCGCGGCCAGGAGCGCGGCAACCATTACCATGATCAGTGTCAGGGCGGAGAGCCTCTGAAATGTTCCCGGTTTCATCTTCCACCACCCTAAACTTCACCGGGGAAATATTTAAGTTCACCTCCCCCCATTAATGTTGGTGAGACGTCATGAAGGTTATATGGTACGGTCATTCATGCTTCTGGATCGAGACGAATGGCGTGAAAATTCTGATAGACCCCTATCCAGAGGTTGAAGACGATCTGATAGGTGATGTGGACTACATACTAATAACCCACGAGCATGTGGATCACTATGGAAAGGTGGAGCTCCTGTCACGACTTCGTGATGCCACAGTTATCGGGCCGAAGACAGTTTATATGATGGCCGTGGCCGATGGGGTGACGAAAGCCAGGGAGATAGAGGCCGGGGAGACTCTGGAGCTTGAAAACGGTGTTAAGGTTACCGCCTTCTTCATGGAACACCCCTCAAGCCAGTACCCCCTTGGTTACCTCATAGAGGGCGACAAGAGGCTCTTCCACACGGGGGACACCTACGCCTTCCCCGCCCTCCAGAACCTTCGAGGAAAGGTTGACATACTCCTCGTGCCGATAAGCGGGCGCTCAACTGCAAACGAGAGGGAGGCAGCTCAGATAGTTGAGGACATAAGGCCCAGAGTGGTCATCCCAATGCACTACGGCACCTACGGGGAAGGTTCTCCAGAAAAGCTTAGGGAGGAACTCATGAGGAACAGGGTGTTTGCCATCGTCAGGGTTCTGAAACCCTGTGAAGAGGTGGAGTTTTAGGGTGTGCCCCATGCTCTCCACGGGGGTTAAATCTATAGACGACCTTCTGGGCGGCGGTTTTGGTGAGGGCGTTCTGACCCAGGTTTACGGGGCCTACGCCACCGGCAAGACGACCTTGGCCATCCAGGCCGGGATTCTCAGCGGAAAAAAGGTCGCGTACGTTGACACAGAGGGCGGGTTCTCCCCTGAGAGGCTGGCCCAAATTGCCGAATCACGGGGCATCGACCCAGATGATGCCCTCCAGCGGTTTGTTCTCTTTACCCCCTCAGATTTCAGGGAGCAAAGGAGGGTTATAGGTTCCCTCAAGAAGGCGGTCACCCGCGACTTCAGTCTTGTCGTCGTTGATTCCATCACCGCCCATTACCGCGCGGAGGACGACTGGCGTTCTCTTAACGTTGAGCTCGGCAAACAGCTTCAGGTCCTTCTCTGGCTGGCGCGAAAGAACTCGATACCCGTCGTGGTACTTAACCAGGTTCACTTTGACAGCAGGAGCGAGAGGACAAGGCCGGTCGCGGAACAGACCCTTGGCTACCGCTGCAAAGACATCCTGAGGCTTGACAAGCTCCCAAAGCCGGGCCTTCGGGTTGCAGTCCTTGAGAGGCACCGCTTCAGGCCAGAGGGCCTCATGGCGTACTTCAGGATAACGGAGAGGGGGATAGAGGAGGTAAACAGTGAATAAGAAAGTTTCCCTCTAATGCTTTCCTGTTGGGAGTGAGGTATAAGGTTTGGGCCTTGACAACGAGGAGGATCTTGACCCCTCTTCAACTTTTATGTATAGCCCTACCGGGATTTTGGTACTGATGTAAGCGGGCTCCCATATCTTCCATGCTGGTCTTCCCGTGGGGATGAACATTTTGTAATTGCTTTCCGTGGCGTAGAGCGTCACTTTATCCGGTCCACTGTTTATCAAGTGCCCCATAATCGCATAGTTCGTGGAGTCCTTGACGCTGAATCCGACCACGAGGGCATTGAACCAGGGGGGCAATCTGAAGCCGGTTAACGCATTGATGATCACACCGACCGGTGCTCCCACGCCGAAGTTATACCCGGCCTCCCCCGTGTATACGGCCCTATAAAAGCTTGCTAAGTATATATAATCGCCTGTGCTGGCGTTGATGCCCTCTGATTCTTCCATGTACTCGCTTGGGAGAACGTATGATGGCTTCCGGAGGGTCGCGCCTTTTTCAATGTATTTGATACCGTTTATCGTTCTGTTTACCGTGAACCTGTCTATCTTTGTAAAGTACCTCTCGTTTCCAGTCAGCTTGCAGCCTGGGGAACCTATGGACGCGCCGGGATAGCAGGCGTACTCCACCTAGTAAATGTAGTGGACCGTCCCCCTGATCCAGATGTATCCCCATGAGTCCTCCGGTACGGTTATCTCCTGCCCGGCCCGGTAGTAGTTGGTTACCGATCTTCCGAGAACTTCAAGAGGCTGGCGACCTGAGATAAAAGACTGAAAAAAAGATGCTGAGAAGCCGGGCATCAAAACCCTGCCTTAAACCCTCTCGTAGACCTCCTGCGTTATCCGGAGGATGGCACGGTAGAGCTTTTCTCCAATTATGCCGTCCTCATAGTGCTCCTTGAGCTTTTCCTTGTCGATTATCTCCTTCTTCCCGTCGGGCCACTTGACGATGTCCACCTCGAGGTCTATGTAGCGCGCTCTGTCCGGGTATATCTCGACCGGTGTGTTGATGTTGTAGTACTCGCCCTTGAGGTTCCCGGCCCTGTCGTAGTATCTATGAACGAACCACCACTTTCCGGCCTCTATCTCGGTTACCGCGTAGTCTCCCGGCTCTATCGGGATTTCCAGGCCATCGTAGAACTTTCCTGGTTTGAGATGCCTCCTGAAGGTTATCCTCAGTGGGTCCCCTGAGACTTCCAGAATCTCCCCCGGTCCGAGCTTGAATCTCTGTCCGTCAGGTTTGTTGTGCTCAAGGGAGAAGAGCCAGCCCTTCTTCGGTCCCTTGTGCTCTATAAGAGCCTTCCAGAATCCCCTGTTAACCTTCGGTCTCTGCCCGGGTATCTGGGAGAGTATTCCCTCCGCGACCTCAACGGCGAAGCTGAACTCCACATCGTAGGCCTTGAGCTGGTGGTGACCTTCTATCGTCGGAACCGCCCTGTTCCTTATTTCATCGAGCTTTCTCTTGGCCCCGCCTCCGAACTCGACTTCGTATATGTTCCTCCCCTCTATTATCCTCTCCGGGGCGGAGTAGCGGTCGGGTTTCCCGAGCCTGTCCGCGAGCTTTGAGAGCAGGATTATCTCGTCCTTCAGCACGTTCCAGTCCTGATAGGCCGCCGCGGTTCTCCAGAGTATCCCCCAGTCGCCGAGGTCAACGCTTAGGCCGAGTATCCTCAACCTCTCCCTCTCTGAGTTCTCCCTTATCTTCCTGGATATCTTGACGTGCCTCTGGGCACCGACGGGTTTTGGTATCAACACCGCGTAGTCCCCCGGTATTGTCAGTATGGTGCTCAGCTGGGGCAGGACCCCGTGCTTTTTCACCTGAACGAGGACCTCATCCCCCTCGTGGAGGCCCTCCCCTTCCTCAACCGGGACGGTTCCTATGGCGCTCCCTATGTCCACGTAAACGTATCTTTCGTCTCTCTTAACCACGAGGCCCTTGTATATTCCGTAGAGCTGGTACGGGAGCCTCCGGAAAAGAACGTCGATAAACTCCTCCTCGAACACGGCCTTTACGGTCTCAACGGCGTTTCCTATCAGGATTACCCCCTGGTGGTCCCTCTTGTCGTACACGTCAACGTCGAACTCACCGTATGTCCTTTCTATGCCAAGCCTTTCGGCGACCCTGGGGCTCGGCTGCGCTATCCTGAAGCCCCTGTCCAGGAAGAGCTTCGTCAGGGCAGTGCTGTATATTCCCCTAACCCGAACTGAAACTCCTGTGTCTGTAGACACTTTCACCCCCCCGTTTCTTCCTCTCCGTTACTCCAATGAGAGCCAGTCCTTCAAGGATTTCCCCCGCTTCCCTCACTCCGCTCAGCTTCTCCACGTTTCTCGCCTCGACCCAGAGCAGGCCCATCCTGTGCCACTCAATTAAAGCTTCCTCGACCTTGTGGACATCTCCAGGATGAGAGTAAAGCCTTCCTGTGAACGTTATGAGGGTATCAAGTTTCCTCTCAACCTCTTCAATTCCCTTAAGCCTCTCCATTATACCGGCCGGTACCTTTTTTTGGTTTTCGCTTTCCAATCCCATTCTCTCTATGAACTCGATGCTCTCGACTTCCTTTCCAACGACCTGAATTGCCCTCCTCATGGTGTAGTCATATATCCTGTGGAACTGCACGAGCCTGTCGAGGGCTGCCTTGAGCCTCGTCTTGTCCTCGTAGTCCAGTGGTCCGGCCAGGAGGTTCATGAGCTCCTCAAGGCGGAACTTCATCTGGTGCTCGTTCTTCTGGAGTTCTTTGATGACACCCTCAGCATCCCTGCTAACTGGTGCCAGTTCTCTGTAGAGTTCCCCTGCGATGTCCATCTTCTCCCCGGCTATGCTGTAAAGCTCCTTAACCAGCCCATGGAGTCTTTCCAGGCTCTTCTCGGTGTAGAGCTCTGGAAACTTGGATTCAAATTCTTTGTGGAGCGATTCAAGTTTTCCGAGGGCGTTCTTAACTTTCTCCGTTTTCATGCCTAATCCCTCCCCTCCTGCCGGTGTCTACGGTGTCCCCCTACTTTTAGTTTTCCATTGTTACTCAGCGGAATTCGGAGCAGGATGAAAACATAACCGTTTACCCAAACGTTTTTTTAAAGCTATTAAGTTATCCTCCTCAGGTGTGAGAGATGGTTTTGATCGACCGCTTCGGAAGGCCAGTGACGAACCTCAGGATTTCGCTCACGCAGGAGTGCAACTACCGCTGCTTCTTCTGCCACCGTGAGGGCCAGCGGTTTCTGGCGAAAAAAGAGCTTACCGTTGATGAAATCGAGAGGCTCGTTAGAATCGCTTCAATGCTCGGAATTAGGAAGGTCAAGCTCACCGGCGGAGAGCCCACAGTGCGGGAGGATATCATAGAGATCGTGCGGAGGATTAAGCCGTACGTTATAGACCTCAGCATGACGACCAACGGCAGCCGCTTGAAGGGGCTGGCGAAACCTCTGGCAAAGGCCGGATTAGACAGGGTCAACGTCTCCCTCCACAGCCTCAAACCGGACGTTTACAAGCGCATAACAGGGGTTGATGGGCTTGACGTCGTTCTTGAGGGAATTGAAGAGGCAGTTAAATACCTCAGCCCGGTCAAGCTCAACATGACGGTCATGAAGGGACTGAACGAGGGCGAGATATGGGAAATGGTGGACTTCGTGGCTAAAACCGGGACGATACTCCAGCTCATAGAGCTTGAGGCCCCGCGGGAGGTTGAAGAGACCGCATTTTTCCGGAAGTACTTCTACCCCCTCAAGCCCGTTGAGAGGGAGCTTGAGAAGAAGGCCATAGAGACGCGTGAAAGAACCATGCACAGGCGGAAGAAGTACTTTATACCAACTGACTACGGCATAGCCGAGGTCGAAGTGGTCAGAGCGATGCACAACACGGTCTTCTGCGCC
Organism: Thermococcus sp.; assembly: GCA_027075325.1. Classification (GTDB taxonomy): domain Archaea; phylum Methanobacteriota_B; class Thermococci; order Thermococcales; family Thermococcaceae; genus Thermococcus. The sequence goes on along the minus strand of JALTBN010000084.1, from coordinate 15,392 downwards.
AACTGCACGCGGTTGAGGGTTACCTCGGACGGCAAGTTCAAGACCTGCCTGCTGAGGAACAACGACCTGATAGACTTCGCCACAGCCATGCGGAACGGCGCGAGCGACGGGGAGATAGTCGAAATCCTCAAAAAAGCCGTTCTCATGCGCGAGCCCTACTGGAAGTGAAGCTTTTAAGGTTCTTCCCCAACCAACTTTGATAGCTATGCCTGCGCTGAAGGTTCCAAAGAGGGAAGCGGAGCCTGTGAAGAGGAAGCTGAAGAAGCTGGGTCTCTACGACGGCAAAAGACGGCCGAGGAGGAAAGGTGAGTTCGTTCTCCTCCCCGTCACCGACGACCCCGCCGTTCGCGGGCTCGGCTACGAGGTTCTTCCACTCGAGCTGCCGCTCAGGCCGGAGAGGCAGATATACAAGAACCTCGAGAGTGTCTTGGCCGAGAGGCTAACCCCGGAGGAGCTGAAGCACCTCAGGAGGTACGACGTGGTGGGGGACATAGCGGTAGTCCAGATACCGAGGGAGCTGCGCCACAGGGTTGATGACATCGTGTGGGGCCTGCGGAAGGTTCACCCGTTTCTCAAGGTCGTGGCTCAGAAGGGCTTCCACGAGGGGGCGTTCAGGATAAGGGAGTACTCGATAATCTGGGGCGAGAGGAGGCTCGAGACCGTCCACAAGGAGAACGGCGTCGAGATAAAGGTTGACCTCTCCAAGGCATTCTTCAACCCGAGGATGAAGGGCGAGCGTTACCGCCTTGCCCAGCTCGTTCGCGATGGTGAGAGGGTTTTAATCCCCTTCGCCGGCGTTCTGCCGTATGCGCTCGTCATAGCACGTTACAAAAAGGTCAAAATCACGGCGGTGGAGCTAAACGAAGATGCTTACCGGCTCGGCCTTGAGAACATTGAGCTCAACAGAAAGAGGCTGAAGGGCGAGATAGAGTTCATCCACGGAGACGCCTTCAGCGTCCTTAGAGAACTGCCAACCTATGACCGCGTCATAAGCCCGACGCCGAGGGACGTGGACGCTTTGGCCATAACCCTGAGCAAAGCGGAGAGGTGGCTCCACTACTACGACTTCATTCACGAGGCCGAGATCGAGGACTTCAAGGAGAGGATAATGGAGGAGTGCTCAAGGCAAGGAAAGGAGTGTGAGGTTAGGGTAAAAAAGGTCAGCGACTTCAAGCCCAGGGTTTTTAAGGTCTGCGCGGACGTGAGGATAAAAGGGTAAAGGATCACTTCTTCAAAAAGTCGAACAGCGTCGCCTGCTTGCCCTTCTTCTTCGGCCTGTCTATCTTCTCCGACTCATCCTTTCCGACCGGCTCTATTTCCTCCTCCGCCTTCTCAAGCTCCTCCTCGCTTATCTCCTCTTCCTCCGTCTCTTCCCCAGCTTCTTCGGTCTCCCTTTCGGCTTCCTCTACCTCTTCTTCCTCTGCGGCCGCCTCAACCTCTTCGAGCCCTCTCCCGGCTTCTCTGGCCCTAGCCTCAAGCTCGCCCTCCCTCTTCAGCTTCTTCTCGATGTTCATGCTCTTGGCCCATATCGTCTTGGCCTTCTCCTTGTCCCCCACGATGAACTCGACCTCCTTGAGGTCGAGGTCGAGGTAGACGACGAAGTGGGCCGCAACGTCGGGGTTGTTCTCGAAGATGGCTTTGAGGTAGTTGAGGGTCTCCAAAGCCTCGAGCTTGGCCATGTGCATCTCTTTCATTATCTTCTTGACCACCGAGTCCCTCAGGGTTCTCTCCGTCTTGCTCTCTGTGAGGAGCTTTATCGTCTTCGGCGGGTAGATCCTGACGAAGCCCTTCTTCTTGACGCCAGCTACCGCAACACCGGCCGTCATCATGTCGGTCGCGTACTTCCAGAGGGAATACGCTCCGGTCCTCTGCGCCCTTCCGAGGTATATGTCGGCCCTGCTTATCGCCTCGTAGGCCCTCGCTATGTCCTCGGGCCGATAATAGACGTAGGGGACGTTCTCGTCTATCCACTGGAGAAGCTCGTGGGGGAACATGTCGACGCCGAGGGTGGCCATCTTTGCCTTCTTGGCGTTGTCGGTGGCGAAGACCTGCGCCAGTGCCTGAAAGACGCTCTTCTCGGTGTCGCGGTAGGCCAGGATCTCGTGGGCGTCCTCAACTCCACCCGTCACGACGGTCTGGAGGTCGTTTACTGCCGCCCTCAGATCGCCGCCCGCGTGCTTGGCTATGTCGTAGAGAACCTCCTTGGGAACCGTGGTCTTTTCTATGTGGAGTATCCTCACAAGGGCCTTGATTATATCCCTCTGGGTGAGGCGCTTGTACTCGACTATCTGGGCCTTGGCCCTTATCTCCCTCGGGACCTCCCAGTAGTGGTTGGCGGCCATTATTATCGGATTCCTAGCCCTGTCGATGAGCTTGGCTATCTCTTTAGCCCCGCTCGGCTCTATGTTGTCCGCCTCGTCAAGAAAGATGAGCTTCCTGTGCTTCCCCAGGATGTCCATTGTGTAAGCCGCTTGAACGTAGCGCTCTATCTTCTCGTAGGTTCTCTCGTCGCTCGCGTTCAGCTCGACTACCTCGAAGCCGTACTCGCGGGCGAGGGCATAGACTGTGGTTGTTTTCCCGCTCCCGGGCGGGCCGGCGAGGATTAAAGCCTTCTTCTTCGGCGGTTTACCGGCCAGCCACGCCTCGACCCAGGCCTTAACCTGCTCGATGGCCTTGGTCTGGTTGACTATCTCGGCCAGCCTTCTCGGCCTGTACTTCTCGACCCAGGGCACTTCCCTCGGCATAGCTATCACTTGCCCATTATGGTGAACTGAGCCAGGAGCGCCTCAAGCTGTATCATCTCGTTGGCCCCTTCAACGAGCCTGAAGTTATACTCCCCTATCCTGTCGGCGAGGGCGACCTTCCTGTCCTCAGGGATGGGCAGGTTGAAGACCTCCTTGTGCATCTGGATGAGGACATCCTCTCCGCTGAGGCCCTGCTTGAGGAGTATGTCCCTGAGCTTGTCCCTCGCCTTGAGGAAGTTGCCCTCTAAAGCTAAGGTCATCATCTCGCGCACATCCTCCGGCCTCGCCCTGCTGGCAACGAGGAAGACGTTCTCGTCTGTTATCGCGGTGTCTAGTGCCGCCGCCGCCTGAAGGACGTTTATCGCGCGCCTCATGTCGCCCTCAGCCACGTAGAGTATTGCCTGAATCCCCTCCTCCGTGAGCTCGAGCCCCTCGTTCTCGGCGATGTACCTGATGCGCTCCGCTATGGCGTCGTCGTTCAGCGGTCTGAAGCGGAAGATAGCACATCTTGACTGAATCGGCTCGATGATCTTTGAGCTATAATTGCAGGAAAGGATAAAGCGCACGTTGTTCGAGAACATCTCCATGGTCCTCCTGAGGGCCTGCTGGGCGTCCTGGGTTAGAGCGTCGGCCTCGTCGAGGAAGATTATTTTGAAGCTCGCGCTTCCTATCGGCTTCGTCCTGGCGAACTCCTTCACCTTCTCACGGATGACGTTTATGCCGCGCTCGTCGCTCGCGTTCAGTTCTAAAAAGTTGTGACGCCAGTTCTCTCCAAAGAGTTCTCGCGCTAAGGCCAAAGCTGCAGTTGTCTTCCCGACGCCAGGAGGCCCTGCGAAGAGCAGATGCGGCATCGAGCCTGTTTTGGCATAGTGCTTAAGGCGCTTGACTATGTGAGCTTGACCGACTATGTCATCGAGTCTCTCCGGGCGGTATTTCTCGACCCAGGGCTTTTCGAGGACTTTAATCTCGTGGAGTTCATCGGGCATGGTTATCCCCTCACTCTATACGTTCCACGCCTCTTAATCTTTTTGTGCTCTATTTGCAACACAAGATTTTTAAACTCTTTTTTTTTCTATGTGGTGGTGACAGCCAATGAGAATATATAAAAAAATAACGGTGGCAATTTTGGTTTTGTTTTTATTTGCAATGGCAGTGAACCAGTTTTCGCTAAAAGTAGCGGCGGACAACTTTCAGGGAGTCCAGGTTAGGTACAGTAAGTCAGTGTTTTCGAAGTTCCTGGTTAACAAGGGGGACCGCTTTGCCGTTCACTTTGGCTCAGGCACGGGAACCTTCACGGCAGTCGGGATGCTGCCCAATGGGAGCCCCGTTTTCCTCGGCTACTACCATGGGGATGGGAGCTTTCACGTGAGCATGAAGGCTGTTCTTGCCTACTCTAAAATCTGGGAGGAGCATCTAACCCGCATGGGAGTGGACCCGGAGAGCGTGAACCCGGGGATGCTCTTTCTCGGGGTTGTTAGGAAGGGTAACACCACTTATTCAACGGCGTTCGCGGTTCCGATACGCGTGGATAAAGTGCTGGAGGGCTACGAGGTGAAGGTGTCTACATCGACGCTGATGCTAAAGCTATCCCCGTCTTCGCTTAAACCCCTAAATGAAAGTTTAACCGGAAAAGGAACGAAAATGGGCAACAGAAGCAATGGAATTGAGTCAATCTGGGATGATTACCCACCAACTCTCACAAATCCCAACCATGAGAAGTTCATCATGAATTTGGTGCCAAGGCGCCTGAATCAGGACTGCTACAACAGCGAAGTCTGCCTATACTGGGCACCCGACTATGAAGTGCTCTCCTATGGTATAAACGCAAGTATCCCCCTGGTTATAGCCCACATCTGGGGTCAGGTGGATAGTAGAGATTCGATGAATGTTAGGACTCTCTTCAATACTAAAAGTTCTTCAGGTGTTTCTATATCATTCTCAACCCTTGGCGTTGAGAACGATGGGGATCGTATAACCCCAATCTCCGCCGGTCCAACATTTACCCTTAAAGATCAGGGTGAATGGCTTCAACATGTTGTTCAGCTTTATGGGAAAGATCTTCCCAATGAAAGCGAAGCGTACGTGATGTCCGGGATCGTGGGACACTATGTCGTCATGCGCTTCAGACTCTACGCTGAGGGATACGATGAGACAGGAGGGAGGTTAGTTGTGCCCTACGACAACAGAGCGTTCTTTACAATAGCGGTTCCCGTGTTCGAAAAAACCCTTGAAGGGGCGAGAATAAAGTCTTGGGACGGAATATTCAGCGCGAATAATGGATCTGAGTTGGTTGATAAAGTAAAAAACATCGTGGACACCTTTGAGGAATACAGGAACTATACCTCCACAGGGGATTTTTATGTTGATGTGCTCCAACACTGGACTGGGCTCCATTATACCCCTCTGTTCTCGATGGGTGTTTCGGTGGATAATTTGGGGATGATACCAGTTGCGGGATTTTCAATAGGGATGTCATCAAATGACACATCAGTTCTTGATATGTACTTTAGCTATAACTCTTGGTACGACGATCAGAAGTCTTACGTAACTACTTACAAACTAAAGGGAATGTACCTTTATCTGAAAGACCACAAAAGCTACATCATCCCGGTTATGTACGTTGACATCTACAGAGTCCCGAAACACGGCCCGGCGCTCCCGATAAACTCTCACCATCCAGTGTATCCTCTGGACAGAAGCGCGGGGGAAGGATAATTCTTAAAATCTCTTTTTTCCTTTGATTTGATTGGCTATATGCCCAGTAGAAACACCTCAATACCAACTGACCCCTGAAGTTCATCGGACATGGTTGCCTCCTCTGGTGTCCGGGTCTGTTCTCTTCTTGATCTTTTGCATTGCTTTCGCTCTGGGGACTTTCGTTATTTGATACAACGAAAGATTTTTAAATTATTTTTTTCATTTAGTGGTGATGATAATGGTATCTCCAAAAAAAGTTGGAGCCACTGTGTTGATGCTATTTTTATTTTGTGTTTCAGTTAATTATCTCTTTACAAAAGTTGCAGCCGACAGTTTCAGCGGGGTCACCGTGACCTACACCAAATCCCCCCTTTCGGGCCTTATAATTAACAAGGCCGATAGATTTGCCGTACACTTCGGAAGTGGCTATGGTACGTTCACCGCTATCGGAATGTTGCCAAATGGTACGCCGGTTTTCCTTGGATTCTACAGTGGGAGTGGGATGTTCAGGATGAACTTTAAAGCTCTTTTCAAGTATTCGGAGATATGGAATGATTACTTGGTTGGAATGGGCATTGATCCAGAATCCGTTAATCCGGGGATACTCTTTCTTGGAACTGTTAAGAAGGACAACCATCATCTGTATTCAACCGCCTTCACGGCTCCCATCCGTGTGGACAGGATTTTGAAGGGATACAGCACCAGAGTTGAAGCGTCTCCTTTGATGATAAAGCTCCGGGATTCATATCTGAAGCCACTAAAACAACAGAGAGATAATGGGACTATCGGTGTGGATTCGGTTTGGGATGATGATTTTTATGAGTATGGTAATGGGCAGACTGAAGAAGATGAGATGTTCATCATGAGCTTGGTTCCGGACCGCTTTGAGAAGCAGTGCTGTGGGAAGTTGTGTATGTACTGGGAGCCAGAGGAGATCTTACCCGGTTCTTATGGTATTAACGCTAGTATTCCCATTGTTGTCATGCACTTCTGGGGAGAGAAAAACGGATATGAATCCGGCAGTCTCGAACTTTTCATGGAGACCCAGAGTGCCTCAGGAGCTTCAATCTCATTTTCTACTTTAGGTGTTGAGAATACTGGGACTTCTGTGACGCAGGTATCTGCAGGCCCACTCTTTGCATTGAGAGGGGAAAGAAAGTGGATTGAGAGGTATACGGATTTCGGTGCAGGGAACCTCTCTTCAGATGGTTGCTACGTGATGAGCGGGATAGTGGGGCATTATGCGGTGATCAGGTTCAGGCTTATCGAAGAGGGTGAAGATGATGATGGGCATCGCTGGTTAATACCAACAGATACTAAGGCCCTCTTTACGATAGTTGTTCCAACTTTTGAGAAAGCTTCTGGTGGGGCAAAAATAAGGGGGTGGGGCGGTATCTTCAATGAGGATGGCGGATCAAACCTCCTCAAAAAGATCGGTGAGGAGAAGTCAAATCTTGAGGAATACAAACACTACGTGTTTACAGGGAATTTCCATCTGACGAACTGGGGAATACAGGCTAGCTCACAGTATAGTCCTTTATTCTCCGTGGGAGTCTCAGTTGATGATCTTGGAGCACTCCCCGTTGCCGGATTCGCTATTGGGATGTCCACAAGTAATTCCACCGTATTCAAAGTTGGGGTTCACTTCACTCACTCCTACCCCGTTCACAGGCGGTTTGATGTCACAGTTTACAAAATGAAGGGCACCTTCCTTTATATGAAAGATAACAGAAGCTACATTGTCCCGGTTACATACTTCGAAGTACATGAAGGCCCTAAAACTACTACCTTTCCGGTTGATCCTCATCGTAGAATCTATTCTGTGAAAGGGAATTCCGCGGATAGGTGATTTTTAAATATCTTTTTAAATGTCTTCGGACACTTTTGTTTTTGATGGATCCTCTTGAGCACGCCTCGATACCAGCTCTGACATACCTCGCCCTCTCAACTGAACCGACGTGGGGTGGAGCGTTAGCCCTCATCATTGGGGCCGTTTTTCCGGACTTAGACGCCTTCACGAGGGAGCACCGCTCATACCTTCACTCGCTCCTCTTTGCCCTCCCGGTCTTCCTCCTCGCCTACATCTCGGGCAACCCTTACGCTCTCCTCTTCTCCATCGGCTGGCTCAGCCACCTCTTCCTAGACTTCTTCACCGGCGTAATCCCACCGGTCTACTCCCTCAGCCGGCGCGGCTGGGGAATCGAGATAACCGCCCGCATTGGACTACGAGGGTTCGGAATCGGGCTCAGGATCGTGGAGAACTACCCGGACCCGAGGCACGACTACGAACTGAACATCGGTGGGAGCATTGCGCTGGGTTTGATAACCCTCGCCGCACTATTCATAAGACTGCACTGAACCGGGCAGTGCAAAACTTTTATACGTCGATGACCAATAAGCACCGGTGGTTCTCATGGCGAAACTCGACTGGATTAGGGAGGAGCTCCAGGAGCTTAAGGACAAGGGGCTCTACGTGACCATTAGGAAGCTTGAAAGCGCCCAGGGCCCGTGGGTCGTGGTCGACGGCAAGAAGGTTCTCAACATGTGCTCGAACAACTACCTCGGCCTCGCCGCGGCCCCCGAGATCAGGTACGCGGCAATAAGGGCCATCCTCGACTACGGTGTGGGTGCCGGTGCCGTCAGGACCATAGCAGGAACCATGGAGCTCCACGTTGAGCTCGAGGAGAAGCTCGCCAAGTTCAAGAAGAGGGAAGCCGCTATACTCTTCCAGAGCGGCTACAACGCCAATCTCGGCGCTCTGAGCGCCCTCCTGACCAAAAAGGACGATGGCGTGTTCATCAGCGAGGAGCTCAACCACGCGAGCATCATTGACGGAATGCGCCTCAGCGGTGCGCCGAAGGTCATCTACAAGCACCTCGACATGGAAGACCTCGAAAAGCGCCTCAAGGAGAACAAGGACAAGAAGAAGAAAATCATCGTCAGCGACGGTGTCTTCTCGATGGACGGTGACCTTGCCAAGGTTCCGGAGATGGCCGAGCTGGCGGAGCAGTACGACGCCATGCTCTACATAGACGACGCCCACGGTGAGGGTGTCCTCGGTGACAGCGGAAGGGGTATCGTCGACCACTTCAAGCTCCACGACAAGGTTGACTTCGAGATGGGAACTCTCAGCAAGGCATTCGGCGTCATAGGCGGCTACGTTGCCGGTCCGGAGGAGGCCATAGACTACCTCCGCCAGCGCGGAAGGCCGTTCCTCTTCTCAAGCGCCCCGAACCCGCCCGATGTTGCCGCGGCAATAGCGTCGGTTGAGATACTCCAGAGGAGCGACGAGCTTGTCAGGAAGCTCTGGGACAACACCAGCTTCCTCCAGAACGGATTAAAAGAACTCGGCTATGACATAGGCCACACCAAGCACCCGATCACGCCGGTCATGCTCTACGACGAGAAGCTTGCCCAGGAGTTCTCGAAGAGGCTCTACGACGAGTACAACATCTTCGCACAGGCCATCGTCTATCCGACGGTCCCGCTCGGAACCGCGAGGATAAGGCTCGAGCCTTCAGCGAGCCACAGCAAGGAGGACCTCCAGTACGTCCTCGATGCCTTCGAGGATCTTGGGAAGAAGACGGGGTTCCTGAAGTGATAATTTTTCATTTTCATTCATTTTTCACTTATAATATCCTGCATATCGTATAAACAACGATATACTATTCTGAGGACAAAGAAAGAGACAAGATAATTAGCCGGCATACTTTAAACAAAATCAACTCCTTTGCTATGGTCAACCTCAATTTCCTCAAGGAATCCTGGTGGGTATTCCCAAATGTAAATTTCAAAAGACACATGATTACCACACTTAGGACACTTACCCTCATACTCAATAACTCTTTGTATCTCTAGTCCCATATCCCTAAGTTCAGTAGTTTGTTCATCAGCAATCTCCGCATCAGCCACAAACATATGCCCACATCTCAAGCACTTAACTGGCACTTTAGCTGATATTATCTCGCAATCGGGGAAACTGCTACTCATCTCTACGGGGGATAATGAATTTTTCTTGTGGAGCTCCAATATAGTTTCCTCATATCTGTCATTCCATTCATCAGCATCATTCTTGAGACATTTCATCTTTAACTTCAAGGTTACCATTTCAATCACCAAATATAGCTGACATTAATACTTTTTAAAAATTTCTATATTGCTAACAACATAATAAATGCTAAACTCCCAGAAGAAAATTATTAAAATTTCACCCACTCGACCTTATAGTACGTAACGTCCCCGTCGTCGTCAACGACGGCCATGATCATGTTCTTCCTCACCCCGTGGGCGACGCGGACGCGAGCGGTTATGTCGTTTGGGCTCATGGTCTTGTGCTCCGGAACGACCCACACGAGCCACTGGGAGTGCTCGTCCATTCCCCGCCTGTAAACCCTAAAGTGAGAGCCGAACTTTAAACCTGATTTGACGGTGTAGCCCCTGTCCCTTAAATCCTTGTAGACGAGGTATTTTGCATCAAAAAGCTCGTCCTCCTTCCGCCCCAGCTTCATTATCTCCTCAAGGGAGAGATTTTTCTTGCCGTCCCTGACCTCTATCTTTCCCCTCTCCGTCAGGTAGGCAGCCTCAAGGAGTGAGAGAAAGACCTTGCCGTTGACGAGCTTTCCGTAGTGGCGGTTGTTGTACAGGCCATCGACTGCGTTCTTGTCCGTTGAAAACGCTCTGTTCCCGCTGAGGTAAAAGACTATCATCAGTTGCCCCTCCATTCGTCGGCCGGCAGGAGCATGTAGTAGGCGTCCTCGCCGTCTGAGTAGTAGCCAATTATCCTCTTCACCCTCATGAAGCCAAAGCGCTCGTAGAGCCTTATGGCCCCAATGTTACTCACCCTTACTTCGAGGCCGATGTAACGGGCCCCCTCACGGATGAGCCTCTCTATCGCCTCAGCCAGAAGGGCCGAGCCTATTCCGTTGCCCCGGTATTCCGGATCGACGGCTATGCTCATTATGTGGCCCTCTAGGTCGGGCCTCAGGTAACCCATGACGTAGCCGATTACCTTCCCCCCGTATTCCGCCACCAGAAAAGTGTTTGGGTTGTTTTCAAGGAACATCATGAGCAGGCCCTTGGGGTACTGCTCCTGGAACGAGGCCCGCTCTATGCGCATAACCTCGTTTATATCGAATATCCTCGCCGGCCTTATGGCGACCATCGCGAGGGGGATTCTTCTGCTGGCTTCCCTGATGGACGTGCTCATGTTATAACATACTCACCCTAATTTTTAAGCGTTGAGGAACCGAAAACGTTTAAACCCCGGACATTTAATCCATCTCCATGAAAAACCATCGCCTGGTGATGCTGGCCCTCACCATATTATCTGCGGGCTCCCTCTTTCTGGGGCTCTACATTGGCTCCGTAAGCTATTCATCGCGTGAGATAACCAACATCCTGGCTTACGGCATCAAATCCTCTCTGGGTCTATCCGGGGGGAACCCTCCCAAAAGAATTCCGTTCCTCATAATCTGGGGGTTTAGGTTGCCACGGGTACTCCTTGCCTATCTGGTGGGCCTTTCCCTGGCCTCGGCCGGTGTTGCATCCCAGGCCCTCTTCAAGAATCCCCTGGCAGACCCGTACATCATAGGTGTCAGCGCGGGAGCTTCGATAGGGGCCGCCTTTGGGTTTGTTTACTCCCCTACCCACGTCCCGGAGATGGCGTTCGTCTTTGCTATCGCCTCCGTCTACGTTGTCTATCGGGTGGCCAAAGTCGACGGTAGAATCCCGGTTGACACGCTTCTCCTGGCGGGGGTGGCCTTTGGTTTTATAGCGAGCGCGGTTACCACTTACATGGTCTGGACGCTGGGTCAGCGGGCGCATCTGACTTTCATGTGGCTCTTCGGGAGCTTCAACGGTGCTGGATGGGATGATGTGGGGGAGATGCTTCTGGTGGGCGTTCCCTCTCTTTCCTTTCTTCTGTGGAAGTGGAGGGAGCTTAATCTCCTTCTCCTTGGGGAGGAAGAGAGCGTTGCCCTCGGTCTTGACGTGGAGTTCTTCAGGAAGGTGCTGATTTTTCTGATAGCGCTCGTTGCGGCCGTGGCGGTTTCCACGTCTGGAATAATAGGTTTTGTGGGTCTCATGGCGCCCCACATGGCCCGCATTCTCGTGGGTCCGAATCACAAAAGGCTGACGGTCAACGCGGCCCTTCTGGGCGGTTTGCTCATGGTTACAGCTGACCTTCTGGCCAGGACTGTGGCGACTCCGGATGAGGTACCCGTTGGGATAGTCACCGCCATGATGGGAGGCCCGTTCTTTCTCTACCTTCTGAGAAAGCACAAGAGGGGGGAGCTGGTGGCATGATGAAGGTTCACGCCTCTTTTGCTTACGGTGATAGGAAGGTTCTTGATAACGTTCAGTTTGAGGCCAGGAGGGGGGAGCTCCTCGCCATAATCGGTCCCAACGGTGCGGGTAAGTCAACCCTTCTCAAGTGCATAGCAGGGGTGCTGAAACCGGAGGGGAAGGTAATTGTGGATGGCGTTGATGTTACCCCGATGAAGCCCATGGAACGCGCCTGCTTCGTTTCATACGTGCCCCAGAGTTCACTTCCTGAGTTCAACTTCACGGTAGAAGAATTCGTGGAGATGGGGACGTACTTCACCCGCGGCGACACGAAGAATGCCCTGAGGAGGGTTGGCATGTGGAACCGGCGGAAGGAGTCGATCCTTGAGCTCTCCGGTGGGGAATATCAGCTCGTCCTCGTAGCCAGGGCCCTTGCGCAGGGAGGCAGGGTTCTCCTCCTCGATGAACCGACCAGCCACCTTGACGTTAACCATGCCCTTAGAATCATGGAACTTGTAAGGGGCTTAAAGGAGGATAAGATAGTCGTGGCGGTTCTCCATGACCTTAATCTGGCGCTAAGATACGCGGACAGGATTCTAATCCTCGTCAGCGGGAGAAAGGTCTGGGAGGGGATGAACGAGGAGCTTACGCCGGATATCCTTGAGAGAGTTTATGGTGTCAGGATGGAGTTCGTCAATGGTTCGCTGGGCCGTGCGGTCGTGGCCTCGCCTGACATGCCAAACCTTTAAATTCCCCTGCCCTAAAGTCTCTGGAGGTGAGGGAAATGAACACCCCAGAGAAGAAAACCGGGACGACCACCGTGGGTATAAAGGCAGAGGATGGAATAGTTCTTGCCGCTGACACCCAGGCTTCACTCGACCACATGGTTGAGACGCTCAACATAAGGAAGATACTCCCGATAACGGACAGGATAGCGATAACTACTGCTGGAAGCGTGGGCGACGTCCAAGCCCTTGCGAGAACCCTTGAGGCGCAGGCTCGGTACTACCAGTTCACGTGGGGGAAGCCGATGACGACGAGGGCCATGGCCAACCTTCTAAGCAACATCCTCAACGAGAACAAGTGGTTCCCGTACATGGTTCAGATTCTTATCGGCGGCTACGTGGACGAACCAACACTCGCAAGCCTCGACGCCTTAGGCGGCCTCGTATTCGAGAAGTACACCGCTACCGGGTCCGGAAGCCCCTTTGCCATAGCCATAATAGAGGACGGCTACCGGGACGGCATGGGCATTGACGAGGCGCGGGAGCTGGCCATCAGGGCAGTTAGAGCCGCGGGGAAGAGGGACGTTTACACCGGTGACAGGAAGGTTCAGGTCGTTACCATAACCAAGGACGGCATGAAGGACGAGTTCGTTGAGTTCAGGGAGTGATGGCAGGCCATGAGCCGCTATCGTTATCTCGTTCCCCCGCTCACCCTTCCGTTTCTGTTTCTGTTTTCCATTCTCTTCCTGTTTCTCTTCACTGTATTCTCCGGCATCGTTACCGCGGCTTTTCAGAGGTTAGGGATTCCCCTTCCAGTTGCTTACTCCCTCTTCATCTTTTCCATATTTGGCAGTTTTATTAACATCCCGATAGCCGAGCAGAGTTCTTACGTGCCTGTGGTCAGGATTAGGGAAGCCCGGTTCTTTGGAATCGTTTACCCGGTTCCGTACTTTGACTGGGCCGAGCAGAAGGTTATAATCTCGGTCAACGTTGGGGGTGCCCTCGTTCCGCTCAGCATCGTTTTCTATGAGCTGGTTAGACTGGCGGGTACGGGGGAATACACCGTCGTCTTGGAGGTGCTGGTGGCGGTGTTCGTTGCTGCACTCCTCAGCCATGCCTTTGCGAGACCAGTCCAGGGGGTTGGCATCGCGATACCGACCCTCATCCCTCCCCTCATTGCCGTCCTGCTTGCGGTCATCTTCGGTGGACCGTACAAGCCCCTGATAGCCTACGCCAGTGGAACCATGGGTGTTCTTATTGGTGCAGATTTAATGAATTGGAACCGGCTTGGAAACCTTGGCGCTCAGATGGTAAGCATAGGGGGGGCTGGAACATTCGATGGGGTCTTCTTGGCGGGCATTATAGCCGTGCTCCTTGTTTGACATCCATTTGCCTGGGTTGACTTTTTAAGGGGGAATGTTTTACAGGCCAATGGCAAAAGGTGATGGCCATGATCGTGATAGGTTCAGGTGCCGCTCATTTGATGGAGGAGATAGTCCGGGCAGGGGTGGAACTCGCCAACGTGGAAATAAAGAAGTTCCCAGACGGAGAGAAGTACGTACGGGTTCTCTCATCGGGTGAGGAGGCCACGGTGATCCAGTCCATGTACAAACCACAGGATGAGAACATAGTGGAGGCACTGATACTGGGGGACGCCCTCCGGGGGAGGGGTTTTGATAAACTCCGCTTGGTTGTTCCGTATCTTGCTTACTCGAGGCAGGATAGGGTCACGAAGGAGGGGGAGCCCGTTAGCGTTAGGGCAGTCATGAAGGCCCTGGGAATCTATTACGATGAGCTTTACGTTGTTGACGTACACAATCCAAGGACTTTGAGGTTCTTTCCAGGGAAGGCCGCCAACATCTCCCCTGCGAGGGCGATATCTGAGTACTTCCGGGAAAAGCTCGGGGAGGGAATCGTTCTGGCCCCTGACAAAGGTGCCAGGGAGAGGGCGAAGGCGGTGGCCGAGAGACTCGGTCTTGAGTTCAGCCACTTTGAGAAGAGGCGTATCTCCCCAACGGAGGTCAGGATGAGGCCCGTTGACATAGACGTTGAAGGCAAGAACGTCCTCATAGTGGACGACATAATAAGTACCGGGGGAACGATGATCAAAGCCGCCAACCTCCTCAGAGAAATGGGGGCGAAGAGGGTGTTCGTGGCTGCAACCCATGGTGTCTTCGCAGAGGGTGCCATAGAACGAGTGGGCAAAGCGGTCGACGAGCTGGCCGTCACGAATACCATTCCAACGCCTGTCTCAAGGATAAGCATAGTTCATGATATACTTGGGCTTTAACGGTGGTTTCTTTGAGGGGAAAGCTGGTTTCCCTTGTAGCTTTTCTCTCCCCATGATCATACTCGGCGGGTACGTGGCATGTCTTTTGATCCCTGCATGGGACTTGGATGGAGACTCTCTTACAGTGGTTTTATTCTCAGGGGTTGCTTTCATTGGTGCCATGTTCCTGCTTGCATTGGCCTTGCAAAAATTTTTGCCTTTTTTATGCCTAAAAATGTGCATTTTATTGAAGGTTTTTAACAGTTTCTTTTTCAAAAATATGCCCGGGTAGCGGTTTTGCAAAAATTTTGTATCGGTGGGGTTCCCCCCTATTGGGTGGAGCGCCCGAATAGGGCGCGACAAAACCCGAGCGCCAAGACGGCGGCGTCGGGGGGACAGGGTGCAAAGTACCCGTAATGAACCCCGCCCTCCAGCTCGGGTCACAAAAAGGTGCGCTCCCGAGGAAACTCCGGAAGGAGGGCCCCTCGGGGGTAAGGCAGGCCCGACATCTCGACCAAACCCCGGACGGATATTTGGTACTTCCCCTTGAGGGAAGTCCCACCGGCCGTACTCCTTGCTCAATTCCGGTTGATCCTGCCGGAGGCCACTGCTATGGGGGTCCGACTAAGCCATGCGAGTCACGGGGTCCCTTCGGGGACACCGGCGGACGGCTCA
>JALTBN010000083.1 GCA_027075325.1 Thermococcus sp. | reverse complement strand
GGTGTAGGGGAGTGTAGGGAAGGAATGCTCCAACGGTTTTCGTATCGGGGGAGACAGATGGAGCAAGGTTGTTTCCCTCTTTCTGCTTCAGTATAACGATGGGAGACTCAACAGAGGTTAAGGCTATTTCCTCTAAAGGGGAAACTTCTGCAAATTCTTTTACCTGCTCAAGGTCTTTAAACATAACGGCAAATGGCTTCTCCTGACGCCTCTTTCGCCGGCGGAGCTCCGCCACAGCCTCCTCGTTTGTTGCATCGCAGATAAGGTGAAATCCTCCAAGCCCCTTAACGGCCAAAATTTTCCCCTCTTTCAGCCATTCAACGAGAAGCTTCAGTGCCTTATCCCCCTCCGCAACGGTTTCCCCTCTCCCGTTCACAAGCCAGACGTGGGGGCCGCAGACAGGGCAGGCGTTGGGCTGGGCGTGGAACCTTCTATCTAAAGGGTTCTCATACTCCTCCCTGCACTTTTCACACATCTTAAAGTCTTTCATAGTTGTATTAGGCCTGTCGTAGGGAAGAGAGAGGATAATCGTGAACCTCGGGCCGCAGTTTGTACAGTTTATAAACGGATACCTGTATCGCCGGTTTTCAGGATCAAAGAGCTCAGAGAGACACTCCTTACAGGTTGATAGGTCTGGAAGAATGGCAACTTTTACCTCTCCCTTCTTCTCGCTCTTCCTTATCTCAAAATCGGTATAGCCAACTTCATCTAAAAATTTCCTGTCTATGCTGAAAATCTGAGAAGCCGGAGGTTTCTCACTCTGGAGCCTCTTTAGAAACTCCTCTAAACGTCCTTTTTCCCCCTCAACCTCTATTACAACTCCCGTTTCGCTGTTTAAGACGTAGCCTCTAAGTCCAAGCTCTGTTGCAAGCCGGTAGACGAAAGGTCTGAAGCCGACTCCCTGAACAACACCTGTTACGTAGAGTTTCAGTCTCATTCGTTCTCCCTGAAGTAATATAATTCGGTCAACTCTCAAGGAGGAAAGTTATGAAAATAGCCCTCGCCTGCGACCACGGTGGATTCAGACTAAAAGAGGTTATCAAATCCTACCTTGAGGAGCTTGGAATTGAGTATGTTGACTACGGAACATACTCAGAGGAATCTGTTGACTACCCGGACTTTGCCTATAAGGCCGCTAAAGGAATTGTAAAGGGAGAGGCAGACAGGGGAATCTTCATCTGCGGAACGGGAATAGGCATCTCCATTGCCGCCAACAAGGTAAAGGGAATAAGGGCAGCCCTCTGCTACAACGTTTACGCAGCAGAGATGAGCAGACGCCACAACAACGCAAACGTCCTCTGTTTAGGTGGAAGGGTTTTAGGAGAGGAGCTTGCAA
>JALTBN010000082.1 GCA_027075325.1 Thermococcus sp. | reverse complement strand
TTGTGGAGGAGAGCTCCGTCAACCAAATTTCCCAAAACCTTCTCAATCTCAGAGTTCTTAAACATTATCGGCTCATCTGTAACGTTGCAGCTTGTTGCAACTATGGGCTTTCCAAAATCCCTGAGAATTAAATGGTGTAGGGGAGTGTAGGGAAGAAAAGCTCCTACAGTTTTCGTATCGGGAGAGACGGACGGAGCAAGGCCGTTCCCCCCTTTCTGCTTCAGTATAACGATGGGAGACTCAACAGAGGTTAAGGCTATCTCCTCTAAAGGGGAAACTTCTGCAAATTCTTTGATCTGTTTAAGGTCTTTAAACATAACGGCAAAGGGCTTCTCTTGGCGCCTCTTTCGGCGGCGGAGCTCCGCTACAGCCTTCTCGTTTGTTGCATCGCAGATAAGGTGAAACCCTCCAAGCCCCTTAACTGCCAGAATTTTCCCCTCTTTCAGCCACTCAACAAGAACCTTTAACGCCTCGTCCCTCTCTGCAACGGTTTCTCCCCTCTCATTCACAAGCCAGACGTGGGGGCCGCAGACAGGGCAGGCGTTGGGCTGGGCGTGGAACCTTCTATCTAAAGGGTTCTCATACTCCTCCCTGCACTTTTCACACATCTTAAAGTCTTTCATAGTTGTATTAGGCCTGTCGTAGGGAAGAGAGAGGATAATCGTGAACCTCGGGCCGCAGTTTGTACAGTTTATAAACGGATACCTGTATCGCCGGTTTTCAGGATCAAAGAGCTCAGAGAGACACTCCTTACAGGTTGATAGGTCTGGAAGAATGGCAACTTTTACCTCTCCCTTCTTCTCGCTCTTCCTTATCTCAAAATCGGTATAGCCAACTTCATCTAAAAATTTCCTGTCTATGCTGAAAATCTGAGAAGCCGGAGGTTTCTCACTCTGGAGCCTCTTTAGAAACTCCTCTAAACGTCCTTTTTCCCCCTCAACCTCTATTACAACTCCTGTTTCGCTGTTTAAGACGTAGCCTTTAAGACCAAGCTCCGTTGCAAGCCGGTAGACGAAAGGCCTGAAGCCAACTCCCTGAACAACGCCTGTAACGTAGAGTTTCAGTCTCATTTAAACTCCTCAAAGTAATATAATTCGGTCAACTCTCAAGGAGGAAAGTTATGAAAATAGCCCTTGCCTGCGACCACGGTGGATTCAGACTAAAAGAGGTTATCAAATCCTACCTTGAGGAGCTTGGTATTGAGTACGTTGACTACGGAACATACTCTGAAGAGTCTGTTGACTACCCGGACTTTGCCTACAAGGCCGCTAAAGGAATTGTAAACGGAGAGGCAGACAGGGGAATCTTCATCTGCGGAACGGGAATAGGCATCTCCATTGCTGCCAACAAGGTAA
>JALTBN010000081.1 GCA_027075325.1 Thermococcus sp. | reverse complement strand
AAGAACTCCTTGAGAAAGGGGAGACGGAAAAGGCAAGGGAGAAACTTTCCCTGCTTTTAACGGGAACGGAGAAGGAAGAACTCCTTGACAAGGTGGGAGAAATACCTTTTGAGGAAATAGAAAGGGAGGTTTACAGTATTGTCAATCCCCACGACCTTAAAGTAACTCTCTTTTCAAGCGATGCTTCAAAGGCTTTAGTCGTAACCGTCAACGCTGAAAAGCTCAAGGAAATGGGAGAGAAAGAACTTGTAGAAGAACTCAAGCGTTCCGGGCAGGAAAAGGGAAGGGAAATTCTCCTTAAAAGGCTCGGAATATCTCCGGAGAGAGTAAGAGCACTTTTAGACAGAGGAGAAATCAGAAACGGAATGGAGTACCACGAAATCTGGGAGAACGTTGCCAACTCTTTAGCGGCGCAAGTAGTGAGGGAGGTAAGACAGGGATAGTATGAATTTATTGCTTAATTTAATAACCATTAAGAATACCTTATTTGCATCGTTCTTTTCTCTCTGCTGATTATTAAAAACAAACCTGAAATTCTACATCTGACGGTATTCCAAACTCCTCTCTTACCGTAAAGATGAGGTCAAATGTTCTTTTTGCCGATAGTCCCTCTGAAAGAGCTTCCCTGTATTGGAGCTCCCTGCTTAACAGGAATTCGTCTCCGTAGTCCTTTAAGTGCAGGAATTGAACAGGCAGGTCTATGCAGTCAAACCTTTCCTTTTTCGGATTGTAGACGTGTCCCGTGCAGTAAAAATCGTTGTCAACCGCCATCTCAAGGGAAAAGAGGTAGAAATCTCTGCCGTCAACTTTGAGGACGTATTGGTCTGAAACGTCCCTGGTGTTAGTGGAAAGAACCTTAAAAACGTTCTTTTCAAGCCTCAAAATCATTTCTTTCTGTTCTCCTGTAAGGCGATTCTATCTTCCCGGACCGTAATCCCAATCATCGTCTATGTTTCTATCAGGTTCTTCTTCTCTTTCAAGTCTGTTTATCTCTTCCTCTGCCAACTTTGAGGCTTCTTCCAGGTCAAGGTAGTAAAGGAAAAGTTCGTAAAGGTTCGGCGAAAGCTCTAAGAGAAGTTCTTCGGTTAAATATCCTCCCAACATGAAGTTTTCTACTACCTGCATGTCTCCCAAGGAGGTCAGGCTGTCTTCCGGCGCAGGCGGGAGAGCTCCCTCGTGTTTGAGGTGTTCTGCAGGGTCTTTGCCGTAGAAGTAGATCTGTAGGGCGTTCGGGAATGCTCTTTTAAGTTTTCTCCTAACTTCTATTCCTTTTTCGTCAAGGGATGCGGCTACGTAGAGTCTCTCAGGCGAAAGCTTTTTTAGTATTTCTACTGCTCTGTTCAGGTTCTCAAAGCTGT
>JALTBN010000080.1 GCA_027075325.1 Thermococcus sp. | reverse complement strand
AGACCTTTGTCGTCGCTTGCGGAGATGTTAATGTATATAACCTCATCTGTGTAAAACTTGTGGGATTCTAAGTATTGCTTGTTGGTTATGTTCACTGTTGGTGGATTGTCTACTTCTGGTGGGTCAACGTAGAAAGTTATTGGTGGTTTCGTTCTTCTGTCCTGCAGTGTCGACTGCGACTGCCTTAAGAGTGTGCTCGCCCACGCTTAAATTCTGGGTTATAGTGTACTCGTAGGGAGCTGATGTCCAGTTTTGGATTGGAGTTGAACTTCCATCGAGGTACAGTTCAACGTAGGCAATACCTATATCATCACTGGAGGAGACATTTACGGGGATTGGTTCACCCTGGATAAAATGCTGGTAAGGCTTGGGAGATATAAATTCGATAGTTGGTGGTATGTCCTTGGGAGTGATAGTGAACGTCACATACGTTATTGTTCTTTGGTTTTTGGCATCGTATGCGACTATGTAGATTTTGTGTTGTCCTGTTGTCCAGGAAGAAGTGTTGAATGTCTCATGGTACATGTATGGGTTACCTGGACTGGTGATGCTATCAAGTAAGGTCTCTCCCGGACCATCCAGCCAGACTTCCACCTTGGACAATCCCACATCATCCTGAATCTTCGCGCTGACGAGTAAGTTCTGACCCTGTTTTAGGGTTGTCTGGTTGGATGGAGAGACGATCTGTACAACTGGGGGTTTGTCTGTAGTGGATACCTCCACTGTTTTGGTGGTAATGTCTGTAGCCCCATCATTATCAGTAACCCTGAGTCTTACTGTGTAAGTGCCTGCTTGAGAGTACGTGTGAGTTACAATTTTTCCAGTAGCATCCCAGGTTCCGTCCCCGTCAAAGTCCCACTCGTACTTCACAATTGTGCCGTCAGGGTCATAACTTGCTGAAGCGTCTAAGGTCACAGAGTCACCGACATGTGGATTGGTGGGGGTGTAAACAAAGCGCGCTACTGGTGGGGCATTGATTGGGAGATTAATAGCCAGGTCCAAGGTTTTTAAATCCATCTTCTTACCAGTGGAGTTGTCGTATACCGCAAATAATACTGACTCTTGACTACTGGCATCCGGCTTCACTGATACAGTAAATACTATGGTTTTTGCTTCTCCAGGATCCAGATGGATCTGGGAAAAGTCAGGGGTAATATTCAATCCCTTTGTAGTTGCAGGATAAACTACGGCAACCCCTCCGTCTGATCCGATATTCTTTATAGTGAGATATACTTCCTCTTGAGCCTTTGAGATAATACTGTCGTTTCCTTCATCATATAGTGCAGTTATAGTAAAGTTCACATTCGGTGAAACCTGAATCGGAACACTATTATATGCAATGTTTCCGCTGGAATCTTTGGCCCTTATCTCAAAGATGTATGTCCCACCTTTTGGGAACTGGTATGACACTGAAGTCTGAGTACTCCATGACGACCACTCTGAGTCATATCCATCCATTCTCCAAGAATACTGCAATTGAGATGAAGGGGTAGCATCATCAGTTGCACTCCATGAAATACTCACTGGGGATTTCGTAGGAACTGGCGATGTGGGGTAATTGGTGAACGTTATCTTCGGTGGCGTGACGTCACCAACTCCGACTGGATGGAATTTTATATAGTCAAAGTCAAAGTACAATCCCGAATATGAGCCTGCCCCTGAGGCCCCCACTAGACCGCATGCCGCTGTAACATCTCGGACAAATGGTTGTATGATAACCAAGTAGGTATGTTCTTTGTTAAGATAAATCTCTGTAAAATCATCTTTGAATGGAAGTGGCGATTCGTCGAAATGTTGTATGGGGTGATTTATTTCCCACCATGTCTTTCCTATTTCCAATCCTGCCATAATAGACTGGAATACAAGTCCAGCTTTTTCTGCCCAGGGTGCAGCTACATCAATAGCATCTCCCACATCCATACCTTTCTTAATTAGTTGTTTAGCTATTAATTTTCCAGTCTCTAGTTCCACCTTATTCTTTATCTTCTCTTTTATCTCATGGTTTATCAACTTAAAAAATCCAGAGACAATACAAAAAGTGTCGTCTTCTCCAGTGAAGTATTCTGGGTTGTTAATATTCCAGAAAATCCTAGTTTGGTTAATCAGAGTCTCACTTGTATTCAGATCAATTACCATTATATTGTACCCTCCTACAACTTGTGATCCAGCATCAGAGAACTCTATTGAATACCGAGTTGACAAATAGGACCTTTCTATCAGATACTGAATCTCTGGAATGTATTGTCCCGAATTCTTTGGGGTAAATACTGAAACCAAGCTCGCACTGGAAATTCCTACTGCTTTTAAATATCCGTTCACATAAACATCACCACTATGTTTGGTATATCCGAACCAGATTTTTCTTGTCGGATCCAGAATAGTGCTATTTGTCTCATTTCCAGTTAGTAGTCCCAGTCCATTACCAGCCCACTCTATTAGGTTTAAGGTTACAGTCGAATTCATATCGACATTATCATTAGCTAGTGTTATTTCCTCCGCCCCACTAATATATATCCAGTCTTGTTTTGTTAGAGTATCCAAAACTTCTTTATTATCTGGGTCTGTTATATCATAAGCGTAAGCCACTACGTCATAATAACCTGCCGGAATTCCAGAATTTATACGCCAACTAATGCTCCAGGTGTAACTCTCACCGGGATCCAAATAAACCGAGCCGCTATCTGGATATACCGATTCTATATAAGAATCATGTTCAAGATCCACTAAGGGGTAAGCCTTTACAGTAACGTCCCCAGTGTTTTTGATAGTGATAGTACCTTTGACTGTATCCCCATAATAGTAAGTTCCAGAGGGAATATTAAGACTGACTATCTTGAGACTTTTTGATAGAATATAAATACTCTTAAACGCATAATTATCGTCTTCATTGGCCTCATCTACTTCCCGGTTGTAATCGGCCACAGCTTCTATATATCCACTATTGTACTTGAAATTGACATCATCTGGAATTGTAACAGTTACTGAATATGATTCACTAGAACCGGGAGATAATGAACTTATACGGGTTGTTGTCAAAAGCTCCTTATAGCCATTTGCATATCCATCTGTAATGAATATGGCGAGAGTTGAGGCTCCTGCAGTTGCACTCCCCTCGTTGTTGACTTTTCCATTAACGGTTATACTGTCCCCCGGCTGAACGTGATCTTTAGACAAACTTGTTATCTCCGGGACAAGGTCGGGTTTACTTGATATAGTGATATCCTCAACCGCCTTATTATTATCCTCATTGGATTCTTCAATATTATTGTATGGATCCACTTCTACTACCAAGTTATAGTTGCCGTTTGGCATATACACAGGAATCTTAGCAGAAACCGTTATAAGAGAGGATTCCTGACCCGCAGGTAAAGGTGAAATGCTTTTATAGGTTATGGCTTGGTACTGTGGCCCAGTAAGATACACATTAACTTTAATACTATCCGCGGCTACATCGGCATCTCCTTGATTCTTGATTTTAAATGATACCGTTATCTCATCCCCCGCGTTAAGATTCGTCGGGGAAACATCTAGATAACTAACTACTAAATCTGGCTTCCCTCCAGTAACAACAACGTTAATGTAATATGCTTCATATCCTAAAGGATCGCTAGGCCATAGTATGTCAGGATCTCTTACGTAATCTGAAGTCTGAGAGTCATAAAATGCCGCCCTCCAATAGATACGATAGACTCCAGGTGTATTGGCAACGAACTTAACGTCCGCTCCAATTTCACTGCCACTTGGTAAATTTCCGTAGGCATCTAATAGATATCCTGGGCACGGTCCTTGGTGGCCATCAGCATACCACACACTATCCCCCGGTCTGTGGAGGGCTACATTGGAGCCTACAGAACTGTACCCGGAGAGGATTTCCAAGTTGGATGAATTCGTCAAGACAGTCACATAGCTCTCGGGAGAATAGTCTCCTGTATTTTCTGCGTAGAAATGTAGACTAAACTCCTGCCCGGGTTTTACGTAGATAGTGCCTTGTCTTTTTGGCTCGTTTGTCCAGTGAACTGCTGGAGAGGCCGACACTAACGGAATGTACCAAAACGGTATTATCCCAATTAAAAGAATCAAACTAAGCAACAGCCCCAACTTCTTCATTTCGTTTCACCTCCTAATGCTTATGCACTATATACTCTTGACATTATTTATATTTTACCATGAAGAAAGAATCTATTAGGGAGTGGTAGCAGGATAAGGTACGTTATTGCCCCATTTTTTAGCTCCTCGTGTTCTTCCGGATTTGATGCTATTTGATACGGACTTTACAACAAGAGTTACCTTTCAAAAAAGGTGAGATAGACGTTAACGGGCAGTTTAACCTTTTGGTAACCAGCAAAAACCTGAAAGGAAGCTTCACTCCCTCACCACAACAGGGAACTCCTCCCAGGGGAAGACGACCCACTTGTCCGTGCGGAAGACGTAGAAGTCGGGAACGACCTTCGTCCAGGGCTTCATGCTGAGGCAGGCAACCTTGACCTCGCTCGCCCCGGCCTTCTTGACCTCGTCAATGACGACCTCGAGGGTCTTCCCGGTGTCGCTGACGTCGTCGACGATTACCACCTTCTTGCCCTCGAACTCGCCATGGAGGGGTATGGTTATCACGGGCTTTTCCATCCTCTCGTTTATGTCCTTGTAGAACTTGACGTCGATGACCTTGACCTCAACGTCGCCGAGGATGTGGCTGAGCCTCACCGCCGGGATGAGCCCGCCCCTCGCGACTCCCACTATGACGTCTGGCGTGAACTGTTTCCTCAGCTCGTCGGCGAGCGCGAATATCGCCCTGTCAACCTGCCACCAGGTGAGATAAACCTTGTCCATGTCAACACCTCCGAATACCCAAAGTTAACGCCGGCCCACTTAAGGCTTTCTTCTGAGTGGCAAAAGTTAAAACGTGGCCCTTAAAAAGGATGCTTTGACAGAAAAATGTCAATTTTCTGGGAAAGCATGGAAATGGAAGAAAAGGGACGGGGTTCAGCTTATGACGCACTTGCTCCAGCCGCAGCGCGGGCAGGTGGCACAGCCGCTCTCCATCCTGAGCTCCACCAGCTCGCCGTCCTTCTCGTAGCAGACCGGGCAGTATGCAACGCCGAGAAGCTCCTGTATCTTCTCCTCAGGGATGTCGGGCTTCTCGGCGTGGTGCGGGTGCTCGCGGGCCGGTTTTGGGGCTGAGACGTGGGAGACGGAGAACGTCAGCCCCCCAGACTGACCAGCGTTCTTCTTTCCGTTGGTCCCGTTGAGGATCGCATTGACGTTGATGAAGCGCGCAAGCCACGGCTCGGCTTCAACGATGGCTTTCAGCTTCTCCACGGCGTAGGCGCTCGGTTTGGCCTTGATGCGCTGCTTCTTCTCTCCCTCGACGCTGTAGACCTGAACAGAGAGCGAGCCGTCGCGGTAGACGGTGACTCCCTTGCAGCCGAGCTTGTATGCTAGGAGGTACGCGGCTTTAACGTCCTCGACGGTGGCGTCGTTCGGCATGTTTATCGTCTTGCTCGCGCTGTCGGTGAGCCAGAGCTGGATGTTGGCCTGCGCTAAGATGTGGTCGAGCCAGTGGATGTCCATGGAGGTGACGAAAACCCTCTGGAGATCCTCCGGAACCTCCTCAAGGCCCTGTATTGAGCCGTAGTTGTCGCTTATCTTCCTGAGAAGCTCGTCGCTGTAAAGTCCGCGCCTCTTGAGTTCTGACTCGAAGACCGGGTCGACGTAGTAGAACTCGCCGACGGTGACGCTCTTCTTGTAGACGAGGGCAAAGATGGGCTCGATTCCGCTTGAAGTGTCGGATATCATCGAGACGCTTCCTGTCGGCGGGCAGGTTGTTACCATTCCGTTCCTGACGCCGTGCTCCTTTATCTCCTCGGCGAGCTCGTCCCACGGCAGGTTCCATACCTCCCTGTGGTAGAAGCCCTCGACCGGCAGCTCGCCGTCCTTGTACCTGGTCTCCTCATAGAGCGGGAAGCTTCCCCTCTTCTTGGCGGTCTCGACGCTCTGCCTGTAGGAGTAGAATGTGAGGTACTCGGTGGCCTTGCGCATGAACTCGAAGCCTTCCTTGCTGTTGTATGCTATTCCTAGCTTGAAGAGCGCATCGGCAAGGCCCATCATTCCTACCCCGATTCTCCTGGTGAGCTTCGTGTTGCGGTCTATCTCTGGCAGGGGGAACTTGTTGACGTCTATTGCGTTGTCGAGGTACTTCGCGACCTTCCGGATCACGTAGGCGTACTCGTCCCAGTCAAAGTATGGCTTCCCTTCGTCGTCATACTTCACGAACTTAGCTAGGTTTATAGAGGCGAGGTTACACGATTCGTACTCGTAGAGGGGCTCTTCTCCACAGTTGTGGCTCATGAAGCCGTTGCTTATGTAGGAGTGGTGCTCCGGCACTGTAAAGTCGTAGACGATTTCCTCTCCGAGGACTTCGACGCTTTCAACCGTGACGACCGGTTCGTCAATCTTCGTCTTCTTGAGGCTGAGCTTCTCGGTCTTGTAGCCTTCGAAGCCTATCTTTTCCGCGAAGATCTTCCTGCTGTAGTTAGCTATAACAAGCTCGTGATATCCCTCGGCCCTGTAAGTCTTCTCCTCCCCGTCCTTCGTGGTGTAGTGGAACTCGCTCTCGTAGGGCCTCTCGTATATCTTAGAGAGTATTCCAAAGAGCAGGAGCAGGTCCTGAACATCTCTGAGGAGTCCCCTGTCCTTTGAGGTGAGCCGTACTGCCATGTCGTTGTCCACGTAGCCGTCGGCGCTGAAGAGGCCCCTCAGGAAAGCCGCTATCTCCTCCGGCTTGAGCCTGTAGACTATCTCAGGAACCCTCTTCTCGTTGCTCTTTACGAGGCTCTCAAGCCACCTGTAAGCCTCCCCGCGGACTCCGAGCTTTATCTGGTTGCCATAGCGGTGGGGTTCCGCCTTGATTCCGAAATGCTTCGCAAGTATCTCCCTAATCTTCCAGGCGGTTTCTTCCTCCTTCTCGGCGTTGAAGTAGAACCAGGCCCTCCTGTCGTTCACGTTGAGGTAGCCGTCCCCGATGAACCAGCCGAGGACGAATGCTAAATCCTCCCCTATGCTCTCGCTTCCGAATTCATTCTCCACTTCAAAGCGCGGCAGGAGTATTTTGTCCCCTTCTTTGAGCTCACTGACCTCTCTCCAGCCCTCTGGAGTCATGACCCTGTGGTCGAGGGTTGCGGTTATCTCGTAGCCCTCCTTCGTCTTGACCCTCGCGACCTTCTTCCTTCCGACCTTCCAGACGTATGCAGGAACGGCGACCGGATCGGCAACCGCGAGAGTCTTTCCGTGGACGGTCTCGTACTTAACTTCTTCATCTCCAGGCAGAAGAACATCGACCGAGTAGGCGTACGGCTCTCCACCCTCTACTATTCCCTCTACTGCCACTGCCTCCTTCTTACCCCTCTCCTTTGCGAGACTGAAGAGCTCCTCCGCCTTCAAATAGCCCTCCGGCGTCAGGATCCTTGTGCTCCCAACGACACATGGGTTGGTCGCGCGGATTTTTTCGCCCTTCGCGGGCTCCAGAACGTTTCTCCTGTTGATGACATCGAAGAACACAACACCCGGGTCGGCCTTGGCCCAGGCCATGAAGGCGAGCTCCTCAAAGAGGCTCTTGGGGTCTATCTCCTTGGTCTTCTCCCCCGTCCTCGGGTTTATAAGAGGATAGCGCTTGCCCTCCTTGAGGGCCTCCCAGTAGTCCTCCCAGAGGCCGACGCTTATGTTGAAGTTGCTGAGCACGTTGGTCCCGACGTTCTTCTCCTTGGCGTGGATGAACTTCTCTATGTCGGGGTGCCAGACCTCCAGGATGCCCATGTTTGCTCCTCTTCTAACGCCGCCCTGCTTTATGACGTCGCTGACGGCGTCAATGAGGTGCATGAACGAGACAGGCCCGCTGGCGGCGCCTGTGGTGGTTCCAACCAAATCGCCCTCTGGGCGGAGCTTCGAGAAATTAAGGCCGGTACCACCGCCCATTTTTTGTATCATGGCCACATCGTGCGCCGCTTTCATGATGCTCTCCATATCGTCCTCTATAGGGACCACGAAGCACGCCGAGAGCATTCCGAGGGGCCTTCCCGAGTTGATGAGGGCCGGTGTGTTGGGCATGAATATCTGGCCGGTCATCAACCTGAAGTACTCCTCTATCTCGTCCTCGTAGCCGTCGAAGGCCCCGTTTTCGAGCATCTCTACGATTTCATCGACTGAAACCTTTATCTGACCCTTTTCAGCGAGCTCGCGGTAGAGGTTGAGGAGCCTTTCGAAGTGATACTTGTTGAGCTTGAACCTGCCGATAGAGAGCTTCTTGTCATACTCGTCGAGTTTTGAGAGGTACTTCTCGATGCCCTTCGGATCGGCTTTATGACCGCCGTTTTTGTCAAAGACCCTCTCATCGTAGAGTATGTCAGGGATGACCGCAAGCGTTGAGACGCGCTCATAAAGCTCGCGCGGACTCTCGATTATCTCCCCCTTCTCGTTCTTGATGAGATAGCGAGAAGCGAGAACGCGGAGGGCGTTGAGGGAGAAGCGCTTGTCTATCTCATCGAGCTTGTCCTTGTTGAGAATTTTCCTCTTCTCTTCCCTTATCTCGGCCTTCCTCTTGCGATAGAGGATGTAAGCCTTGGCAACCTCAAAGAGGCCGGCCCTCATGAGCTCAAGCTCGACTATGTCCTGAATGTTTTCTATATTTGGAACCTGGCCATCATAAAGCTCGTTAACCCTTCTGACTATTCTTCTGACAACTTTGTTGAGAAGCTTCTCATCATGTACCCCTACTTCGAGCATTGCTCTTTGGACAGCCCATCTTATACGCTCCTTATCAAAGGGAACAATTCTGCCGTCTCTTTTCATCACTTTTTCAACAGCCATATAAACACCCCTGCCGAATTTATCTGCTTTTTGTATTTCATTGGTAAAATCAACGGCAGGGTAAGGTACTGGGTGAGGGTAAATATATCTTGTCCCCATACCCTTTGCCATCCTGACGAATTTTTTGGTGATGTGCTACCCTTTTATCCGGGGGGTTGAAAAAGAGGGATGTCGGATATTATATCCACTTATTTTCCCCCTCCAATGGATCCGGTCGCTGTGACTTAAAGTCCCTCATACAGGAGATGCAGACGGTATGCATGCTTTAATTCCTCGTCCGCAATCATCCTGAAGAGCTGGGAGAGCGTTCCGTCCAGTATCGACGCCAGCTTACTGTACAGCTCGTACGCGTGCTTCTCCCTGATCACGGCATCCATTATCAGCTCCTCCAGGCTCTTCGGCTCGGCCCTGGCGTCTTCCAGCATCGGCTCCAGGGACAGGGAGTCCATGTATTCCAGGACGGCTGTTCCTCCTAGACTCCCCCCGGCTAGCATGCCCTCCAGCGTTTTCCTGTGCCTCAGCTCCTCCTCCGCCATCAGCTGGAAGACCTCAACCATTTCCGGCCGCTCGTAGGCCGCGAACGTCTCCCCCAGTTTATGGAGGTTGTACAGCTCATTCTCCTGCCAGATCAGCCTCTCCAGCAGCTCTTGAAGGTTCATCCTTCCTCCTCCAGCTTCGCTTTGATGTAGCCGGTGAGCTCCTTAACGCTCGGCAGTACGAGGTCGGGCCTTATCCCGCTTCTCTCAACGTCTTCCAGGCTGTTTACACCCGTTAGAACCATTATTGCCTTCATTCCGAAGCGCTTCGCGAAGGCTATGTCCGTGTCCAGCCTGTCCCCGACCATCCAGATCTCGTCAACCCCGTCGAGCTTCTCCCTGGCGACCTCGTAAGCAGGCTCGTTGGGCTTCCCTATTATTAATGGCTCGACGTCCGTTGATGCCTTTAGAGCGGCCGTTATAGCCCCCGCGCCGGGATGGAGGCCATCTTCCGCTGGGTATGTCGTGTCCGGATTGGTGCCTATAAAGCGCGCCCCGTTCCTTATCGCCAGCGTCGCGTACTTGAGCTTCTCGTAGGTCAATTCAGGGTCTAGGCCGACGACGACGTATTTGACATCCTTCCACTCGCCGTTTCGGGCCTCTTCAACGCCTACAACGCCCCAGCCGAGGCGCTCCATTTCCCTCAGCAGGCCATCTCCGCCGATGACGAGGATCTTCCCGGGTTCGAAGTGCTTCTCCATGTAGATCCTCGTCGCGAGGCCCGACGTGACGATCCTCTCCTCAGAAACGTCTATGCCCATCGAGAGGAGCTTCTCGCGGTACATTGAGGGGTCCTTGGTGGAGTTGTTGGTCAGGAATATGAATGGGATTCTCCTCCCCCTGAGTAACCTTATCAGCTCTCCCGCACCTTCCACCGGCTCGCTCCCGCGGTAGAGCACACCGTCCATGTCGAAGATGAGGCCCATCATTCTTCACACCGAAGAAAAGAAATGAGCTGGGGTTTAAAAGTTCACTGGACATGGACTCAGCCGGCTGCTATTATCTCGTACACCTTTTTTATGACTATAAATGCAAAAACCAGAAGAAGGAAATACGAGGAGTATTTTAGGCCTTCCTTCGTCTCATCTGAGAGGTAGAACTCACCAACTTCCAGGGTTATTAATATGCCTATGAGTGTTACCGTGAGGAAAACCCCTGTTGAGGAGGAGAGAACTGCCGAGATAACGATCCAGAGGCTGAGAAAAGCTATTAGATGGTCCCTCACAGCCATCTCTCGACACCACCGGCCTTTCTCAGAAGGAGCTTGAGGTAGCCTTTAACTTCACCAATATCCTCCACGGTGAGAACCTCATCGGCGCCTGCTGCGAGTGCAACCAGAACAGCGGAAAGGACTGGATCGGCGTAGGGGAAATCACTGCAGCGTGTTTTAACATAGACCTCCACCGTGTCCCCATCCTCAAAGGCCTTGACATCTGGAAGACCAAGCCTGTCCAGAATGCCTGAAACGGCAGATGAAGCGTAGCCCACCCCCGCGCCTAGTAGTTCAAGGCCATCGATTAGCTTCCACCCGGGAACTGGGGAGAGGAGCAAACCCGGCTCGGGCTCTGAATAAAGAACCCTGCCCTCAAGTAGCCTGCCGAGGTTTGGACTGCCCTTAGGGGACACGGGGATGAATATCCCCCCGTGGGGGAGGTTTTCGTAGGGTGGAACAATGAATGCCTTTCCCCTGAGCTCGAGATCCGAGGCGAGGTTTGAAAAGAAAGCACACGGGGAAGCGCTTAGAACGTCCCTGGTCTCCGATGGGAGGCACTTCCATCCCGGAAGGGAAAACGCGACTATGCCAAGGATTATCGCACCTACCCCCAGGTTTACCATCGCCTGATTTCCCAGGGAGCCACCGGCGTACCAGAGTATCGTCCCTAATGCCGTTAAAGTTACACCGCTTACCTTTCCCATTTTAACCGGCTTTAAATGTGGGGAAAACTTAAAAGGGTTTTCCATTGCCATAGTGTAGGGCCAACATGAAATCGGGGAAGCTGGCAAAAATTCTGACGATCACTGCAATTCTGCTTCTGGTTCTTCCCCCTGCGGGGGCAAGGGGAGTTGAGAAGCCGGTTCCCCACGACGAGTTTCTCTACGAGTATTTCTCCCACACCCTTGAGAAGTTCGCGTACTCCCTGCGGTACACCTCCGAGGGAAACGACTACGGTTTAACCCTTGCCGAGAACACTCGAAGCGACCTCCTGAGGATAATGAGGGAGGGGAGGATCTACCGGGAGAGGGGAATAAAGGCGAGGGTCTTTGATGTCCTGCCCCCCTTCTACAACTTCTCCGTTGAGCTAATAACGCTGGACAAGCTTGTACTTAAATTTCAGGAGGACAACGAAAGCGTGGCCATCGCAGCTGGGATCGTGGATACCGCGGAGAGCATGAGGGGTTACCTGAATGAGATAAAATCAATAGAACTCTACAACGGGACAAAAATACTGAGGTTCGACACGGGGGAAGTTGAGAAGTACTTAAAAGAGATTCAGGCGAGTGCAGAAAAAACTCTAAACCAGACTCTAAATCAAATCCTGCAAAATCAGAGCAGTCAGAATCAGAGTAGAATCTTTGAGCTTTCACTCTACGCCACCAGCAAGAACCCCCTCGTGAACCAGAGCGTAACCTTCTTCGGAACCGCGCCTTCAAACGAAAGCGTAACTATAGTTATAAGGAACGAAAGCGGCATGGAGAGAGACATTGCTGTCCCGGTAGGGAGGCACTTCTTCACCATGCAGTACAGCTTTACAAGACCGGGTAGATACATGGTGAAGGCCCTCCAGGGGAACCTGAGCACGGAGTGGCTGGAGGTTAATGTTGGCAGGGTACCAACCTACTTCCTCGTCCTCTCACCCACCTCAGCAATAATAAACACGACCCTCAAAATCAGGGTTTCTTTGGTGGATTACTACTCAAGGCCCCTTCCTGGGAGGGAGATACTTGTCAATGGGACACCTCTTATCACTGACTCCAATGGAACGGTGGCATTTGACCTGTGGAGCCCTAAGGAAGCGAGCTTTTATATCGTGCTGGAGTTCCCTGGGGATGAATTCCACGAGGGAATCAGGAAGGTGCTGACCGTTAAGTTCACGAAGATACCGACGGCAATAACAATAACCGCCCCGGGAACAGTCGAAGAGGGAAAAAACTTTGAGGTTAAGGGTTCAATAACGCCCGCCATAAACTCAACGGTGGAGATCTACGTCAATGGCCGGCCCTACGCTGTTGTCAACTCGACGAACGGTCTCTTCTCCATGAACATGACCCACGAAACGGCAGAGACGCTGAAGGTGTACGCGGTCTTCAACGGTACCGGGCTGTACCTTCCATCAAAATCGAACGTTCTCCTGGTATCGGTGGTACCTTCGGAGAGCAATCCACTGCGGTACGTTGCAGTTCTGCTAATAATCCTCGGCCTGGTCGTATATTCCCAGAGGGAGAGGTTCGTTAGGGGGACGGGAGAGACACCTCAGGAGACAGCCCAAGTGGATACGATGGAATTGGGCAAGAGGACGGTTCAGGCCGAGATTCCGGATGACGTTGGCACAGCCTACAACCTCATAAGGGACGTCCTTTACCGGAGGATGGGTGTACCGAGGACGCTCACGCCGAGGGAAGTACTGGAAAAGCTTAAGGGTTGGGAGGGCCACGAGAATCTGAAAACGGTAACGGCCATACACGAGAAAGCGGTCTACGGAAAGGAAAAGCTTAGTGGAGAGGAGCTCCGGGCCTTCAAGGGGGCCGCTCGGGCTGTAATAACTGCCCTGGGTGGAGTTTTATGAGGAAGATGGTTAAGTACTCGGTCTTGGTCATAGGGACGTTTATCCTCTTCACCATGCCCCTAACCGTTCCCTACTTCAAGAGCTCCGCCCATTACAGTATGTTCAACCCGGGCTGGGACGGAATATCCCGGTTTGCAGGGCTCCTCTACAAGGAAGGAAAGTCCCCTGTCCCCCTTCTCGGACCTTTGGACTCTTACGAGCTCTCAGGCGGAACCCTCCTGATAGTAGGGCCGGACGTGGACTACACTCCTGGAGAAATAAAGGCGATAAAGAAGTTCGTTGGAGAGGGAAACACCCTGTTCATCGCGGATGACTTTGGAACTGCCAACGAGGTGCTCAGGGGGCTTAACCTGCCCATGGGGATCTCAGAGTACCCCCTGAGGGACTTCTTTTACGAGCTGGACGACCGCTTCCTGATAACGGTGAGAATAACAGACCCTGTTCTGGGGAGGGGCGTCGACAAGGTGATAACCGACGACCCGTCAGCGGTAATAGTCACGAGGAAGGGTGAGGTCTACACGAGCGGGACGGCGATGATAAACTTCCACAGAAGGGCCTATCCAATGCTGGCCATGACGAGGTACGGGAAGGGCAGGGTAATAGTCCTCGCGGATCCCGACATACTGAGCAATAACCTCTTCGATAGGAACTACCCCTTCCTGATGAACCTGGTGAACTACATCCCCGGCCCCGTGTACATCGACGAGGGCCACCACAGCGACTTCAACCTCTACACCCAGGGGACGATAACGATAGGAAGGATTCTACCAAAGGGGAGTGCGCAGAAACTCCTCCTCCTGCTGGGGTTCATTATCTTAGCCTATGAGTTTGGGGTCTTCGGGTACCTGGGGAGGCCCCTCAGCATGGCGATCGAAAGAATTATTGGGAAGAAGGGCTCCCTTGAGGAGGTGGCCCTTGAGCTTGCCGAGGAGAATGGATGGGATAAGAAGGACGTGCTTGAAATGCTGAAGAGCCTGGGTGATTGAAATGATAATCGAGAAGATTGAGGATGAGGTTAAAAAGGCCATAGTTGGCATGGACGAAGTCGTTGAGCTGATGACGATAGCCCTTCTCTCAAATGGACACGTCCTCCTGGAGGGCGTTCCCGGACTGGCAAAGACGACGCTAAGCAAGAACTTCGCGAAGAGCCTGGACCTAGCCTTTACAAGGGTGCAGATGACACCGGATCTCCTTCCTGCGGACATAATAGGGCACAGCTTTTACGACATGAGAACTGGTGAGTTCAGGATAAGGAAGGGACCCATATTCACTAACATCCTCCTGGTGGACGAGATAAACAGGGCCTCTCCAAAGACCCAGTCCGCCCTGCTTGAGGCCATGGAGGAGAGGCAGGTGACGATAGAGGGTCAGACCTTCAAGCTCCCCCAGCCCTTCCTGGTTATAGCCACGAGGAATCCGGTTGAGATAGAGGGAGTCTACGAGATACCAACGGCGCAGGCGGACAGGTTCATGATGGAGGTGAAGGTATCCTACCTGAGCGAGAACCACGAGAAAGAAATGCTCAGGAGGAAGAGCCTCGGTCTATTCGACGAGGCGAGGCCGGTTCTCTCAAAGGTAGAACTCGAAAAGGCGGCCAGAGATGTCGGGGATGTTAAGGTTAGTGATGAGATAATAGACTACATCTACTCACTCCTGAGGGCAACGAGGGAAGACGAGAGAGTCCTCTTGGGGGCCTCGCCCAGGGCGGGAGAGCATCTTCTCCTTGCGGCAAAGGCAAAGGCCTACCTGGAAAACAGGGGTTACGTGATACCGGACGACGTTAAAGGCCTGGTTGTCCCTGTTCTATCCCACAGGATCCTGATAAAACCTGAGTACGAGATGGAAGGTTTAACCGGTGAGGAAGTGATTAAGGACGCCCTCAACAGTGTAGAGGTGCCGACCGGATGAAAACCGCTGATTCCCTCCTTGGCCTCGCGGGTGTTCTTCTGGCCGGGTCGATCTTCCTTCAGAGTCCAGCACTGGCCGGAACCGCCTCTGTGATAATGGCTTACTATGCCTCGGTTAGGCTGGCATTCAGGGGCGATGGAAAGGTCAGGTTGAGCCTCCCGGAGAGAACAACCGAACTGGAGTGGGCTGAGATCCCGGTCGAGATAGAGTCCGGTTTTGAGATACCGGGGAGGGTCGTCATAAAGGGCAGGAACCCGGACGTGGAGTCTGAAGACTTATCGATAGAAGTGAATCCAGGCGAGAATTTGAAAGCGGT
Organism: Thermococcus sp.; assembly: GCA_027075325.1. Lineage (GTDB taxonomy): Archaea > Methanobacteriota_B > Thermococci > Thermococcales > Thermococcaceae > Thermococcus. The sequence continues at coordinate 1,487 of JALTBN010000080.1, read as the reverse complement.
CCTAATGGTAAAGCCCCTCAAAAAGGGAACGCTTGAACTGGAGGTTAACGCCGTCTTTACCGATAAGTCGGGCCTTTTCATGAGGGGGTTGAAGGTGGATGGCATCAAACCCATACCTGTTCTGCCCTCGCCGCGGAAGGTCGCCGAGGCCAGGAGGATCAGAAAGGAGCCCAACGCCTTCGCGGAGCTGCTTCATGCACTCGGCATAGGAAGTGAAAGCATTGACTTCGAGGAACTGAGGGAATTCCTGCCGGGCGATGACGTTAAGAGGATAGACTGGAAAGCCACTTCAAGGATTCTCAAGCCGGTAGTTAGAGTTTTCAAAAGGGAAACCCTAGCGGGCGTCTACGTACTCGTCAACGTAGACGAGTCCTTCCGGAGGGAGATGCAGAACGTGAAGACTGACTACCTGGCGCTCATCCTGGCCCAGCTGGTAGCTTACTTTGCCCGTCACGGCCACAGGGTGGGAATAGTTGCCTACACGGATCATGGGATTTCCAAGGTTATAAGGAACGTCTACGAACCCAGGAAAGCGCTCTCGGAGCTCGACCTAAGGCCCAGACCCGGGAAGCCCCAGCTGAGGCCTTCCCCCCTGAGGGGAAACAGTCTGATCAGGAAGATCCTTCGCCTCAAGGCGAGAAGCCCGCTCTCAGGTATAGAGAAGGCGGCGGGTGCCGTTCCCGAAAGCTCATACGTTGTCGTCCTCGATGATATAGGCCTCCACCCCTGGGCGATAATGAGCGCCGTCAGCATGCTGGAGGAAAAGGGTTCTAAGGTTGCCGTCCTTTATCCCAACCCGATAAGGTTCGTCCCCAGGGAAAGCGTTAAGCCCGAGGACCTGGAATCCCTCTACGTGGCCTACAGAGAAAGGAAAGAACTCGTAAGAAAGATCAGGAGCAAGGTTGAGGTTGTGGAGCTCTCGTCAAAGGACCTGCTGCCCAAGGTGGTGAGGGCACTATGATAGGGCTCATAGCTTCGGTTGTGGCTGCGGCCGTGCTGAAATCATGGGTTCCGCTGGCGGCTATCTTAGCCTATGCCCTCACCATAAAGGGGAGGAAAGCTGCCCTCTTCGGCTTCTCCCTTTACCTAATGGCTATTATAGCCGATCCTGGCTTCGACTCCGTGTACACCATAAAGGGACTGAGGGAGCTGATTCTCCTTGGAACGACGACCGTTCTGGTCCTCAACGACGTCCTCCAGGGAAGAATACGGGTTGGTGATAAAAGGGATATCCTCCTGAGCGGGATTCTGGCCATCGCGGCCATCAACGACTACGCGCTGTTTACGGCGCTTGCCGGTGCAGTCGTCTACAAGCTTTACGAAAACTTTGGAAAGGCGGCCCTGTACTTCCTGACCTGGCTTTCAGTAACGGGGATGGTGCTTTTTATCCTGCGGGGAAAACTCCCCGGAATTCCGGCCGAGGCCTTCATCGTGGGTGCCCTGGGACTTGCCGCGCTCATAGTGGGCGGGATCAGGGATGCGGAGCA
>JALTBN010000079.1 GCA_027075325.1 Thermococcus sp. | reverse complement strand
ATATACTGACTGCACAACTGAAGGTCGACGACGAAAGCCTCGTAAAGGGGCGATGAGAAAACGTTATATAGCGAAACAGAGGAAAATTACCGGTTGATAAAATCAGACCATAGTGGGATTGAAAGACGTTGCTTATTTCACCTGCAATAGCTAAAATCTTATTCAGATAAAATCAGACCATAGTGGGATTGAAAGAAATCCTCAGCCTGCATGTTTCTGCTGAGAATCTGTAGATAAAATCAGACCATAGTGGGATTGAAAGGTGGAACAACTCCTTTTGTATCAAAGAAAATACCAAAGAGATAAAATCAGACCATAGTGGGATTGAAAGGAGTTTTTCAGCAGCAGAGTGTGATAGCAGAACGATAAAATCAGATAAAATCAGACCATAGTGGGATTGAAAGTGTGGGTACAGATCGATGTTTTCTATGCTTTTGCCGTGTTTGATAAAATCAGACCATAGTGGGATTGAAAGAATTTCTTTCATTTCTTTTCCTTCATTCAAACAAATCTTTTTCTCCATCTTCTATCACCTCCATATATGCGGAAACGTATTTTATGATAAAATCAGACCATAGTGGGATTGAAAGTTGACTTCGTCTCTCGACACGTCGGTTATAGCCTGATGATAAAATCAGACCATAGTGGGATTGAAAGCCGAACATATATATAAACTGGGAGTGGTGATTAAATAAGATAAAATCAGACCATAGTGGGATTGAAAGCCGTTACCATATCTCTGAAGTGGCAAATCTGGAGCACGATAAAATCAGACCATAGTGGGATTGAAAGTCTTTCTACAAATTCTAATCTGAGGCATTAGGCTTATGATAAAATCAGACCATAGTGGGATTGAAAGTTTTTCTCACCCCCATTTTCTCACCCCTATAGTGGGATTGAAAGTTTCTGTAAAATTCTTCAAGCTCTTCCTCGCTGATGTCGATAAAATCAGACCATAGTGGGATTGAAAGCCACGGGGGTGAACTGGAACTGTATCTCCATCTCGGAGCCGGATAAAATCAGACCATAGTGGGATTGAAAGTGTTAGAGAGTTCGTCGGCTGCCTTGTTCGCATCAAAAGATAAAATCAGACCATAGTGGGATTGAAAGAGAACTGCTGCCTCTGTACGTTGTCATTTTCCACAGCGATAAAATCAGACCATAGTGGGATTGAAAGAACTCTTCGTGATATTCTATTTCTACTAATACTTTGTGATAAAATCAGACCATAGTGGGATTGAAAGTTTTGTCTGCCGTATCAACTATTTCCTGCCATCTCTTGATAAAATCAGACCATAGTGGGATTGAAAGGCCTAAAATCAGCAATACGGGCGTTAACTTATCCTCAGATAAAATCAGACCATAGTGGGATTGAAAGGCTATTTCTGGTACGTCTTCTGACGTAAGCGATGCTGGATAAAATCAGACCATAGTGGGATTGAAAGCTTTTTTATCTTACTCTTTTATAATATTCTCTTCAGATAAAATCAGACCATAGTGGGATTGAAAGGAAACAAAAAACGAAACAAAAACTGAAACAAAACAAAAAGATAAAATCAGACCATAGTGGGATTGAAAGGACGGAATGTATGAAGTGATAGCAAAACTGGTGAAACGATAAAATCAGACCATAGTGGGATTGAAAGCTTTTCCTCGACGAACTTCAGGTATGCGTCAGGTTTGGCGTGATAAAATCAGACCATAGTGGGATTGAAAGGTACAGTGCTGCTGCCTGCTCGCTGTACTGTGCTTTTATTAAGATAAAATCAGACCATAGTGGGATTGAAAGGACTCTCTTTTTCTTGTCCCAAGACGCCTTGATTGCCTGATAAAATCAGACCATAGTGGGATTGAAAGGACGCCATTTCCGGGGCACATACTCCGAACCAACTTCGATAAAATCAGACCATAGTGGGATTGAAAGCTCGTCCAGCTAAACTATAAGACGTTAAAAGAGTTAGCGATAAAATCAGACCATAGTGGGATTGAAAGCTCTTGATAGCTTCCTCTAACGCTCCATACCCCTTCTTGTGATAAAATCAGACCATAGTGGGATTGAAAGAGCTCTCTGTTGTATTCTACTTCTAATTTTTTGTTGTGATAAAATCAGACCATAGTGGGATTGAAAGAAGCTCTTTAGCTCTTTGTGCAGCATATAGAGTCAAAAGCGATAAAATCAGACCATAGTGGGATTGAAAGTTTACTTCACATACGACATCCTGCTTCACCGCCACTCTGATAAAATCAGACCATAGTGGGATTGAAAGTCAATCTTTTTATCGAGCGGTATTAATAAGGCTAAATCAGATAAAATCAGACCATAGTGGGATTGAAAGGAATTGATGATACTCAATTACAAGACACGCTTCACAGATGATAAAATCAGACCATAGTGGGATTGAAAGACTATTATGCTCATAAAAGTATCAGAGCATGCAAATTTGATAAAATCAGACCATAGTGGGATTGAAAGCAACGGTTGTGAGGGGGGAGGAGTATCTCACTCTCCCGATAAAATCAGACCATAGTGGGATTGAAAGAGTTTTCTCTCAATTACTTCGAGTGTTATGCGTTCTCCGATAAAATCAGACCATAGTGGGATTGAAAGTATTTGCTTCACTCGTGTTCATTCTTCACCTCCTTGAAAGATAAAATCAGACCATAGTGGGATTGAAAGGTTCTTCTTCGCTTTGAGCAGGTTGAGTAATCACTTCTGATAAAATCAGACCATAGTGGGATTGAAAGTTTAGCTTGTTTTGCGTAGAATTTTCGTGTTATGTTATCGATAAAATCAGACCATAGTGGGATTGAAAGTGCGTCGTCTATTTCGAACAGAACCGGGTAATCGATTAGATAAAATCAGACCATAGTGGGATTGAAAGGAAAAAAACGAAACGAAAAGTGAAACTAAACAAAAAGCGATAAAATCAGACCATAGTGGGATTGAAAGATGTCGTAATCCACTTTAGGCTGGTTGTCCCACGTTATTGATAAAATCAGACCATAGTGGGATTGAAAGTGTGAGATTGACAGTAATGGTGTACAGATTCTCAGCAGGATAAAATCAGACCATAGTGGGATTGAAAGTTTCGTTCAGTTTACCCTCTACTGCGAGTTCTCTCAAAGATAAAATCAGACCATAGTGGGATTGAAAGGATAGGCTACCGGTGGCGTGTCGCCTGCCACGAGAGGTCTGATAAAATCAGACCATAGTGGGATTGAAAGATTACTGGTATTTTGCTAAGAATCTTCTTAGCGTGCGGGATAAAATCAGACCATAGTGGGATTGAAAGCAGCACTTACCCTCTACGGTCTCGTGCTGCGGGTGAGTGATAAAATCAGACCATAGTGGGATTGAAAGTACACTCAATGATTATTTTTCTAACTTTTTCAATATCAGATAAAATCAGACCATAGTGGGATTGAAAGTGATACACGGCGTACGTACACTCGCTACACCTGTACTTCGATAAAATCAGACCATAGTGGGATTGAAAGAGATAACCGTAGTGCGTTATCGTCGTGTCTGCGTTGAATCTTGCGAATATTCGATAAAATCAGACCATAGTGGGATTGAAAGTCTTGCTTTTGCTTAAAGGAGCTATACGCTTCCGTATTGATAAAATCAGACCATAGTGGGATTGAAAGCTTTGTAGTACACTAAGGATAATTCTTTGTTTAGTTCGATAAAATCAGACCATAGTGGGATTGAAAGCACTTTCAGTTTGAGCCCGCTCCCGAAAGGCGGGAGCGATAAAATCAGACCATAGTGGGATTGAAAGCTGGCTCAGGTAACTTGCTCGGTATTAGAGACAGTAGTGATAAAATCAGACCATAGTGGGATTGAAAGCCTGCCTGGAACTTTTTTCTCGTACACGCCACGAGCCGATAAAATCAGACCATAGTGGGATTGAAAGGCCATGTACTCAGTGCTATAAATAGTCTGTTTTCATATGATAAAATCAGACCATAGTGGGATTGAAAGGTTATCTTCTTGATTTTCTTAAAAGAATTCTTGATTATGATAAAATCAGACCATAGTGGGATTGAAAGCTGCCTTGCACCAGTCTAATTCTCTCATCATTCTCAGCTGATAAAATCAGACCATAGTGGGATTGAAAGCAACTTCATCGATTGCTTTTAGCAACTCTCTGTCTGCGATAAAATCAGACCATAGTGGGATTGAAAGTTGAAACGGCAGTTCACAGTACTAAACCGGTTTCAACTGATAAAATCAGACCATAGTGGGATTGAAAGTTGTGCTTTAGCTTAAAGGAGCTATACGCTTCTGTATGATAAAATCAGACCATAGTGGGATTGAAAGCTGAGTTCCGTTGCAGTAGTGTCCGCCAGCAATGGTCTCGATAAAATCAGACCATAGTGGGATTGAAAGATTGTGAATAATGCAATAAGGACCCATGCGATATTTGCCGATAAAATCAGACCATAGTGGGATTGAAAGAGTTGTTTACTGTATTTTATATCAGGCTTTTCAGTGAGATAAAATCAGACCATAGTGGGATTGAAAGGATGTTTGCAGGAATACCCGATTTATCAAGAATTTTGCGATAAAATCAGACCATAGTGGGATTGAAAGTGCTTATTTGAGTGCTTACGAGTACACAAAAACAGGTCGATAAAATCAGACCATAGTGGGATTGAAAGGAAATCACTGAGAGTTGTTGCCAGCACAA
>JALTBN010000078.1 GCA_027075325.1 Thermococcus sp. | reverse complement strand
AGAAAATTACAACGTTTTTCCCTTCAAGGTCTCTCTTTGTCAGTTTTCCTCTTTTAGTTGGAACAGAGAAAGAGGGAGCAAGAACTTTCTGAACTTCAACCGAATAGGGCTTCGGTTTTACCTTTGTCCCCTTAAGTTTCGGAATGGGAACGTTGCGGGGCATCTGCCGGTGTTTGGGTAGAGGTTTTTTAGGCAAAAGAATGTACCAGTCTGCAAAGGCGTTGGGAGAAATTAAAAAAGTAAGGAGAAAAAGAGAGAAAAGCTTTCTCAAGACAGCCACTCCTTTAAAAGTACTTCCGGGTTTTCGCTCCTCATTAAGGTTTCACCTATTAGAAAGGCGTCAACGCCAGCTTCCTTCAGCATAATTAAATCATCTTTTCCTTTTATACCGCTCTCTGAAACTGCAAGTTTTCCTTCAGATTTTATTAACGGAAGAAGTTTTAGTGTTGTTGAGAGGGAAACTGTGAACGTTTTGAGATCTCTGTTGTTTACTCCCACAATTTCGGCTCCGGCCTTGAGAGCTCTCTCAACCTCCTCCTCTGTGTGTGTCTCAACAAGAGGCTCCATCCCAAGCTCTCTTCCAAGTTCTATGAAATCTTTAAGCTCTGAGTCTGAAAGGATTGCAACTATTAAAAGGTATGAGGAAGCCCCAAGGGCTTTTGCTCCGTATATCTGGAACTCGTCTATTATGAAATCCTTTCTGAGAACCGGAAGCTCTACGGCCTCTGCAACCTGCCTCAGGTAGAAGGGAGAACCCTGAAAGAACTTCTCGTCTGTTAGAACAGAGATGGCCCTTGCCCCGCCCCTCTCGTAGGCCTTTGCTATTTCCACAGGGTCAAAATTTTCCCTTATTACCCCTTTAGACGGAGAGGCTTTTTTGACCTCAGCAATGATGTTTATGCCCTCTCGTGAAAGAACTTCTTTGAAGTTATAGGGAACTTTTAGCCTCTCTGCCTCTTCCCTCAAAACGGACATATTGAACTTCTGCTTTTTCTCAGAGAGCTCCCTCTTCTTGTGCTCAACTATTTTCCTTAGAATGTCCATCTTTCTTCCTCTTCTTCAGCTTCTCCTTTACAGATTCAGCTTTTCCAACGTAGTTTACCTGCTTTGCCCGGGCAATTGCCAGGGTGTTCTCTGGAACGTCTTTTGTAATTACAGAGCCCGCTGCGGTTATTGAGTTGTCTCCAACCTTTACAGGGGCAACAAAGAGGGTGTTGCTCCCCACAAACACGTTTTTGCCTATGTCTGTGAACCACTTGTTGAAGCCGTCGTAGTTGCAGGTTATCGTTCCGGCGCCGATGTTTGTGTTCTCTCCTACCCTGCAGTCTCCAAGGTATGTAAGGTGGTTGGCCTTTGCCCCCCTTT
>JALTBN010000077.1:715-1381 GCA_027075325.1 Thermococcus sp. | reverse complement strand
AAGAGCACGGTTTTGAATGCACAGTGTTTGACGAGAAGAAGCTTGAGAAGAACCAGATGGTAGGAATTCTGACTGTTGGGAGAGGAAGCAAGAACTCGCCGAGGTTTATCCACATCGCCTATAAACCGAAGAAACCTAAAAAGAGAATTGTTCTGGTGGGTAAAGGGGTAACCTTTGACAGCGGAGGCCTTAACATAAAGCCCGAGCAGTACATGAAGACAATGAAATCTGACAAGGCAGGGGCCTGTGCTATTCTAGGAATTATGAAGGCTGTAGGGGAGTTAAAACCTGACGTTGAAGTCCACGGCCTTATTCCAACTGTAGAGAACATGCCCGACGGGAAAGCCTACAGGCCCGACGACATAATTGTTTACAGAAGTGGAAAGAGCGTTGAAGTCCACTCAACCGATGCGGAAGGAAGGCTCATCCTTGCCGATGCCCTTATCTACGGTTCTGCGCTTGAACCCGACATAATGATAGACATGGCAACATTAACGGGAGCGTGCGTTGTAGCGCTGGGAAACTACACTTCCGGACTCTTTACCGAAGACGAAAGGCTTGCGAGGGAGCTCCTCTCCCTCTCTGAAAAGAGCGGTGAGAAGATGTGGAGACTTCCTTTAGATGAAGACCTGAAAGAGGATATTAAGGGGCAGTATGCAGATATCC
>JALTBN010000077.1:0-705 GCA_027075325.1 Thermococcus sp. | reverse complement strand
AGGGGCAATAACTGCAGCTCTCTTCCTTCAGAACTTTGTTGACGGCGATAAAGTAAAGAGCTGGGCACACCTGGACATTGCCGGTCCTGCATTTCTATCAAGTCCGTGGAAGTACTACTCTGCCGGAGCCACCGGCCAGCCTGTTAGAACAGTGACGGAGCTTCTTCTAAATAGTAATAAGTGATGAAGCTGAACTCCAGACTCTTTTCCATTTCGCTTCTGGTGGGCCTCTCAACGGGGTTCGCCGTTTCACTTTACGTTCTTCTCAGCAGGGCTATTTCTCTTGCCCTTTACCTTGGAAACCCTGAGGAGACGATACCAAAACTGCCCTTCTGGTACGTTGCCTTTGTAACAACCTCATCAATACTGATAGTCAACCTGATAATTCTCGGTAACGAGAAGGCTAAAGAGTACGGAATAAGAGAAATAGCGAAGGCTTTAGATGAGAACAGACTTACCTTTACTCTGGGGGATCTGGCCCTAAAAATAGTTGCTTCTGCCCTTTCAATAGGGAGCGGTTTCGCCGTTGGAAACGAAGGTCCCTCTGCGGCCATAGGGGCGATGATAGCCTACAGGTTCCACAACTACTTCAGGTTGCCGAGGGAGCTCCTCAAAGTAGCAATAGGAGTTGGAGCCAGCAGTGGAATAGCTGCCGTTTTTGTCTCTCCCATAACGGGAATTCTCTTTGCCGTTGAGAATGTAGCC
>JALTBN010000076.1 GCA_027075325.1 Thermococcus sp. | reverse complement strand
CAACAACCAAAAAGAACTTGATAGATGTATCAAAAAACTGTTTGACCTTCTTAAGAAGAACAGCTGGAAAATTTCAGATTTAAAGGTAAAAGGACTGGTATTCAGAGCTTGCCCTTATGGGTCAATTAAAATTCCTTTAGATCCGTTAAACGGTGATATCTATATTTTAGGAAACAAAAATTCTGCCGAATTCCCACCATCAGTAGAAGAATTACGTGAACTACTCCTCATTGAAATGAGAGCTTCCCGCTTCAACGAGTGCAATAGCACTCTCCACGGGCGTAAGTTCGGACCGTTCCAGCCCTACCGCTCGTGAGGCGAGCGACTCCTTCAGTATTTTCAGTCCTTCCTTCAGCAGGTTTAAGGTTGCGTTGTAGTCCCTGTCGTGTTCCGCTCCACAGTTAGGACACTTCCACTTCCTATCAGACAGTTTGAGGTTTCCGTTTTGTATCCACACTTAGAGCAGAGCTTTGAAGAGGAATAGAACGGACTTACCTTGATGAGCTTCCTGCCGTAGAGCTTCGCTTTGTACTCCAGATAAGAGATGAACTTCCTCCAGCTCGCATCTGCTATGTGTTTGGAAAGGTTGCTGTTTTTGAGTAATCCCTTGACGTTTAAGTCTTCCACTATCACGGCTTGGTTATCGCCGATTATCCTCTTGCTGAGCTTGTGGAGAAAGTCGTTCCTCTGGTTTACTACCTTCTCGTGGAGTTTCGCTATTCTCCTTTGAAGTTTGAGGTATCTGTTGCTACCCTTTACCTTCCTTGACAGTTTCCTCTGGAGCTTTTTGAGTTTTTCCTCCGTCTTTAACAGGTTTCTCGGGTTTTTCTATCTTTTCACCTGTTGACAAGGTGCAAAAGTGGGTAAGTCCAACATCTATCGCTACTACTTTGTCCGTCTCCGGTAGTGGTTCTATCTCTCTGTCAACAAGAACGTTAAGGTAGAACTTTCCAGAGGGCAATTTAGTTATTGAAACGCTTTTGATTTCTCCTTCTATTTCTCTATGCTTTTTGAACTTTATCGGTGTTTTGAGTTTCGGTATTTTGATTTTGTCTCCTTCTATACGGAAGTGTTGAGGTATTGATACGCTATTTGTCCTCTTTTTGCTCTTGAACTTTGGAAATCCAGCTATTCCTTTAAAGAAGTTCTTGAACGCTCTATCAAGCCACTTTACAACTTCTTGAAGTGATTGTGACTGTTGGCTTCCTTGAGAAAGGGAAACTCCTCTTTCAGTTTAGGCAGGAGCTTTTTATACTCGTAGTAGTTCCACTTTTTAACTTCCGCTTCGTAATCCTTCTTAGCTATTTCAAGGAGCTTGTTGTAAACAAACCTGCAATGTCCTATTTGACGGTCCAGAAATTCTATCTGTTCTTCCTTCGGATAAAGTCTG
>JALTBN010000075.1 GCA_027075325.1 Thermococcus sp. | reverse complement strand
GAAGACACCACCTGGAAAACGGTGGGGGAGAATCTTGTTCCAAAGGTTACGTTAAAGAGCCATGTCAGGTTTTTCAAGATCGGACGCGAGTAGGGAAAGGAGAGAAAAACAATCCATGAAAGGGGTACGGACACCACAAGCATTACAGATTTGTACCGGTAGTTCGTAGTCTGCCTTTCAAGGAGCGCGGACAGGGTGACATAACCAACTAGAAGGGCGGAGTACACAATGAAAGAGAGCAGATGGGAAAAAATCAGCAGGATAAACAGGGAAGAAATCGCCAAAAACAACCTCCAAGAAGGGGATTTATTGACAAAAACAGCCGTTAAGAGAAGGCCGACTAGAAGCCCTACCTGCTGGGGGCGGATCTGAATCATGGGCCATATAAACAGGGGAGTCATGAGGAGTACGATTTCCGAGAGGAGTGAATGCATGTTAGACAACCCAAACAACTTGTAGATATAAAAAAGAAGGGACACATAAACCACAGCAACGATAGTGGAATACCATATGACCTCATTAACAGGATTCTCAAAGAAAGAACGGATGATATGTAAAGAAAATGGGGTTATATAACCAGAAACTATTGAGTTCCAGTACCAGTGAGGATCACCTAAGAGGGAGACATAATAGGACTCGTCTATGGTCGTGAAGTACCTCCCAAAGGCAATCCTAATAAAAACCACGACAGTACCAGTAACAGTGAACAAAAGAACCAAAAACCCCTTTGAAAGACGAGGGGTAATATCCCGACCCAGAAGCGAGTAAACGGCTAAAAACAGAGAAAGCAAAAGCAACAAGAGACACAAAGTCTGAAACATTTTTATCACCCCCCAACAACACTAAAGGAATGGGACAGTACATATACCTTACCAGTAGAGGAACGAACAACGATCCGAAGAAGGACGTTCTTTTTAACCCTTGTCCATTCAAGTGTGCCGAGGACAACCCTGTACTTTTGGGGGCCTTCCCTTATTATGGAGAGAGTCTGGACTGTGACAACTAATTCATTGCCCTTCTGGGTATACGTTGTTGTGTTAACACTTACATTCCCAGTTTTATTCAATATAAATGAAAGACCCAGCGCCCCCTTGTATATCGGAGGAGAACACGACCAGTTACCACTAGAATTCACAAAGGCGCAGGAAGTGGTCATGTTGAGTACGCCACTCATTAAATACGAAGTTGTAATATTTTTTGTAAGTATTTTGCTATAAGTGACATTTTTAATCAACAACTTAACAGGTATCTGGACATTTTGGTGCGGACGCAAAGAGATACTGCCATTTTTTATCACGCGCCCATTTAAATATACATCGAAGGAATAACTTGTCTTGCTATGCTCATACGAGTGTATCCCAAATATCACGGTCGTTTCATTACCCAAGTATAACGAAGGGGGAAGTGTAGAGTTATCAAAGTACACAACTGAATAACCCGGGCGCTCCCCCCCTACCACTAGTACAACCAGTGCAAGTAATACTATAAAAAGACTTCCCGCGGCGTAGTATACAGACCTCATAGCATCACATCATCAAAAAAGACAGCACAATTAAAAAACTTTCGGCAATTAAAATTAGGAGGGAAAGAAGGAAAAATTACTTCATCCCTCAGCCACTATCTGAATACTGTCGCCGTAGCTGAAGCCGTTGTGGTCGTCCGGGCTACCCTTAAGGAAGTCGAAGTCAACGCTTCCATCGGTGTCTGTCCACTTGCCGACAACCCAGTAGACGCCATTGAACTTTGCAATGTTTCCGGTGGAGAACTGCTCATAGAGCCAGTAGGAACCAGCCGCAGTGGAATCCCTGTCAGTACCGTACACCATGAAGATCGTGGCACCAGTCTTCGGGTCCTTTAGTATCTGGATGACAAAGTAGCCACTGGTAACGTTCCACCACTTTCCGTGAGGTCCAGCCCAAGTGAAGGTCTCGTTCGGGGTAACTACCTGGACTTTGCCATTGACGACCTCCATCTTAACCGGGGCCATCTCCTGGTAGTATTTGGTTACGCTGTTAACAACAGGTCCCCCTATTGAGATTATGTAGTCCTTGCTGGTAAGCTTGCTTAGGTTAATGTTGTCGGAGTACCTGACTGGCAAAGGCCCGGTGGTTGGGGCAGCAAACATGAGGGTAGCGTAGCTATCGGCACTAGCACGCGGACTTACAACGAAGGTCCCGTTAAGTAGCTTCGCCAGACCTACGAACTCCGGAAGTCCTGTGCCGTTTGAGACATTCATTATCACGCGGATGTACTGCGAGGGATCCACGGTGTTCCCAGCGGCATCCTGTGCGTAGAGTTCGATCCTGTAGGTCCCTGGATTGAGGGTAAGCTTGAGATGAGGCGTTGAAAGAGTGTACACTCCAATAGTGTTGCCGTTACCATCCGTGACGGTGACGTGGTAATAGAGGATTCCCGAGGTCACTACGTTAGGATAGCCCGGAAGAGCATCGGTTGCGTTCCAGGAGATGTCAACATACGGGGGAACGGTAACATCTAGATCTCTGCTACCGCTAACGCTAGTGTTGTAGGTGTGGCCGTTTATAGTCACCGAGGTTATCCTCGGGGCGGTGGTGTCTATTATGAACCAAGTCTTGGCAGTGGCATTGTGCCCAACCCTGTCTGTAGCGTTTACGATAATGGTGTACTTTCCATCGGGCAGTGCATGTGACGCAGGCGTTAATGTTACGAACAGGGGAGTGGTATCGCTGTTGGGAACATACTTGGGGGCAAGGTCCCGAGCATTAACGTACGCAGTTACAATATCTCCAATGTTAACTGTAAATGGAGAGTTAAAGAGGTTAGTCATTGTGAAGAATTGGTCAATGGGTATCCTTGTTCCATCTTGGTTAACCAACTCGATGGAGTACGAAGTGATGTTTGAGGATCCTCCATTGCAAGTGCTGTCCGGATCTATTATCTTGAACTGGAGTTTAACTCCGCTCCATCCCTGAGCGTTATATATGCTTCCCGGTGAGGGGCTGGCTATAATGATCACCGGCTTCTTGTCGTCACCTATTATAAAGTTCTCCTGGTAGACTTTTCCAGCAGTGTCCTCTGCAGTTATTACGATCCTATATGTATCCGTGTTGTTAAGGTGGACTATATTGTTGGTTATACTAAACCTAAGAATGAACTGCTGATCCGTTCCAGTTACGTTCACTGGGGTTATCTTGACGAGAGTCTTCTCGTACTTAACTATGAAGTCGTTCGGGTTGAGCTGCCCCGGAGCGTTCAGGACGCCGCCCAGTATATAGCTGGAGTTCAAGAGGTAGTTCTCCACGAAGTACATAGTGTCCCAATCAAGGGCTCCAGGCGGTATGCCCTTTGCAATGTCGTTTGGTACCAATGGGCGGTCAATCAACCCTATTACGTGCCGGGTGTTGTTTATCCAGATGGCCGTATCTCCAAGGAGTGCCCCGTTTTCACAGTTGTAGATCTCTGCGGTAATGTGGTATACTCCCACGTCATCAGCGAAGCTAACGTTCATGGCAAGTGGGCTTGAGTCGTTGAAGTATCCCCATGCACTCTTGTCCGAGACATCCGCAACATACCATCCTGTGGTCTGCAGGGGTTCATCGGTCTGGTTGTACTCAAACGTGTCTATGCTAACTGCTGGGTTCCCGTGGTCCACTACTATAACAACTGGGCGCTGGAGAAGCTTGTTGTTGCCACTTCCATCAGTATAGTAAACCTTCACAAGTGCAGCTATGTACTTAATTTTCGAAGCCGGAATAGGCTTCTCCAAGTTCACCTTGACTGCAGCCATTGCCCAGCCACTTGTATACTTAACATACTTGGAGACGGTGGTGTACGGAACGACGATTGGGGTACCACCAACGCTCTCTATCTCAACGGTGGAGTCTATGGACTGTATAATAGTGGGGTCTCCCACAATGGGCATGTAAACGGTAAAGTTCTGGATGAGCTTGCTATCATTCCTGAGGACAATGACATTTCCCTGAGTAAAGTTAGTAGTGCTGTTGAATGCAATAACCACTGAACCGTTGAACGTCTTGGTAACGCTCAAGTTGCTTCCCGGCAGAATCGGGATCGGTAGTGGGTACTTGTACACAATTGGCAAGGTAGTGTTATCGAACCAAGAGCCAATGTCACTAGCCGAGTAGTTGTTTATTGAGATTGCTGTACCGTTCCATACTATCCTAAACTGTAGCGGAGTCGAAGTCTGTGCCAATGCCGCTGGGGCTGTTGCAATTGGAACAATGGCTGCCAACATAACTGCAGCCAAAACCAAACTCAAACTCTTTTTATTCATCCTTTCACCTCCAAGCACCTCTTATGAGGCCGGCCTCATAGGCCGCTTTAATATTGATGTCCTTCGTAATATAAATCTTTCGCTCAAAAAATAATTGCAAAAATACAACCACCTACCACCAAGTTTTTAACTGAAAAAGGTCCCTAAGTAAGAGGTATGAACAGCCTTAACCCCCATACAGCACACAGGCTCAAAGAGGGTATCCTTAAGGTTACTACATTCCTGCTCCAGAAAAACCCGGGCCAGCCGGTTCTCTCTGAGGAATGGGATCAGCTTGTAATACTGGACGACTGCAGGTACGACACCTTCAGAGAAGAATACCTCAAGAGAAACCTCCCCGGAAAGCTTGGATCCCATCTCTCCCTTGGATCATGGACGGGAGAGTTTTTAGTCAGGAACTTTTCAGGGAAATACGAGGACATAGTTTTCGTGACTGCGAATCCCTTCGTAGACCTTTACCTAAAGGACAGGTTCCACGCTATCATCTCGGTCTGGAAAACAAGATGGAACAAACAATACAAAACGGTCCTTCCGGCGGACGTTTACAGGGCCGCTCTTGAGGCCGCTAAGAGATACCCAGATAAGAGACTCGTGATACACTTCTTACAGCCCCACCATCCCTACTTACCACTAAAATCACAGGACAGA
>JALTBN010000074.1 GCA_027075325.1 Thermococcus sp. | reverse complement strand
GGTAGTGTTTTGAGGAGGGGTTGTGTTTACTTTAATTCGAGTATTTTAGTGAGGGTCGTTAACCCTGGGGAGAGAGGTCATTCTGAGTCTTTAAGGTTTGTTGATGAGTTGCTTGGTGGGGGGGGGGGTTCAGTCTTGTTTACTCTAGTATTCATGAGTTGGAGGGTTTTAGTGCCGATACTTTAAGCAGGCTTCTTGTTCTGTTTAGAAAGTATCGTTTCATTAAGTGCAGGATTAACGCCTCAAGGATACTGGTTGAGGCTGACAAGTATGTTAGGGTTCACGGATACTCTAGGTCTAGGCGTTTTGATATAGCTCATTTGCTTGCTGCTAGGGAGTGCGGCTGTGGGTATATTGCCGCTGTTGATAGGTTTATTTGGAGGCATGCCGGGGAGTTCGGGCTTAAGTACATTAACTACTACACGGGTATTCCTTAGGGGTGTGGTTTTTTGGTTATGTCTGTTAGGGAGTGGAGGTTAAGGAGGAACCAGGCCGGCATCCTCATAGGCTACGTGATCCACGCCCCCAGAGGTAAGAGGAGGGAGGCCTGGAGGATCTATAACCTCTGGAGGGGCTGGAGGATGAGCTTTAAGGAGGCTGAGGAAAGGCTGATTAAGCTCACGGGTCTGCATAGGCCCTAAGCCGACTAAGTATCTGAATAAGGTGGGTTAGTTATGGGTGCCTTAACTAGGGAGGAGGTTAGGGAGATGATTAGGGAGAGTAAGAAGTACTTGGATCAGCTTAGGGATTACGACTTAGGTAGGTGGAGGCCTAAGCGGTTAGTGTTTAAGAAAAAGAGGTAGCTGCGGTTACTTCACGTACCTCTTCATTATTTCTGGGCTCCAGCCCTTCTCCAGCTCAGCAACCATTTCCTTCAGCTTCGGCGTCGGCACCACGGTTATCGGTCCCCTCCTCCAGGCCCTCGAGTACTTTACCAGTCCTTCCTGCTTGAGTTGGTTTATGTAGTACCATATTGCCTTCGTGCTGACTCCCCACTCCCTGCTTAACTCTGTCTCGAGGTCCTTTAGGGGCCGGCCGGTGTAGCCTATCTCAGCTATTAACTGCATATACCTTCTAAGGTTCATTTCTGTTTGCACCCCGTTAGAAAATAGCGTTTTTCCAGGGTTTATTGCGGGGTATGGTAACTGCCGGCAGTTTTACCGGGATCCCACGGCAAACGAATAACCGGTTCCCCAACCTTCTAAGAACCGCTTGACTCTAGGGAGGCGACCTTAACCGCGACGCCGAACGCGAAAGCATAAGCGATGACCGCGAGGCCCGCTAACGGCCTCCACGAGGCCGGCACGAGCGGCAGCAGCGCGGCCGCGAGGGCCGTGAACGCTATTATAGCTACGCCTAGGATTATGGAGGTTGCGGCGCCGCTTACGGGATTTAGGGTTTCACTCATTTTTACACCTCACTATATTATGTCCTGTTTTCGACCCCGGCCGAACCACCATGTTTCGCTATATTTTCTGGGGGTTA
>JALTBN010000073.1 GCA_027075325.1 Thermococcus sp. | reverse complement strand
GTTCTCCCCTCATCTGTCTTATCTTTGCCTGGGCAGCTGCCAGCCTTGCAATTGGAACTCTGAACGGAGATGGGCTTACATATTTAACGCCAACTTTTTGGAAGAAGTTGATTGACCTCGGATCTCCTCCGTGTTCTCCACAGATTCCAGTTTTCATGTTGGGACGAACGGAATTTCCTTTCTCTATTGCAAGTTCAATAAGCCTTCCAACGCCGTTCTCATCTATGTGCATGAACGGGTCACCTTTGAGTATTCCTTCCTCTATGTACTTGCCTATGAACTTGCCGGCGTCGTCCCTTGAGAGGCCGAAGGTCATCTGTGTCAGGTCATTTGTTCCGAAGGAGAAGTACTGGGCATAGCGGGCAAGCTGGTCTGCAATGAGGGCAGCCCTTGGAACCTCAACCATCGTTCCAACCTGGTACTCAACCCCTGTTCCCTGCTCAAGGAAGACTTTTGCTGCAACGTCGTCTATCAGTTCTTTCAGTTTCATCAGTTCCCTGTCGTCTGCAATCAGCGGAAGCATTATCTCGGGGAGAACGTTAATTCCGTTCTTCTTGCAGATGCAGGCTGCTTCAAGAATAGCCCTTGCCTGCATTCTGTAGATTTCAGGGTAAGCTATTCCAAGCCTTGAGCCTCTAAGTCCAAGCATCGGGTTAACTTCGTGGAGCTCCTCAGCCCTTTGTTTCAGCTCCTCAACAGGAAGCCCCATCTCTTTAGCAGTTCTCTCAAACTCCTCTTCAGTTCTTGGGAGGAACTCGTGAAGTGGCGGGTCAAGGAGCCTTATGTTTACGGGAAGTCCGTTCATCACCTCAAAGATTGCAATAAAGTCTTCCCTCTGCATCGGGAGGAGCTTCTCAAGGGCTCTTTCCCTCTCCTCCTTGGTTTTGGCAAGTATCATCTCGCGGACAACGGGGATCCTCTCTTCCTTGAAGAACATGTGCTCGGTTCTGCACAGACCTATACCTTCGGCTCCAAAGTCCCTTCCCTGCTTTGCGTCTTCTGGAGTGTCGGCGTTTACCCTTACCTGGAGGTCTCTTATCTCATCTGCCCACTTCATAAGCTCTTCAAACTCGCCGGAAATTTGAGCAGGGATTGTCTTTAGCTCTCCGTGGAATATCTCACCTGTTGAGCCGTCTAAGGTTATTACGTCTCCCTTCTTAACTACAACGTCTCCTACTCTGAACTCCTCTTTATCGTAGTCAACGTGGATTGACTCAGCCCCAACTATACAGGTTTTACCCATTCCCCTTGCAACAACAGCAGCGTGGGAGGTCATTCCACCCCTTGCAGTTAAAATACCTTCAGCTGCGTGCATTCCGTGGATGTCTTCAGGTGAGGTTTCGTGGCGGACCAGGATTACCTTTTCTCCCTTCTCTGCAAGCTCAACAGCCTCGTCGGCGTTAAAGACGACCTTACCGCTTACAGCTCCCGGAGCGGCAGGGAGACCTTTTGCTATAAGCCTTCCTTCGGCTATTGCTTTCTTCCTGTCT
>JALTBN010000072.1 GCA_027075325.1 Thermococcus sp. | reverse complement strand
GTAGATAAAAGGAATCTCCCTCATTTTAGCATTCCAAAATAGTCATTAACTTTCCGCCAGCGCTTGCTCTACAAGGGCTGAATGGTGGGCCCGCGGGGCTTCGAACCCCGGACCTCCCGCTTATCAGTCTATGGAACACTCACAAACGGCCAATTGGAAAAATGTGAGCCTCTCAAAATGCTCCTTTTGGAAAAAGAACGACTGATTGGAGAATGGCAGAAATGGGGAATTCAGCACCTTTCAAAAAAGACGCTCATTGAGTATGAAAACGCACTCAAAAAAGTACAAACCTTCAATGATATACTACAAATGAAAGACGGCTCGAAGAATCAACGACTCGCACTCAGAAGCCTTGCAAAATACATGT
Organism: Thermococcus sp.; assembly: GCA_027075325.1. Taxonomy (GTDB): domain Archaea; phylum Methanobacteriota_B; class Thermococci; order Thermococcales; family Thermococcaceae; genus Thermococcus. The sequence goes on along the minus strand of JALTBN010000072.1, from coordinate 18,179 downwards.
ACGAGTCGAGAATCATCACAAAAGAAGAATACGAGGCAATAAAGAACTGTGTCAAACTCAAAAGGACAAACAACATTGACACAAGAGTCTACAGTGACAAAGAACTCACCAGTATACTCCGCCGGCTCACCAACAGGAAACACAGCCTCTTCCTCCGTCTCGTTGTGGAAAGCGGCCTCCGCCGCTCTCACGCCATTTCGGCTTGGGAAAAACTCAGAAAAGGAGAATACACAACGATGGGGGAATTTGCGTACACAGAACTCAACATTCGGAACAAGACAAAGCAAGCATTCGTCTGTTTCTGCTCCAGAGAGCTTGTAGATGCCATATACGAAATGAACGAACCCATATCATACAACATCGCAGAAAACGTCGGCAAAAGACAGAGGATACTCTACAACGGCATACGAAAGTGGTGGTACACTACAGCACTTGATGTGGGGATAGACTCCAACGTTGCAGACTTTCTCCAGGGAAGAGCGCCCACATCCATTGGAGCTCGCCATTACCTCGATGCACTCAGACTCGCAAAGAAGCAGTATCCCAAGCTCCTGCAAGCCATCAGAGGGCGTATTTACTCGAGCTTATAACCCTCACTCTTCTCAACCTTTATTACTTTTATAAGTAGTATAAACTGGGCCCTCCGGGCCCCCGTGAATAACATATGGGAGGGACCCAAGATGGAAAATAAACTCCTCAAAACTCGCGTCTGCCAGAACAGAGACACATCAAGCTGCAGAACTCCCAAGGGGGTGAGGGGACTATGAACTCCTGGGAGCTGAAAAGACTCATAGAGCAAAAAGAGGACGAATTGTTCTGGAAAAGACTGAATCCAGACGCTGTCGCACGAGGAGAGACAGAAAAACTCGAAGGAGAACTCAAAATCCTCAAAGACCTCTACTGGGGGGCAATCACAAGATGAGAGTCAGGACATCAGACTTGTTCGCCCTCGCCGATGCATTGGTGGTTCTCAGAGACCCTGAGATTGACCTTGCCTATCGTATGAAAACCGCTGATAAACTGGAGAGCCTCTACTGGAGGGCGTTGAAGGTATGGAAGGAGCAACACTCATCATAGAAAAGAGCATCCCATCAAAAGTCAGAGTAGAAGTCAGAGAACTATTCCAGAATATCGACACTGGACGCTTCAAGTACATAGTGGTTGCATGGCTTGCATACTGGCATTATCGGAACTACAAACCACCCCTTATCCCCTTGAGTGTCAGCCTTGCCGCCGGATTGTTCAAGAAAAGGCCAAAAGAAGTCCAAAGTGATGAATTTGAGGTTTATCCTCCGTGATTTGCCCCGCCAAGGGCGGGGCCATCTTTCCCCACTTACAAACAAATGAGACTGGCTTTTCAGAGAAAGAGCTTTGAGACTCAACCAGAACCGTTTATCTCAACTCCGAGACTTCATCTTACGCTCCAGACCTTTTATCATACCATAGAGCTTATTCAAGTACTTACTCTTGTATTGCTTCCCCTCTTCATCGTACACTACATCCAGAATCTTCTCGATTACCTTGATCCTTTCTTCATGATCCTCGAACTGATCCTCAGCCCAGTCCATGCTTCCCTTCAATGAAGCGATCTCTCTCTGAAGTTTGGCAATCTCACGCCTGAGATCTTCGAGTTCTTCACGGATTTCCTCATCCCTCACCGCCTATCACCTCCTTGAGCTTTTTCCTGTCAATTTGGATCACCTTACGCTCATTCAAAGCCCCTGCCTCCCTGAGCTTTCTGAGGGCTCTACTCACTGTACTCGGACTTACATTGAGAATCCCAGCGATTTTGCGGGCGGAGAATCCCTTCCGATACAGTTCAACCACGGTAACCAGCTTTCCCTCGTCCAACACGGGTGACCTTCCCAACTTCTTACCCTTCTCCCTTGCACGTTTCAAGCCCTCCTTTGTCCGCCTTCGAATGAATTCGCGCTCAAGGTCGGCAAAGAGAGCCAACAGAGTCGTCATTATCTTGAACTGCATGGTGTCAGCGGTACTATCCAGGCCCTCCTTGACGGCAACAACACGGACTCCTTTCTCCGTCAGTTCATTGAGGGTCAGTATGACATCACCGAGCGAACGTCCCAACCGGGTCAGCTCGGAAACCACAAGAATATCCCCGTCTCCTGCCATTTCCAGTATTTTTGAGAAGCCTGGTCGTTTTTTGGCAGGAACACCGCCAGAAACACCTTCATCTCTGATAATCTCAAAATCATCAACCCCCTTCGCAGAAAGCCAGCTCTTTACGCTTTCCATCTGACTGTCTATGTCCTGTTCGTCCGTACTCACTCGGAGGTAGATGTACACCGTCACGTGCTCCACCCAAATGTGTATCATAAACATCGATATAAAACTTTTGCACTATTATATCAAAAATCTTCAAAAAGATAGATTTGATATTTCAGAAATCCACATATAGATATTTATGAAACATAAGCTCAGAATCGAGCCAATTTGACCCAACTGGACAACAAAGCCCCCCCACTGCATTTGCAGGTAGAGCAAGCTATCGTACAGTGAAAGACACACAAAGAGATGAACAAGGAAGCTTGCATTATACTGCTGTTTTGATTATTTCACACTTTCCGATACGTTTCATGCTTTTGATGCTTCATATTCGTTCATTGCTTGCTCTTCAAGATAATCATGGTACTTCTCAATTTCTTCTGCAAGTTTTTTGTGAGATATTCTGAACTGCTTCTTTGTACCTGTGAGGGTATGCAATACAGTTGCTGTATCTTTATCAATAAAGTCATCTTCTGCGAGTTTGTTGAGTAATTTCGCAAGATGCACTGAGTACTCAAGCTTTTTCTTCTTCTTTTTTGACGTTATGCTGAATCCTCTTTTTGTCTTCTTCACTCTATAATAGTCATTCTCAGCTGTGAACTCAGTAATAACGTATCCTCTTTTGTTCATAAGAACCACCAAAAACACTCCATAAGCAAGCAAAAAAACATTTTCGATTACATAAAGGAAGAAAAAGCTTCAAGAGTTTGAATGATATCCCCTCAACAATTGTATCATCCCGCATACATCCTTGATGTATAGAAGCTCCCGCAACTCTTTTATCCACCAAGATAGAAATCCCCCAATAGGTTGGTAGAAATGGAAGGGAAGATAAAACCAGGCTATATCCTCAAGAGCACGAAATGGAAGGAGCCTTTTCTCGTCGAGATCGTGAACGAAAGTGGAGATACCATCATGGTGGGAGGCCACTACCTGAACTCCCGCAAGGCCGACCTCTACATACTGACGAAAGCCGACCTTGGGGAGATTGAAATCATCACAAAACCCCTCGACTTCAAAGGAGACCCAGAAGCAGTTGCCCTCGCAATCGAGGGAGGGCGGTACCACTTTGCTTCGCTCTATGACCCAATACTTGCGGTCAGCGTCTCGAAAATAGCACCCCTCCCGTTCCAGATCGACGCGGTCTACAATTACATCCTCCGGAACCCCGAGATACGCTTCCTCCTCGCGGACGATCCCGGTGCCGGAAAGACCATTATGGCGGGCCTCGTGATAAAAGAGCTCAAACTCAGAGGCCTCGCAGAGAGAATCCTCATAGTCGTTCCCGGCCATCTCGTACCCCAGTGGAAGAGGGAAATGAAAGAGAAGTTCCAGGAAGAGTTCACTATCGTCAACAGGGAGATTTTCCGGACGACAACCGACGTTTGGAGACGTGAAAAGCAGGTAATCGCCTCAATAGACTTCCTCAAGCAGGAAGACATCCTGAAGAGTCTTGAGAACGTGGATTGGGACCTCGTGATAGTGGACGAAGCCCACAAGATGGCCGCATACCGCTTCGGGAAGAAGATTTACCGCACAAAGAGGTACAAAGTAGGTGAAGTGCTCTCAAGGAACTCCACCCACATGCTCTTCCTCACGGCCACACCACACAAAGGAGACCCTGAAAACTTCCGCCTTCTCCTTGACCTCCTTGTCCCGGGCCTTTTCAGCGACAAAGAGATACTCCTTGAGGCAATAAGGAGAAACGAGAACCCCATATTCCTCAGACGCATGAAAGAAGACCTCGTGGACTTCGAAGGGAAGAAGATATTCAAGCCCCGGTACTCTCACACGGTGAACTTCAACCTCACGGACAAGGAGATCAGGCTCTACAACGACCTCTCCCGCTACATCCACTACCAGTACACCGTTCTCGAAGGGAGCAGGCGGAGCATAGTCTTTCCGCTCGTGATACTCCAGAGGAGGTTCGCATCGAGCACGTACGCGCTTCTCCAGTCCCTCAGGCGTAGAAAAGCACGCCTCAAGGAGTACCTTGAGAGTGGGGAGCTTGAGACCAGAGGTGTTCAACTCGACTTTGAGGATCTCCTTGAGCTTGAAGACGAGGAGGAGAGGGAAAGGTGGAAGGCCGAGCTGAGGCTCGAAGGCCTTCCCATAGTGAGGAAGAGGAAGCTCATAGAGGCCGAGATAAGAACCCTTGACGAGCTCATAAGGATGAGCGAGGAGCTGATAGCATCGGAGGAAGAGACGAAGCTCAAGAAGCTCAGAGAGACGCTGGATTTCATAGCGCGAGAGCACGGCGAGAAGGAGAAGATACTCATCTTCACGGAGTTCAAGGACACCCTCGAGTACCTCGTGAACAAGCTCCAGGAATGGGGCTACACGGTTACCTTCATTCACGGTGAGATGGACATGGAGACAAGGCTCCAGCGCGAAAAGGACTTCAGGGAGTGGGCTCAGGTCATGGTTGCCACCGAGGCGGCTGGAGAAGGTATAAACCTCCAGTTCTGCCACCTGCTCATAAACTACGACATCCCGTGGAACCCCAACAGGCTCGAGCAGAGGATAGGAAGAGTGCACCGTTACGGCCAGAAGTACCCGGTTCACATCTTCAACTTCGTGGCCAGAAACACAAGGGAAGGAATGGTACTCGAGAGGCTCCTCCACAAGATAGAGGAGATAAGGAAAGCCCTTGGGGATAAGGTCTTCGACGTCATCGGAGAACTCCTCGATGGTGAGAACCTGTACACCCTCCTCTCAGAGGTCGCCGTCATGCTCAGAGACCCAGACAGCGTCCTGAAGGAGGAAGAGCCAAAGCTTCAGCCCGAGGAAATCAAAAAGAAGGCGGAAGAGCTCCTCGGGGAGAGCCTCGCGACGAAGCACATAGACCTGAGCAGGATAATGCAACTCCTCGAAAAGGCCGAAGAAAACCGGTTATCTCCGGAGTACCTCGAACTCTTCTTCCTCAAGGCCATGAAGCGCCTCAACGCCAGGGTACGTGAGAAGGAGCCACACGTTTACTCAGTTGAGAGAACCCCCAGAGTCCTGAGGGAGATAGCGGAGAGGAAGCAGTACGGCACGGTGGAGCGCTCGTACAGGGCCATAACCTTCGACAAGACCATCTCCGAGGAGAGAGACGACGTGGAGTTCGTCTCGTTCGGACATCCTCTCTTCGAAGCCCTCCGCGAGTGGGTACAGGAGGAGTACCTCAAAGAGCTCCAGCGCGGAGCGGTCTTCTACGACCCCAAGAACAGACTGCACGGTACCATCTGGTTCTTCGAGGGTGAAGTTCAGGACGGCTTCAATAAAACAGCCGGAAAGACGCTCGTTGCAGTCTACGACGATGGTGAGAGCCTTGAGGTCATAGACCCGAAGATAATCTGGGACCTCGAACCGGCCAAAGATTCTCCAGAGGTGGAGGTTGAGTTCAGCAGGAGAGAGAACGCGATGATCTACGCCATGAAGGCCCTCGAAGAGTACAGGGACCAGCTTCTCAAGGAGAGGAAGAGGCAGGCGGAGATAAAGGAAAAGTACGGAGTGAAGTCCCTCAAGAAGCTGATAGACGACCTCGACTACAAGCTGGCCGAGTACGAACTCCTCCCGCCCGAGGACAGGAAGCGGTACGCACTCACCATGAGGAACCTTGAGGAGAGGCTGAACCGTTACCGGAAGGCACTGGAGGAACTGCCGGAGAGAATAGCCAGGGAGACGAGCCTCATGGTGAGACCTCCCGTCTTCATCGGGGCCATCTACGTGCTCCCGAGAGGAGAGATGGGAGAGGATCCGACGATAGAGGAGATAGGGATGCAGGTTGCCATGGAGTACGAGAGAAAACATGGAAGGGAACCGAGGGACGTCTCGAAGGAGAACCTCGGGTACGACATCTACTCCGAGGGCAGCGGTGAGAGGAGGCACATCGAGGTGAAGGCGAGGGCACACCTTGGAGACGTTGAGCTCACCTGGAACGAGTACGTTACTGCAAAGAGGCTCCGCGACAAGTACTGGCTCTACGTTGTGGCCTATGCCGCCGAGAAGCCAACCCTCTACATCATCCGCGACCCCGCCCACACGCTCAAGGTCGTGGAGAAGTACGAGATAAGGTTCAAAGTCCCGCTCGAAGAGTGGAGAAAGAAAGGCAAGAAGGTTGAAGTCTGAGGAGGCGGTAGAATGGGAATGGAGGCCGTTGTTTTATCGTTCCTGGTCTTGATTTTGATCGCCATGGTCTTGGTCTTGTGGTTGAAGAACCAAGAACTCATCAAGCGTACCACTGAACTCGAAACCAAACTGAAACTCTCGGAAGAAACCTTGAGAAAAGAGTACGAGGTAAAACTCCAGGAGTGGAAGCAGAGAGCAGAAAAAGAAATCAGGAAGGATGCAATATCCCGCTCCTCATCGACAATCCTGGGGCGCGTTGGAGAGCAACTTGCTCCACTGCTGATGTTTTCCAACTACGGCATAAATCCGAAGGACGTACGGTTTATTGGAACCCCCATAGACTTTATAGCATTCAAGGGGCTTGAAGAGGGGAACCCGGAGGAGATCGTTTTTATCGAAGTGAAGAGTGGGAAAACCAAAACACTCACCAAACGAGAGAGGCAGATCAAAGAACTGGTTGAAAGCAAAAAGGTACGGTGGATAACGTTCCACACTCAAAGCGAGATTCAAAAGCTTGAGAGTACTGTTCCAGATGAAACAGATCAGGAGGAGAATGAAAATGAGTGACAAACGCTTTATCGAGGTAGCTTTTCCGGTCAAGGCCGTGAGCGAAGAGTCCGCAAGGGAGAAGAACATAAGGCACGGCCACATCTCAACGCTCCATATCTGGTGGGCGAGACGCCCGCTGGCTTCCTCCCGCGCGACCAACTACGCCGCACTCATTCCAGCTCCGGAGGACGAGGAGGAGCTCGAGAGGAAGAAGAGGTTCATAGCAAAGCTCTCGAAGTGGGAAAGTTCTCTCGACGAGGAGGTCATAAGAAGGGCCCGCGAGGGCATCATAGAGTACTTCAGGCAGGTACGCGATGACCCGAGTCAGGAGAGGCCCCGCGTCCTTGACCCCTTCGCTGGGGGAGGCTCGATACCGCTTGAGGCACTGCGCCTCGGCCTTGAGGCGTACGCGGTTGACTACAACCCCGTTGCAGTTCTCATTCTCAAGGCAGTCCTTGAGTACCCCCAGAAGTACGGGAAAAAGAAGGGAGCGCTCGACGAGTGGATAGCCGGAGGGAACGGTGAAGGGAAGGACTACGACCTCGTGAGGGACGTAAAGAAGTGGGGCGAGTGGGTTCTCCAGGAGGCAAAGAAGGAGCTTGAACGCTTCTACCCGATGGATGAAGACGGCTACATCCCGGTCGGCTACATCTGGGCGAGAACGATAACGTGCCAGAACCCGGCCTGTGGGGCAGAGATACCGTTGATGAGGCAGTTCTGGCTGGCAAAGAAGAACAACAAGAAGGTGGCCCTCTATCCCTACGTCGAGGGCAAGGAGGTCAAGTTCAAGATACTCGGCGACGGCTACGAGCCGATGCCGGCGGATTTTGACCCGTCGAAGGGGACGGTGAAGGGCGCAAAGGCCACCTGTCCAGTCTGCGGCATGACCCACGACGCGAACACCACGAGAAAGCTCTTCCGCGAGGGCAAGGCCGGGCAGAGGATGGTGGCGGTTGTCCTGTACCACCCGGAGAAGAGGGGCAAAATCTACCGCCTGCCAACTGAAAAAGACATCAAGGCCTACGAGGAGGCGAAGCGCTACCTGGAGGAGAAGAGGGCGAAGCTGATGGAGGAGTGGGGGATTGACCCCGTACCGGACGAAGGAATGCCCTTGCATATGACAGGATGTATCGCACCTCCCAACTACGGAATGACAAAGTGGGGGGATCTCTTCAACGACAGACAGAAGCTCGCTCTGATAACCTTCGTCGAGAAGGTGAGGCAGGCGTACGAGAGGATGCTTGAGGAGGGCTATGACGAGGAGTACGCGAAGGCAGCGGTGACTTATCTGGCGTTGGTTGTAGATAAAATTGCTGCGAATGCTACGGTTTTATCCCGGTGGGATGGCAGTCGCGAGACTATCAAACCCCCTCTCTCCAAGAATTCTCTTCCAATACTCTGGGATTACATTGAACTCCAAGCGTTCTCCGAGGCAAGTGGGGGCTGGAATACTGGACTTGAATACGTTGTGAAAGTTATTGCCCATTGCTCCCAGTCATCGGATATATCCTCAAAAGTGCTCCAAGGTTCCGCAACTTCCCTTCCATTCCCTGACAACTACTTCGATGCGGTCTTCACCGACCCACCCTACTATAACAATGTCCCCTACGCTGATTTGAGTGATTTTTTCTACGTTTGGCTCAAAAGAACCGCTGGAGATCTCTACCCGGAGCTTTTCATGACGCCACTCACGCCAAAGAGCAAGGAACTCGTGGAAAATTCAAGTTGGGACAAAGTGAGGTACTCTTATAAAACCAAGGAGTACTTCGAAGAGAGTATGAAGCAAGCACTCAAGGAAATTCACCGCGTCCTCAAACCTGGCGGAATCCTCGTGCTCGTTTACGCCCACAAAACGACCGAAGGCTGGGAGACGCTCATAAACTCCCTCCTCGATTCAGGTTTGGTACCAACAGCTTCTTGGCCCATTCATACGGAGATGGCAAACAGGCTCAGGGCGAAAGAGTCCGCAGCTCTTGCATCATCAATCTACATCGTGGCGAGAAAGGTGGAGAAGCAGGGCGTCGGCTGGTTCGACGAGGTCAAGAGGGAGCTCAGGGAGACCCTTGAGAAGAAGCTCGATCAACTCTGGCGCGAGGGCATAAGCGGTGCCGACTTCTTCATCTCGGCCATAGGCTCGGCGATTGAGGTCTTCGGCAAGTACGAGAAGGTGCTCGACTACGAGGGCAACGAGATAAGGGGAGATAGGTTGCTCCAGCTCGTGCGCGATATAGTCAGCGACTACGCGATAAGGCAGGTTCTCAGGGAGGACATCTCGGCGGAGCTCTCACCGCTCGCGAAGTTCTACGTGCTCTGGCGCTGGACTTACGGCGAGGTGAAGGTGGCCTTCGACGAGGCGAGGAAGCTCGCAACCTCAGTCGGTCTCGACCTCGAGCGGGAGTGGAACAAAGGGTTCATCGTGAAGGAGAAGGAGTTCATCCGCGTTCTCGGCCCGCAGGACAGGAAGCTCAAGGAGATAAAGGGCAAGGATTTGATAGACGTTCTCCACGCGGCCCTGCTCCTCTGGCAGGCCAACAGGAAGAGGGAAATGGTCGGCCTGCTTGCCGAGACCGGCTGGGGCGAGAAGGACGTCTTCTACAAAGTGGCCCAGGTTATCAGCGAGGTTCTCCCGAAGGACAGCAAGGAGAAGAAGCTCCTCGACGGCTTCCTCGCGGGCAGGGAGCACATAAGGAGGGCCATTGAGAAAGGTGACTACTCGGTCTTCAACGGAGAAGAGGAGTCCGGAAAGCAGGAGACGATTGAGCGGTTCATAGGGAAGTGAGCTCTTTCTATGTACATTTTTGGACGTACCCCATTATGGGGGCCCTCTCAATTTTTGGCCGATGGAATGACCTCTTGCTGAAGTTCTGGAACCATCTCGACTATGTCCTTCCTGAGGAGGGGAAGGTGCTCGAGCTTGCCGTTGAGTATCGCAAGTATCCTGAGGCTGAGCATGAGAATGTAGATTGACAGCTCCGAGTTCTTCCAGTCTCCCAGCATCTTTTCATAGAGCTTGATGAGGAGCGCTATTCCTTGGTCGAGCGTCATGTACCTCTCAAACTCTTCATCCGGCATTTCCGGATCGGAGGCTATTTCAAGGATGCTCCCCCTCATGGAGTTCAAAAGCCCCATCTGCCTCCTGATGTCGGTCCTTATTGAGTTCTTGAGCTCGTTCTCGTTGAGGATGTGCATGAGTTCGTCTATCTCGTCCATCACATCAGCGAGCTCTTCCTCGAATATCTTCAGTACTTCGGATTGAGCCTTGAGATAGTGCATTCTGCTCGCTTCGCTGGGCAGTACCTCGGTTATTCTGGAAATGAGGACGTCTCGCTTCTCATCCAGAAGCTCTCTCAGGCGCAGGAGTGCCCTGAATCTGTGGCTCTGGTGCTTCTTCCTCACGTAGGGGATGGCGGAGAAATAGGGGTCTATAGCGTCAAGTGCCCCCATAAGCAGGTCATCGCTGTACTTATCGATCACGACTTCAGGAAGTGCCCAATGGCCTCCCCCGCTCTGAAGAAGTTCCATGGTCCCCCACTGTTTGCCATTCCTGTGCAGTCCCTTATGAATGATTCCCTCACTGAACCGGACAATAAGAGGTACGAAACGAATAGAAAAGCTTTATGGGTTCCTTTGGGTCGGACGATGGATAAGCAAAAAGCCCAAATACTCCAAGCGAATATATGGTTTGGAGGTGCAACCATGGAGCTGAAGCCGTTTTACCAGATTGCCATTCCCCATGATGACATAAAGGAGGGAAGGTTCACCCTCGATACTTTCGCCGCTGACCTTTGGAGCGTTTATCAGAACAAGGGGCCTGAGGATTATAAGAACCCGGAGCTCTTCTGGGAGAGAACGTACATAACGAGCGGATTGAGTGCTCTCCTTGAGATAGCGAGGAAGAGGCTCCTCAAAGGCGTTGGGGATGCAGTGATACAGCTCCAGACTCCCTTCGGCGGGGGTAAGACACACTCGCTTATAGCACTCTATCACAAGGCCCGTGAGTGGAATGCGAATGTAGTTGTTCTCGACGGAACCGCCTTCGACGCGAGGGAGGTTATTCTCTGGGAAGAACTTGAGCGTCAGCTTACTGGCAGTGTGAGTCGCCTCAAAGGCAATGTCGCCCCTGGCAAGATGAAGCTCTCCGAGGTCCTTGAGGAGAAGGCTCCCGTGCTGATTCTCATCGATGAACTCCTGGAGTACATGGTGAAGGCCGCTGGAGTTACCGTTGGAGAAACCACCCTCGCCGACCAGACGCTCGCCTTCATCCACGAGCTCACCGAGGTCGTGAAGTCCACCGACAGGGTTCTTCTCGTCATGACTCTCCCGTCCAGCATTCTTGAGCACTACTCGGAGAAGGCCGAGGAGTACTTCCAGAAGCTCCAGAAGATAGCGGGACGCTCTCAGAAGGTGTTCACTCCAGTACAGGAGGAGGAAGTCCACGACGTCATCAGAACGAGACTTTTCAAGAGGATTGATGAGACCGAGATGGAGGCCGTCGTGAAGCGTGTGGTTGAGTACCTTGAGAAGGAAGGCCTCATCCCGGAGGGCCTCAACACCTATCAGTACCGCCAGAGGTTCCTCAGAAGCTATCCCTTCCAGCCGGAAGTCATTGATGTTCTCTACCACCGCTGGGGCAGTTTGCCGAAGTTCCAGAGGACAAGGGGTGCGCTGAGACTTCTCTCCATAGTGGTTCACTCGCTCATCGGAAGGGATGTGCCATTCATCAGGCTCTCTGACTTCGACTTGGGTGTCAAGACGCTCAGAGACGAGCTCATAGACATCATCGGAGAGAGCAGGTACTATTCCGTCCTCGATGCAGACATTCTCTCGCCCAACTCTGGCGCAAAACGTGTTGATAGAATGGTCGGTGAATCCTATGAGCACTATCGCGTGGGGACGAGAGCGGCAACCGTCATCTTCATGTACTCCTTTTCAGGTGGCGACGTGAGAGGGGCCACTACGAAGGAGATAAAGCTCTCCTGTGCTGACACAAGGTACTCGAGCAGTATAGTGGGGGACGCCATCCTCTACCTCAAGGACAACCTGCTCTACCTCCACTACCGGGATGGCCGGTACTTCTTCAGCCTCGAGCCAAGCCTCAACAAGCTCGTTGTGGATGAGATGAACAACGTGAGCGAGGAGCAGATAAGGGAGGTTGAGCACGAACTTCTGAAGGGCCAGCTCAAGGGACGGTACTTCAAGGTCTACCTATGGCCGAGTAAACCTGTGGACGTTCCGGATAGTGACCCAAGTTTGAAGCTTGTTGTCCTTTCAGAGTACGACAAGGAGAAAGTTCTCCAGATTTTACAGTCCTACGGAGGTAGCGAGAGGGTTCACAAGAACACTCTCATTTTCCTCGTTCCAAGGGAAACTGAGAGAGCCAGTTTCAACAGGCTCGTGAGGAGGTATCTTGCCTGGAAGATCATCAACGAGAAGTCAAAGAAAGGTTCTCTGGAACTCACTACGGAGCAGAGGGAAGACGTGAAGGAGAACTTGAAGCGAGCAAGGGAAGACATCGTTCAGAAGATAGCAGAGCTTTACAGGCTCGTACTGCTCCCCACTCGTGGAGGTTACGAAGAGCTTGACCTCGGTATGAAGCCAGTGGGTATCAAGAAGACCATCGAGGAGCTCGTCTATGAGAAGCTCAGAGAGGAGGGTAAGCTCGTCGAGAAGATGGCTCCAGTGGTCATTGAAATGAAGTACCTGGATGGGAAGGAGTACGTCCCAACGAAAGCACTCTACGAGAGCTTCCTCAAGACCCCGGGGATGCCACTCTTGAGGAGTAAGAGCGTGCTTGTAGACGTGATAAGGCAGGGGGTAATCGAGGGGCGCTTTGGATTGGGGTACCTCACCGGAGAGGAGGTAACCTGCGAGTACCTTGGCGAAAAGCCCACGGTCACCCTTGACGAGAAGGAGGTCATCGTGAACAGAAAGTACTGCGAAGAGCTGAGGGCAAGAGCAACGGTTGAAGCTGAGGCAGAAGCTGAAGCTCAAGCTATAGCTCAAGAGGAAGCTACAGCTGAGAGCGTAGCTGAAGCTCGTGAGGAGGAATGGAAGCCTCCGGCAGTCAGGGATAAGCAGGCCATACTGGTACCACCAGAAACAAAGGGCGGAGAAGAAGTCGTGAGAAGTCAGGTAGAGTCCATTCACCTACACTTGACCCTGGGCGCCGGAACTGGAGGGCTGAGGGACATATTGAGGGCGTTGAATCTGCTGAAGAGTAAGTTTGAGAGAGTTACTATCGAGATAAAGGCAGAGAAGGGGAACATGAGCCAGACAGAGTACGAGAATCTGCTTGAGACGTTCAGACAACTCGGGATTGACGTTGAAGAACTCGGGGCGGAGTAAACCCCCCTCTTTGTTTTCCCCTATAAGTAACTTGTGGGGGTTTGATTCACGAGTCACGATTCACCACTCTATTCGATGCCATCAATAGAGATCATTCCTGCACTGCCACACCTCGTACATCATGAGTTGTGAATCAACCCTATCATCACTATTATTGACACCCTATCGGAACTTTGTCTTCAATTTTGAGGAGCTTTTTCTTCAAGATTGAGACGAAAAGTTTTTATATAGTGTGCGCACACATAGTACCGAGGTGAAATCAGATGGGTAGGTACAACCTGTACATACCTGCCTCCACAAAGTACCTCCTCAGAAGAGCTTCGAAGAGGTTTATGACTACACAGGTAGAACTGGCAAAAAAGATAGCCCGTGGGGAGATTACTCTTGAAGACGTAACATACTGGGGCCTTGATTTGAAGGACAAGGAGAGAATACGGTTTCTCAAGGAAACGGAGGAGGAGTTCTCCTTCAAAGCAATCTTTCCAGTTCGCACGGATAATCCGAACGAGATAAGGGAGTACATAAAGGCCGTAAACGCTATCGTGGATGGTGTGGTACGGGAGTTCTATCGGAAGCACGAAGATCTCCCCGCTGCCCTCAACTACGTCTCAATAGCCCTTCACAGGATAGCTCAGGAAGGTGGGCTTACAGAGTGGGACAGAAAATCTCTCAAGAGTCACATTGAGCTTCTCCAGAGGTTTCTTGGGGGTGATGACCAATGAAGCCAGAGTACGTCAGCCTCATCAGTGATGAGGACATGACTATCCTTGAGAGCAGGGAGGCCTTGTCCGGCATGATAAAGCGGTACCTGAAGTTCCTATATGAGGACATAAACCCGGAGTACTGGTTTGAGGTCAGGGTTCTGAGGATGGATGGGAGCGTAAAGCGTCGGATGTTCAAGATAAAACACATTGGTGGCGCTGTAGATTACATAATCAAAGAGATGGACACTGATAGGAGGATAAAAGGCGTATACGTCACAATAAACCCGGCAGGAGGCCAGAAGGAGGGCTCTTTCACGAACGATGATATCCTCGAGATCGTGAACCTGCCGATTGATGTAGATGTCTTCCACAATAGGGCGCCATCAGAGATTGAGGTATCAGTGGCGAAGGAGGCAATAAAGAAGACTATCCAGAGGCTCTTTGGCAAGTACAACTTCAAGTACATGCTTGTCTTCTCGGGCTTTGGATTCCATGTGTACCTCAAGGTGAATCCCGTTGAGGTTGGTGACAGAAACTGGCAAGCGGCTTTCCGAGAAGTTGGAAGGGAACTCGCAGATGAGTTTGAGAGGGCACTCAAAGAGAGCATAGACCCCAACTATGCTTATCTCGTCGAGAACGCCGTAGACAAGAGTGTGTACAATCCTTCGCGCATTATGAGGGTTGCATGGACCGTGAACAGACGCGAGATATCTGGAGCAATCTATGAGGCAGTCTCAAAGATAGTTGAAGTTTCTGGAACGAACAGGCTTGAACTCAAAGGTCTTATCGAGAAAAAGCTTCAAGAGGGAGTTACAACTCAGGAAGAACTTCACATTGAGAACAGGGGCAATACAAAGCTCAACAGCGAGGAAAAAGACGCTTTGGTGGAAGTCCTGAAAAAGTACTACATGCCGGGTAGGAGGCACAATCTCATCCTTGGATTTGCCGCCTTTGCTTGGCACAGAGGAATTCCGGTGGAAGATACACTTGAAGTTGTGAGAAGAGTGTACATTGAGACCCAGGATAGTGATCCGTGGGAGGACCGGGAGAGGGCGGTTCTGGATACGTACTCAGCAACACTGAAGAACTACAAGAGCTATCTTGGGAAAGGCACTATCTGGGAGCTCAACAGAGTGCTCCATTCCTATTACCAGCGGGCAATGAGAAAAACAAGGGATAAGCCAAGTGAGTACTCCGTAACAAGTGCTCAGAGAGTTCTCTCCAATGATTTTGACCTTCTCGAGTGGCTTATCGAACGCACCTCCGATATAACCAAGGAAGTGGATGAGAGGAGTGGTAAGGTAACGTATAAGGTTTCATTCACCGTGGAGACAGTAGGGAAGGTTGAGACCATCGTTCTCAAGAACAAGGAGCGGACAGACAAGGAAAAAATGTTCTATTCCCTCAATGAGGACTTTATGGCCCATTTCGGGGTTTACATCGTTGATCCGCTTTCAATCAGGAAGCTCAACAAACAGGAAAAGAGGAAACTCAACGAGGTTCTCGCCAAAATAATGCTGGATTACTATTCATTCGTTACAAGAAACGCGAAGGAGATTGTAATAGAGGAGTACGAAGAGGTCAAGAACGTTTTCCTGGATATCATCGAGACCGAGGTCTTTGAGATAGTGAAAATCGACGAGCTGAATTCAATAAGCGGAGACCGTGTCGATGAGCTGTTCAGGAAGAGGATAATGATCTACGCCGAAAACGAGAACAGAGTCTACTTTGATCCTCATCTCCTTGAGTATGGATCTGACATCCGTGGATTCGCCAGAACTCTTGCCAAGTTCCTTCACAGAATGGGGATTATTGACAAGAAAACTTGGAGAGAAGTCAGACGGAGCAAATCTTTGAAGAATGGAAGACACGTATACCTCTATTACCTGATTTCAGACAGGTTCTTTGACTTCCTTGAGAAAGAGAACGCCATGAAGCCCCCCATAAGGACCATTGATGAGTACTTGAACGAACAAGAGTACGTGGATCTTGATGAGATCATCGAGGAGAGTGTTGCAGCATGAATAGCCAGATAACAATACTGGGGCCTCCCGGAACGGGGAAGACCTCCGCTCTCATCCACCTTTACAGGTACCTCACAGGAGACACTTCCCCGGATGTTGAGAACTTCGTACAGCAATACGGTTTCGATAGGGTTATTACACGGACGGACTACACGAGCGACGAGGTTCTCTTTCTTACCTTCACAACTTCTGCTGTCAGGGTTCTGAAAGAGAGAGGCATCTACAATGCGCATACCCTGCATAGTTATATCACAAAGGTTCTTATGAGAAATAAGCTTCTCACCCCTGCGAGATTTATGAGAGATCCGTTTATTGCCGCGATGATGGAAATGAACTATGGCTACGACTTCAGGGATCGCTTCAGTTCACATCCATCGAACGTTGCCGAGATAAGGTACAACTACTATTTCAACGTCTATTATGACAAGAGCAACGAGGAGATTCTTGAGATCATAAAACAGCAGGAAAAGACTGACGTATATCAAAGGATAAGGGATTATGTGGCATGGAAGAAGGAGAGGGGCATTTTTGACTATGTGTCAGTTCTCAGGTACTTCCTCACGACTACTCCTGTGACACTATCTCTGGAGAAAGAGGGCGGTGAGCCCCGGGTAATGATAATGGACGAATCCCAAGACTTCAGTCCCCTTCAATGGGCAGTTGTGAGGAGATTGGTAAGTATTGGCTTTCTTGACTACGTTATCGCGGCTGGAGATCCAAACCAGTCGATATATTCATTCCAGGGGGCTGATTCTTCTGAGTTTGGGAAGTTCATGGCATCTGGTACCGTTGTTGTGTTGAAGAGAAGTCATAGACTGCCCAAGCACGTGTACAACAAAGCAGAGATGCTTACACGGTGGCTCGGAACCCACTTCGAATATGAACCACGTGAGGAACAAGGTAAGGCCATCACAGAGTACCTGAAAAAGTCCAATCTCATCAGAATGGACAGGACAACCGGTGATAAGATAGTGCAGGTTCTTGAGGATATTATGGACGAAAATAAGACCGTATTTGTCCTTACACGGACAAACAAGCAAGCGAGGGAGCTTGAAAAGTACATCATTGAATCAGGATACAGGGTCTCGAGGATAAAGAATGACGACAGCCTCTATGACCTTCTTGAGGAGGTTATTGCCTTTGAGGAGAGAAGAAGCATTGGAATGAGGTTGTTCTTTGCTGTAACATCTCTGAATGAGGAAGGGATTCGGCTCCGCTCTCTCTTCAAAACACCCGTGGAAGCCATAGTCAAGGTCGAAGAATGTTTCAATATAGGAAAGAATCTCGATGACGAAGATAACAGGGCAAGAGATTGCTCTGATACGGCTTTATCCCTCGCGAAGTTCATTGAGCACCATTACCTTGATGTCCTCGATCCGGAAGAAAAGCGTGTTTTGGCCGGGCTCAGGGAGAAGAGGAATGGGAAGGAGGTCTACGTGGATACGATGCACGCTGCAAAGGGAGAAGAGGCCGATATCGTCATTGTCATTGATTTCGTGAATCGCAAGATTGAAAGGGAGATTCAGAGGGATAGAAAGGCTCTGAATGGAGAAGTGAGGGTTCTTTATGTTGCGATGACTCGTGCTCGGGAGAAGTTGTATGTGCTCACAAGCAAGTCAAAGCGGTCTGTATTGGGGTACGTGAGGTTT
The DNA here is from genome assembly GCA_027075325.1 of Thermococcus sp. Lineage (GTDB taxonomy): Archaea > Methanobacteriota_B > Thermococci > Thermococcales > Thermococcaceae > Thermococcus. The sequence continues at coordinate 509 of JALTBN010000072.1, read as the reverse complement.
TGAGTTCTGGTGGGGGGGGGGCAATAACCCCCCGACCATATGCAATTCACGTGGTAAGACAGTATCCACATGGCCACCTCGAGGTGGCCATCAATATCTCACTCCCTCGAAATAAAACTTGCCTTTGTATCAGTCGAGTATTCTTGATGTGTTGTCATTGGGAGGAGTAATGTACATAAGACCGTCCGCCAAATAGTATCAAAATTGTGATGATAGTGTGCATGAGGAGGGAACAACATGAGAAGGCGTGTATGTATCACGGTGAGCGACCAAATTTTGGCCTTTATTGAGGAGAACGACTTTCAGAAATCTGCATTTTTTGAGGCAGCAGCACTTTTCTTTATTGCCAGTCTTGGAGGAAAACGTTCTGATGCAAGAAATCTGGTGGGCCCGCGGGGCTTCGAACCCCGGACCTCCCGCTTATCAGGCGGGCGCTCTGACCAGGCTGAGCCACGGGCCCAGGAGAATTATGGTGCCCGGGCCGGGATTTGAACCCGGGTCGCGGGATC
>JALTBN010000071.1 GCA_027075325.1 Thermococcus sp. | reverse complement strand
TCAAAAAGGAGGACGTTCTTGGGTTCATTGAGGATATCTCAACGGCTGTTGAAATAGTGGAGAACCCAACTAATCTGGCCTTCTGGACGGCTTTAAAAACCGGAAGCCGCGCTATAGACTCTTACTTTATAGCTACCGCCGAGATGACTGACTCCATCCTCATTTCAAACGACAGGGTGATGGTCAATAACGCAAGAAAAGCAGGTGCAAGTGCATACTACCTTCTCGAGCAGAGCAAAGAGCTCTCGAAAGCCCTTAAGTGTTACAAACCCGAAAGCTTTAAGTAAGCTCGGGTTATTTTAAGTTGGAGGTGGTGGAGATGGTGAAGGTGCGCTTTTTAGGACATGCCGCCTTCTACATCGAGGGGAGCAAGAAAATCCTGATAGACCCTTTCCTCAGCGGCAACCCGCAGGCGGCTGTTAAGCCGGAGGAGCTTGATGCAGACCTGATTTTAGTTACCCACGCCCACGGCGACCACATAGGCGATGCGATCGAGATAGCCAGGAGAACCGGAGCGAAGATCGTCGCGATGTTCGACGTTGCCAACTACATCAGCGGGCAGGCAAACGGTGGGGTCGAGACGATAGGGATGAACTACGGGCCGACGGAGATAGAGGGCGTTGGAATAGTCCAGGTTCCGGCCTGGCACTCGAGCAGCGACGGTGTTCACAGCATAGGTAATGCCTCTGGCTTTATTGTCAAGCTCGACGGGAAGACAATCTACCACGCGGGAGACACCTTCGTGTTCTTGGACATGGCCCTGTTCAACGAACTCTACGGGCCAATTGACGTGGCCCTGCTCCCCATCGGAGGGCACTTCACGATGGGGCCGAGGGAGGCCGCAAAAGCCGTTGAGCTTCTCAAGCCGCGGAAGGTCGTCCCGATGCACTACAACACCTGGCCGCCGATAGCTCAGGATCCCGAGGAGTTCAAGAGGCTCGTTGGCGATAAGGCTGAAGTTGTGATACTGAAGCCAGGAGAAGAGATTGAGGTTTGAGATTTCCTTTTTCCAAAACTTGGCCTCCCAGAACTTCCCGTTTAAAGTCTCACTGCTTGAGAACGATGTATTCTCTTGACTACTTACCGAGAAATTTATTAAGTTAGTGACCAAAATGGTCACTATATGGTGAGAAATTACTACCTTTCAAGAACCGAACAGGAACTAATCAGCATTCTCAAGAGTGCAGACATTGTGACAGTTGAGGAGATAAAGGAACTGTTTCCAGAGTTAAGTGAGGACATGGTCAGAAAAGTGCTCTCAAGCCTTGCGAGGAGGGGTTACAGGTACGCTACAGAGAGACTGTACTCCAAAGGGGTGAGAGGTTATGGCTAACGAGCAAAAGGTGAAACCTATGGGCGAAGCGAGCCAAGCACTGCAGGGGATTGCGAGGAGGATAGGAATCAATAAACCAGAAACCCTATTGAGCAATGTATACAACGGAGAGGTAGATAAACATTCAAAATTTTCGCCCGCTCCCATGTGAAGCCCGTCCGATGATAAGAGGG
>JALTBN010000070.1 GCA_027075325.1 Thermococcus sp. | reverse complement strand
GGCAAACCTCTCTCCTACCACTCCGCTGGCAAAGAGAGCTCCCCCCGTAGCACCGTAGAGAATCGTATTTCCTGCAATAACGTTTTCGGTTGGCTCTCCGCTGAACTCTTCAGGGAACCTTAGAACTATCGTTCCACCCCCCAGTCCTTTACCAACGTAATCGTTGGCCTCTCCAACAACTTCTAAAAGAACCCCGCTTGGAATAAAGGCTCCAAAGCTCTGGCCGGCAACTCCTCTAAACCTTAGGTGAACAAGGTTTTCAGGAAGTCCGTCTTTCCCGAACAGTTTAACTATGTGGTAGGCAAGTGAAACTCCAACGCTCCTATCTGTGTTCTTAATCGGGTACTCCTTAAAGAACTTCTCCCCTTTTTTGAGGTGTGGGAGAACGTCTTTTACTATCTGGTCGTTGAGCTTTGATTCAACAGGGTTGTAGGGTAATTCCTTTCTCTTAAGCCTGTAAACAGGGTTTTTGACTATGGCTGAAAGGTCTAACTTCTTTGCAAGAGGGTATTTCTCAAGGAGCTCCCTGTTCTCCTCAAGCAGATCGTAACGACCGATTATCTCGTCTAAGCTCCTGTATCCCATTTGTGCCAGAATTCTGCGGATGTCTTCAGCCACCAGCTTAAAGTAGTTGACTACAGTCTCAACGGCTCCTCTGAACCTCTTAATTCTGCTTTCGTCCTGAGTTGCTATTCCAACGGGGCAGCGGTTCGTGTGGCAGTCTCTGTCCATAACGCAGCCTTCGGCAATCATTGCGGCAGTTCCAAATCCGAACTCCTCAGCTCCCATAAGGGCTGCAATAACAACGTCTCTTCCAACTTTAAACCCGCCATCAACCCTTAAGGCTACGTTTTCCCTAAGCTCGTTGTTTATAAGCTCTCTCTGGGTTTCAGAAAGACCAATCTCCCATGGAAGTCCTGCTCCTTTTATGGAAGAGAGCGGAGAGGCTCCCGTTCCGCCGGAAGCTCCGCTCACCTGAACGATGTCTGCCTTGGCCTTTGCAACTCCGCAGGCAACGGTTCCAACGCCAACTTCAGAAACTAACTTCACAGCAATTCTTGCCTTTGGATTGGCAAGCTTCAGGTCGTAGATAAGCTGAGCAAGGTCTTCAATTGAGTAGATGTCGTGGTGGGGAGGAGGTGAGATGAGGGCAACGCCGGGAACTGAGAACCTCAAGGAGGCTATGTAGGGAGTAACTTTGTGGCCGGGAAGGTGACCACCCTCTCCGGGCTTTGCTCCCTGGGCGATTTTTATCTCAATCTCCTCGGCAGATGCAAGGTAGGCAGGAGTTACGCCGAAACGACCGGAAGCCACCTGCTTAATCTTGCTGTTCCTGATTGTTCCATACCTTTCAGGGTCTTCTCCACCTTCACCTGAACAGCTCTTGCTTCCCAAAATGTTCATTGCCTCGGCTATTACTTCGTGGGCGATTTTAGAGAGAGCTCCCACAGACATTCCCGGAACCATAAGCCTTTTAACGATTGACTCAACAGGCTCAACCTCTTCAATCGGTATCGG
>JALTBN010000069.1 GCA_027075325.1 Thermococcus sp. | reverse complement strand
TTATATACTGACTGCACAACTGAAGGTCGACGACGAAAGCCTCGTAAAGGAGCGATGAGAAAACGTTATATAGCGAAACAGAGGAAAATTACCGGTTGATAAAATCAGACCATAGTGGGATTGAAAGTTGTATAACCTGTTTATTAGAGCACTCGACTTCGACGATAGATAAAATCAGACCATAGTGGGATTGAAAGCCCTTATTCTAATTCTCCTCGCAGTATATGAATGTTTCGATAAAATCAGACCATAGTGGGATTGAAAGAGATACACGTCTCCTTTTCTCACGATCAAAAAGAAATCGATAAAATCAGACCATAGTGGGATTGAAAGTACGGTGTCGTAAATTCGACGAACGCTTTATCGCCTCTGATAAAATCAGACCATAGTGGGATTGAAAGATCTTATGTTGTTAATCCATGCGTAACGTGCTCTAATTGATAAAATCAGACCATAGTGGGATTGAAAGAAATATATGCTTAAGATGTATAGTGTTATCGGAATAACGATAAAATCAGACCATAGTGGGATTGAAAGAGCTATAATGCTCGCTCAGGTAATTGCACTGATGAAGCGATAAAATCAGACCATAGTGGGATTGAAAGGATTAGTAATAAGAGGGTGCTTGAAAACGCTGTAGGATAAAATCAGACCATAGTGGGATTGAAAGATCGTTTCAATTATCGCATGTAACGTTTAGTTTCGTTCGTTTTATGATAAAATCAGACCATAGTGGGATTGAAAGCTGGAACGGGTAAAGGGTGAGACCGGGCGGGAGCGGTGATAAAATCAGACCATAGTGGGATTGAAAGCAGCATCTCCGAGCTTGTTTCTGGCGTCGCTAAAAAGGATAAAATCAGACCATAGTGGGATTGAAAGGGAAACATGTTTTCAAGTTTTCTTCTGAACCGGGTCTTGATAAAATCAGACCATAGTGGGATTGAAAGTCGCAATCTACGCACTGATGGTTGGCGCTATACTCGTTGATAAAATCAGACCATAGTGGGATTGAAAGGTATTAGTGATTGAAACTCCTTACAACGAGTCATTCGTGATAAAATCAGACCATAGTGGGATTGAAAGACCTTTCACACCCCTCACACTTATAATTTTTATTGATAAAATCAGACCATAGTGGGATTGAAAGACGAACATGGCAGGTTCTTGTTGTGGTGATGATCGAAAGATAAAATCAGACCATAGTGGGATTGAAAGCAAGCTTTAGCTTGCGGTAGTTCACTGAGAAGAGAAAAGATAAAATCAGACCATAGTGGGATTGAAAGAAATCAAGTTCTGCAACATCCAACGCTGATGTGCCTGTGATAAAATCAGACCATAGTGGGATTGAAAGGATTACTGACAGTTATAACAGGATAATCAACTAATGCGATAAAATCAGACCATAGTGGGATTGAAAGACATCTGGCTTAAGATTGAAAACTTTTTTATTCTTTTTTGATAAAATCAGACCATAGTGGGATTGAAAGACTCGGGACTAATATCTGCGGGGCTGAGCTTGTATGCGATAAAATCAGACCATAGTGGGATTGAAAGCGGACACTTTTCCGGGGTTTTCCACCCACTTTTATATCGATAAAATCAGACCATAGTGGGATTGAAAGTCTTATATAGCCTTCTTAAGTCTATACGGTCTAATGGGATAAAATCAGACCATAGTGGGATTGAAAGGGCTTATAAAATAGTTTTATGTGTTAAGTAGTGTGGCTGATAAAATCAGACCATAGTGGGATTGAAAGATTAAACAAACATGCCTGTTCAAACCTGAAGGTATCAAGAGATAAAATCAGACCATAGTGGGATTGAAAGTTGCTTTAGTTCATCTTCTGTTATAGACCATACGTCGATAAAATCAGACCATAGTGGGATTGAAAGTAAGTCTATCGATTACAGAGTGGTCTAGAGAATTTATCGATAAAATCAGACCATAGTGGGATTGAAAGCCTCCATCACCAATTTTCACTAAACATTCTCGACATCCAACGATAAAATCAGACCATAGTGGGATTGAAAGCTGGCGGCAGGAATGGGTGTGCTATTACATACTCCAAGATAAAATCAGACCATAGTGGGATTGAAAGCCTCCCAATCAGTTCTTTCTTCATCTCTTTCTTCTACAGATAAAATCAGACCATAGTGGGATTGAAAGATATTTCTAATACATATATTGAACTCCCATCTACATCGATAAAATCAGACCATAGTGGGATTGAAAGTTGTATGCCTGTATAAGTGCCTTTCTTTCTGCTATTGCGATAAAATCAGACCATAGTGGGATTGAAAGTTGATGACCTGCTTATTTATTTAACAACTTTATTCGTGATAAAATCAGACCATAGTGGGATTGAAAGTTGTATGCTTTTTCTAGGTCTCCAACCTCAACAATAGGATAAAATCAGACCATAGTGGGATTGAAAGCGGATTTTTCTTAAGTTCTTCAACCTCTGCAACTTTAGATAAAATCAGACCATAGTGGGATTGAAAGTAGTCGTAGGCTCTTGCCAAGAGCCCCTTCCTTCTCGCCATGATAAAATCAGACCATAGTGGGATTGAAAGCTCGCATATCAGGCAATAACCGACGTGTCGAGAGACGAGATAAAATCAGACCATAGTGGGATTGAAAGCTGATTTGAATACAGTAGTTAGAGAATATACAAAAGAATGATAAAATCAGACCATAGTGGGATTGAAAGCTGCAAGCACAACAGCAACATCAGAAGTGATTAGTGAGATAAAATCAGACCATAGTGGGATTGAAAGCTGGTACGCCGAGCGTGTAGGTTATCGTTAGCGTTGCTTGATAAAATCAGACCATAGTGGGATTGAAAGTCTTCTTTATTATCTCTACAACGTGATTAAGTCTTTTGATAAAATCAGACCATAGTGGGATTGAAAGTCTTCTTTACCTCCCGAATAAGTCTCTTGTTGCTTTAGATAAAATCAGACCATAGTGGGATTGAAAGCAGCTAACAAGTCAAGTGCTTCCCTTGTTGGGGCGTAAGATAAAATCAGACCATAGTGGGATTGAAAGGACCCATTCTGCGAGTGTAGAGCTTGGTGCGTAGTTCCGATAAAATCAGACCATAGTGGGATTGAAAGGCTTACACTCAAACCGGATTCGAGATTACGAACAACTGATAAAATCAGACCATAGTGGGATTGAAAGTTCATAAACTGTTTTCCAGAACTCATAAATTCCCGTCGGATAAAATCAGACCATAGTGGGATTGAAAGTCACCACCTCCTTTTTTTTTGTATGCAACAACATGTATGATAAAATCAGACCATAGTGGGATTGAAAGATTGTCTTGGACGTTGTCCTTTTTGCGGGGAGTACTTCGATAAAATCAGACCATAGTGGGATTGAAAGTGCTTTTACGTGAAGCCACTCATTGTAATAGTGTACACGATAAAATCAGACCATAGTGGGATTGAAAGTACAAAGACAAAGATAGTGACGTATTTATTCGAAAAGTGATAAAATCAGACCATAGTGGGATTGAAAGTTTTCCGGCAGTTAACGCTACGTTAACGTTTGCGATAAAATCAGACCATAGTGGGATTGAAAGTGTGTTCGGGAGGGAGTAAAATGAGAAAAAGGAACTTGATAAAATCAGACCATAGTGGGATTGAAAGTATTTTATGTGCTTCTTCCTTATTAGTACATACCACTAGATAAAATCAGACCATAGTGGGATTGAAAGAGCTCAAGAAGCCTTGCTCTCAGCTCTTCGTCTGAGATAGATAAAATCAGACCATAGTGGGATTGAAAGCGCTCTTAACGTTCATGCTATCACCTAATAAAATTAGAGATAAAATCAGACCAAAATGGGATTGAAAGGGGTACATACTCCGAACCCTCGTCGAACCTTCGCCGAAGATAAAATCAGACCATAGTGGGATTGAAAGTCGGGCAGCACAACTTTACTAACCTCATTCTCCACTGATAAAATCAGACCATAGTGGGATTGAAAGCATATCTATACGACGATTCAGGAAATCTTCTCGGTACTGATAAAATCAGACCATAGTGGGATTGAAAGTCTGAAGTAGTTAATGTTGTATTGTACACTTCATACCCGATAAAATCAGACCATAGTGGGATTGAAAGGGCGAAACTATGCGTTCCATTAACGAAAAGAGTATTTCGATAAAATCAGACCATAGTGGGATTGAAAGCCATTATATATTGGGAGAGAAGTTATATAAGTTTTTGATAAAATCAGACCATAGTGGGATTGAAAGATAGGTTGGAAGAGCAAGACAGAACAGCAATTTTAGCAGATAAAATCAGACCATAGTGGGATTGAAAGGCAACAATCACGATAACGCAGAGTCAGTACACTATAGATAAAATCAGACCATAGTGGGATTGAAAGATGTAGTTAATGTACTTGTTCTCTCCTGCACTAATCATCGATAAAATCAGACCATAGTGGGATTGAAAGTTTTTCCCACCCCCTTTTCTCTTTACCTTAATAACAGATAAAATCAGACCATAGTGGGATTGAAAGTGCTCACCATGGGGAGCACAGGATGAACCATATCTGGGCGTTGAGATAAGATAAAATCAGACCATAGTGGGATTGAAAGCAAAAACGACAGCGGACGATGGGTATATGCTCGAAAAGATAAAATCAGACCATAGTGGGATTGAAAGCTTCTGGAATTCCCCGTATTGCTGTGAGGTAATAGCATGATAAAATCAGACCATAGTGGGATTGAAAGTATTTTATGTGCTTCTTCCTTATTAGTACATACCACTAGATAAAATCAGACCATAGTGGGATTGAAAGTATTTTATGTGCTTCTTCCTTATTAGTACATACCACTAGATAAAATCAGACCATAGTGGGATTGAAAGAGCTCAAGAAGCCTTGCTCTCAGCTCTTCGTCTGAGATAGATAAAATCAGACCATAGTGGGATTGAAAGCGCTCTTAACGTTCATGCTATCACCTAATAAAATTAGAGATAAAATCAGACCAAAATGGGATTGAAAGGGGTACATACTCCGAACCCTCGTCGAACCTTCGCCGAAGATAAAATCAGACCAAAATGGGATTGAAAGATTCGCTCTCGCTCGCCAGCTCGTAAATTCCGCCAGCGGATAAAATCAGACCAAAATGGGGTTGAAAGTTGTACGCCAGCTTATACTTCTTCGCCC
>JALTBN010000068.1 GCA_027075325.1 Thermococcus sp. | reverse complement strand
AGTTTCCTCAGGTTTGGCTCCTTAACGACGTAGAGCCAGACGTTCTTGGGAAGAACTTTGGCAAGCCCCGCCATTATCTCGTGGGGCTCCCAGCCGAGTCTCTGGAAGTTAACGATGTCCTGCTCTAAGAAGACGGCACAGCCGAAGTTGAACCTTGGAGCGTATTCTGCCTTAAAGGCAACGTCTGCAAACTCCTCAACCCTGTACCCGAACTTCTCTGCCGTTGACTGGAGGAAGTAGCCGTTTCCGGCAGAACACTGTGTATTTAGCTTGAAGTCTTTAACTTCTCCGTTTTTGAGCATCATTACCTTTATATCCTGGCCGCCAACGTCAACGATAACGTCTATGTCTTTGAAGAAGTACTTTGCAGAGATCGTGTGGGCAACTGTCTCAACAACCGCAACATCTGCCCCGATGGTTTCTTTTAGCATCTCTTTAGCGTAGCCTGTTGTTCCAACTGAGAGTATCTGGAGTTCCGCCCCGTTCCTCTCAACCTGCTCCTTCAGCCTCCTTACAACCTCCTTCGTATCCTCCAAGGGATTTCCTTTTGAGAGTGTGTAGGCAGTTGCAAGGAGCTCCCCCTTCTCATCAATCAGAACAGCCTTCGTTGACGTTGAACCTCCGTCTATTCCCAAGAAAGCCCTGACCTTTTCTCCCCTCTTAAACTCTTTCGGTTTAAACGGTTTAACCCCGTATCTCTCTCTGAACTCCTCTAAACTCTCCCCCGGCTTTAAGAGTCCCCTCTCTCCCGTTTTTGCCTTTAGGTGAATAAGGGTTTTCCTGAACTCTTTAAGGCCTTCGGCTCCCCTGTAAGGGCTCTCTTCAAACTGAGAAAAGAGGGCAGAACCGAGAGCTGCGTAGAGGTGGGAGTTATCAGGAAGTAAGAGTGAGTTCTCGTTATACTCAATTCCCTTCTCTTTCCAGAGCTTTTCAAGGTGATACCTCCAGGCCTCAACAAGGGCAGGAAAGTAGGTATTCGGCCCACCAAGTAGTAGAACGACAGGCCTTAAAGTGTGTCCCCTCGTTAGAACTGCAAGATTCTGAACGACTATTGCGTTGAAGAGCGAAATGAGGAGCTCGTCTGCTGGGACTCCGGCCTTCTGGAGGCTGTTTATGTCTGTTTCTGCAAAAACCCCGCACTTTGCTGCAACCGGGTGGACTTTGGAAGGGTCAAAGTGGATCGTCGTTGCAACGTCTAAAGGGAGTTTGAGCTTTGAGACTATCCTGTCTATCGTTGCTCCCGTTCCGCCGGCGCACTTGTCGTTCATTGTTGTTATTTTTCTCCTTACACCGCCGGCGTCCACCCAGAAGATCATCTTTGCGTCCTGTCCGCCCAGCTCAACAACCGAGTTGACTTCAGGGTGGAGGGTCTCAACGGCAAGGCTTACGGCGTTAACTTCCTGAACGAACTTCACACCTAAAGCCCTTGCTATATCTCCACCACCGCTTCCGGTCATAAAGAGCTGAAAGTCCTTTCCGGCTATCTCCTCAAACTTCTCAAGGAGCTTTAAAACCTTTTCAGGCTGTTT
>JALTBN010000067.1 GCA_027075325.1 Thermococcus sp. | reverse complement strand
GTTATAGACTGTTAGGAGGTTACCACTCCATTCTTTTCAATTTTCTAAAATATTTCGTTATAGTTTTACCTAATGATTATAACTTTTTGTCTGATAGTAACTTTTTGTTACTAAAGACTTCCAGATGGCTAATTGGACTTAAAAATTTGAAAAAAGCAATACAAAAGCTCAAAATTCAAAAATAGTGCTTATGGACGTGATAGCGTTGTCAGTCAAGGTGTCGGTCAATGATTTTTGGTGTTTTGCTAAGTGAGACGCCGTAAATGATTTTACCGTTCTTCTTGAGCAAGTTTAGGGTGTCCTTCGCAGTAACCAAAAACTCGTCGTCGAAAATACCGTTATACTTCTTTATGTTTTCTCCGAGTGCTCTTCTCCAAGACAAGTTCCCGCTCTTTACGATAACGTTCAAGTCGCTGAGTTCGACCGGGTTCTGCCCAAATAACCCATCTAAGACGGGTTCGTCGCCGACGACAACCACGTTTGCCGGCCTTCCATAGTGCTCATATATTGCGTTGAAAAGTTTCCCGGAGGGTTTCAGTGCGTCCATACCGCTGAGGTTAAACTTGTTTTTGTCCGGCGTATAAACGTTCCCGTTGAAGTTTATACCAAGTTTTTCAAAGACTTTCCTTACCAGTAGCTCTGATGAGTTGGACACGAATATGACTCGCCACTCGTCATCATTTAGTTCATTGTAGGCTTTCCAGAAGCCTTTTCTCGCCCTAACTTTTCTCATACTCTTTTCGAGTTTGTTTGAGAAAATGTTATACATTGTCTCCGGGGTCGGGCACTCTTTTTCACCGGTGTAGTTCTCTATCTCTCTTTCAAACGCTCTGATTAATTGTTCTTTTAGCGACCCTTTCCGTGTGGAAACACTATACCAGAATTTCTGAACGTCAAACCCACTCATACAATCGTAGTTCTTTTTTAACTCTAAGAGCGACTTGAAGTATGGGTTGAAAGTCGTTACAGTCCCGTCAAAATCCATAATAACAAGTTTTTCAGTTCTCATTTATCAATACCAGCTTTATATTGTTATTTTTTAGCTTAAATAAGATTGTTCTTAGCCTCGACTACTCGTCAAACTTGTCTTAAGTGGAACGTTTATCAAGATGATAATGGTGTTCTCACAATGCAAGGGGTCATAGGTGACTTTGGCGATGTAAAGGTTCGTAAGAGGAACGGTTCATACGTTAAGTTCAACGTCGGAAGGATTGAAAACGCTGTTAAGAGGGCTATGCTTGAGGCTGGAGAGTTCAGCGAGGAGAACTTGAACAAGGTCGTGAGTGGTGTCCTTGAGAGGATTGATAGGTATATCAAGGACAAGGGAAGCAACACTATTGGTGTCGAGGAGATTCAGAATATCATAGAGATAACTTTAATGCACTATGATTTCTTCAAGACGGCCAAAGCCTTCATCCTATACCGTAACGAGAAGGCGAGGGTTAGGGAGGAGAAGATGAAGGTTCTTGGGAAGAACTACTTGAGTGATGTTGAGAAGAGGTTTAGTCTTAACGCCGTGAGGCTTCTTGCCGTGA
>JALTBN010000066.1 GCA_027075325.1 Thermococcus sp. | reverse complement strand
TAGTACCTGCCCACGAGCCTGAAGCCGGCCTTCTCGCCCTCAGTTCTACCATCGAAGTCGGCTGGAAACGCTATCGCCAGCCTTCCTCCCCCTTTGAGCACGTTGTACATGCTCCTGAGGGCCTTTCTGTAAAGCTCGTCCCTCTTTCTGCCCGCGAGGGTCGCCGAAGTGCCGTAAGGAGGATCGGTCGCTATCGCCTCGAACTTCTTATCCGGGAAAAGCTCATCCAGCCTTGTCGCGTCGCCCAGCTTCAGCTTGTAGTTTTCTATACCGTAGTGTCGGAGGTTCATCCCCGCTCCTTCAACCATCTCCGGCTTTATGTCGACGCCGTAGACTTTCAAGCCGAGCAAACCTGCCTCCATCAGTATTCCACCGGCCCCCATAAAGGGGTCGAGGATTTCCCTCCTCGCCTTCGTAAGGTTCACCAGCGCGCGAGAAAAGCGCGGGTGAAGCGAGATAGGCCTGAAAAACGGTCTGTGGTGGGCTTTTCTCTTTTCAAAGTCCTTGGGGTCGAAGAACTTCAGCCTTATCCCGGCGTAAAGCCTCTCGCCGCAGTAAACTCTAACCAGCGTGTCGGGCTTTGATAGATTTACCCTGAAACCCTGCGCGTGTATAACTGCTCCGAGCTTCCGCGGCAGATCAAGAATATCGTGCCCGCAGTTGGCCATCGTCTCGGTCTCCACCTTGAAGGTTCCCTCAATGGGCCACTCGACTTCTCTCGCCTTCTCGAGCAGTTCCCCAACCGAATCTGCCTCAATGATAAGCTCGCCGTACTCGTGGGCAAGGCCAAGCCTGTCGAGGTATGGGAAAGCTTCCCCGTTGGCATCGAGCTTAAGAAACAGGTAGTCCTGGCCGACTATCTCTCCGCCGGCCAGCTCCAGCATGGCCTTGACCTCGTCCCTGGCCATCTCAGGGAGGTTTCCGAGTATCTCAAGGTAGAGCATGCCACCACCTCACAGAACGTTCAAGTATTTATGAACCTGAAAGCTCAGGCCAACGTTCTTTCTGCCCATTATCTCGGCGGCTTCGTGGTAGAGCTCCATCAGTCTCGTTTGTGGTATCTCAATCGGCTCTCTTGGCTGAATAACGAGAGAGGCCAGTCCTTTCAGCAATTCCGCGTACCAGCGGACGTTTTCAGCCTTTGTCCCGGAGGTGACAACGAGCTTGGCGTAGGCCTTTGCGCCGGCTTCCTTCAGAATCCTTATGCTCTCAACTTCTTTGAGGATGAGGCCCTTCCAGTCCCCCGTTGCCTTCGCCGTCTCGTCCTTTATGTCAACGCTCGCGTAGTCTGTGAGGTGTGCGACCTCCTTAATAAGTTCAGGAAGGCCGCCGTGGGTTTCGAGGAAGTTGTCGAAGCCGAGCTCCTTCATGCGTTCCATCAGGGCCTTCAGCGGCTTTGTCTGCAGAGTAGGCTCGCCGCCGGTGTAGCTTATCGAGTGTATATCGCCGGTATCGAGGCGCAGAACGGCGTCGACAACTTCATCAACGCTAGCCGGGTTTTGCCGGTACTCGAACTTCCCTGTGAATGGTTCTATCTCATAGC
>JALTBN010000065.1 GCA_027075325.1 Thermococcus sp. | reverse complement strand
TTGGTAATGTTATCGGAATCTGAAGTTTATAAAGCAATCCTACTGTACCACCTGCTGTTGCTATTAATAAAAACACTAAAAGTTTGAGAATTTCTATATAGAAGTCTATCTCCTTTTCTACTATCTTATTTGACATTTATCCCCCTTAAAGAATTCCCTTTTCCTTTAACAACAATCTAATAAGAGTAGAAGCTGAAACTCCTTGCTCCTGAGCATATTGATTTACTTTCTCTTTTTCCTCGTCTGTTAGGTAAACAGCTAAATAGGATTTCCTCCTTTTCTTCTCCTTTGGTGGATTCTTTTTAAGGTCTGCCTCTTGGATAAACTCCTCTGCTTTCTTAAATCCCATTTCTTTCCTCTACATTCACTTTAGGTGTTAGTTATATGTATTTTACACATTACAACTTCTGAAATTCCTGATTCTTCTCTAGTTCTTCTTTTAGCATTGCCTAAGTTTTACATATACTTTACACACTAATAACATACATAACACAAGGAATATTTATGGTTAACTAACTTTTACATATATTTTACACATCAACAACAGGCATTACATATGCAATTTAATTTCCTTGATTAGAGCTCTCAGTTCCCTACAGGCTTTAGAGTTAGGTTTGTATTCGCAAACTGAAAGACCGTTCTGATAAGCTCTTCTAAAGTCAACTCTCCTAAACAGTTTTGAGTTAAGAAGCTGAAATAGGTCCTCTCCCTCTATAAATCTTTCAAGGTCTCTTATCTCAGATAAACTTCTACTGTCTGCGTTGTTTATTAACACATAGGCTTCAAGTTTTGGATTGTACTGTTTAGCCTTCCTAAGAATTTTTAAGAATTTCTCTAAGCCGAAAACTTCTATTTGACTTGGGCTTACAGGAGTTATTACTAAATCCGAAACTACTAAAGCATATCTGTTTAAGTCGTTATCATAACCTCCACTGTCAATAAGTAGCTCCTCTCCTTTTCTGGTCCTGAGAAATTCCTTTAATTCTGAAAGGTTCCCTGGAGTATATACTTCTAACGGTTTTCCGTGATTCTTTTCTCTTATCCGTGAAAACAAATAACAGGAGTTTTGGCTATCCAGGTCAATAATGGGGAGCTCCATCTCTACGGCAAGGTTAACGGCTATGGTTGACTTCCCTACTCCTCCCTTTTGGTGTGCAATAGTGATTATCATTTAAAAACCTTAAATTGGTTTAAACTCAACTTCCTTTCCAAAGTATTCTGTTAGCTGATTTGAATATTCTTTATTACAGAATTCAGCTAAACTTAAACTTCTACAGTAAAAGATAATCTTATCCAAGCTTTCCTCCGCATTAACTATATTCCCTTCTTTAAATACTGCTTTCCTTACTCCCTTTGGTATATTGTTTTCTATCCAAGAATTTAATTCCTGCATTAATTGTTCTGAATTTCTACTCTTAACTAAGTTTTCAAAGTATTCCTTAGCTTCCTTCAAGTAAGATTTTAATTCTTTAGAACTCAAAGACCTTAAAAATCCTTCTATATTGTTTATTTTCCTCTTACCTGAATTAGCCGATAGATAAGCAATCA
>JALTBN010000064.1 GCA_027075325.1 Thermococcus sp. | reverse complement strand
CGTGTTCATCGTGGGTGTAGATGGCGTTTAAGGTGAGGGCCTTGAGAAGGAGGGGGTCGCGCTCCTCAAACTCGTTCACGAGCTTCTCAATTATCGGCTCCGCAAGGAAGACGCTGAACTGGTAGTGCGGTGTTCTGTGTATCATGTTGCCGATGTCGTGGA
This sequence comes from Thermococcus sp., assembly GCA_027075325.1. GTDB lineage: Archaea > Methanobacteriota_B > Thermococci > Thermococcales > Thermococcaceae > Thermococcus. The sequence continues at coordinate 5,120 of JALTBN010000064.1, read as the reverse complement.
AGAGCGCGCCAAAGGCCACTATAAACTTGCTCCAGCGGAGGGGCTTGCCGAGCTTCTCTGCCGTCGTCTGGATGCCGAACTTCTTGATGATCCTGAGGAGCTCAAGGGCGCGCCTTGTCGTCAGCAGGACGTGAACCGGCCCGTGGTCGTTGAAGCCGTAGACGTTGAGGACTATGTAGTTGGTGGTGTCGAAGTAGTAGTGGTACTCGCGGAAGGCCCTCTCGTACATTCTGTAGAGCTCCTCGTCGCCCATCAGCTCCCTTATTTCCTCAAGGAGTTTCTCCTCCGTGTACATTCTCCCACCCGATGTAGTAGATGAGGTGGGGTTTTAAGGGTTTTGAATGCGAATTTAAACCCTTCAGTTCCATGGCTTGGAGTTACACAGGTGGGAAAACAAAAGAAGCAAGGCCCGATTTGGTTACTTTCTCTTTGCAAGTGCTGGGATTAGAACCAGCCCAACTATCAAGGCCGGCCCGCAGAGTTTTCTCTCCTCGGTAGAGGTAGTGCCCTGAGTGCTTGACGGTGTGCTCGTAGTTCTTGGTGTTGTTGGCGTAGTCTTGGCTTCAGTGCTTGTACTGGTTGTTCTTGTTTCCTTTCCGGGGATTTTACCGTTTACTGGAGGTCCCGGGGAGGTTTTGAATACTGGCTTCCCCCACTTGCAAGTCACGTTAGTCCCATTCCTCCAGCATTCGAAGGTGATGTATTCGTCGCATTCTCCTGAACCCCCGCAGGTGAAGGTGTGTAGCGTAATCTGCAGGTGGTTTGACGTGATTATCATGTTCCATTTTTCTATGGTACTGTTCCAGTGTCCTTTCTCCCATTCTCCAGCTGAGAATTTCCCGCTGATGTTAGGCAGATAATTCACAACGCCCCACTGGTACTCCTTGAGAACCTTTGAGAGATTCCAGTCCGAGAGATTGAAGGGTATCCTGGGAGTGTTTGAGTAGTACTGGTCTGGTTTTTCGGTCTTTGCTCCGCTTGGAGAGTACGAGATTGTCCAAACGTGTGTCTCGTTGTAGGGCATTATAACGTAGACTTTCTGGATGGAAGAGTCGTTGAAGGGATTCCACGGTGGGGTCCAGTTTCTTAGGGCTGCGTCACCGTTAATGCAGATGCAGAGGTATGTTTGGTTTTGGTCGAGCTTTTCTAGGGCATTGAATGCTTCAGCCTGCTGAAAAGAAATCAAAAATACAACGAGTAAGATAAAGAATCGCTTCATCCATTCACCCCCACCATAAGGTAATAACCAACACCACTGTGCGGGCCGGTTTTGGGCACATCTGTATTTTCCAAGCCCCCCTCTGGAGTTCAGGTTCACCAGTCATCTTGTCCTGCACGCTCCCTTCACTTCCGTACCCTCCACTTCAAACTCGCAGTCAAGGGTTTCTATTTTTATAGTGCCGTTTGCCAGTTCATAGTACGCGTACGGCTGTCCGGGAATTAACTTAAGCTCCGAAAACTCTGAAGAGGTCAGTCTCTTGATTATCGTTGAAATACTCCGGGAGTAGTTTTCCAGCGACGTCAGCTTATACGGGAGCCGTGGAATGTATGCCTTTAACACTGTCCCGGGGTAGACCGCAGTAAGAACGTCGTGTGTCTTGTTGAGCTGAGTTCTAATGATTACGCTTGGAGACCGCAAATCCCCAATTTTCCCATCAGGAAGTATTAAAACCCCTCTGTATACTGCAGGGCTCTTGGATTCTGCCAGAATCAGTCGTTTGAACTCTGTGGAATTAGTCGATGTGATGTTAAGGGATCCGATGCTGGATTTCCACTGGTTTCTGAAGAGCATGTATGTTCTCGGCCTGATGGCGTGGTTTTCGGGAGGATTGGAAAGGCTCATGCTAAGGTTGGAGTAGTCGAGAGGAGTCCGGTATGTTTTGGAAACAACGTGCCATTTTATTTTCTTGTCTTTCTGCACGATGTACGCGTCCACTTTCATAAGCTCTCTTTTTTGCTTTGAGTAGAACACGAACGTCCATTGCGGTGCTTTTCCATCACCAGAGGCTGAATCGTTGCAAATGCAGGGTGAAGGCATTGGGTGAAGGTCACATAGGATTTGCTGGCAGTATTCGGAACCGTAGGCAAGGATAAGCTCGGCATCGCTGGCCCAGTTCTGTACCAAAGGTTTAACCTTTGATGCGTAAATTTCAGTTGGATACAGTGGTTTAGGTTGTAGTTCACTCCTTTCGAGGCTCTTTGTCAGGTAATATCCACCAACGAGAGCTGAAAAAAGGAGGAGCAATAGAACAATAACGATCCGCTTCATGGGTTCACCTCCACTGACTTATCCCTGAATCCCACGGCATCGGGCTGTTGATAGGTTGCCTATCTTAACATTACATTCCACGATATTGAGTCCCGGCTCGCTTAGTCTTGTGAGCCTGAAACCCTTAATCGTCTCTGAGGTTATCACGTATTTTTCTATTCCACTGCGGTGCCATCCATCTCTTATCTCCTCGAACGTGGCAATAACGCTACCGTTGAGGTTGAATGCTGTTAATCTGGGAGGAATACTTGCCCTGGCTGATAATACTGCACCTTTTGGATAGCTGACTATAATCGTGCCGTTGGGAAGTCTATACAAAACCGCTCTTATCGGAATCAGGACCCCCTCATCAACGGAAGTGTACTTCGTATTCCAAACCACTGCCTCCACAACTGTAAGGTTTCCCCATAGTTCTGGAAAGCTGATGTCGGCAACTTCATTCCATTCTCCCTGAAACAGGATAGCATGGGTTGTGTTGGGAACTCCCTGGAGCTTCTCTGGGGGAATTTTGAATGGCGAATAATTTATGGTGGTCCTCTTGGATATTTTCAATACTTCCCATTTTTTGGTCTTGTTCGAGGCATAGACGGTCAATAACAGAAGCTTCTTTTTGGATGGGGCGTAGAAAGTAAACAGATGAAGATGTGAGCGGCCGTTGTTGAATTTGGATTCTGGGATTATCTCTAATGGTGGCTTGTAGAGTTGTCCATCAGTAGGGCCCCATTCTCCCACAGGGGGCTCTATGAATTCCGTTTCGATTAAAACGGCATCAATGCTCCAGTTCTCTACATAGGGTTTTGCCAGTTGAAGGTAGGCATCATACGGGGATAGTTCTTGTGGAATACTTGGGATTCTGTTATCCTGGGGTGGGGCTCTGCTATCTTGAGACGAAGTTATAAAAAATGTCAGTATTAACGCCACGATGCTGAGGAGTAGCAAATATCGAATCAAGAATCTCTTTGGCGTTGTTATCACCCTTCATGCACTATGAGATAGTAACCCACACCGGTGTATGGGCTGGTTTTGGCTGTGTATTCAGTGGAGAGCTTCTTAGGGGTGTTTTCGCCAACCTATCCCCTCCTTCTCCTCACGAGTAATGGGACAAGAGCCAAACCAACTATCAAGGCCGGCCCACAGAGTTTTCTCTCCTTGGTGGATGAGGTAGTTGTCTTTGTGCCCGATGAGGCAGTTGTGGTTTTTGATGTTGTACTGCCCGTTTCAGTGTACTTCATGTCCATTCCGCAGTCGGCGAATGTTTTGGGCTCGACTTTGCAATTATCCTCACAGGTTATGTCTAAGAATAATGGACATTCACTAAGTAAACACTCATCACAGTGAAACTCCATCTTAAGTCCATTCCTTGTGATCTTTCCCCTCATTCGACTGTAATGTTTTGGAAGTGTTGAGCCTAAGAATTTGTATGAAGTTATGTTCTTGATGGTCTCGTTCACTGAGCTCCAGTTAATGTCACTGATCGTGAAAGAGGGTAAGTTTTTTGCCGGAATGAATTCTCTCCTGCTCTTGTTTCCAGTTATCATCACTTTAAGGTCATGAGTCCCGTTGTAAGTTTTAATTATGGTCAGGTTATTAACCATGAACCACTTTTCTGGCGTGCAGTTTGAGTGACATTCGAAGGTCACTAGTTTTACCCTTTCGTTAGCCGGCAGGTAGTTGAAGAGATTGACTTTTCCGGCGGAAACGAGCGGGAGGAGAAAAAGGAAGAGCAAAGCCAAAGTCCAATACTTCTCCACTTTAACTCACCCCCACCATAAGGTAATAACCAACTCCCGTGTACGGGCCGGTCTTTGGCATGTAGCTCTGAGGGAAATCGCTGTCTTCCTTGTTGTCAAAGTCAAGATCCAATATCAAGCCTGCATTCATTGGATGTCCTACGTATGCTGCCCATCCATTCGATGACTCTATTACTAAGGTCTGATTTCTTGAAAGGAGTGCAAATACTGTTTTCCATGCAGACATCGGGCTGACGCTTTTGTCTCCGTTAATACTGTACACAAAGTCTCCCCACTGGCTGGTTGTGAAGTCTTCCCATGAATCAACATACCATCCATAGACTCTGTATATGTTTATGAGAGTGTTCTGTAGATTGTACAGTTGAGCGTTAAACCATTCGTATTCATCGGGAGTGCTGAATTCAGTAAATTCATGTGAGGACTCCATTATGGTGGGTAGCACTCTGAAGGTAATACCGCGCTTGGAGAGTTCAGCTGTGATATTGCCATAATATAGAACTGTCTTCCCTAAGCTTTTGTGATAGAGAAATCTTGTGTAATATTCATCAGCAACTGCAAATACGAAATGTCCCAGCTCATGTGCAATGGGGCGGTAATATAATTTTCCATCCGGGTACTGCCCGTTAAAAGTTTCAAAGAGCTTCACATACTCTGAAAATCTGTTAGGGTCTCTATTAATCCATCCCCAGTACCACCCTATGGGAGCTGTTACTGATCCGTTGGTACCGGGATAAATCCGTATCATCGACTCCCTCCACTCTTCGCTTCCCTCCGGAGCGTTATTCGTTATGTTGACCTCGGCTATCATCGCGTAGCCGTCCGTATAATCGTAAACCACCTGGCTTGCCCTCTGGAAGCCTTTGACGAGCTGGGTAAGGTAAGTCTGGTTGGCATCCCAACCAACTGCAACGCTGAGCTTTATCCCGAGAACGTCGGGCTTTGCAGGATCCTTGCCTATGAAGAGCTCCGCAGTGTTCGAAACGCCGTCCCCATCGTAGTCGTCGTAGGCATCATGCTGAATAAAACCCTGATGTTCGCTGGGATCGTCTATTCCGAAGCCATCCGATGGGTCAAAACTGTAAACAGACCCGTTATCTTCG
>JALTBN010000063.1 GCA_027075325.1 Thermococcus sp. | reverse complement strand
AGAAAGGTAGCGCCAGAAGAAGCCGGGCTTTGGAAAGTAACCGGCAAAAACCTGCTGTGGAAGCTGCCTGGAAAATTTAACCAGCAGGTAGTAGTCAAAAGCCATAACTGTATAACCGATGAGATAAGAAGAAGTAAAGGAAGAAAAGCCTTTCAGAACTAAAGATGTAATTAAACCTGTAAGGAAGCAAAAGAACTCTATAAAAATAAACGTTCTGATAAAGTTCTCAAACTCTCTCATCGGGATATCTTCTTCAGCTCCCTGTAAACGTTTTTAAAACCAGCAGCCAGACCTATAAAGAACCAGATAATGGTAAGCCAAGGAAACGTATCAAACTTCTTATCTAACCAGTAGCCTATTGCAAAGCCAATGAAGATGGCGAGGGCAAACTGAACCCCCACCATCATGTAGGAAGTTTTCTCTATGTAGTCTTTAAGCTTTCCCATGTCTCTCTTTTTTACTAAGGGCTACTGCAACGACAACCATTAGAACTGCAAAAAGTGAGACTATCCCGAACAAAACCCAATAGTACTTAAGGCTTTCTGCCATTTTGTACTTCTCCTAAAGCGATTAACAGGAAACCAACCACTGTGAATGTTATGTACCAGACGGCTGAAAATAAGGTCATGTTAAATTTAAGTTCCTCATGCACGAAAGGTTGAATGAAGGCAAAAACCAAACCGGCGACTGCAATGTTCAGGAACTGCTTTCCCACTTCTGAAAAGGCCTTTCGCCAATTCATCATTTCAACATATCCGCAACTTCTTTAAATGCAACCTCTGCTGCTTTTACTGTCTTTTCAATGTCCTCGTCTGTGTGGGCTGTTGACATGAAGGCAACCTCAAACTGGGATGGCGCCAGGTAAACTCCCTGCTCAAGCATCTTCCTGAAGAACTTTGCATAGGCTTCAGTGTTTGAAGTAAGGGCGTCTTTGTAGTTCTTAACGTCAACAGGAGTGAAGTAGACGATTGAGATGCTCTCTATCTGCTTGAAGCAGAGTTTATCGTAAATTCCGGCAGACTTTGCAGCCTCCTTTAAGCCTTCTGAAAGCTTCTCTGTCTTCCTCCTTAGTTCATCATAAACGCCTGGCTTTTGGAGCTCCCTCAGCGTCCTTATCCCTGCAACCATTGCAAGCGGATTTCCAGAGAGAGTTCCCGCCTGGTAAACAGGACCTTCAGGGGCTAAGTAGTCCATAATTTCAGCCTTTCCGCCAAAGGCTCCAACGGGAAGGCCTCCGCCGATAATCTTTCCAAAGCATGAGAGGTCCGGGTTTATCCCGAAGTATTCCTGAGCTCCTCCCAGAGAAAGCCTGAAGCCTGTAATAACTTCGTCAAATATGAGAACAATCCCCTTTTCTTCCGTTAACTCCCTAACTTTTTCAAGGAATCCAGGCTCAGGGATGATTAGGCCGGCGTTTGCCATAACGGGCTCCATGATAACGGCGGCAACGTCGTCTCCAACTTCGTCAATCACTTTTTTGAGGGCATCAATGTCGTTGAACGGAACTGTGATCGTGTGTTTTGCAAAGTCTTCAGGGATTCCAGGACTTGTTGGAACTCCAA
>JALTBN010000062.1 GCA_027075325.1 Thermococcus sp. | reverse complement strand
ACGGCGATGGGGTTCCAAACGCTGTTGAACAGCTCATCGGGAAGGATCCTGCAGAGAGGGACATCTTAGGAATCCAGCTGAACGTTTCCGTCGAGTGGAAGATGAGCGATGAGGACAGGAAGAACTTAGCTTACAGCATCAGGAAGGCGAGCGACTTCGTTTACGACTACACGGACGGGTACGCGATGATAACAAAGGTAAGAATCTGGGACAACAAGAGAAACTGGGAAAAGGCTGATTTGGTTATTCGGAAAACTTCTTGCATTGTTGGACTTGAAAGCGTGCTGAGGAAGCTGAAAGAGGGAAACGATGTCACCAAAGGGATTGCTGAAAAAATCGAATGGGTGCTTAATAAACTCGGCATAGACCCCTACAGCTGTCCGTACACCGATCCCATTGGAGGTTACTGGACTGGAGGGCATATAACCATGCCTAAATCCTTTAAGTCGCCGCTTAAGGACGCTGGCAAACTATTCCACAACACTAACACGCAACTATGCGTGATGTTGAACTACCTCCTTTATCCCTACCGCCCAGGCCCAATAGGGAACATGATCTGTTATTATCTCAACTTGGACAGTGTGGACTTTGGTTCCGCTGACTACGGACGAGCCATAGCCCACGAGCTCGGGCATTATGTTTTCTGGCTTGGGGATGAGTATATGGACTGGCATGAGAGGATTTATTATGTTCCGGACTCGATTTTTGAGGGGGTAATTCCAACCTACCTGCTCGGCGGCATAGCGTACTCCCGCACGACTGCAGGCTGGTTCTATGATAATAGAGTCCCACCGCACTCCATCATGGACATGACTTACGAGTACAGTGAATTGAGCTGGCCCGCTGATTACGAGAGGTTCAAAGCCAAGCTAATAGAAAGATTCGGAGACAACTGGGAAGAACACCTAACAGACCAATGGGGAAATATTACGAAAAACCCACAGACAGATTACTCAATTTGGCACTGCTCCGCTTGGGAGGCCGTTTATTCGTTCCTCACAGACCATGACACCCCTAGTTGGATTGTTAATAAGTTCAATAATCCTAAGACACCCCCACGCCGTCAGAGAATTGTAATATCTACGTCTCTGACAATAGATAAATGGTTTAAACCCAAAACAGGCCCGTACACTGGCGTTGGCTACTACATGGAGGTGGTCTGGGGATGAGGAAGGCTTTAACCGTTGGAGTCTTGCTTCTCCTCCTTTCATTTTTCGCTTACAACATCTACACTTACCACCAGCTCTCTTCAGCGGAAGGAGCTTACAAGTTAGCGGGAATTCCAAAAAGCGAAAAACTCATTGCAGCTTACCACGACAGTAATCTCTGGCAGTTCGCGACTTACGATGAGAAAACCAACACGCTCAAGCTTTACACTATTAGCCAGTCCTCACCCTTCTGGCCAAAGGATAGAAAAGTAGAAAGCGTGGAGGCTTTAGTGGACTATTCTCCTCTCAATCTTGACTTAAAGCTCCTTAAACAGTACGAGCCACACGAAAGAGCACTCCTATTCAAAACCTTGGGCTGGAAGTATGATTCGCAAATCAACGGTTCTTACTGGGCAAACTTAAGCG
>JALTBN010000061.1 GCA_027075325.1 Thermococcus sp. | reverse complement strand
TGAGTTCATCTTTTGCCTCGCTTCCAATTAAGAGGAGCGTGAACGATGGAACCACGACTATTGTCTTCCCATCGGCCATATTGAGGGCCTTTCTGAGCTGTTCTGAATCCGAGAAGTTGCCGATGTAATAGTTGGTGTCAACCTTTCTGATCCCCTCGCATGATGGTTGATAGTCGAGGAAGGTTATCCTCCCCGCCAAATCGTCGCCCATGCCGAATATTCTTAGATTCCTCAAAATCCCGCACACGGGAGAGCTTGTCGCGAAGTAGAAGACCTTGTAATCTGGGTTCGCTCTGAGGAACTCCGCAATGAATTTCTGTGCAAAGAGGGGCTTTGCAGCCGCCATCGGGCCGGAAAGTAGGGTGAAAGCAGGAAGCTCGAAATCGAAGTCCTCAAAACTGAACCTCATGCTCCCACCTCACAGCCTTTTTATGGCCGGAATCAGGTTCTTCTTGCCCCTCTCGGCTTCCTTCCTTATCTCCTCAAGGATCTCCCTTGAGAGCGGTACCTCGATTTCCTTCCTCTCGAAAGGCGCTCCTTTAATTCTCTCAACCCTAAGGAAGAGCCTCATCGGCTTCTCCATCCTGCTGAACATCAGGTTGTCCGTCGACCTCTCAAGCTCCTCGACCATGTCCCTGAAGACGTCGGTGTTTACGGTCAGGAAGTAGGTCTTCGTCTTGTCAACGCTCAATGCTCCTTTGATTTTCTCGTGGATTGCTTTACCGTAGGTCGGCGAGAAGAAGAGCAGGTTTAGCGCCGCTCCAACGACCATCGTCCCGAGCTCGCTTGGGCTGTTGCTCAGGTAGATGTTGGCGAGTGAAAGTGCCTCGTCCCACACATCCGGCTTGACGAAGTTTGCCCTTACGTGGGTATCGCTGACCGGCTCGATGGCATCTATCGTCGGGTCAAGCTCGATGAAGAAGACCCTGCCGTAGTAGTCATTGAGATCCGTCCCGAGGAGCCTCATGGTGTTCCTGAGGTATTCGAGGGTAGTGCTCGTGAGGAGGAAGACGACGTTCCCGCCGTTCTTCAGCCAGCTCGAGGCGAAGGCGTAGCCGATGAGGGGCTTTCCGGAGCCACCCGGCCCGCTGACTAAGGTTGAGGTGTTCGTCGGGAACCCCTTAGGAAGTATCTCATTGATCCAGTCAACCCCGAGCCTCACCAGCATGGAACCACCCCCGTTAGGTTAGACTAACCTAATTCCAGTTTGTGGTTTATTGCACGAACCTTAAACCTTACGCCACAAATGTGGGTAACACTTCAACGAAAACGGGCAAAGGTTTAAATTAGGTTAACCTAATCCAATTTCGGGTGAGAGCATGGGCTGGAAGAAGATACTCATGGAGGACATCCTCCGCCTAGCGAGGGAAAAGGGTTCGCCACCGAGCTTCAGGGATGTCATGGAGGACAGCAAGGTCACGAAGGGGGAAGTCGAGGAGGCGATGAGAGAACTCGAGAGGAAGAACCTCGCGAGACGGGAGGGAAACAAGATAGTCCTCACGGAGGAAGGGAAGAAGGCCGCCGAGATAATTTACAACTACCACAGGACCGTTGAGAGGCTTTTTGGCCACAGGGTTGCACACTCCTTCGAGCACATGGGCGATAGGGTGAGCTACATCGAGAAGGCTGGAAACGCCATCCCTTTAGTGTCTTTCAGGCCCAAAGAGGAGGGAATCCTGGTGAGCATGGAAGTCGAGAACCCTAAAGCTATAGCGAGGCTCATGGGCGTTGGTCTAATCCCAGGAGCTAGGTTCAGGGTCGTTAAGGGGGGAAAGGACCTTTTCGTCCTCGACGTCGGCGGAAGGCTTGTCATGGTTGACGTCAGGGTTGCGGAAAAGCTCAGGGGGGTGAAAGCGTATGAGGAAGGTTCTCCTTGTGGGCCAGCCTAACGTCGGGAAGTCGAGCCTGCTCAACGCGCTCACCGGGGCAAAGGTGATGATATCCAACTACCCCGGCACAACGGTCGATGTGAGCAGTGGAAAGGCAGTTATAGACGGCGAGGAGTTCCTCTTCATCGACACGCCCGGCGCCTACAGTCTCTCCCCCTCGAGCGAGGAGGAGAAGGTAACGGACAGGATAGTCCTCAAGGGGGACTACGACTTCGTGATTCAGGTTGTTGATGCCACTTCCCTCGAAAGGAGCCTTATAATGACACTTCAGCTGGCCGAACTCGGCGTCCCGATGGTTTTGGCATTGAACTTCTGGGAGGAGGCGGAGGAGAAGGGCATCTTCATCAACGTTCCGCTCCTTGAGAGGTTCCTCGGCGTTCCGGTGGTCAAGATAAACCCGGTTAAGGGAAAGCTCGACGAGCTGAAGGAGCGCCTTAAGGAGGCGAAGAAACCTTCGTACACATTCTCCTATGATGATCACATAGAGATGGCGATTTCTGAGGTTCTGAAGGTCCTCCACTACGATGGAAAGCTCTCGAAGAGGGGGATAGCAGTTAAGCTCCTCGAAAACGACCCCGTGGCAGTTGAACTCTTCGGTTTCCCCGAGCTTGGGGAGATAAGGGCGAGATTCCGGGGGGAGCACCCTAGCCTCGAGAGGGACATAATGGTAACGAGGGCGGGCTACGCTTCGCTCCTCGCGAGGCAGGTGGAGAGGATAAGCACCACCGGTTTTCGTCTGAGCTGGCTGGACGAGCTGATAATCAACAACACCCTCGCCGGGATGCTCTTCACCTTAGCGGTCTTCGCCGGCATCTTTGCGGCCCTGCTTTACATTGGCGGCTGGTTTCAGGACTTCCTCGGGGGCTACTTCGATTCGCTCCTCAACGCCATCCTGCCCTGGCTCCAGAACCAGAGCTATTTCATCCAGTTACTCGTTGAGAACGCCCTGACCGGCCTCGCCGCGGGAATAAGCGTCGCCGTCCCCTACATCGGGATATTCTACATCATCCTGGCACTCCTTGAGGACAGCGGGATCCTGGCGAGGTTCATCGTCGTCCTCGATAAGCTCATGGGCAAGCTGGGCCTGCCGGGCAAGTCGGTTATTCCAATAATGCTCGGCTTCGGCTGTACGGTTCCCGCGATAAGGGCCACGCGCGTTTTACCAAACTTCAGGGACAGGCTCAAGGTTGCGATACTCTACATGACCGTCCCCTGCTCCTCGAGGAGCGGTATAATCTTCGGCGTCGTCGGCCACTACGCTGGAGCGGTTTACGCGATAGGCATCTACGTTGCGGCGTTCTTCGTGTTCGTAATCACGGCAAAGCTCCTCAACGTGGTGATACCGCAGGAGGAGCACTTCCTCATCGAGGAACTGCCACCCTACAGGAAGCCCCTCCTAAGGAACATGCTTGTCAAAGCCTGGGTCAGGATGGCCGACTTCGTCTACATAGTCATCCCCCTGCTCATCGTCGGGGGAATGCTCTACGGCGTGGTTGCCTACTACAACCTCGTTGAGCCGATAGTGAAGCCCTTCAGCTTCCTGACCGTTGGCTGGCTCCACATCCCAGCGGAGACGATAATCCCTCTGATATACGGCTTCCTGCAGAAGGACCTCGTCCCGGCAATGCTGGCGAACGCCCTCGGCACAACGGACTTCTCGGCGGTAATGACAAATCTACAGCTATTCACCTTCGGCCTTGCATCGACCTTCCAGGTCCCGTGCATCATAGCCTTTGCAATGCTGGCAAAGGAGTTCGGGCTGAAGAGGGCCATAATAATCGAAATCACCGCCTTCGCCTACGGGATGCTCTGGGCAGGGGTGATAGCCCGGTTGGTGGGGCTTTTCGTTTGATTTTATACCCGTTCTATCCTCGTCGTTAGGTCAAGGGGCTTTGCGTAGTAGGGCGCGCTCGTTACGATTACGTCGGCGATTCTCGCGTACTCCGCTATGTTCCCGGCCGTTATGTTCCCCGCAACCGCTATCTCAAGGTTTGGGTTTAGCTCCCTCAGCCTCGGGACGAGTTTCTCAAGCTCGTCGAGGGAGAAGTGGTCGAGGAGGAGAAGATCGGCGGTTTTCGCGTATTCGATGGCTTCCTCAACTGTTCTTGGCTCCACCTCAACCTTTTTGAGTGCCTTCAGTCCCTCAATCCTTCCGGCTACGCGGAGGTGGTTCTGGGTTATCAGGATAGAGTCGCTCAGCGAGTTCCTGTGGATTTCCCCACCGCCGGTTCTGACGGCCTTAAGCTCAAAGTAGCGCATCCCCGGGTGGGGTTTTCTGGTGGTGGCGACGATAACGTCAGGGTTCGCCCTCCTCGCGAGTTCGACGAGCCTCTTGGTTTCTGTGGCTATTGCACAGGTTATCGAGAGGAAGGTCTGGGAGACGCGCCAGACCCGGAAGAGGGTTTTTAAATCCCCCTCGGCCGTTAAGATTGCCTTTCCAGCCCCGAAAGGCGAACCGCTCGGCAAAAAATCAATGGAGAGACCCTTTTTCGCTAAAAACCCCGAAAGCTCCTCGGTGCAGGCTGAAATCCCTTCCTCGCGGGGGATTATGCTCATCCTGCCCCGCCCACTGATTCCAAGCAATTCCGTTGTTTCATCGAAGTAGGGGCAGTCCTCGTCGAAGTAGAGTTCTAAAAGCCTCTCCGGGCTCATTTTACCACCCTCAACGCGCTAGCCTTGAAGAGGGCGTAAAACCTCTTCCCAGGTCGGATTTTCAAAAGCTCCACCGCGTTCGGCGTCACAACGGCCCTCAGCGATAGGCCGTCCGCGGCCAGTGAGAGCCAGACAAGGTGGCCGCGCCTCTCCATCCCCGTGACCTCCACGGGCAGGACGTTCTGGGCCGAGCACTCGCCCGGTTCCCTCGCGAGGATTACCTCCTCCGGTCTCAGGGAGAGCGTTACTTCTCCCTCTGCTTCATCCACTGTGTAGAGCACCACGTTGCCCACCCTTATTGCAGTGAGGCCGTCGCGCCTTCCCTCCGCCTTTCCCCTGAGCAGGTTCGTGCCGACGAAGTCCGCGATGAACTCATCGTTTGGCCTCGAAAAGACCTCCTCGGGTGTTCCAAACTGGACAAGCCTCCCGTTTCTCATGACAGCCACGTGCTTCGCTAGGGCGAAGACGTCCTCGAAGTCGTGGGTGACGTGGATAACCGTCGTGCCGTGCTCCTCTATAACTTTCTTCACGAGGGAGCGGAGCTTTTCCCTCGTCTTCGAGTCGAGCGCCGAGAAGGGCTCGTCCATGAGGAGGACCTTGGGTCTGACTACTAAGGCCCTCGCTATTGCCACGCGCTGCTGTTCGCCGCCGCTGAGCGTCCCCGGTTTTCTGTGGAGGAGGTGGTCGATGCGTAGCTCCTTCGCTATGTGCTCCACCTCGCTCTTTATCCTCTCCTCGTTCCTCTCCACCTTCCTCAGGCCGAAGGCGATGTTCTCGAAGACGCTCAGGTGGGGGAAGAGGACGAAGTCCTGATAGACTATGCTTATC
>JALTBN010000060.1:94009-263178 GCA_027075325.1 Thermococcus sp. | reverse complement strand
ACTACTTGGGAAGGCTTCATTTAGTGTTAAACCCTGACTTGAATTGCTTTTTAAATAGTGCACGACTAATTTTTCTGCCAGTTTTATGAGAAGGACAATTTTTCGCCAGCCTTCCTTAAAGGCTGAATACAAAGTTTGTTTACAAGGCAAGCGCTGGCAGGAAATTAAAGCCCTCTGCTTAAAAAGACAAAAGAACAACCAAAATTCACTCCTTGCTCCTCTTAACCGCCCTTCCCTAATATTATGCCCCCGACTATCATCGCCAGCCCAAGAACGGTCGCGGGCGCTATGCTCTCACCCACTACGGAGGAAATGAAGAAGAGGCTCAGGAAGGGCACGAGGTAGGCCAGGTTCAAGGCAAAGGCCATGTCACTTTCAACCGCCCTGTACCAGAGGAGGAAGGTAACCCCCATCTCGAAGAGGCCGACGTAAACCGCTCCGACGAGACCCCTAAGGGGCGGAACGGCAAGCCCGCCCGAGAGTGCGAGAACCACCGAAACGTAAGTGAACCCGAAGAGGAAGTTCCAGAACATCTTCTCTACGAGCGGCCTCTCGTCCCTCAGGTTCAGAAGCCAGTAGGTGGCCCATATCACCGCGCTCCCGAGACCGAGGGTGACACCAATCGGGTCCGAGAAGTTCAAGCCGGTTACGTTTCCTTTCGTGGCCACGACCAGCGCCCCAAGGAAGCCGATTGAAAGTCCCAGCACTATCTTTACTCCAGGCCTCTTTCCGAGGAGGGGAATTGAGAGAAAAACGAGCATCAGCGGCCATGTGTAGTTCAAAGCTTGAGCCTCCTGTGCCGGAAGCCTGTCGTAGGCGGAGAAGAGGACGGTGTAGTAGAGGAGGGGGTTTATCAGGCCGAGATAGGTCGAGCGGAGGTTTTCTTTCCTCGGCGAGAATTCGCGGGAGTAGAGAAGGCCAAATACGATGAGCGAGGTCAGGGAAGCGTAGAAGAGCAGCTGAAGGGGGCTCATGTAGCGCAGCGAGAGCTTGAAGGCACTAGCGACCGTTGACCAGAGCAGTACCGCACCGACGGCGTGCTTTTTGGACATAGAAAAAGAAGGAAACGGGGATTTAAAAATCACTTGGTTTTGAGAAGGTCTGCATATTTCCTTGAAGCCATTTCGATGATTGATCTAATATCCCCAAGCTCTTTTTTAAATGCCTTTACCTCAATAACAGACGAAAATGGAAAGGCAACCCAAGACTGAGGGTAGGAGTGGACAAAAGCGCTGTATTCCTCATATTTCCTGTTCAGGCCTTTAATATTGAACCACTTCTCCACAGTAGCAATAACAAAATCGTTTGTTGGATATGGGGGTAGGATGAACGCCGATTTGTCAGCTATAGCTTTTTCAGCCAAATTCATGCCGAATTCCAAGGGATGTGAAACTCCAAGTTCTCTGCCGAGTAATTCAAAGTCCCTAATAGCATGCGGAGTTATCTGGTTATCGGTTAAATAACATGGAATCTCTTGAGGAAGGTTTTCGTTTTCAATCTTCTTCCCAAAAAGGAGAACAAATGAAGGATATGTCAATGTCGACATTAAGATACTCCAGAACCTATCTTTTCCAGGCAGGTTCCACCACGATTTCAGTGGTTCATGAATCTCCTTGTTTATTTTTTCCCTGGCCGCTCTAATATTTATAGTGCCTTTGTTCTTCCTAGCCCACTCGTACCACCCCTTTGATACAGTTAGTGCACAGTTGTCGGCGCATATGTTTGTATCTTTATGTCTGCGATAGCATTCGAGAGCGAGATAATCACCAAACAAAGTCCAGCTCAGGTTTTCTAAGAAGTTCCTAATCTCTCGGTACGCACTTGGGAATAGACCTTTCTTAGCTATCTCATTTATTGTATCGACAAGAGCAATGGCCTCAGGGATATAAAATGCGACTGAGAGAGGTATGTTAATTTTGCCCATAACCCGCCAGCTCTTTTTCTGCAACTGGACAAGCAAGTTCTTAATCTCTTTCAACTGAGCGTTAATTCCCTCTAAATCACTTCTGCATATACTCTTGACTTTTTTCTGTATCCCTTCAAAATAATCCTTTTGATCCGTATCCCCCTTAGCAACGCTTCTGGACAGCATTCTGAGGGCTGGGAGACGACACGCTGAGATGTACTCATATTTCTTCCATATCGCCCCATCTGAGGCTGAAAACCTGCCAATGAACTCAACAAACTCCGGCCAGTTAATTGAAACTTTAAGGCCATATGGCTTTTTCATGAATTTGTTTGTTCTCAATGAAAACCCCAGCCATGATATCCCCTGCTTATTCAGACTTTCATTGGCTATCTTTAAGGACTCACAGGCTTGAGTATAAAAGGCGTCGAGGTCATTTTCAGTATCGCTAAGTTCGGAGAGATGATTAACAACAGCCTTGATTACCCCATTAGGCACGTCCACATAAAGGGCCGAGGATTGCCCTCGGAACAATTTAAAGTATCTATCACGCACAATTATAATACCAAAAAATGGCCATATCTTTCCATAGCATGTCCATAACTCCCTCACTATTAATGATTCAAGTTGAGAGGGTGTTAATTCATCAAACTTAGAACTTGCAAGTATTTTTAGGATCTCTTGCTTCTCAAACTTCCTGATCTCTGTTACAATATCGCTTGGACCCATTGAGTCTATGCTTTTACCCAGTTTTTTTGAGACATATACAATCCTCTCCCTAGGGCCAAGTAAGAGAAATTGTTTGCTCATTGAAGTGTTATCCGTATGGGGACCATCTTCAAGAAGGGATTCGTACACTTCATCCGGATAGGAAATTTCCCGGATTATATCCTCCACTTCAACGTCTCGATTTCCAGACTTTAAAAAGCGTAGCAATGCCCATGCAACTAGTCTATGGGTAGAATTAGCGTCTCTTATGCAGGCGTTAAGCAATTTATAAATTTCCTCCAAGTCTTCAGTTTTCTTGTAACCACCACAACTGCTAATTTTCACGAGGTTTGCTTCCACGAGCAACGTTAGAATATCATCTATAATCACTTTCCAGGCATTCTCTGGGAGCTTATCTAAGGCTAGCCACTCTCTGCTCAAGTTTACCTTGTATACATCCTGACAATCGGTCAAACCAAAGTCTATTACCTGTAAGATACGCCAGTATCCATCGAGAGATACTCGTGGTGGTAACTTGGCCATAAGCTCAAACAGATAGTCCGAGAACTCCATAATTAGTCCACCACATAGCATTACCCCCAAAGCTCTTAAAAAGATTTGCTCTTCAGAGAAGGATAAGAGGTCACGCCCCCGTTACCTATAAGCCTTTGGGGTGAGGGGGAAAGGTTAGGAGATAGAATTTGGAAATAAGGGGAGGAATCACTCCTCCCTAAAGGCTCCGTACTTCTTGGGATCGTAGAAGGGTGGGATTACTGTTACAGCCTTCTTGGGCTTGCCCCTTATCTCGACCTCGATTTCCACGCCGGGCTTCGCGTACTCAGGCTTCACGAAGGCTATTCCGATACCTATTCCAAGGAGCGGCGAGAGCGTTCCGCTGGTGACCTCTCCTATGAGTTCGCCGTTCGCGTAGACCTTGTAGCCCTCCCTCGGGATGCCCTTGTCGACCATCTTGAAGTGGATCATCTTGCTGGGCAGTCCGCGCTCCCTCTGCTTCAGGAGTGCCTCCTTTCCTATGAACTCCTTGTCCCAGAAGAGTGCGAAGTCGAGGTTGGCCTGGAGCGGGGTGACTTCGTCGATGTCGGTGCTGAGGAGTTGTTTCTCCTTGGTCTCGTTGCCGTAGAGGGTGTATCCGGCCTCAAGGCGAAGCGTGTCCCTCGCTCCCAGTCCAGCGGGCCTTATGCCGTACTGCTCCCCTGCCTCAAGGATGGTCTTCCAGACGTGGAGGGCCTTCTCCGGTTCGCCCCTCTTGGACGGATCTGGATGATACGGGTTGGCGTCCTCGAAGTAGATTTCCCAGCCGTTCTCGCCGGTGTAGCCGCTCCTCGAGAGGAGCATCTTTATCCCGTCGAGTTCGACCTCCTTGGCCTGGAACCACCAGAGGTCGTTGATGTCTATGCCGAAGAGCTCCTTGGCGAGGTCCCTCGCCTTCGGGCCCTGGATTGAGAACATGACCATGTCGTAGGTCTTGTTCTCTATCTCAAGGTCAAGCTCGCCGAACTTCTCGATGCCCCTCTTAATCGCGTTGAACCAGGCCTCGAGCTTCTCGAAGGCATCGCTGTCGCAGACCATCATGTAAGTATCGTTCCCCATGTTGAAAACTAAAGTCTCGTCCTTTACAGCGCCGCGCTCGTTGAGAACGAGGGTGTAGGTTCCGCTTATCGCGGGGGGCTTGCTTATGTCGTTCGTCGTGACGTACTGGAGGAACTCTAAAGCGTCCTTACCGCGGAAGATGAACTCGCCCATGTGGGACACGTCGAAGATTCCGACGCCGTTTCTAACTGCCAGGTGCTCCTCCTTTATGCTCGAGTACCAGATGGGCATCTCCCAGCCTGCGAACTCCTCGACCTTCTTCGCGTGCTCCTTATGCCAGTCGAAGATGTGAACCCTCTTGACCACAGCGATCACCGTTCAAACTTGGATCTGGGCGTTATAATCCTTTCCAATACATAGGCAACTGTAATAAGCATTGACGTACAAATTAATACTGAGGTGACCGTGGTGTTTGAGAGAGTTTTGTACCCTACTGATTTCTCGGAGGTCTCTCTCCATGCCCTTCGCGAGTGCATACCTAAGCTCGCAAAGCTTGGGATCAAGGAGCTTTACCTGCTCAACGTCGTCGACATAACCATGGCCGAGTTCGAGGCCTTTGAGCTTGAAGGGATTTACAGGGAGAAACTTGAGAAGCTCGCGAGAGAGACGGAGGAGAAGTGCGGAGGGGGAACCAGGGTAAAGGCGGACGTGAGGATAGGCATCCCATCGATAGAGATAGCGGAAGCGGCTGAGGAAGTGGGGGCGGAGCTTATAGTGATACCCAGCATGGGAGAGAACATCTGGCGGCGCATGTTCGTTGGAAGCACGGCATCGAACCTCGCGAGGGCCGCGAAGAAGCCGGTTCTCCTCCTGAAGTACACCCAGAAGGGCGAAAAGTTCGAGTTCTCCGGCGACTGCGAGCGGATGTTTGAGAGGCCCCTCGTGGCTCTGGACTTCTCACGGTGCTCCGTCAAGCTGATCCAGACGGTCAGGAAGTTCAGGGAGCTTGTAAAAGGAGGTATTTTGTTCCACTCCGTTGACTACGGCGGGGTTGAGGAACTCGAGCACAACATGGCCGTGGCTAAGAAGAACTTAGAGAAGTCGGCGAAGGGCCTTGGAGAGAGCTTCGAAATCGAGGTGATGGTAGGAACGGCGAGTCAGGCGATAATAGGCACTTCCCTCGCCAAGAACTCCACGCTTATAGTGCTCGGAAAGAAGGGCAGGAGCTTCATAAAGGACCTGCTCCTCGGTTCAACCGCGGAGAGGGTGATAAGGGACTCAAAGCTCCCGGTTCTCTTAGTGCCGTGCGAATGAGACCTCAGACTGGAACGGCTTCCACATCAAGATTCGGTAGCTACCCTGTTGCCATCATCGGTCGTCTCCCTCTTTTTCCGCGGGCTTATAAACCTACTCCCTCGTGCTCTCGCCGGTCATCACAGCCGAGGCTATCATGTGGGCCAGCCTGAGAGGCTCTGGAAGGAGGCCCGTTTTGGTGGTTACCCTGACTATTTCCTCCGCGGTTCTCTCATCGACGCCGGCCGCCTGGATGTAGAGCTTCCCAGGGAGGAGTTCAGCGAGCGGTGGCGCCTTCCTAAGGAGTTCAATGCGCTCTTCTGCATCGGGAAAGTGCTTCCGTAGGGCGCTTTCCATGGCGACAAGGTTGGGCTTTTTTCTGATGACAACCACAACAGGGAGGCCCGTCTCGCGGTTCAAACGTTCCACATCGACTACGTTGAAGCCCCCGTAGGTTATTCCCTTCAGGAGGATGACGCGCAGATCCTTGAAGCGGGAGTTTAGAACCGCATCTATCATAGCATCTGTGGCGTCTCTTCCGTCGACAGTTATCCAGCGCGAGAGAACGCCGACCACTTCTTGAGAACCCTTCATAACGACGCCGATTAGGATTGTCTTTTCTCTACCGAGCTTGGAGGAAAAGGAGAAGGTTCCGTCGTCGAAGCCGACGGCCCTTATCTGGGGCTTGACCTTCCGTATCATCCGAAGAGCACCCGTGCCATCCACTCCGAGTACTCGCGGTTGAGCTTGTCGAGGTCTACCCTCGATATCATAGGGGTCTCGTAGGGATGCAGTTCAAGGAGAGCGTTCCTGAGGTCTTTCCACTTGCTGACCTCAGTTTTGAAGAAAACACCCACCTCTTTCTCCTCCTTTATCTCACCCTCCCACCAGTAAATGGCCTCGTGCTCGCGCATGTTGGCACAGACCGCGAGCTTCCGCTCAAGAACCTCCCTTGAGATTTTTTTCGCGCTCTCCCAGTCGGGAAAGGTCGTGTAAACGAGTACCGCCTCCATGCTCTCACCGTAGATTGTTAGCAGGCAAAGCTTAAATTCCTTGCGGGATGAAAACAGTTGGGATGGGCGATGGACGAGGGAAGGATAAGGGCACACCTGAAGATATACGGGCGCGTTCAGGGAGTGGGGTTCAGGTGGAGCATGCAGAGGGAGGCAAAGAAGCTAGGTGTCCATGGATGGGTCAGAAACCTGCCCGACGGAACAGTCGAGGCGGTTATCGAAGGGGAACCCGAGAGGGTGGAGACCCTCATCGGCTGGGCACACCAGGGGCCGCCGATGGCCAGAGTAACGAGGGTGGAAATAAGATGGGAAGAACCGGAGGGTATAACGGGATTTAGGGTCACCGGTTAGAGCGGATCCTCTCAAGGAGCGCCCGGCGCGGACAGTACTTTACCTCACAGTAGTTGCACACGTACTTTTCTTTGTCCTTCTCAGGGGTGTGGAGTATCAGCTTCTTAAATCCCTCTACCTCCTTTATCCTGATGAAGGCTTCAACCGGCAGGATTCCGTCTATTACCAGATAGAGCCTAGTGGGCTCCTCAAGGAGGTTTCTGCTGAAGACTTCCGTTACCCTGACACCATGCTGACCGAGGAGTGCCAGTACGCTGGAAAAAGCCTTCAAGTATAGGTCCTTATCGAGTTCTATCTCAAGGACCTCCCATCCCATCAGCGGGGCAACATCAATGAGGCTCGGCAGCGGATTGAGCTTCTCGAAGATGAGCTTCAGCGGGTAGGTTTTCTCAATGTACTCGATGGTATGGTAGACTATCTTCCTGTTCACGCCGATTATCCTTGCAAGCTCGCTTATTGGAACCTCCACATCCCTCAAGTAGATTCTACCCTTTTTAACACTCAGGCCGTTCTCAAAGAGGAACTCAGCAACCTTCTTTCTTGCGGGGTAGTTCTTGAAGTAGTCCTCCAGGATTAGCATCATCTTTGTTCACCTCTTACCCATTTATGAGTAGAAATGGATATTTAAGCTTTTCCCCAGGAACCCGAAAGGGTTTTATCGGGGGGAGAAGACCCCCTACGGGTGCAAACCAGATGTTAGACCCCTTTGGCAAAAAGGCCAGGGAGAGCCTCAAAGAGTTTGGCAACATGGGTGAGTTTCTGATCAGGATTCCAACCTACATCACCATAGAGGATGCACTCTCACGGGTTTCTTGGGAGGGAGAACCATCCAAAGGGCTAATTGAGATGGACGACTGGAAGGATATCCTCTCATTCTACGCCCTCCTCGGTGCCCTGGCCTTCGCGCCATACGGATTTGAGATGGAGCTCGTGAAGGAGAAGAATCTCGCCATCTACCTGGAGAGGATGAAGCGGTCAACCGGCCTCGAAGAGCTTTCAATCCACGTCCGCGAGATTTCAGAGGAGGAGATCCCAGGAAGGGACAGACACATCATCGAGAGACTCGGCTACAGTGAGCTGGCGGAGGAGGACAGGAGAAAGCTCCGCGTTGAATACAAGATGTGGCTCAGGCACTTTCTTCCACTCTGGAGCGGAAGCCTGAAGGAGGTGTACATCAGAAACGGCTGGGCGTACCTGCGGAGGGATGACCTGATCAAACTGTGGAGGAGGGCCTTTGAGGCGAACATTGAAAGGGCGGCCGGAAAGCTGTACGAGATAAGGGATGAACTGCCTGGGTTCTACAGGGAGCTGTACGAAAGACTGAGCGAGCTGGCGAGGGAGAAATTCAGGGAGAGAATAGAGAAGATGGGCTCCGTAGGGGCCCAGCCCCTTCGCTTTGACCTCTTCCCACCATGCGTAAAGAAGGCGATGGAAGGAGTGGGCAGCGGCATGAGAAACTACGCCATAACGGTTCTTCTCACCAGCTTCATCAGCTACGCGCGCCTGTGCCCCAATCCCCCCCGCAGGGACGTCAGAATAAAAGACTGCGTCAACGACCCCAGCGTCGTGGAGAAGGAGATCCTCCCCGTAATAATAGAGGCAGGAAACCGGTGCAAACCGCCCCTCTTTGAGGATCAGCCCAACGAGGTGAAGAACATCTGGTACCACCTTGGCTTCGGATTCACGGACAGACCCACACTTGAAGACAGCGGAAACACGCCGTGGTACTTCCCTCCAAACTGCGACAAGATAAGGGCCAACGCCCCGGAACTCTGCAGGCCGGACAAATACTGTAGGGGAGTGAAGAACCCCCTGACGTACTACATCAGGAGACTGAGGGCAGAGAGCGGCGGAGAAAGCGAAGGGCCCACGAAAGAAGAGGTAGGTGAGGGGAATGCTGTTCAGGGAAGCGACACCTGAGGAGAGAAAGCGATACTACACGAGGGAATGGAGCGCAAAAAAGCTGCCGGAGTTCCTGGCCGAGACGCTCTCCAGGAGGGAATTTGGATTCGACCACACAGGTGAGGGCCCCAGTGACAGGAAAAATGCTTTTGATGACGTCAGGGACCTCGAAGACTACATCAAGGCCACCGCACCCTACGCGGCCTTCTCAAGCGTCGCCCTCTACGAGAACCCCAGGGAGATGAGCGGATGGCTGGGAGCGGAGCTGGTCTTCGACATAGACGCAAAGGACCTTCCCCTCAGGAGGTGTCAGGATCTTCATCCCGCGGGCCAGGTGTGTCCCATATGCCTTGAGGACGCAAAGGAGCTCGCCAGAGATACGTTAATCGTTCTGAAGGAGGACTTTGGGTTTGATGACGTTCACGTCATCTACTCAGGAAGGGGATACCACATAAGGGTCCTCGATGACTGGGCCCTTGATATGGACTCCAAGGCCAGGGAGAAAGTCCTGGCGTACATCAGCGCTGCTGAGGAAGTAACATTTGACGATGTCCAGAGCAGAAGGATAATGCTTTCAAGTGGATACTTCAGGGTCTTCCGTCTCAGATTCGGGTACTTTATAAAGAGAATAAACTCCAACCACCTCCTAAACGCGGGACTGGGAAAGTCCCAGGCGGAGAAGATCATCGATAGGAGGGAGGAAATATACTCCAAGTTTGTGAGGGAGGCGCTTCTCACAGCGTTCCCTAAAGGTGTAGGTTACAGGAGCATACTGAAGCTTTTTGCACTCTCCAGCACGTTCTCAAAGGCATATTTTGACGGAAAGGTAACAATAGACGTGAAGAGGATCCTTCGCGTTCCCTCCAGTCTCCATTCAAAGGTAGGTTTCATTACAACATACATCGGGAGCGATGAGAGGAAACTGGAAAAGTTCAACCCATTCGAGGACGCCGTTCCCGCCTTCAGACGCAGGGAGGTTACGGAGGCATACTCGGAGTGGAAAGAGGAGCATGGGGATGAAATGTGAATGGAAGGGCAAAGATAGCGACCGCGATGCTCATCTGGGGCAGCGTCGGGATATTCGGGCGGTTTTCTGGCCTCTCCGGGACCGGCGTGGCCTTCGCCAGGGTTTTCCTCGGGTTTCTCCTTCTCGCCCCGGTAGTCGGGCTTTTTGACCGGGGAAAGCTGGGTAAAATCCCGAGGTTGCTCGGGGAAAGATGGAAGCCGCTTTTGGGCCTCGGTGCCGCTTTGGCACTCAACTGGGCGTTCCTCTTCACCGCCTTCAACTACACGAGCATAGCCAACGCTGTCCTCGTCTACTACACGGCGCCTATACTTGCAACGCTTCTCTCGTGGCGCTTCTTGGGGGAGAGAATCTCCGGAAAAAGGTGGGCGCTCATAGGGCTGGCCTTCCTCGGGCTGGCGCTGATAATAAGCGGCCAGAGGTTCAGTCTCCACGACAGGGACTTCGTTGGGGTAATCCTGGCCTTCATAGCGGCGCTCTTCTACGCGCTGATTCCAAACTTTGGCAGGTTCCTGAAGGAGGTGGACGGAAAGGTCCTGACGCTCCTCCAGCTTGGGATAGCGTCCGCGGTTTTGGCTCCCTTCGTGGTCGCGTCAAACGTCGGAAACCCCGTTTGGTGGGCGATTTTGGTTTTAGTCGTTGTTCACACCGTCTTGGCCCTCTTCCTCTATATGGACGGCCTCAAAACCGTGGAGGTGAACGAGGCCGCTCTGCTCAGCTACCTCGACCCCATGAGCGCAGTGGTCTACGCTTTCCTCGTCTTCGGTGAGGTCCCGGGCATCATGACGGTAATCGGAGGCGCGCTGATACTCCTTGCCTCGGCCCTTGACGTTCTGAGAAGGTGAGGCGAGGGGGCCGTAGCCCGCCTTCTGTCTTAAGGGGACATTCGACTGAGCGGCCTACCACGGGGCTCGCACCGGGAACTCATCGCCCCTCCCTCGGCCTTGCACCCCGCGGGACGGCCGTTTCACCGCATCCTCCGGGATAGTCTGCGGGTTAACTCGGTGCCCGTCGCCGGGCCCTTCGCGCGCGTCATTCACATCCCCCGGAGGCCGTGTCGTTTCTGCGCCGTTGCCCCGCCTCTCGGCGGGTGCCTTGCGGCACCGCGGCCCCGGTGAGGTGGGCGGAACTTCCTCGGGAGCGCCCCGGGAGTCCCCGACCCCCTCGCCAATGAGAAGTTAGAAAAGAGGGATAAAAAGGTTTGTATCCTCAGGGCTTTTTGCGGGTCTTTGAGACCTTTTTATGCCTGAACCTCCTGGGAAGTTCGCGGTTTTCTATAAACTTCGGAAGCTTCGGCCTCTTGAACCTGCCGAGGGGAGAGCGGCGTTTGGGTTTCGGCTTTGTCCTGGGTTTTCTCGCCCGCTCCCACGGACTCACGTACCCCTCCTCCTCGTGTGAGCCCATAGCGAAGGCAATGGCAACCACCAGAACGATCACCACAACCGCACCCGCCAGCCAGAGCATTCCTCCCCCTTTCACCCCCCCTGAAGAGGACGAGCTTGAGGTGTTTTGAGGTGTGGATGAGTTAGACCGTTTCTGAACCGGTGGGACTCTGAGGCTACCCCTCCATGACCCAAAGTCAGTTCCGTCCTCGCCCGTGAGGGCAAGGCCATACGTCACGTTACTGGCAGGGGAGACAAAAAAGTGGAGCTCCTTTTTAGTTGTACCTGGCTGAAGTTTAAGACCCATGGAATCCGCGTACGCCAGGGTGCCGTTAACGGAGACGTTGTAGTACAGGCTCGCATCGAGCTGAACGGAGTTTGGATTATCCACTGCAATGAAAAGCGTAAGGTTGCTTCCGTTGAGTCTCGTGGAAACGTTGGAGAGCGAAGGGTGCGCCAGGACAAGATATGTCAAGGCTGAAGAACCCAGAACAACCCCATCATAAGAAATGGAGGCATTTGCTTTCAGCTCTCCTGAAACGTTGGTCGGAAGGTTGAGCTGGAGATTCTCAGTTCCGGGGGAAACTTCAACCGGGAACCGCTTCTCCAGGATCAGGCTTCCATTTGAGAAAACTGCGTAACTGACGTTAACTGGTAGCCTCCTCTCAGATATGAGAGTCAGGTATGCCCTAAGAGATTCTCCAGCCAGGACTGTTCTGGATGAGATGGACGAGTTAACGAGCTCTATACCGCGAGAGACCTCGAACTCCCTGTGAAGAGACTGCCTGGAGGTCATTGACGAAACGACAACGTTCAGTTTGTAATCTCCAGGAGCCCACCTCCATTCGATGGGAACGTTGAAGTGGAGAGCTCTCTCCCCCGGTTCAACAACACTTGAGGTCGACGTTGAAAACACCTTTTCCCCCGGCCCGGTGACGCTGAGGTTCACAAGGGCTCCAGCGGGGTGAGCGCCTATGTTGTCAAGGACAAGGTCAACGACCAGCGTCTCTCCGTTGAAGGGGTTTACAGAGTCCGGCCTACGGGCAACGTGGACATCAAAACTGCGGATCACTAGGGGATTGAGGGTCACTTTCACGGGCAAGCGGAGATAAAGCGTCTCTATCATACCATCCGGTGTCATTCCACGGAACCTAAGGATGAGAGTGTAGTTGCCTGGAGAAGCACCCGGAGAAACAGTGAGAGTGAAGGGGAATGACTGGGACTCCCCGGAGTTTAGGCTTTTGAAGAGGGAATAACCAGCGGTGAAGTTCAGGGAAACGTTTCCCTCCACGGTGTAGCCCAGGTAGACAAGAGGACTGAAATTCTGGGGAAGGGGATTGATAACCGTGATGTTGCCGTTTAGCGTCTCACCGGGGAGAGCAACGATTGAGCTGGGAGTGGAGAGTGAATCCCCAGAACCGGCGGAGATTGGGGTAACGGCAGAGGTGAGAAGGAGGAAAAGAAAGGCCGCCACTGGTATTTCACGACGCATTTTCACACCACCGTATCAATTTTAAACCGAAGGGATAACGGTGCGGAAACTTAAAAAACTTTCGAGCCGGATCGGGGAGATTTAAGGGATTAAACGGCCAGATACAGAAAGTAAAGACCCACGGCCACCATAATGACTGAACCAAGGAACCCCAACCGGTAAACAACATTGGAGCGAAACTGTGGATAAACGATGGCATGAACTATCAGGAGCAAAAACCCGTAGAGCAGGGAAAAAACTCCCAGGGATAGGAAAATGGGCAGATGGAGGACAAACAGCACCCCCAGCACAGCCCCCGCAAAGACCGAAACCTGCGGAAGCGTGAAGACGTAGTAGTCCCTCAGGATTCTTGTCTCCTCCTTCATATCTATCACTCCGCGATGAACGCATAGGTTGTGGTGGTGGGAAGGGCCCTTCTAACCCGCGGGAGGAGGTATCGTGGATAGAGGGATTCGCTCCGTTCATTCAGAGGGTCGTAAGTTCCCAGCAGGATATCCATGACCTTAACCTCCACCGTTCCCCTAACACGAAAGTACCCCCTGTTCAGGGTGCTTATCTCAAGGATTATGGGAAGTCGGAGCCTCTCGGGTTCCCCCTCATCTAAGACGGAAAAAAGATACTCCAGCTCCGATTTTCTGAAGTAGTGCGCGCTTCCGTCCCGCAGTTTGACGGAAGGGTCTTCCTCCTTCAAGAGTTCAGAGAGGGGCACCCTCCTCTTTGGCAGATGGAGGTTCACCCTGGCTATCTCTCTGTTAAGCAGATCCTCCGCGGTTGGCATGGATTATGATAAGCGTCCCCCGGAAAAAGTTTTGTTAGACATTTAAATGTAAATTATATGAATGCCAGTTAAGATTTATGAGCATCTTCCAGTTTAAAACTGTTCAAGCCTCTTTCTCGTCATTTCGACAAAAAAACAAACAAAAACTTTAAATTTAATATTTTGTTCATGATATAGCGTTAATATTGAATAAAAATACATGGAGATGATGAGAAAATGAACGCCACTAAAACGGACTCCCAGGCCATCAGAATGGGTAAAAAACCGAAGTTCATCCAGCTGGTCTTCGTCGACATAAACGGCTCCCTCAAGGGAATGGAAGTACCAATCGAACGCTACGAGGAGGCAGTCCATGACGGAATCTCCTTCGATGGCTCCTCCATTCCAGGTTTCCAGGGGATAGAAGACAGTGACCTCATCTTCAAAGCTGATCCGGAGACATATGCGGAGGTTCCGTGGGATGGTATAGCGCGGGTTTATGGCTACGTTTACAGGGACGACGAACCCTATCCCGCAGACCCAAGGGGAGTTCTAAAGAGGACAGCTGAAGCTCTGGAGAAGGAGGGGTTCAGAGCCTACGTTGGGCCCGAACCTGAGTTCTACCTCTTCAAAAAGAACGGGACGTGGGAGCTCCACCTTCCTGATGCAGGCGGTTACTTCGACCTGGTGAGCCTAGACAGAGCAAGGGAGCTCAGGAGGGAAGTGGCCCTCTACATGCCCTCCTTTGGCCTCACCCCGGAGGTTCTCCACCACGAGGTGGGTAAAGGACAGCACGAAATAGACTTTCGCTACGATGGGGCACTCAAAACCGCGGACAACATAGTGAGCTTCAAATACATTGTCAGAGCGACGGCCGAGATACACGGGTACCACGCCACGTTCATGCCTAAGCCCCTCTACGGCTTCCCAGGCAACGGGATGCATCTGCACATCAGCCTCTGGAGAGACGATGAGAACGTTTTCGTGGGGGAGGATGGACTGAGTGAGACTGCCCTCCACTTCATCGGCGGAATCATAAGACACGCGAAGGCATTAGCCGCCCTAACCAACCCGACGGTTAACAGTTATAAACGCCTGGTTCCCGGTTACGAGGCTCCCGTTTACGTCAGCTGGGGCTATCGCAACAGGAGTGCACTAATCCGTGTCCCCGCGTTCAAGGGTAAGGGAGCCAGGATAGAATATCGCTGCCCAGACCCAAGCGCCAACCCGTACCTAGCCTTTGCGGCGGTGCTCATGGCGGGGCTGGACGGCATAAAGAGGAAAATCGAGCCAGAGGGCTACGTAGAAACGAACGTCTACGAGATGAGCGAGAGTGAGAGGGAAAGGCTTGGCATAGAAACACTGCCGGGAAGCCTTGAAGGAGCACTCGAGGCCATGAAGAAGGATGACGTCGTCAGGAAAGCGCTTGGGGGTGCGTACAGGAACTTCGTGGAGTACAAAGAGAGGGAGTGGGAGTCCTACACGGAATACCTCAAATCCGAGGGCCTGTCAAAGGACACAAAGAAGGTAACGGAATGGGAGCTGGAGAGGTATTTCTACGTTTAGCGAACTTCTTCCGCTTCTTTTTCCCTTGCATGGACGAGTATCGATGCCCCGATTATTAATGAACCCCCAACCAGCTGGAGGGGCGTCAACCTCTGACCGAAGAGGACAAACGCCAGGGCTATTGCAACAACGGGCTCAACAGTGGCTATTATACTTGCCCTGCTGACCTCCACCTCCCTGAGCGCGTGGTTGTAGAGCACATAGCCGAGGAAGGTTGGAAAGAATGCCAGTCCAAGTAAGTACGGGATTGCCCCCCTCGGAACGGATAACCTAGAGAAGGGGGCAAGGAAAATCAGGCCGAAGAGCAGGGTCATGAACAGAACCCTCTCAGGACTCTCCTTTTTGACCCCAAACTTCGCCAAAACACCGTAGAGGGCGTAGGTGAAGCCGGTTGTTATGCCGGTAACCACCGCCAGAGGGTTCACCTGAAAGTCCACATTGCCGGCCACGAGGAGTACACCCAAGAGAACAAGAACGAGCGCGATAACCTTCTCCCCGGTGAGCGGCTCGCCAAAAACCAGCCTTCCAAGGACCACCGAGAAAGCTGGAGCGGTGTAGACAAGGAGAACCGCGAATCCGACGGAGGAGATCTTCACAGTGTAAAAGTAGAGGGTGTAGAAAGCGAAGACCCCAACGAGGCCGTAAATCGCGTAAAACCATAGTCTCTCCTTCGTAAATGGGCTCTGACGAAGAAAAAGGGCAATGTAGCTTCCAAGGATTATCAGCGCAAAGAGAACGCGCCAGAAGACCATCGTGAAAGAATCAACCCCGTAGGAGTATATGTACTCGGCGAATATTCCGAGGGTTCCCCAGAAGGAAGCGGCAAGAAAAACGAAAAGGTAACCCCTTCTCATCGGCTCACCTCAGAATGAAGGGCCAAGCGGGAGTCTCCTCTTGTGTTCGCTTTTTCTCACTAGCCCCTCAACGTACTCGACCCGCTCAACGCTTATCCCAAGCTCCTTCGCTATCTCCTCCTTCGGCATTCCAAGATCAACGAGACGCCAGAGAATCTCGTCAAGGAGCCGGTAGCTTATGCCAAGCTCATCCTCGTCGGTCTGTCCCTCCCAGAGGCCCGCAGTCGGCTTCTTCTCGATTATCCTCTTTGGAACACCGAGAAGTTTAGCAGCCTTCCACACTTCAGTCTTATAGAGGTTTATGAGGGGAGCATAATCACTCGCACCGTCACCCCACTTTGTGAAGTATCCCGTCAGGAACTCGCTCCTGTTGCTGGTTCCAAGAACAAGCCTGTTCATCTGGTTAGCATGGGCATAGAGCAGAATCATCCTACTCCTGGCCATTACGTTGCCGAGGGAGCGCTTATCCGGCTGAAAGCCGAGCTGGGCAACGAAGGCATCAACTATGGGGTTTATGTTTATCTCTTTGCACCAGATTCCCAGGGAAGAGCAGACCATCCTCGCATCCTCAACGTCCTGGTTAATGTAGTAGGGCATTATCAGACCCATGACCTTGTCCTTTCCAAGGGCTTTAGCGGCGAGGTACGCGACGGTTGCGCTGTCTATGCCACCGCTCACACCAACCACAACACCGTCGGCGCCAGCTTCCCCCACCTTCTCCCGGACGAACGTGGTTAGGGTTTCAAGGACTGTGTTGTAATTCAAATTCCTCATAACATCACCTCCTCATCGAATTGAGGCGGACGTATCCAACGAACACGAGAACTGTTCCCACCACCATTAGAATAAAGGCTGGGATTGCAAGTGTGGAATATGGGTACTTCCAAGCCCGTGCTTTGTACGTGTAGCTTACGTTTCCAGAGAGGACTTCGAGGAAAGGACGGTCGTTCGGGTTGAGAGTCACGTTGGAAGTCAGGTTCATAGGACGGGCAGGTGAATCAGCCTCACCAGCTATGATGGATGCGTTTGATGACGTCAAAACAAGGGTACGGTTGTAAACGAGGTAGCCGTTCTCGAACGAATCATTTCCGATGGTGTAGTTCCCAGGGCCCAGTGTTCCCGAGTGGTAGTACTCAAGGGGAACCTTGTGAAGCCCCACAATCGACATAAGAAGGGCAAAGACGAGCAGGATGAGGCCAACGCTTATCGGTTTGTATGAGAGGGGTGTTTTTCCATGTGCCATTGGAATCACCAAAAAAGAATGGAAAAGGTCAGAACTTGCCAACCAGGTGGCACTCAGCCCAGTGATTGTGCTCGTATTCAATGAGCCTGGGCTGTTCCACGTCGCAGAGACCCTTCTGGGCGTAGATGCACCTCGGGTGGAAGCGGCATCCCGGTGGAATGTTTACTGCGCTTGGAACCTCACCCCTGATTGGAAGTTCCTTGATGATGTTCCTTCTCTCAGGCTTCGGTTCCGGAACCGCCGCCAGCAATGCCCTGGTGTACGGGTGCAGCGGATTGTCTATAACGCGCTCGGCCGGCCCAATCTCGACTATCCTTCCGAGGTACATAACGGCCATCCAGTCGGCGAAGTACCTGGCAGTTGACATATCGTGGGTGATGTAGAGGTAGGTAACTCCCATCTTTTCCTTGAGTTCCTTCATGAGCTCAAGGACTTCCGCACGGATCGAAACGTCGAGCATCGAGACAGGCTCGTCTGCGACGATGAAGGTCGGGTTGAGGATAAGGGCGCGGGCTATGGCAACACGCTGCCTCTGACCACCGGAGAGCATGTGCGGGAACCTTCCAACGTAGTCCTCCGGCGGGGTAACTTTGACCATCTCCAGTGCCTTGTAGATAAGCTCCTCACGCTCGGCCCTGGTTTCACCGATACCGTGTATCAGGAGCGGTTCCTCGAGGACGTCGAATATCCTGAAGCGTGGGTTGAGGGAAGCGAACGGGTCTTGGAATATCATCTGGACCTTTCTTCTATAGGTGAGAATCTCCTCCCTGGTGGTGATGTTCGTAACGTCCTCTCCTTCGAGATATATCTTGCCATCGGTCGGCTCGAGGAGCTTAACGATAAGCCTTCCTGTAGTTGACTTACCACAGCCGCTCTCACCGACGAGGGCGAATACTTTCTGCTTTCCCACCTCAAAGCTGATTCCGTCCACGGCATGAACGAAGCGCTGCGGTTCTCCACGAAGAGAAGCCATGAGGCCCCTCTTAAGCGGGAAGTACTTTTTGAGGTTTTCAACCTTAAGTATCGGCTCGGCCATTTCTCACACCTCACAGCAGCCAGCATGCAGCGTAGTGGTCCTTATCAATCTCTTTCAATTCGGGTTCCTGCTCTCTGCATATGTCCATGGCGTAGGAGCACCTTGGGTGGAAGCGGCATCCCTTAGGCGGGTTGATAAGGTTGGGCGGCTGTCCTGGGATGAACTCCAGCTTCTCAACGTCCTCGTGAAGTCTCGGTATAGCAGCGAGAAGCTTCTGGGTGTATGGGTGGGCGGGCTCATAGTAGATCTTCTCGCTGTCTCCGTACTCTACTATCTTACCCGCGTACATGATGGCTATCTTATCGCTGATCTCGGATAGGATGCTGAGGTCGTGGGTAATGAATATCATGGAGAGGCCGAGCTCCTTCTTGAGCTTCTTCATGAGGTTGATGATCTGAGCCTGGACTATAACATCGAGGGCAGTTGTCGGCTCGTCGGCAATTACGACGCTGGGCTCCATGAGGAGTGCCATGGCTATGACGACACGCTGCTTCATACCACCGGAGAGCTCGTGCGGGTAGCGGTATACTATCTCGGGGTCGAGACCGACGAGCTCAAGGTACTTCTGGGCCCTATCGAGTGCTTCCTCCTTACTGACACCCTCTCTGTGGTAGAGGATGGGCTCTATCATCTGGTATCCAATTGTGTATACAGGGTTGAGGGCGTTCATTGCTCCCTGGAAGATCATGGCTATCTTTTCCCAGCGGACCTCCTTTCTGAGGACGTCATCCGGGAGGCCGACGATCTCCCTTCCGTCAACCTTTATGCTTCCGTCGACTATCTTTCCGGGTGGAGTTGGCATACCCATAAGGGTAAAACCAAGGGAGGACTTGCCGCATCCGCTCTCACCGGCAAGTCCAAGGACTTCACCCTTCTTGATGTCGAAGGATACGTTGTCAACGGCCTTGACAACGCCCCTGTTGGTGAAGTAGTACATCTTCAGGTTCCTAACCTCAAGCACGTTAGTTGCCATTTCTATCACCTCACGAGCGCTTAAGCCTCGGGTTGAGCACCGTGTCGAGCGACACACCTATGAGGACGAAGACGAGACCGACGAAGGCTATTGCCAGACCGGGAGGTATGATCTGCCACCAGTAACCGTTCATAGTGGCACCGTTCTGGTTTGCCGCGTTGAGCATCTGTCCCCATGTAATCATGTTCTGGCTCGTGAGTCCAAGGAAGCTCAAACCTGCCTCGGAGAGGATTGCTCCCGGAACGCTCAGGGCTATACTGGCAAATGCATATGGAAGGAGCTGCGGAACGATATGCTTAAAGATGACCCTTCCAGTGCTTGCTCCAAGGGTCCTGGCCGCTTCAATGTACGTCTGCTCCTTGATCTGAAGTGCCATACTCCTGGCCACCTTGGTGGTGCCCATCCATCCGAAGAGCACCAGGATTATGACCAGCTGCGTGAGGTTGATCCTGCCTCCGAGGTAGAGCGAGAGCAGGATGAGCATCGGCAGCAGGGGCAGCGTCATCATGAACTCCGTGAACCTCTGTATGGCCTCGTCCGCCCAGCCTCCAAGGTAAGCACTCGTAACTCCGATGAATATTCCAATGAGGACGGAGGCTATGGAAACGGCCAGACCTATGGCGAGAGCGACCCTGGTTCCCCAGAGGAGACCGAGGGCAATAGGTCTTCCGTACTGGTCAGTTCCAAGGAGGCCGTAAGCTCTCCCGACAATGGTTATGTCGAAGTTGGAGAAGTCCACATCAACCCCCTTCGGGGCAGTTATTGTGATCCTCACCTTGTAGTCTCCTTTGAGCGGCTCGGGGTTGTTAACGACGTCATTGAAGGAGCGCGGGTTGCCCGAGTTGTCAGTTATCTTTCCAAAGACAACCTGCATTCTTCTGTCGGCACTAAGGGCGGCCACAAGCTTGGAAGCCGTTGGCTCGGTCATGATGATGTACTGCATATTCTGGGGACTGACCATCTGAGGCGGCATGTTGATCTTGAGGACTCCGTTCTCGTAGAGCCAGTAGAGCAGGTAGTTGAGGGTGTTCTGAAGACCTGCAATCTGGATCTGGCTTCCCGATGGGAACTGAACCTTATCGAGGAGCAGGAGGGTGTTGTTTTTAACGCCCTTCTCCACGGGCCGGATTATCTCAACCTTTGCAAGGGGGTTGTCCTTCGGTGTGGTGGCGTTGGATTTCAGGTTCAGCAGGACTATATCAACCGGGGGAAGCTGATAGTTCATGTTGTAGTCGACGGTTATTGTGTAGACATTGTAGCCGTTAACCTCTTTCTTCTCAACATGGTACTGGCCGGGCTTAAACTGGACGGTGGATGCCATACTCTCACTGACAAAGTGGTTCTCCCATGTGGGAGGTGCGTTCTTCGGGTTAACGAGCCATGCGGTTCCACCGGGCTGCCACTCCTGTGGTACGTTGGGGTTGGTTATTATCGGGGCTGCAAGTGCCAGGACAACAAGGATAAGCAGGGAGATTATTCCCAACATTCCGGACTTCTGGTGCTTGTAATCGCTCCAGAACCTCTTAACGCTGTCTTTAAAGTCTACCCATCTCATCTGCACCACCTCATGACCTCGCGGCGGCTCCAATTCTTATTCTCGGGTCAAGGTACGCGTATAGTATGTCCGCCAGCACCATTGAGAACACCGTCAGTATTGCGAACATGTAGTTGAGTGCCATCATGGTCTTAACGGCGTCGGCCTGAAGCGCCTGCCAGTAGAGACGGCCCATTCCAGGCCAGTTGAAGACGATCTCCGTGATGATTGCGCCGCTGAGGGATCCTATGAGTCCAAAGATAACCATGGTGATGATGGGTGGTGCCGCTGCCTTGAGGGCGTGGCCGTAGATAACCTTCCTCTCGGGAACACCCTTGGCCCTCGCGACCATTATGAAGTCCTCCTGCATTGTGCCTATCATGATGTTTCTGGTCGTCCATGCCCAGCCTCCAAAGAGGTTTATGACGATTGTTATGACTGGGAGAGACATCTTCTCAAGGAGTTGCTTGGTTCCACTGGTGAACACCTGGGAGTACAGCGTTATTGGGAGCCATCCCAGGTAGACGACGAAGAACAGGATCATGAGCATTCCCAGCCACCACATCGGCAGGCTCGTCGTCAGCATGGCCAGGATGGATATCGTCCTGTCCAATACGCTTCCAGGTTTCTGGGCGCTCTTTACACCGAGGCCTATACCTATGAGGATAACGAGTATCTCAGCCGTCGTGAAGAGGAGTATCGTCCTCAGGAGAGCGGTCCAGATCTGGTCCTTGACGTCGTGGGTTCCGAAGACCTTCGGGATGGATTTACCCCACTTAAAGATGAACGTATTCACCGTATAATGCCACGTTCTCCACCAGTAGGGCTTGTCCAGCTTGTAGTAGTGTTCCCAGTACTGCCTGTCCTGCATTATCCACTCCTTGCTGGGCGCCTGGTGGTGCTGCTGGGCGTAAGAACGGGCATCCGCGTGGACTAGATCCTCAACCTGAGCGTGCAGCTGTCTGTCCGCCAGCTTCGTGAAGAGTGCGGACATGAGGAGTACAGCCAAAAACAGGATTATAATCGCGTTCACTGTTCTGTACGCAACGTATCTTCCAAAGCTCATTCCCATCAATATCCCCTCCGCGTTTCGCTGGGAGTGAAGTCGACTTTTACATGAAAGTTAAAGTTTAAATAGTTTTCCCTAAAAAAGCGCACATGCACACATCAGAACAGAGATGGCGGTTACTTAACCTCAAATTGAAAAAAAGAAGGGAAAGGATTCACTTCCTCTTTCTAAGGAGGAGTGGTACGATGGCGAGGCCTATAATGGCCGCCGGACCGCAGATGCCACCCTTCTTCTTGCTGCTGCTAGTGGTTGTAGTCGCAGCACTGCTCGAACTGCTGCTAGTAGTCGGCTGCGAAGTAGTAGTGCTAACACTGCTGCTTGATGAGCTGGTGGTAGCGACACCCTGTGCCGGGACAACGGACCTGGTGGCAAGGAAGCTTCCGAGGCCTCCGATTGGGTCGGGCATCTGAACGTTGACGAGGTTCTTGTTAACCAGGTAGAAGTTCCAGGTCTCGGCAGTGTAAACACGCGGCGAGTTCAGTATGTGGGTTCCATAGGCGAGCTTGTAGAGATCCCAGAACTGGTCAAGGTTGCTAATGCTTATGGTCTCGTTGTGCGGCCCAGTCCACTTGTTGAACGGAAGAATCATGGCAAGATCGTAACCCGTCCAGTCCATGAGCGGCTTGAGCTTGTCCGGAGTGTTGTAGTACTTAAGGCCAAGCTCCTGAATGAACTTGTTGACATCACCGTTAGCGACAGCGTTAACGAGGTCGGCAACCGTCTTCGGGTTGTGGTAGGCAGTACCCCAGTTCGGGTCAACGTAGTAGTCGAAGAACCAGTAATCCCACGCAATGCTGGTAACCGGCTGAATACCACTGCTGACCCAACCCTCAGTGTAGATGCTCCACTGGAGGGTCGTCGGGTCGCCACCGTAAACAACATCGTTAGCCTGAGTCCTGGTCCAGCCGTTGAGCCAGGTCTCAAAGCCAGCCTTCTGGAGTATCTGGTTGAGGTACTTGGCCTCGTCAAGCCTCTGGTCCTCAACACGGCCGATGATGGTGACTTTAATCGGCTTGCCCTGGAAGAGCCACTTACCGTCCTTGTAGGTGAGGTTGAAACCCTTCTCCTTGAGCTTGGCAGCGGCCGCCTTCATACTGTCGTTTATGAGCTTGAGGGCGTACTGCTCGTCGCCCTGGGCGGTCATTCCAAGGGCCTGAGCGACAGTGTTGATAGCGGAAGCGGCATCAACCTGACCGCTGACTTCAGGACCGAACATTGGCGCACCACTGCCCTGGAGGATGTTGGTCTGAATGTAGTTCCTGTTAATGAGCCAGTTCATAGCGTACCTGACGCCCGGAAGGGCGAACGGGTTGAACTTCCAGGTTCCGGTCGAGTTGACGAGACCGGTCTCGGGGTCACCAACGAGGTTCAGGTCGAGTGCCCACCAGACGGCAATGCTCTTTATCAGGCTGACGGAATCACCATACTGCTGGACAACGCTCTGGAGCTGGTTGTAGGGAGTCTCGTACCAGTAGAAGGCGTAGTCACCCTTGGCAACAGCCAGGAGGGCAGTCTGAGCGTTGGCAGTACCGTAAACGTCAATTTCCTTCCAGTACGGGTCCCACGGAAGCGGCTTGCCGTTAATCTTGTCGGTGGCGAAGCCAATCCTCTTGTTGTTGGCAAGCTTGAGGACGACGGTAAGGCCCTTCGGGTCATAGCTCGCAACGTAGTACGGGCCATCGCTTATGAGAATGTTCTTGTAGTTGTCAACCCACTTGATAACGTCGTTGTAACCCTCCTTAGCCATGTCCTCAGTAATGCCCGCCTGCTCCTTGCTGACACCCCACTTCTGGAGGTAGGTGGTGATGCCACTGTCGTCGCTGAGCCAGAGCGGGATCGGATTGTTGAGGAGTTTCTGGGCCTCGGCCTTGAAGAGCGGGGCCTGGTCCGGGCTGATCATGTCGAGCTGGTAGTCAACACCCTGGGTGGTACTCCAGGAGAACTTCTTGCCGTTAACACCGTGGGCAACGGCCTCGCTCATAACGTTGTAAGTCTCCCACGGGAAGGCCGCCTGCTCCACGAAGTTTCCAACGGCGGTGCTCCACTGGTCGTATGGGACGTAGAAGTCCTGGTAGAGGGTGTACTCGATGTAGTCATTGGTAACCTTGTCGACCTTGAGGCCCTCGACTAGGGAGAGAATGTCCTGATAGTTGTTGGCCCACTTCTTGTCAAAGTAGGGGTCGTTGTTGCTGTCCTGGTAGGCCCACTCCCATGTCATGGCGTAGTCAAAGAGATAGTCAGCAAGGGTTATTGGCTGTCCGTCAACCCAGGTTCCAAGACCGCACTTCCAGGTGACGGCGCTCTTGGCCTTCTTACCGGCGAACGGGGCAATCCACTTCTTTTGGGTTCCGTTCCAGATTATGGCACTGTCCGGGACGGTGACGTTTGTCTTGATGTCAACGAGCTGGCACTTGTAGTTGTGGTACTTTGCGTCCGGTCCAACTACGTAGGCCGGGTCGTGGAGGAAGTACCAGATGCGGACAACGTAGACATCGGTCATTCCGCTGGGTGACGGGTTGAAGACACCCATGAAGAGAGAGTTCTGGGACGCGAGCTGAACGATCTTAAGAACATCGCCCTGTGGCTCTGCTGCACTTGCTGGTTTTGACACTACAAAAACACTAAACACCATCAAACCCATTATAAACAAACTGAAAACCTTCTTGTTCATATTCCACTGCCTCCTTTCAGTTTTGGCACGTCTGCCTTTCACAGGCCATGGCAGCATTAGTTTATACATTCAATCCCTTTTAAGGATTACGATAATCAGAAGGCTATCACCGGGAGGGGCAAAAAATTTTAGCGTCAATTAACGAAACGGGGAGCGTTGTTAGCCGGAAACTTTGAAGGAAAAATTTTTTATTGGCATGAAACAAAGGTCGTGCGGGCTTCAATGCATGAGCTCGTGATAAAAGGAAGGTTTCTCACGTCCAAAGGAGTCTTTTGGGGAAGTATTGGGATAGACGAAGGGCAGATAACAGAGATTTCAAGGGGTGGACTTCGCGGGGAGAGCACAATAACACCCGGAAAGGGGGCCCTGATACTCCCGGGATTGATAGACACCCACGTTCACCTCAGGGACTTTCTCCAGAGGGAAAAGGAAACCATCGAGAGCGGGACGAAGGCGGCCATCCACGGCGGAATAACCGCTGTCTTTGACATGCCCAACACTAACCCACCCATAGTGGATCAGGAAACGTTCAATAGAAGGCTGGGGCTCTTAAAGAAACGCGCCTACTCGGACTACGCTGCTGGATTCCTGGTGGCAGGAAACTGCGGGGAAGCGGCTGCCGTCGATGCGGATTTCTACAAGGTGTTCATGGGGTCTTCCACAGGGGGGATATTCTCGCAGAACTTTGAGGAGGATTACGCATGCGCACCCAGACCGGTGAGCGTCCATGCGGAGGACGCTGAGGTTATACAGAAAAAACCGGAAAGACCGCCTCAGGCAGAGGTAGAGGCAATAAAACGCGCAGTAGAAGCCGCCAAAAAGGCAAAAAAACAACTCAACATCTGTCACGTATCAACCGGCGAAGGGCTGACAGCGATAACCGAAGCAAAACTGCCCTGGGTCTCATTTGAGGTCACACCCCACCACCTCTTTTTAACCAGGAAGGACTATGAGAGAAACCCATATCTGAAGGTATATCCTCCCCTGAGGGAAAATGGGGATAGGGTGACACTCTGGAAGCATTTCAAAGAGATTCCCATTATAGCCAGCGACCATGCACCCCATACTCCGGAGGACAAGGAAAACGGCGCCGCTGGAATTCCCGGCCTGGAGACGGAGGTAGCCCTCTTACTGGACGGAGCATCCAGGGGTCTTCTGGAATACACTGATGTTGTAGAGAAGATGCACGACAACCCAATTAAGGCGTTTGGGATAAGGGGAAGGGATTTTGAGGTGGGGGGCGAGGCCACGTTCACAGTGGTAGACCCCGGAATGGAATGGGCCGTTAAACCGGAGGAATTTTATACAAAAGCGGAATGGAGCCCGTGGGAGGGCAAAAAGCTCCGCGGGAAGGTTGTAATGACAATAATCCGCGGGGAAATCGTGATGGAAGACGATGAAGTTCTTGAAAAGCCCAGGGGAGTGAGGTTGAATGTTAACGACAGCACGGATAAAAGAAGCCTTTGAGGTAGCTTACAACGTCAAGGCCTTCAAGCTCAACAGGAAGTTTGAGTTTACCCCCGGACAGTTCGTGATGGTGTGGATTCCAGGAGCCGGGGAAAAGCCGTTCAGCCTGGCGGATGAAGACATGCTCGTGGTGAAGAAAGTAGGGCCTTTCACATCGAAGCTCTTTGAGCTTGGGGCGGGAGACAGGCTCTGGATACGCGGGCCGTACGGCAGGGGTTTTGAGCCAGCGGGAGAAAGAATCGCACTCGTTGCAGGGGGGATAGGAATCCCGCCACTTTACGCGCTCGCCAGACGGTGGAACGGAAAATTCAGGAGGATTACTCTGATTTATGGGGCCAAAAGTAGGAAGGAACTCGCCCTAATGGATGTAGAGAGATACATCGATGAGCTTGTAACAACCACGGACGACGGCTCTTCTGGGATAACGGGGTTTCCCACGGATGTTCTGAGGGAGAGAAAAGACGAGTTCGACCAGGTATACGTCTGTGGGCCGGAGGCCATGTTGCAGGAAGCCCTGAGGATAATGGACTACAGCCGCATTCAGGTGTCGATGGAGAGGCGTATGAAGTGCGGCATCGGTGTCTGCGGTAGTTGCAACCTTGGGAAGTACCTGGTCTGCAGGGACGGGCCGGTGTTTAAGGGGGAGGAACTCAGGGAGGTCCTCGAAAACCCGAAGGTTTAAATCGATTAAAGGGTTATAAAGATGTTAGGGGAGCATCATGGGCCGTGAAGAAGTTGTTATTGATAAAGAGGGCATGAGGGAAGACCTTCTGGAATGGAATATAAAAGAAGTAACAAAGCTTACATCATCTTATGACTCAGCGTTCCAAATTCTGGTCGAGCTATTGGAAGATAAGAACCCGATGGTACGGGCCAACGCCCTCCAGGTAATAAAGGAGATGATACGCTCAGGGACTCTCACACCTGAGAGAACGTCGATGGTTATAGACAGACTGATCAAACTGACAAAGGACGACAATGAACGGGTAGCGTTAAAGGCGCTTGAAGTCCTCAACAGTCTCCTCGAACGGGGGAGCCTGCGAGAGGAGGAGTACGATAAAGTCACCGACGCTTTAATGGAGGTAGTCAAGAGGGGCATGCCAATACTGAGCGAGTACGCCTCGGAGGGCCTTGGGAAGGCGGGCGCAAGTCTGCTAAGGATAGCCAGAAAACTCATAGGATGGCTGTTCAACCTCATAAGGTCGTCCGAGGACCGAGAGGTCCAGAGTGCCGCAATATCTGCCCTGGCGGAGATGGCCTACAGAACTGACGACAGGAAGATATTCAACGAGATAGTCGACAAAACCGCGGACCTGCTCGAACATCCCGACCCGTACATCCAGGAACGTGCACTCCTAGCCCTTGACAGGATGAGCACCAGAGCGGACATGATGACAAAGAGGAGCAGACTGAAAATACTGAAAAAGGCCAAGGAGATCCAGGGAAACATCAAACTGGCCTCCAAAGCCAACTTTCTGCTGGAAAAACTGGAGAAGATGGAAGGGGAAGAGCTGACTGAAGAGACTGAAGTACGGAAAAAACTTGAGGTAAGTGAGTACGGACCGGACGATGTCGAAAGACTCCTCGACGCCGGAAAGGCAGATGTAGTGGCCGAGATGGCAAAGCTCGACCCCATAGTAATGTCCCAGATTCTGGAGATGCTGAACTCCGAAGACCCAACGAGGAAGATGGACGCCCTCTGGGTTCTTTCAAGGGTGGTATCACACCTCACCCCCACTGACGCATACGGTGTGCTCCCAACCCTCGGAGAGTTATTGAAGAGCAGAAACCCGTGGACACGTGAAACGGCCGCCGAGACCATGGCGGAGATATACGCCCTCTATCCAGGAACAGCCAGCTTTTTCACCTCCCTTCTCGACCTCCTCCTCAAATCAAACAGGCCCCCAGACGTTGAGGGGGCTCTTGAGCTGATAAGCTCGATACAGAAGAGAATGCCAACGAAGGAGTTTAACACGGCCATCATAAACGTCCTATCAGAGCTCATATCCAGGAG
Source organism: Thermococcus sp. (assembly GCA_027075325.1). GTDB lineage: Archaea > Methanobacteriota_B > Thermococci > Thermococcales > Thermococcaceae > Thermococcus. The sequence goes on along the minus strand of JALTBN010000060.1, from coordinate 235,372 downwards.
AGAAACCCGCGGCGTTGCCCTCCGCTTCCTGGCCAGGGAATCACAGAGGCTGCTTGAGATGGAGCCCGAAACCCTCCTCGCTCTGGAGAACGCTGTGAAGAGCGTTTACGGGGAGGAGGGAGGGAAATACGACAACATTATAGCGGCGCTGGTGGACGCGATAGACGATATAATACGGCTGAAATCCCAAGGGCAAGCGGAAGAAACTCAATGAACCTTTGGTTTTCAATATCGGGTTCAAAAAATCTTCTTAAATCTTCTCTCCTAATTCTCAAACGGTGATTTCCATGGAGAACGGCGACGTTATGGTTAAACTAAAGGAGATCGAAGAACTTCTCGATAAGCTCGGAAAGAAGCATCCAAAGGAGATATCGGCATTCTCACGCTTCCTCCGCGAGACACTCGACAACAAGGCCCTGACAACGAGAGAGAAGGAGCTTATAGCGCTTGCCCTTGGAATCTCGGCCGGCTGCGAGTGGTGTATCTATCTTCACACCCAGAAGGCACTTGAGGCGGGGGCAAAACCTGAGGAGCTTCTTGAGGCGGGGCTAGTAGCGGTGCTCATGGCTGGCGGTCCGGCTCTCATGCACCTCATCCCACTCACGAAGGCAATAGAAGCATTCAGAAAAGAGCATGGGGAAATTTAAATCCCCTTTCATTCTTCCGTCAGCTTCAGTATAGCCTCCGCCAGGTCCCCTTTCGCCTCTATCAGCGCCCTCCTGGCGGTTTCTTCATCCACCCCTGCCTGCTCCATGACGAGCTTAACGTCCTCCTCCGAGACCTTGATGAGCGGCCTGACCTCCTCGCTTCCTGGGACTATCTGGTAGCTCTTCTCGCCCTGCGCTGAGATTATGGTCACGACCGGATCCTTGAGGACTATCTCCTTGTTGGCCATCCTGATGACCACTTCTTCAACGCCCTCAAGCTCGTCCATCTTGATGCCCATCTGCCTCATGAGCTTCTTCATCTGCCTCGGGTTCATGCCCATCATCCTTACCACCGGTGGAAATTGGGGGAGGATTTTAAAAAGGTTGGGAGCCTTCCCCGCGGAAGGCCGCCTTCAGGAGCGTCGGAGTCACGAGGGTGCTCAGGAATATCATCGTCACTATAACGAGGTACGCGTCTGAACCGACTATGCCCTCCTTCATGGCTATCGCCAACATCGCCAGCTCAACGCCCATCCTCGGTATCATGCCGATTCCAACGCGGAGGGACGATTTCCACCCCATCCCAGCGAAGAGGGCGCCGAGACCGCAGCCTATTACCTTGCTGAGTATCGCCACCAAACTGAAGAGCAGGGCGAAGAGGCCGACGGAGGAGAGGCCGGTGAGGGGTATGTTCATGCCCACATCCACGAAGAACAGCGGGACGAAGAGCGAATGCGCTATCACCCTCGTGTGCTCGAATATCGGCTTCCTGAACTCCGTCTCGCTGAGGGCCAGGCCGAAGAGGTAGGCACCGAGAATGGATGCGAGGTTCATATGCTCTGCGAGATAGGCAAACGCAAAGAGCGTCGCCATGGAGAGCGTAACGGTCGAATCGGCGAAGCCGATCCTGACCACCTTTCTGAGGAGGTAGTCTATCAAACCAGGAACGACGTAGAGCATTATGGCGATGAAGACGCCGACCATGAGGAGTATCTCGCCTATCCCAAGAGGGTTAACGCCACCCTCACCGAGGGAGGAGATTACAACGGTAAGAACGATTATTCCGAGGATGTCGTCAACGATGGCCGCCGTAAGGATCGTGCTCCCCTCAGGGGTCTTGAGGGAGTCAAGCTCCATGAGGACCCTGACGGTTAGACTTACGCTCGTTGGAGTCGTCAGGGCGCCGTAAAGAAGCGCCTCCTGAAGGCCCTTGAAGGGGTACGCTATACCGAACCCCATCAGGAAAGCCACGAGGACGCCTATCCCTGCAACCGATATTCCCGCCTTTCCAGCCTCCTTCAGCTCCTCTATGCTGCTCTCAAGACCGGCCATGAAGAGGAGCAGGAGGACGCCTATCATGGAGATGTCTTTTACCTCCTCGGTTGGGGGCATCGCTATTCCGAGGAGGATTCCGCCGACTATCTGGCCAAGGACAACGGGCTGGTTTATCCTCGCGAATATCCAGCCGAAGACCTCCGCCGTTGCGAGCATAGCGGCTATGTAGAGTATCAGCTCAGGCTCCAACTCCATCACCGGGAGAATATCCTAAGCAACCTTATGACGCTCTGGGCCGAGAAGGTTCCGACAACCCTCTTCTTCTCGACCACCGGAAACTGCCTCACACCGGTTTCAAGCATCATTCCGAGGGCGTAGCTCAGGGGGTCGTTTGGGGAGAGCTTTATCGGCCTCGTGTTCATTATCTCCTTCACCGGCCTGTTCCAGTCGAAATGGGCCTCCTTGATGACATCTATGCCGACCAAAACGTAGTCGCTCGGGGGAACGACGAGGTTTATTATCTCGTCTATTGAGATGAAGCCGAGCAGTCTGTTATTCTCGTCGGCAACGACAGCACATGTTCTATGCTCTATCCCCTTGATGAGGTCCTCTATCCTGTCCTCCGGGGAGAGTTTGAGGAAGTTCTCGTCCATCACGAGCTTTACCGGCATCCTTGAGAGCTTGACGATGTTGAGCTTTGGTTTCTCCTCCTCATCCCCCATGGTCACCACCGATTGCACCGAGTAGGGCACCGAAGTTTAAAACCTTTGAGGACAACTGAGGCCGGTGGGAAAAATGACCGTCCCTCAATCCGGGCCGACCCTCCTCCAGTTGGGGGAACTGATAGGTGGTCTGCTAATTATGGGGATAGCCTTCCACTTCCTCTTTGACTACATCGAGCGCTCTGCCGAGAGAAAGGAGAAGGAGATAGAGGAGGAGCTTAAGGAAGGGAAGAAACGAGGGATCTGTATTGAGGCGCGAGGATAAACATGCAAAGGAAAAGCTAATGAAGTACTGAGGCATCTTCAAGGGCGAGAATCTGACTGGAGAGGATATGGACAGAGTAGTGGAAGAAGAAACCGAAAGACTGCTCATGGAAAAGCTCAAAAGGGAGTAAAAAGCACCAAGTCACTCCCCATTCTTCCCTGAGTCCCCAGGGAAGTTCGAGGTCTCCTCGTTGGCCTTCATGATGCTCTGCCTGTACTCCTCGTACTTCTTCCTCGCCTCCTCGGCCTTCTCCTTCTCGCCGAGGTACTCGCATGCTTCAGCAACGTGCTTCCACCACATCGGATCCTCCTCTGCTTCCTTCAGGCAATACTCGAGGAACTTCTGATAAGCTTCCCTCGCGAGCTCCTCCATGCCGAGCTTCCGGGCGATGTTGCCGACGTCCTCGTAGAAGACGCCCTCCTCTTCCGCTTCCCCCTTGTAGTACTCCAGCGCTTTCTCCCAGGCTTTCCTGGCCTTATCCTCGTTGCCAAGCTCTTCGTAAAGCTTCGCCACATCCTCCCAGAACCACGGCTCCTCCTCGGCGTAGCGCTCCAGAGCCTTAGCGGCCCTCTCCATGTTGCCGGCCTTCTTCCAGTACTCGTGGGCCTCCTTGAGGTAGTAGGTGTCCTTCTCCTTCTCGTAAAGTTGCTCGTAGATTTCAGCTGCCTTCTCATACTTCTCGGCCTTCTCGTAGGCCCACGCCGCGCTCTCCATCCAGCCGAGCTTCTCGTACATCTCGGCGGCCTTCAGGTAGTCGCCCTTCTTCTCGTATTTTCTCGCCGCCTGCTTGTACTTGCCGGCCTTTTCGAGGCTCTCGGCGCTCTTAAAGCGATCAACGAGGCCGAGGTCAGGCTCGCTAATGTACCAGATTCCGAAGGCGAAGGCCGCGATGAAGAAGACTATTATCGCCCCGACGACCCAGAGCCCTTTCCAGACCCAGCTTAGGTAGAGGGCGTAGCCGCTTATCGCCGTTAGGACTGCCAGAACTGTTCCATACTTCCAGCTCTCGGCATAGAGAGTTAGGGCCGTGAAGAACAGCAAACCGAGTGTAAGCACTAGGAAAGACAGCAGGAGCACAACCCTGAGGAGACCCGTCCACCCCCAGGCCCATACTATCCCAGCCGCTATTCCCAGGAGCACCAGAACGAACGTCAGGATGTAAGCTTTGAGTTTGTCCATCTTTTCACCCCCTCAATTTCCAGCAGGAACCTCTTGTAAGACACCTTCGGAGTGTAATTACCGATACCATCTGACGCCACCACGCGGTGACACGGAACCACTATGGGGTACGGATTGCGCATCATAGCCCCGCCAACAGCGCGCGGTGAAGTGTTGAGACGCCGCGCCAGTTCACCGTAGGTTATAACCTCACCTCTTTTAACGGTTTTTGTTAGAACCTCGTAAACCCTCCTCTCAAAAGGAGTGAGCCCGTAGAAAGACAGCATTGGAAGGACGTCTGCGTTGGAAAGCCTCCCCTGGATGACGTCAAAGACAGCCCCCGGGAACTCAGATACAGCAGGGGAAGTATTCAAGGCCACTCTCCTTCTGGATAGAAAGGAAGCGAGGGCACTGACCCTTCCGCGGAGGAAGCCGTCCCCCTCCAGGGAGTACGTTATCCCGAGGATCCCCCTCTCATCCCAGAGAACGGCTACTTTAATCTCCCTTCCAGCTATGGAAAAATCCCCTATGCTGAGCATCGCCATCGACAAGACTTTAAGGGGTACCCTTTAAACGGTTGTGGTGGAAGAATGAAGGCAAGGGGTGAGCTGGGACTTCTAACGCTTGGACTCGCACTCACGGCTTACATCGGGCTGGGAGTTCCATGTGAGAAACTGCCTTACTTAACGCCGTACCTCCTCCTGTCCATCCCCGCAGTCAAGAGGAAAGCACTGCCCTACGGAGCAGCGGCTGTTTTTTCAGGATTGTTCATTGAATGGGAGCTCACCGGGAGCTACCTGGCAGTGGTTGGGATGGCCGCGGCGTTCTTGACAATACCTCTCAGGATAGAGAAACAGCCCGTGAAGTTCTGGGAACGGGCTCTGAACGTTGTAATCGCAGGGGCAATAGCGTACGTGGGTATCGTCTCACCCGACTGGGGGATAAGGGTAGGAAGCCTCCTGGCGTCTTTAGCCCTTCTCTCCAGCAACAGGGCCCTCACAAGCGGCGGCCTCCTGATGGCGTCAGGGGTTCTGATCTCCATCCCCCTGGCAAACCTGAGAGATTTAAACCACGACATATCCATGTTCGCTTCAATGGCAATACTCCTGTACTCACTGCTCCATCTGAGGAAACTCCTGAGGTGATTACGTGAAAGTTTACGTGCTGGGCGCAGGGTCGATAGGCTCCCTCTTCGGAGGTTTGCTTGCCAGGGACGGCCACGATGTAACACTCATCGGGAGGGCTGAACAGGTTAAGGCTGTAAGGGAGAGGGGACTTCACGTCTTCGGAGTCGAAGAGTTCACGGTCCACCCTGAGGCCACGTTAACAGCACCAGACGAACCTCCAGACCTCCTCATTCTCGCAACAAAATCCTACTCCACAAGGAGTGCCCTTGAGTGTGCCAGGAACTGCATAGGGGAAAAGACCTGGATTCTGAGCATTCAGAACGGCCTGGGTAACGAGAACGAGGCAATGAGGCTCACAAAAAACGTCATGGGTGGGGTCACAACAAACGGGGCTATGCTCGTTGAATGGGGCCGGGTGCGGTGGGCAGGCAGAGGGATAACAGTGATAGGCCGCTATCCTGAGGGGAGCCACCCCTTCGTTGAGGAAGTGGCAAAGGCGTTCACTTCAGCCGGGATTCCAACAACAACGAGCGAGAAAATATCCGGATGGAAGTGGGCGAAGGCGATAGTCAACTCCGTGATAAACGGCCTGGGAACACTCCTGGAAGTCAAAAACGGGTACTTAAGAGAGAACCCCTACCTTGAAGGGATATCGGTGAGCATAGCAAGGGAAGGGTGCATCGTGGCGCAGCAGCTCGGAATAGAGTTCGAGGTACACCCCCTTGAGCTTCTCTGGGACACAATTAAGAAGACATCGGAGAACTACAACTCAACGCTTCAGGACATCATGCGAGGAAGGAGAACGGAGGTAGACTATATACACGGTAAGATAGTCGAGTACGCAAAATCCGCCGGCCTCGACGCCCCGATGAACGAGCTCCTCTGGGCAATGATAAAAGCCAAAGAAGACAGGGCAGGAAGTGAGACCATCCAACTAAAACAGCACCCAATGATAAAATAGATAAAGCCTGCATTCAAAGATAGGATTGGGGGATGAGGATGTCGATATTTGGAGGTAAAGAAAACGACGTTTTTGAGGCCATAGACGGCCACCTCGAAGCGGTGAGGGAAACTCTCACAGCCTTCAGGGAGCTGATGATTTCATACATAAATGAGGACGTTGAGAGGGCCAAAACTTTCGAAAAAGAGGTTGGGCAGCTTGAAACAAAGGCAGACCAGCTGAGAAGGAACATAGAAATGATGCTCTACGAGGGGGCTTTTCTTCCCGCAAACAGGGGAGACTACGCGAGACTCAGTGAACTCGTTGACCAGGTGGCCGATGCGGCCGAAAGCGCCGCACACACGATAATCCTTTCAAAGCCCAAGGTGCCGCTGGAGCTCAAGGAGGAGTTCATAAGACTCGTCGATGCTGGCATTGAGACGTATGAAACGCTCGTAGAAGCTGTTAGAGCAATGAACCAGGACGTTGACAGGGCAATGGAGCTCGCCAAGGCCGTGGAAGATGCCGAAGAAAGGGCAGACAATGTGGAGTACCACTTAAAGGAGAAGGTCTTTGAGAGCGAGACGATAAGCACGTACGCGAAGATAATGTGGAACCAGATCATAACCAAAATCGGGGACATAGCCGACCGCACCGAAGACGCATCGGATCAGGTTCTACTCATGTCCGTCAAAAGAAGGGGTTGAGGTGATGAAGATGAAGGTTCTCGTTGCGGCACCGCTGCATGAAAAGGCCATAGATGTTTTGAAGAACGCCGGTTTCGAGGTAGTTTACGAGGAGTACCCCGATGAAGAAAGACTAATCGAGCTCGCCGGGGACGTTGATGCCATCATCGTCAGGAGCAAGCCCAAGGTGACGAGAAGGGTCATCGAGGCTGCCCCCAAGCTCAAGGTCATCGGAAGGGCCGGCGTCGGCCTCGACAACATTGACCTCAACGCGGCTAAGGAGAGGGGAATCAAAGTCGTCAACAGTCCCGCGGCAAGCTCAAGAAGCGTCGCGGAACTGGCGATGGCTCTGATGTTCAACGTCGCCAGAAAGATAGCCTTCGCCGACAGAAAGATGAGGGAAGGCGTATGGGCCAAGAAGCAGTGCATGGGCATTGAGCTTGAGGGCAAAACCCTCGGTATAGTGGGCTTCGGGAGGATAGGCTACCAGATAGCGAAGATAGCAAAGGCAATGGGCATGAACGTCCTCCTCTACGACCCGTATCCCAACGAGGAGAGGGCAAAAGAAGTTGGGGGGACCTTTGTCTCCCTGGAAGACCTCCTGAAGGAGAGCGACGTCGTCACGCTCCACGTCCCGCTCGTGGATGCAACCTACCACCTCATAAATGAGGAGAGGCTGAAGCTCATGAAGCCGACGGCGATACTCATCAACGCCGCAAGGGGCGCCGTCGTCGACACCAACGCCCTCGTTAAGGCTCTGGAGGAGGGCTGGATCGCTGGAGCCGGCCTCGACGTCTTCGAGGAGGAGCCCCTGCCGAAGGACCACCCGCTCACGAAGCTCGACAACGTGGTTCTCACCCCGCACATAGGGGCCTCGACCGTTGAAGCCCAGATGAGGGCGGGCGTTCAGGTCGCGGAGCAGATCGTTGAGATTCTAAAGGAGTGAGCTTTTCTTCTCCTTTTCCCACATTGATAGGCCCTACCTCACAGTGAGGGCTTTCTTTGGAGATGTTTACCGGTATGCTGGCAAAGTTTAGGGCAAAAGTTTACCAGTATAGTGGAAAACTTCTGGCGAAAAGTGTTGCAGTATGGTGGTAAACTTTCGTTAAACCGTCACCTCAGCGGGCAGTTGCTCAGGTCTTTAGATCATTACCCCCATTCCGATATCATACCCCCATAGGAAAACTAACCTAAACATGCCCACCGGTGAACCCCTCGGACCAAAACTTTTTAAAACCTCCCCGCTTTTCTACTACCGGATGGGCCGGTAGCTCAGCCTGGTATGAGCGCCGCCCTCGCAAGGCGGAGGCCGCGGGTTCAAATCCCGCCCGGTCCACCAGCATAACTTCTGAGTTTGATCCGGGTTTGGGGTTCTTTTTTAAGATGCCAAAGTACAAGAGATCCCCTTATACATGCTGTTCAGGTTTAGTTTTCCACCATCCGTAAGGACGCTTGAACGAAAGTAAAAGCAGCGCTGAAGCTTTGTCCAGCAAACTTTGCTCCGCAAAGTTTGATCAAAGAGTGAATTTCACGAGAGTTGGGGGAATTAGTTTGCATGTCCTCGCAAAACTTCAATCTCAAGTGGGTTTGCACTTGAAAAAGCAAGCTAAAACAGTTTCAACTTCTTTTCAACGCCCGAAGGGCGTTATTCTTGAGAGGAAACACTGAGGACTGGCAAGTAATAAGTAAACCCCCCTCAAGATTAGAATCTCCAAAAGCGACATGCGAACCTTGATCAAACTTCGCGCAGGCGAAGTTTGTATTGGTGGGCCCGCGGGGATTCGAACCCCGGACCTCCACCTTGTAAGGGTGGCGTCATAACCAGTCTAGACCACGGGCCCGCCCGAATTGAAAAACCGGAAAGCGAATATAAAGCTTTCGCTAGACGTCCCTGAGGATCTCCTCCGGAGCCCCTGCAAACTCCACCAGATACTCTGCCTCCACTATGTGGAGCCTTCCGGGGACTATAAGGACGTGCGGCTGTCTGCCGAAGTCCTCCTTTACCATATCCTTAACGTAGCCCGCCCTTAGAGTGGGGTTCAGCGAGCCGGCCCTTGCAAGGACAACAACTAGCGTGTCAGGCGTAAAAACTCCCCCGCCCTTCATCTCCTCTACCTGAAGGAGGATCTCCATAGCCTCATTGGCCGTCATGTAGCGGCCCTGGTCGGCTTTTATGTCAAGGAACAGGAGCGTGTGAAGATTCCTCTCCCGGTTCTCCCGTATTACATCGTAGTGGCTCATAGGGAACCAGTTTTTCTCAGGATAGGCAACGGTGGCGCTCTTCCCGAACTTGTAGATGTGCAGCCCGGTTATCGCCACGGCAGAGTATATGCTCGGGGCGTGGACGACGTAGCTCTCCACCCCGGCTTTCTTCGCCCTTATCCTGAGGTCGGAGTGGGTAGTTGCCACCATCGGGTCCCCGACGGTCAGGAAGGCCACTTCCTTCTTCTTCGCCGCGGGGAGGACTATCCTCTCGAAGTTGAGCTCAACATCCTCCCTGCTGAGCCTTCTTATCGGCTTTCCAATGAGCTCCTCTATCCCCTCTATCGTCGTCCCGGCAAGGAGGGAAGTGTAGAACTCGGCAAATACCTCGTCGCATCTCCTCGCTATTTCGAGTCCCTTGAGGGTGATGTCCTTCTCATCGTAAAGGCCAAGGCCTATGAAGTAGAGCGCCATCTCAACCACCTGAACTGGCTTTGAAGGTGGCCTTAAAAAAGCTCTCCAGAAAATCGAAAGAGGGAAAGAATCAGACTATCAGGGAGACGAGATCCCTTATGGCCTTTTCCGGGTCTTTGGCCTTCGTAACGCCGCTCGCGAGGAGAACACCAACGCTTCCAAGTTCCAGGGCCTTCTTGACGTCTTCTCCCGTTGAGATGCCTGCCCCTGTGAGGACCCCAACAGCGGGGTTGACCTTCTTTACGAGCTCAACCGTGTTGGTGACCACTTCAGGCTGAGCCTTGCTGACGGGGATTCCCGTCCCTATCAGCTCGGGAGGCTCGACAGCTACGTAGTCCGGGCCGAGGGCCGCCACCGCCGCCGAAACTGCCGGGTTGTTGGAGCAGACCATCGTCATGAGTCCAACTTCCTCAGCCCTTCTAATGCTCGCTTCGAGGTCCGCTAGAATCATCCTGTTCTCCGAGTGGTTGAGGAGCGTCCCAACTGCGCCAGCCTCTTTCAGGGCCTCCGGCAGAACGTGGCCCGTGTGGCTTCCCGGCTTAATCGGGTCAATGTGCTGTGCAAATACTGGAATCTCCACGCTCTCCGCTATCATCCTGAGGTCTGCCAGCTGCGGTGCCACGACTATGGTTATTCCGGTCTCCTTCCAGATCTTTTCGGCGGCTTTAGCTATTTCCAGGGCCCTCTTTCCGGTGGCCTCGATGTAGGTCTTGAAGTTTATTGCTATAATCGGCTCCTTGAGCTTCTCCATTGGTATCACCGGAAGTGTTAGGGTTTTCAGGTTTAAACGTCTTTTCCCACTTAACAACACCATCCATCGTAATCACCTACACAAAAGGGTTAAGTACCACAAAGAGTCATTCATATGGGGGTTCAGCGATGAACAAGGCTCTGCTCGTATTAAGCATTATCGCGATAGGCCTGATGATATACGCGATTGAAACCGCACAGATACCTCCTGCGAGCGTGAAATACCAGGAAGTGTACTACATCAACAACCAGAGCTCCGTTTACGTCGAGAAGGACGGATGGGGCCTCTTTGAGATGAACGTCAAACCGCGCGTCAAGGGCTTCGAGCTCAGCCTGGAGTTCCCGGAGAACACGAGCTATCTTGTAGATGTGGGCGGGAAAGAGTATCGGGGGATTGGAACCTTCAAAACGACGATGAGCAAGAGCGAAACGATATACGTTCACTTCAAGGTCAGCGACGAACTTCTCAAGGCCCTCTACTACGATGGGGCCACGTCCAAAATGGAGATACACCTTGAGAAAGCCCCGTTCTGGAGGGACCACTACACGATATACCTCATTCCCCGGAAGTCGAAGTGACATCCTTCAATTTTTTAGGGACTTCATCGGGGCCAATAAGCGCAAGCTTAATCCCCAGTTCTTTCACATAATCTTCAATCCAGCCCTGCTTTGCCCTGAACTGCGTGACAACCCAAAGCTCCGGAAAGCCAGCCCTATGCGCCTTCACAACGTCGTAGAGCAGCCTCTGGGGGAACCACTTGAAAGAGGCTTCAAGCTCAATCGCGACGAGCTTCTTTTCGCCCTTGAGGACCGCCACGTCTATCCGCGTGCCGTCGGGGGTTCTGTATTCGGGGACGGCTTTTAGGCCGAGCTCTTCCGCCAGGGAGAGGATTTCCCGCGTTAGGGTTTTGACCTTGATGGAAAACACCTCAAAAAAGGAGTTGAAAATCAGCCAAGGCTCTTCTTCACCTCGGCTACAGCTTCCTCCGCCTTGAGCGGGTTCTTTATCCTGCCCTGGGCAAGCTCCTTTCTCCCGCCGCCTCCACCGCCCGCTATACTCGTTATCACCTTAGCCAGCTCGCCGGCCTTGAGATCGAGGGCATCGCCAACTGCCACGACGAAGTGGCCCTCCCTCGTTATCAGAACCACGACGCGATTTTCCTTCCTGAGCTTGTTGGCAGCCTCACGGAGGTCGTCTATAGTTCCCTCGACCACCCTGCCGATGAACTCGATGCCGTTGACCTTCTCGACCTCTTTCTCAAGCTCGTAGACGAGGAGCTTTGCCAGCTCTTTTCTGAGCTTCTCGACCTCTTTCCTCGCCTCCTTCCACTCGCTAAAGAACCTCTCCGCGGTCTCTGGCACCTTCTCCGGCGGCACTCGGAAGACCTCCGCCGTCTTCTTGAGGAGCCTCTCAGTCTCCTGCATCCAGTTGATGGCTGCCTCCCCTGCGGCGAAAATGATGCGCTCAACGCCGTCCTGTATGCGCTCCGTCCTGAGGATCTTTATCGGCCCGATCAGGCCGGTGTTCGGGAGGTGCGTTCCACCGCAGGCCTGGACGTCCCAGTCCTCTATTCTGAGCACGCGGATTACCCTTCCGGGGACGACTCCGCCCTGGTAGAGCCTGAACCCGTACTTCATCTCCGCCTCGGTCCTCGGCAGCCACTCCCAGGTTACCCTTCTGTTCTCCATGACGACGCGGTTCGCTAAACGCTCAATCTCCCTAAGCTCCTCCTCGGTTATGCGCTTGTAGTGGGCTATGTCGAGCCTGGCCCAGTCCTTGTGGAGCTGGCTTCCAGCCTGCCAGACGTGCTTTCCGAGGACCCTCACAAGGGCACCCATGAGGACGTGCGTTCCGGTGTGGTGGCGCATGTGCTGTATCCTCCTGTCCCAGTCGAGCCTTCCGTGGACCTTGGCTCCCTCCTTGAAGGCCCCGGGTTTCTCGACTTTGTGCAGGATGACCTTTCCAACCTTCTGGACGTTGGTTACCTTAACCTCCTTGCCGTTTACCTCAAGAGTTCCGGTATCGTAGGGCTGGCCCCCTCCCTCCGGATAGAATGCCGTCTGGTCCAGCACAACCCAGTCGTTAATTACCTTAAGCACTTCCGCCTCGAACTCCTTCATGAACGGATCCTCGTAGTATAGCGTTCTCGTGTCGGGGAGGTCTTTAACAAGCTCGAAGTCTACAACGTACTCTCCGGCTGTCCTCTTCTCGGTCTTCTCGGCCTCCTTCGCCACCAGAGTGTAGAAGTTGTCCGGTATCTCGACCTTTATCCCCTCTTTCTGCGCCACTTCCGCCACTATCTCCGGCGTTAGTCCGTGGCTCTCGTAGAAGAGGATGAGCTTGTCCAGCGGTATCTCGTTGACGCCCTTCTTCTTGAGCTTCGCTATCTCACGCTTCACGAGGTCGCTTCCCCTCTTAAGCGTCTCCTGGTAGCGCTTCTCCTCGACGTTGATTATGTCGAGGATTACCTCTTCCATCTCCTTGAACTCTGGATAGGTCGGCGAAAGCTCCTTGATGTGCATCGCAACTATCTCGCTCAGCGGAAGCTCCAGGCCAAGTTCGCGGAGGTGCCTTATGCTCTTCCTGATCAGCAGGCGCGCCAGGTAGCCCGCTTTCACGTTGGACGGGATTACCCCATCGGCCAGCATGAAGGTGAGGGTCTTCGTGTGGTCCGCTATCGCATAGATAAGCTCGTAGGGCCTTACAGCCTTCTCAAGCTCCTCGACGCTTATGTCAACGCGCTTGGCCACCTGCTCCCTCAGATAGCGCAAATCGCCCATGTCCTCTATGTCGAACATTCCAGCTAATCTGGAGTTCTCCATGAGGATGCGCTCGTCTATCCTCTCTATCCCGGCCATCTTCTTCAGCGGCTCGACGACGTAGCCTAAGACGGCGTCATAGGCCGTCGGCGTCCCGTGGCTCATCCATACAAGCCTTTCTAAGCCGTAACCCGTGTCAACAACGCGCGTCTCCATCGGGACGTAGTAATCGCCCTTTATCTCAACCACCTGGCTCGGGTCGGCGTTTTCCGGGGCCTTCTTGTACTGCATGAAAACGAGGGTAGCCACTTCCAGACCGCGGTAGAGCACCTCGAAGGCCGGTCCCGCGTTCCCACCGCCGGCCCACGGGTTCTCCTTGAAGGTTATGTCCTCGGCCTTCATGCCCAGCTCCTTGGTGAAGAACTCGAAGGCAAGCTCGACCGTCTCGTCCATCCAGTAAATCGGCTTGCCGGGGTAGTTGAAGGCGTGGTGGGCCATCATCTCAAATATCGTGAAGTGCCTGCCGGTTATTCCGACATTGTCTATGTCGGTGAACCTTATCGATGGCTGGCTTATCGTGAGCGGGTTCGCGGGTGGGTCGGCCTCGCCGCTTATGACCCACGGCTGGAAGTCCATGATTGAAGCGCCGACGAGGAGGACGTCATCCCTCCAGCGCGGCAGAACGGGGAAGCGCTTAACGCGACCGTGGCCCTTCCTCTCGAAGAAGCCCAGAAACTTCTCGCGCATCTCGTCGAGCGTGTACTTCTTCGGTATGCCGGGCTTTCCGATGAAGGAGTACTCGTCACACGGCGGGTCGCCACAGGTCTCCCTGTCTGGGTCGAGCGTCCAGAAGTATTTGCCGCACTTCGGGCACTGCTTTCTTATCCACCCCTCTTCCTTAAACATCCTCGTGGTCATGTCCATTCCCATAAGCTTCACCTCTCAGGTTGAAGTAGAAAACGGGGTAGGTCTATTAAGGTTTTCTCATTTCCCTTGAGTCCGAGTTGGGGCCAACATCAACGTCCCCAAACTCCTCCTCGTCGATTAGAACGAGGGGAACCTTCAGCTTTTTGAGGAAATCGAGGATAATCTTTTCCCTGCGCTCCAGCGTTTCCACCTTGTGCCTCAGGCTGGTGTTCTCTATGCTCAGGCTCGTTACCTCCTCGGTCTTCTTCCTGAGCTGCATCCTGAGTTCAGTTATCTCCTCCTCCAGCTCCCTGACCGAAAGCTCAAGGCGCTCTATCTCCCTTAGATAATCCCGACACAGCCGCTCCCGTATCATGCTACCGCCCCGTACAGCCTTTAGCTGCAACTCCTCGCGTATAGTCTCAAACCCACATGGGTACTGCCGGTTTTAACTCTTCTCCTTAACTGTACATTACAGTTGATAACGTGACATCACAGATGAAAATGGCGTAAGAGAGAAACAAAAAGAACTTAACACGAATAGAACCAAAACACCACAACAGGAAAAGCTTTTAAGCAGAGACGAGTTAAAACGTCCGAAACTCCAATAAGGGGTGCTCGATATGAATCCAAAAAGAACCGGTATTATTGGCCTTCTGGCCATCTTGCTGATGGCCGCCACCACGGTGTTCCCCTCCGCGAACGCCACGAGCCTGAACACGGACTACTACGAGTTCACCCACGCAGCCACGTACTATTTTGATGTTTACTTCTATGGAAAGCCCGTCTACTTCCCGGACTGGGCACAGGAGCACATCTGGGACAGGCACGTCCTGGGCTACGATATGGACGACAAATACGAGACCACATTCTACCCCCTGGGGCAGTACATCAAGGGCAGGCACCTGCCGGAGACTATGGACGGCTACGACATGGTCTACGTCATAGAGGAGACCATAGAATACGGCCATGTCTATTTTGACGGCGATAGAGCGGTTATAACTTACTACCTGCCCTACGACGACTACAGGGACTACGGCATCAGCGAGATGAAGGTCGTCCTCGAAAAGGAGTACTACAACGGATACACCTACTACGAGGTCATAACCGCATACCCGATTTATGGCCCCGATGTTGCCGTCTACGAGAATCATCATTGGGTTAACTGATACACAGCCTTTCCTTTTCATTTCTTCTCTTCTCAGGGAGTTTGTAAACAAATGAAAACGGTCAGCCCCGCGAATCCTCTTCACCGATCAGGGGGCTCCAGACTCATCATCCCGTAAGCCGTTGGGGATTAAACCCTCCAAACAACAAAACATTGTGATCAAGACGGATGTAGATTTAAAACCTCCCCTGATGACACCTGATAAAGTTTGAGGTAGAGGATGAAAAGAAAGGTGGAAAATTTTATGCCTGAACGTGATTCAAACGCCCAGGATTTTAAGGATCTCCCCAGCTACTTCCTCCTTCCTTAGACTCTTCTGTTCTCCGCTTTTCATATCCCTAAGGGTAACCTTCCCGGCTTCTAAATCTTTCCTGCCAACGAGAACAACATAGGGAACACCGAGCCTTCCGGCGTAGTCGAGGGCCTTCCTCAGCTTCCTCCCGGTCAGCTCGATGTCTACCCTTACCATCGCCTCCCTGAGACCCCTGACTATCCCTATGGAAGTCTTCCTGACTTTCCTATCCCCACCAATGGGTATGACGTAGACGTCCGGCCTGAGCTTCGGTTCTGGAATCAGTCCCTTCCACTCGAGAATCGGAATGAGCCTTTCAATACCTATGGCGAAGCCTGTAGCAGGAGTCGGCTTCCCGCCGAAGACCTCTATGAGGTTGTCGTACCTTCCTCCGCCTCCTATCGAGCCGATTCCAAGGTCATTTGGGGCTATCGCCTCAAAGACGA
This sequence comes from Thermococcus sp., assembly GCA_027075325.1. Taxonomy (GTDB): domain Archaea; phylum Methanobacteriota_B; class Thermococci; order Thermococcales; family Thermococcaceae; genus Thermococcus. Next base: position 219,554 of record JALTBN010000060.1, on the reverse strand, counting down.
CGCTGGTGTAGTAGTCAAAGCCCCTCGCGATTCCAAGGTCTATCCTTATCCACCTTGAGACGCCGTAGGCATCGAGGAGGTCAACGAGTTCGTATAGTCTGCCTATCTCCGCTTTTGCTTCATCGCTTGTGAAAAGCTCCTCGGCCTTTGGAAGGACCTCATCGGGGAGGCCCTTAATTTCAACCAGCGCGAGAACCTTCTCAATGGCATCATCGCTCAAACCGAACTCCCTGAGCGCTCCAACGAATTCCTCCCTGCTCATCTTGTCCTTCTTGTCTATGAGCCTCATCAGGCCAATGTCGTCTTCAACGCCGAGCATCTTTGCAAATTCGTCGAGGAGAACGCGGTCGCCGATGTTTACGGTGAAGTCCTCTAAACCGGTCGCTAGGTAGCTCTCGACGAAGAGCGCTATAACCTCCGCATCTGCCTCAACCCTGTCGCTACCGAGGAGCTCAACCCCCGCCTGCCAGAACTCCCTAAAGCGGCCGCTCTGTGGCTCCTCATACCGGAACATGTTGGCGATGTAGTACCACTTTATCGGCTTCGGAGCGTTCTGGAAGGAGTTAACATACAGGCGGGCGACGCTTGACGTCATATCGGGGCGGAGAGATATGTTCCGGCCACCTTTGTCGTCAAAGGCGTAGAGTTGCTTGACGACCTCTTCGCCGCTCCTGAGCTTGAAAAGCTCGGTGTACTCAAAGGTGGGCGTGAGAACCTCGTGAAAGTTATAGCGCTCGAAGACTTCCCTTATTCTCTCGAAGACCCATCTCCTCTTCATCATCTCCTCGGGGAGCAGGTCTCGCGTTCCCTTAACCTTCTCAAGCCTCTTCATTCTCAACCCTCCTCTCCGGGAAAAGTGGAAGGGGTTAAAAGGTTAGCCCAGCGGGGTTTGACGATGCGACGAGTTACCCCGTGGAGGTCATGAGCAGGTATATCCCTATGACCCCCTCGACCATCATCTGCGCCCCAATGGCCATGATGAAGAGACCTATTATCCTAATAGTTATACTGAGGGCACTCTTGTTAACGGAGCTCATCATATAGAGGGCAACGAACATTGAGAGCGCGACGATTACTATCGCTATTGCAGTCGCAGTGAGGGAGACAAAGTAGCCATACTCAGCTGTCATGGTTATCACAGCGGTTATTGAAGCGGGGCCGGCTATCAGGGGCATGGCCACCGGAACTGCCGCCAGAGCGAGGATATCCTTCTCCCTCTTGAGGGTGAACATACCCCCGCTCTCAAGGGCATCAAAGCCTATCTTAAAAAGGACGAAGCCACCCGCAACACGGAGGGCGTTTATGTCGATGTGAAAGATATCCTGGAGGATTATCTGGCCGGCAACAGCAAAGCTGGCAAGGAGGAGGAAGCCTATGAGGTTGGCCCTTATTATGAGGGCCTTTATATCTTCTATGTGGAAGTCCTCGCGCAGGAAGCTGACGAGGAGTATTTTATCACTGGGGTCTATCATGATGAGCATGAGAAGTGCGGAGCTGAGTATCGTCCCTATCTCGCTCATGTCCCCCCTCTGGGAGAAGGAATTTAAAAAGCTATGCCAGTCCCGTTGCAATGATGAAACAGACAGTGGCTGATCGGCAGCGAGCACCCGATTGTCCAAGCTACCTTGAGTAGAGCCACTTCAGGATCGGCGGCGTTATAATGGTCGTCGTGAAGACCATCAGTATGGCCACTGTAAGTGCATCACCACTCACGATGCCGCTCGCCATTGCAACAGAGAGCATTGCCAGTTCAACACCCATCCTGGGTATCATGCCCACCCCAATTCTCAGGGAGGGGAACCAGTCAAAGCCCGCTACCTTCGCACCAATTCCGCAGCCCAGCACCTTGCTCGCGACCGCCGCCAGGGTGTAGACCACTGCGAAGAGACCGGCGTGGAGAATGTAGCTCAACTCCACTCTCATACCCACTTCCACGAAGAAGAGGGGGATGAAGAGGGAATAGCCGAGGGTATTTACGTGCTCAACTATCTCCCTCTTCCTGGAACTCTGGCCGAGGGCCAGGCCCGTCAGGTAGGCACCGAGGATCGAGGCGAGGTTGAGGTGTTCTGCCAGGACGGCGAAGAGTATCATGAAGATTATTGCAAAGGAAGTGCTGGTTTCAGGGAGGTCTATCCTTGAAATGGCTCTGAAAGCCCTGTCTGCGAATTTGGGACCGAAGTAAAGGAAGACAAAGAGAAAGGCCGCCACCTCAATGAGTATCTCCGCCAGGACGTCGTACTCAACTCTACCCTCCGCTAGAAGGGATATCGCCACCGTGAGCACCAGTATGCCCAGCACGTCATCCACCACCGCCGCGGCCAGGATCGTCGTCCCCTCGCGCGTGTTGAGCTTCCTCAGCTCCATCAGGACCTTGACGGTTATGCTGACGCTCGTTGGTGTCATGATAGCTCCATATAGTACTGCTTCGTGGAGCTCTACAAAAGGATACGCCGCCAGAAAGCCGAAGAGGAAGGCCGCAGCGACACCAACCCCAGCCACTATAACGCTCGGCTTTCCGACGCGCTTGAACTCCTCAAGTTCGCTCTCAAGGCCCGCCAGAAAGAGCAGCATAAGGACGCCAAGATTTGAGAACTCCTGAATGACAGGTTCCGTTTTAAAGAATATCCCTATGAGAAATCCCCCGATCAGCTGTCCCAGAACTACCGGCTGACCGATCTTCTCAAAGATGTAGCCCATTATTTTGGCCGTTGCAAGCATCAGGGCTATGAGGAGGAGTATCTCCACGCTACCGCCCCTATTCCCTTGAAAACGCCCACTTCAGCAGGAAGGGCGTAACGATAGTAGTTATCAGAACCATCGTAACTGGTATGGAGAAGGTTCCGCTGTCGAAGACGCCCTCGTCTAGGGCAACGTTGGCCATGATGAGGGCGACCTCCATTCTGGGTATCATTCCTATGCCAACCTGAAGGGCTTCCCTGGGTTCGAAGCGGGAGACGAAGGCACCCAGGCCACAGCCGAATATCTTACCCAGTATGGCCAGGGTCGCATAGACGAGTGCAAACACTCCCGCATGAGTCAAAACCCGCACGTCGCTCTCTATCCCGATGCTGACGAGGAATATGGGGATGAAGAGGGAATAGCCTATGGTCATTGTCTTGTTGGTTATCTCCCTCGCCTCTTCCGTCCCCGCAACCAGAATTCCAGCAAGATACGCCCCTGTTATTCCTGCTATCTGGAACTGCTCCGCGAGATAGGCGAATATCAGCATTATAGCTATCGACATTGCCGTAACGGTCTCAGGGAGGGTTATCTTCTCGGACGCTTTCAGAGCCTCCTTGACGGCCGGATGGCCGATCAAAAGGCCCAGGGCAAAGTAAACCGCCACCTCGCCGAGTATTATCATCAGATCCTTTGCGTAGACACTGCCGCGGGTGTTTATTCCAACCAGTATCGTGAGCACTATTATGCCCAGAACGTCGTCGACGACGGCAGCAGCCAGAATCGTCGTCCCCACCCTCGTGCGGAGCTTCTTCATCTCCATGAGTATGCTGGTGGTAAGACCAACGCTGGTCGCGGTTAAAACGCCCCCCAGAAAGAGCGCCTGGACGCTCGAGTAGCCCCAGGCCATTGCACCAAGGTAACCAAGGATAAACGGAGTGAGAACACCCAGGGAAGCAACTATAAACGCCGGAACCCCAACGTGCTTGAACTCCTCGATGTCCGTCTCAAGGCCGGCTAAGAATAGCAGCATAACAACCCCAAGCTCGGCGAGGAGCCTCACACCCTCATCGTATCCGACCAGATCCAGGATAGACGGTCCTATGAGAATGCCGCCGATGAGCTGTCCCAGGGCCGCCGGAAAGCCAATGCGAACGGTGAGGTATCCAAACAGCTTGGCCACTATCAGTATCAGTGCGAGCTCAAGGAACACATCCATGATTCTCATCCCCTGCCAGCCATTCAACCCGCTGCGGTACACTAAACTAACCTGAGACTATGCGTATCAGCCGGATTATGTCCTTGACCTCCAGGATCCCGTGAACCTTCCTCTCGTCGTCGATAACCGGAAGGTGGTGCTTGCCGGTTTCCAGCATTATCCTTATAGCCTGCCCGAGGTCGGAGTCAACGCTTATGGTAATCGGGTTCCTCATCATTAAGTCTCCAACGCGGGAGGCCCTATTGAGGGTGTATTTTTTTAGAAGGTTGACTCCGACAACGGAGTATCTCTTCGGCGGCTCAAAGAAGTGGAGTATGTCTTTCATGGTCACGAAACCCAACAGCCGCCCCTTCTCATCAACGACAACTGCGGAGCTTTCCTCTCCCCTAAGCTCCTGAACGAGCTTGGAAAGCGGGTCACTGAGGTGGAGAGTCAGGAACTCAGTGTCCATCACCAGCTTTACGGGCACCTTGGAGATGTAGCGGATGTTATGACTAAGCCTCTCCCTTCTCCGGAGTGCCAAAAGGCGTCTCTTGCTGTGGATTAGATGGACTTTTTTAGCCCTGTCAGCTTTTGCCTTTGAGATATCGAAAACGTCCTCCATCACACTCACTGACGTATATTTATGGACAAAGATGTTTAAAGTATTTCGGGCAGGGTTATGCATAAAAATGCTTAAAACTTCTTAGAATTCCTAATTTTTAGACATACATAAGCCAAAAACTTTTTAAGGGGGCATTCAGAAAAGTTGGCAAGGGAAATATGGTTTCTGAAAACGAAAGCGGAAAAGTCTACGATGTCGTGATTATAGGCGCCGGCCCCGCCGGGCTTTTTGCAGCCTACGAACTCTCTGAAAGGAGTGATTTCAGGGTTCTCGTGGTGGACGAGGGCGGTGACATCGACCAGCGCGCCTGCCCGATGTACGAACTCGGCTACTGCATAGGCTGCCAGCCCTGCCACATCATGAGCGGCGTTGGAGGGGCTGGCGGGCTGAGCGATGGAACCATCAACCTCAGACCGGACATTGGGGGCAATTTAAGCGAGCTGACGAACGACGAGAACTACGCCTGGCAGCTCGTATGGGAGGTCGATCGGATCTTTTTGAAGCACAAATCGCCGAGGAACCTCTTCAAGGGTGACCCGGAGCAGGTCCGCTACTGGGAGCAGAGGGCGGCACAGGCGGGCGTCAAGTTCATCCCGATAATCCAGAGGCACATAGGCTCGGACAGGACGCCGGAGGTCATAGGTGATATCAAGAGGCACCTTGAGAGCAAGGGAGTGAAGTTCCTGCTCTGGACGAAGGCCCTTGAGTTCGGTCAGGGATGGGTTAAAGTCAAGCGTGGGAAGGACGTTTTCGAGATAAAGGCCCACTACATAATCGTTGCGCCGGGCAGGGGAGGGGCCGACTGGTTCCACGATGTTGCCCGGAGGATAGGGCTGAAGGCCAGACACGGGCCCATAGACGTAGGCGTCCGCGTCGAGGTTCCGGCCATAGTGATGGAGCCGATAACTAGCATAAACCACGACCCCAAGTTCCACATATACACCGACACCTACGACGATTTTGTGAGGACCTTCTGCACCAACCCGAACGGCTTCGTCGTCGAGGAGCGCTACGAAGGCTACGTCGGCGTTAACGGCCACTCCATGCACGAGAAGAAGAGCAACAACACGAACTTCGCCTTCCTGAGCAGGATAGAGCTGACCGAACCGGTGGAGGACACCACCGCCTACGGCAGGAGCATAGCACGGCTCGCCACGACCATCGGCGGGGGGAGGCCGATACTCCAGAGGCTCGGCGATTTAAGGCGCGGAAGAAGGAGCACGTGGACGAGGATAAGGAGGAGCGACGTCGAGCCCACGCTGAAGCATGTCACACCGGGCGACGTGGCGATGGCCCTCCCGCACCGCGTCGTGACCAACATCATAGAGGGCCTTGAGAAGCTCGACAGAGTTCTCCCCGGAGTTGCGAGCGACCACACACTGCTCTACGCCCCGGAGATCAAGTACTACGCCATGCGCGCCGAGGTCGACGGGAACCTTGAGACGAGCATCGAGAACATCTTCGCCGCAGGGGACGGGGCTGGGCTGAGCAGGGACATAGTCAACGCCGCCGCGACGGGCCTCCTGGCGGCGAGGGGGATACTCAAAAAGGAGGGCCTGTACACGGAGAAGGAGTTCAGGAAGCCGGGGAACTGGAAAGAGAGGATCGAAAAGCTCGGAAAGCATCACTAAGTTTATCTGCAGTTACCCCTTATATTTCTCCGGTGAGCATCATGGGGGCAGTGGCCAAGGTAGTTGGGATTGGCTTTCTTGTTCTGATAATATGGCTCGGCTACGCCGGGTACTCAATCTCACAGGGAATTTCAAAACTTGAAGCGAGGTGGGGGGCCGTCAGCGAAAATGAGACGTCAATAGTGATGGACGGCTCCTTCCAGAGGCCACTATACCTCCCAATCTCCCTCAACGAGGCAGAGGTGGATTTCATGAATGAGAGCGTCGCGAAGCTGGGTAAACTCAACTACTCGATGACTTCCCCAAGTTTCACAGCGGAGATCGTGCTGTTCAACAAAAGGGCCGTAGACGCGTTCCTGGAGTACCTATCCAGAGGGGAGGAGGGAGAGCTGAACATAACGCTTGTTCCTTCACTCTTCGGCGTTCTCTCGGCCAAACTCCACTTCTCCGTTCCCGTGCGGGAGAAAATCCTTGAAAGCATACACCTCTCCGCCCGGAGTCAAAACATCGCAGGGCTCCCAGGGGTGAAAACGCCGGAGCTTAAGGACACGGTGGTGAGCTACAAGGGAAAGGAAGGGGACAAAGCGGTCTTCACAACAACGCTCGTCCTCTACAACCCGAATCCATACCCCGTTCCGGTTCTCAGGACCGCGTACAGGGTGTGGGTCAATGGCCTCGCCGTCGGCTACGGAGAGAGCGAGAGGAGTGTTGTGATACCCGCGGGGAAGACAATAGAGCTACCGCTCAAGACTTACGTCAACCTGTCCATGATCCCAAAGGTCTGGGAGATGCACGTGAAGAACGGGGAGAAGAGCACAGTGAGGGCGACACTATACATCAGGGTACAGCTCAACGTTCCGCTACTTGGAACGAAGACCAGGGACGTGGAGCTGAAAACAATAAACGAGACCGTGAGGACGAACATAATGGACGAGATAAACTCCCAACTCTCAGGGCTCAACACTTAAAAGGCCACCTCCCTTCTCTTTTTCGGTGAGAGCAATGGGAGGAAAACCCGGAGTGAGAGAGGTTCACGACTTCATGAACAGAATCTGGGAGGATATCTTCACGCTCAACGAGGAACTCAAGGCCGAGCTCCCGGTTGAGGGATTCAAGGTCGAGGACGTTGAGGAGGTCTTCGGCGCCTACGTCTTCCTGGACGGCGAGTGGAGGCTCATGAAGTACCCCCACCCGGCATTCGAGATAAAGCCCCAAATCGAGGTTGGGGCGACACCCGAGAGCTACTACTTCGTCGTTGCCGTCCCGAAGGGAAAGGTGAGCGAGAACTTCGTCGGCCTGTTCATCGAAATCTTCCCCCGGAGCTTCATCTACGGCAGCGAAGACTTTCTGAACGACGTCTACAACTGGAGGCGCGACGGGAGGGTCTCGCCGAGCGAGATACTCGAGAAGATCTCCAAGAGCGATGAGAAGGTCTTCCAGTTCGAGGCCAACTTCGGCTCCGCGAAGGCCCTGAAGCAGGGGGTAAAGAGGCTCATAGACATTGGAAAGCGCTTTGAAATCTTCGACCTCTGAGGTGTCCCGCGTGAGCTACGAGGACGCTTTTCCGCCGGAGCTGAGGGAGTACTACCGAAAACTCTTCGGGAGCGAGGCCGGGGAGATAATGGCCTCCCTCAGGACGCCGGTGGAGAAGTACTATATCAGGGTCAACACGCTGAAGACCAGCCGCTCGAAGCTGATGAGCCTCCTGAAAAAGGAGGGCCTGAAACCGAAGAGGAGCCCCTACCTCAAGGAGGGCATCTACTTCGACAGGGAGGGCCCAAACTTTCCGGACGACTACGAGCCCGGCCTTCCCGTGGTGAGGGCCAACAAGTTCGCGAGTGAAAGCGTTTACCAGGGGGCCATGCTCTACGCGCCGGGGGTTCTTCAGGCCGACAAGAAGATAAAGCCCGGGGATGAGGTGGAAATCCGCGACCCCAGGGGCCTCCTTGTTGGGGTTGGAATAGCCAGTATGAGCGCCAAGGAGATGGTGGTCTCGACGAGGGGCCTGGCCGTCGAGGTTACACTACCCAAGTTCAAGCTGCCCAGCCTAAACGAGCTGGAGTCCTTTAGAGAGGGCCTCTTCTACGCTCAAAGTTTGCCCTCGATGGTGGTTGCCCACGTCCTTGAGCCCGGTGAGGAGGAGCTGATAATCGACATGGCAGCAGCACCGGGCGGAAAGACGAGCCATATAGCCCAGCTCATGCAGAACCGGGGCGAGATAATAGCAATCGACAAATCAAGGAATAGGCTGAAGAAGACCGAGGAAGAGCTGAACAGGCTCGGCGTTAAGAACGTTAAGCTGCTCCACATGGACTCAAGGAAGCTGCCCGAGCTCGGAATCGAGGCGGACAGGATACTCCTGGACGCGCCGTGCACGGCCCTGGGAATAAGGCCGAAGCTCTGGGAGAGCAGGACGCCGAAGGACATCGAAGCGACCGCCCGCTACCAGAAACACTTCATAAACGCCGCAGTAAAGTCCCTCAGGAAGGACGGCGTTCTCGTTTACTCCACCTGCACGCTGAGCTATGAGGAGAACGAGGCCAACGTGAGGTACATGCTCGGGAAAGGGTTAAAGCTCGAGGAGCAGAGCGTATTCATAGGGTCACACGGGATAGACATCGACGGTGTGCAGAGGTTTTATCCAAACAGGCACCTCACGCAGGGCTTCTTCATAGCCAGGCTGAGGAAGGTGTGAGGATGGACTGGAGGAAGGTACTGCCGTTTGGGGCTGGAATCCTAGTCATCGGAGCCCTTATCTGGTGGGCGGGAACGGAGGGAGTCCTCCAGATCCTCAGGAGAACCAGCCTATTCTGGCTTGGGATGGCGGTTTTAGCCTACTTCGGGGGCATACTCACGTGGGCCCTCCGCTGGCACGTTTTAATAGAGGGTCTAAACCTGAACGTCAGATTCAGGGACACCTTCGCGGCCCTCTTCGTGGGAATACTGTTTAACAACATAACCCCTGGAGCCAGGGGTGGGGGTGAGGCATTCAGGATGTACTACCTCACCAAGCGTTCCGACTCCACATATGGGAAGATGCTGGCCACGATAACCGCCGACAGAATACTCGACCTAGTTCCTGTAATGGTCATGATTCTTCTCTCAACTTTCTACGCCTACGCCATGGGGGTTTATTCGCTCTTCACCCTCCTGCTGATTTTGGACATCCTTCTGATGGCCCTCACTGGCATAGCAACCGTTATAATAACCAGCGAGAGGCGCATGAGGAGAATTACCCTTGGAATATTCAACTTTCTCGCAAGGCTGGTGCCTTCCAAGGTCAAAAAACACGAGGAGAAGTTCAACCAGCTGGTGGACGTCAACATACCCCACTTCACAGACGGGCTGAAGCTCGTGGCGAGGGACAGAAAAGTGTTCGTTATTTCTCTGGGATACTCCTTTCTCACGTGGTTCTTCGTTATCCTGAGGAACTACTTCGTTTTCATAAGCCTGGGTCAGCCGGTGAGCTTCACGAGCGTTATGATAGTCCAGATGATAGCAACGGCAGTGGGCCTCATAAGCATAATCCCTGGGGGTGCGGGTCTCATAGAGGCGACCTCCGCCGGCTCCTTCGTGCTCCTTGGGGTAACGAGGAAGATGGCGGTCACCGCCAGCATACTTGACAGGACTATCTCCTTCTGGCTGCCCCTCCTTCTCGGAAGCGTCTTCCTCAGCCACTCCGGGTTGAAACCGAGGGGGGTTAAGGACGAAAAAGCCGCAGAAAAAAAGACCGGGGAAACTAAAACCTCTTCTTAAGCCTGAAAGGATACTTTGGATATATCTCGTCGGAGAATCTGACGAAGCGGGCCTTTCTGGGTGAGCGCTTTATTTTTATCTCAGTTTCCGGAGCCACCCTCGTGTAGAACTGGCCGTCAACCGTCAGAATCAGCTCCCTCTGGGGTGGCTGGGTTACCACCTCAATTTCACTTGAGGCCGGAACAACCATGGGTCTCGAACTGAGGGCTATCGGATTCAGGGGGGCAATTACGAAGAGATCCAGGCGGGGGTCAACGAACGGGCCCCCTGCAGAGAGGGCATAGCCCGTGGAACCAGTAGGTGTCGCCACGATGAGTCCATCGGAGCGTATTTCATCTGCCAGACCGCCATCAACATAGTATTTCATATGGACTATTTTTCCGGGGATTCCGGTGAGTATCGCGGTCTCGTTCAAAGAATCCGGAACTCTGTTCTCGCCGTTGAGGTAAGTTCTCAGCTTCATCCTCTCGTCGATATGGTATTCCCCCTCAAGGAGCCTGCTCAGCGCAAAAAAGGTCTCGTGGGGCTCAACCTCCGTCAGAAAACCCAGAGTGCCCATGTTGACACCCAGAATCGGAAAATCCTTCCTCGTGCGGTGCTCAACCCTGAGTATCGTGCCGTCTCCACCGATAACGATGATGAAATCAACGTCAAAGTTCTCAAGGGGTACTACATCACCCTCATCAAACTCACCAAGGTGCGACTGGGTTTCCACGTCAACAACAACGTCGTAGCCGCTCACTTTAAGGAAATCGTAAACTCTATACGCCAGTTTAAGAGCCCCCGCCCTGTCCCTCCTAGCCACTATGCCGAACTTCATTGCCTCACCTAAAATAGAAACTACGCATGTTACCTTTAAGGATTTCGATGCGGGAGAAAGGTTTTTGATTAAGAATGAGAAAGTTCAACGGTGGTCTGATGAAGAGAACCGCCCTCACAGTGCTCATAGCCGCACTCCTCCTGGAGGGAACCTTCTGGAACCCTGCGATGGCCGGGAAAGGGCCCCAGAACGTTTTCGACGCCGTGATGACCATAACAGTTTACAGTGACGGAACTGGAACCGTAGATGTTGTGGCGGAACTAAAAAACCCTTCATACAGGAGCATCGTACTCTCCGCCAGCAACTCAAGCAAAGAGCTGGAAAAGCTCGTGGAACAGCTGGTGTACACAAACCTTGTGGACGATATGGAAAACAGGCGAAGCAACTTTACCGTCTACGTTCCCCCCGAAGGGCCGGTAAAACTTCTCGGAGGGTGGAGGGCGGAGGTCAGATTCAGCGTTGCCCCCTTCATGATCCGGGGAGAGCACGGTATGGAGTGTCCTTACAGCGGACCGCTGGACTTCGTGGCCGGGGGAAGGGTCTATTCGTTCCTTTTCAGAAGGGTTATCCTGATTCTGCCAAGAAACGCCACGGTTGTGTATACCTTTCCAGAACCGAACCAGAGCGCCGACAACGTCTTTATCTGGGACAATGCCACGTTCCTGCCGATGTTTGCGTTTAAAGAAGAGCAGGGCAGCGAGGGCCAGTGCATTCCGCTAGAGCTCAACCTGAGTTACTCCCCCGCGGAGGGTAAAGTTTTCTTCAACGCGAGCTTTTTGTGCAATGGAACCCTCCCGAAGTTCCCAGGAGCAAGGGGGGTCTCATACAGGAGAGCGGGAAACCTGAGCGTCATCAGCGGTTACCTGGTCCCAAAAATCAGCTACACAGAGGGGTTACTTAAGAGGGAATGGAGGGCATATTTAGAGCTCCCGTTTGAGTTCAAAAAAGTTAACGGGGCGTCCAAAGTCAACGGGGAATCCGTCGAGATAATAGCCACCAAGAGGGGGCCGCTGTGGCTTCCCTTGTGGGCAGGAGTTTCATCCGCTTTAATCGGGATACTCGTCTCAGGAGTGAGGAGGTGGAAGCATGGAAGGAAAGGTGAACCTTGACCAGTTTTTCTATCCCGAGAGTGTTGCCATCTTCGGGTCTTTCAAACCGGGGGCGATAGCGTACGAAATCCTGAGAAACGTTGTTGAAGGGGGATTTGAAGGAAAGCTAATTCCCGTGAACCCAAGGGGCGGAAGCGTTGAAGCAGCCGGAAGGAGGTTTGAAATCAAAACGGCACTTGAGGAACCCGTTGACACGGCCATAATCGCGGTTCCTGCCAAAATCGTTCCGTCTTTGGTTGATGAGATAGGGCCTCTAATCGAAGGCGCCATTGTCATAAGCGCTGGCTTTTCAGAGGTCGGAAACTGGGAGCTTGAGAGGGAACTGGTAGAGAGGGCCAGAAAACACGGGGTAAGGCTAATCGGCCCCAACTGCGCCGGGGTCTTTGGAGTGCACGGGAAGTTCTTCGGCTCCTTCGAGGTTCGCGTCAAACCCGGCGGGTTGGCATTGATAAGCCAGAGCGGTGCCTTTGGGGGTGCTGCCCTCGCGATGGGAAACGAGGAAAAGGTTGGCTTCTCCGCGTTCGTCTCCTACGGAAACGCGGCAGATCTGAACGAGAGCGACTTTTTGGAGTACTTCGCCGACGATGAGAATACCAAAGTGATTGCCCTCTACATAGAGGGCGTTAAGGACGGGAGGCGCTTCCTGAAGGCCCTCCGCTATGCTTCCTCCAAAAAGCCGGTCATAATACTCAAGGCAGGAAAGAGCGCGAGCGGTGCCAAAGCTGTAGCCTCCCATACCGGTTCTCTCGCGGGAAGCTATGAAATCTACAGAGCAGCATTCAGGCAGGCCGGGGCGATAGAGGTTGAGGAAATGGAGGAGGTCTTCGATGCGGCCAAAGCCTTCGAGATGTACGAAAGGGCAGGAAAACGCGTTGCGGTCATAACCAACTCCGGCGGGCCGGGTGTCCTGGCAACGGACAAGATCGAGAGGCTTGGCCTGGAGATAGCTAGGCTTGACGATAAAACCGTCGAGGCACTTAAATCATTCCTTCCGCCACAGTGCTCCGTGAGGAACCCGGTAGACCTCATAGCGGACGCCGACTACGACCGTTATAAGAGAACCATTGAGACTGTCTGTAAGGATGAGAACGTCGACTCCATTCTTGTAATCTGCGTCCCGCCGATATTCATACCGAGCGGAGAGATAGCGAAGGCCGTAATTGAGGCAGAGTGCAGCAAGCCCGTAGTTGTGAACTTCATGGCCGGGGAGCTGGTCGGGAGAGGCGTTGAACTCCTGGAGGAAAAGGGGATAAAGAACTTCACGACCCCGGAAAGGGCCGCAAGGGCCTTAAGGTGGCTGTCTATGAGGTGATCACTTCCTTCTTTCGAATATTTCCTTAACCTCGTCAAGGACGCCGGTCTTGCCGAAGACTATGAGGGAGCCCTCCTCGGGGAGCTTCGTGTCTCCGGAGGGGATTATCAGGTTCCCCTTCTTATCATAAACGGCTACGATGAGGGAGTCCTTGGGGAGTATAAGCTCGCGAACGGTCTTCCCAGCCACCCAGCTGTCAGGGGTTATCTCAAAGCGGACTATCTCCGCCCCCTCACGCGGGAAGAGAACCCTGTCAAAGCCCGGATTGGAGAGGTTCCTGGATATGTACTCGGCGGCTATTTCCTCCGGTGAGATTATGAAGTTAAAGTACTTCCGCAGGTCTTCAACCGCTTCGAAAATCCTCTTGTTCTTGGGGTTGCTTATCCTGAGGGCGGTGTATGTGTCGGGATTGAGGTTCTTGGCCAGGATACAGGCGAGTATGTTTGCATCGTCCTTGCCGGTTAAAGCTGCGAAGGCATCAGCCTGCTTTATGTTGGCCTCCTCAAGGGTCTTGGGGTCTGTGGCATCTCCTTCAATGACGAGGCCGTTTATGAGAAGGGACAGTTCCTTGGCCCTTTCCCCATCCTGCTCGATGACGGTAACGTCGTGGCCATCCTCTTCAAGCAGTTTGGCCACGAGGTAACCAACGCGGCCGGCACCCATTATTATCACGAACATACCCATCACCGCTGCAATTGTCAGGAAGTAAAGAAAAGAAAATCAGCCCTCCGTGAGGAGGTATTTGGCTATCTCGGCGTACGCTGGCCTGGTAACGAGTATTCCAACGAGGACACCGAGTATGGTGGTCACAGCGAATCCCTTGAGGGTACCAACGAAGTAGATGAGGAGGAAGCTCATTGCAACTATCGTGGTCGTCGCTGAGGCAAGGATAACGAAGAAAGCCCTGGCCATCCTACTGAGCGTGCTTCTCCTGAGGACGGAGCCGGTGCCTCCAAGGAGTTCGTCGGTTATAACAACCTGCTGGTCGACTCCCGTACCTATGGCGGCTATGATACCCGCGATACTCGGGAGGTCGAGGTTCCAGTGGATAAGGGCGGCTATTCCAAGGATTATGGTAACCTCGAACAGACTCGTGCTCGCAACGGGTATGGCTATTTTCCAGCGCCTGTAGTGGAAGTAGACTATGAGGAGGACGGCTATGAGGGCTCCCAGTCCTGCTATCCCAGCCTGCTTCTTGAAGTCCTGACCGAGGGTCGGGGAGATGTACTGCTCGCTTATGACGTGGAGCTTAACGGCCAGAGAACCGCTCCTGAGGACGGCGTACATCATCTTGGCCTCATCAAGTGCGGCCTCTTTGGTGGCGGCTCCACCTGTTATCTCAAGCTGGGCCTGGTTGCCCTCTGCGGGGTCAAAGGCAAGGGAATACGGACCGTAGAGGTGGAGTACCCTCCTGACAAAAGAGGGATAATCCTCGCCGTTCTGGGGGGTGTAATACGAGACTGCTATCTTGAGGTTGTCGTTCTTTACAATACTGCTCACGTTGCTGTAGATGCCCTTGGGGACATCGGCCAAGATTATGGCTGTCTTGTTAAGTGCGGTGGCGTTGTTAACTATCTCCTCCGGGGTCTGGTTGGAGTACTGGATGACGGTTATGTTGAGGGCTTCCTGAATCCTCTCAAGGAGGGTCGGGGCCTGGACACCCGCCTCACCGTTGAAGGCGTTGACGTCCTGAAGCTCCTGGTAGACCTGGGGTGAAACGACCATGAGGGAGTTAACGGGCGGGTCAAGGAAGATGTCAACGGGCCAGCCGACCTTGTGGGAGGCAATCTTCTTGAAGTTGTTCTGAGCCTTGTCGGAGAGCTGGAAGCCAACGCGCCAGTTGGTCGGTCCCTTCTGAAGATCCAGACCGTACTGACCGGAGGGGACGGTAACGTCTGAACCGGTGGCGAAGACCTTCCCATCGAACTCAAGGTAGAGGACACCCTGGCTCTCTATTATGTTCTTTATCTGCTTCGCTTCCTCAAGGGTGACGTTGGCGACCTTTATGACGAAGAGGGTCTCACCGGTTTCTGACTCATGCTGGGCCTCTATCGAGATGTCCTTGATACCGAAGGTGTTTACCCTGTTCTGCAGGGATGTGATTATCCCGTTGACCGTGTCGCCGCTAACGGGGTGATCGGGCTTCGCAACCAGTGCAACACCGCCGCCTATGTCTATACCGTACGTCAGGCCGTAGGCCGCTATTGAAGCCAGTGAGCCGACGAGGAACAGGATGAGCAGGAGAACCCTCCAGTTAAGGAGGAGCTTCTTGAGGCTCTTTCTGCGTCTCGCCATCACTTACCCCTCCCAAGCTTTATGCTGAAGTGAAGCGGGCTTGAGATGTACCACCTCAGGACACCCGCGTTCAGTATCCAGGTGTTCATGAAGTCCGCGAGGAGACCGAATATGAGAACGATGGTGATGTTGTCTATAACTTCCGAGGTCGAGACAAGCCACAGGACGAAGAGGGCCCCAAGAGTGGTAGTGCTCATCGTGAAACCCGTCGAGACCGCGGACAGGTAAGCTTCCTCGGGGGTGTCCTCCTTCCTCTTGAGGAGCCTAGTGGTCAGGAGGATGTTGCTGTCGACGGTGTAACCTATGAGCATGAGAAGGGCGGCTATGGTTGCGGTGGTTAGGTTGATCCCGAGGAGCCCCATCGTGGCGAGCGCTATCACCATGTCCGAGAAGGCAGAGAATATTATGGTTCCCGAGGGGACGAGATCCCTGAAGAACAGGAACACGACGACCGCCATCCCAAGGAACGCGTAGATGATTGCTTTTATTCCCTGCTTCTGAGCTATCCTACCGAACGTCGGGTCGACCGTCATTGGGGTTATCTCCGCGTTGGGATATTTCTCCTTCAGAGCGGACACAATAACATCGGAATTTGCACCTGCCGGGGCGTAAAGCCTTATCCCTGTAGTGCCACTGAGGTATTTGAAGCTCTCTGCGTGAACAGAGATTCCAGTTTTCTGGTGGACGTACGAAGCCACGTCGTCCGGATTCGCATTGACATTGTAAATGGTAATGACCACTCCTCCCTTGAGGTCGATTCCCTTCTCCGGCGGGTGAACCGCCAGAATGAGGGCCGCTATCAAAAAGATTATCAGTGGGTAGAGCACCATCTTCCTGGGTTCCATTTTAACAAGGAAGGAGAGCCTCCTCCGTTTCTCGTTGAGAAACCTCTCCCCACTTGAGAGGCCGTCTTTTTCACGAACCTTCTTCTTTGAGGCCATAGTAACACCCCTCGAAATTTTTGGATTCTTTAAACAGCACTGGGAACACTCCGATTGAATTCCCTCTACCCATAATGAAGGGCCGCAGTTTTAAAATTAGTGGTCCACTGATTCCCAGCAAGAGACCGACAACAAAAAAAGCAGGAGGGCAAAAAATCGGAAAATCAATTTTTCCCTTCAACCAGCCGTATAGAAGCAAAACGACGACCACATTATATCTCATTGAATTCCCAGACTGTTCAAAGTCGATAAAACCTGGAAAGGGCGGTTACTCTCTCCCCAATTGGGGCTTAAGTTTAAAAAGGGAAGCCCACAGTAAGGAGACAGGTGAGGACCATGAGCGAGATAGAGACGATAGGTTTTCACTACGTGGTTGAGGCTGCAGGTTGCGATCCCGAGATACTCAGTGACGCTAACAAGCTCAGGGAGATATTCCTTGAGGCCGCAAAGATAGGTAAGATGGAAGTTAAGATGACCCACTTCTTCAAGTTCTCCCCAACCGGCGTCAGCGGGATGGTCGTCGTCGCAGAGAGCCACCTCTCGATACACACCTGGCCGGAGAACGGGTACGCCGCAATAGACGTCTACACATGCGGCACAAAGGCAGACCCTGAGGCTGCCACCGACTACATCCTTGACAAAATCGGCGCCAAGTACGCCCACGTCTCCGAGATAAAGCGCGGCATATACGAGGACGACAACACCTACACCCACATGATCATGACGTGGGAAGAAGCCCTCAACAGAACAAACGGAAAGGGTTAAGAGGCTCACAGCAGCTTTTCTATTTCTTTTACCCTCTCAAGGGCGTCGTCCAGGATTTTCCTGACGTTCTCGACCTTGGCCTTCAGCTCGCGGTTCTCCTCCTCAAGCTCTCTGACTTTCTCCTCGAGCTTCCTGCACTCCTCTTCTGGAACGAGTTTCCCGCCGCCAGCTAATATCTCGATGTTCCTGACGAGTTCATCGAGCTTGCCCGCCTTTATCTGCTCGTAGGTCTCCCTGACGAGCTGGCCTGCCTTGGTCTCGCCCTTGAGGTGCTTCCTGATGGTTGCCTCGGTCCTGCCAAGCTCTTCCGCTATCTCTGAAACGGTCATGCCGGCCTTCTCCCTGGCTATCGCTCCAGCAGCAACCGCCAAGCTGTCGACCCAGGTGAGCCTCTCTGCCGGGTCCTTTATCAGCTCTATCACTTCAGGCCTGAAGAGCGTCGCGAAGAGGAGCACACTCTCGAGCCTGTGTATCTCCTCCCTTCCAATCGGGTTCAGCGGAACCTCCATCCTCTCACCCCCTTTCAGTTTTTCACTCAGTTTCCACAACTCCCTTCCTCTTCAGAACTTTGTCGTGGTGAACGACTATACCCCTGTCGGTTATCTCGAAGGGGTGCCTCCTCATGCTGTGGCTCGTCCCGCGCATCTTCCAGACTATCAGAGAGCGCTTCAGCTCTCCGTCTATCTCGTCCAAATCGAGACGGATTATGCCGTCGACGCCGTGTTCGACTCCCGGCCCACCGAAGCCGCGCTCACCGACGCTTATCTGGCTGACGAAGATGCTCGTGACGCCGAGACCGGCTAAGACTCTCTTGAGCTGCATGACGATGCCCCTCGCCAGGGCCGGCTTGTTGATGTAGAGCGTCGTAACGGAGTCGATGACAACGCGCTTTGCGTTGAGATCCTTAATGGCCGTCCTGAGGACGTCTATGAACTCCCTGACGTCCGTTAAATCGTGGACTATGTACTTCTCGTACTCCTTGCTCTTGCCTATTCCAGCTGTGAATGCATCGACCATTGCGAACAGTCCTTCCTCCTCGTACTTCCTGACGTCCCAGCCGAACCCGGCCATGTTCTGCCTGACCTGAACCGGGTGCTCCTCGAGGGCGACGTAGATTCCGGGCTCGCCCATCTGGAGACCGTTCCAGATGAACTGCTGGCTGAAGATGCTCTTCCCCGTTCCCGGGCCGCCGCTGAGAAGAACCACGTTCCGCTCTGGAATTCCCCCTTGGAGTATCTCGTCCATCCCTGGGATGCCCGTCCGGACGCGCTTGATCATGGGCATCACCCCCTTTAGTTACCTTTTGTTACCATTAGGTTCTATCCCCAAACCCCTTAAAAAGGTTACGTTGGGTAAGAAAAGTCAGCGGTTTCTCCTCAGAAACTCCCCGATGTCGATGACGTTCAGAATGAACTTCCTTTTGCTCTCTGGGTTTATCCTGCCTATGCCGAGGATTATCCCATTTTCGTCGTAGATTACCAGCTTCTTCGTCCCCTGCCAGTTGTAAGAGCGCACACCGCTCCTCGGGACGTCCTTCCCTGTCGTGAAGAGGAAGCCCGCCTTCGGGGTCAATAGGGCATAGTTCCTCTCGACCTTCACGAAATAGAAGAACTCGACGTTGGGGTAGAACTTCTCCACGAGGTTCTTATCCACCTTTATCGTGCCGACGAAGGTGCCGTAGGCATAGGACTTCATCCTGAGCCCCTCTATCTCGGCCCAGACCCTCTCGTTCACGGCGTAGACGTCGCGGAACCTGCCCTCAACCACCGCGAAGGTGTGGTGCCTGAGCTCGCCGTACTTCTCGGCCTCGCGGAGGATTAAGTCGTATTCCCACGATGAAGCGCGCCTGTACCTGAGGGACTCAGCCATCACCATCCCCTTCAAGCCGCTCTATCAGCTCCGCAAAGCTGCTCATATTCGTCCCCTCAAACTCCCTCTCGAACTGGAGGCCCAGCTCCGCTATCTCCTCCGGGCTTATCGTGGTTTCGGGTTCCTCCGCGTTTATCCCAGGGCAGCTCTCGTCGTAGTAAAGCCAGAGTTTTTCGCCCTTGTACTCGAAGGGCCGCTCCCCCTCAACGCCGAGAGGCTTCCTCGAGACCATGAAGGGGTAGATGCGGCAGATTATGGGGTTGACCTCGTGGATGGTGCACTTCCCGGTCTCGGGGTCGTGGAAGACGCAGCCGAGGTCCCACTCCCTCACCGCGAGGACGAAGTGGATTTTATTGCCCTCAACGGAGAACGTAACGAAGTCCTGGGGATCGTGGCCCGCCCTCGCGATCCTCTCGATGTCCCTGAGGGTCAGGTAGATATGCCTCCCCCTGCAGCAGTCGAGGCAGTAGAGGCATTTGAACGACACGGGCTCGGTGAAGGGTTTGGGTTTGAACCTCATGGAGCCACCTCACGTGTTCAAATGGGCGTCGAACTTCCCGTCGGGCCCGTAGTCCGCGTAGCCCCTGTCGAGCCGCTTGGCAACGTAGGGGCCGTTCTTCCGGTAGCCGAACTTCCGGTAGTAGTCCCTCACGCCGACGCCGCTTATGACGAGCATCTTCCTGACGTCGAACTCCTCCCTCGCTATCCTCTCCGCCTCGGCGAGCAGTTCCCTGCCGTAGCCGCGGTGTTGCCACTCGTACTTGGGTTTGCCACCTATCGGCACGAGCGGGCCGTAGACGTGGAGCTCCCTGACTATCGCCGAAGGACAGCAGTTTATCTCCTTCCTGTGAGCCTTCTCGCTCGGAACCCTCAGGCGGATGAAGCCTATGAGGATGTCGTTCTTCGTGTCCTCGAAGCTGAGGAATATCTCCCTTCCGCCGGCGGCGTCGTAGTCCTCGCGGAGGAGCTCAATGTGCTCGATCTCCGGCTCTATCCCGAACTTCTCCATCATGTGACCGACTTCTCTAAACCTAATCTCCCTCGGCCTTATCCCGCGCTTCACGAGCTCGTTGAAGACGAGCTGGCCCAGGTTGGAGTGCTTCACTCCAGCAACTATGAGCTTGGCCGGAATGTCGCGCTGGATCCTCATGACGCGGACCCACTTGGGGAAGTGCTTGTAGGCCTCAACGAGCAGCTCAACGGCCTCTTCCGTCGTGTAAGGTCTGTATTTGCCGGCCTTGTACCACGCGTAGAGGGGAGCGTCGGCCGTCACAAGCGTCGGGTATATCTTGAGCATGTCGGGCCTGAAGCGGGAGTCCTCGAAGATGGCCCTGAACGTGTAGAGGTCGCGCTCGAAGTTGCTTCCAGGAAGACCGGGCATTATGTGGTAGTTGATTTTAAGGCCGGCATCGCGGAGAAGCTGGGTCGCCTTAACTATCTCCTCGACGCCGTGGCCGCGCCGGGTCCTCTCATGGATGAAGTTGAACACAGTCTGGACGCCGAGCTCGACGCGGGTGGTTCCGAGTTTGAGCATCCTGTCGATGTGCCTCTCGAAGGCCCAGTCCGGGCGCGTCTCTATCGTCAGGCCAACCATTCTCACCTTCCCCCTCTCGTTCTTTCTCTGCTCGTCCTCAAGGTAGTAGTAGGGCTTCCTGTGGGTTTTAAGCCAGGCCTCGCGGAACTTGGGGTCTTCCTCGAAAACCGACTCGTCTTTCTTCACTATCAGCCGTACGAGCTTCTCCTCAAGGTTCTCAATTTCCCTGAAGTGCGGGAAGTCGTTCATTGCCTTGAACGCCTCTTTGATGTACCACTCCTGGTAATCGAGGTCGACCGCTGGGAAGGTTCCACCCTGGATTATGACCTCTACCTTGTCGACGTCGTGGCCTATGTCGGTGAGCTGTTTGAGGCGGCGCATCATGATGATGTACGGATGATAGGCGCTCTGGACTGCCCTCAGCGCGGAAGGCTCCTTTCCGGTGTAGCTCTGTGGGGAGCCAACGGCCGGTCCGCCGGGGCAGTAGATGCAGCGCCCGTGGGGGCAGGGAAACGGCTTGGTCATCATCGCGACTACCGCAACACCGCTTATAGTCCTCGTCGGCTTTCTCTTGAGCAAATCCCTAAAGCGCTCGCGCTCCCCCTCTGGAATCGCCTTCAGGATATCCGAGTTTCCCGGAATCTTTGAGAGGTGATACTTACGCGACACGACTATCTTGTAGCGGTTAAGCTCCTCACGCGTCTTTATCTCGCCGGAAAGCACGGTCTTGGCTAGCTCCTCAACTGCTCTCCTGAAGTCCTCGCCGTCCATATTCCTCCCTCTCGACCCAACTTGTGGGGCGGTTTTAAAAGGGTTTGCTGGATGCCCTAACTGAACGGTGAGCTTTTGGGTTTTAGGCTCGTGGGAGTAGGAGTTGCTTTCATCTCTCCATGTTTGAAGAGACTATCTTGGCAGTTTTCCCGTTGAGAATACGCCTTTTTGTCCACTTCATCAGGTACCACGCGAGGAATATACCGCCTATCCCTACGATTATAATGAGCCAGAATGTTGCAGGCAATCCGAGGAAGATTATTTTGAGCAAATCCTCCTCCAGTCCGCTGTACTGGAATAGAATGTGCAGCAGTTCTATTGCATAAACCCCAAAGATGCCGATTTCAAGCAACTCCAGCGCCTCTCCTATGGCCACATAGCGACGAGTATTCTCCTTGACAGCATCCATCACGTTAGATATTGATGCATCTAAAAGGGTGTTCCCAGCGTTGGCCAAGCTGTCGACTTCCCTTGAGAGGGCTTCCGCGACGGGCATTGCATCCCTCACCCGTCTGTCGAGTATCTCAAGGTTTTCCTTCATGTTAAGGATGTCCCACAGGGGGTTTTCTGTGTTCCTTGTCACCATGGCATCGCTGAGACTTCCAATGGTGCTTTGGAGGTACTGAAAGATTGACTTGATTATTGAGACGTCGCTCTGGAGTTCGCTGATAGCTTGGTTGACCTCGCGTAGGGATGTAACCCCTCTTCCCCGAGACGAGAACACCAACCCCTTGAGTTCTTCTGACATGTCCCAAGCCCGCCACATTCGGGCCAGGGAGTTGTTAAGGGCGTTTTCTATGCTTTTGAGAAACGCGTACATTAGCAGAGTTTCTTCATGTTCAAACGAATGCTCCCCGACGGCTACAGCCCCCTGAATCCCGATGATTAGAATAGTTCCGTCTTTTAGGGTTGTTATTGACTTTATTGAACCTAGAACCTGTTTTAACTCCAGAATTCCAGGCGTGAACCTTCTTAGTTCATCCTCGTTTAGTTCGGGGTCAAAAGCTTCTGAAAAAACCAAGAAGAACTTATCCCTTTGAAGGGGTTCGTTAAAGTAAATGAGTTCAAGAAGTCTCTTGTGGTATTTTGAAACTATTGTGTTGAGCATCCGGGAGCTGTCGTGGACCACGTCCGCTAGTATCGCTGATACTGCATCGATGCTGTAGCGGCCCCTTTTCCCTTCTGCTTCCATTATGCCCATCCCATAGAAGATTCTACCGAGGCTATCAACGTGGACACCAAAGCGTTCTTCCTGAATGTCCGCGTTAGTTTCCTCGTATGACACCGTGGCCTTGAACTCTACCATCTCCCCCTCCCTGCTGTTTATGACGTGGATTATCGTCGGTATTGAATCGGTTTCAAAGAGCATCTCCTGCGGTTCGGGATCAATTACCTCTGTGAGTATGCTGGGTGCATCCCTGCTCGTGTCCGTTTCGAGCTTTTTTGATAGGGCTATGATGTTGTTCTCCCCGAAGGGCAACCACTCCGAGATCACTACCCTTGTTTTTCCTGTTAGGTACAGGTAGCTCTTACCCCCCACTCAGAATCCCTCCGGAACATAGGTTTTTGAGGAATACTCAACCCGTTTAACATCAAAGAAATCTACAAGTTCAACCCTTTCGTTGCAGAGAAATTTGGTCTCAAGAACGGTTCGTCCTTCCCTCCTGTGTTCCGTTATCCTGACTATTTTGTGACCTTTTTTGCATGACAAGCTTTTCTCCACTTCCCTCATTACTCCTCTTGAAACCAGAGACTCGATCTTTGAAATACCATTATGAAGCCGGTATGCACCGACGTCATCGTAGAATTTGTTTGAAAATTTGAGCTTCTGTATTATTCCCACTCTTCTGAACTGTTCAATATCCCAGAGAGCTTCTTGGCTCACCTTTCCGTACATCTTTACCCCATGGAATGTGACCAAGCTAGGGGCATAGTCGTAATCTCTGAAAACTCCTCTCTCTATAAGGTAGTAAATGAGGGCGTTTAGGTGAAGTTCTTTAATCCATAGATACTTGCTCTCATCAGTTTCTGTGTAGATGTAGAGAAGATACAGAAGAGCCTGCTGGTCATGAGATAAGGAGAGCATTCCCACGTGGACCACCAGATATTGTGATGGGATTTGATATTTATATGAGTTTTGCTTAATTAACTGGAGATATCTGAGAAAAAACTTTGTAAATAGAAACTTTTAAATAGAATTTTATCGCAACTTACGTATTGTAAACTGCACTGGGGAGGATTCATATGGGGAAGAAGGAGGAGTTTGAGAGCCGTTTGGCTGCGGAGGTGAAGAAGGTAAACGAGATTATAGAGGCCGAGAACGACGAGGTGCTCTTCAAGGATCTTGAGATCCCTGCTTTGATATGGTATGAGGAAGATGGATCGTACATGAAAAAAGTCCTTAGGGACAAGATATCTGTTCTAAAGATAGTAACTGCTCGCCGGACATATCTAATAACCGGTTGGAAGAACCAGACAAAGATAGGACCGGTTTTACTGGTTGATTTCGGGATTGGTGTCCCAGTTACGCGTGCCAAATATTACCTACTTTCAATGGC
This sequence comes from Thermococcus sp., assembly GCA_027075325.1. Classification (GTDB taxonomy): domain Archaea; phylum Methanobacteriota_B; class Thermococci; order Thermococcales; family Thermococcaceae; genus Thermococcus. Next base: position 195,691 of record JALTBN010000060.1, on the reverse strand, counting down.
GTTGCCCCACAGGTATATCTCGAACATCAGAGCCTCTAAGGGCATTAGGGGGGCAAGTTTGAGGATTGACTACTCTAATCTTAAGGGGCATATGTACGGTAGTCCATCTCCCAAAGGGGTTCGGCTTGAGTATTCCATGAAAAAAGACATTGTGGACAACGTGGCAAAGATTTTCCAGACTCTACGTGATGCCCATCGAGAAAACAATCTGCAACTGCACGGGTACTTTACACTAACGAGGCTCTAAACCAAAAGGATGAAAAGGAATGCTCTCCACAACCTACAGGTGATGTGATGAACCGCGACGAACTCGTTGCCTTCCTCGATGATTACCTTCAGATTTCGGCCTATCCGGACAAGTCGAGCAACGGCCTGCAGGTGGAGGGAAAACCCGAAGTCGAGCGCGTTGCTTTTGCCGTTGACACCACCCTGAAAACCATCGAGAGGGCCGCAAAAGCCGGCGCAGATATGCTAATAGTCCACCATGGAATGATATGGGGCGGCCTCAGCTACATCACGGGGATACATTACAAACGCCTTAAGACCCTCATGGAGAGCGGAATAAACCTCTACGCGGCGCATTTACCGCTCGATGTCCATCCGGAGGTCGGGAACAACGTCGAACTGCTGAGACTGCTTGGTTTGGAGCCGAAGGGGCCGTTTGGAGAGTACAGGGGACTGTCGATAGGCTACTGGGGTGAGTTTGAAAGGCCTGAGCCAATTGAAAAGGTCGCGCATATAATAGCTGAGAAGCTTGATGCAACGGTCAAGACCTACGAGTTCGGGAAGCGCGAGGTTAAAACCGTTGGAGCGGTCAGCGGTGCCGGTGCATTCGCCCTTGAGGAGGCGTGGAGGAAGGGCATAGACCTCCTTATAACGGGTGAGTTCGGACATGCAGATTATCTAACCGCTGTAGACCTTCCGCAGAGCGTTCTGGTGGCTGGACATTACAAGACCGAAACACTTGGAGTGAAGGCCCTTATGAGACTGCTGAAGGAGCGCTTTGGCATTGACGTCTTCTTCATAGACGAGCCTACTGGCCTTTAAGCTTTCACTTTTTCAGAGGGTTCCCGAAGGGATCTATGAGGCCAGCTCTAATCAGAGAAGAGCTGATCTTGGGCCCGATCTTGCTCTTCACGAGTTTTATCGTGACCACGTCCAGGGGAGGGAGTCCCCTCTCCTCCCTTGCGCGGTTCACTATAACGGCGCCCTTGTAGGTCTCCTCGCTGACAACGATGGCTTCAAGGCTTTTCATTCTGCCCGCAAAGCCTATTGCCGTGTGGATTTTTATAACCCTATAGTCCCTGAATCCGTTTACTTCAAAGAACTTGAGCAGATCCCTGAGGCGAAGCTCGTAGGGGAGAATCCTCCCGGCGTAGGGCTTGTTCACGATCATCTCGTCGGACGTTAAGCCCACGTAAACGTACTCCCCGACTTCAAACGCCTTCCTGAGGAGGGCCTTGTGACCGAGATGGAGCCTGTCAAAGGTTCCTCCAACGACAACCTTTCTGTAGGGCTTTCTCACCATCGTTGACCCTCACAGGGGCTCGAATTCCCTCAGCAGAAGTGCCCTTTCACGCTCCTCCAGTGCATCCCCGTCCGCGAACACCACGAGGGCGGCACCGGCCGATGTCACGTAATCCTTCAGGTTGACGAGGAACTTAAAGACCGACGTAAAATCGCTGTAAAGAAGGAGGTACTCAAGGCAGTCAATAACGACGAGGGAACCGGGCCTCTCCCTGACGAACCGTATGGCGTTGTCCTGAATCACGTGAAGCGCGGTTGGAGGGACCCCTCTGTCAGTGGCCTGGGTCACCCAGACAGGCACCACGAAATCCCCGAGTTCGGAGTAGAAGTTCGGGTTCCGGGTAAAAACAAGGGTCGGACGCTGGAAGGATTTTATAACGTTGAGAACCTCCAGCATCTTGCCGCGGGAGCCCATTATCAGGTAGGCTCCAGTTAGGCCCTCCGGTTTGTCCCCGGAAGAAGCTTGAGAAGACGGTGTGGACATCAGTGGAAGGTAGGACTTCTCAAGCTGAATCACGTACACTATCATAGTATAAATAACGCCGACGATTGAGATACCATAGAAAAAGGCGTAGAGGTAGTTATCGTGGGGGACCCTGACAAAATCTGCGATGAGATCGACGGTTCTACCAGCAACGCCAAAAGCCAGAAAGACAACAGCATTTCTTATGAAAGGCTTGAGCTCGGCGGTGTATCGGTTCCACCGCTTGGCGAAGAAGTACCATACGTAGACCAGAGCAATAAGAAGGACAATATCATACACCAGTTGATAGGCTGGAACCAGCAGTTCCATAGTCCAACACCGTTTCTCCTCAATTTCAACTCTCAGTCAACACGTCATCACGTGTTACTTAAACCTTTCGTCAAACGTCAAAACGAAAATTTCACCACACCACCTCAACCTCATCGGTACGGAACTTCTGTTTAACTACGGTGTCTTCAATCTTAAACCTTACGCCACCGCGGTACATTCTAAGCCCGGTGTATGCTATCATCGCACCGTTGTCCCTGCAGAGGTCGTATGGGGGAACGAAGAACCCTATTCCCCTGTCCTCGGCCATTGTTTTGAGCATCTCGCGGAGCCTGTTGTTTGCCGCAACGCCCCCCACGAGGACGACCTCCTCTTTGCCGGTATGTGCAACTGCCCTCTCCGTGACCTCGACCAGGGCGGCGAAAGCGGTCTCCTGGAATGAATATGCCAGATCCTCAACGCGGTACTTCCCGGTTCTGTACTTTCGGACAGCCTCAGTTAGAACTCCGGAGAAGCTCAGGTCCATTCCCTTTACGGCATAGGGGAGCTCTATGTACTTCTTTCCCCTCTGAGCGAGCTTTTCTATCTTCGGCCCGCCCGGGAAGCCTATGCCCAGCTCGCGCGCGAAGGTGTCTATCGCGTTGCCTATACCTATGTCCAGCGTCTCGCCGAAGACGCGGTAGCGGCCGCCCTCTAAGGCGAGAACCTGAGTGTTTCCCCCGCTAACGTACAAACCTACCGGGTCTTTAACCCCGAACATCTTGGTTATCTCAACGTGCGCTATGCAGTGGTTTACCCCCACTATCGGCTTGTTGTGCCTTATCGCCAGCGCTCTCGCGGCGGTTGCAACAACGCGGAGGCACGGCCCCAGTCCGGGTCCCTGGGAGAACGCTATAACGTCAACGTCCTCCATCGTTATCCCTGCGGTTTTCAGGGCTTTCCTCAGGAGGGGCTTCAAAAGTCTCGCGTGGTGCTCGGCGGCCTCCTTTGGGTGGATTCCACCCTTCTCGGTTGTGAGAGTGTCGAATACGTTGGCGAGAACCTTATTTTCGGTGACGATTCCAATGCCGAGTGTGTGGGCCGTTCCCTCTATGCCAAGGGCTATCATAGTGGAACCCTCCAAAAAAAGCGTTAAAAAGGTTACTCAGTGGAAACGCCGATGTGGTAGTTGAAATCCACGACCAGGAGGGGATACATAAAGCAGTCGTCCCCGATGGTCTCGGCGTTGTCGCCGAGGAGGAATGAGACAACTTTGGTCGTCTCAGGATGCTTTGTCCCGATGTAGGGTATGCCGTGCCAGCTCTTCCAGCCCAGCTCCCTTCCCTGGTAGTCGAAAACCACCAGGGCGGCTATTAGAACCCCTGTCCCCTCGTTCTTCCCGAGTTCTTCCATCAGAGTCCCGTTGGTGGAGAGAACCGCCACGATCGTCTGGGGAATAGTGCTGTTTAGGGGCCGGATGGTTATCACACCGAGGTAGCGGAATTTCCCCGTAACGTTATCAGGGAGATAGTCCGGGGTTCCAGAGCCCCTGATCAAGCTGTTCTGGAAGGATTTCATGTCCTCAACGGTCCATAGTCTATCTGCACCGCTGGTCGAGAACTCGACAGCACCGCCGGCGGGATTTAACGCGTATTTGTATTCCCGCAGTCCTCTTTTGAAACGGTAGGTAAAAGAGACCTCAAAGACTTTCTCGCCCGTTGCTTTACCATAGGGGACAGTTCCTTCAAGGGCGAGTATTCCCCTGGGCGGGGTCCGGTTCGAGGCGTTGAAAAGGGAGTACCAGAGGTAAACCCTGATGTCCTTTAGGGCTTCCCGGCCGTCAACGTCTGGAAACGAGAAGACTATGAAGTTGGGCACCCTCCTCCCGGGAGCGTACTCTAGAGAGGCATCATATCTCGCCGTTATTCTGGAATCTCCCAGATCTTTCTCCTCCCATCCAAAGGCAGGGTTGACCTCATGATCCCATATTACATCAAAGGGAGCAATCGTGGGGCGAACGGCAGAGTTGGCGTACGCGGCATAAAAGCCGCCGATTAGGCCGGCGATGATCACGAGGACTATGAATACTGACACGACCTTTTTCATCCTCATCACCGAGTACTCTTCACCCGTGCACGGATTATAAACTTTTTGTAGTATTCCCCTGAACTGCAGGCTTTTTAAACTCTGGGGCGGTGGAAGTAACATGCGTGTCATCGGAGTCATAAGGAATTCACGGCGTGAGAGGCTCAGCAGGGAGGAGTTCGAGGAGCTCCTGGAGAGCGCGGGCTATGAAGTGCTCGCCGTCGTTGAGCAGAACCGTGAGGAGCACCCGCGGTACAACATCGGAAAGGGAAAGCTTGAGGAGCTGAAAAGGCTCGTTGAAGAGCTGAGACCGGATAAAGTAGTCTTCGCGAACAGGCTCACCCCCAGCCAGGCCTACAACCTGTGGAAGGAGCTCAGGGTTGACGTCATCGACCGCTGGCAGCTCGTCCTTGAGATCTTTGAAAAGAGGGCCCACTCAAAGGAGGCCAAACTCCAGGTGGAGCTGGCGTCGCTCCAGTATGAGGTGCCCCTCGTTAAAGAGGCCATCCGGAGGGTAAAGCTCGGCGACAGGGCGGGCTTCAAGGGAATGGGTGAGTATCAAACGCAGCAGTACCTCAAGCACATCCGTTACAGGATGGGCAAGATACGAAAGGAGCTGGAGAGGGTCAAGGCAGACAGGGAGGTTAAGAGAAAGAGACGGGAGGAGTTAGGCTTTATCCTGATAGCGCTCGCCGGCTACACCAACGCGGGAAAGTCAACGCTTCTAAACGCCCTTGCCGGAGAAGAAGTTGAAGCGAGGCAGCAGATGTTCACCACCCTTGACACGACCACCAGAAGGTTCAAGCTGGGAAGAAAGCGGGTTCTTGTGACGGATACAGTAGGCTTCATCGACAACCTTCCCCCGTTCATCGTCGAGGCCTTCCATTCAACCCTTGAGGAGATAGTCAAGGCGGACGTTGTTCTGCTCGTTCTCGACGTCAGCGAACCCTGGGAGGAGATAAGGAGGAAGTTCCTTGCCTCCCTCAGGGTTCTTAGAGAGCTTAAAGCCCTTGACAAGCCCATGATAGTTGCGCTCAACAAGATGGACGCGGTGAGCAGCGAGCACTCCCTGGAGGTGAAGCGCCTAACTGAGGAGCTGCTGCGGGAGATGGTTCCCGGTGCGAGGGTGGTGCGCATCTCTGCCAGGGAAAAAATCCTGGACGAGCTCTACACGGCCCTTAGCGAGTTAATACCTAAACTATCAAAGTACAGACCTTTCAGGATACGGATACCACCAAGAGGGAATGTCTCACGGGTTCTCTCAACACTATCCGGGATAGGAGAGCTCCTGAGGGTTTCGTACGATGAGGAGACTGTCGTGGAGGCACTTATCCAGGTGGGAATGATAAAAGAGCTGACAGGGCTGGGGGTAAGGATAGAACACTTAAACGAGGCCGGCAAGGCTGAAGAACTTGAACACGACGAGTGATATCAGGATTGCTATCGTCGGTGTCGCCACCCAGCCGAACAGGATGTCCTTGATGACTTTTCTATCAACGCCCTCACCGGTGATAATTCCAACGCCAACTACTCCTCCGACTATGGCCTGGCTTGAACTAACGGGAAGACCGAGGATGTTGGCCAGGCTGACGGAAATGGCGGAGCCGAACTGAGCGGAGAAAGCAGAAATGGGGCCCAGTGCGGTTATTTTCTTCCCGACGGTGTGCATAACTGCATAGCTGAAGGTAAGGGAACCCATAGCCAGGCTGAGTGCCACGAGAACACCAGCGGCCCTCGGTTCAAGGAAGCCTGCTCCCACTATTGGACCGGAAGCGTTTGCAACTTCGTTCGTCCCAAAGTTAAATGCCATGTACGAACCCCCAAGAATGGCCAGGGCCTTGTAGAGTGCCTCAATTGTAGAAACGCTCTTCATAGATGACACTATTTTTCCGTAGAACTTGTAGAGAACCGCAGCAAGGATTCCGGCGAGGATTGGTGAGATCACCCACGCCGCGGCTATCTTGAGCATTGTGAACCAGTTGACGGGGGCACCTATGCTGAGCCCAACACCAACCACTCCTCCAACTATGGCCTGGGTCGTGGAGACGGGGAGCCCACGTATGGTGGCCAGGGTGACCCAGACCCCGGCGGAGAGGAGGGCTATAACCGCGAGTTCAATCGTAAGGTAGCCGGACGGCACTATGCCCTTTCCCACGGTCTTCATAACCTTGTATCCACGGAGGTAGGCCCCAAGGAGGGTAAAAATAGCTATAGTTAAGGTTGCCTGACGGAAGCTGAGTATTCCAGCGCCCACAGCCGTGCCCATTGCATTGGCTGAATCGTTTGAACCTATGTTCCAGGCGATGTAGAAAGCCACTGCTACCATTGCAACTGCCACTGCCTCCACTTTCCTCCCCCCACTATATAGACTATATTGTGGTGGGTAGTCTATTTAAAAACTTTGCCTGACATGGAAAATTCTTCGGGAAACCTGCCTCCAAAAAATCATCAACGCCCGGAGCTGTTCACCTTTACCCACCAACACCCGTCGAAGGGGGATTTAGGAAATACCGAAACTTAAATAAATGCTTTGGATGAATGAAAATTGAAAAACCTCAAGGAGGCATGAAGGATGATTGAGATTCGTTTTCACGGTAGAGGTGGACAGGGTGCCGTTACTGCAGCCAATATTCTAGCTTCAGCAGCCTTCAAGGAGGGCAAATACGTCCAGGCGTTCCCGTTCTTCGGCGTCGAGAGGCGTGGAGCGCCGGTTACGGCTTTCACCAGGATCGACGACAAGCCCATAAGGATAAAGACCCAGATATACGAGCCGGATGTCGTCGTTGTCCTTGACCCAAGTCTTCTTGATACAGTTGACGTCACCGCCGGTCTCAAGGACGGTGGAATCGTCATAATAAACACCGAGAAGAGCAAGGAAGAAGTCCTTGAGAAGCTCAAGAAGAAGCCGGGCAAGCTCGCCGTCGTGGACGCTACTGGCATAGCCCTCGAAGTCCTCGGACTCCCGATCACCAACACCGCCATCCTCGGTGCGGTTGCAAAGGCCACCGGCCTCGTCAAGCTCGAAAACGTTCAGGAAGCTATCAAAGGCACGTTCTCAGGAGCCCTCGGAGAGAAGAACGCCAAGGCCGCCGAGGAGTCCTTCAACAAGACCGTTATCTACGAGCTCTAATTTTGCTTTGATTCTTGTTTCATCTTACCTTAAGGAGGGGAGGAGATTGAACACGCTGTTTGGTGAAAAGAAGGAAGGGGCAAGGAAGCTGGTCTTCACTTCAATAGACCAGTATCCAGAAGCCCCCGTATCGATGGGTACAACCCTCAGCAACTTCACCGGCGACTGGAGGACGTTCATCCCGGTCATAAACGAGGACAAGTGCGTCAAGTGCTACATCTGCTGGAAGTTCTGTCCGGAACCGGCCATTTACATCAAAGAGGACGGGTATGTCGCGGTGGACTACGACTACTGTAAGGGCTGCGGCATCTGCGCAAACGAGTGCCCGACCAACGCCATAACAATGGAGAAGGAGGAGAAGTGAGGTGGTGAAAATGGAGTACAAGCCGATCAGAAAGGTCGTGAGCGGAAACTACGCGGCAGCCTACGCAGTAAAAGACGCCAGAGTTCAGGTTGTAGCAGCTTATCCGATCACCCCCCAGACAAGCATCATCGAGAAGATAGCCGAGTTCCTTGCCAACGGTGAGGTCGAGAACCTGCAGTACGTCCCGGTCGAGAGCGAGCACTCGGCCATGGCCGCCACTATCGGTGCCTCAGCAACCGGAGCGAGGGCCTTCACGGCCACCTCTGCCCAGGGTCTAGCTTTGATGCACGAGATGCTCCACTGGGCGGCCGGTTCGAGACTGCCTATAGTCATGGTCGACGTCAACAGGGCCATGGCTCCCCCGTGGAGCGTTTGGGACGACCAGACGGATTCACTCGCCCAGCGCGACACCGGCTGGATGCAGTTCTACGCCGAGAACAACCAGGAAGTTTACGACGGCGTTCTCATGGCATTCAAGATAGCGGAGACCGTTAACGTTCCTGCAATGGTAGTTGAGAGCGCCTTCATTCTAAGCCACACCTACGACGTCGTTGAGATGATTCCGCAGGAGCTTGTCGACGAGTTCCTCCCGCCGAGGAAGCCCCTCTACACCCTCACTGACTTCGATAACCCCATCTCCGTTGGTGCCCTTGCAACCCCAGCCGATTACTACGAGTTCCGCTACAAGCTAGCGAAGGCCCATGAGGAAGCAAAGAAGGTTATCAAGGAAGTCGGAAAGGAGTTCGGCGAGCGCTTTGGAAGGGACTACAGCGGGATGATAGAGCTTTACCAGACGGAGGATGCTGACTTCGTCTTTATGGGTCTAGGATCGCTCATGGGAACCGTCAAGCAGGCCGTTGACCTCCTCAGAGAAGAGGGCTACAAGGTCGGAGCGGCGAAGGTGCGCTGGTTCAGACCCTTCCCGAAGGAGGAGCTCTACGAGCTCGCCAGAGGTGTCAAAGGCATAGCAGTCCTCGACAGGAACTTCTCCTTCGGCCAGGAGGGCATACTCTTCAACGAGGCCAAGGGAGCGCTCTACAGCACCGACGCCAAACCGCTGATGAAGAACTACATCGTCGGACTCGGTGGCAGGGATTTCACGGTGAGCGACGTCAGGAAGATAGCCGAGAACATGAAGGCCATCATCGAGAAGGGAGAGGTTGATAGAGAGGTGGACTGGTACCACCTTAAGAGGTGAGAAAAATGGAGATTCCCGAGAGCATAAAGAAGAAACTGACCCTTCCCGCGGAGGAGCACTTTTATTCAGGTCACACGGCCTGCCAGGGATGCGGCGCCTCGCTCGGACTCAGATACGTCCTCAAGGCGTACGGGAGAAAGACGATAGTCACCATCCCAGCCTGCTGTTCGACAATTATAGCCGGCGCCTGGCCATACTCAACCCTCGATGCCAACCTCTTCCACACAGCCTTCGAGACCACCGGTGCGGTTATGGGTGGTATCGAGGCTGCTCTCAAGGCCATGGGCTACAAGGTCAAGGGCGAGGACGGAGTTATGGTCGTCGGATGGGCCGGCGACGGTGGTACCGCCGATATCGGACTTCAGGCCCTTTCAGGGTTCCTTGAGAGGGGCCACGACGCGGTCTACATCATGTACGACAACGAGGCTTACATGAACACCGGGATTCAGAGGTCGAGCTCAACCCCCTACGGAGCCTGGACCACCAACACTCCCGGCGGGAAGAAGCACTTCCTCGAGAAGAGGCAGAAGAAGAAGGTCATCGATATAGTCATAGCCCACAACCCGCCCTACGCGGCGACGGCCAGTGTCGCCTTCCCGGAGGATTTCATAAGAAAGCTCAAGACCGCCCAGAAGACCCCCGGCCCCAGCTTCATCCAGCTCTTCAGCCCGTGTCCGACCGGCTGGAGAAGCCCAACCGACAAGAGCATCGAGATAGCGAGGCTTGCCGTTCAGACGGCGTACTTCCCGCTCTATGAATACAGGGAGGGCAGGTACAAGATTAACATGCCGTCAACCAAGAAGGAGCCCAAGCCAATAGAGGAGTTCCTAAAACTTCAGGGCAGGTTCAAGTACATGACCAAGGAGGACATCGAAATCCTCCAGTCGTGGGTAAACTACGAGTGGGAGAAGCTTAAAAAGCTCGCCGAGGTCTTCGGCTGAGCCTTTCATTGTTACACTTTCGCGTCCGCGTAAAGTTTAAGTTCCCGTTCCATAACTCACTAGAGGTGATATATATGGCTGAGAGCCCGTTTAAGGAGAACATGGAGAGGGTTGCTAAGGAATACAGCGAAAAGATGACGCCCGGTGCGATAGCAACCATTCCGGGGAGCAGCGTAATCAACAAGACCGGCTCCTGGAGGGTTTTCATGCCGGAGTTCAACAGGGACAAGTGCACGAGGTGCTTCCTCTGCTACATTTACTGTCCCGAACCGGCAATCTACCTCGACGAGGAGAATTACCCGGTCTTTGACTACGACTACTGTAAGGGCTGTGGCATCTGCGCAAACGAGTGCCCGGTTGATGCCATAGTTATGGTTAGGGAGACCAAGTGAGGTGGTGAAAGATGCCGATAAGAACCGTTATGAAAGCAAACGAGGCTGCTGCCTGGGCCGCAAAGCTCGCCAAGCCCAAGGTTATAGCGGCCTTCCCGATTACGCCATCGACCCTCGTTCCGGAGAAGATAAGTGAGTTCGTCGCCAATGGAGAGCTCGACGCCGAGTTCATCAAGGTCGAGAGCGAGCACTCAGCTATCTCGGCCTGTGTCGGCGCCAGCGCCGCAGGCGTCAGAACCTTCACCGCGACCGCTTCTCAGGGTCTCGCCCTCATGCACGAGGTTCTCTTCATAGCCGCGGGCATGAGGCTCCCGATAGTTGTCGCCGTTGGAAACCGCTCTCTATCGGCGCCGATCAACATCTGGAACGACTGGCAGGACAGCATAAGCGAGCGCGACACCGGATGGCTCCAGTTCTACGCCGAGAACAACCAGGAGGCCCTTGACCTTATCCTCGCGGCATTCAAGGTGGCCGAAGACGAGAGGGTTCTCCTCCCGGCCATGGTCGGCTTCGACGCCTTCATCCTCACCCACACGGTTGAGCCGGTCGAGATACCCGACCAGGAGGTTGTGGACGAGTTCCTCGGTGAGTACGAGCCTAAGTATGCATACCTCGACCCGGAGAGGCCGATAACCCAGGGCACCCTCGCCTTCCCGGCACACTACATGGAGGCCAGGTACACCGTCTGGGAGGCCAACGAGAACGCCAAGAAGGTCATCGATGAGGTCTTCGCCGAGTTCGAGAAGAAGTTCGGAAGGAAGTACAGCAAGATAGAGGAGTATAAGACCGACGACGCCGAGATAATCTTCGTTACCATAGGTTCACTTGCAGGAACCGTCAAGGACTACGTGGACAGCCTCCGCGAGAAGGGTCTCAAGGTCGGTGCCGCAAAGCTCACCGTCTACCGCCCGTTCCCGGTTGAGGAGGTCAGGGAGCTCGCCAAGAAGGCCAAGGTTATAGCCCTCCTTGAGAAGAACATCACCTTCAGCGTCGGCGGAGCCCTCTTCCAGGACTTCAGCAGGGCGCTCGTTAACGAGAAGGACAAGCCGATACTCGTTGACTTCATCCTCGGCCTCGGTGGCAGGGACGTTACCTTCGGGAACCTCGACGAAGTCCTTGAGATAAGCAAGAAGGCCCTCGCCGGAGAGGAGTTTGAGGAAGTCAACTGGATTGGACTGAGGAAGGAGATACTGTGAGGTGAGGAAGATGGCCGTTAGGAAGCCCCCGATTACCACTCGCGAGTACTGGGCACCGGGTCACGCCGCCTGTGCCGGCTGTGGATGCGCCACCGGCATGAAGCTGGTCACCAAGGCCTTCAGCGAGGCCATGGAGGAGAAGTTCGGCGACCCCAACGCCTTCGCCATAGCCCACGCAACGGGCTGTATGGAGGTCGTCAGCGCCGTCTTTCCATATACCGCGTGGAGGGCCCCGTGGATTCACGTCGCCTTTGAGAACGCCGCCGCTGCCGCGAGCGGTGTTGAAGCGGCATGGAAGAAGCTTGGAAGGAAGGGCAAGATCCTTGCCTTCGGTGGAGATGGAGGTACCGCCGACATAGGTATGCAGGCCCTCAGCGGTATGCTCGAGAGGAGACACAACGTCGTTTACGTCATGTATGACAACGAGGCTTACATGAACACCGGAATTCAGAGGTCAAGCTCGACTCCCTACGGTGCCTGGACCACCACTTCACCGCCCGGAAAGTACTCCATCGGTGAGGACAAACCCAAGAAGTGGGTCGCTCTCATCGCTGCAGCCCACCAGGTGCCCTACGTCGCCACCGCCAGCATAGGAAACCCATTTGACCTCGTGAAGAAGGTCAAGAAAGCTGCAAAGGTCGATGGACCGGCCTTCGTTCAGATGCACTGCACATGCCCGACCGGATGGAAGAGCCCGCTTGAGAAGGGCGTCGAGATAGCCAGGCTCGCCATAGAGACAGGTATCTGGCCGCTCTTCGAGATCGAGAACGGCGACTTCTTCAACATCAAAATACAGCCTCCTGGAGGAGGCGCCAAGGTCAAGCGCGAGGGAGGCCGCATAGTCGCCATAGAGTTCAAGAAGCCCATCGAGGAGTACCTCAAGCTCCAGGGCAGGTTCAAGCACCTCTTCAAGAGGCCGGAAGCCATCGACGTCATGCGCGAGCAGATCAAGGCCATGTGGAAGACCCTCGGTGTCGACGTCACCCTCCCGAAGCCGGAGGAGTGACCCCCTTTTCTCCCGTTTTCATTTGAGGTTTCTCAGGAGCTCTTCCATCACTCCCAAGAATGTCTCAACCTCCTCAAGGCTATTGTAGACGTGGAAGGAAGCCCTGACGGTGCCGTTTATTCCGAGCTTCTTCATCACTGGTAAAGCACAGTGGTGGCCGCTCCTCACCATTATGCTCCTCTCGTCGAGTATAGCCGCGACGTCGTGCGGATGAAGGGGCGGAACGTTGAAGCTAACCACACCGGCGTGCTTCTTGGGGTTCCTCGGCCCATACCAGGGAATCCCAAGCTCATCGAGGCCCTCAACTGTTCTCCTCACGAGCTTCCGCTCCTGCCTTTCAATTTTTTCCAGGCCTATCCTCTTGATGTACCTGATACCTGCGGCAAGGCCTATCGCCCCGCCGATGTTCGGCGTTCCCGCCTCGAAGCGCTCCGGTGGCTCCGTCAGCCTGTATCCGTCTAAATCAACGTCCTTAATAGTCCCTCCTCCGATGAGCGGTGGTTCGAAGACGTCAAAGAACTCCTCGTTTATGTAAAGCACTCCTATCCCGGTCGGCCCCATCGGCCCTTTGTGGCCGGAAAACGCTAAAAAGTCCGCGTGGAGCTTCTTAACGTCAACCTCCATGTGGCCGGCACTTTGGGCCGCGTCCACTACAAAAATCGCCCCCTCCTCCTTCGCGAGCTTCCCAAGCTCTTCAACCTCGTGGATAACTCCGAGTGCGTTTGAGACGTGCTGGACTGCAACGAGCTTGGCTCCCTTTATCTTCTTCTCCGCATCGCTCAAATCCAGGTTTCCCTCGTCGTCTCCTTCAATGAACTCCAGCCTCAGGCCCTTCCTCTTCGCCAGCCTCTGCCAGGGGAGCAAATCCGAGTGGTGCTCGTAGGGAGTTGTGACTATCCTGTCTCCAGGCTTGAAGATGTTCTCCATCCCGAGGGCCACCAGATTGAGGCTTTCGCTCGTGTTTTTCGTGAAGACTACCTCCTCAAACTTCGCGTTTATGAAGTCCGCAACGACCTTCCTGCTCTCTTCGTACCTGTGCGTCGCCATCTGAGAGAGCCTGTGGACCCCGCGGTGGACGTTGGCGCGGTATTTCAGGTAGTACTCGTCCATCGCCTCTATGACCGGTTTCGGCGTTAGCGATGTGGCGGTGTTGTCGAAGTAGATGACCTCGCTCGTTAGCGGGATGTCCTTCCTAACGTCTTCCGGAATCCTCACGATACCACCTCCAGAACACCGGCGCAGTCGTAAACGACCCTCGCGATTTCTTCTCCCTTCTTTGCATCTTCCAAAAGTTTGACTATTATCTTCCCACTCGGATAGACGCTTGTTTCATAACCATCCATCTCAACGATGAGCATCATGCCAGGAATGAGCTTCTTTACCGGGTATCCCCTCTCGTTAAGGCACTCCGCGGTTTTCCTCAGGTCCACCTTCACCGGCTTCTCCCAGGAGTAGCCGCTTATGACGACCCCCCTCATCGTGATGCAGGGCTTTGAGATAATCACCTCTTATCACCGTTCTTATCTCCCTGAGGACATTTATACCCATTTCCTGAACCTGAGGTTGGAAACAAGAATGGACCAAAGACCTTATAAGGCGTGCTACTTTTTTACTAACTGGTGATACCGATGAAAGTCCTCATAAGCGGTAAGGGCGGCTGCGGGAAGAGCACGATAAGCGCCATGCTCGGAAAATACTTGGCCGACAAGGGCTACCGCGTGTTAATCATCGATGCAGACGAATCAAACCCGGGCCTCTACCGGATGCTGGGCCTTCCAAGGGTCAAAACGCTCGCTGAACACCTTGGGGGCAAGACGCGGGCCAAGATACTCATGGCGGCTGAGGGAGAAGGCGAACTCGACGAGGAACTGTTCAACTGGACTCTCGACGATGTTCCAGAGGAGATACTCGCCAGAAGGGACAACCTCGCTGTCCTGACGATCGGGAAGATTGAGGAGGCCGAGGAAGGCTGCGCCTGCCCCTACGGTTTCCTGGCAAGAAAGCTCCTTGAGGGCATTAAGCTTGGGGAAAACGAGGTTATCATAGTTGACACAGAGGCAGGAATAGAGCACTTTGGAAGGGGAGTTGACAAATACGTTGACGTTGTCATTGACGTTGCCGAGCCTTCGGCCGAATCACTTGAACTCTCGAAGAAGATAGCATCGCTAAGCGAGAGCCTTGGCCTTAAGCACGTCCTCGTTCTCAACAAGGCCCTGCCCGGCGTGGAAGACAAGCTCCCGGTAAAGCCCGACATTGTCATACCCTTCAACCAGAACTTCATCCTGGACAGTCTGAACGGAAAGGAGGTTGAACCGATCCCAGGAATAGGACGCCTCTGGAGCCTTATCGGGGGGGCACATTGAATTTTGTACATCTGCTAATGTCCTTCTTCATTTTTGCCGTTTCGGTGTAAAACCCTAACAGACAAAATCAGACGCAAGGTCGTTTTTGCCAGAGAACATACCTGTAAACGCTCCAGAACCTCAATTCTGCCCGTTTTCACCGTTACAACCGCAAAAGGTACTGGCTGGGTGGAATTAGACAATCAACGATTGTCACTTTGACATTCGCCGAAAAAGTTTTAAGGAAATCTAACATCTTTTCCCGAAAAATCGGGTGATTGCCATGCAGGTTGGTGAAGGATTTTTGAAGGAGCGCTACATTCCCCTGCAGGCCTTTCGGGAAGAGCACAGGAAGTCCACCGAGAACCTCGAGGAGTTCTGGGCGGAGCAGGCGAAGATCCTCGACTGGTTCAAGACCTGGGATAAAGTCCTAGATGACTCAAGGGCACCTTTCTTCCGCTGGTTCGTTGGGGGCGAGCTGAACGCGAGCTACAACGCTTTGGACAGACACATAAAAGCCGGAAAGAGGAACAGGGCCGCGATAATCTGGGAGAGCGAGAGTGGTGAAACGAGGACTCTAACCTACTACGAGCTTTACCGCGAGGTCAACCGCTTCGCTTCAGTCCTGAAAAACCTCGGGGTTGGCAAGGGCGACAGGGTGGTAATCTACATGCCCCTCGTTCCAGAGGTTGTCATAGCGATGCTCGCCAGTGCGAGGATCGGGGCAATCCACAGCGTCGTCTTCTCGGGCTTTTCAGCGGAGGCTTTAGCCACGAGGATAAACGACGCCAAGGCAAAGGTGGTAATCACCGCCGACTACCTCTACAGGCGTGGCAAAGCTCTGAACCTCAAGGAAATAGTGGACAAAGCCCTCGTCGAGACACCCAGCGTCGAGAGCATCGTGGTTCTCAAGAGGGACGAAAACGACGTTAGCATGGTTGAGGGGAGGGACTACTACTGGCACAACCTCCTAGATGGAGCTGAGAAGTACGTTGAACCCGTCCCGGTCGAGAGCAACCACCCGCTCTTCATCCTCTACACGAGCGGAACGACCGGAACGCCGAAGGGTATAATCCACTCCACCGGCGGCTACCTCGTTTACGTTGCAAAGACGATGCAGTGGGCCTGGGGGATAAGGGAGGACGACCTCTTCTGGAATACCGCCGATGTGGGCTGGATAACCGGTCACAGCTACCTCGTCTACGGGCCTTTAACCCTCGGCTTAACGGTGATGATGTACGAGGGCGCGCTCAACTATCCAAAGCCCGACAGGCCGTGGGAGATAATCGAGAAGCACGGCGTTACGATATTCTACACCGCGCCGACAGCCATAAGGATGCTCATGCGCTACGGGGATGAGTGGGTGAAGAAGCACGACCTATCAAGTCTCCGCCTCCTCGGTTCCGTCGGCGAGCCGATCAACCCCGGCGCTTGGAAGTGGTACTACGAGGTTGTGGGAGGAAAGCGTTGCCCCATCATCGACACATGGTGGCAGACCGAGACGGGTGGCTACATGATTTACCCCTCAGCCGGGATACAGCTGCCGCCGCTCAAGCCCGGCTCCGCAACCTTCCCCGGACTGGGAGTTGATGCCGATGTCTTCGACTCGGAGGGCAAGCCAACGAAGCCAAACGAGCGCGGCTACCTCGTAATCAAGAAGCCCTGGCCCGGAATGCTCCTTGGAATCTGGGGCAACGACGAGCGCTACATGAGGACCTACTGGCAACGCTTCAGCAGACCTGATGAAGGAGTCTGGATTTACTACCCTGCCGACTACGCGATGAAGGACGATGAGAACTACCTCTGGATATTCGGGAGGGCCGACGAGGTTCTCAACGTCTCCGGCCACAGGATTGGAACAGCAGAGATAGAGCACGCCTTGGTTCTCCACCCGGCCGTTGCCGAGGCAGCCGTCATAGGCAGGCCCGACGAGATAAAGGGTGAAGTGCCGGTTGCCTTCGTAATCCTCAAGGCCGATTGCGCCCCGACCGAGAGGCTGAAGAAGGAGCTGATAGACTACGTCAGGGAGACCCTCGGGCCGATAGCCGCTCCAGCCGAGGTCTTCTTCGTCAACAAACTGCCGAAGACAAGGAGCGGGAAGATAATGCGCCGTGTTCTCAAAGCCCTCGCAAGCGGAAGGAGCCTCGGCGACCTCTCAACGCTTGAGGACGAGGCGAGCGTTGAGGAGGTGAAGAAGGCCTTAGAGGGCTTCGAGATGCGCTGAATGGCTTTTCTTTTATTCTTCCGATTAGCCAAAAGAAAAGGAAAAGTCAGCATATCCTCGGCACGGGGTCGCCCTCGGGCGGCTCCATAAAGCGTTTCCCACCGATTCCCGTCTCAAGGATAACCTTTCCCCTGTACTCTTCTATTACCTCACCGATTATCGCGGCGTTCTTTCCCTTCTCGGTTCTTCTCATTGCCTTCAGAGCGTCTTCCGCGTAGTCTCTCGCTATCACCATCACCACTTTGCCCTCGTTGGCAACGTCGTATGGGCTTATGCCGAGCATCTCGCTCGCGGCCCTGACCTCGGGTCTTATTGGAATATTCGCTTCCCTCACGAGGATTCCCACGTTGCTCTTACGAGCGATCTCGTTAAGGGCGTTGCTCAAACCGGCCCTCGTCGGGTCTTTCATCGCGTGGACCTTCTCCCAGCCTATTTCCTCGGCGACGGCTTTAACGACGTCCCATATCGGCGCAACGTCGCTCTTCAGCTCGGTCTCAAAGGCTATTCCCTCGCGGTGGCTCATCAGCGCTATCCCGTGGTCGCCTATGGTCCCGCTGACCAAAACAACATCGCCAACCTTGGCTCCGGCATCGCTTACCGGCTTCTCCGCAACCCCGATTCCCGCTGTAATCACGAACATCTCTATCGGGTCTTCAACGACCTTCGTGTCGCCCGTGACTATCGGGACGGGAACTTCCCTGGCGGTTTCGTCCATCGAGCGGAGAACCCTCTCAAGGATCTCCATATCAAGACCCTCACCGATTATCATCGAGTTTGCCAGAGCCACTGGCTGAGCACCCATGACGGCCAAATCGTTCACCGTCCCGCTGACCGCTAAGCGACCGATGTCCCCGCCGGGGAAGAAGAGCGGTTTAACGGTGTGGCCGTCTATTGTGAAGACGATGTGCTTATCGCCGAAGGGTATCGTTGCCCCGTCGTCCAGTGCATCCAACCCTATTCCACCGGCGCTCTTGAGGGTCAGCGTTTTGAGTATCACGTCCCTCAAAAGCTCCTCCATTATTTCTCCACCGGCCCCGTGTTCAAGCTTTATCTTCTCTCCCATCCTCAATTCCCCCTTTACTGCTATACACCTTCAATTTAACACTTTGCTCAAAGCATCAAATCCTCCCTGCTCATGTAGCCTTCCAGGTAGAGGCCGCCGAGGAAGGCCTGACCGACGTTTATCCCGTTGTCCCCGCGCGGAACCTCCGTCGTCGCGTGGAACCTCAGTCCGGAGGCTTCAACGGCCTTTCTTATCGTCTTCACGATGAGCTCGTTATAGGCGACTCCACCGCTTATCGCGACATCCTTAACGCCGAACTCCTTCGCTTTTTCTACGGCAACATCCGCGAAGGCCCTCGCGAGAGCCAGGTGAGCTGAATATGCTATGTCCGCCGGAGACGCTTTCTCGATTGCATCAAGAGCCTGAAGGAACAGCTCTTCAACCTTTATCAGCTCGCCCTCGACGGGAACTTCAAACTTCAGGTCGTTCTTGCCCTTCATCGCAAAGCTCTCAAGCTTCATCGCCGGTTCGCCCTCGTAGTGCCTCCTGTAGGCGACGTTCAAAAGGACCGCTAAGGCATCGAGAACCCTTCCCGTCGAGGATGAGTAGGCCGTGTTCACCCCCTTGGCGAGCTGGTTGAGGATAACGTTGAACTCGACCCTTCCGTACTTGAGGCTCTCAACGGCTTTGGGACAGCAACGCCCTATTATCCCATCAAGCTCCTCGATGGAGTAGATTTTGCTCAGAATCCCCATCAAGGCCCTCAGCGGGTAGTAGCTCGCTAAGTCACCGCCCGGGAGCGGGTAGTAGTCTATGTGGGCTAATCTCTCAACGTCCTCGTAGCTCAGGTAGAGCACCTCACCGCCCCAGACGTTTCCATCTGTCCCGTAGCCGACTCCGTCGAGGGCTATCCCAACGGCAGATTCGAGGTTCTTCTCCGCCAAAACGCTCGCTATGTGGGCGTAGTGGTGCTGAACTTGGAGGAGCTCAACGTCAAGCTCGTTAGCCAGTTCCATTGCCAACTTCGTCGTGTTGTAGCCCGGGTGGAGGTCAGAGATAATTAAGTCAAAGTCCTTAACCCGGAGTATTCTCTTGAAGTGCGCTATTGCCCCGCGCATGAACTCAAGAACCTCAAGCTTCCCCGTGTTGCCTATGTACTGGCTCGGGTAAACCTTCCCGTTCTTTGCAACGCCGAAGGCGTTCATAAGCTCCGCTCCAACGGCCAAGCCGCGGTAGTCGAAGGGAATCTCTACCGGCAGCGGCACGAAACCCCTGCTTCTCCTTATCACGGCCCTCTTCCCGTCAACGAAGCGAACAACGCTGTCATCAGCGCGGTTTAGTATCCTCCTGTTGTGCAGGAGGAGGTAGTCGGCCATGTCCTTAAGCTCTTCAAACGCTTTCTCGTTGTCCTTGACCATAGGTATTCCCGGATAATTGGCCGAAGTCATGACGTAGACTTTGGTTTTGCTCCAGTGGAAGAGGATGTAGTGCGTTCCCGCGTAGGGGAGCATGACTCCGATGGTGTGGAGACCCGGGGCAAGGTTCTCGGGCAGGGGGAAGGGTTCTCTCTTGCGGAGCGTTATTATCGGTCTCCTGTAGCTGGTGAGTTCATCTTCCTCCTCTTTACTCACGTAGGCGAAGCTCTTGACGGTCTCAAGGGAGTCGGCCATTATCGCGAAGGGCTTCTGTGGCCTGAAGGTTCTTTTCCTCAGCTCGACAACGGCCTCTTCGTTGGCCGCGTCGCACGCTAAATGTATCCCCCCAATTCCCTTTATCGCCACTATGTAGCCCTTGTCTATCAGCTCGGCCGCCTTCCTCAGCGGATCGCCGGTTATCTCCTTGCCATCGCTCGTGTACAAGCGGTAGCTCGGCCCGCAGACGGGACAGGCTATAGGTTCAGCATGATAGCGCCTGTTTAGGGGATCCTCGTATTCGCTCCGACAGAAGTCACACATGGGAAATTCACGCATGGTGGTGTTCTCGCGATCGTATGGCAAATCCTCGATTATCGTGAACCTCGGGCCGCAGTTTGTGCAGACTATGAACGGATACATGTAGCGCTTGTTCGTCGGGTCAAAAAGCTCCCTCAGGCAGTCGTCACAGATGGCTATGTCGGGCGGGATTATCGAGTCGCCACCCTTACCGCCCTTCGAGCTTCTCTCGATGTAGAACTCCGGGAAACCCTGGGGCGGAATTTCCTTCTTTTCTACCTTATCAATCCTCGCGAGCGGCGGCTTCTTTCGGTGCAAATCCCTGAGAAAGGCCTCGATGTCTTCCTCCCGGCCTTCAACCACTATCTCAACGCCCGCATCTCCGAGGTTCTTGACATAGCCCTTGAGGTTGTGCTCATGCGCTATTCTGTAGACAAAGGGCCTGAATCCAACGGCCTGAACGATTCCCTGAACGTGAAGGTGATACGCCTTCATCCTCTCACCTGTCCCTTCTTTGCAATCAGAGGCTTTATAGGTTTCCAAAACCAAAAGTTGAAAACGATAGGGGAGTTTTGAACCTTTGGTGTCAGAACAAAACGCCGTACTTGTAAAAGATGTTGCATGTCCCCTCATAGGACACCATGCATGGCCCTATTGGGTGCCTCGGCGTGCAGGTCTTGCCGAAGTGCGGGCAGTCGGTCGGGAGGGCAAGTCCTCTCAAGACCGCACCGCAGAGACAACCCTTCTCAAGGTCTGGCAGGTTCTTTGGCACCTTGACTTTATAGAGGTTCTTGATGTCGAGTTCCTTCCACTCGTCCCTCAGCTCAAGCCCCGTTCCTGGGAAGATGCCAAGGGCGCGCCACTTGGCATCGACAATCTCGAAGTACTTATCGATTAGCCTCTGCGCTGTAACGTTCCCCTCGTACCTAACGGCCCTCTCGTACTCGTTCACGACCCTCGCGTTGCCTTCCTTGTACATCCGGATCAGCAGGAGGATTGCCATCAGAACGTCATTCGGCTCGAAGCCGGCAACGACCTGCGGGATTCCATACTTCTCGCTCAGGAACTCCCAGCCTTTCACACCGATTATCGTCGAGACGTGGCCCGCATCTATGAGTGCATCTATCCTGCTCTTCTGCTTTATGAGGACCTCTATTCCCTGCGGCGTTAGCCTGTGGACGGAGTAGATCTTGAAGTTCTCAAGCCCCTCGTTTACGACTGCGTTTATCATTCCCGCCGTTGGTGCGGTTGTGGTCTCGAAGCCGGGACTGAAGTGGACGACGGTTTTGTCCGGGTTCTCCTTGGCCATTTTGTAGGTGTCGAAGATTGAGTAGACAACGCGGACGTCGAAGCCCTCGCTCTTGAGGTCGGCAAAACTCCCCATGGGCGTCGGGATCTTGTACATGTCCCCGAAAGTGGTCAGGATTATCTCCTCGCCCTCTTCCCTCGCTTTCTTCATAACGAGCTGCATTGCCACGATGTCCTCAACGGGGGTAATGCAGACGGGACAGCCCGGCCCGCTCACGACCTTAACGTTCTCAGGGAGGAGAGAGCGTATTCCAGAGCGGGTTATCGTGTCCTCGTGAGTGCCACAGACGTGCATTATCCTTATCTCGCCGTCCAGCGTTTTGGCCTCCTCTTTGATTTTCTCCACAAGCTTCTGGGCCACTTCCCTGTCCCTGAAGGGCTGAACGACTTCCTCGATGGCCATCTCAATCACCCGGGTAGTAGTAGCCGCCTATCGCGTCCTCCTCGACCTTGAAGACCTCTTCCCATGCGTTCAGTATCTCCTTTGCGGTTTTTTCATCAACGCGCTCGATTATGAAGCCCGTGTGGATGAGTACGTAGTCACCGACCTTGATGTCCGGCATGAGGTCTATACGTGCTTCCCTCTTTACGCCCCCGAAGTCAACCCATGCGGTTCCCTTCTCTGGGTTCACTTCGAGAACCTTCGCAATCGTCGCGAGACACATCTTTCTCACCGTCCGAGAGTGCGTGACACCGTTATTTAGCCTTTCTAAAACCTCAGGTTTTCAACCAGTGAGAAGGTCATCTCTACCTTCTCCCCACGATGGTATGAGCAGTGCTCAAGCGTTTCCCTCGCCTCTTCCTCGCTCACCTTCTCAAGAACTATTCCGTAGTAAATCGTTACGTAGTCGCCCGGTTTCACGTCCCTGATGAAGTCGAGCTTCGCTTCCCTCAGCTGGCCTTCAACATCGACTATGGCCTTATTATCCCTGACCTCAACAACCCTACCCGCGAACATCAGGGCCATGGTTATCAACCAAAGGTTCAGGAAAAGGATTTATATTCCTTGCCCTGACTGGTCAGTCAGGTGATTGCCGTGGAGGAAATGATGAGGCAGATGGTGAAGGGCACTAAGAGCAAGTACGGCTTTGAGGAGACCATCGAAAGACTGAAGAAGAAAACCGAGGAAGTGGGCTGGACTGTTATAGGGGAGTACGACTTCAGGGAGAAGGTTGGAATTCAGTTTGCCATCATCGAGGTCTGCAACAGGGACTTTGCCACCAGGGCCATCAGCAAACCGGAGAACCGCTGGATTTCCGCGATGATGCCCTGCAAGTTCTCTATCATAGAGATGCCCGACGGGGTTTACGTCTTCGGCATGAACATGGGGCTCTTCGCGAAGATAGTTCCGGGGGAGCTTGGCGAGCTCCTCTCGGAGGTCGCAAGGGTGGACGAGGAGATAATCTCAGCGGTTCTTTGATCAAACTATTACTTGTCTTTATTTTCAACTTTTGGTTCTTTTCCTGTCCACAGAAAAGCTTAAATCTTTCTATGCCCACAACTGTCCAGTGGTTAGTGACTGTACGGTCAGGTGTGCCAGGATGTCCACCAAGTCTCCTGGGAAGACGCGGGAAAAGCTCGTCTCAGCGGCAATGGAGCTTTTTGCTAGAAATGGCTTTGACAAAACGACGGTAGATGAGATTGTGGCAAAAGCTGGCGTTGCCAAGGGGACTTTCTACCTCTACTTCCGGAGCAAGGACGACCTCATCAAAGAGATAGCCTTTGAAGTGATGCCTATAATGGCCATGCCCTCCCTGGGGGATCCGTACATAACCGTTAGCTACCCCAACCTGGGTGACTACCTCATTCAGCTTGGAAGGGAGTTCTTGGAGTTCTACTCTGAAAACTACCGTGCCGAGATTTTCTTTCATATGCTCTCAATAAGGAAGCGCATGAAGGGTATAGATGAGATTTACTCCCAGTCCTGTTCGGAGCTGCTGCGCGAGGGGGCCAGGAGGATCACGGCGTACGTCAAAGTTGGCTTTGAAGATGCGCTGATAGCTTTTCAGATGTTCATCGCTTCTTTAATGCACTACCTTCACTCCAGGGAGTGTCTGGGTTTTTCCGATGAGCACTACCTCCAGAAGGTGGTTCCTGTCATAATAAACAACCTTAAGATAGCCTCAAGTTTGTGAGAACTGCTTCGGTCTCGCTGCCCCAATTATGTCTATGTAATGTTCTACCTTGTTCAAAAAAACTATATAAACTATTTTCACACATTTCCAATGACTGACCAGTCATTAAGCGGTGGTGATAGGCAATGGCAGAGAAACTGGTTCCGGTGGTCTGCCCATGGTGTTCCGTGGGCTGCCGATTCTATGCAGTTAGTGTGAACGGCTACATCAGGAGGATAGAGTTCGACTACGACCATCCAAAGATCCCCAACAGGGGAAAACTCTGCCCCAAGGGAGTGGCTTCCTACCAGTTCATCAACAGCCCCCAGAGGCTTAAGAAGCCCCTCAGGCGCGTCGGCGAGAAGGGCGAAGGAAAGTTCGAGGAGATAAGCTGGGAAGAGGCATATAGAATAATCGCGGAGAAAATAAAGGAGATCAAGGAAACCTACGGTCCGGAGGCAATAGCCTTCCTCGGAAGCGAGAAGATAACCCTCGAAGAGAACTACCTCGTCCACAAGCTCTCCAAGGCGATTGGAACCAACCATCTCGACTTCCCAGGAAGGTACTGCCAGTACTCAAACAGTCCCGCCAGAACCGTGGTGTTTGGAAGTGCTGCCGCGACCAACCCCTTCGAGGACATTGAGAAGGCCGAGCTTATAGTGGTCTGGGGTCACAACCCGGCCGAGACTGCCCCCGTGATGTTCGGCCAGTACATCGAGAAGGCCCTTGACAACGGCGCCGAGATGGTAGTTATTGACCCGCGCTCAACGAGGGGCCACAAGTATGCTTCACTCCACCTCAAGCCCTACCCTGGCACCGATCTGGCGATAGCCCTCGCCATGCTCAACGTTGTCATCGATGAAGAGATTTATGATAAGGAGTTCGTCCAGGAGAGGACCGCTGGCTTTGAAGGGCTCAAGGAGTCGGTTAAGGATTACACCCCGGAGTGGGCCGAGAAGATAAGCGGTGTTCCGGCTGAAGACATAAGGAAGGTCGCAAGGCTGATAGCGAGCAAGAGGACGGCTTTCCTCGTCAACGAGGGTATGAACCAGCATGTGAACGGTCTGAACACTGCAATAGCCATAGCCAACCTCATAGCGATAACCGGCAACATCGGCAAAGAAGGTGTCTGGAGCGGCGTCTTCCCCGGAGCGCAGTGCGGTTTCTGCTCTGCTATGACCGGTATTGCTCCTGACAAGCTCCCCACTGGAAAGCCTGTAACCGACGAAGCAGGTAGGGCGGAACTCGAGAGGCTCTGGGGCTTCCCGATCCCGGACTGGGTCGGCCTCGATCTCACCAGCATGATCAGGGAAATGGGCAACAGGATACGCATGATGTACATCGTCGGTGGCAACATAGCCAAGTCCGCCCCCAACAGCGGCTGGGTTCGCGAACAGCTCAGGAAGCTCGACTTCCTCGTTGTTCATGACATATTCCTTACTGAGACGGCCATGTATGCAGACATAGTCCTTCCGGCGGCGGCATGGTTCGAGAAGACCGGAACGGCAATAAGCGCCGAGAGGCGCGTTCAGAGGACATACAAGGCCGCTGAATCCCCAGGTGAGGCAAAGCCCGACTGGCTCATCCTCGTTGAGCTTGCCAGGGAGCTCGGCCTCGGTGAGTTCTTCAAGTACAGCCACCCGGACGAGATCCTCAGGGAGATAAACAGCGTTATCCCCGTCTTCAAGGGTGCAACACCGGAGTACCTTGCGGAGCACCTTGAGGGGTGCTTCTTCCCGTGCAGTGAACCCGGCGAAGGCACCAGGGTCCTCTTCAAGAACGGCTTCAAGACGGCCGACGGAAAGGCCCAGCTCCAGCCCGTCAGCTGGCGCGAGCCACCGGAGATGCCCAATGGCGAGTATCCGTTCTGGCTCACCAACTTTAGGCTCGTCGGCCACTGGCACACCCTCACCATGACCGAGGAGAGTCCAAGCCTTCAGAAGCGCTGGCCCGAGGAGTACGTCATGATAAATCCGAAGGATGCCAGGGCGCTCGGAATAAGGAGCGGCGACCTCGTCAAGGTCTCAACCAGGCGCGGAAGCGTTCTCGTCAGGGCTGAAGTTACCGAGCACGTCAGGGAAGGGGTCATAGCGATGCCCTGGCACTGGCAGGTCAACTTCCTGACGCTTGAGGAGACCCACGAGAAAACCAAGATGGCCGAGCTGAAGGCCGTCGCCGCTAAGGTCGAGAGGGTGGAGGAGTGAGGTGGTTGAGATGGCCCACAAGAAGATTTTCCTGGACTACAGCCGCTGCATTGGCTGTAAGGCCTGTGAAGTGGCCTGTGAAATGACGCACGGCGAGGCAAGGATCAAGGTCTTCGAGTTCCCAGATCTCTTTACAGTCCCATTCAACTGCCGCCACTGTGAGAAGGCACCGTGTCTCAACGTCTGCCCCACCGGGGCGCTCTTCAGGGACGAGGACGGAGCGGTTGCCTTCGACCCGCTCAAGTGTATCGGCTGTCTCATGTGTGCCGTTGCCTGTCCCTTCGGGATTCCAAAGCTCGACGAGGAGAACAAGATCATGGACAAGTGCGACCTCTGCGCCGACAGAAGGGCGGAAGGCCTTCTTCCGGCATGTGTTTCAGCATGTCCAACTGAGGCTCTTAAGTTCGGTGAGATAAACGAGGTGCTCTGGAACAGGGAAGGAAAGATCGTCGCCAACCTGAAGAGTTCGGCCGAGAAGGGGGAGGGCGAGAAGGCTTACCTCGTCCTCTGACTTATTTTTTGCGAAGGAAACCAAGGGTTAAAAACCAACGGGTGATGAAAGGTGAACGGAGAAGTATTCCTCGCATCGGCCCTGCTTCCTTTCCTGCTACTCCTCATGTACAAACTTGAGGGCAGAGCCGCTGACGCAGTTGCCTCGGCAATAATAGGCATCGCCTTCCTCATAAACGCCTACGGGACCTACGATTTCTTCCAGGGAGGGGCCGAGAAGGCCTACCACTACGCCTACGCCAGTGGTGGGAACCTCGGTGAGGTCTTTGGACTCAACGTTGACGTTGCCTCCGTCCTCATGGGGTTCACGTCCCTGCTGATAGCGTTCCTGCTGGTTCTCTACGCAGCCGACTACATGGGGCCAAAGAACAGAGCCCATCCCCTTGAAGGCGGAAAGGGTAAGTTCTACGCCCTTTTTGGTCTCCTGGCGGGGGCGGCGATGGTCTTTATATACTCCACGAACTTGGTCCAGTTCATAGTGGCCCTGGAGCTTATGGCGATAGCGCTGCTGTACCTCGTTGACTTCCACGGGGACGCACGGGGCAAGGCCCTCAAGGGCTTCCTTGTTCTCAACCTGGCGGTTTTCCTCATGGTAATCGCCACCGCGATCCTCGGAAACGGCCAGGAGCTTGCCAGGATGGGTTCACTTGCCCAGTCAACCAAGGACACCGCCTTCACACTGCTCATATTCGCGGCTCTGGCAATGAGTTCCCAGCTGTTCTTCTACTCCTGGCTCCCGGATGCAACCGCAGGTCCGGTTCCAGCGTCGGCTTACGTTCACTCGGCATCGATAGTCCCTCTCGGCAGCTTCATGCTCTTCAGGGTTATCCAGTACATGAACCCAGGCAGGGATGACTTCTGGCTCCTTGGCCTCCTCACGGTGGCGCTGATATTCCTGATGATGATTTACTACCCGCTTCAGAGGGACGGTAAGAGGCTCATAGCATACTCCACCATCGCTCAGGCCGGAGTTGCTTACATAACCCTCGCCTACGCGCTCCTCGGGCATACCGCTGGACTCCAGATAGCCGTGTACCAGGTGGTGAACCACGCCTTCGTCAAGGCCCTCGCCTTCATGAGCGTTGGCGTCTTTGCCTACTCCCTTGGAACCACGGACTTCAAGATGATCAGGGGCATCAGAAAAAGCCTCCCATGGGCAAGCACCGCCTGGTTCCTCAGCTTCCTTGGACTGGCCGGGGTTCTGCCTCTCGGCTTGTTCTTCAGCAAGGCCTTCACCATCATGAGCACCAGGCACGCCCAGGGTATTGCTTCATGGCTCTTCCCGGGAACGGTTCTCTTCGACGCGGCAATATTCCTCGTGGTGGTTCTGCTGTGGTTCAGGGAGATATTCTTCGGGGAACCGGCACCGTCAACTGAACTCCACTCCTCCAGGCTCATGTGTGCAGTAATGGTAACGCTGATCCTCATAGGCATAGTCGCGCCCTGGGTCACCCTAGACATAGTGATGAAGATAGGTTTCGTGGGGTGATGTGAGATGTTCATCGAATACGCCCTTGGGGCTTTCATAATCGGTGGCCTGCTCGGCTTCATTAAAGATTACAAAGCCTCGGTCAAGGCATCGAACTTTATGGCCTTCCTCGGTTCGCTGCTCCTCCTTGGCGAGGTTTACAACGTCTACACCAACGGCCCCCAGAGGATCAACCTCTACGGGATCCCACTTCACGTGACCAATCTCTCAAGCGTCTTCCTTCTGATAATCGGTATCGTTGGAACGGCAGCTTCGCTCTACGCGATAAGTTACATGGACATCTTTGAAAAGGCCGGCAAGGGCTGGGTGTACGCAATAGCATACAACACCTTCCTCGCGAGCATGGCCTTAGTCGTCACGGTAAACAGCATGGAGTACTTCGTGATGAGCTGGGAGCTTATGACGCTCAGCTCGTTCATACTCGTCTTCTTCAGCGAGAGGAAGAGGGACGTGGATGCAAGCACGAAGTACTACATCACCATGCACTTCCTCGACACGATACCGCTCTTCTTAGCACTCGGTACGGCCTACTCACTCGTCGGGAGCTTTGAAAAGCTGGGCTTTGATAGCATAGCGACCGCTTTAGCAACCGCCCCGACCCACACCAAGATAGTCTTTGGAGGCCTGCTCCTCATAGCCTTCATGACCAAGGCAGGTATAACTCCCTTCCAGTTCTGGGTCGCGGAAACCTACAGGGCAGCCCCAAGCAGCGTCTCCGCCGTGATGGCGGGAGCAATGGAGAAGGTTGCCCTCTACGGCCTGATTGCTCTGGTCTGGGGCCTGGTTGGAACAAGTTACTCCCTGGGAATCGCCGTAGCTCTCCTTGGAGCGATAACCCTCACCGTTGGAACCTTCTACGCCCTCAGGGAGACCAACGCGAAGAGGCTCTTAGCTTACCACAGCGTCGGTCAGATGGGGTACATCTGGCTTGGGATAGGTATAGGCATGGCC
Source organism: Thermococcus sp. (assembly GCA_027075325.1). GTDB lineage: Archaea > Methanobacteriota_B > Thermococci > Thermococcales > Thermococcaceae > Thermococcus. Next base: position 167,046 of record JALTBN010000060.1, on the reverse strand, counting down.
CTCATTCCCAAGGGCGGAGCGCTGGGCGCAATAGGTGCCCTTGGTGCCTTCGCTGGTCTCTTCCACGCTCTGAACCACGCGATATTCAAGAGCTCCCTCTTCCTCTCCGCGGGAGCAGTTGAGTACAGGACGGGAACCGTTGAACTCAACGAGCTTGGTGGTCTCGGAAAGCAGATGAAGTGGACCGCTTTAGCGGCGCTCTTCGCATCGCTGGCCATAGCCGGAGTTCCGCCCTTCAACGGCTTCATAAGCAAGTGGCTCATCTACGTGGCCGGCTACCAGTCGGGGGACTTCCTCCTGGCCTTTGGAGCAGTATTGGCCGCCCTGATAAGCGCGGCAACGCTGGCGTCATTCATCAAGTTCTACGGGACCCAGTTCGGCGGCGAGAGCGAGAGGTACTCGGAAGTCAGGGAAGTTCCCGGAGCGATGGTTGCCGGCCAGTGGATTCTCGCTGGCTTAACCCTCCTAATCGGCATCTTCCCGGGGACTGTAACCGGAATACTCAACGTCTTCAACGCCCCGATAGAGGACGGCGTTTACAGGGTTGGTTTTGGCTCAGTGCTCTTCAGCCCCGTGCTCTTCGTGATTCTCCTAGGCATCCTGGCGCTGGGATTCTACCTCACCCTGAAGCCGGAGTACGGCAAGGAGGCAAGGCCCTGGGACTGCGGCTCAACTGAGATAGACTGGGACGAGTACAGGATCAACGCGGAAGGCTACTACATCAAGTACGAGCGCAAGATAGACGGCTTCTACCGCTTCGGCGACTGGTTCTACAGTGTTGGCTCTGGAATAATCCACTACATAACGAGAGCTTACCTCTGGATGGCCAGCTACTTCGTCAAGATAGTCGACACCCCATACACCAAGATTGAGACCCTCGACGACCTCAGAATGGGCGAGATACTCAACGCCGACGAGGAGGCGCTGAAGCCGCTCGTCAGGTTCCTCAGGATAGCCTGCGACGTACTCCCGGGAATGAGGCTCGGAACCTTCGTTGTCCTGGCCCTGGTGGTCGTGGGAGTGGTGATCGGAATACTGATGGCACTGTGAGGTGATGAAGATGGAAACCGCCGTAAAGCTCGGGTTCAGTCTCGCCGGCATCATCATAATGCTCTTCCTCCCGCCTTACCTTGACGGTATAGCGAGAAGGGTAAAGGCCAGGCTCCAGTACAGGCGCGGGCCGCCGCTCAGCCAGACCTGGTACGACCTCAGAAAGCTCTTCGGCATGCCCTCCGTTAAGCCCACCAAGAGGGCGCTGTTCACGTGGGCACCGTATCTCGCCCTTGCATCGGCACTCTCAGCGGCCCTGCTCCTTCCCTACGGCAACGTCGTTCCAGTGGACTTCGGCTTCAACCTGGTGGTCTTCTTCTACGTGGTGCTGATGGTCAGCGTCTTCCTCATGCTCGCGGGCCTGACAGTACAGAACGCCTTCAGCCACCTCGGCTCCGCCAGGGAGATGCAGATAATCCTCACCGTCGAGCCTCTGATAGCGATACTCTACGGTGTCCTGGCTTACAACTCAGGCTCCCTTGACCTCTACACAATAATGACAGGGCTTCACCTTACTCCCTCGCTGGTGCTGACCTACATCCTTCTCGCCTATGCCCTCTACGTCGAGAGCGGCTTCGTGCCCTTCGACATAGCCGAGGCCGAGCAGGAGGTCATAGGTGGGCCACTGAGCGAGTACAGCGGCAGGCTATTGGGGGTCTTCTACTACGCGATACACATCAAGCGCTTCGCCCTGCTGTGGTTCTTCGTCAGCCTGCTGACGCTCCCGTGGATAGGGCCGGTCGGCACGCCGGAGAAGGCAGCACTCGTCCTGGCGCTCCAGTTCGTTCTGACGGTGGCATTCTACCCGGTTATAGCGGCACTTGAGGCAACGAACGCAAGGCTCAGGATAGACCACGTGGTTAAGATGAACACCCGCGCGTTCTTCGCGGGACTGATAATACTCGCAATGGCGTTCATGGGGTGGTGAATATGGTGAGGACTAAGGATTTGGAGGCTCACTTCGAGTTTGAATGCAAGGCCTGTGAGGACGGCCGCTGTGCGAAGGCCGACGTTGAAAGAATACTTTCCGAAAGAAAGGGCCTCAGGGACTTCTACGAGGCCTTCAAGGAGCACATCAAAGGCTGTAAGAGGATGACCTACGGTCAGTACATGTTCACAATCGACCGCGAGGTGCTTCCCGAGGCGGTCCTCTGGTGGCACAACCACCCGGAGTTCAAGGAGACCCACCTCTCAACGGCAGTTGGAACTGATGAGAGACCGCTGAACGGCCACTTCGTCTACATGCCCTTCCTTAACGTCCAGGTGGAGTTCGCCAACATGGACGAGAATTACTGGGTCTTCCTGAGGGCCTACCTGCCGGAAGATGATCCAAGCTTCCCGAGCGTGGCTCAGAAACTTCCGGCGGCACTGTGGATAGAGAGGGAAGTGAAGGACCTGCTCGGCTTCAAGCCCCTCAACCACCCGGACCCGAGGAGGCTCATCCTCCCGGAGGACTTTCCGGATGGCGTCTATCCCCTCAGGAAGGACATGGACTACAGGCACTCGCCGATAACCGAGCCGAAGGTTGAATTCAAGGAGAAGCCCGAAGACACGACGCTGGTTCCGATGGGTCCGGTTCACATGGGTATCGAGGAGCCGGCCCACTTCAGGCTCTTCGTCAAGGGTGAGGAGATAGTTGACGTCGACTACCGCGGCTTCTACTCCCACCGCGGTATCGAGAAGACCGGCGAGGGGAGGTTAACATACAACCAGGTGCTCTTCCTTGCGGAGAGAATCTGCGGTATCTGCGGCTACCAGCACTCGGTCAGCTACGCTATGGCCGTTGAGAGATTGGCCGACGTTGAAATCCCCGACAGGGCGCGCTATATCAGAACCCTCCTCCTGGAGCTTGAGAGAATACACAACCACCTCCTCTGGGTTGGCATCGCCGCCCACCTTGTCGGCTACGACACTGGCTTCATGCACTCCTGGCGCATTAGGGAGCCTGTCATGTGGCTCGTGGAGCGCTTAACTGGAAACAGGAAGCAGTACGGAATGAACATCGTCGGCGGCGTGAGGAGGGACCTACTCGACTACAGGAAGGAGGAAGTCCTCAAGGTGGTCAAGCAGATACGCGAGGAGACCAAGAAGTTCCTCGACATAGCCCTGAACACCAACACCTTCATCAAGCGCGCCGAGGGGGTTGGTATACTGCCTTACAAGGTTGCCAAAGCTTATTCTACTCTAGGACCGACTGCTCGCGCTAGTGGAAGGAGGATCGACACTAGAAAGGATCAGGCCGTTAAGACTGCCACCGCCTACAACGAGGTCGACTTCAAGGTTCCGGTCTACAAGGAGGGCGACGTTTTGGCCAGAGTCCTCGTCAGGATGGACGAGCTGTTCGAGAGCATCTGGATCGTCGAGCAGCTCATCGACCAGATGCCCGACGGGGACATAATGGTTCCGATTGGAAAGCTACCTGAGTACGAGGAGGCACTGGGCTTCACCGAGGCCCACCGCGGTGAGGTTGTTCACTACGTCATGACGGGCGAGAAGAACAAGGTCTACCGCTGGAAGGTCCGCGCCCCGACCTACAACAACCTGCCCGCTGTTCCGGAGATGCTCAAGGGATACCACGTTGCAGACGCGCCGCTCATCATAGCGAGCATCGACCCGTGCTACTCCTGTACCGAGAGGGTGCAGTTCGTCGACGTGAACACCGGAAAGGTGAAGGTCCTCACCGAGGCCGAGTTCAACGAGCTTTCCATCAAGTACCGGGGGGTGTTCTGATGGCCGAGGCTCCGGCCTACAGTGAGAGGCTGAAGAAGTGGGACCGCTTCGAGGCCGAGAAGTTCAGCAAGAAGGCCCCAGTCACCACCCCTTACCCCTTTATCGACATTGAGAAGCCACCCGAGTTCAGGGGGATCCCGCACATTAATCCCGAGAAGTGCATAGGCTGTGGAGCCTGCGTCAACGCATGCCCGCCGGACGCTCTTATAATGGAGTGGGACAAGGAGCATGGCGTGAAAAGGCTCACCTACAACGCGGCGCGCTGCATACGCTGTGCGCGCTGTATAGAGGTCTGCCCGACCGGTGCTATGGAACCAACGACGCGCTTTGAGGTGGCCACTGACAACAAGGAAGACCTGGTCGAGGTCGTCGAGCACAAACTGGCCTACTGCGAGGAATGTGGAGAGTACCTCGACTTCACCGAGAGACAGATAGAGTACGTCAGGAACATACTGCCAAAGGAAATATTCGACACCTATGCCCTTGAGGACAGGATAAAGCTGACTCAGGAGGAGAAGATGCGCAGAACCGTCGTCAAACTCAGGGAAACGGAGGGTAACGTATACCCGGCTTTCATGCTCGTTGAAAAATCCAAAAAGACCCCCAAGAGGAGAGGGGGTGAGGAGTGATGGGAAAGCAGAAGCTCAAGTCCGTCTGGGTCTATCACGTTGACGCCGGCTCGTGCAACGGGTGTGACATTGAAGTCCTCGACGTCCTCAGCCCGTACTACGACCTCGAGAGGCTCGGTGTTAAAGTCGTCCCCAACCCGAGGCACGCCGATGTGCTCTTCATCACCGGACCACTCACCAGGCAGACGAGGATAGCCCTCAAGAAGGCCTACGAGGCCATGCCACCCAAACCCAGGATAGTGGTGGCGATAGGAACCTGCGCCTGCAGCGGTGGTATCTTCTACAACAGCTATGCCCTCTACAACACCTCGCCCCAGCGCGGAAGGGACAGGCTGAGGAGCGGTGGGCCCGAGATGATAGTGCCCATTGACATGTACATCCCCGGCTGTCCACCCAGCCCGGAGGAGATACTCTACGGAGTCGCCCAGCTCCTCGGCATCAAGGAGAAGAAGATGAGGGGCGAGTACTGGATAGCCCTCCCGCCCGCGGAAGAGTCGGGCAAAGAGAACGAGATAAAGTTCAGGATTCCGGACAGGCCGATACCCCTCCGCTACTGGCTTACGCTGAGGGAGGAACTTAGAAGGGTGGTAGGCTACTACGACCGCGACGCTGTCCTCGAGGGCTTTATCAGCCTCGTCGGAAGGGCTTACGATGAAGCTCCGGACAGCCCGCAGGAGAAGCTCCACGACCTCATCACCGGCTACGCGCTTAAGGAAAAGGACTCAAGGATAAACGTGGCCATGCGCTTCCTGGAGAACGAGTTCTGGCGCCTCGTTAAGGAGTACCGCGAGTGGGGGGAGGCAATCAAGGAGAAGTATCCCGTGACGGCGGGTGTCTGAAGTGCCCTGGAAGCTCTACCGCTTCAGGTTCGAGGACTATCCGGAGTACTCGGCCAGGATAACCGGCCACTTCGCCGGCGACATGCTGATAATCGAGGAGGAGGGCGAGCTGAGCGAGGAAGCGGTGAGGCTCCTCAAGGAGTCCCTTGGAATCGATGAAAACGCGAGGAAGTTCGATATAGAACCCCAGAACATCATGAAGCTCCCTCTGGAGGAGCTGCCCAGGGAGGACAGAAAGACCCTGCTGGCGGCCATGGAGAAGCTGGACTCGGAGAGCAAGCTTCACATCGAGTACCGCTATCAGCCAAGCTTCGATTGATTTTTATTTTTCACCCCACAATCTTTTCTGGAGGTGGAGGAGATGAACGCCCAGACTCTAAGAGAAGCCAAAGAGGAGCTGATAAGGCGTGTTAAGGAGTTCTACGGTGACAATCTGCTCTCGGTTGTGTTCTACGGCAGTCACCTAAAGGACCCGAGCTTTCCGGAGATAGACGTGGTAGTTATAATCGACAAGCCCTACGATCCCGTCAAGATGAACCGCGTGGCGGATTTCGTTGAGAACATAAGGGACCCGATAGAGGAGAAATACGGCTATCACGTCTCCTTTGAGCTGTACACAAGGGAAGAGGCTGAAAACTTTCACTCCAGTTATCTGGACGTCTTCGTGAACTGTGAGGTAGCATACGACAGGGACGGTTACTTCGAGTGGCTCAAAGAGGAAATGCTCAACCCGGAGACGGTCATGAAGCACGTCCAGTACATCAGCACCATTGAGTACATTCCCGTTGGGAGGGAGGACGGGGAATGATAGGCGTCGTTTTAGCCGGCGGAAGGGGAAGGCGCTTCGGGGGCGACAAGCTCCTCTTTAAAATTTCCGGGAAGCCCCTTATACTCCACACGATTGAGAGGCTCAAATCGGCGGGTTCAATAGACGAGGTAGTTATAGTGGCCTCTCCTGAGAACGCTGAAAAGCTCAAGGCCCTCGGCTACCGCGTGGTCGTTGACGAGCTACTCGTCGGGCCGATTGGCGGAATTTATACGGCCCTTTCCCTCGGAGATGCATTCGTCGTTGCCGGTGACATGCCCCTCCTCGTTCCCGAGTTCGTGGACTTCATAATCGAGCGTTTTAAGCTGGCTAAAAAGCCCGCCTGCGTTCCAAGGTGGTGCAACGGCTACCTCGAACCGCTCCACGCGGCCTATTCCGGGGAGTTCAGAGGGTTTCTGAAGAAAAAAATTGAGGCCGGCCAGTACGCGATAAACCGCGCGGTAAGGGAGAGCAATGCCTGCTACATCGAAATCGAGGAATTACCTGAAGAGTGGAGGGAGAGCTTCTTCAACGTGAACACGCGGGAGGATTTGGGGAAAATCAGAAGCACTCGGGAAAGAGTTCAATGATCTCCTTTGTGTTCAGAACTTTGAGGTAGGAAACTGATTTTAGGGCTTTATCGTTGCTCCATAACACTGCGTTCATCTTGAGTGCAAGTGCCACAAAGTCCACATCCTTTGAGTCAGGGGTTATCTTGATTGCAATGTCGACAAACTCAGCGTAGCTCTCGTAGTTAATGAACGTCACGTATTTTTTGATCAGGCTTAAGACCCGTTCGAAGCTCTCCCGAGTTAGATGGGCTTTTCTCGTTATGAGGTTAGAATACCTTTTCAGTTCCTCCAGCAGGTATTCGGGGGCATAGAGCGGAGTGTCGAGAGAGATGCACAGGATAAGCTTTCTGGTTGTGCTCTCCTTTTTGAAAAACGAGAAGAGGACGTTCGTGTCAATCACTATCGGATTTTTCAAAGAAGGTCCTCCTCCTTCTTCCTATTTCCTCGCTTATTTTCTCGATGTCTTCGTCGGTTAGTTCCGAGTTCATCAGGAGGTTATTAAGTTCCGTCAGCTCGGCTAACCTTTTCTCCACCAGCTTCGCAAGTCTCTTCGCGAATTCTATATCAACACCCTCAGGAACTTTAATCGCTACGCTCGTCATAATCGATCACTCGAAGTTTTATTCTTGATGTTAATATGCTTTTCTCACCCGTATCTCCATCTGATCCATTTCTTCCTGAACTCGGGCAGATAAATGAGCACCGACGCGAGGATGAAGACGGAGCCGAGAACCTCTCTCCTGAGATACCACAGCAGGAAGCCAATGCCCAAGAAAAGATCTTTTAGGCTTTCCTCCGCCTTTAAATCAAGAAGGAAAGAAACGAGTCCAGAAATTCCAATGGCCAACCAGACGTACTCAATCATTCCCTCCACCGTTCAGAATCCCGGCCAGAAGTTCGGCAAGCCTCTCAGTTCTTTCTCTTATCAGATCGCTCGGCTCCTCGAAGAGACCTGTTGAACCTGGCTGGCAGCCTATCAGGACGAAGTCCGCTTTGATGAGCGTCTTCATGAACTGGGTTACGAACTTCAGCGGGAGGCCGTGGGTTGAGACGGCCTCTCCGAGGGTTCCCTCCGGGTCGGCTATTATGTACTCACCAACTTCTCCTCTGAAGTCCACGGCATCGACGAAAACAACGAGATCGGGGTTGAACTCCTTTATTTTTCCGGTGTAGTTCTCGGGAACTTCGCCGCAGTTTATGACGAGGACTTTCTGATTGTCTAAGAGTTCCTTGAGACTTTCGGCAACGAGGACGCCGAAGGCGTCGTCTCCCCTAATGTCGTTCCCGATGCCGCAGATCACTATCCTTTTCTTTCCCGCAAAGATTTCTTCGAGGGCGTTCATTGTAGACACCTCAAAATGAAAAGGGAATCAGAGCTTTCCCGCTATCTCCCTTATCCTCTCCGCGAACTCGGTCTTCATCAGCTCCTCAACGTTCCCTATCTTCGCATCAAGGTCCGGGTAAAACGGTATTCCTCCCAAGTACTGAATTCTGAACTCCCCCGCTAAAGCCTCAACGTCCTTCTCATCGTCGAGTTGCTCCGAATGGAGTTTCATGTTCTCCACGATTCCGAGAACCTTGTGCTTCTCCTCAAGAAGGAGCTGGACGAGCTTTCTAACCACGTTGAGGGCGAGTTTTGAGGGCGTTGCCACAACCAAAAACTCTCCCCTCTTGAGAAAGCGGAGGACATCTAAGAGCTGGTCGCCGAGGCCGGGTGGCATGTCGATGATGAGGTAGTCAAGCTCGTCCCAGCGGGTTATCGTGAGCAGTTCAATTAAAGCATCGCTTATCTCCTTCCCGCGGAGCGGCGTTGGCTTATCCTCCGTGTAGTAGGCTATCGTCATGAACTTTATCCCGTGGACGGTGTGCGGGACAACACCCCTGTCCTCCTCAGGGAACTCCTTCGGCTCGAAGCCGAGAACCACGTGGTCGCTCGCACCGTGGAAGTCAAGGTCGAGGAGGCCAACTTTGTAGCCCTTCTCGGCCAGAGCAAGCGCAAGGGTCGTGGAAACGAGGGACTTTCCAACGCCGCCCTTCCCGCTGACGACCGGGATGATCCTCTTAACGTTCTCAAGCCTCGCGTTTATCGCTATCTCGCGAGGGTCTATCCCGGCAATCATTCCTCTCCCTCCTTCTCAATCTTTATTCCCGCCACGTAAACGCCCCTGCCCTGTACGACCTCAAAGTCGTGGCTCCCGCACTTCGGACAGGCCAAAAACGCGTGCACAACCTCTGGAATGAAGTGGATGTCCTCCCTAATGCGCTCGTTGAACTTATCCTTAACCTCCCTGAGCTTCCAGGTGTGGCCGCAGTTGCGGCACTTGAAGACGGCCTCTTCCTCCTCGAAGATTATCTCGGCTCCTTCAGCAATCGTTCCGGCGAACATCTGTTCCATTGCGAACTTAACGATGTCCTCCGCGACGTCCTGCAGTTCGCCTAGAACAACTCTAACGGCCTTGACGCGCTTCGCTCCCTCCCTGTTAGCGTAGTCGAGGACGGTTCTAACTATGGCATCCGCCAAAGCCCACTCGTGCATGGTATCACCGGAGTGACATAAACGTAACACCTTAAAAAGGGTTGAGTTGAAAACCATACGTTGGACCGAGAATGGGTGGTTGGTATGGGCGTTGTTCGCTTCGGCGTTTCGGTTCCGGAGGAGCTGCTTGAGAAATTTGACAGGATCATCAAGGAGAAGGGCTACGTCAACAGGAGCGAGGCCATACGCGATATGATGCGCGACTTCATAGTGCGGCACGAGTGGGAAACCGGTGATGCTGAAGTGGCCGGAACGATAACGATGCTCTACAACCACGATGAGGCCGACGTCGTGAAGGAACTCCTCGACCTGCAGCACGACTACCTTGAGGAGATTATCTCCAGCATCCACGTCCACATGGATCTCCACAACTGCCTTGAGGTCGTCATCGTTAAGGGCAAGGCGAGCCGGATAAAGGAGATAGCAGACAGGCTTCTGAGTCTGAAGGGGGTAAAGCACGGCAAGCTCGTCATGACAGGGACAGGAAGGGAGTTGGTTTAATCTATGGTGTCTTTAAACGCCAGTGATAGCGCCCTCACGCAGTTCTTCACTTCCTCCGTCACTTCCTTTCTGCTTCCAGGCTGACAGCCAAGGAGGACGAAGCGCGTCCACGGCAAAAGCTCCCTAATGTGTCCCAGCGTTACCTTGAGCTGGAACCTTAGTTCCTCGGGGACATCGTCCAGAGCCTCCCAGGGGTCTGCGGCGACGACCTTTCCAGGCTCACCGCCGAACTCCAGGGGAACCGCTATAATGAGCAATTCGGGCCTGAACCTTACGATTACCCCCGCCTGGCTCTCGGGGACGTCGTGGCAGTTCACGGGGAAGAAGCTGGGGTTCTCTACGGCTCTCAGGAGAGCCTCCGCGAGGTAAGCACCGAAGCCGTAGTCTCCCATCTTCTCGTTTCCCACCCCGCATACGACTATCCTGTGCAGGTTTCCGATTATCTCGCGGACCTCCATCCGACCAACCTCCAAATGAAAAAGGAAGTCTCAGAAGACCGTGAAGCCGGAGCTTACGCTCTCTTTAAGCTCTTCTTCGGTAAGCTCGCGCCTGTGCTCGGGGATGTTCTTGGCACGCCTCTCGTTTACCAGCTCCACCACCATCTCGAGCGGCCCGTACTGGATTGCCTCCGCCGGACACATCAACGCGCAGGCTGGCTCCATGCCTTCCTCGCGCCTCTCGGCGCACATGTCGCACTTGGTTATCGCCTTCACCTTGAGGCTGTAGAAGGGCACCCCGTAGGGACAGACCTGCAGGCAAGCGAGGCAGCCTATACACCTGTCCTCGGCTATTCTAACGGCTCCATCTTCGTCGCGGTATATCGCCTGTGTCGGGCAAACCCTTATGCACGGCGCGTCGTCGCAGTGCTTGCAGTTTATCGGCACGTACTGCTTGTTCTCGGTGACGTAAATCCTTATATGGGGACTCCCGTCGTGGATGAAGTCGCAGACCGTCTGGCAGGTCTCGCAGCCGATGCAGGTGAGGTAATCGAGGAAGAGGTACTTCCGCTCCATCAGAGCTCCCCCCTGAGCCACTTGTCGATGGCTACCGCCGTGTAGAGGCCGTCCTTTATCGCCCTCCCGACTTTCGTCGGCCCGTTGGCAACGTCCCCGGCGGCGAAGATGCCCTCGACGCTCGTCATGTGCCTGTTATCGACCACGAGCCTGCCCCTCCTGTCCACTGCCAGGTAGGAACCGTTCACCGGTGGCGTTGAGACCATTCCTATCGCGAAGACGAGGTAATCAACCGGAACCTGGAACTCTGAGCCGGGAATAGGAATCGGCCTCCTCCTTCCGGTCTCGTCCGGCTCCCCGAGGCGGGTCCTCAGGAGTTCTATCGCCTTAACCCGGCCGTTCTCTCCGATGACCCTCTTTGGGGTAACCAGCTCGAACCACTTGACACCTCTGTTGCGGAGGATGTTTATCTCGTAGGCTCCGGCGGGAGCTTCCCTTATCGTCCTGCGGTAGAATATCTCGACCTCCGCTCCAAGTCTGTTGCATTCGAAGGCTACATCGACCGCAGTCAAACCCGCTCCAATTATTCCAACCTTCTTCCCCTCTAACTTGGGGACCTTCTCCTCCGGCACGTAACCTAGCTCGTGCCCCTTAATCCAGAAGAGAAGCTCCAGCGGCGAGAGTATTCCCTCTAGATCGTCGCCGGGGATTCCAATCCTCCTCACGTTCCAGATGCCTGTGGCGATTAAAACGGCGTCGTAGTTCTCCTTCAGCTCGCTAAGCCGTATTACCCTCTCATAGAACTCGTCGCCCTCGTCTAACCTTTCACCCTCCATGACCTTCATCTTGGGGTAGTAGACCACCTCGAACTCTTCCTCAAGCTCCTTTGCTCCGAGTCTGACCCTCTCCACAGGAATCCTGAACTCGGGAATGACGAAGAGCATCAGCCCGCCGGGTTCGGGCATCTTGTCGTATATGTCAATGTCGTGGCCCTTACAGACGAGGTAGCCAGCCGCAGTCAATCCCGCCGGTCCAGCTCCGACTATCGCCACTCGCTTCCCGGTTGGCTGAGGCTTCTTCTTGCAGAGGAAGGAGAACTTCATGCCCCTCATTTGAGGATCCCCCCGAAGAAGCGGAGGTACTCCGTCGGGAACTCCTTGACGCGCTCGTGCTTGCACCTGTCGCACATGAAGACGACCTCAGGGTGATCGTAGAACTTTTCGAGCTTGTGGTAGAGGAATTCCGCCGTCTTAACCGTGTAGTCGAGCCTCTTCCCGCAGACCTGGCAGTGGGCGTACTCGAACTCCAAGTCGGCCCTGCTCGGCTTTCCTTCTATCGCCTTCGTCGGGCAGATGTCGTTGCACTCGAAGTTACAATCCCTGCACAGCTCAGGATGGAACGAGATGACCCTTTTACCCTCGTCGATGACGAATATCGCGTTGTGGGGGCAGACCTGGGCGCAGAGGCCACAACCTATGCACGCCTCCTCGTCCAGCTGACCACCTTTCTCTCTCTCAAGTAGCCCTCTGATGCGTTCCATTCTACCACCTCAAAAAAATTGGAGAAGAGATCTTCAGATGCCAAGCTCCTTTCTCTTCTTCATTATGTGGTCGTACATCAGCTTGGCGGCCTTGTACGGGTCTGGCTCGACTATGAAGGCAGCTCCAACGATGTCGTAGAGGTCCTGCGTGAGTATCTTCACGACCTTCGGGCCGCCGAGGACGGGCGGCACTATGCCGAGGTGGGTCGTTATTCCGCTCGCGACGAAGTAGGTTCCAATTGAAACAGCCTTCTCGGTCATCGCCTCGGGAGCTGAGCCAACAACGGGAAGAGCTGAAATCGGCACGTTCAGATCCCTCGCAACGATGTCAGCTAAGACAAGTATCCTCGTACAGTCAACGCAGGAGCCCATGTTGAGCGCCGGCGGGATTCCCCACTCCTTGGCGAACTCCCTGAGACCTGGCCCGACGTTGTCCGTATCGGCGTACTCCGGTAGGAAGATTCCGTACTTCATAGCGGCGGTTGCCCAGCAGCCGGTTCCAACGAGAAGGACGTCCCTCTTCATCAGCTCGTTGGCTATCTTTATGTGGTTGTGGTCCTGCTTTATCTTGGGATTGTTGCACCCGACGAGGCCGGCGACACCCTTGATCTTGCCCTCGACGATTGCCTCCTCGATTGGCTTGAGGTTACCGCCGAAGTGCTTGAGTATGGCCTCGACGCTGAAGCCGACGATACCGCTCATCTTCTCCTTCGGAATCTCGACCCTCTGCTTCGACCTGTTCGGAAAGTTCTCGACGGCGGTCTTGACTATCTCCCTCGCTATCTCATCCGCCTTCCTCTCGTCGAACTTGATGTGTATCGCCCCTGGGAACGTCGCCAGCGGGCTTGTGTCGATTATCTTGGTGTGGAAGCATCTAGCGACATCTACCGTTGCCGGCATTATACACTGGACATCGACCACCATCGCCTCAACGGCACCGGTTACGATTGCCATCTCCTGCTGGAGGAAGTTGCCCGCTATTGGAATTCCGTGCCTCATTAGGACTTCAAGGCCGGTACAGCACATTCCTACGACGTTTATTCCCTTTGCCCCAAGCTTCTGGGCGAGCTCTATCAGCTCAGGATCCTGCGCCGCCTCGACTATCTTCTCGGAAAGGACTGGCTCGTGGCCGTGGACGACTATGTTGACGTAGTCCTCTTTTAGAACGCCGAGGTTGGCCTCGGCCTTTATGACCTGCGGGGTTCCGAAGAGGATGTCCTGAAGCTCCGTCGCTATTAGGGAGCCACCCCACGCGTCCCCGAGCGAGGTCTTGAGGCCGTGGAGGAGTATGCTGACCGGATCGTGGTCGGTTCCTATGTGCGTCCTGTGGAGGCTCTCGACTATCTCCCTGTCGATGCTCCTCGGCAGTATGCCGTTCTCGAACCAGGGCATTCCGGCCTTCTCGGCGGCCTTCTCAAATATCTCGTAGGTCTTGGGGTTGAGGTAGGCTTTGAGGAATGCTATGGCCTCCTCGTCCTGCTTGCCGAAGTCGTTGAGGGCTATTTCTGCTACCTCCTTGGCTATCTCCCTTATCGTCCTGCCCTCGGTCTCGACGCCGAGCCTCTTGGCAACGGCCTTGAGCTTCTCAACGTCCCTCACCTGGTACGGGAGCGTGCTTGAAGCCATGTTGTCGAGTTCGAGCGTTGGCTTGCCCTCATTATTAAACTTCTCGGCCATCTCGGCCGCTATGAGGAGCGTTAATGCAACGTGCCTTCCGTGGTCGCTGTGCGCTGCCGCACCGGCGGCAATCATTCTCAGGAGGTTCCTGGCGACGATGGTGTCGGCATCGGCTCCACAGACACCCCTCTTTGGCTCACCGCCGAAGGGGTTTATCCTGCACGGACCCATCATACAGTTCCTGCAGCAGACGCCAAGGAGGCCGTATCCGCACTGAGGCTGCTGTTTTTCGAGCCTCTCCCAAACCGTTTCAATGCCCAGCTCCTGGGCCCTTTCATACATCTGCTGGGTGGTTGGGTCTATGGAGACCTCCTTATACTTCTTCATTTTGAATCACCTTCGTTAATACGAATCAAAACGGTCTGCATGGACCTGAAGAGGTCCCACCCGCTGTATTCATCCTCAATCTTACCTTCCTTCAGCTTGACAATCTGCTCGGCCTTCTCCTTTCTGACCTTTGAGACTATCTCGTCGATGGTTCCGAACTGGAGCGCTCCCGTCTTGCAGGCTTCGACACAGGCCGGCAACCTCCCCTCAGCCCGCCTGTCCGGGCACATGTCGCACTTGAACATCACGCCGTTGAGGGCGTCGAACTCGGGGATGCCGAAAGGACATACTATAGCGCACATCTTGCAACCGATGCACTTGGAAGTATCGACAAGAACCGCGCCGTCTTCGTCTTTGAATATGGCCCCCGTCGGACAGACTTCCATACAGGGAGCGTTTTCGCAGTGCCGACAGTTCATTGGAACGTTGTATGCCCCCATGGGGAGGACGTGTATCCTGGGCTGGGGGAGTGGGTTCTCGAAGATCGCTGAGAACAGGTCCTTGCTCTGTGAGTGCTCCACTGCACACGCTATCTCACAGTGCCGGCAGCCAATGCACTTCGCTGGGTTTATGAAAATGGTCGGCTTTGAGTCGGTGGACATGGAAATCACCGGGGCTTATGTAACAGCTTGAACTATAAATGGCTTCCGTTTCAATAAAAAACCAGGAATTTTAGTGACATATAGTTACAACATTTGTGGCAAAGGTGATCAAAGGATTGCTAAGGGGGTGACTATTTAGTCAGGGGACAAAATTATCCAAAAGTGTGAAACCTAAGGTTATACACTTTTGTACAATAACATTCATGTGTATATAAATACTCATTAGTTACCAAATCTGTGCAAGCAAGTTCTCAGATGTGGGCAATACATTGATTCGAAAGTAGAACCTAAAAGCATTTATACGCTCAGACTCAACCCCAAACGGGTGTATTGGTTATGACAAAGCCCCTGAATTCAGAGGATGAGGAGAGGAGAAAAAAGCTGTTTGAAATTGCCGAGGAACTCCAGAGGAGGACTAAAAAGCAGGCCCCAGAGGAGGGCTTCAGGGTCGTAATCACAGGCAAGGGAGGTGTCGGGAAAACTACCATGACGGCACTTCTCGCGAGGCTCCTCGCTAGAGACGGGTACAGGGTTCTGGCCGTTGATGAAGACCCCCAGATGAACCTCGCCCACGCCCTTGGAGTCCCAAAGGAGGTCAGGGATAAGATAGTGCCCCTCAACAAGAACCTCGACTACATAGAGGAGAAAACGGGAGCAAGGCCCGGAACCAACTGGGGGCTGTACTTCTCGCTCACACCGGACGTGAGGGACGTCGTTGACCGCTTTGGCGTCGTCGGCCCGGATGGTGTAATGCTCCTCGTCATGGGGAGTGTGGTCCAAGCGGCCGCCGGCTGTCTCTGTCCCGAGAACGCCCTCCTCGATGCGGTCGTCAAGTACATCAACCTGAGAAAAGGCGAGATAATACTGATGGACACCCAAGCGGGTCTTGAGCACTTCGGTAGGGCGCTGGCAAAGGGCTTCAGGCAAGCGGTCGTCCTCACCGAGCCGACCTACAACTCCGTCCAGGTTGCGGTCGATGCAGCGAAGCTCGCCAGACAGCTTGGAATTCCATACGTCCACCTCGTGATAAACAAGGTCAAGAAGGATTCGCAGATTGAGAAGGTCGAGAGGATTCTGGATGAGCTTGGCTTCAACGACTTCACAACGAAAACCGTAATCCCCTACGACGAGCTTGTCGAGGAGTACGATCCCCAGATTGAAGCCATACTTGGTAATCCCGAGTCCCCAACCTACAAGAAGGCTCTTGAACTCAAGGACATCCTCCTGCGTTATTCAGGCCCCTTCTGAATTTTACCCTTTAGTTCATAACACGGAATTTCAGAAAAGGTTAAAAACTGTGCTACCTTTTGAAGGTTTGGTGATACCAGTGAAGAAGGCCCTCGCGCTCTTCCTGATCCTGCTCGTGGTCTCGGTCTCTGGTTGCATCGGAACGTCCACTTCGAAGGCCAGCCCAACGAAGAGCAGCAGCTCAAGCACTGGATACCTCACCGTGCAAGATACCCTCGGCAGAACCGTAAAGGTTCCGGCAGATGTTAGCCGTGTCGTCGCCATCGGACCGGGAGCGCTGAGGCTCATTGTTTATCTCAACGCGAGCAACATGGTGGTTGGCGTTGAAGACTTTGAGAAGCGCTACAGCTTCGGGAGGCCCTACATCATAGCCCATCCCGAACTCAAAAATCTGCCCAGCATAGGCCCCGGTGGCCCAGGCAAGCTCCCCAACTTCGAGGCCCTCGTCAACGTCTCTCCAGACGTGATAATAGCGGTTTTCATAAGCAAGGAGCAGGCCGATGAGATTCAGGAGAAGACCGGAATCCCCGTGGTGGTTCTCAGCTACGGCGCAAGGGGTGGTATGGAGGGTTTCAACGACCCGGAGCTCATAAAGTCCATCCAGCTCGCTGGAAAAATCCTCCACAGGGAGAAGAGGGCGAAGGAGCTTGTGGACTTCTTCAACTCCATCCAGGAAGACCTTCAGAAGCGGGTAAAGGGTGAGAAAAGCCCCAGGGTATACGTCGGTGGGATAGGCTACAAAGGTGCCCATGGAATAGAGAGCACCTACGGGGACTACGCCCCCTTTGAAGTGCTGAATCTCACAAACATAGCTTCCTCCCTTGGTCCGGGATGGAAGACCGTCGACAAGGAGTGGCTCCTCAAGGAAGACCCCGACTACCTGTTCATCGACGAGGGCGGGCTGAAGATAATCCTCGAAGACTACAGAAAGAATTCAGACTTCTACAGGGCTTTGAGCGCGGTGAAAGGGGGCAGAGTGTACGGCCTGCTGCCCTTCAACTTCTACAACACCAACCTTGGAACGGCTATAGCGGATGCCTATTACATCGGAAAAGTCATCTACCCACAACGCTTTGCCGATGTTGACCCCGTGAAGAAAGCGGACGAGGTCTACACTTTCCTCGTCGGAAAGCCCGTCTATGAAATCCTGAAGGAGCAGTTCGGCGGCTTCGGAAAAATAGACCTGGAGAACGGAAGTGTGAACTACAGCCTCCCGGTGAGTCCGTGATGGACGACTACACCCGGAAAAGGACACTGGTATTTTTCGTCCTCCTCTTCCTCCTTTTGATCAGTGCTCTCTACGCCCTCTCCGTCGGTGGCTACGGTGTTGGGATCAAGGAGGTTATCAGAGTTATCCTCGGTAATGGAACACACCGCGAGCGGATAGTTCTCTTCAACATGCGCCTCCCGAGGATAGTCGCGGCCGTAATCGTTGGGGCGTCATTGGCCCTCTCAGGTGCCGTGATGCAGGCATACCTCAGGAACCCTCTGGCGACTCCGTTCACCATGGGGATCTCGCATGGGGCAATGTTCGGTGCATCACTGGCGATTCTCCTGGGAATCGGCTACACAACCGGCAGCCCCGCAGGGATAATCCTTCTTGCCTTCCTGGGAGCCATGACGAGTACCGTTGTAATAATAGCCCTCGCAAAGCTGAAGGGGTTGAGTCCGGAGGCGATAGTCCTCGCGGGGGTTGCCATGAGCTCCCTCTTCATGGCACTTACCGTTTTCATCCAGTACTTTGCCAACGAGCTCCAGCTGGCAGCGATGGTCTACTGGAGCTTCGGTGACCTTGGAAGGGCCGACTGGAGGGGCATCTGGATAATGCTGGTGGTATTTTCACTTTCGTTCGCCTACTTCTTCCTAAAGCGCTACGATTTAAACGCCTCCACCTTCGGGGACGAGGTAGCACTGAGCGTGGGGGTTGAAATAGAAAGGGACAGGCTCGTGGGGACGGTTGTAGCGGCACTTCTAACCTCCGTTACCGTCGCCTTCGTCGGGGTGATAGGCTTCATCGGCCTCATAGCCCCCCACGCCGTCAGGATAACCCTGGGGGGAGACCACCGTCATCTAATCCCCACCTCCGCCGTAGTTGGCTCCCTCCTGCTCCTCCTCTCGGATACCGCCGCCAGAACCTTAATGGCCCCCAATGTCCTCCCGGTCGGGATACTGACTTCTTTCCTCGGAGCACCTGCGTTCATATACCTCCTCCTGAGAATGGAGGGAAGGAGATGAACGGAAGGAGAAAGGCTGTGGAAGTCAAGGATCTGAGGTTCTCCTACAACGGCAGGGAAGTCCTCAAGGGGGTGAACCTTGAGGTTGAGGAGGGAGAGTTCCTGGCGATTCTCGGCCCGAACGGCGCTGGAAAGAGCACCCTCCTCAAGTGCATCTCGGGAATCCTGAACTGCAGGGGCGTCGAGGTTTTCGGGAAACCCATCGAGGAGTACTCCCGGAATGAGTTGGCCAGAATAATTGCCTACGTGCCCCAAAGGACCGAGCCGGGCTTCATGACTGTTTTTGACACCGTCCTTCTCGGGAGAAGGCCATACATGGGGTTAAGGCCGTCAAAGGAGGATCTCGAAGCCGTAAAAAGGGCTCTCAAAAGAATGGGGATATCTGACCTTGCCCTGAAAACAACCAACAAACTGAGCGGCGGCGAGCTCCAGAAGGTTAGCATTGCCCGGGCCCTGGCCCAGGAGCCCAAGGTTCTAATGATGGACGAGCCGACGAACAACCTCGACATAAAGAGCCAGTTAGAGGTCATGCGCCTCGCGAGGGAGTTCTCCACAGAGGGCGGGACGAGCATCTTGGTGATGCACGACGTTAACCTGGCACTCCGCTTTGCGGGAAGGTTCGTCTTCATGAAGGACGGCAGAATAATGGCGGACGGCGGGCGGGAGATTCTGAAGCCCTCCCTCTTCCGGGAGGTTTACGGGGTTGAGGTGGATATATGGGAGGTGAATGGGATTCCGGTCGTGGTTCCCCTCTAACTACCCAAATCTGTGTAATGCTGTCAAATTTCTGGGCAAAGCTTTTAAGTTCATCAGGACAACCTAAACCGGAGGTGTTGGAGAATGACGATCAAAGCCCCCACCCTTAACGTTCCAGGTCTTGGTGCCGATCCTCTCGCCCAGAGGATAAATGAGAAACAGAAAAAGTGGAAGTACAAGATAGCGGTCCTGAGCGGGAAGGGCGGCGTTGGAAAGAGCACCGTTGCCGTCAACCTCGCGGCGACCCTCGCCAAAAGGGGTTACTTCGTTGGAGTCCTCGACGCCGATATACACGGCCCGAACGTTGCAAAGATGCTCGGCGTTGAGAAAGCCGACGTTCTCGCGGAGAGAATGGAGGACGGTAGATTTGAAATGCTCCCGCCGATGAACGACTTCATGGGCCAGGTAACCCCTATTAAGGTCATGAGCATGGGCTTCCTCGTTCCTGAGGACCAGCCGGTAATATGGCGCGGTGCCCTCGTCACGAAGGCAATAAAGCAGCTCCTCGGCGACGTCAAGTGGGGCGAGCTCGACTTCATGATAATCGACTTTCCACCGGGAACGGGCGACGAGATTCTCACAGTCACCCAGAGCCTCCAGCTCGACGCCGCTGTGGTGGTTACCACTCCGCAGGAGGTTGCCCTGCTCGACACCGGAAAGGCCGTCAACATGATGAAGAAGATGGAAGTGCCCTATGTCGCGGTAGTGGAGAACATGAGCTACCTCATCTGCCCGCACTGCGGCAATGAGATAGACCTCTTCGGAAAGGGCGGTGGAAGAAAGCTCGCCGAGAAGGAGGGCGTTGAGTTCCTCGGCGAGATCCCGATAGACCTCAAGGCGAGGGAGGCGAGCGACGCCGGAATCCCGATAGCCCTTTACGAGGATACAGTGGCGGCTAAAGCGTTCTCAGAAATAGCTGAGAAGCTCGTTCAGAAGCTTGAAAGCATGAAGAAAGAAGCGGGGGAAGGAGGGGAAGAATGACATTTCCCCGCAATATTTTGCAATATTTTAAGGGCTCAAACAGAAATGTTTCTCCGTTCTACGGTCTTCTTATTGTCCCAAGCCATCGGGTTAACTTTTTAACGGGTTTATCTCACCGGCTTAGGGGGGACTGATGAGACGAAGTGACGTTCTAATTGGCCTCTCTCTCCTTGTCACCGCCGGGGTAACCCTGACCTGGGGGGAATACACGGCGGGAACACGTGTGATTAACGCAGGTGGCATCAGCTTTTCTGCCGTAAACATGGCTGCGTTCCTCCTGATCTCCACTGCAACCATCGGTTTCTTTGCCCGCCAGCTGGGAGCAGAGGGGTATGCCTGGGCGTTCTACCTGATAGCGGTTTCAACCATAGCGGTGTGGCTGGACAACACCCCCCCGCTTATCGATGTGGGCTCCTTAAATGCCCTAAACAGTTACATTAACTCGCTGTTCCCGTGGGGGGTTCATATATCCCCTGAGAAAGCCTTTTACGCCTACGTCTATCTTCTTATTCTCCTCGTAACCGCGACATTCTACGCCGCCCCCAGGAGAGCAAGGGAAATGGGCTTCATAACGTTCGGCCTTCTCTTTTCAATGCCCGTTTTTAGGGCGTTCGTATACCCCCCTTCTCTCGGCATAATTGGAATAACTGCGTTTACCCTATCCCTGGCCCTCGCTTCGACCCTCGTCTTCTCGCCCAATCCCATAGTAGCAGCCTTTCAAACCATAATACTCTCCGCAACGTCAGTGATAGCGATAGCAGTTCAGCCATGGACCGCCGTTATGCCCTTTGCCTTCGCTTTTTCCTTCCCCCGGAAGAAGAGGAACATCGCGTACGTAACTATGATCGTGCTTGGAATAATAGGCCTACTCCACTTCCATCTCTTCCTTCATTCCCCCGCGGTAGAATACAGTGACAGGAGTGTTCTTCTCCAGGTTCTCCTTCCGCTGGGAGTTGTAATCTACGCCCCCCTCTCCGGAACGGGTAAAAAAATCAGGGTTCTAAAAACAAGAAAAGGAACAACACCATTTCTTTTTATAAACACCACAATCCTTGGACTGGCAGCCTTCGAAAGACCTGAGGTCTTACCTTACGCCATCATCTGCCTGGTGACACTTGCCGTGAGGTCAATGTACCTCCTGGGAAAAGATGAGAGGGGAATTAAAATTTAATGGCACCCATAATGGTTCCCTTTAAGTGGGGACCTATCTCCTTGATAATCCCGGGTGCCTGGGTGCCCTTCTTCAGAACAAGCAGTGTCTCCATGAGTCCAAGCTCCTCTATCCGACGTACATCCCTGCCATGGCCGGTTTTTATAAGGGCATCCTCAACGTTCTCACTTATCGTCCCCGTGATGAAAAGCTTGTCGTGGCCATCTTCAAGCCAGCCCCTGAGGCGCTTGAGCTGCGCTTCGCTGAAGGTCAGTTCAATCTCCCTGGCCCCGAACTCAACCTCCTCAACGGTAGCCTCCACGGGGAGATTGTCAACCCAGCCGAACTTCCGTATCATTTCCCTGACGGGGAGCTCTCCGAAGGTGCGCTTGAGGTAATAGAGGAGTATGAGGCCATCTTTGGGTCGGGGCTGCAGAACCCCAATATCCACGTAAATACCATAGCCAACGGAGCCCAGCCCTGTAAAGCGGCCCCTGTAGGGCTCCCCCTCTTTAAGCGCCTTGAGGCTGTAAGGAATCTCCCCAAACTCATTTCTGACCAGGTTAGCGCTTATCTCCTCATCCTCCCCGGTGAGGGAAACCCTGACCCAGTTCTTTGAAACCGCGGAGAGCTTCCACCCGACATCAAGCTCCCCCAGCAGGGATTTCAGCTTCTTATCCAGCTTTGAAAAACCGCTTCTATCACCGTATATTTTCTCTGGAATAACAACGTCCATACAATCACATCCCGAAGTTTTTATCCATTCTTCACTGAATCAATCATGCCGCCGCTCTGGCGGTCTTCTTCGACCCGGAGGATTTGGAAGATTTAGAAGACTTTGAAGATCTGGAAGAACCGGGCTTTTTCCTGAGGCCCAGCTCTTCCTCAAGCTCGGCGATCCTGCGCTTGAGGTCCTCAACCAGGGCACTGTTGTCGTACTCCATCAGTATGCCGCCACAAATCGGGCACTGGAACTGATAATCCATCGCCTCGTCGAAAGTAAGCCTTGGGTGCCCAGGAGTGCCGCACCAGTAGTAAATCTCTCCAGTTTCTTCCTGAAGCTGCTTTTTGAGCTCTTCCAGCTCTTTCAGTTTTCTATTCCTGAGTATCTCGTCAAGCCTTTTGGTCACAAGGAACCAGTAGTAATAATACCAGCCGGTCTCCTTGTCCCTTATCCTCCTGAAATCGGCGATTCCAACGTCGTAGAAAGAGTAGAGTATCTTTCGGACGGTGTTTATTCGTATTTCCGTAGCCTCAGCCAGCTCCTCATCGGTTGCTTCCTTCTGCTTTTCGAGAGCCTTGACTACCGCAACGGCTTCCTCCCCACCTATGTCCATTGCAAGCTCAAGGAGCTCCTTGCGCTTCGACTTTCTCCGTGCCACTCTGACGACCTCCAGAACTTATTCCACCGGGTATGTAATCATCCAATATACTACTATGACGAAAGCAGTATATATAGATTTTTGTCGAAACGATTGCCCTGGTGTCTTACTATGTCCATCGTGCACGGCTTTCCGAGTGGCTTTTAAGCTCAATTTCCTTAGGGTTTAGGGGGTCGCCATGGAGTTCGATATAGTTCGGGGGGACATAACGCGCTTCCCTGCTGAGGCAATAGTGAACGCGGCCAATAAGTACCTCGAGCACGGTGGTGGCGTGGCCTATGCCATAGCCAAGGCTGCCGCTGGAGATGCAAGGGAATACGTCAGGATAAGCAGGGAGGCTATGAGAGAGCAGCTCGGAAAGGACTCAATGGAGCACGGTGAGGTCGTTGTAACGCCGGCATTGAGGCTTGAGGAGTTTGGAATTAAGTACGTCATCCACACCGTCGGCCCCTATTGCGGGGGAGTTTGGGGCGAAGACAAAAAGGAGAAGCTCAGGAAGGCCATTATGGGGGCGCTGAGAAAGGCGGATGAGCTAGGCGTCAAAACGATAGCGTTTCCAGCGATAAGCGCCGGCATCTACGGCTGCCCTCTTGAAGAGGTGGTGAAGACGTTCAGGGAAACGGTTGAGGAGTTCGAGAGGGAAGCGGGGAGCGTTGAAAAGGTGTATCTGGTGCTTTACTCGGAGGGCTCCTACAGAAGGGCCTTGGGAGCTTTGGAGTAGCCTATTGCGAGCTTGAAGACGGAATGGACTACCTTTCAGAACCCCTCTTCAGTTAAGGGGGCCGTTAAGATGGTGTTTTCGTGAACGGGCCCTCAATGGTGGCTCTTTTGAAGGCTTACATCGTTTTAACCTTCATCCTCAAGTTTCCCTCCGCCCTTTTGGGTACCGATCTGCCCACCACAATCATTTTCTCCCCGAGTTTCGCTCTGATATGACCCCCTCCTTATTTTGGCGCTTCTGATTGCGCGGGATTCAGATGTCGATGATCTTCGGTCTCCCTTGTCCAATGTATAATGGTAAAGTTTTTAATTCTAAATGCCAAAAGCAACGTGGTGATTTCATGTCCTGCGAAGAGCTCGAAAGACTTGTGAAGAGAATCGCCCTTGGATTTGTTATCCTCTTTGTGTCGGGCTTCTTAGTGCTTTACTACGCCATTAGAAGGACCGTTTCTTCTTCAACCGATATGTATGGTGTGGATATACTGGCGATTGCTTTCGTCATTTCCACGTTTTTCATATCATTCTTGGCATACACATCCGAGAAAAGGTGAATATGATGTCAAGCAGGGAGTATAACCTCATTCAAAAGTGCTCTTCGTCGTTAGGGTTTTTGTTTTTGTCATCGACTTCTGGATACACCACTACAAGGATGTAGTATGTTTTCCCCCTACAAGTTACTGTGTAGCCGCCATTTGTTATCCGATGCCTCCCCAGTCACTGAGCTTGAGTGGGTTGTTGCGTTTTTCCCTCATGTATTTACTACGTTGCTGGTAATGAGAAGTAGCGATGGGTTTTTACCTCCCTCGTTTTAACCTTCACTGGTGACCCCCATGCACATTGAAGACGTCTACATCTGGGATATCAACGCGAAGTGGCTCGGCATCTCCCCGCTCCAGCTCATGGAGAACGCCGGCTCTGGCGTTGCACGGACTGTAGAGGAGAGATTTGGAAAAGGACTCAAAATAGCGGTCTTCTCCGGAACCGGCAACAACGGCGGTGACGGCTTTGTTGCCGCGAGACACCTCAGCTTCAACAACGAGGTTACTCTCTTTCTCGTCGGCGAAGAAGCGAAGATAAGGAGCGAGGAGGCTAAACACAACTGGGAAATCCTAAAGGGCCTTGACTTCGTAGAAATCAAAGTTCTCAGGGACTCCTCGCAGATAAGATCTCTTGACCTGAGCGGTTACGATGTCATCGTCGATGCCCTCCTCGGGGCCGGCACCAAAGGCGAGCCGCGCGAGCCCATACGCTCAGCGGTGGAGAAGATAAACGAGTACGCTGGAAAAGCAAAGGTGGTCAGCATCGACCTGCCGAGCGGGTATCCCTCGAAAATCCGCGTCAAAGCCGACTTTGCGGTAACCTTCCAGTGGGACAAGGAGGAGTACAGGGGCTTCGAGAAGGTTATAATCAAGATAGGTTATCCAAAAGAGCTCTACCACCTCGTCGGGCCGGGCGATGCCAAGTTCGCACTGAGGAAGAGGGGAGAGCACAAGGGCCAGAACGGAAGGCTGCTCGTGATAGGTGGGAGCGAGGACTACTTTGGGGCGCCTTACCTCGCTTCCAAAGCCGCTTCCTACATCGTTGACCTCGTCTACCTGGCTATGCCCGAATACCCGGCGAGGAGGATAAGCGACCCGGACCTAATTCTGAGACCGGTAGAAGGAAAGAACTTCGCCCCGGAGCACGTTGCTCCGTTACTTGAACTCGCCAAGAGGGTTGATGCTGTAGTAATCGGTCCGGGTCTCGGTCTCAATGAGGAAACTAAAGCCTTCGTCCGCGAGTTCGTGAAACGCTGCGAGAAGCCACTCGTCATAGACGCCGACGGATTAAAAGCGGTAGCCGAGGATTTAAGCCTTCTGCATGGCAAAACCTTTGTTTTAACCCCCCACACCGGCGAATTCAAGGCGTTATTCAGCGTGAAGCCTGAGGGTCCACTGGCAGAGAAAGCGGAACTCGTGATGGGGAAAGCCAAGGAAATCAGCGGCGTTGTCCTCCTCAAGGGTGCCTACGACATCATCAGCGACGGGAAGACCTGGAAGTACAACAAGACGGGAAACAGGGGGATGACCACCGGTGGAACGGGGGACGTCTTGGCTGGTCTCGTTGGTGCCCTGCTCGCCCTTGGAAACGAGTCACTGAGGGCTGCATCGGTCGGGGCATTCCTGAACGGCCTCGCCGGAGACATGGTGAAGGAAGAACTTGGGGAGAACTTCACTGCTTTAGAGGTCGCTAAAAAGGTTCCAAAGGCAGTGAAGTGGGTGGAGGAGTTCTAAGTTTATCATCTGCAAAGATTAAAGGGAAAAGAGGGGGTCACCCAACCCCAGTGTAGCTCCAGACGGTATAACCGTAGTACCCGTTGTCCGGGTCATAGGGTGGTGCCGTTAGCTCGACCCAGCCGCTGTACTGGACGTCCCTATCAACCCAGCCGCCGAGGTTCCCTGTGTACTCGTGGATGCGGTAGCCGGCGAACTTGCTGCCCACGTTGACCCATCTGTCGGCCCAGTCCTTGCCGAGGTTGATGTAGGTTATCAGGCCGGGCCTGTTTGAATCACCGGTTCTCTCGAAGATGAGCTCGTCGCTGTCATAGTAGAGTATCTTCGTGCTCCCACCTGCGAGGTGGTCGTGTATCCAGATGAGGTTGTTGAGCCTATCTTTGTTGAGCCAGTCCTCGTAGTCGCGGTAGAAAATGACCGGCTGGCCCTCGTAGGTGAGGATAAAGGCGTAGGCAGGATACTTGTTCCAGATTATGTCCGTGTCGTGGTTGGCGACGAAGGTTACCGCCTTGAAGGGGTCGCGGGAGACAACGGTTCCGCCGTTCTGGAGGGCATCAACGAGGGCCGGGATGTCGTTGTTGTCGAAGGCCTCGTCCATCTTGTAATAGAGCGGGAAGTCGAAGACCTTGGCACCGCTGTCATAGGCCCAGTTGAGGAGTGCGTCAACGTTCGTATCCCAGTACTCGCCGACGGCCCAGCCTCCCCACCAGTCGAGCCAGTCCTTGACGACCCACGCTCCATAACCCTTGACGTAGTCGAAGCGCCACGCGTCAACGCCTATGCTCCTCAGCAGAGCCGCGTAGCTCTCGTCGCTCGCCCAGAGCCAGTACTGGTCCCAGCTCTTCTCGTGGGCTATGTCCGGGAAGCCGCCAAAAGTGCCCTCGTCACAGCATTTAACCTCGTTGGGATGGAAGTCCTCGTAGTTGGCGGTGTATTTGCCCGATGCGACCTTTGAGAAGTCGGTCCAGGTGTAGCTGTTGGTGAACGGATTCCACTCCTGATCCCCACCTGAGCGGTGGTTTATGACGATGTCGGCTATTACCTTAATCCCGTAGGCGTGGGCGGTGTTTATCATGTCGATGAGCTCCTGTTTGGAGCCGAAGCGGGTTTCGACTGTTCCCTTCTGGTTGTATTCACCAAGGTCGAAGAAGTCGTAGGGATCGTAGCCCATAGAATAGCCGCCGCTTGCTCCCTTCTCGGCTGGAGGTATCCATATGGCCGATATTCCAGCGTCGTACCATTCAGGTATCTTGCTTCTGATGGTGTCCCACCAGATTCCGCCGCCTGGAACGTCCCAGTAGAATGCCTGCATTATGACACCGCCGTCATTTAGGTCAAGGTACTTGGAGGCGGCCGCAGGTCTGGATACAAATCCAACACCGAACAGAACAACCGCCACAACGACCAGTGCAGCAATTTTCTTCATTGTGAGTTCACCCCAGCTGGTTGGACATTCAAGTTCAACGGGTAACAATATATCACCGGTGGTGAAATATTTAAGCTTTGCCATTAATGTTCATCACATGACATAACATGACATTAAAAAAATTATAGGGACATTAACAAAAGGGCATGGAAAGAAAAAGGCAAAAACGGTAGAGTGCACTTAGCAGGGATTACGATATCCTATCTCCGGAGGGAGACTAAAGGGAAACAAGTTCCATGGCCCTCTTGGCGTGCTCACAGAGCTCGCAACTCTGGATGAAAACTAGCATGTTGAGAAGGTGGAAAAGCTCCACCTCGTTCAGCTCCACGCCGGCCTCGGAGATGCGCTTCAGGATAGGTTGGGAACGGAGCTCGATTAAGTCAAGGACATCCTTAATGAGTGCCCTAAGGGCGTCCCTGTCATGTATGGTGAAACCGCTCTTTTCAAGTATCTCAACGAGTCTCCCAGCTTCCACCTGGAGGTAAGACTGCCTGAACTCCGCAATGCTCTCATCCTGACCGACCTTTATAAGGAACATTCTCGCGGTTCTTGTGTATATCCTCTCGTGGCCGTGGGAGTCTACCTCCTCCACGAGCCCCTCGGATTCAAGGGCCTTGATGTGACGGTACACAGTTGTCCTGTCCTTTTCAAGGAGTTCACTCAGCTCGTTTACGCTCATAGGCCTTTCCCTGAGCAGTTTTAGTATCTGGAACCTCGTGGGTTCGGAGAGAACCTTGACCGTCTTTGGATCGGTTATTATAATGACCTCCCTCATTCTGGACCCTCAGTACTCCTCAAGCTTGTCCTGGGGAGTTTCCTCCTCCTCGACAACGCGCCGTCCCGCAGCCACCATGTCAATACTGTGGACGACCCCACCGAACTCTTCTATAGTTCTGGAAATCTCTTCGTAGTCAAGATCATCTCCCATTATGGTTATCTTGACGTTCTCGGTCTCCTTGTCTATTTCGACGAGGGTTATGTTGACCCCATCAACGCCCTCGAGCTCGCTGAGTCCGAGGGCCAGTTCAGTAACTACCGGCTGGTGTGGCTTGAGAACGTCCAGCACGAGAAGCCTTATACCCCTGCCCATCCTGCATCATTCCTCCTTTTTGAGTATCCCGCCGAGCCTTTCGAGGAGGTTCAACACCTCTTCGTCCCTTCCCATCCTCGCCATGGCGAGCCACTCTATAGCGTGGATTATGTCCTCGTTTGAAAAGTCCTTTAACTCCTCCTCCTTTGCCTCTATCTCCCTTGATATGTCCGTCTTATACTCGTGCTCCTTCTTAAGGAGTTCATCCATAATGTTGAGCAACTCCTCGTCGTTGAACTCATACCCTAAGACCTTGAATATCTCCAGCTTCGTCTTCAGGCGGGAGCGGGCGAAGTAGCGGAGTTCCTCGTCGCCGAGGTAGAGGTTGATGTAGAAGGCATTCGCCGTCCTGCCGTAGTACTTCTCAACTAAATTGCCCTTCATCTCGGTCCTCTTGACTTCGACCAGCCCGGCTTCCTTGAGCTTCTCGATGTGGTGGTATATCGTCTGGGGCGTCTTTCCAAGGATCTCACTGAGCTGTGAAATCGTCATCTCCCTGTCCCTAAGGAGGGCCAGTATTTTTCTCCTCGTGTCCTCTAACATAAGTTTTATCACTTCGGGGTCAGTGACGACCTTAACCTTGGACATGGCTCTCACCCATTTAAACGTTTTAACGGTTCTTTGAACGTTCGGGAATTTAACTCTTTTGCTCTGGTGCGCCCAAACCCCGGTAGGTTTATATATGTAAAGATGGTGTCCCAAGGTGAATTCAAATCTGGACAATATATCCATTTCAGATGCCCACAGGGAGGAAGGCTTAAATAAGCGCTCCCGAAAAACCTTCGGAGGTGACTGCCATGGAAACCCCGAATCTGGACTTCCTGTTTTACCCGGAGAGCGTCGCGGTCATTGGGGCATCGAACGTGCCCGGGAAGATCGGAAACGCCATAATGCGCTCCATAACACTCCGCTACGACGGAAAGGTCTACGCCGTTAACGTCAGGGGCGGCGAGATAGAGGTCAACGGAAAGAAGTTCCAGGTTTACAAGAGCATCCACGAGATACCGGACGAGATTGACGTTGCCGTCATAGCGGTTCCGGCCAAGTTCGTTCCGGACGTTATAGACGACTGCGGAAAGAAGGGTGTTAAGGCCGCCGTCATCATCTCGGCCGGCTTCAAAGAGGCTGGAAGGACCGACCTTGAGGAGGAGATCGTTGAGAGGGCGAAGAAGTGGGGCATCCGCCTCGTTGGCCCGAACTGCCTCGGCGTCACAAACCTTGAGAACGGCTTTGACTGCAACTTCAACCCGCCGGAGAGGCAGGCCAGGCCGCCCTTTGGAAAGGTCGCCTTCATGAGCCAGAGCGGTGCCTTTGGCGCGGCAATCCTCGACTGGGCTGCGAGAGAGAAGATAGGCATGAGCAAGTTCATCAGCCTCGGCAACATGGCGGACCTCGATGAGAGCGACTTCATGGCCTACCTCGGCGACGACCCGAAGACCGGCGTTATCACCGGCTACATCGAGGGCGTGAAGGACGGCAGGAAGTTCTTCAACACCGCCAAGGAGGTCACACTCAAGAAGCCCGTCGTCATACTCAAGAGCGGCAGGACCGAGGCCGGGGCCAAGGCGGCAGCTTCACACACCGGTTCTCTCGCCGGTGCCTACAAGATATACCAGGCCGCCTTTGAGCAGGCCGGCGTCCTTGAAGCGAGGAGCATGAGGCAGCTCTTCAACTACGCGAAGGCCCTAGCCATGCAGAGCCCCGCAAAGGGCAACCGCGTTGCAATCGTCACCAACGGCGGCGGTGCCGGCGTTATGATGAGCGACGGCCTCCTCGAGAGGGGCCTTAAGCTTGCCGAGCTTAGCGAGAAGACCAGGGAACGCTTCAAGAAGGACATCGAAGAGGGCAAGCTCCCGCACCACATGAGCTACAGGAACCCGATCGACGTCATTGGAGATGCCCCGTCGAGCCGCTACGAAATAGCGATGCGCTACGCCCTCGAGGATGAGAACGTCGACCTCCTCGTCGTTATATCACTCTTCCAGAGCCCCGCTTTGGATGAGGGCATCGTTGAGGCCATGGAGAGAATGAAGGCCTACGGCAAGCCGATAGTCTTCGTCGCCCCGGGTGGAGATTATCCCCACAAGATGGCCCGGAACATCGAGCTCAAGGGCGTCCCCGTCTACGAGACGGTTGAGGATGGTGTCGACGCTGTCTACGCCCTCGTCAGGTACGGCGAGTGGTTGAGGGAGAACGGGGAGCTTTGAGGATTGCTTCCTCCCTCTTCCTAATGTTTCCCGTCTCCTCGTCCCTCTCCCCATTCATTAGAAGGGTTTCAAAATCCCTTAAATCAAAGGCCAGCTCAAGGCTATCCTTCCCGTCTATCTTCCTCGCAACTATTCCAAAATGATTCTCATAATCTTTGAGTCTCACCAGTTCAGCCTTTTTCTCGAGACGGCTCAGGATCCTCCTTGCATCCCCCAAGGTCAGGTCTCTCCACTTTACCTCAACGAAAAGGGCCTTTTTTTCTCTCTCGTTCAGCGCTACGATGTCAATCTCCTCGCCCTTATGCCACCATCTTCCGAGCTTCGTGAAGCGGAAGGGCAGGAAGCCTTTTTGATTGGCTTCCATCAGAAATTCCTTTGCTATTCCTTCGAAGGGCTTTCCCAGGAACGTGTTGAAGTTCCTCTTGAAATCGTCAATGGCAGCATCAACGAAACCCCCCTCGATTTCCTCGTAGTAGGGGTTCACGAAGCGCGACCAGAAGAGGAAGTAGTTGTCCGCTATCTCGTAGATTCCCCGCTTCCCGAAGAGGGGTGTGGCTTTTCTGACTATGCCGAGTTCACCGAGGACCCTCAGATAAGGAACGACTTGGTTCTCCTTCATGTAGCAGAAGTTCGCTATCTGGGTGACCTTCGTGTTTCCTCGCGCTATCGCCTCGAGAATCGTGAGGTAGGTGGAGAGTTCCCTCAATTCTTCGCTAAGCAAAGCCCTGGCCTCTCTGAAGAGGAACGAGGACGGATTGAAGAAGTTGGCCTTTATCTCTTCCTCGACTTTCTCACCGCTGAAGAACTCGAGGTATTTGGGGGTCCCGTTCGTTACGGAATAGATTTTCACAAGGTCTTCCATTTCGCTCGAACCGAACCACTCGGTCAAGTGTTTGAACCTTAAGGGCTGCACCTTGATGTTCGCATCGCTTCTCCCGTAGATGGGGCTTGAATAGCTGAAAAATTCTCTCTCGAGGAGGGAAACGTACGAACCGGACACGACCACGAGTGCGTTCAAATCCTTGTTCTCCTCGATCGCCCTGGAGAGTTCGCTTAGAATCCCCCTCTCTCTCTTAATCAGGTACGAGAACTCGTCTAAGACCAGGAGAATCCTTCCGTGGGTTGTTCTCTTCAGAAGGGCGAAGAGGGATGGGAAGTCCGGGACCTCAACGTTAAAGCCCACGAACTCCGAGACCTTTCTCGAGAGGAGTTTGAAGTTGTATTCTCTGGGCTTGTTCTCGAATATGACAAATATTCCGCCTTTTTCCCGCGAGAACTCCTTCAAGAGCCTTGTTTTTCCAACCCTCCTCCTTTCATACACGAGGACTAAAGCTAAACCCTCTCCCCCCCATAGATTCTCAAGGATGCCAAGCTCTTCCCGCCTGTTGACAAATTTTCTAAGCATGATTATATAAACGAAATTAGAGTTTTTAAGAATTTCTACCGTGTTCCGGAACTTTGAAGTTGTCCCCAGCCTGATTCAGGTTCGGTTGTATTCCCACTGATGTACCTACACCTCAACCCACGTGAAGTCCCTCGCGACCTCTCCAATTACTCCTGCCTCCCGTATCCTTCTCTCCAAAACCTCGTGGGTGTAGTTGCTGTGGCTTATGTGGGCGAAGACGGTGTAGCCGGCCCCAACCTTCCTTGCCAGTTCTATCGCCTCCTTAACCCCGAGGTGGACTCCGGGTATCGACTCCCTGTGCGTCATCTCCGCCACGAGAAGGTCCGCCCCTTCCATCGCCTTAAGGGCGTCTTTATCGTTAAGTATCTCTGGCCCCGTGTCGCCTGTTACCGCTATCCTCTTCCCCTTCAGCTCAAAGACGAAGCCGCCGGAGTTCTCTATCGAGCGGTGAACCGTCCTGAAGTGGAAGACCTTCATCCCGTCAAGCTCGACCCACTCGTTGAATGGAAGCCTGTGATAACGCCACTCCCTGTTTTCGGGGGCGGCACCTCCGAGGAAGAGCGAAGCTAGGTGCTTTGCCGTCTCGACACCCTGCCCGTGGGAGTAGACATCCAGTTCCTTGAAAACCTGAAGCTCGGGAAAACCTGCTACGTGGTCAAAGTGGGCGTGGGTTATGAAGACCCTCTCGACTTTTTCGTTCAGCCTCTCTAGGTGGTAGTGCAAATCGGGACTCGGATCAACAAGGGTTCCCTCGAAGTAAAACGAAAACCTCGTCCTCCTCCAGGCTGGGTTAATCCTTGCCCTCGAACAGTTCTCGCAGCTGCAGAGCGGTTTCGGCGTCCCGCTGTACGAACCGGAACCTAGGATTACCGCTTTCATAATATCACCTCCTCTCGCTTTTCTCAAAGGCCACCAGCAGAGTTCCAGCAGCAACTAAAAGGAAGCCGAGAAAATGGTAAACACTAACTTTTTCTCCGAGAAAGGCTACAGCCACCGCTATCGTTACTGCCGGGGCGGGAGTTAAAATCGCCGTTGCCTTGGAGAGGTTTATCCTTGAGATTGAAGCGTACCAGAGGAATTGAGTTGCCGCTATGATGAGGCCTTCCATAACCGCGAGCCAGGTGAACTCAACCCCACCCACGAAGGCGAATGGAAGCATGATGAGAAAGCCAAAGGTATTTCTCAGAGTTGTTATCGTCAGCGGCGAGTAGTCTGTGAACTTGGCGACCGCGTGTCCGAGCTGCCAGAAAAGGGGAGTTATGAAAAGCAATACATCCCCCTTCCTGGGAGTTATCAGCCTACCCTGCGTGAGTACCAGAAAAACCCCTCCAAAGAGCAGGAGCGAAGCGGCCACGGTCTTTCCACTCACCCTCTCCCGGAGAAGGAGCCAGCCAATGGCCAAAGAGTAGAACACCTCAATGCGGGTGATTATCCCGGAGTTTATGGCGGTGCTCATGCTGGTTCCCAGGGAGTAGAGGGAATACGCTATCGCCGTTGCGAAGAGGCCGGTGAGAAAAGTCTTCTTAATCCCGGCGGGCTTTTCCCGGATTTCTCTGAATCTACCCGTGGCCAGGAGGACAGCCCACAGAACCAAGGAGGCAAAGAAGACGGACAGGACTATGAAGCCGAGTGGGCTTGAGGGGTTGGCCTTTATAACGGCCGGTTCGAGGCCCAGAGCTAGAAGGGCTAGGAAGGCCAGGAGAGTGCCCTCTGTTTCAGCGTTCATAGGCTGGGTAAAGAACGGGTGAGATAAAAAGCTTTGGCCACATCCAAAAACTTTAAATTCTCTTTTCCCCTTTTCTCCCCCATGCGCGGTGGTCGCTTTTGGCCCTGGTGAAATGCCTCCCATGACCGCCCTATTCTGGAGTTTCGTTTCCAGTGGAAATGGAGGTGTTTGAATGGACGAATTCAAGGTTACCCCCTGGGACGTTGAGGGTGTGGTGGACTACGCGAAGCTGATAGAGCAGTTCGGAACAAGCCCTCTAACGGACGAGCTGATAGAGAAGACGGCCGAGCTGACGAAGAGCGAGCTACCAATATTCTTCAGGAGGAGGTTTTTCTTCTCCCACAGGGACTACGACAAGGTTTTAGCGGACTACGAGAGCGGAAAGGGCTTCTTCCTCTACACCGGCAGGGGTCCGAGCGGTCCGATGCACATCGGGCACATAATACCGTTCTACGCTACCAAGTGGCTCCAGGAGAAGTTTGGGGTGAACCTCTACATCCAGATAACCGACGACGAGAAGTTCCTCTTCAAGGAGAAACTCACTTTCGATGAGACCAAAAAATGGGCTTATGAAAACATCCTCGACATCATAGCTGTCGACTTCGATCCTGATAAAACCTTCATCTTCCAGAACAGCGAGTTCACGAAGATATACGAGATGGCCATTCCCATAGCCAAGAAGATAAACTTCTCCATGGCCAAGGCGGTTTTCGGCTTCAACGAGCAGAGCAAGATCGGAATGATCTTCTACCCTGCAATACAGGCGGCACCAACATTCTTCGAGAAGAAGCGCTGTTTGATCCCGGCGGCGATTGACCAGGACCCCTACTGGCGTCTTCAGAGGGACTTTGCCGAGAGCCTCGGCTACTACAAGACCGCAGCCATACATTCCAAGTTCGTGCCCGGCCTTACGAGTCTCGGCGGCAAGATGAGCGCGAGCAAGCCGGAAACGGCAGTTTATCTCACCGACGACCCGGAGGAGGCCGGCAAGAAGATATGGAAGTTCGCTTTAACTGGAGGGAGGGCCACAGCGAAGGAGCAGCGTGAGAAGGGCGGTCAGCCCGAGAAGTGCGTCGTTTTCAAGTGGTTCGAGATATTCTTCGAGCCTGACGACGAGAAGCTCATGGAGCGCTATAGAGCCTGCAAGAGCGGAGAGCTGCTCTGCGGCCAGTGCAAGCGCGAGCTGATTGAAAGGGTTCAGAAGTTCCTCAAGGAGCACCAGGAGAGGCGTAAAAAGGCCGAGAAGCAGGTGGAGAAGTTCAAGTACACCGGCGAACTCGCGAGGGAGCAGTGGGATAGAGCGGTGCCGGAGCCACTAAGAAGCTAAAATCCCCCACTTTTCCCCGGATTCGGCTTCCTTTTCCTCACCTCCCTTCCTTTCCTCGAACTCAACCCCAAAGACATCGGTCTCAACCACGTCCCTCCCCAGGGGGATATCCAAAACTGCCTTCAGCTCAAAGCTTCCGTGCCCCATGATCACGGGCCCGTTCCACAGCTTTCCTAGTATCGAGCGGGGCGTGACTGAGCCGTAGTGCGTGAATATCACAGTTTTCTCCCCGGGTAGCGTTGAGAAGCTGAAGTCGAAGCCCTTCCCCTCCGCAACCCTCCGCCAGAGGCCGCCGGAGCCGACCTCAATCCTGACCTTCCGGGCCTTCGAGAGTTCGGCCCAAACGCTGCCGCGGAGGAGCTTTCCATCCCCTCTGAAGCTCACCTGGGCCATGTCGTTGCCCTTGCTCAGGTTGAGCTGCCCCTCCCCGAGAACTGTCCCCTCGTCAGTCAGAACGACGATGAGCGAGCCGTCGTACCTGCCGTCCCTGATCCTCAGCGCGGGCGCCTCAATGATTCCAGTGCCGTCCGGACGGAGCTCAACGCGGAAGGGACCCTCCGGAAGCTCCGCTTCCAGGCCGCGCCCCCGTTCCTCGACGCTGAACCTCCTCCTGGTACGATACCTCCTGCTGCTCGTGGTTCCAGAGCTCGTGGTGGTGTGTTCGTACGTCCAGTAGCCCTCGAGGAAAACCCTTCCCACCTCGTAGTCAACTTCCTCGGGGAAACCCACGGAGGTCTCCGAGAGGGAAGCCCCCTTGAACAGGGCGAATGCCTTTCTCCCACCACCCAAAACAACGGCCCCCGTGGCAAAGAGCACAACCAAAATCAGCACCGGAACCAGGATAAAAGTTAGGGAAAACCAGGTAGGGGCCAGAGAGGAGGTCGAGCCCAGTATTGAAAGGGCCATGAAGAGGAAGAAGACCGTGAAGACCGTTCCGACAACCATAACTCCGAGCGGGTTTTCCTTGACGAGCACCTTTTTCATGATGACCACCCGTACTTGAATGGACGGGGGATTTATTACCTTTTCTCATCGTAGGGAAAAGCTTAACTCAGCCCGCCTCAAAACAACTCGGGTGATAGGATGGTCCGCCTTCCGTTTAGGGACGGCTTCTACGAACTAAGGCCGAGCAAGATAGTGGCTTTGGCCAAAAACTACGCCGAGCACGCGAGGGAGATGGAGAGCGACGTTCCCAAAAGGCCAGTCTTCTTCCTCAAGCCACCGAGCGCGCTGATAGGTCCGGGCGACCCGATAATACTTCCGAGGATGAGCAGGCGCGTTGACCACGAGGTCGAGCTGGCGGTGATAATCGGGAGGCGCGCAAAGCGCGTCCCGGCGGAGGAGGCAATGGATTACGTCCTCGGCTACACGATACTCCTCGACATCACCGCGAGGGACCTCCAAGCCGAGGTGAGGAAAAAGGGCCTCCCCTGGACGATTTCCAAGGGCTTTGATACCTTCGCTCCGGTCGGGCCGAGGATTGTCGACAGGCGCGAGTTGGACATAACAGACCTTGAAATCGGCCTGAAGGTGAACGGGGAGCTGAGACAGCTCGGAAGGACGAGTGAGATGGTCTTCAAGGTTCCAGAGCTGATTGAGTACATAAGCTCCGTCATGACGCTCGAGCCGGGGGACATCATCGCCACGGGAACACCGGCAGGAGTCGGCCCGCTGAGGCACGGCGACAGGGTCGAGGCCTGGATTGGGGGCATCGGAAGGGTCGGATTCGACGTTTTAGCCGAGGGTTCGATACTCTGCTGAGAAACTTTTTTAAGTTCTTTCCTTCTGACTTTATGGGGTGGTAGGATGAGGGGACGCTCTGCGGTGTTTGCCCTTCTCCTGGTTGGGGTAGTTCTCGCGGCTGGCTGCATGGAGGGAGGCAACTTCGTTTATTCAAAGGGAAAGAGCCTCTCTCCCGGATACTCGCTCAGCTACGTCTTTAGCGGCCCAGTGAACCTGACGGTCAAGGTAAGCTCGAACGTCCCCGTTGAGGTTAAAATAGTGGGGGACAGCGGCGTCCTGAAGGATTTCGGGGAGACGACGAAGGTTGACACAGTAGTTCAGCTTCCAAAAGGAAAGTGGAAGGTGATAATCAAAAATTCCGGTGACGAGAAGGCGGTTCTTGACATCGAGATCAGGGGGCGCTGATGCGGTCCTTCGTTTTTCTCTCTTAAGGGAGAAAGGGCATCAGAAGGGCCTGGAGCGCCTTCGCGGACAGCTACGGGGGCCTCAAGGATATCTCCCTTCCTTTCAAAGTTTTTCAGTTCATGGTCTGTGGCAAAAGCCTTAAATAGTTATAAACTAAGTATAATACCATGCCAATAACTTTCGTTGACAGGGAAGGCGAGCTGGCCTTCATGGAGGAACTCTGGAAGAGGGAAAATTCCTTCCTCCCGATATACGGGCGGAGAAGGGTGGGGAAGACCCGCTTGGTGAAGGAGTTCATTAAGGACAAGCCGGCCGTGTATCACCTTGCTCGAAACAGCACCTACCTCGACAACCTAAGGGACTTCGCGGGAGCGGTTCTTGAGAGGTACCCCAGCCCTTTTCTCACTCCGGGGTCGTTCTCAAGCTTTGCGGACGTTTTCAGGTACCTGAGCGAGAAGGGGAAAATTTTGGTTGTGATAGACGAGTTTCCCTACCTCGTCCAATCAGACAAGAGGGTTCTCAGCGAGTTTCAGTACATTGTGGATGAGGTTGTAAGGGCCTCCAAGCTCCACCTGATCCTCGTCGGTTCGAGCGTTGGCATGATGGAGGAGCACGTCCTGAGTCAGAAGAGTCCGCTCTATGGCAGGAGGGACGGCCAGATAAGGCTTGAACCCCTCGATTTCTTTAGCTCTTGGAAGCTCCTCGGAGTCGATATGGAAGAGGCCGTTAGGATATACGGTGTAACCGGGGGAGTCCCGGCATATCTGGTCCTCTTCAACCGCTTTGAGGACGTGAAGAGGCTCGCGTTCGTCAAACATGGCTTCCTCTACGCTGAGGGGGATTTTCTCCTTTCGAGCGAGTTGAGGGAGCCGAGGGTTTACAAGCTAATTCTTAAAGCCGTTGCAGAGGGGAGAACGCGCTTCAACGAGATAAGCACTTTCACAGGAATACCCCGCTCGAACCTCTTCAAGTACGTCGAAGTCCTTGAGAGGCTGGGCTTTTTGAGGAGAGAAACGCCAGTAACGGCCCCTCCGAAGACTAAGAACACCCGCTATAAAATAGCTGACAACTACATGAACTTTTACTTCCGCTTCGTGGAGAGGTACAGGGACGAGGTGGAACTTGAAAGCCTCGACTTCTGGGGGGAGTTCCTCGAGGAGTACAACGCCTATCTCTGCGGGGTATTCGAAGACATCGCAAGGCAGTTTTTAGTTGAACTCAACAAAACCAAGGGGCTTCCCTTCCGCTTCACGAAGCTCGGAAGATGGTGGAGAAAAGGGGAAGAGATTGACATTGTTGCTTTAAACGAACGGGAGAGAAGGGCTTTGCTCGTGGAGGTCAAGTGGAAAGACCTGAGTGTGAGGGAAGCGCGGGGAGTACTCAAAGGCTTGGAGAGGAAGGGTGAGTTAATTGGATTGGAAGGCTG
This sequence comes from Thermococcus sp., assembly GCA_027075325.1. Classification (GTDB taxonomy): domain Archaea; phylum Methanobacteriota_B; class Thermococci; order Thermococcales; family Thermococcaceae; genus Thermococcus. The sequence goes on along the minus strand of JALTBN010000060.1, from coordinate 128,786 downwards.
GGAGAAAAGCTATGGTCTCATGGCGAAGAAAGTCAAAGGTAAGGAGAGGCTCAGGGAAGACGGCTTTCTCGCGTGGGATTTAAGCGACTTTGTCGAGTTGCGTCATTAGCCCCCTCATTCTATCACGTAGGTATGTACCATCAGCCCGCCGTGCCCGATGAGCCTGTGGTGCTTGGTCTCGAAGCCGTTCTTGGCTATGGCCTTCTCTATCGCCCTCTTCTCCGTCGTTATGAAGACGCCGCGCTTCTCAAGCACCTTCGCCAGCTCCGAGAAGAACTCCGAGTAAAGCCCCGGTATCATGCTCTTCCTCCCTATCTTCAGGCCGTAGGGGAGGTTGCTCACCGCGAAGTCCACTTTATCAATGTATTCGCTCAACCTCGTCGCATCGCCGAGGATGAAATCTATCCCCTCATGCACCCCCGCCGCGAGGGCGTTCATCTCCGCTCCGCGGAGGTGCTTGCGGTACTTCTCAAGGCAGGTTATCCTTCCACCATAGCCCCTCAGGGCGAGCTCGATTGGAATCGTCCCGGAACCGCAGAATGGGTCTATGAATGAACCCCCCTCCAGTTTTGCAAGCTCTATGAGCGCGTTCGCTATGCTGGCCTTGAGGTGCGCCGGGTGGTTGTAAACGCGCCACGGCCTCTTGTGGAGCGATGAATCTCCCGTCGTGTCAATCCCGAGGAAAAAGGCATCGCCAACGAGCTCCGCACGGAAGATCACCGCCGGGTGGTCGAGGTTGACCCTCGGCGTTCCGAAGCGGGAGAGGCGGTCGAAGATTGCTTTTCCAACGGTTTTGGATATATCGAGGCTAGTTATCCGGTGCTCGCCTTTCCTGAAGGGTCTGACCGCAAAAGACTCGCTCGTCTTGACATACCTTTCCAGTGGAAGGTCTGAGACGAAGTCCTCTATCCTTCTCAGGGCCTTTTCAGGCTCATCCTCACTAATCCCTTCAAACCTGTCACTCGCTACCTCGACTATGACCCTGTGGAGGAGCCTTGAGCGCTCGTTGAGGTAGGTTGCAACGCTTAGCTCCCTCTTCCGGCCCTTCTCATCGGTGTAGTACGCCTCACCCATCTCCACCAGAACCCTGCCCTCCACTCCGAGCGGCTTCTCCTCCACGCGAAACGGAACTCCAATTCTGTCCAGTAGTGAACTTACCTCGGCACTGGCCAGGTCCTCAATCCCCTTCGAAGTCGTCAGTAAGAGCCTCATAACCATCACTCCATTATCGCAACTACACCTTTCCACTTCTTCCCAAAGCACTCGCTCGCGAGGACGTGCTTTCCGGTCAGCTCCTCTAGGAGCTTTAGCCCGCCGTTGCACTTCTTGAAGCCGGTTGCTATCCCAACTGTGAATCCCTCTATATCTCTGAGCCCAACGCGCTTCTGGCTGTCCAGCTTGCTTCTCAGTTCGTCGCCGTACTTCCACAGGATTCTCCTCGGGTCGAGGAACAGGTCTCTCTCAATCCCGTCCAAGACTTCCTCGAAGTCCCATTTGAACCCCTGCGGTTTTTCTTCCTCCTTTCCAAAGAGAGTAAAGCGACCGGTCTGCCATTCCCTGAGGAACCATCTCGCCGTCTCCTCCAGGTTGACCCCGCCCCCGGGCTTTATCAGCCCCCGCCTCTCACCTATCTTCCTGAGTATTTCCTCCTCGCTCTCGAAGTCCTCGATTCCGAACTTCTCGGTCAGGGCCTCCTTTCGCGTTTCGAGAATGCGCGAGATGAGCTTCAGTGCGGGCTTTACAGGCTCCTCTATCTTGTCCGCCGGAAAGCCGCCTTTAATTACGAGTTCGTCAAAGTCATCGATGGGGACCACCCCCGGGCTGTCCAGAAGCCATATCCTCTTGCTCAGCCTTATGAGCTGCTTTCCTTTGGTGTAACCGGGAATGGGGGCTGTTTTCACCGCCTTTTTTCCCTTCAGGGTGTTGATTATCGTGCTCTTTCCAACGTTAGGGTAGCCTATGAGGGCCACCTTCACCCTCTCCTTCTCCTCAAGGAGGGGCCTCGCGAGCCTCTTTATCTCCCTCCGCAGTATTCCGGTCCCCTTCCTCTCCCGCGCGCTTATGAAGACCACCGGGATCTCGCTCTTCCTCTTGTACTCCTCGGCCCACTCCTTCGGCACTAAATCTGCCTTGTTCATGACTAGTAGGAGCGGCTTGCCGTCCTCCCTGACGAGGCTCTCTATCTTTCTGTTCCTCGTTCCTACAGGGTCCCTCGCGTCGACGACCTCTATCACAACGTCGGCCTCATCTATTGCTTCCCTCACCACTCTCCAGGCTTTCCTTGCCTTCATGCCTCTCCCCACAGAGGGTACGATTGAGGGTTAATAACCTTCCGGAGAGCGAAATGGAAGGGGAAACCGGGTGCTGAAATGCCAAATAGCAATACTGGGGGATTGCAGTTCTTACAGTGTCAGTTTCAGCCGTTCCTCAGGGAATACCGAAATCTAAATAAAGCTTGAAGTTCAAAAGATAGCAGATTTGAAAGAACGTTACGATAACGGTTATGGTGGTGTTCACGGTGGCCGAAGATATAGAAGCCAAGATTCGAAGGTTAAGGGAACTGGGCAAGGTGAGTGCCGAGCCCGAGTCTCCTTCAGCTCCCTCCCCCGCACCCTCCCCACGGGCAAAGCCCCCCAAGCGGCCGAGGCGCATAGGAAGTATAAGGGAACGCGAGAGAAAGAAGAGGATAATCATAGGTGCTTCTCTTATAGTCCTGATACTGCTCGGCGTTGCTTATGGAGTCTACGTATGGCAGTCAAATAAGAGCAAGGAAGCCCTCAGAAACGCAAAAGTCCAGAAAATCCAGGAGCTCAATGCCCTCTTTAAGGGTCCCGTTCTAAACACAAGCTATGGAAAAGCCGAATACCAGAAGCTCTGGAACGAGATACAGGCGGCCAGATCAATAAACGAGGTCAACAGCATAGACGTCAAAACCGCTTACAACCAGGTCTATCAGAAATATCAGCAGGAACTCGCAGAAAAAGAGCGTGAAAAGCAGCTTAAACTCCTAAACGAGGCAAAATCCCAGAAGAAATCCGAAATAGAGCTGGCTTTCCAGTCCCTTCTGGCACAGCCGCTTCCAGACAATATAAGGAATCATGTACTCCAGGTCGAGAACACCCTCCTTGAGACCGTTGACAACGCGACGATAACAGACCAAGTTAACGCCGTTGATCCCACTCCATACCTCGTAAGCCTCTGGAGGGAGTACTACAAGTACAAGATAGACTCAGTGCCTGGGGACTACGTCGTCCTCGAATACAATGGCGAGAAGGGCATCTATACAAAGGAGGACGCGAGGGCCCTCATCTACACGATATCAAACTACACCGAGATAATGAGGTACAGGGTGGAAAAGGTCGAGTTCGTGAAGGTGGCGCTTCTCCTGACCAGGGACAGGATAGTCGGGGGTTTCATTCAGCCAAACTCCGAGATAATCATATACGCCCAAAACTCAACGCGGAGTGGCTACCAGAAGATGGCTGAGTTTGGATACATAGACAAGGTTCTCCTGCCCGCCGAGGCAGGTATTATCAACCTCAACGAGCAGCAGGGCAGCAGCAGCTCAAGCAGCAGTTCCTCCAGCAGTCAGGACTCCCAGAACTACCAGAACTCCGCCAGCGCCGGGGGAACCACAGTGTCCAGCAGCGGATCCTCATCAACCTCCCAGAGTTCAAGCAGCAGCACCTCACAGTCTTCGTCGGCAAGCTACTCCTACTCAGTGAACCTTGGGGAGATAATGAAGGCCATCTCCTCCGGAAAGATAGCGGGCTCTGAGGAAGCCCTTAAACAGCTCCAGAACTACGGCGACAACCTGCTCTCCCTCGAATCCTCCCTGCAGCTCGAGAACGTTCCCAACAACGTTCCGTTCCTGGTTATAGTTAAGGTACCCTCCGTGTATGTCCCGGACATCCTCAGCCACATCAACACCGTGTACATCGGAGAGGTCGTCGGTAGCAGCTGAGGGGTGATACCATGGTCTCAAGAAAGGCGCTCTCCCTTGCAATGATTTCGTTGTTTATCCTTTCCCTCTCCCTAAACGCTTTAGCAGAGGATTATACTCTTCCGGGGGGGGACTACAACAACATAGGGCTTAAGGGAGAGCTCGTGATGTCAGTGAACGTCACCCTGGTTAACCTCGCCCCCTATCCAAAGTTCGTTGTGGTGAACCCCCTCTACGACTTCCAGGTGTACAGACTCGGCGGAAATGAGAGCATGAGGGGAGTTAAAAACGAGACCACTGGAAGTACGGTTCACTACCTGCCCCCGGACCTCTCGAAGAACACCCTCAACTACCGCGTCGGCTTCTGGGTGTACGCATATGAAACCGTGAAGGTTGCATTCAGGATAACCGAGGCCCGGCACTACACCCTCCCGCTCAAGGACTACTCAGATGACTGTTCCGGTTCGGCCGGTATAAGCGTTCTTAGATATGAGAACGGCACCCTCATTGGGGGCGAGATAAACTCCGTCCAGGATCTCAACCAGCCCGTGTGCGGCGTTGTCTACCCCCAGCTCCTGAACTCACCCCTTGTCATTAGGTTCAACGACATACTGCCCTCAATGGACGGCTACGTTAAGATGCTGAAATATGAGGGAAGCGTGGAGCTTAAGATAACGGACGTGCCGGACAGCGCGGGAGTTAATGACACGCCGGATAGGGAGTTCCCCCTCCTCTTTGCAGTTTCAGAGCCGCTCCTGTTTGAAAACGCGACCTCCTACGAGTACGAACCGCCGTACTCAATGAACTACACGGACTACATGAACTTTATCCTCGGATACCGGGGCCTCTCCATGAAAAAAGGGTCTCCCACTACTCCCCAAACAAACGAAGAGAACGGGCTGTTCCCGCTCACCGGCAACCTTATATCCGGCATCAGCGTTCCAGAAGCTCAAAAGACAGAAACCACCATAAAACCTCTGAACTTCCCCGTATGGGTAGTTTACATGGGGCCCGGGGTTAACACGCTTGAAATAAAGTACCGCGTGAAGTGGGAGAACTATTCAGGGTGAGACGCGTGGCCGAGGAGAAGAAGAAAAAAGGCCTCTCCGGATCATGGATAGACGAGATCCTCGGGGGGAAGAGCGACCCCCTGGCCAGTGTTTTTGACGAGAAGAAAAAGGAGAAAGAGGAGAAGCCCCTCCCGTTTTTGAGCGAAGAGAAGTCTCCACTGGAGAGTATCCTGGGAGGGGGCGAGAAAAAAAAGGAAGGCGGCATTATAAGCGCCGTCAAAAAGGAGGAGAGCCCAAAGCCTCCACAGCGGGCACCGGGTTCCCTCCAGGACATCCTCGCGACTGCCAAGGAAGGGGAAAAGAAAGAAAAAAGGGAGACAAAAGGGAAGCCAGAAGAAAACCTAGGACTTCCTGGGGTGGGGTCGCTCAGCGATATCCTCTCCAGGTCGGCAGAGAAGAAACCCGAAAAAACATCCAGCGGGGCTGACCTTCTCGGACAGCTGCTCAGCGGAGGGGCATCCCAGTCCAGAAGCCAGCCAGCACAGCCAACGAAGCAGAGGCAGCCCCTTCCAAAGCCAAGGAACCCCTCTCTCGGGCTCCAGAACCTGTTAAGCGGGACTAAGACAGAGGAAATGTCCTACGCAGGCAGAGCGAAGGTTCTTGATGCTTACGGAAACGTTAGAGTCCTCAAGGTTAAGGGAGAGCCGGTGCCGGTTTACGAGATAAGACTACCAAAGCTCAGCAAGGAAGAGGAGAACCTGGTAAAACAGGTCAGAGAGAGGGCCATAACTGAAATCCAGATAGATCCAACGCTCATACCGAACTACGAGGAGAGAAGGAAGATATTCCTCAGGGAAGTTAAGAGGATGCTGAAAGAAGCCGCCCCCACGTACTCAGAGGGAAGAATAGAACTCCTTGCCGAGCTCATAGTTCAGCACATGCTCGGATACGGCCTCCTCGACCCTCTCGTTCGCGACGACAACCTTGAGGAAATCATGGTGATAGGAACAAACAAGCCCGTTTATGTGTGGCACAGGCGTTTTTACATGTGCAAGACCAACATCGTGTTCAAGGAGGACAGGGAAATACTGAACATAATAGAGCGTATAGCGAGAGAAGTCGGAAGGAGAATCGATCAGCAGAGCCCGCTTTTAGATGCCCGCCTACCGGATGGAAGCCGTGTGAACGCCACAATCCCCCCCATAAGCTTGGAAGGTCCGACGATAACAATCCGTAAGTTCAAGAAGGACCCCCTCACAATTATAGACCTTATAAAGTACGGTACCATGAACACCGACGTCGCCGCGTTCCTATGGATACTAGTGGACGGACTTGGAGTTAAGCCTGCCAATATACTAGTGGCGGGCGGAACTGGTTCAGGAAAAACCACCACCCTGAACTCTCTTGCTATGTTCATCCCTCCAGGAGAACGCGTTATATCAATAGAGGACACGGCAGAGCTCCAACTCCCCGTGGAGCACTGGATAAGACTCGAAACAAGGCCCGCCAACCTGGAAGGAAAGGGCGAGGTTACAATGGACGACCTCGTAAAGAACACCCTCCGTATGCGTCCCGACAGGATCATCGTCGGTGAGGTCCGTGGGGAAGAGGCCAGAACCATGTTCACAGCAATGAACACGGGACATAATGGCGCCCTCTACGACTTCTCGGTCATCCAGCTCTCAGATGGGCGCTTTGAGCTTATAGGAAACCTAATCGAGAAGCTCTTTGAGAAGTACTCTGATGGGGTAAAGACCTACAAGGACCTGGAATACGTTGAACTGAATGAAGACGATCGCTTCGAGGTCGTAAGCGTTGGACCGGACCTCAAGGCAGGAAAGCACATCGTTTCAAAGGTCTGGAGAAGGAAGGTTAGGGAGGGCGAGAAACTCCTGAGGATAAGGACGAGGACAGGAAACGAGGTCATACTAACCAAGACCCACCCGTTCTTCGTGTTCTCTGACGGCGATGTTGTCAGGAAGGAGGCAGAAAAACTCAAGCCGGGCGACAGAGTTGCAGTGATGCTTAACCCTCCGAAGCCGCCGCAGAGGAAGGCGATAGTAAACCCAGAGGTCTACGCCGGGATAAGCGACTACTACCTCGTTCCCAACGGAAAAGGCTTGGTAAGTGTCCCCAACGATGGTCTGCCGCCGGAGAAGGTCCAGTTCCTTCTCTCGGTCAACTCAAATCCTGTTAAGCTTGTCAGGGAAGTGGATGAAAGATTGGCTTACGCGGTTGGGGTAGTACTCGGCGACGGCTACCTTTCCTCCGACGGTTACTACCTCTCGGCAACTTTCGACGACCCAGATTACATGGGGGCATTCATCGATTCCCTCTCAGGTTTCCTCCCCGGGAGCGTCCCATCAATCAAGGACAACGGAACGAGCAAGGTGGTAACCTACGGCTCCAAGATCTTCGTGGACTTTCTCTCAAAGGCCTTCGGGATACCCAGGGGAGAGAAAGGCAGCTGGGACGTTCCCCATCTGGTTCTCTCAAACGATGAGCTGATGCGCCACTTTCTAGCGGGACTCTTCGACGCCGACGGCTACGTTGATCCAAACGGGCCTTCCGTAGTTCTGACCACGAAGAGCGAGAACGCGGCGAGAAAGGTCTGGTACGCCCTCCAGAGGCTGGGCATAATAAGCACCGTCACGAGGGTCAAGAACAGGGGCTTCAAGGAGGGCTACATCTTCCGCGTCACTGTAAGCGGCGTTGAAGACCTCAAGAAGTTCCGCTCACTCATCCCGCTCCGCCATTCGAGGAAGAGGGCGAAGCTTGAGGAAATTCTTGCTGAGAAGAAGGCCTACCGCGGCAGGAGAACCTACCGCGTGCCCATCTCCAGCGAGATGATAAGGCCGCTCCGTCTCAGGCTCGGCCTCAGCGTTGCGGAACTCTCAAAGCTGGCCACTCATTACGCCGGAGAAAAGGTTTCGGAGAGCCTCATAAGGCATGTCGAGAAGGGTAGGATGGGTGAGATAAGACGCTCAGCACTGAAGGGAATCGCCTTAGCGTTCCAGCAGATAGCCCAGGATATCGGCGATGAAGACGCTTGGGTAATGGCGAAGCGCCTCCAGCTCATAGCGGAGGGCGACGTTTACTGGGACGATGTAGTGAGCGTTGAGGAGGTCTCACCGGAAGAGCTTGGAATAGAGTACCTCTACGACTTAACAGTGGAGGACGACCACAACTACGTGGCCAACGGTATACTCGTCTCCAACTGTATGGGCACAATCCACTCAAACAACGCCCGTGAGACCATAACAAGACTTGAAAGCCCACCGATGAACGTTCCAAGAATAATGATACCTGCTCTGGACATAATCCTCATGCAGGTTCGTTTCCACAGCAGGAAGAAGGGAACCGTTAGAAGGGTAACGGAGATAGCTGAAATATCGGGGATGGAAGGGGAGAGCATACAGCTAAACAAACTGTACAAATACGACCCCGCCAAAGACGAGCTCCTCCCAACCGAGGTTCCGAGCAGGGTCATGAACGAGCTGGCCAGGCACACCGGAATGAGCATAAGCGAACTGGAACTGGAGAAGGAGAAAAGAAAAATCGTCCTTGAGTGGATGATAGAGAAGGGTATAAGGAGCATAGAGGACGTCGGGCACTACATCAAACTGTTCTACATCGATGAGGCTTCCCTCCTCGATAAAATAGAAAAGGACAGCTCTCCTCAGATTCAGGAGCAGGTTCGCAACGTAACGTGAGGGGATGAACGTGGGGGTCATGGAAGCGTTCCTCAATTTCCTGGAGAGCCTCGGAGGAAAAACCCTTGAGGTAACGGAGAAACCAATGCGCAGAATACCCCAGGGGAGAAGTATCCAGGAAAGACTGAAGGCGCTGAAGGAGTTACAGAAGGAGACAGCTGAGAGCAAGGAGACCGAACGCGAAAGAGAAATGGAAGAACTCCTGGAGTGGCGCAGGAAAGAAATAGCGAGTTCCTTCGGGGACAGGCTGGCGGAGGCGTTTTTGTCCCACTTTAAAGGACCGGTACAGTCGCTGACACACTCAATAAAAGGACTCGACTACGACCTCTACCGCGCCAGTATCAGGATGGGGAAGGAGAAGTACGTGGCCCTCATGATAGTAACTTCCCTGATGGCAGGCATCTTCGCCTTTTCATTTGGCCTTTTACTTGAAATGGATATATTCACAACCACAATGATTGGCCTGCTCGGTGCCATAGGGGGGTTCCTCTACATGAGGAACTACCCAAAGATCGTGTGGAAGAGAAGGGTAGCAGAGGTTGAGAAGGCCCTTCCGTACATCCTCAGGCACATAGCGTCCCTCCTGAGTGCAGGAGTTGGTATCTCCGAGGCCCTCGTTTCGGTGGCAAAGGCCGACTACGGTGTTGCATCGGAGGAATTCGATTTTATAGTACGGGACATGAGGGCGGGAACATCGTTCGAGGACGCCCTTGAGAAGTTCGGAGAGAAGATGGGTTCTGAAAACATCAACAGGGTCGTTAAACAGATACTGAGGGCGGTTAAGTTTGGGGGCAACCTGGCCGATGTGCTCTATAAGATGGCAGAGGATTTCGCGTTTGAGTACAGGATGAAGCTCGTTGAGTACGTCCAGAAGGTGAACGGTATAGCATTTGTTTACATGTTCATGACGATAGTAATGCCAACGCTATTCATCGTAGCGGTGCTCGCGGGTTCGGCGTTCAGCGCCAGTGGAGGCGGAGGGGCCGCGATAGCCCCCAGCGCTCTGGCTGTGATCCTGCTGTTCGCGTTTCCGTTCCTCTCGCTGATAATAGTCATAATGATCAAGCGCGGTGAGCCGAGGTAAGGGGTGATAAACGTTGCCAAAATCCAGAGGTGGAAACATAACCCTCCTTATGACAAAAATCCTTGAGAGGATACTCCCCTCTAAGTGGCTTAAACGGTACGAACTATTCATCTACTCCGCGGGAATAGAGTTCCTGGCAGTAGAGTACCTCATGATTTCAATATTGATGTCAGTAATCCTCGGCACCGCCGTCCTGCTGCTCCTACCGCTGAAGTACGCACTGCTCACAACCCTGACCGTGTTCCCCGCCATGGCTTTAATATATCCATACTGGAGGATATCAAAGAGACTCGAAAGCATGGAGAAGAACCTGCCCGATGCTTTCTTTTACCTGGCCAGTTCCCTCAGGGCAGGAATCTCATTCTCGGAGGCCATGGAAGACCTGACAACTGCAAAGTTCGGAGCCCTAACGGAGGAGTTTAAGAGGGCAGTCAACGAGATCAAGAAAGGCCGCTCAACCGTAGAAGCCCTCAAAGTGATGGCAATCAGGAACAAAAAGTCTCCAGTCCTCTACCGCTCCCTCATGATTATCATTGAGGCCCTCGAAAGGGGTGCACCTATGAGCGAGGTTCTTGTATACGTGGCAAACGACGTCAGGGAAATATTGAGGATAAGACAGGAGAGGAAGGCCTCCACAGGAATGCAGATGATGTTCTTCATAATAACCAGCGGGTTTATAGGCCCCGCCATCATAGGCATAGTCGGAAAGCTCATGGGGCAGATGATAACAGGCGCCGGAGCCGCCCAGATACCGACGATACTCAACATCCTCCTGATGTTCGTTGTTATTCAGGCCATTATATCAGGCCTCGGAATAGGCGTAATCCGGGAGGGAAAGTTCTCAGCGGGTATAAAATACGGGATAATGCTGGCTGTAATGGGAGCGGCAGTGTTTAAGGGCATGATGTTCGTTCAGATAGGATTCTGAGAAAAGAAGAAATCAGGCCTCTTCGGCCTTTTTCTTAACTTCAACTATTTCGATATCAAAGACAACCGTCTTCCCGGAGAGCGGGTGATTGAAGTCGAGCATAACGTTCTCGCCCTCAATCAAGGATATCTTGGCAAGACCTGAATCGGTCATGACGTACATCCCCTCGACGGGCTCAAGACCGGCGGAGGTGAACTGCTCCATAGGAACGGGGACAATCAGATCCTCTCTGGGCATGCCATAGCCCTTCTCAGGAGGCACGACGACTGTCTTCTTTTCACCTGCCTCCATTCCAAGCATGGCCTCTTCAAGGCCCTGAATGATTTCGCCGTTTCCGACCGTGATCCCAAGGGGACCGTACTCCCTCTCCTCCACAAAAATGTCGTTCTCCCTGGCAACATCCTCGTAACTGGTGTCGAAAACCTCACCGTCCTCGTATCTGCCGGTGTAGTTGAACAGAACAAAATCTCCGGTTTCAATCTTCATTTCCTTCAACTCCAAAACTTTCTCGGTTGGAGTTGCCCGGCCCCCTTATAAAGTTTTGGCCATCGTGAAACATACGTGGGAAGAGCGGAAAAGTTAATATACTATGAAGTTCAACTTAACGTGGTGATAACATGGGATATTTTTCTGAGATGCTCCAAGAGGAGTACGGAAACCTCAATGTTAAGGAAGTCTACAGGTCGAAGCTCGGGGAAACGGACGTTGAGATAGTGGAAGTTTCAGCAGGGGAAAAGAAGTTCATAGCAATGTTCCAGAGCAGCCCGCTAAAGGGTGACGTATACCAGTGGTCGCTGATAATAACGAGCCCCAACAACACCAGAACTCTTAAAGGTATGGACAATGAAAAGGGGATAAAACTGGCCATACGGTCGAGTATAGACGCCATGATGGAAGGAATGGAGTGATCACTCCTCGGGGAGGAGATAGTAAACGTAGTGAGGACTGTTGGTCACCTCATCTATAAACACCACGGTCCCGCTCACCGGCGGCTTGAGGTAGTGGACCTCACCCTTTCTCGTCGTTATTGCTGCGAATGCGTCTCCCCTCCGCACCCTGTTGCCAACGTCGGCTATCAGCGTCTTTGTGAATCCTTCCACAGGAAGGAGGAGAAGCCTGTCGCCTTTCTTGAGGTATATCCTCGTTCTGCCATCCGGAAGGACTAAGACAATGTCTGCAAGCATCTCCCCAGTAATGCGGTCGACGTAATTATAAAAGCGGTCATAGACCTCGCGGGTGAGGTACTTGGAAGATTCAACATCCAGAAAGTCCGGTATCTCATCGTTCTCATTCAGCCAAACCTCAACGTTACCTGAGATTACAATGCAGTCCCTTCTCACCCTCCCGTTATCAACACACTCCCCAGTGGGCACCTCGACGTAGAGTCTCGGTATGTCAGCCATTATCCTCACCTCCGTACGTAATCATAAAACTTTTATATAAAAGTGTTCCCACAGTAGATGGGTCTCAAATGAGGGACAGGTTAAAGCTTTCGGTTATATTCGCAATTATTCTGCTAACGATGGCCGCTATGATGAGATACGGGATAAGTGACAAGCCTCTGCCTCCCGGAAGGGGCTTCTCATACTGGGGGATAGCAATAGTACTGGCGGCCGCCGCTGGACTGATCGTAATAATCCTGGTGTTTCTTGGATGGGTTGACCCCTTCGACAAGCTGAAGTACAAGATGGGAACCGGAAGTATCTTGGAAGGAATACTCATTATAGGTGCAGCCGGCTTTCTTGCGCTGGCCATGCTGTTTCGGCCCAGAGCGAGCATGATGCCCGCCAATCAAACATCAAACGCGACGGCCAACATGACCGCAAACGTAACCAAACCCGTTGGACCATTGATCAACCCCGGCAACGCCAGCGGTCTGAAAACAGGTGGCAATTCCCCTCCCGGTGGGCTGGACATGGTTTTTCTGGCCATAATAGTGCTCCTGATTGCTATCTCGGCCGTCTTCGCCATCAGATACTACAAGGGCCTTGCCTTACGGAGAAAGAGAAAACAGATGATGGAGAGAGCTATGGAGTTCGACAGAAAACTGGACGAGATTGGGCTGGAGTTATTCGAAGACCCCCGCAAGGCCGTGGTTGGAATATACAAAAACGCCGTCCTGTGGCTTGAGGCACTCGGGATACCCTACCAGGAAAGCTGGACGCACTGGGAGCACGCGGAGCACGTCAGGCTGATGCACGAGACGTTCGTCGCCCTGACGGAGCTCTTTGAGAAGGCCGAGTACGCGCCGGAGAAGGTGACTTGGGAGGATGCGAGGAAGGCCCTGGAGCTGTACTCGAAGATGAGGGGTGGTGTGAATGCATCCCAGTAGACTGGTCATCGTCCTGAGCGTCACAACCGCGGGGATTATGTTCCTTGAGGGAAAGTACTTCCTCCACTGGCTTACGGTTCTGGCGTTCGGACTCACGCTCGCGATAATCCTCTTCGGGATGGAGCTCGGCCTGCCCGCAGTTGGTCTCTTTAGGGAAGAAAACCACGGGGAGAGGAGAGATGAGGTCAAGGCACTGGCGAGGATAATAAAGAGGGCAAAGAAGGGGAAAACCGCACGCTCCATCATCGAAGATAGAATCAGGGAAACCTACGCCAGTGCCTCCGATGACTATAATGAAACTTTCTCATCCCTTTCTTCCAGTCCAAACAAGGCCATAATGACCCTTAGACGTGAAGGGGATTTTATGGAGAACCTTGAGGAAGCACTGAGAATCATGGAGGAGGATATAAATGAGGATTGAAGAGGTGGCCGAGAAGGGGAACGCGGTTTTAAACGAGGTGAAAAAAGCCATAGTGGGAAAGGAGCAGGTGCTGAAGCTTGTACTAACTACCATGCTGGCGGACGGACACATCCTGCTCGAAGACCTGCCCGGGCTGGCAAAAACACTGATGGCAAAGAGCTTCGCCAGGGCAATGGGTGTTCACTTCACCCGCGTCCAGTTCACGCCGGACCTTCTCCCAAGCGACATACTCGGCGTCAGCGTGTTCAATCAGAAAACCCTCGAATTCGAGTTCAGGAAAGGACCCGTGTTCACCAACATCCTCCTGGCGGACGAGATAAACCGCTCACCACCAAAGACGCAGTCGGCCCTGCTTGAGGCCATGCAGGAGAAGCAGGTTACAATAGAGGGAAAAACCTACATCCTGCCGAAGCCCTTTATAGTCGTGGCCACACAGAACCCCATTGAACAGGAGGGAACCTACCCGCTCCCGGAGGCCCAGCTCGACCGTTTCCTTGTCAGGCTGCGCGTTGGATACCCGACCAGAGAGGAAGAGAAGGAAATCCTGCGCAGGAGGATAGGACGGAAGAAGGAGGACGTTGACATAAAGCCAGTTCTTAAGGCGGAGGAAGTGGTTGAAATGCAGAAAGCCATAGAAGATGTGTACGTCAGCGAAGCGATACTGGACTACATAACGGCCATCGTTGAAACCACGAGGAACAGCAGGAGGGAGATTGATATAGGCGCCTCGCCGAGGGGCAGCCTGGCACTCCTGAAGCTCTCAAGGGCATACGCAGCCCTGGATGGCAGGGACTACGTCATCCCCGACGACGTGAAGGCGGTCGCCGTTCCGGGACTGAGCCACAGACTCATCCTGAAGAGGGAACTCTGGTACACCAACGTCAGCCCGGATGCTGTTATGGAGAAGCTCCTTGAGAAGGTTCCCGTACCCAAGTTTGAGTGAGGGTCAAACGTGCAGCGCATTCCGGTCCTGCCGCAGTGGGGGGGCGGGGGCTCTGAAGAGGCCAGGGAGAGCGGCCCCCTCACGGAGGAAGCCCAGGAAGTGATAATGGCACTTTGGGGGGTACTCCTCACAGCATTCCTGCTCCTCCGGTGGGATGCGGTTTATTTAGCCCTTCCCATACTCTGGGCCCTCTTTATAGCGGGAGCATTCTTCAGACCGGCCCTCAACGTTGAGGTGGCCAGAGTTATAGAGCACGACCGCTTCATGGAGGGACAGGAGGTAGAGGTAACCCTGAAGATAAAAGCGCTGGAGAGGATACCCAGCCTGAAAATATCCGATGAGGTCCCGGAAGGCCTGGAAGTTGTGGAAGGAACACCTAAAGCCGTTCTGTCGTTCAAACCGGGGGAGGAGAAGGCAATAACGTACAGGGTCAGGGTAAGGAGGGGAATCCACGTATTCAACGGGGTGCGTCTAACCTACCGCGACCCCTTCTCGTTCTTCAGGATTGATAAGGTGATGGAGCACTACACCGAGCTCATCGGAGTCCCCAGAATCGAGGAAGTTCAGACGCCGTATTCAACGAAGGGAACGAAGATAACCATCGGTCATCTCCCTAGCCCCCGCGTCGGGGAGGGCGTTGAGTTCCACGCCATAAGGGAGTACCAGCCGGGGGACCCGCTCAAGATAATCAACTGGAAGGCAACGGCCAGAACCGGGAAGGTCATGTCAAACGAATACGAGAGCGAGAGGAAGGTGGACGTCATATTCATCGTGGACGCGGCCAAGAAGGGGGAAGGCGTCCTGGACTACAGCATAAGGGCAGCTGCATCCCTCATGCTAAACAGCCTGAACGAAGGCACGAGCTTCGGACTTGTGCTCTCCGAGGCGGTTCCCCTCTGGGTACGAGTGGACTACGGGAAGAGGCACTTCTTCAAGTGTGTGGACTTCCTCAGCACCGCGAGGCCCGACGAGAACAATATGATTGCATACCAGATAGAGCACCTCATACGCTCCCGCTTCCCGCCGAGGGCTCAGCTGGTGTACGTTTCGCCGCTGATGACCGAGGAGAGTAGAAAAGCCCTGAAAATCATGTCGAGCTACGGCTATCGGGTCATCGTTATAAGCCCAGACCCATACACGGCAATAACCCCTGAGAGCCGTGAGGAAGAGCTGGCTTTAAAGCTCCTCAGCCTCCAGAGGAAGGCCCACCTAAAGAAACTCCGGGAGCATGGCATAATAGTAAACTGGGACGTGAGAAAGCCCCTTAAAGTCGCCATAGCGGAGGTGTTAAACGTATGAAGTTCAAACCCCCTAAGAGAGGGTTCTACTCACTGGTTCCCCTGCTCTTCCTCATCCTTCTGCTGCTCCCATTCAAGGAATGGGGGTTGATAATGGGGGCCCTGGCCGTAGCCGGTGTCATGTGGTTCCTGCCTGGAACGCTCTACCTCCTTCTCCTCGTGGCTTTCCTGCTTCACGCAAATGTTGAGCCACTTTACTCCCTCACCATTTTCTCCCTGGCGTTCATGGTACCAGTGATGGGAAAGCTGGATCGGGAGAGGGCCACTTCTACTGACTACGTGGTGGTAGCCGCAGCAACCCTCCTCTCCCTCCCCACATACGTTATCCTTAAAGCTATCTCAGCAACGGTGAGCGGTATCGATGCCACGATCCTGGCCCTTCTCCTCCTATCTGCGCTGTACTTCTTCGTGAAGGGTGTTGGGAGTTAAATGCTCCAGCTCCCCTCTTTTTTCAGCACTTCCCTCGCCCTTTCGAGGCCGAGCCTCATGCACTCTTCCAGTGGTTTTCCCCGCGAGTAGCCGGCGAGAAAACCGCCCGCAAAGGCATCACCAGCGCCAGTGGGGTCAACTATCTCGTCCTCTCCTATTGAGGGTGCCGGGAACTCCTTAAAACTGCCGTCGTAGAGCAGAACGCCCCTCTCGCCGCGCGTTATCACGACAAGTTTTGCCCCCCACCCGTGGAGCGTTTTCGCGGCTTCTTCAACCGTCTCCGCCCCGGTTATGATTAGTGCTTCCCTCTCGTTGGGGAAGAGCACTTCAGCGCGGGAAACTATCTCCTGCATTAGGTCGGGCCTCTCCCTGTACTCCTCCATGTAAGTTGGATTGAAGTCGAGACTTATCCTTTTCCCCTCAAGTCTCTTCAGGGCCTTCAGCTGCTCTTCCGGCGGAATTGGTGCTATGTGGAAGACTTTTGAGTTAAGGTATTCTTCGGGAATCGGCGTTTCCCCCATCCTCTGGGCAACACCAAGTTCAACGGGGGCATCCACGCTCCCGTCTTCATGATAAATCATGTAAATGTGGATTGTCTTTCCGGGAAGGACATGGACGCCTCTAACGTCCAGAATTGAGGAGAGCTTTTCAAGCCACTCCTTCGGAAAGTCTTCTCCAACTTTTGTGACCAGTCCGACTTTTGCTCCTGCGAGCGCTGCGGAGGTCGCCACTCCTGCAGCAGCCCCTCCGGGCATGGTTATTCGTCTTCCATCCGGAAACATCAGGGTGTCAATCGAAACGTGACCTATGACCACGAGGTCCAGCATGCAATCACCGAAGCCCCTTGGAAGTTCCCTTTAATACCGTTTCCCACCATAGTAACCACGTTACCTCCCATCGTTCAGATGAACATCGAAAAGGTTAAAAGTTCGGTCCGCCAAATCTCCTTGGTGATATAGATGGAGGCTGTTTTCCAGAACGAGACAATAAAGACAATTCTTGAAAAGTATCGCAGGATATGGGCTATAGGCCACGCTCAGAGCGTCCTCGGCTGGGACATGGAGGTCAACATGCCGAAGGAAGGGGTACTCGAGCGCTCCGTTGCCCAGGGCGAGTTAAGCGTTCTCAGCCAGGAGTTCCTCCTCAAGCCGGAGTTCGTGGAGCTTGTGGAGAAGGCCAAAGACATCGAAGACCTCAACGAGTACGAGAGGGGTGTTGTTAGGGTCCTCGACCGCTCGATAAGGATAAGCAAGTCCTTCCCGCCGGAGTTCCTCCGGGAGGTCAGTGAGGTAACGAGTCAGGCCACTAAGGCCTGGGAGGAAGCGAAGAGGAGCAACGACTACTCCAAGTTCGAGCCGTGGCTCGATAAAATCATCGACCTTGCCAAGCGCGCCGCTGACTACCTTGGCTACGAAGACGAGCCTTACGATGCCCTACTCGACATGTTCGAGGAGGGAACCACGACCAAGGACGTAACGAGGATGTTCGACAGGCTCGAGAAGGAACTCAAGCCCCTCGTTGAGAAGATAATGAAGGAGGGAAAGGTTCCGAAGGAGCATCCGCTCGAGAAGGAGAAGTACGAGAAGGAGCAGATGGAGCGCGTTAACCTCTGGATCCTCCAGAAGTTCGGCTTCCCGCTGGGCGTTCGCTCCCGCCTGGATGTGTCTGCTCACCCGTTCACCACCGAGTTTGGCATTCGCGATGTCAGGATAACGACCCGCTATGAAGGCTACGACTTCAGGAGAACCATTCTCAGCACGGTCCACGAGTTCGGGCACGCACTCTATGAGCTCCAGCAGGACGAGCGCTTCATGTTCAGCCCTATCGCAGGTGGAGTAAGCCTTGGAATCCACGAGAGCCAGAGCAGATTCTGGGAGAACATAATCGGCCGCTCAAGGGAGTTCGCCACCCTCATCCACCCGGTTCTCAGGGAGAACCTCCCGTTCATGAGCAACTACACTCCAGAGGATGTGTACCTCTACTTCAACATGGTCCGCCCGGACTTCATAAGAACCGAGGCGGATGTAGTGACCTACAACTTCCACATACTCCTCCGCTTCAAGCTTGAGAGGATGATGCTCAACGAGGGAGTTAAGGCGAAAGATTTACCGGAGCTCTGGAACGAGGAGATGGAGCGTCTCTTGGGCATAAGGCCGAAGACCTACTCGGAAGGAATTCTCCAGGACATCCACTGGGCGCACGGAACGATAGGCTACTTCCCGACCTACAGCATGGGAACGCTCCTCGCGGCCCAGTACTACTATCACATCAGGCGCGACATCCCGGACTTTGAGGAGAAGGTAGCCAAGGCCGAGTTCGAGCCGATAAAGGCCTGGCTCAGGGAGAAGATCCACCGCTGGGGAAGCATCTACCCGCCGAAGGAACTCCTGAAGAAGGCCATCGGCGAGGAGCTGAACCCGGACTACTTCGTCCGCTGGGTGAAGGAGAGGTACCTGTGATTTTTGCTCTTTTTTTACCCTTTCCTTGCCATTGATAGTGTAATTTGCCAAAAATCGTATAAATACTAAACTCCAAATTCTGTTACATTTAACACTTTACCTAGGGGAGGAGACCTCTTCATCGGTGCCGTTTGTCTCGCCAACGACTGACACTGATAACGCTCGATGGCGACTTCGAGGTACTGAAAGAGTTTGGACTCTCAGTCAAGCTAATTAAATAACTCACCTCACTCCTCAACCTCGAACCTCAGGATCTCGTCCCTCCTCAGAACCCCTATCCCTGCCCTCTTCCCGATAACCTCAACAACCACTACCAAGTCCGGGCTGGAGAGGTTCACCTTCAAACCGTACTCCTCCACGATCCTGGAGCCAACGGCCCTCTCAATCTCCTTCTCGCGGAGCTTTTTGTTCCCCCGCACCTTCGCCCTCACCGCAAAGGTTCCGGTTTTTCCTTCCATAAGCTCGACGGCCTTTTTTTCGATCTCCTCAAGTTTAGCGGGCAGGAGATAGTCAAGCGGCGTCACCCTCTGAAGTGCCTGTGTCTCAAAGGAGAGGAGCCTATTAATCACTTCCATCTTTTCCAGAGGCGTTTCGGCTATGAGCACCCCCCTCCAGTCGGTCCCGTGCACCTTAACTTTTTCAAGGGCCCATTCCAGTTCGAGTATCGCATCGCCCTCCCTTCCGGGGGGACAGGTGACCACCAAAACCACCATCTCGGCTCACCAGTGGACAAACTTTTATATTATCAAAGGCAAACTAAGTTGGGTGGGTTAAATGGAAAACGAGGAACTTAAAGTTTATCCCCTTCAAACTTACGAGATTTACGGCCTCTCAAAAAATCCATTCGAACAGCTCGCAAGCGAGGGAATAAGTGACGTTGAAAGCATCCACGTCTACCAGGAAGTTGATATGAGACTATCAATGATAATCTCCGAGGTGGTCGGAAACAAGAGCTCGATGGCCATGGCCATAGTAGGTCCCCTCGGAATGGGAAAGACCCAGAGGCTCAAGAGCATAGCGCGGGCCATAGAGAGGGAGGGCGGGAAGGCAATCTATGTCAAAGTCGACACAAACGACATCCTCAAGCTCACCCGCGACATCTTCTACGCCCTTAAGCCCCCACGGAGCAGAACAAATATCTTCCTTGAAAACCTGAGCAGGAAGCTCGGCTTCATAGACAGGCTGGAAAAAATGCTCAGCGACACGAAGGAGTACAAGAGCAGGGACATAGCGGAGCTATTGGTGGAGCAGCTGAGAAAGTACCCCTACTCGGCCCTTCTCCTGGACGAGCTCGAGAACATGCAGGGAGCCGGGGAGCAGGAGAAGATACAGTTCTTCGAGATGCTCAGGCACGTGATAAGCACGATGCCCCCCGGTTGTGTAGTAGCCTTCGCCTGCATCCCGGAGGCCTACGAGGAGTACTCCAAGATTTTCCCGGCTTTCTTCATGCGCCTCCACTACGAGTTCAAGCTGAGGCCGATGAGCGTCGAGGAGACCTTCGAGCTCGTGAAGAAGAGGCTCAACCGCGTCAGGACGAGGGACACCGACGATCCGATATACCCCTTCACGGACGAGGCGATAAGACTGATCCACGATCTCGCCAAGGGCAACCCGAGGCAGATACTAAGGCTGCTCCATTACGTGCTCAGCGAGGCGGCTAAGAGGGCCTTCGACCCGATAGACGAGCTAGTCGTTACGACCATTCTGGAGGAGCCCAAGAGCCTTGAGGAGTACATCAGGAGGGTCCCGAAGGACTACCGCGACCTGGTTGAGACGATAGTGGAGAAGTTCAACGGCGGACCGGTCAGCTATATAAGCGTCGCAAAGGAGCTGAAGAAGCCGGCCAACCAGGTGTACGAGGCCTTAAACAGGCTCGTCACAATAGGCTTCCTCGTTGGGGATCCGGGAGGAAACTACAAGGTTCCGCAATACGTTAGAAAATTTCTGGAAGAGGGCAGGGAAAGCGAGGGAGCGGAGGAGTAAATGCCCAACTACGACGTCCACGTGCTGAGCGGAGTAATAACCTACCCCCTCGCGGTGCTCGTCGCGTTCCTGCTGAAGGTGTACGCAGGCGTCCCCTTTGAGATGAGCAGCACCGCTATGGTAGTGGGCTACGGCCTCTACGTGCTCGGGGCAGACCTGCCCGACATGGACCACCCCAACGCGCTCATCCACCGCGGAACAAAGCCAATAGTGGCCGTTCTCCTCGGAAGCGCCGTTTACATGTGGGCCAAAGGGGAAATACATCTCAGTCAACCGTGGATGAGTCAAACCGCTGCATGGGGGATTGGAGCGGTAGGAGCAGTTGTGGGATGGTACGGGTTCACCGCGGTAATGCCGCACCACAGGGGGGTTGTTCATTCCCTCCTCTTCGCCGCAATATACGGTTTTCTGGCCTTCCTTCTGGGCCCGTACGGACTCCACATGAGCACGGGGGAGGGTCTGTTCCTTGGGTTCGTCGCGTTCAGCGGCTACACCCTTCACCTCATCTTAGACCGCTCGGTCAAGCTCATCTGACCTGCCTATTTCTACCCATTTATGTGGAACAAGGCTTTTAAATAGTCCACGTTAGGAAAGCCCGGAGGTGGGAGAGATGTTCAGCCTCGGAGGATTCTCACGCGGTGGTGAATACGAGAACAAGACCTGGGACGTTCTCATCATAGGAGCGGGACCGGCTGGCTTCACGGCGGCAATATACGCGGCCCGCTACGGCCTGGAAACCCTCATCATAAGCAAGGATTTGGGAGGAAACGTGGCACTGACTGACCTCATAGAGAACTACCCCGGATTTCCCAATGGGATCAGCGGTTCAGAGCTGACCAACAGGATGCACGAGCACGTCAAGAAGCTCGGCGTTGATGTGGTCTTCGATGAGGTGGAGCGGATCGACCCGATAGAGTGCGCCTACTACGAGGGGCCGTGCAAGTTCGGTGTCAAGACCAAGAACGGCAAGCTTTACAAGGGAAGGACGATAATCATAGCTGTTGGCGCCGCACCGAGGAAACTCAAGGTCCCAGGCGAAGAGGAGCTCACTGGCAGGGGCGTCTCCTACTGCGCCACCTGCGACGGCCCGCTCTTCAAGGGCAAGAAGGTCATCGTCGTCGGCGGCGGGAACACCGCCCTTCAGGAGGCTCTCTACCTGAAGAGCATAGGCGTCGACGTCACCCTCGTCCACAGGCGCGACCAGTTCAGGGCGGACAAGATACTGCAGGACCGCTTCGCCGAGAGCGGCATCCCTGCGGTACTCAACACCGTCGTGACGGAGATTAAAGGAGAGGGCAAGGTCGAGGCGGTCAAACTCAGGAACCGCGTCACCGGCGAGGAGACCGAGATGGCCGTCGATGGAGTCTTCATCTTCATCGGCTACGAGCCGAAGACAGATTTCGTCAGGCACCTCGGCATAACCGACGAGTACGGCTACATCCCGGTGGACATGTACATGCGCACCAAGGTTCCTGGAATCTTCGCGGCCGGCGATATAACCAACGTCTTCAAACAGATAGCTGTCGCCGTCGGCCAGGGAGCCATAGCGGCCAACTCAGCCAAGGAGTTCCTGGACGAGTGGAAGGAGAAGAACGGGGAGTGAATTCCCACTTCCCATCGTTCTTTTTCTCCGGTTCTTTGGGCCATTAAACATTCTTCAGTTGCGGATTTTCCCTACTCTCTCGAAAATTTTTCGGTCAAAAATGTTCATTGATGAACACAGGCTTATATAGGAAAACCACAACCTCCCACCGGTGATGCGCATGGTGGTTAGACCGAACGTTAAGGAACTCCCAGGCCCTAAGGCCAAGGAAACAATAGAGAGGAACTTCAAGTACCTCGCAACCACTACCCAGGATCCGGAGAACCTGCCGATAGTCATCGACCACGGAGAGGGCATAAGGGTCTACGACGTTGACGGGAACGTCTTCTACGACTTCGCGAGCGGAGTTGGTGTTCTCAACGTCGGCCACGCCCACCCGCGCGTGGTGGAGGCGATAAAGAGGCAGGCCGAGAAGTTCACCCACTACTCGCTGACCGACTTCTTCTACGAGAACGCGGTTACCCTTGCAGAGAAGCTCATCGAGCTTGCCCCGGGCGACTTCGAGAAGAAAGTGGTTTACGGCAACAGCGGCGCCGAGGCGAACGAGGCCGCTATGAAGCTCGTCAAGTACGGAACCGGAAGGAAGCAGTTCTTAGCGTTCTACCATGCATTCCACGGCAGGACCCAGGCCGTTCTCAGCCTCACAGCGAGCAAGTGGGTCCAGCAGGACGGCTTCTTCCCGACGATGCCCGGCGTTACCCACATCCCCTACCCGAACCCCTACAGGAACCTCTGGGGCATAGACGGCTACGAGGAGCCGGACGAGCTTATCAACAGGGTTCTTGACTTCATCGAGGAGTACGTCTTCAAGCACGTCCCGCCGCACGAGGTCGGGGCGATATTCTTCGAGCCGATACAGGGTGAAGGCGGCTACGTTGTTCCACCGAAGAACTTCTTCAAGGAACTCAAGAAGTTCGCCGACGAGTACGGCATTCTCCTGGCGGACGACGAGGTTCAGATGGGCGTCGGAAGGACCGGAAGGTTCTGGGCCATCGAGCACTTTGGAGTCGAGCCGGACCTCATCCAGTTCGGCAAGGCCATAGGCGGCGGAATTCCGCTCGCGGGTGTCGTCCACAGGGCCGAGATAAGCTTCGACAAGCCCGGAAGGCACGCGACCACCTTTGGAGGCAACCCGGTGGCCATAGCGGCCGGCATAGAGGTCGTCGAAATCGTTAAGGAACTCCTGCCGCACGTCCAGGAGGTTGGAGACTACCTCCACAAGTACCTTGAGGACTTTAGGGAGCGCTACGAGGTTATCGGAGATGCAAGAGGTCTCGGACTGGCCCAGGCCGTCGAGATAGTCAAGACCAAGGAAGGAAAGGAGAAGAACCCCGAGCTGAGGAACAGAATCGTCAAGGAAGCGGCAAGGCGCGGTCTCGTTCTCCTCGGCTGCGGTGACAACAGCATACGCTTCATCCCGCCGCTCATCGTAACGAAGGAGGAAATAGACGTCGCTATGGAGATATTCGAGGAGGCGCTCAAAGCCTCCCTCCAGTGATTCTGACGTTTCATTTTATCTCTTCTTTCTCCGTTTCTCAGGAAAAGATTTTAAGGATGCAGACGAAGTCCCTGGGGGATAAAATGGGGACTGCGACGGGAAGCATAGCGGCAATCATTGCGGCAACCCTCCTGGGATACGGGGTGTACCTGCTGAAAAGGAGGAAGGTGTTCACCCTACCGGGCGGGCTCACTCTCTCAATCCTCATGAGTTCGCTGGCCGTTACAATGCTCCTGGAGGATGCCGCAGTACTCAAAACAGAAACGGGCCCGATGACATTGGGATACACTGGATTGCTATTCTTTGCAGTTGCGTTTGGAGAGACAGCAGGTATAAGCGCCGGCATCGGGCTGGGAGCCGGAGAATACCTCCTGAGGGGGGACCCAAAATGGGCGGCGGCTTCATTGATTGCCTCCGTGGTTGCAGGGGGAATAGCGGGCTTCATCGGGAGACGCGGGGAAGAGTTCTCAACGGCCCTTCTGGGGGCAGTCCTTGGCGGAAGCGTCTACGTGGTCCTCATGTACGCATACCTTAGATGCATCGCCGGTGCAGGATACTCCAGCGCCCTCTCAACCCTCGCCCCCCTCGTGAGCTCAGTGACAACCGGGGTAATACTCGGAACGGGGCTGCTGCTTGTGGTTAGAAAATGGGAAAAATGGCCGGGCCCGCTTGAGGGTTCTTAAAGCTCCTCAAGCTCCTCCCACATGTTCTCCTCCACGAGCAGGGGCTCAATGGAGATCCTCTTCGATGCCCTCCGTATCTGGCCGAGGTACCTGGAATCGGCGACAACGGCGTCGTAGTCAAGCTCCTTAACGATGTAGGTCGACAGGCTGAGAACGTCGAGGGCCTCGCCAGCCTGCTCTACAAAGCCTTTACCGGCAAGCAGGATATCGGGCTGAAGACCCTCCTTCTTGAGCTCGTTTATCGCGTTCTCGACTATGTCGAGAATCTCCTCTTTCAGGCTCACTTTTCAGCCCTCCTGGCGCCCTCTACAATCTGGACACCGTGGGAGGCGCCGATTCTCGTGGCCCCGGCTTCTATCATGGCCAGCGCCTGTTCGTAGGTGTGTATTCCCCCGGCTGCTTTGACGCCTATCTCCGGACCGACGACCTTCCTCATCAGTTTAACGTCCTCCACCGTTGCACCGCCGGTTCCAAAGCCGGTCGAGGTCTTCACGAAGTCGGCACCGGCTTCCTTAGCCAGCTCGCAGGCCTTCACCTTCTCCTCGTCGGTTAGATAGCAGGTCTCTATTATGACCTTAACCTTGGCTCCCTTCTCATGGGCGACCTTGACGACCCCGGCTATGTCGTTCCTGACGTAATCGTAGTCTTTGTCCTTTAGTGCTCCAATGTTGATTACCATGTCCAGCTCGTCGGCGCCGTCTTCAAGGGCTTTCTTTGCCTCAGCGACCTTTATCTCGGTAGGCGTTGCTCCAAGGGGGAAGCCTATAACGCTCGCAACTTTTACGCCGGCCCCCTTCCCGGCCAGGTACTCTCTGGCCAGCTTAACCCTGTACGGGTTGACACAGACCGCGTAGAATCCGTACTCAATCGCCTCATCACAGAGCTTCTTTATGTCCTCCGCCGAGGCGTAGGGCTTAAGGTTCGTGTGGTCTATGTACTTCGCGATGTCCAACTCCCCTCACCCATTATGAGTTGGGGTGGAGGTATATAGCAATTTTGCTCATCTGCGGACATCAAAGCTGAAACGATGCCCGGATTGCATCCACGAAGGCCCTTTCAAGGGGTTCATCATCAAACCTTGGCCACTCCTCTCCTCTCAGGATGGCCTCCAGAAGATTAACCGCGTTTGCCCACCCTTCCTCCAGGCTCTTTCCCTTGGGGATGGGGTTCCTGAGGACGTGCCACCTCCCGTCGACGTTCCAGTAAACTGCCACCCTCGGGATGTAATCCAGTTCCATGAAGGTGTTGTCCAGGGTGAGCTCGACCCTGAAGGCACCAAACTCTATGAAGCCCTCCTCAAGCAGTGTTTTTCTTGCCTCTCTCCACTTCATTTTTCATCCCGAAAGAAATGGAAGCCACACCTGAAAACCTTTGTGATAGACAAGGATTTAACCTTCCATGAGAAAATCCTACGGTGGTGACATGCTGAACGAGGAGGAGATAATCAGGTACGACAGGCAGATAATGCTCTGGGGGGAGACAGTTCAGGAGAAGCTGAAATCTTCAACAGTGGGGGTGGTTGGGGCCGGGGGACTGGGCTCACCGGTCCTGTATTACCTGACCGCGGCAGGCGTTGGAAGGATAATCGTCGTGGATTCTGACTATCCTGAGATGAGCAATCTGAACAGGCAGATAGTCCACTGGGAAGAGGACGTGGGAAAGCTTCCCAAAGTGAAGTCCGCTGAGTGGAAGCTCAGACGGTTCAACGGGAACGTCAAGATAGTACCGGTTTTCACGGAGCTTAACGAGGAAAACGTAGGGGAAATCCTCGGAGGGGTTGACGTTGTAGTGGACTGCCTCGACAGCTTCAATGCCAGACTCATCCTGGACGAGTTCGCGAGGCGGAGGGGAATACCGCTGGTCCATGGAGCGGTGGAAGGAACGTACGGCCAGGTGACCACAGTTATACCAGGAAAAACTGTGGGATTGAGGGAGCTGTTTGGACGGGCGGGGGCAAGGGAGAAAAAGGGAAAGTTTCCAATAGTGGGGGCTGTGGCCGGGGTTGTGGGCTCGATTCAGGCCATGGAGACAATAAAGCTCCTGACCGGATTTGGAGAGCCGCTCGCGAACAGACTCCTCATCATAGACCTCGCCCACAACTCCTTCGAGGTTGTAGACCTCAGCCGGTGAGGGGAGGCTCGATGTTCTCTCCCCTGTTTATCCGCCTCACCTCGAACTCCTGGCGAAGAAGGCCTTTTTGAGTCAAACTGACGCTGCCGCTGGAGGAAATGCTGAAAGAGACCTCAAGATGCCCTCCGATTGGTTTTCCGTTCATGAAGTCCAGCTCGACCTTACCCGAACGAACTTTCACTTCAGAGCCAGATGGCGCACCGACGGCCAGGATTACGGCCTGAGAGAGAACACCTTCCCCCGTGCACACAACGCTGCCGTTCTCAGGTGTACCCTCGAACGAACAGGAACCGCTGCGGATTGCATTCAAGACCATGCTGAGCGGGTTGTACCTGAAAGTATTGAGAATAGGCGAAAAACCGTCGTCCCCCCTGTGAAGAACGCTCCAGTTCCCAAAAGAGCGAACGTAAGCGGTATCCCCGACGAGAAATATCTCGGTGAAAGACCTGCCCCCTGCGGGGGATGTGTACGCGCTGATGTTCATCTCCATCTTGCGGGGAGGGATATTAAATGCCGCCGAGGTGTTGGAGACCAGGGAGACGTTCTCCATCCTGACAACGCCGGACGACTCCACAACAGCGGATACGTTAAGGTATGTTCTCATCGTGAGGGTGTAATCCAATATCGTCTCAAGGGAATTCAAAAAGGGCCCGGCCGGAGAGGGGGCAGTCCCCTGGGTTGAGTGGGTGGTGGAGGTGGAACTGGGATAAGCAGACGAATAAGTGGTCGTGGAAGAAGTGGAGGAGGCCTTCGGGTGAGAGGAAGACTGAGACATCGTGGTCTCCCCTCTGGGAAGCGGAGAGGAGGTCGAGGAGGTTTTATGGGATCCGCCAGTGATGCAGGCGGATGAGATCACCATCACAGTAATTATGAGGGCAATCGCCAGTGAAGTCCCCTTTCTCATTCTCTTCACCAGCAACTGTTGGGCGGCAGTTTCAAAAACCTTCCGGGGGAAGATAAAACGGTGAAGGACATGGCCGATAAAAAGGGAAAAGTGGCGGTGGTAAGGGAGCCCTTCGATATAAACTCCGCGGTTGAGCTCGTCTCAACACCCTACGCCGGCGGCTACGTGATATTCCTGGGAAAGGTTCGAAAGAAAAGCGAGGGACGGGAAGTAATAAAACTGAACTACGAGGCATACGAGGATATGGCCGTTGCGGAAATGGATAGAATACGGGAGGAAGCCATGGAAAGGTTCCGGATACTTGACATGCTGATATGGCACAGGGTCGGTGAACTAAAGGTTGGAGAGGACACCATTCTGATAATCGCAAGCGGCGAGCACCGGAATGAGGCGTTCGACGCGTGCAGGTGGGCGATAGACGAGGTGAAGCACCGTGTCCCAGTGTGGAAAAAGGAGGTAAGGGAGGACGGGAGCTTCTGGATAGAGGGGGACAAGTGGATACCCGCAGATTACCACAGGAATTAGTTTTACAGGTTTTTGTAACTATTTTCAGTAGTATGCAAAATAGGAATAGAAAAAGTATATATACGTAGCCTTCTGATTCATTAACGGTGGTCACATGGCTGAGGCAATGGGAGTTGACATCGGAAACGATGAGATAGAGTTCTATGGGGTGGAAAAGGCAGTAACACTGGCAAAGCCCCCCTGGAGTGAAATCCCACACACGGGGAAGTTGGAGAGGCTGATACTCAACCTCGGCGCCGGAAAGGGACGCTTCGACGAGGTCTATGGAATTCCGCGCTCAATCGGATGCATAGGTAACAATCACTTCATAATGAGAAGAGAAAAGATGAATGAAGCCGAGATCAGGAGGATTATCAGAGATTTCAAGAGACTGGGCGGAAGAGAGATATGGATAACCAACTACGACGAGCCTGGAGAGGTAGTGAGAACGGCGAGACTGGCGAAGGAGATGGGCGTAGAAGAGGTTCACGCGACTGTTCTCATGGAGGACGTGGACAAAGTGGGACCGATAGAGGGCGTTAAAATCATTCTGGAGATGGAGTACGATGTAAACAATATCATAAAAGCCACCTCCATCCCATGGATATCCGGACTCCTCGTTACTGTAGACCAAAGGAACATGGATGAGGCAAAAGAGCTCATGTCAAAGCTGGACGGCGATGGAGAGCTTGAGATATACCTGGACGTTCTGTACGCGCCATCCATTAGGGAGACAACAGCAAACCTCTTCGAACTCAGACGGAGCCGCAATCCAACCAACAAAAAGTACCACGACTGCCTGGCTGGAACCGTGGCGGTTACGGGGGACGGTTACATTCTTCCGTGCCCGCTGATGAGGAACTACGTCCTCGGTGACGCCAAAAAGGAGGGTCTGAAGCACGTCACGAGAAAGAAGAAACTAAAGGAGCTGTGGAAGCTGACAAAAGACAGAATAGACGCCTGCAGCAACTGCCCGTTCAGGTACATGTGCCACGACTGCAGGGCCATTGAGTACCAGGTAACGGGCCAGATAGACGGGGTGGAGTACTGTCCGCTCCTCAGATAAATCAAAAGTCGAGGATGGAGCGGTAACCGCTTCCATCTTTTTTAATCATCCCCGAGAACCTCCAGAGCTTGTACTTCTCCTCTATGTCACGAAGCATATCCAGATACATTATGGCAACTTTTTCAGCGTATTTTCCGAACTCAAATATCTTCTCGGCCAGATCTTCATTCGAGGAGAAATACCATTCAAGGTAGTAACCAGCTCCCCTGAGGACACCAACCTGGATTTCATACTCTTTGAAGCGCTCGAAAACGTCCTCGTTGAGCGTGGACGATATTCCCCCAACACTCCTGTCGGCCATGTCGTTGTCAAGGGCCGCCCCGTAGCCCAGGAGGATGTCCTCCTTCTTGAGCCTGTCTATCATGTACTTCACAGTCGGTCTGCTCTTCCCAAGTTTCTTTGATATTTCGGAGATAGGCGTTCTGGCGTCCCATTTGAGTATGTCCATCAGAACGGCGTAGCTGTAGCTGAGGTCCCACTCCCCGAAGTTATCGTCTCCGGAGGGGGGATAGGCCCTGACTTCGTAGTACTCAAAATCATCCGAGAACCTGCTGAGATACTCCCCTATAAGATCCTGCTGTTCCGTGGGAACATGCATGATCATGTGAATACCGTTTTTAAACCCAAACATTGCACTTACATGTAGAACGAATGGGCTTGCCTTAAGCACCTCAGCCGTCTCACGAAGCTTTTCCCGTGGAACCGAGAGAAACACCAGGTAGCTGTGGAGACCGAGTCTCTTTATGTTGTAAATGGCATAAACAGAGATGTGGTCGCGGTATTTATCATATAGCCTCTTCAGATAGTAGTAATCTATCCCCTCCGACTGAGCTATCTTTCTGATGCTGTCGGTAGGATACTTATTCAAAAGTTCCACCAGGAATATCATTTCATCGAGCTCTGATTCCGGCATGGCTGCCCACGAAAAGGTTAAAGCGTTCAACGTTATATTTTTATCGGTGATGCAGATGGTCAAGATTGAGGTTGTTGACATTGAAAAGCCCGACGGAGCAGAGGTAGTAATCGGGCAGGGCAACTTCTCAATATTCACAGTGGACGACCTCGCAAGGGCCCTACTGACGGCAGTTCCGGGAATAAAATTCGGGATAGCCATGAACGAGGCCAAGCCGCAGCTGACGCGATACACCGGAAACGATGGAGAGCTGGAGAAGTTCGCGGCAAAGAACGCGGTTAAAATCGGGGCCGGGCACGTCTTTGTCATAATAATGAAGGACGCGTTCCCCATAAACGTTCTCAACACCATTAAAAACCACCCGGCAGTCGCCATGGTGTACGGGGCAAGCGAGAATCCGTTCCAGGTTATAGTAGCTGAGACGGAACTCGGTAGAAGCGTCCTCGGTGTTGTAGACGGAAAAGCGGCCAACAAAATTGAAACAGACGAACAGAAGGCCGAAAGACGGGAGCTCATCGAGAAGATAGGATACAGAATAGACTGAGCGACAGCTTTTTACCTTCATTTCCCTTTCCAAACCTGTGGTAACATGAAACTCCAGTTCATAACCTCAAACCCCGGAAAAGTCAGGGAGGCCAGGGAGTACCTCGAACCCCTGGGAGTGGAAGTTAAGCAGGTACACTTTGAGTACCCAGAGATACAGGCGGATACGCTTGAAGAGGTAGCGGAGTACGGGGCAAAGTGGCTCAGCGAGCGCATTGAGGGTCCCTTTTTCCTCGACGATTCCGGCCTTTTCATAGAGTCCCTCCGGGGGTTTCCAGGCGTTTATTCAGCGTACGTGTACAAAACGCTGGGGGTATGGGGGATTCTAAAACTCCTCGAAGGAGTGAGTGACAGAAGGGCATACTTCAAGAGCGTCGTTGCGTACTGGGACGGTGCGTTGCACACCTTCGAAGGCCGCGTCGATGGGGAGATAACCAGCGAACCTCTCGGAAGCGACGGCTTTGGGTTTGACCCCATATTCAGACCGTCAGGTTTTGAAAAAACTTTTGCTGAGATGACAACCGAGGAAAAGAACATGATATCCCACAGGGGCCATGCCCTTGAGGCCTTCGCTAAATGGCTAAAAGAAAACCTTAAATAATGTACAATCATCAAACTTAGATATCAGTTCTGTAGATCTGACGACACTGTGGGGGACGAAGACGATGCAGGGGCAGCTGGATGATATAGACCTCCGTCTGCTTGAGGAACTCCGCAAAAACGCGAGGGAAAATATAGCGACGCTGAGCAAAAAGCTCGGAATACCAAGGACAACCGTCCACTACAGGATAAAAAAACTGGTGGACGAAGGGATTATAGAGAAGTTCACCATAAAACCCGACTACAAAAAACTCGACCTTGGAACCACGGCATTTATCCTGGCCAGGTACGACCCGGAGTCCGGGATAAACCAGCGCGAGGTGGCTAAAAAGGTCGCGGCCCTGGACGGAGTCTACGAAGTTCACATAATAACGGGTGAATGGGACCTGCTGATAAAGGTCAGGGCAAGCAACTCGGAGGAAATCGGTCACATTGTCATAGACCGGCTGAGGGAAATAAAGGGACTCGGCCAGACCGTGACAATGGTATCGTTCGTGTCAGTGAAGGAGGAGATCTGACGAATTCGGGCGATGATTGGCGTTCTCCTTTCTGAGGGATGATGATGCGAGGTTAGATGAGCCCGCATTCGAAAGATTTATAAGCTCCCCACTGGAACGCTCAGCAGTGGCCGGAAAAACCGCCTTTCTTGGAGGTGTTTGCAGTGGAGATGAAGTTTGAGGTACCGGTGTGCACATCATGCGGAAAAGAAATAACCCCAAGGGAGCACGCAACCCACTTCGTGTGCCCCAACTGCGGCGAGGAGATAATCTGGCGCTGCGAATCCTGCAGGGTTTTAGCGGTGCCCTATAAGTGCCCCAAGTGCGGCTGGGAAGGACCGTGAGGAGGTGAAAGGATGAGCGACTTCAACATGGTGGCCGAGATCAAGGTCATGCCGACCGACCCCGAGGTAAACCTCGACGAGCTTGAGGCAAAGCTCAAGGAGGCCCTCCCTGAGAAGTTCGGTTTGGCGAAGGTCGAGCGCGAGCCGATAGCGTTTGGTCTCGTTGCCCTCAAGTTCTACGTTTTGGCTAAGGACGAGGAGGGCTACGACCTCGACCAGGTCACCGAGGCCTTCGAGAAGGTCGAGAACGTCGAGAGCGTAAGCGTTGGAACCGTTTCGAGGATCTGAGGGCTTTTGCCCTCCTTTAAATTCAGGTCTCTTCTGGAAGGCCATCCACCATAATTCGTGAAATAACAGCTATAAGAAAGGAAAAGAGAGTAGATGCTCAAAGCCCCAGCTCAAGCGTCAGTTTCGGCCTCTTCCAATCGTCCAGTATCGAGCGAAGGTCCTCGTTCTCGACCTTTGAGTAAAGCCCGTCGAAGCGCTTCTTTGCCCCCTCGTCCCCCTTCTTCCAGCGCGCCATCTCGGCTATCGCCCTGAAGAAGTGGGCTGTATCGTCCTCGAAAAGCTCCGCAAAGGCCTCCATGTTCTCGGCAACGGTATCGTAGGCACCCTCATTGAAGAGGCCCTCGATGAAGTCGACGAGCGTGTCAAAAACAAGCTCGAATATCTCGTCGTTAACGTCGATGGCCTTCACGAGGGCCTCGCGCAGGGCTTTGAAGGCCTTGCCGTAGTCCTCTCTACCGGCCCAGATTTCCGCCTCGATGAGCTTCGCGTTTATCTCCACCTCGTCGTCCCTCGGGTTCTTGAGGACCTCGCGGATGAGCGCTTCCGCGGCATCGTAGTCGCCAAGCTCGTACTTGAAGTGCGCCAGGTCGAGGAGGCTTATCATGTGGTTCTTCTCGTCGTTGAGCTTCTCGAATAGCTCCCTCGCACGCTCCATCAGCTCTATAGCCTTCTCTGTCTCCCCAAGCTCGTCGTAGTTGACCGCGAGGTTCGCCAGCGTCAGGCCGATTTCCTTCTCGTTCTTCAGAACCTCTTCTTCGTGCTTTAACAGCTTCTCATAGACTTCAATTGCTTTGTCCGGCTTTCCGAAGTGCTCGTATGCATCCGCCAGGTAGTAGAGGGCTGTAGCGTACTCCTCCGGGTCGTTACTGCTCTTCTCGATGAGCCTGTTGTAGAGGTCTATCCCTCCCTCAACGTCCTCAAGATCTGCGTAGATATGAGCTATCTCGTGCGCTAAATCGTAGGGGTCTTCGCACTCTACCGCGGCGTCCTTAAGGCGCTCCAGCTCCCTTCTGAGGGTTTCCTCGTCCTCGATGAAGTCAACGTAATCATCAAAGAGCTCAAGCAACTTCTCGCAGTCCTTTTCAGCCAGAGCCTTTTCCCACTCGGTTTTTACGTCGGTCACCTTAACCACCGGCCTTCGGTTGGCCGAACGGGTTAAAAAGCTATGGTCAGTGACTCCGGATCATTCCACGGGGGATAATGTCTAAGCCCGTGCCTTCGCTCGCTCAACCAATAGTATGAACTCCAAGTGCACCAGAGAATAGATGAGGCCAACAAAGCTTACTTGTTGAAGTGCCTCCTCCAGAACTTTCCAGGTAACATGGCAACGCCGAGTACCAAGAGAAGGATTGAAAGTGGAATCAAGTTCTGCCCCGAGACCATGTTCCACACTGCCAGTATCCCAAGCAGAAGAACAGAGATGACACCGGGATAAGAGCCTACTTTTAATGCCATCGGGATATAATCCTTACCGTAGAAAACCGCCAGTACCTCTAAAACCGCCCCAAAGAGGATAAACGTCTCCACGGTGGTGTCGAGCATGCCCACAACATCCAGCCCTGTGTAATCCCCCACCGCCACCATGAACAGCCCAAGAAGGAGCGTGAAACCCATCATCCGAAGTACGGACTTCTTTCTGAACTCCGGTACCCTGCGGGGGTTTAACGGTTTTCTGGAAAGCTCCATCAGCACCCTGACAACTACCTCCCCAAGGGGAATCATGCTTGAGAGCGCGGCAAAAAAGAACGCCAGATATAAGAAATAAAGAACGGCAGTCATGCCCGCTGCTTCGAGGGTTTTTGGTAGCGTTGATACAATTATTTCCCTCCCCCGAACGCCCGCATTAGGGGATATTGAGATTGCCATCACCATAGTCAGGGTGCTGAGAAACCCCACCAAAGTATCGATGACAACCGCCACCGTTGCTATCTTGACTGGACTGGTCTTCTCAGATAAAAAGCTCCCCAGGAGGAGGTAGAATCCCATTCCAATTCCCACGGAATAGGCCGCCCCTTTGGCCATGTCCACCAGCATCCTTCCGCTCACTCCCTTCCACGAGAGCGCCTGGAGCAACTGGTCTCTGAACACAGATGTCAAACCCATCGCACTAATCTTGGAGTAAAGAGCCAAGCCAACCACGGTCAGGGCGAGGAAAGATATAACCAGAGAAACTACCATCGCGTCCATTGTACGACTGCCGCCCCCGCCGAGGGTGATGAGGAGCATCACAAAGAACAGGAACATTGCCACGGCACTCCACACATTGGAAGAACCCATCCCGGCAGGAGATAGTTTTTCCAAAAACCATCCGCTGACAATTGGGTAGTACAACAATAGGAGAGTGTCAAACAGGAAAAAAGATATCGCGGGTCCCACCGTGTTGAACTCCCTGTTGTAGAACCCCACCAGCTCATATCTCCTATTTTTTGTACTTACCATAGCTGTTGAGATTAGGGGTATCATGAGGACTACCATGAAAACGTATGAGAGCAACCCTCCCAGTCCATACTTCATGAGAAGAGCCGGGAACTTCCAGAGGTTTGAAACACCCACCATATAGGCGGCCACTACAAGAGAAATATACCAGAGTCGGTTTCTGTTGAACATCATCCACCCCTCTTCTGCCATTTAGTAATATTAGCATTATTATATAAAGCCTTT
>JALTBN010000060.1:0-93909 GCA_027075325.1 Thermococcus sp. | reverse complement strand
TTATTATATAAAGCCTTTCACGCTGTCAACGAACCCAGATAAATACCCAAAGCCACATGATCAGGGTCATCCCTAACCGAAAACTTTATAAATAGCACAAAAGAATGATAACGCGGAAGCACTAATTGTAACTAAAACTCATCCGCCCCTGGAAAAAGAAAAAGGAGGGGGTGAGGCGAGATGGCCCAGCTCGCTGGACAGCCGGTTGTTATTCTGCCTGAGGGAACCCAGAGGTACGTTGGAAGGGACGCCCAGAGGCTCAACATCCTCGCGGCCAGAATAATAGCCGAGACCGTAAGAACCACCCTCGGACCAAAGGGAATGGACAAAATGCTCGTCGACAGCCTCGGTGACATCGTCATCACCAACGACGGTGCAACCATCCTCGACGAGATGGACATCCAGCACCCGGCCGCTAAAATGATGGTTGAGGTTGCAAAGACCCAGGACAAGGAGGCCGGTGATGGAACCACCACTGCGGTTGTTATCGCCGGTGAGCTTCTCAGGAAGGCTGAGGAGCTTCTCGACCAGAACATTCACCCGAGCATAGTCATCAAGGGTTACGCCCTCGCTGCCGAGAAGGCGCAGGAGATACTCGACCAGATGGCCAAGAAGGTAAACGTTGACGACGTTGAGATCCTCAAGAAGGCCGCGGTCACCGCCATAACCGGGAAGGCCGCCGAGGAGGAACGCGAGTACCTGGCCGAAATAGCGGTCGAGGCCGTCAGGCAGGTCGCCGAGAAGGTCGACGGCAGGTACAAGGTCGACCTCGACAACATCAAGTTCGAGAAGAAGGAGGGTGGGGCGGTCAGCGACACCCAGCTCATCAAGGGTGTTGTCATCGACAAGGAGGTCGTCCACCCGGGAATGCCGAAGAGGGTTGAGAACGCCAAGATAGCCCTCATCAACGAGGCCCTCGAGGTCAAAGAGACCGAGACCGATGCCGAGATCAGGATCACCAGCCCGGACCAGCTCCAGGCCTTCCTCGAGCAGGAAGAGAAGATGCTCCGCGAGATGGTTGACAAGATCAAGGAGGTCGGTGCTAACGTCGTCTTCGTCCAGAAGGGCATTGACGACCTCGCCCAGCACTACCTCGCCAAGTACGGCATAATGGCCGTTAGGAGGGTCAAGAAGAGCGACATGGAGAAGCTCGCCAAGGCCACCGGCGCCAAGATAGTCACCAACGTCCGCGACCTCACCAGTGAGGACCTCGGGGAGGCCGAGCTTGTCGAGCAGAGGAAGGTCGCTGGAGAGAACATGATCTTCGTTGAGGGCTGCAGGAACCCGAAGGCGGTAACGATACTCATCCGCGGTGGAACCGAGCACGTTGTTGACGAGGTCGAGAGGGCCCTTGAGGACGCCGTTAAGGTCGTCAAGGACATCGTCGAGGACGGCAAGATCGTTGCTGCTGGCGGTGCTCCGGAGATTGAGCTGAGCATCAGGCTCGACGAGTACGCCAAGGAGGTCGGCGGCAAGGAGGCCCTCGCGATAGAGAACTTCGCCGAGGCCCTGAAAGTCATCCCGAGGACCCTCGCCGAGAACGCCGGCCTCGACCCGATCGAGACCCTCGTCAAGGTCATAGCGGCGCACAAGGAGAAGGGTCCGACCATCGGTGTCGACGTCTTCGAGGGCGAGCCGGCTGACATGATGGAGCGCGGCGTTATAGCGCCGGTCAGGGTTACTAAGCAGGCCATCAAGAGCGCCAGCGAGGCCGCGATAATGATCCTCCGCATCGACGACGTCATCGCCGCCAGCAAGCTCGAGAAGGACAAGGAAGGCGGCAAGGGCGGAAGCGAGGACTTCAGTAGCGACCTCGACTGAAGTTCCAACTTTTTAGCCTTTCAATCTATTCTTCCTCTGTTCGTCCTTGTCTGCTGCCCCGGTCTTTCTCGGAGGCAGATGGCCTTTTAAAGTTTTGAGTCGATCTCAAGATGGTGATATCATGGAGGAGATTGAGGCTGTTTACGAGGATGGTGTATTCAAACCCCTTAAGAAGCCACACCTTCACGACCGCGAGAAGGTGGTTATAGTGGTTAAGGAGAGAGTTGTGACGGAAAAGTTCCTCCAGAAGCTCGAAAACCTCAGTGAGGCCCTTCCCAAGTTTGAAAGACCCTCCAGATTAATCGAGGAGGACAGAAGATGATAGTTCTGGATGCCAACATCCTCATAGATGCTCTCTTCGAAGGAAATCCCAAAAGAAGAAAGCTGGCACTGGATTTTTTCAGGTTAGCAGAGGGCAAACCCGTGTACGTCCCGCGGATCTTCATAATCGAAGTGCTGTCCGTGGCGAAAAGACTTGGCGTGGGAATTGATTATCGGACACTGCTGAGCTTAATCGAGGAATTTAACGTAAAGGACGAGAGCGAATTATTCAACCTCGCCGTTTACGTCTCCGAGAACGTTCATCCCCGCGCAGTTGATGCATATTACCTTTTTCTTTTGAAAGCCTCGCCCTCTAGGGCGGGGATGCAGTAATTCTAATATCAGCCTCCAAACAGGAAAGCGAAAAACATTTAAGTAATAATGTAGACCATACACTAAGGGATTCATAATGAAGCCTGAATCACCAAGAATCAAAAGAACAAGACATGCAAAACACTTTTTAACCTACCACATCGTCTGGATACCAAAATACCGAAGAGACATTCTCACCGGGAAAGTTGCCGAAAGGCTCAAAGAAATGCTCAAAGAATACTCGGAAGAAATAGGGTGTGAAGTCATTGCCCTCGAAGTAATGCCAGACCACGTTCACGTTTTCCTCCAAGCGAAACCAAACCTCTCACCAGCCCAAATAGTAAACCACTTGAAGGGCAAAACCGCCAGAAAACTCCTCCAAGAATTTCCA
Organism: Thermococcus sp.; assembly: GCA_027075325.1. Taxonomy (GTDB): domain Archaea; phylum Methanobacteriota_B; class Thermococci; order Thermococcales; family Thermococcaceae; genus Thermococcus. The sequence goes on along the minus strand of JALTBN010000060.1, from coordinate 91,064 downwards.
GAACTAAGGATCAAAACGACTCACGGGAGACTCTGGTCTCGTTCTTATTTTGTTGCCTCAGCCGGCTACATAACGGACGAGATTGTGAAGCACTACGTTGAAACTCAATGGGAGCGTGAGTTGAAACGAAGAGGAGCGTAACCCTTAGACTCCAGCCGAGCAGAGAACAAGAGGAAACCCTCTCCGAGTTAGCCGACATTGGGGCTAAAGTCTGGAACCGGGTGAACTATCTAAGACGGCAAGGATTCTTCAAAGAGCAAATCGTGGACTTCAACAAAACCGAAAAGATAGTTTACGAAGAGTTTAAAAAGGAAATCGGCTCCGCAACAGTCCAGCAAATTTGTAGGAAGAACGCCGAAGCTTGGAGGAGTTTCTTCTCACTCTTAAGGAGCAAAAGAAACGGAGAACTGCCAGAATGGCTCAAACCAAAACCACCCAACTACTTGAAGGGCGATGGGAAGAGGAAACCCTTAATCGTCCTCAGAAACGACCAATACAGGATTGAGGGAAACAAACTAATCCTCAAGGGTCTCGGAAAGTTCAAGCGCTTGGAAATCCAGTTTAAAGGCAGAATACACTTGAAAGGCAAACAGGGGCGCTTAGAAATAACTTACGACCCCGTTAAGCGGAAATGGTATGCTCACGTTAGCTTCACTGTCAAGGAGAAACTAATCAAGGGCGAGTGGATGAGCGTTCCAAGGCAACCCTTAGGAAACCTCTCAGCCGGAATAGACCTTGGAGTGAACAATTTAATGGCTGTCTATGTGGAAAACGGTGAGAGTTTTCTCGTGAATGGAAGACCCTTAAAAGCCATTGACTTCTACTTTAGGAGAATTATTGCCGATTATCAGTCCAAACTCAATAAGAGTGGTGTTAAAACGAGTAGAAAACTCAAAACCCTTCACGAGAAGGCTAAACTCCAAGCGAGGCACTACATTAACACGGCAGTAAGACAAACTGTTGAAAAGCTCTACAGCCTCGGAGTTTCGAGGATTGTCGTCGGTTATCCAAAGGGAATAGCGAGAAACTCTGATAAGGGTAAAAGGCAGAATTTCCTTCTCTCTCACGTTTGGCGTTTTAACACGGTGATTCAACGGCTTAAAGAAGTCTCAGAAGAGTATGGTATTCTGGTTGAGGTCGTTGATGAGGCTTTCACTTCTAAAACTTGCCCTGTCTGCGGGAAGCCTCACAAGGGGGCGAGGTTTGTTCGTGGTTTATTTAAGTGTCCCGCGATGGGGCTTATCTTCAATGCCGACCTCGTTGGTGCTTTTAACATTTTGAAGAAGGCTGTGGAAACGATAACCCCGAATCTGAGCGGGCTTTACGCTCAGAGGAGGAGTAATTGGCCGAAGACCCGGCCAGAGGGGTTGAAAGCCCGCTTTGAGTTGGGTCTTAATGAGACCCCTCCAACCTCTCCGAGCTTGGCGAGGGGTTAAGCTGAACCCTCACCCTTCAGGGCGGGGAGGAGGTCAGATAGCAACTGCAATACTTACTGGGGGTATTCTCGTTTCAAATGATAGGATGATGGTCAAAAATAGTAGAAAGGCTGGCATCGAGGCATTTTATCTCCTCGAAGAGTTTGATAAACTGAGGGAAACCCTCAAAGGTGCCTGATAGGTTTCAATATCCCAAAAACAGCAACTGCTTACCACATTTCTCACCGATAAATTTTATATCCAGCCCGTCCTCACTTCTCCTAGTGGGCAAAATGAGGGTCATAGGCGTGGATCCGGGCACGAAGAGCTTCGACGTAATGGGCCTTGAAGACGGAAGGATAAAGCTCGACCTGACTTTTCCAAGCGAAGTGGTGGCAGAGGAGCCGGGGAAAATCGTGAAGGCGATAAAGGACTTCAACGCGGACCTCATAATCGGCCCCTCAGGCTATGGAATCCCTTTGAAGCACATAAGCGAGCTGACTGAGAGAGACCGCTTCGAGATGACCCTCGTCAGGGAGGACGAGCTAAAGGAGATACCTGTTCTCATAGGCCTCCAAAAGATGGTATCAGAGATGGCAGAGAAAGGTATGAACGTCTGGTTCATACCCGGAGTCATCCACCTTCCAACAGTCCCGGAGTGGAGGAAGTACAACAGGATCGACATGGGGACCGCGGACAAGATGGCGATAACCGTCCTCGGAATCTATGACCAGGCCAAAAGGCTTGGAATTGACTACGGCGATGTTTCCTTCGTCCTCCTTGAGGTTGGCTTCGGGTACAACTACGTGGGGGCAGTTGATGGCGGAAAGGTAGTCGATGGAATCGGTGGAACTGTTTTTCCCGGCCCTGCTTATGTGAACAGCGGCGCCCTCGATGGTGAGGTTGCCTACCTCCTCGGGAGCGTCAAAAAGTGGCACCTGTTCTGGGGCGGTGCAACGGTGATAGCGGCCAATGAAATCCTTCCGCCTGAGGAGTTCGCCAAGAGGCTCGACGAAGAACCCTTCACCAGGGCATGGGAGGCCATGAAGGACGGTTTCCTAAAGGCCGTTGCGAGTGAACTGGCCGTTGTCAGGGACGCAAAGGAGATAATTCTCTCCGGAAGGCTCATGCGCATAGACGAGCTTAGAAAGGACGTTGAGGACCTCTTCGAGGAGCACTTTAAGCTACCAGTGATTAGGCAGAGGGGCCTTGAGGGCATGGCAAAGGAGGCTGCCCAAGGGAGCGCGATAATAGCCGACGGCCTTGCCGGCGGGGAGTTTAAGGAACTTATCGAGCACGTCGAGATAAAGGGGAGCCGTGGAAGCGTGCTGGATTACGTGAAGTTCCCGATGGAGATTTGATAACTTTTTCAGGCTTCTATTTCCCTTCTGCAGTTTGGCTTTCTTTTTTGGGTCCGCAGCACCCCATCCCCTGCGAAAGGTGAAACAAATTTAAATCCCAAACCAATAATCCTCTGGGAGAAATGATACCCATACCGGATTTTAAGAAAATCTCAACTGGAGGCAGTGGTCCCAAATGGTTCGGTCTTTCCAGGGGATACTGGGAAATCGTTCTAATAGAACTTTTAGTTTCGATCCTTCTGTCAGTGCTGTCATCAGGTCAACCAAAGTTTCCGTTCATCCGTCTGAGTTTAGACACACCTTACGGCCCGATCCTCATCACGATATTCGGGATCTTAGTATTCGCCAAGCCGGCGACTGCCCTAATTAAAAAGCTCGAATGCTGGGGAGACAAAACATCATGCCGTCAAGAATACGGAGAGGACTCAGAACTATCTCTCTTTGTGGAGGGTCAAGTGAAAACACCAAGCTATCACAACAAAATCGTCGTAGGTTCCGCAGTCATCATGATAGCGGTTATTATGCTGGACATCCTTAAACTCGGTATCGGAGGCTGGATTGAATTTCTGGGGTGCCTTTCACCATCTATCAAATCCCATGCACCCTGGGCGTTTTATCTTCGCGTTGCGTTGAGTATTGTTTATTATGCCCTTCTTATCTGGATATACACATACTGGGCATCTTTTACGGCGTACTTCATCAGTTACGTATCCTTCCTGAGGTCACTTAAAGCCTCGAAAATTCGCCCCATAAAAGAACTTCAAGAACTCCACAACACTCATGGAACCTCCTGCTTGAGAAACCCCACCGATTGTATACAGCCGTTGACTAACATAGCTGAGGAATTCATAGAGCTTAGAAAACACCTCAGGGCGCTATTTGGACCGGGGTTCTCAGTGGCCTCCGGACTGCTGGCCGTTTCGGTGCTTTCAGCGGTTTACGTAGTGGTCACCGAGTACACGAGCATCCCCCAGAACGACGCAGGTATTCTCTCCGGATGGAGCTTTTTGCTGGGTTCGCTGGCACTCTTTGGGATCATCATGCACATGGCGTCAAATTTCGTGTCGGCTGTGAAGGAAGAAACCACCACCTACGTTCATAAAATCAGAATCACGCTGATAAACGCCGATGGCAATGACAAGGCCTACGAATTGCTGGAGGAGATAGAGAGAACCTCAGATACCATAAGTACACTACCCCTCCGCTCCGACGAGCTGATCGAACTCATCTCAATAGCCATCAGTGTAATCCTGGCACTCCTTACGGGTTCCGGTTGAGTTTTCCATTTCTCCTTCCAGCCTCTTCAGCTTCCCCTTGAAGCGCCTCACCTGCGCATTGGCGAGTTTCACGATCCTCCCAACGTACTCCTCGCTCACCCACAGTTCACCGTTCTCTCCCAAAGGAACGTCCATCCTCTCGGTGGAGCGTATTTCCACGACCAGCTTCTTGTGGCTGACGCTCTTGATGTTGGAGTACTTGAACCCGAGGCCTACCGCGAGGTTGAGCAACTTTACCGCATCCTCCATTGTCCTCGCCGCCACGTGAAGGATTGGACTCCTCACTAAGAACCAGAGCTGGCCGGAGTGGTGTTTTCCGATGGCCTCAAGGACTTCCTCGATGGAAACTTCCCTGTGCCACTTGCCGAGCCAGACGGAATTGACCTTGTCCCCGAAGTGAGGCATCTCCATGACCGAGATCCTGCCCGAACAGGAGGACGTTGTGAAGTAGTTATCGAGGCCGTTGATCTTCTCAAGCAGGGGGATTATGTCGTGATCTACCTTATCCTCGGCCAAAGCTTTCCTGAGGCCATCCATCGCCCTTTCCTTCTGCTCTTCGAAGTTCTTGGTGTAGAGGAAGCCCATGTTACCACTTCCCACATCAGTCCAGCCAACCTTTTAAAGAGCTTTTCGATTCAGGGGCAGGTGGGATAGCATGGGTATAAAAATGAGCTGGGAGGATTTCGCGAGGAGCATGGGCGTCGAGCCCCAAATCTTGGAAAACAAAGAGGCGAGACTCTTAAAGGAATTTGTAATGGATTTGAAGTTCCCAACTCACTGTCAGGGCTGCCAGGGGCTTGACTTGAGCAATCCCAATCCCGTCCACCATCCGAGCTACGAATTAACCCCCGCCTGCAACCACGACTGCATATTCTGCTACTCGAACGTGGCGGTAAAGCTCGGAAAGGCACCCAAACCGGGCTATTACGGCTGGGAAAATCCGTACGCGATAACCGTCTCCCAGTACGGTGAGCCTTTGCTAAGCCCTCACATAGTTGAGGTCAACAGAATGCTCCGCGAGCGCTTTCCCAGCGCGAGGCTCGACCTGCAGACAAACGGCTCGCTTTTGACCGAGGAGCTGTGGGAGAAGCTTGACTTCGACCTGGTGATGATAAGCCTCGATGCGGCAAGCAGGGAGAAGCACCTCAAGATTACAAACGCCGACACCTTCAATGCTGTTGTGAACGCCCTGAGGATTGTGGGGGGAGACAAAAGCGTCCGCTCTGTCGTGAGAACCATATTCATGCCAGGAATAAACGACGGGGACATTCCGCGGATAGCCGAGCTTGCTGCCTCGCTCGGAGTGGACGAGATGATGCTCCAGCCGCTGACAATCCACGAACTGAACGTTGAAAGGCTTAAGAAAGCCGGCCTTGACTTTGACAGGGCTGAGAGCGTGAGGGAGTTCCTGAAAGCGGCGATGGAGGCGAAGAAGTATATAGATGTCCGCATAAGCGGCTGCCAGCTCGCAGTTTACAGGACTATGGACCCTCTAACTCTCTTCAGCGCTAAGAGGGTGGCAAGGGACGTTGCTCCGGCCATAAAGAGGGAGCGGGATTTCAAATAAAAACACGAAACTGGCACAAAAAGTATAAATACTACAATTGATACCAATAACCGGGTGTCTTCGTTTGGGAGTTGTGGGCAGAATAGCCAGAGAACTAACAGTGGTTCTCATCGCCCTCATAATAACTGGAATCCTGACGGCTCAGGCGGATTGCAAAGTCAATATAACATCAAAACAATACGGCATCTACAACATCCCAACCAACGGAACGGCGAAGGTACATTTTCTGAGCCTCAATGAGAGCCTCCACAGGCTTCGTGAATACCTCACCTACTCGGTCGAGGTGTTTAAGCACGAAAAGGGCAAAAGGACAATCATCAAAACGGAGAAGGGCGTCTACGTTTCCTACAGTCCCTCCCCCCGGGAATGGTTCGTCGGTCTGTACAAAACGACACCGGAGCATGCCATTCTGCTGACCTTTGTGATACTCTCCCTCACCATGGCCCTGATATTCCTCACAGGGCTCTACTGGGGGGTCAGAGCAGGATACAAAGGTGGATGGAGCGACAGAGTGCTCTCCTCCTTAGCACCAATATTCTCAGGGATCCCCGGCTGGTTCTGGGCGATACTGATGATGTGGCTGCTGTGGTGGAACCTCAACGTCTCAACGATCAACTACATGGATTACATAAAGCATGCAGAGGGCATGAAACAGCTCGACCTATTCACCTACCTGAACGCTCTTCTTCTGCCCATCATAACGCTAACGGTATCAAACGTGGTCGTCTACACCTTCAGCGTCCGCAACCTCATAGTGAAGGAGAGAAGCGCGGAGTACTTCTCAATAGACCCCCTGAAAGGCCTACCCGACACAAGGATAATGCGGAAGCTCCTGAGAACGACGCTCCCATCATTCCTGACTTTTACCAGCTACAACTTCCTGGGCCTTATGAGCAACGCCATGGCGGTGGAGTACCTCTTCAACGTGCCCGGGATAGGCTACGTCTTTGCAAAATCCGTTGGGATGGTGTACTTCTCCACGGAGTCAGGAGCAATGCACAGATATCTATTCTTCAGCGGGAATGGCATTTTCTTTGTCACACTGGTTATGGGGCTCTTCTACTTCCTGAACTCGGCGGTGATGGAGGTGCTCTACCTGAAACTGGATCCAAGGGTGAGACGGGATGTACAGGGGCAGTAAAAGGAGGAACGCCGCCCTAGCCATAATAACCTTTTTCCTGATTCTCTCAATGATCGGGCCACACACAGTGAACAGGGAAAAAATAAAGAACTGGGACAACGAAACCTACTGGAGAATCAACCCGAGTGGAGTGCCTCCCGACTGGTACGGGATCCTAAGAAACCTTCCGCCAACGGAATGGCTCAGGGAAAGTTTTAAGGACGGCAAATACGTGTTCTACTACAACTTCCACTATTCGGCATCACCGCAGGAGATTCTCATTATAACAAACTCAACGTCGAGCCTGACCGTGAAGATAATCCCCCCCGACAAAAGGGAATACACACTGTGGGAGGGACCGGTTTACGGAACAGCATACCCAAGGAGGCTGCACCAAACCTTCTTGAAGATAGCAGAGGAGAAATGCAACACAACTGTCAGTGAAGGGGATATCCTCCTAAAGGACGCCTACAATGTAATTTTCTCAAAGCCAAAGAAGGACTGCTTCGAGCATCCCGACTTCCTGAGGGGAACCTACGAAATAGTGGTCGAGGGAAATCCTGCCTTCCGGGGGGACGAGGAGATTAGAATAAGGCTCGTTGGGAAAACCTACGGAAACCTCGGTACCGACACGCTTGGGAGGGACGTCTGGGCCGGGTTCGTCTGGGGGGCCAGGGACACGATCATCACGGCGGTTCTGAGTGCAGCCATGCTGACCGGGATAGCCCTGCTCCTGGGAACCCTCAGTACGATCTCCGGGCGGATGGGAACTATCTCGGATTTTGTGTCAAAGCTGCTCACCGTTATTCCGGCCCTTCCGGCGGCCGTGGTCCTCGTGATCCTGGCCTCAAGAATAACACCGGACTACACTCTGGAGATAAACCCACTAACGCTCTCCCTCATCGTTGGAATCCTGTTTGTGGGCAACACATCGAGGAGCATAAAGGCCATAGTGGAGGAGGAGCTCAGAAAGGGATACATCGAATCGGCGAGGGCTATCGGAGGTGATACTCCCTGGATACTGAAAAAACACGTTTCGAGGGTTCTCCTCCCCTATGTGATATACCAGTTCTCAATATCCGTCCCAAGCCTTATCGGTTTCATAACACTCCTCGGATTCTTTAACGTTGCACCGGGACTGAACTGGGGTGCACTCATGAGTCAGACCCTGCGGACGTACGGAAAGTACACGCTCGCCTGGTGGCAGGTAGTTCCCGTTGGAACGGCCATAGAGCTCATCGCCCTGGGCTTCATCTGGCTCACGAAGGAGATCGAAGATGAGTTCCTGGGGGAATGACCCGAAGTCGAAAAGGAGTTAAGCCGCCCCACCAAAAATTATCCGGTGAGGGGGCATGCTGGGAAAAATAATCGGAATTTTCCTCCTGCTGGCATTCATCGCAATAAGAGCGGGGCTCACGATGGCAGGGTTCTTCAGGAAAGGCATGACAACGATGCTGGGAAAGCTCATCCCGGTCGACATCCCAGAGAACGAGAAGAAAAGCTGGGAAACCACCTACACCATTGTGTGGCTGGCTATAGGACTTTGGGCCCTCTGGGAGCTCAAGGACAGAACACTCCTGGGAGCGTTTTTTGGGTTCCTAGCCTTTCGGAGTGGCGCAAGCGTGGGGAAGGTCATAATATACTCCCACCACGATGCCAAACTCGTTGAAAAGCTCGGAAGCGGGAAGGTTTTGGGGATGATCTCCACCGTCACGAAACTATCGCTCCTCATCGAGAGCCTGTTCCTGGCCGCACTGGCCTTCTCTTATAAGGCACTATCCGTGACTCTGGAAAATGGCGGAACAGCAGGGAGGTTCCTCCTGGCATTATGGCTCGGTGGATTTGCCTTCGGGATCCTCTTCGGCCTGTTTATCGCGAGAAACAACCGTGGAATACTGCTGAAAGACAGCCTCTCCACACTGGCGTTCTTCACAATGAGAAAAGTTTCGGTAAAAGCCTCATCAACATCCGGGAAGCTCAGAGACAACGTTTTAAAGCGCCTCTCCAAGTGAATCCATGCTCAAGTGCTCACTCTGCGTTCACGACGAGAGGACGGCAAAGATAGACATAATCAACGGGAAACCAATCTGCCGCGAGTGCCAGGTCTACCTGAAGCACCCTATTGACCGGGAGAAAGTAAGGAATGAGCTTGAAGAACTCATGAGTGGCGTTAACAGGGCAATTATTGCCTACTCCGGAGGAAAGGACAGCGTTGTTGCACTCTACCTCGCGAAAGAAGTCTATAAGGTTCCAGAACTTGAGGCGGTGATGATAGACCACGGCTTAATGGCGAAAGAGGCCATAGAAAACGCCCGCAGGATAGCGGAGCACTTGGAGGTTCCGTTCAGACTCCTCAGGTACGACTACTCGGACATCTTCCGCGAGGCCCTCTTAAAGGCCCAAAGCCCGTGCAGGGCCTGCTCAAAGCGAACGATGGAAAAGCTCAGGAAGTATACCGCCAAAAATGGCTACCAGTACATAATCACCGGCCACGAGTTGCCCTTTGGCCACCACCCGTACAGGCGGATGTCCGGTGGAATAACCCAGATAAGGCTCCTCTCAATGATGACGGAGGAGGAACGCTTTGAAATCCTCAGGAGGCTTCCCTTCGAGTTCCCGGAGCTGCCGGGATACACTACAAACTGCCTAGTCCTAGGCCCTGCCTTGCAGCTCTACTGGGAAAAGCACGGCCACAGCTTTGAGCAGAGGAGGATAGCAGCTTTGGTCAGATATGGACTGATGAGCAGGGAGAGGGCCGAAAGGGAACTCGAGAGGCCGGAGGTGCCCAAATGGCAGTGGGAAGTGATTAAGAGAAAGCTCGGTTTAAATGCTCCCTGAGTGCCCCCAGCGCAACCTCCAGAACCATCTTGGGCTTTTCTTTAAACCCTCCACCCCGTGCCAGGATCTCACTGCCGCCTCCCCCACCTCCGGTTTCCTTCAGAATCTCCCGAAGGAGCTCGTTCATAACTATTCCTTCAACATCTTTGTTTTTCGCAAGGATAACGTAGTTTTCCCCGACGAGAACGGCAACGGTGTTGGGGTTCTTGTCAACTAGGTAAACCACGAAGGCCTGGGCGTCCTTCAGGGGGGAGTTCTCTAAGTGAGCAACGACTTGAACACCGCCTATATCTTCCGCGTCCTTGAGAAGGGCCTTTCCCTTCCACTCCCAGAGCTCCCTTCTGAGTCTGTCTATCTCCCCCTCAAGCCCATCGATTTCTCCCCTAAGCTCCCTGACACGCTCGACAAGTGGTCTGTTCTTGTTGGGCATTTCGTTTAAGGAGTTCCAGTAGTCCTCAAGAATTTCACCAAGGTATTTCAGGGCCCTTACTCCTGTCGCGAACTCTACGCGCAGAAGCTTTCTGCTCTTCCGGTAAACACGGAGAACCTTGAGGAAACCTACTTCGCCAGTGTTCTTCACGTGGGTTCCTCCGCAGGGAGTGACGTCAATCGTTCCGATGCGAACGACCCTTATCGGGGGCCTGACCTTCGAGGAGACCTCCTTCCTGAGGAGTGATTTCAATTCATCCGGGAGTTCCTTGTAGACCTCGACCTCAACAGGAAGGTTGCCCCATATGATCTCATTTGTTCTTCTCTCTATCTCAAGAATGTCCCTCCCCTTGAGCTCGCCCGGGTAGTCTATCTCTATCTTATTATACTCCGGGAATATCTGGAAACCCGTTGTCTCGGCCCCATAGAGTCCTCCAATTACTGCCGATAGAATGTGCTGTCCGGTGTGGGCGCGCATGTTTTCGTATCTCCACTCCCAGTCGAGAATCAGCCGGACCTCTTCTCCGGTTCCAGGAGTTCTACCCTCAAGCAACCCCTCATGCACTATCCTGTCCTTTCCAGTTACCCTCTCAACGCGCACCACAAAGCCGTTCCCCTCAATCCACCCCCTGTCAGAGGGCTGTCCACCGCCTTCGGGGTAGAATATCGTGCTGTCGAGGGCCAGCTTCACCCACTTTTCCCCAACTTCGACGTCGGTGATCCTAGCTTTCGCCTCCCTCAAGTAGGGGTCCCTGTAGAACAGCTTCTCCGTCATGTCACCACCGAAGAGAAAAGGGAGACAGAGAATAAAAGGGTTGCCTCATGAGCCCTCGGCCTGAGCCCTGGCCTCTATGAGGGCCTTGACCCTCTTGAGCCTGAAGAAGTTCTCGCGCTCCATCTCATCAAGCCTCTGCTTGATGAACTTCACCGTCGCCTCCATACGCGGGATGATGATGTATTCCAGTGCATTAACACGCCTTTTTGTGACCTCTATCTCCTTCGCGAGCCTCTTCAGCGTTTCTTCCACCTCGGCCAGACGGACGGCCAGATCAAGAACTTCCTCGAACTTCTCTGCAACGAGATCTACCTCAGGCCCCGTGGACACCAGAGCGTAGCCCCTCTCCCCGGCGCTCCTCTTAAAGGACTCGGCTTCAATGAGCGGAACCGGAACCCCCATAACGTTCCTCTGCTTTATCTCAACCTCCCTGTTGGGGTTGACGCCGAGGGAAGCTTCCTTGAGAGGAAGGGTACCCTCCTTGAGCTGGGCCCTGAGGAGAACGTCAAAGGCGGCCTCCATCTTCCTGTTGAGCTCCTCCCTGAGCTGGAGAGCCTCGTCGTAGATTGTGAAGAACTCCATCACTAAGGCGTCCTGCTTGTCCTTGAGGAGCTTGTGTCCCTTTTTGGCCAGGGTAATGCGTCTCTTGAGGTTGAGGAGTTCCATCCTGGTGGGTTTGACGTTGAGCAGCTCTGTCATCTCGACCACCTAAAATCTTAAAAGGGGCTCACTCGCCCCTCTTCCTGTACTTGGGGTGGTACTTGAGGATGTACTCCTTCCTGACACGCTTGAGCTCGCTCTCCGGAAGCTCGGCGAGGAGCTCCCAGCCGAGGTCGAGGGTCTCTTCGATGCTCCTGTCCTCATCGTACCTCTGGGCTACGAACTCCCTCTCAAAGCGGTCGGCGAACTTGAGGTACTTTCTGTCGGTCTCGCTCAGAGCCTCCTCACCGACGACGGCAACGAGATCCCTGAGAGACCTTCCCTCTGCGTAGGCCGCGTAGAGCTGCTGGCTGACCTGCGGGTGGTCATCCCTGGTTCTTCCCTTACCGATACCGTCCTTCATCAAACGGCTCAGGGACGGGAGGACGTCTATTGGCGGGTAGATACCCTTTCTGTGGAGCTCCCTGCTGAGAACTATCTGCCCCTCTGTGATGTAACCGGTAAGATCCGGAATGGGGTGAGTGATGTCGTCGTCAGGCATCGTTAGGATAGGCATCTGCGTGATAGAACCCTTCCTGCCCCTGACACGGCCGGCACGCTCGTAAATTGTAGCCAGGTCGGTGTAGAGGTAACCCGGATAACCGCGTCTTCCCGGAACCTCTTCCCTTGCTGCTGAAATTTCCCTCAAAGCCTCACAGTAGTTTGTCATGTCCGTGAGGATGACGAGCACCTGCATGTCGTAGTCGAAGGCAAGGTACTCCGCAACGGTGAGGGCCATACGTGGGGTGATGATGCGCTCGATGGCCGGGTCGTCAGCCAAGTTGAGGAAGAGCACGGCCCTCTCTATGGCACCGGTCTCTTCAAAGCTCTTCTTGAAGAAATTAGCTTCTTCGTATGTGATGCCCATGGCAGCGAAAACTACCGCGAACTGCTCCTCCTCGCCGAGAACCTTTGCCTGCCTGGCTATCTGAGCCGCGAGCATGTTGTGTGGCAATCCGGAACCGCTGAATATAGGGAGTTTCTGTCCCCTAACAAGGGTGTTCATACCGTCTATGGCGGAAACACCGGTCTGGATAAAGTCCCTAGGATAGGCACGGGCAACGGGGTTTAGCGGCGCACCGTGGACGTCTCTTCTGTCCTCAGGAATAATCTCAGGGCCACCATCGATCGGCTTGCCGATACCGTTGAAGACCCTTCCGAGCATGTCCATGCTGACCGGAACCTTAAGGGTCTCGCCGGTGAAGCGGACGCTCGTGCTCTTGACATCCAGGTCACGGGTACCCTCGAAGACCTGGACGATGGCCATGTCCTCCCTGGCCTCAAGGACCTGCCCCTTCCTCTTCTCGCCACTTCCTGTTTCTATCTCAACGACCTCTCCATAGGCGACTCCCTTGACGCCCTGGACGATCATGAGCGGCCCATAAATCTTGCTAACGGTTGAGTACTCCATTCCCGGCATGATAATCACGCTCCGTACTTCTTGATGAGCTCATCAAACTGCTCATTTGTCTCATCGATGAGGGCCCTAACCTTCTCAAGCTCGGGCTCAAACTTCATACGGCCTATCTTCTCCCTGACCGGAAGCTTGGCTATCTCCTCGACAGGTATCCCCCTGTCTACAGCGTCCATGGTTCTGTCATAGAAGTTGAGGATAACGCGCATCATGGTAACCTGCTTCTTCGGCGGGCAGTAGGTGTCGACCTCATCGAAGGCATCCTGCTGCAGGTAGTCCTCACGGAGCATCCTGGTAACAATGAGAACGGCCTTCTCCTTATCCGGGAGGGCGTCCGGACCGACTATACGAACTATCTCCTGGAGCTCGGCCTCCTTCTGGAGGAGTGCCATCGCCTGGTCGCGCATCTTTCTCCACTCAGGGTCAACGTTCCTGTGCCACCAGTCCTGTATCGAGTCGACGTAGAGCGAGTAGCTCCTAAGCCAGTTGATGGCCGGGAAGTGCCTTCTACGAGCAAGGTCTGCATCGAGCGCCCAGAAGACCTTGACAACACGCAGGGTGTTCTGGACGACGGGCTCGCTGAAGTCACCGCCGGGCGGTGAAACGGCACCGATGACAGAGACACTGCCAATTCTCTCGTCGCTTCCCAGCGTTACAACGCGTCCGGCCCTCTCATAGAACTCCGCTATCTTGCTCGCGAGGTATGCCGGGTAACCCTCCTCACCGGGCATCTCCTCAAGCCTTCCAGAAATCTCACGGAGCGCTTCCGCCCACCTGCTCGTTGAGTCTGCCATCAGAGCCACATCGTAGCCCATGTCCCTGAAGTACTCGGCGATGGTGATTCCGGTGTAGATTGAGGCCTCACGCGCGGCAACAGGCATGTTTGAGGTGTTTGCTATGAGAACCGTCCTCTCCATGAGCGGCTTTCCGGTCTTCGGGTCCTTGAGCTTCGGGAACTCCTCAAGGACGTCGGTCATCTCGTTTCCGCGCTCACCGCAGCCGATGTAAACAACCACCTGGGCGTCGCTCCACTTGGCGAGCTGGTGCTGGGTGACGGTCTTACCGGAACCGAACGGGCCTGGAATGGCCGCGGTTCCACCCTTGGCCTGGCTGAAGAAGGTGTCGATTGTTCTCTGGCCGGTTAAGAGCGGAACCTCCGGCGGAAGCTTCTGCTTGTAGGGCCTCTTAAGACGGACGGGCCAGCGGTGGTACATTTTGAGCTCCTCGATGCTCCCGTCCGGCTTCTTGACCCTGGCTATGACATCCTCGATGGTGTAGTCGCCCTCCTCGGCAATCTCAACTATCTCACCCTCCACCAAAGGTGGGACCAGGATCTTGTGCTCGATGATGCTGGTCTCGGGAACCACACCGAGGATGTCACCGCCAACGACCTTATCTCCAACCTTAACCCTCGGAGTGAAGTGCCACTTCTTGTCCCGTGGGAGAGCAGGGGCGGTAAGACCCCTGGCTATGAAGTCACCGCTGAGATTCCTGAGGGCCTCAAGCGGTCTTTGAATACCATCGTACATGGCCGTCAACAGTCCGGGGCCGAGTTCAACGCTGAGCGATGCGCCGGTTCCAACTACGGGTTCTCCCGGCCTTATACCGGCGGTTTCCTCGTAGACCTGAATGACTGCCCTGTCCCCTTCAAGGCGGATGATTTCTCCTATGAGTCCCATTTCTCCAACGCGGACGACTTCGTACATCTTGGAACCTTTCATCTCGTCCGCAACAACGAGGGGTCCCGTAACGCGGATTATCTTTCCCATCTCACCTCACCTCTTAAGCTCAACACCGATGGCCCTTCTGACTATCTCCCTAAGCTGGGCCTCTCCAAATCTCGAACCGGACTTGTCCGGCACCTGAAGGATGATCGGAAACTTTACCTCAGAGATCTCGACCTTTCGGGCGAGCCCCTCAGTTATCAGGATTATCCCTATGTCCTCGCGTTCTATAAGTTCCCTGAGCTTGTTCTTCGCCCTCTCGTACTCCAGGGGCGTGGCCCTAAATGAATAAACCTCGTGAGCCCCGGCGAGTTTGAAGCCAAGGGCCGTGTCCGGATCACCCATGACCGCTATCTTCATGCCAACTCCTCCCCTCCGAGTATGGCTTTGATCCTCTCAGGCTCAACGCCATCCGCTATCATCTTTGTCAGGGCCTTGAGCTTCTGAACCTCGCGCTCCTTCTCCAGGACGTAGGTCAGGGGTGTCGCAACGCTAAGCGGATAGAACCTGGTGAGTTCCTTCATCCGGTCAAGGGCGTGCTTCCTGAGGACGTTCTCAAGAACGCTCAGGTCTTCTTCTATCCTGTCCCTGACGTCCCTGATTACCTTCCCGTACCTGGTGGAGTCGAGTTCAGCCAGGGCCATCCCAATATCGTCAACGTTGAGCATGGTATCGAGCTTTATGCTGCCCCCGGGGATGATGCTCTTCCGGGCTTCCTCCGCAGGGAGACCGGCCTTCTTGGCTCTGAGGACGGTCATTATGTTCCTTATGTCTATCAGAAGCCTGACGAACTCCGTGAGAATTTCCCTCTCCTCGTCCTTCCGGGACTGGGCGTACTCAAGGAGCTCTAGGTAGTAGCTTCTGTAAACGGCGGTCTCAAACTCACTAAGACCTATCTCCCCAAGGAGAAGGCGCTGGTAGGGCTCCTCATAGGGGGTCCCCTCGAGTATAACCAGTATCTCCTCAGGGCTCTTGGCATCGGCCATAGCCCTGACTTTGGGAACCATCGTACCTATGTCCATGACATAGTCAATGGCAGTCTCACCGCGCATCTTGGCTTTGACGACGTTGGCGACGTTTCTGACGTCCCATTCCTTCAGCATTAGCCTGAAGAAACCGCCAACCCTGTCCGGAAGAATGTCCTCAAGCAGAATGTAAGTCGAAGCCAGGGCCCTCTCAAAGGCTCTCTCTATCTCGATGGGGTCATCCGACTGAACGGACGCGAGATGGGTCTTGTAGTCAGTGTCCTCAAGGTTCACCACGAAGTTCTGGATGGTTCTGCTCTCAGCCAGCTCGTTGAAGCGCTGTTCACTGAGGAGTTTTGCCTCCATTGCATTCAGCCGGGCGTTCGGGTAGGCGTAGGGGGTATATTTCCATAGTATCCTGTAGGTCTTCCATCCGAGCCAGGTGAAGACAAGGCCAAGCGTTGTGTCCAGGATTCCCTCTATTGCCGTTATCCCCATTGGCCTCACCCGAAGAGAGCTCTGGCTATCCCTGCCCTGAGCTCGTTCTCCATCCTCTCCATCCTCGCCTCAAACGTGTTGTCAACGCGAACCGTGCCATCGGGGTCTCCCACAATAACACCGCCGATGGTTTCTACTGCCCGTCCCAGGAAGACCTCAGCCCCCACTTTCTCGGAGAACTCATCGAGCCGTGAACCGATTAGCTTGAGGGTTCTCTCGTTGGAGCTGACGACCACTTTATCCATGCCAAGCTCTGCCACGGCCTCCCTTGTGAGGGACACAAGGATTTCAAAGTAGTCCTCATCGGGAAGGCTTGAAAGCCTGGCTTTCAGTTCCTGGAGAACCTCTCTTATCAGACTCTCCTGAACTTCAAGCTTCTTCTTCCTGACCTCCAGCCTGGCGTTGGCTATCACCCTCTGCTTCTCTATCTCCGCCTGAGTGGAGGCCTTTCGGAGTATCCAGTCAGCCTGGGACTCGGCCCTCTTCCTGGCCTCGTCCTTGATCTTCTCGGCTTTTTCCCTGGCCTCGTTGAGTATGTACTGAACCTTCTGATCTGCCTCCCTGTGGATTTCCTGAATGATTTCTTCTGCACCTGCCATTCTCAATCCTCCTTGGGCTGTAAAGTAAAAAGCGGGGAGTTCAGCCGCCGAGGCCAACTCCGGTGGCTATCATAATGAGCGCACCGACGAGACCGAAGATGGCCATTGTCTCAGCCATAGCGGCGAAGATGATTCCCTGGGTGAAGGTCTTCGGGTTCTTGGCAACGGCACCAATGCTGGCTCCGGCGATTATACCCTGCGGGATGGCCGAGAGACCGGTGAGACCGACGGTGAGACCGGCGCCCATGAGTATGGCGCTCTTGACTATGTTGTCGGGGGTGTTGGCGGTGAACTTAAAGCCGCCGCCTATGATGCCCGCACTGAGCAGGATAAGGAACAGTGTAATCAGGCCGTAGATACTCTGGGTCATTGGGAGACCCTCAAGTATCAGGGCGTTCTTGAAGTTCTTCTCATCCTCTGCAACTGCTCCAGCCGCTGCCGCACCTGCCACACCAACACCAAAGGCCGAGGCCGCTCCTGCGAGACCGGCGGCCAGGGCCGCTCCAAGGGATACGTAAACTATCGGGTCCATTCTCCATACACCTCCATTTTTCATGTTTTCATGCGTTTTCAGGCTTAGCTTCAACCCTAACCTCCGACACCTCCCTCCTGGCCCTGAAGGGCTCAAAAGGCTTTCCTTCACCGGAGTAGAAGGTGCCGAAGAACTCAACATACTGAAGACGGAGAGAGTGAACGAACGCTCCAAGGGCGTTTATGGCCGTTGAAAACAGCTGGCCGCCAAAGAACAAAACAACACCAATTATCGGTCCTATGTAAAGGAACTTGATTCCCCATATCATCTGAACGAGGACGTTGACGACCATGGCTATTCCACTTGTCGCCAGTGCAAGGGCCATGAGCCTCGCGTAGCTGAGCCAGGTTCCCACGAAACCGAAGAAGTCCGAGATTATCAGGAGCGCGGCAAGACCTCCGTTGTTGATTACCTCCCCAACGGCAAACAGCACCAGACCAACGCCGAACAGCACCTCCGCTGAGCCCTTGAAAGCCGGAACGCTGCCTCCGATTGCGAACAGGGTTATTGCTATAATCACGAGCATCCACGATAGCTGGTCGAAGAGTGCCCCCTTCCTGTCACCGTTCTTCCACTTGACTATGAAGCCAAGGGTGTATCCAACGAAGAGGTGGGCGAGACCTATGGCAAGCGCCAGTATCAGGACGAACATTGGGTCCCTGAGCGTATCCGTTATGCGCCACATTGCGAAGTTCGGGTTCCCGGTTAGCTTTGCACCAACGACATCCAGAGCGTTGCCGAAGTAGCTGCCGAAGAGCGCACCCATACCCATCGTGAAGAACGAGCTCCAGAGGAGCGTGTAGGAGAACTTGTAGGTTCCGTCGTCCAGCTTCTTGTGTCCCTTGACCAGTAAGGCAGCGACTATTCCCACTATTAGGCCGTAGAAGAAATCCGTGAGCATGAACCCGAAGAAGAACGAGTAAGTGAAGGCTATTATCGGCGTCGGGTCTATCTCGTTGTACTTTGGAACACCGTACATCTCCGTTAGCATCTCAAAGGGCCTGGCCCATCCAGGATTGTTGAGCTTTATGGGTATATCGTCGAGCTCTTCACCGGATGGCTCCCTGAAGTTGATGTAAGCCTTTCCCTCGGTTACCTGGAGTATGCCCTCCCTGATCTTCTCGGCATCCCCCTTAGGAACCCATCCCGTAAGGCCGAACGTCATGTTGGTCCTGGCGAGAAGGCCGAGGGCGTTGGCCTTGTTCCTCTCGTTCTCCATGAGTTCAAGGTAAAAGACCACGTCCTCGTAGTACCTCTCGGCAAGCCTGGTGGCATCCTTCTCGGCTTCTTCAAGCTCCCTCTCCTTCTTTCCGAGCCTTGTCCGGTAGTCCCTCACGGCCTCCGCGGGGGTGCCCCCACCAGGCGGAACCTCAAGTTTCTCAAACGAGTACTTGGCGAGAACGGGGTTTATCCTGTCATAGTCCCTTGAAAGGAACGCGAGTATGAGGAGAACACTGTCCCCACGTTCCCTGCTGGATATGACTATCCTTCCGTCGACCGCAGTCTCAAGCTCATCCTTCAAGGAGGAGAAGCGAACTTTCTCCACCGTGCCAACCACGACCTGAGCGAGACCTTCATGGCGGAGGTAGGAAACGTCCAGCCTAACGTCGGAGAGTGTCTCCAGGGTCTTTATGTCGGCCTTGATTTTCTCCATCTCTGTGTTTATTGAGTTTATCCTGCCCTCAACGTCTCTGATGAGGGGCTCAACCTCAGAAAGGAACCCCTCGGTATCACTGATAAGCTTCTCAATTCCCTCGTAGCGGTACTCACGCTTCCTGGGCTCCGGCGGGAATATGAACTCCTTTATGCCCCCCTTCTTCTGGGGCAGGTGGGAGCGCAGAAAGTCGGCCATTCTGGAGATGGTTATGCTGTACGAGGCTGCCTTACGGTAGAACTCGTTGGGAGCGTCCCTCTGAACGTCCCTGACGTCTGTCTCCCTTATCTCAACTACCCCCGCCTCATGGAGGTACGTCAATAGCCTGTCCCTGTAGCGCTCAAGGCTCACTACCTCGACTTTGAGCATTGGAGTAGGCTTGAACATGGTCAGCTCCCTCTCACGAGCTCTAACGCAGCAGAAACGGCGTTTTCAAAGTTCTGAGTGGCCTTAACCTTCATGTCCTCGATTTCCTTCTCGCCGCTCTCAAGGATGGTCTTTGCCTCGGCCTCACCCTCTGCTCTGGCCTTCTTAATCAGCTCCTCCGCCCTCTTGCGGGCGTCTTCAAGGATGCTCTCTTCAATGGCCCTGGCAGAGGATTTGGCCTCTTCAACTATGGCCTTTGCCTCTTCCTTCGCTTTCTCAATACGCACCTCTGCCTCCTTTTCGGCATCGACAATGCGCTTGATGACCTCTTCCATGATCGGCCCCCCGTGACATTGAAAACAGCTTCACCCACGCTTTGGCTAACCTAATTGCCTTAAATAATTTGTGGTGCCCATTAAGTACATGGAAGATGTTTTGGAAAAACCAAATCTCATTTGAAAATCGCAAAATAGATAAACGAGAGCCCCCATCAACACTGGGAGGTGAGGGACATGGAACTGGACGTCATCGGGATTGGAAACCTCAACTATGACATAATAATGTTGGTTGATCACCATCCGGAGTTCCACGAAAAGGTAAACGCCCAGAAGGCAGTCTTTGGACTCGGCGGGGCCGCGGGGAACACCATTACCTGGCTAGCCCACATGGGGCTTAAAACCGGCTTTATAGGCGCCGTGGGAAGGGACGAGATAGGGGAGGCCCACATAAGGTATTTTGAGAGGATAGGGGTCGATACTTCAGGCATAAGGATTATCGATGAACCCTCAGGAGTGGCCGTCGCAATAATCCACGGGGAGGACAAGAGGATAGTGAAGTATCCAGGTGCCAACAGGTTCAAGGTTCTTGACGGGGACTATATAGGCCGTGCCAGACTCATACACCTCTCCTCCAACCCAACTGAAACCATACGGGAAGCAGTTTCAATAGCCAGTGAAAAAGGGGTCCTGGTTTCGGTAGACATCGGGGAGGCTGAGCTCCCAAAGGATGTGGAAGCACGGATAGACTACCTCATGATGAACGAAGACGAGTACCGGAGAAAGTACGGCTCGCTCGATTTAAACCTCTCAAGTGCCAGAAACCTTGTAGTAACCCTGAACGGTGGTGGAGCACTCATAAGAGACAGAAGGGGAGAGACAAAAGAGATAAGAGGATTGAGCGCCGAAGTCGTGGACTCGACGGGGGCCGGGGATTCCTTCGCCGCAGGTGTTATCTACGGGATTCTAAACGGCTGGACCCTTGAAGACTCCGCAAAGCTTGGAATGCTCCTCGCATACCTAACGGTTCAAAAGGTGGGCGCAAGGAGCGCAGTGAGGCCACTGGATGAAATAATCAAGGAGAGCGGGAGGCTCGGCCTGGAACTTCCCTTCAGCGGGTGAGGGAAATCCCAAGATGACCTATCCACAGGGACTTAATCCTGAACATCACCATGTTCCTGAAAGTTCCGGTATTGATGGACTTCCAGGGGAATCCTTAAAAATTCAATGCAAAAAAACATTCGAGGGACTGAAAGTCATTAGGCGCGGAGGTGAAGCTGTTGGAAACCATCATCGATAACTTCAAACCCAAGATCACCCGGCCGTTTAAGAGAAAGAACGAGTACTGGATAAAGCTGTTTCTGCCGGACGGGGAAGAGTACGTAATGAAGTTCAAGACCCCGCTTGAGGCGGAGGATGCAATATACGGCATGCTGGATGACCTTCAGGTCTACGGGGGAAAGGTCAAGCTCAAACTCAGAGAGGGAAACGTGATAGAAAAGATAGAGGTTCTGGAACTTTACAAGCCCTCTGCAAAGGAACTCGTTGAGGAGTACTTCGGGGGCTGATCACCTTATTTTCTCCACAACCCTCTCAGCTTCTTCCAGCACCTTCCCCTCGTCGAGGGTCAGCACTTCCCCGTCTAGCATGAGGATTTTCCCGTCCACTATCGTCGTTTCCACGTCATTTCCGTTCGCCGAGTAGACGAGGTGGCTGATAACGTTGTTTACCGGCCTGAGATGCGGCTTGTTGAAGTCGATTATCGCGATATCAGCCAGGTAGCCCTCCTTTATCACGCCAGCCTTGATTCCGAGTGCCCTTGCCCCGTTGAGCGTGGCCATCCTGAAGACAGTTTTGGCGTCTGCTATTACGGGGTCGAGGTTGTGAACCTTGTGGAGGAGCGCAGCTAACTTCATCTCCTCAAGCATGTCGAGGTTGTTGTTGCTCGCCGCTCCATCGGTGCCGAGACCAACGTTGACACCGGCGTTGAGGAGCTTTTGGATGGGCATGACACCGCTGGCAAGCTTCATGTTGCTCCCGGGATTGTGGGCTACGGTTACGCCGTGTCTCGCGAGAATCTGGATGTCCCTGCTGTCGAGCCAGACGCCGTGGGCTATGATTACATCCCTACCAAGGAAACCGATGTCATCGAGCAGAACGACCGGACTTTTTCCATACCTCTCGGTTATCTGGCCTATCTCGGCCATCGTCTCGCTCACGTGGATGGTGATGAGTTTCCCGTGCTCGCTCGCGAGCTCCCTCACTCGCCCAAGCAGGGCTATAGAGCAGGTGTAGGGTGCATGGGGTCCGAAGGCGAAGTGAACCCTATCCGAGTTCAGCTTTTCTATCGCCTCCATCTCGCGGAGGGCCTCTTTTACCTCTTTATCCGTCTTGTCAGGGTCCCCGAGGTCAATCATCCCGTAGGAGAGGTAGCCCCTCAGGCCAGCTTCGAGGACGGCCTCAGCCACTTTGTCCATCTGGAAATACATATCCAGGAAGGTAGTCGTCCCGCTCCTGATCATCTCAAGGGCGCCGAGATACGCTCCAACTTTAATATACTCCGGGGTGAGCTTAGCCTCCCTGGGCCAGATGTGGTTCTGGAGCCAGTCCATCAGCGGAAGATCGTCAGCGAGACCCCGGAGGAGGCCCATTGGGGAGTGGGTGTGAAGATTAACAAATCCGGGGGAAACGACCCTCCCCTTGGCGTCTATCACAGTGTCAGCGGCTTCATTTATCCCTTTTCCAACTTTGACGATTCTATTGCCTTCTATCAGGACATCGGCATTTACAACGTCGAGGCTCTCTCCATAGATAACGCGTCCGTTCTTAATGAGAATGCTCATGAGCATCACCCCTTTAAAGAGGTGTGTTTCCGGTGGAAGTTAAAAAGGTTGGGGAGAAGAGTTAGACGAACATGCTCTTCAGAACATCCGCGCAGCCGCAGCCCCTCTCCTCGGGGATTTTCGGAACGGCCTTCCCGAGAAGCTCCTGGACCTTGGCGTTGTTCTCTGCCATAACCCTGATGACCTCCTGAGCGTCGACCGGCTTGTCGGCCCAGACGTCGTAGTCCGTAACCGTTGCGATGTTGGCGTGGCACATTCCAAGCTCACGCGCCAGGTTTATCTCCGGGACGAGGGTCATTCCAATGATGTGAGCGAACTGTCTGAACATGAAGCTCTCGGCCCTCGTAGAGAAGCGCGGCCCCTCGATGCAGACGTACGTACCTTTCTCGTGCACAGAAAAGCCCAGCTCTTTGGCCGTTTCGTAGAATATCCTCCTCAGCTCGGGGCAGAATGGGTCGGCCATGCTCACGTGGGCCACTTTAGGACCGTTGTAGAAGGTGTACTCCCTCTTCTTCGTGAAGTCGATGAACTGGTCGGTTACCACGATGTCACCCGGCTTGTACTCCTCTCGGAGCGAGCCAACCGCTGTAACGCCTATAACGCGCTCAACGCCAAGCTCGTGGAGCGCCCAGATGTTTGCCCTGTAAGGAACCTCGTGCGGCGGGAACTCGTGGTGTTTGCCGTGCCTCGGGATGAAGGCAACCTCAACGCCTTCAATTTCGCCTATTTCCACTGGAGCCGAAGGCCTGCCATAGGGGGTGTGAACTTTCACCGTCTCCTTGGGCTCGAAGACACCGTAAACTCCAGAACCACCGATGATACCGATCTTCACCATAGACATCACCCTGTAAAAATAGAAGCAGAGTTATTTAAGGGTTGCCTTTCCAGTGGAAATGGAACTCCGAAAATTTAATAACCTTTAGAAACTAAAGTTTCATATGAGGTGGGAGGATGGAAAACAAGCCGGTAGAACTCGTACTCCCGGACATTAATGAACCCGTCCTGATAGAGGGATACCCCGGGATAGGGCTCGTGGGCCATATAGCGGGCAACTTCCTGGCGAAGGAACTCGACATGGAGCTCATAGGGCACGTGGAAAGCCCGTTCCTGCCACCTATGGCACTGGTACTCGAAGGGGAACCCGCACCGCCGCTAAGGTTCTACGGAAAGGACAACCTCATCGTGGCTGTGGCCGATATCTACGTCACGCCAACGCTGGTGACAGAGATAGCGAGGGAGCTGGCGGCGTACCTCAAGAGAAACCGTGCAAAGAAGGTCATATCCATCGGTGGAATCGGCACAGGTATGTTCAAAGAGGAGCTCGATGTCTGGGGGGTTGGAGCAAGAAAAGAGCTCAACCGGGAGCTGGAAAACGCCGGGGTTAAGATACTCCAGTACGGCTCCATAATGGGCATGAGCGGCCAGCTCCTGTGGGAGGCCAGAAAAAAGGGGTTGGATGCCTACGTCCTCTTAGGGGAGACTTTCGGTGATAGACCAGACCCAAAAGCCGCTGCAAAGGTCATAGAAACGATAAAAGGTATTCTCCCGCTGGAGGTCTCAACGGAGCCCCTCCTCCAGGAGGCGCGTATAATAGAGGAGCAACTCAGGAGGATGCATGAACAGATGGAGCAGGCAAGACAGAGGGCCCAGAAACAGTATGAGAACATCTATCTGTGAGGTGAGAGCATGGAGGCGGTGGTACTCGCTGGAATAGCCCGGAGGGTCCTTGACGACCTGCGCAGGAACCCATACATGACAGTAGAACTCAGGAGCGCCCGGAACATCTATGCAGTGGAGAGGGCGGAAAAAGAGAGTAAACGGGTGTTCCTGGCTTACGAGCCATTCGGCGACTTGAGGAGCGGGACGGAAGGATTAATAGCCGAACTCATGAAGAAGGAAGTGATGGATACCCGCGTTCCGTGGGAAGAGAGCGACGAGAGAGAAGTAACAGTCTGCAGGGTCCAGCTCCACCTCCTCGGCCTCGGCCGCATCGTGGAGGTTAAGGAGAGGAACACCATAACGGTTGCGGAGGTCAGGCGGATGATGACGCACGAGATGGCGATGGGTTAAAAGAGCGTTGCCTGTCTCCCCCGTCTTCTGTTACTCCGCTTGGGAGGCTCGACCTTCCTAAACTCAAGACCTTCGTCGCGAAGCAACCTCTCAGCCCCAGAGGTCAGGGCCGGAGCAACCAGGATCCCCCTCACCCCCTCGCCGTACTCCTCGCGAAGGGCCTCAACATAGCGCTTTAGCTGACTGACAGCGTGGAGCTCAGCTTTTCTCCTTTTGAGCTCAAGAACAACGATGTTGCCCTCCCCATCCTGCCCCAGGATGTCCACGATACCGTGCTTTATCTGCTTCTCACGGAAGAGGGGCCTGAAGCCGGGCTCGATTATTTCAGGGTTCCGAAAGATCAGCTCGGCCATCTCCGCCTCGCTTCCGGTGAGAGAAAGCTCCTCGTAGTCCTCCGCCCCGAAGACGGATACCATGTATACTTCCTCAAGCTCCACCTCAAGCGTCTCCCTGGGCTTCCGTCTGACAGAGACTAAGACCGGTTTGTCCCGCAGCTCAAGATGGGCCCTGCTCCCCGGAGGCTGCCAGTTAACGGGTTCCCTCTTCTTGTTCTGATGGATAAGAAAAGAGCCATCCGGCTTAACGAGTATGACCCTATCCCCCGGACCCAACTCGCTCTTGGCTCTGCCATCGTAGTGAACCCTGCAGCGGGCAAAAATCGTCAGCAAAGCCTCGGAGGAGAATGCCAAATCCACCAAACGCTTTATTTCCTCAGGAGACGGGTTGATTTTGACCTCGACCTTGGGCATGGAAGGAAGTTAGAAGGTGGCTATAAAAACTATTTCCATTCAGCCGGGAGCCTGAATGAACACCATGAGCAGGATGTAGGCAATGGGCACGAGAATGGGCGGAAGAAGCAGAGTCCTAGTTTCTGATTTTTAGGATATAAAACCAGCCCAACGGGACTGTAGAGGGCGTTCAAGCTAGAGAGCAGGAGAAAGTTCTCATAAAAGGTAAGGTTGCCGGTATAAAGACCCACCGCAACCAGGAAAAAGATGGAAACCAGCGAGCCGAGGAGTATCTCCCTGGAACCCTGCGAGGAGTCCTTCCCGACAAAACGAGCGTAGAGGATGAGGGGAAAGTCAATAAACAGAACGCCCACCGCCAAAAATACTGGAAAGCAAATCATCACGCATGTCATGGCCAAGTTGAAAACGTAAACAATGCCCCTCTCAAAGCCTATACCCACGATGGCGGTACTGAGGGAACCCCACATCAGAATTACAAAAACTATATCCCCTGCAGAGTCCTGAATAATCTTTAGGTCAGTCTTATCAATAACGCCCGAAAGGTCCCTAAACATAAATCTGGAATTGTGCTCCTTCCCCAATCGTTTTTTGAGCAGGAAAAGGCCATAACAAGCGCGATGAAGAAGGAAACGACCGCAGTTATCAGTCCCGAAATTGTGATATTCATCTTCTGAGATGGAACACGTGGACGAAAATAGAACAGTCCCCAAAAGGCCACAACAATCATCAACGGGACCGGCACAGCTTCCAGCACCAGCTTCCTCCCGGGCTTCATTTCCAACGCCTCCTGCAGATTTAGATTTTAACAATGCTCCAGACTACAAAGAGCATAGCCACTGCAAGTGAAAGCAAAACAATCGCGAGAACTCTCCTCCCACTCCCGCGCGAGAGATAAACCCCCAGAAATCCGAAGAGAGTGTTTAAGATTGAGAGAATCAAAAACCCCTCGGCGTTCCTAACCACTGCATTAAACATTCTCAGAACGTCTTCCGGGTAGTTTTTGGTTGAAACGTAAGAGGAAACGGCCCAGATAACGAGAATCTCAAGGGTTGAGACAAGAGACGTTTTACCAATGAACTCAAAGGCATCCTCTGACCTCTTATCCCCAAGGAAGTAAAGAGGAAGCGCCAAGATCCACACCCCCATCGTGGTGGCAATCGGATAAATCATCAGCAAGAGAAAAACTAGACCAATGAACGCCACAATGACCAGGGAAATACTTCGAAACTCCAGAAGGGCAACGCTGAGGAATCCCCATAGAACGAGGTGATATACAATGTAGTGCTGTACGTCGTACTTTAGGTATCCTGAATCCCACGGTTCATTCCAGTGCTCCTCAAGAATCTCGTCAATTCGCTTGATGTCCCTCCTGCTGTACCCGTGCTTCTCCAGAATGCGGGCGAGGAAGAAGACCATTGAACCCACCATTAGGCTAAAGAGAACGGCCACTTCAATGGCCCATTCAATTGTCATGCCACCATGTTTTACCCAGATGAGGGCAAATAGAGGAATGCCAAGGGCCAGGGGATAAACGACCATCTCAAGGAGGATCTTCCTCTTCATGGAACCACCGGGATTTTTGTTAAATCCGAACTACAATGAGTTCAATTGGATAAAAACCTTTATCACAAAGGGAATAAGAGCCAAGGCAATCACTAGGAGAGTTAAGAGGCCAAGCCGTCTCCTCTGAGGCAGGATCAGAATTCCGACAAGGCCGTAAAGAGAGTTCAGAGCAGAAAGCAACAGAAGGTTCTTATATAGGTCTCTGTTCATATAAAGTTTCAAAAGAGGGTATATTATTGCAATTCCTGAAAACCCAAGATTCGTGGCTATTAAACTTGAAAAGATTAAAAAGCCTCCAGAAATTAGTGAAATTATTAGGTTTCCTTTAAATCCATCCAAAAGTCGTTTTCCAGTCAGAATCTCGTAAAGTATTAGAGGTAAATCTATAACCACAACTACCACACAAATCATCAGCAAAAGAATTACAACAATAAAAACCAGATAAAATCTCACAGTAAAAATTATGCCTTTTCTAAGCCCCAACGCAAGAACCCCTGTGCTAAAGGCACCCCAAAGTACAACAATGGTGAAGATATCCCCTATTGAGTCGCCAATAATTTTCGGATCAGCCCTATCTAAAACCCGGAATAGCTCCCTTAATTCAAACTGATATCCAGCTTTTCTCAGCAGTCTTCTAACAAGGAGAAGAACAACAATCATGACCATAAAATAAGAAACTATAGTAACTACCAACCAAGAAGCGTTGAAATCTTCACGGCTAATGTCGTGAGGAGGATGGATATAGAATAACATCCACATAAAAATCCACAGCATCAGAGGAACCAAGATGGCTTCCACCAACAGACGCTTTCCAGACTTCATTTGAGTCCCTCCTCGCCCCCGAGTCATAGAGGGTAATTGTTAAAGTTAAAAAAATTAAATTGATTATTTAAAGTTAAAGATGGTCTTTAATATACGGCAATACAACATCACAGAGTTGGGGACAAAGTATGGGAGCCAAAACTGCCCCACAGGCATCCGCGCAAACGCTTCCTAATATTCCACATCTACTCGCACAAGCTTTCTTTAGTCCCTCAGAGCATATGGTAGAGCAAGATCCCCCTACAAGGATACTACTAGCACCTTGTCCACACATAACGTCACAAACACTTGAGCATATAAATCCTCCTGCAAGGCAAATCCATGAAAGCACTCCTCCACTACTCCCCGCTGCGGCTATACAGGCAAGGGTAAAAAGTCCAGTACATGACAGGTCGCAGAGATGAACACACGCTGAGTAGTTATCGATGACTATAGTGTATCCCAACTTTGCCTCTCCATTGTACTCTGGCAGTTTATGTCTTATCAAGTGCGATAAGTGTCCCAACTCGCGAGCACTCCTGCCCCAAATCCACCTCGTCTCATCATGCTTTCTAAGCTTCATGAGAACCTTATTCAGAGTCCAGTAGTAATCTGAAAGCGTGAGATTGCCAAGTACCAATACAGTATCCCCAACAGGAACTGCCCGGTTCTTATCATCAGGGGCGATGTTCATTCCAGTAACAAAAGCCCCGTACTTCCCAGTTTCGGAATCCGTCAAGATTTTCGTAATTAGCGTAAAATTATACTGACTCCTCTCGGCTCTATAAACAAGATTGTACATGGTGTAGTTAAAGGTGGCGTTGTAGGCAGTAACCTTGATAAACAACAGCTGCTCATGTTTCCTTGTCATGTTGTACAGAGTGATTATCGAAACATTGACGTGAGCGCTCGCGTTAAAAGCACCGCAGGAACTGGCGTTCTGGCAGGCGCAAGGAGAATGCGTCAAATTAGTGAGGTTTAATGTTGCATTCACCGCCGTAACGTTCATCTGAAGCCTGCCCTTCCCATCGTACCAGGCAACAACTACCCTGCGGAAGGTAATGCTGGCGTTGCTAGTGCCCATCGCCATAGCCTGCGGAGCCGCAATCAACTGCAGACTCAACACCATAAAGATCAGAAACACGCCGGGCGTCGCCTTTCTCCAGTTCATGGCCACCACCTAACCAGTTGGTCAAGGAGGGTAGACAATCTCCATATATAAATTTTTTCCTTTTATAAGTTTAAGTTGATAACGTTTTTTTTTCGTAGGATTTCCAACTTTCTACCCGTATCAAAACGATGAGAACAGACCAAAAGAGTGGGATGTAAAAGCAAAGAACAAGAGAGCACAAAAGCATATTCCAGTGAGGGATGAAGCAGGCGGTACCGCGCCCCAACTAAAAGAAAGAAGAGTAAATCAGTCCTCAACGCCCTTTTCGGTGATCCTGAATATGGCCTCACCTTCGGGCAGATAGGGACTGTCTATCAAACGGGCCACGCGCTTGCCCTGCCTTCCCTTGCGCAGGTATATCCTAAAAGTGGCGCTGTGGGCGAGGATGTTTCCACCGATGGGTCTGGTCGGATCGCCGAAGAAAGCATCGGGCTTGGCCTGGACCTGGTTGGTTACGAAAACCGCTATGTCGTAAAGGTCTGCCAGGCGATGGAGGTCAGAGAGATGCTTGGCCAGCTTCTGCTGCCGCTCTGCCAGGGTGCCCCTGCCAACGTACTCACTCCTGAAGTGGGCCATGAGCGAATCCACTATGAGGAGCTTAACGGGCCTGTCGCTCTCGACCCGCTCCTTTATTATTTCCTCCGCCTTCTCAACAAGGAGCATCTGGTGGTTGCTGTTGAAGGCGCGAGCGACGTAGATGTTCTTCAGGACTTCCTCAGGGTCCATATCACGGTTCTCGGCGATTTGCTTTATCCTCTCAGGCCGGAAGGTGTTCTCAGTGTCGATCCAGACGACGGAACCACCCAGGCCCCCCTCTTCAGGAGGCTTTTGAACCATTACCGAGAGCGTGTGAGCAAGCTGAGTCTTACCCGAGCCGAATTCTCCGAATACTTCCGTTATAGCCTGCGTTTCAATCCCACCGCCGAGGAGCTTGTCGAGGCTCTTGCTTCCAGTGGAAAGCTTCCCTATGGAAGTTCTCTTCTTCATGTACTCGTCCGCGCGCATAAAGGTGCCGATGTTAGCGGCTTCCCGTGCAGCCTGGATTATCTTAAGCGCGGCTCCCTCGCTTATGCCAGCTATCTCCTTTAGCTCAAGGGGGGAAGCGACAGCTATAGCCTCCACTGTGTCATAGCCAGCGTCCCGAAGCTTCTCAGCAGTAGCGGGCCCAACCCCCGGGAGGTCCTCAAGGGTCACGGCTTTTTTCTCGGATGAGTGTGTCGCCGGAGCGGGTTCCTCCTCGGTTATATCGAGTTCCTCAAACTCCTCAAGCTCTTTAATTTCATCCTTGGAGGATTTCTTCCTGGCCATGCGTATCACCCATTTTCGCTCTAAAAATGTGAGAAATTCGGAGGTTAAATACTTTTTCGTTGAAGGTAAAAAGACACCTACCAGCCCAACAAATGCAAACAAGAAAAATTAAAACATAAATCAATTATTAAAGGCAGAAAAACGCTTTATTGCAACCACACTGGCCCCGTTTGGAATCGGATCATCTTGAACAGGGTGAGCCCAGAGCTTTCCAGCATGCAGTCCCCTGAGGACTTTCATAGAGGGCAGGCCACCAAGGTTGGGCCTTTCAAAACCGCTACGTTCCGACCCCTCCTTCTTAAAGGGAGAGAGCGGTCAAAGGAAAAGGCAACCTGCTCCCGCTGAAAGTGGTTCCAACTTTGAGAAGTCGGCACACGAAGGTGTGAAATCGTCTTTAAAGATTCCGGGGTACTGCTTTTAAGTTCCGTTTCGATGGAAATCGAAAAGACCCCCCAGAGTTTCATTTCCACTGGAATCCGGATTCGGAAATGGACGGGTTCTATAGCAGTAGATAATGTAAAAAGATGATTAAGGAAATTTTGCCTCCGTAAACATGGTGATAGTTCAGTTAAATTGTTAGTTTTTGAACATTAAGTATATTCTTTGGCTTATTTTCCTCATTATTTGAATATTGTTCATAGAAACATATTAAAATAGAACAACGCTGAAAAAGTGGGAGTGTTTTCACTAGGTTTCAAGAGGGAACATAGGTGTAGCCGGAAGCCGGTTCCACTGGAAACAAAGGCCCCAGGGGGGTTATTTTCGTTTAACTTTTAGCTTTTGACAAAATGAATTGTTTAACTAAAATGAATATAGGAGATCATTAATGTATCTTCTTTTACGAACATTTATGTTCATTCTCCTTTCACTGGAAACAGAGTGCTCCTCAAAATTTTATTTACTAATGTAAAATATGATGAACATTCTTGTTCATTCGACCATCTCGATTTCCATTGGACCGGTGCAGGTTTGCCCTTCTGTTTCCTTTGGAACTGGATTTTATGTCCATGTATGCGGGTGGAGCAGTGGTAACTTTGGATTTTCCTGATCTCAAGTTGGACAATTTCATGACCAGCAAAGGATATAAACCCATGATGAGACTAAGCTTTGGTTTCCAGTGTGTCGGGTGGTTCCTCTGGAAAATCTACACCATAATGGTATGTTAATAAGTAGATTTAGTGGATATAGGAGTATATTTGGTAAATTTGGCTTGAAATGTTTGAAATATTACAATAAATATTGCTAATGGGAACGGGGGGAGTTTCATTTCCACTGGAGATGAAATCGGTGATAGCCATGAACGATTACCTGGGCTCAATCTTCGAGAAGTACCTTCACGCCAAGAAAATATTCAAAAATAAAGAGGTTCTGCGCCACAGCTACACCCCGAAGGAGCTTCCCCATCGAAAAGAACAGATTGAGGAGCTGGCCCACATACTCGTTCCCGTTCTCCGCGGTGAGACCCCATCCAACGTTTTTGTCTACGGAAAGACCGGAACCGGTAAGACCGTCACCATAAAGTTCGTCACCGAGGAGTTGAAGAGGATCTCCGAGAAGTACCAGGTTCCGGTGGAGGTAATCTACATCAACTGTGAGATTGTTGACACTCAGTACCGTGTTCTCGCCAACATAGTTAACTACTTTAAAGGAGAGAGCGGCGTTGAGGTTCCCCTCGTTGGCTGGCCCACTGACGAAGTTTACGCCCGCCTCAGGGAGGTTATCGACGCGAGGGAGCGCTTCGTCATCATCGTCTTGGACGAGATAGACAAACTCATAAAGAAGAGCGGTGACGACATACTCTACTCCCTCACGAGGATAAATACCGAGCTGGGGAGGGCCAAAGTTAGCATAATCGGCATCTCCAACGACCTTAAGTTCAAGGAGTACCTGGATGCGCGTGTCCTTTCGAGCCTGAGCGAGGAGGAGGTGGTATTTCCGCCATACGATGCCAACCAGCTCAGGGACATCCTTATGCAGCGTGCCAGGGACGCATTCAACGAAGGGGTTCTCGACGACGCGGTTGTTCCGCTCTGTGCCGCCCTGGCGGCCAGGGAGCACGGCGATGCGAGACGCGCTTTGGATCTCCTTCGTGTTGCCGGCGAGATCGCCGAGCGCGAGGGGGCAAGCAAGGTGACTGAGCACCACGTGAGACTCGCTCAGGATAAGATAGAGCAGGACACGATGGAAGAGGTCATCAAAACTCTCCCACTCCACTCCAAGATTCTCCTCTACTCTGTTGTTCTCCTGGATGAGAACGGGGAGCTCCCTGCCAACACCGGCGATGTCTATTCCGTTTACAAAAAGGTGTGTGACTACCTTGACATCGAGCCCCTGACCCAGCGGCGCGTCAGTGATCTCATAAACGAGCTGGACATGCTTGGAATCATCAACGCCAAGGTGGTCAGCAAGGGCCGTTATGGCAGAACAAAGGAGATAAGGCTGAACGTTACCCCCCACAAAGTGAAGAAGATATTCGGCGCCGACGATCAGCTCAGGCCCCTGCTCACCCTAAACCTCTCCGGCCAGAGGAGGCTGGTGTGATGCTTGTTGAAGACCTCTTAAAGAACAATTATCTCATAACACCCCCCGCCTACTATCTTCTTGAACCACACTATGAGAGCTCATTCAGCCTGGCTGAACTCATAAAGTTCGCCAAATCTAAGGGAACGTTCATCATCGACGCTTCCATTGCAGAGGAATTCCTGCGCGGGAAGGGCTTGATTTCCACTGGAATCCCCAAAGAGATTGAGCCCTCTAAACCCTCTGAATTTAGATTGGATAATATGGTTGCCCGTTCTTCCGAAGAGCTTGGATCTAAAGCCCAGACTTCCAATTCAGAGAAGGATACAGTGGAATCGTATCCCGAAAAACTGCCCGGTGAAACGAGTTATATTTCCACTGGAACTGATGTTGAAACGGGGGTAGAACCCACTAGTTATCCCAAAATAAACTCTTTGGACGCCTCCGTTTCTGAGGGGGGGAGTTCGGTTTCCACTGGAACTCCCGTTGTCGAAGATTCTTCGGAGACGGCGGAGTTAGAGGGTCTCCAGGCATCCTCAGAAGGGCTTCCAGTGGAAATGGAGCCTTCCTTTGATGGTGATCCAGACGAGGTAGTCGAGGCCGTTTCAACGCCTGAAGACGAATACGATGCCTATTCTGAATATGAAAACGGAAACGGCGATACCCGGCCGGTTATATACGGCGACTATGGGGTTCCGGTGAAGTACATCGAGGAAGAAGTCCCCGAAGATACCGGAAAGACCTACAGCGTCTACGACGACATAACCATTGCCCCGAAGGAGGGCTTCACGTACCGGGCCGCGGAGATCCCGGAGGATGCCAGGGTTGTTTTTGATGTGAAGAACGTTAAGTTCAGTCCTCCCAGGGCCAAGAACGCCGCGGGGAAAGAAGGGGAGTTTCTGGTCGCTTCATACCGCTCCTTCTTCCGCTCCCGCCTGCGTAAGATGCGTTCCATTCTCCGCGAAAATCCTGAGATAGGGGGCATAATCGATATCGGAAAGCTCAGCTACGTCCGCTCGGAGGGGGACGTGACCATCGTGGGCATGGTGAATGACAAGAGGGAAACCGCCAAGGGCTACGTTCTAGAGCTTGAGGACACTACGGGGCGCGTTAAGGTCTTCATAAACCGTGAGCGGGAGGATTCAAAGCTTGTAATGAACCTGATGCACAACGCAGTAATCGCAGTCCGTGGCCGCTACTCCGGAAGGGGAATGATATTCGCGGACAGGATATTCATCCCTGACGTCCCACGCTTCAAGAGGAACAAGCCCCCCCTCAAAGAGAAGGTCTACGCAATCCTCCTCAGCGACATCCACGTTGGTTCCAACAAGTTCTGCGAGGAGGCATTTTTCAAGTTCCTCGACTGGCTGAACGGGGACGTTGAGAACGATGCCCACGCCGAGCTGGTTAGCAGGATCAAGTACATAATATTCGGCGGTGACGTGGTGGATGGGGTTGGCATCTACCCAGGCCAGTACGATGAACTTGCCATCCCGGACATCTTCGACCAGTACGAGGCCTTTGCCAACCTCCTTAAGAACGTCCCGCGGCACATTCACATGTTCATCGGGCCCGGAAACCACGATGCAGCCAGGACCGCTCTTCCACAGCCTGGGTTCTATGAGGAGTACGCACGCCCGCTGTACAGGCTCAAGAACGCCACGATAATAAGCAACCCCGCTGTGATACGGCTCCATGGAAGGGACTTCCTCATTGCCCACGGGAGGGGAATCGAGGACGTTGTCAATGAGATCCCAAACCGGAGCCACCACAGGCCCGCCGAGGCCATGCTGGACCTCCTCAAACTCCGCCACCTCGCACCCACATTTGGAGGCAAGGTCCCCATAGCCCCGGACCCGGAGGATTTGCTCGTGATAGAATCCGTTCCGGACCTCTTTCAGACGGGACACGTCCACGTAATGGATTACAGGATATACAACGGTGTTTTTCTGCTTAACAGCGGTACCTGGCAGGCCCAGACAGAGTTCCAGAAGATGGTGAACATCGTGCCAACTCCCGCGAGGGTTCCGATAATAGACGTGGAGACCGCCCGTCTGAGGGCCGTCGTCAGGTTTGATCAGTTCTGCGAGGGGGTTTGAATGAGCGAGGAGATATACTCACCGGAGATGAGGGCCTACTTTGAGTCGCTTCAGCGCGAGATAGACAGGGCCTACGAGCTTGCGAGAAAGGCCCGCTCTCAGGGTAAGGATCCGAGTCTTGAGATAGAGGTTCCCCAGGCAACGGACATGGCCGGCCGTGTTGAGAGCCTCGTTGGGCCTAAGGGTGTTGCCCCCAGGATAAGGGCCCTGGTGAAGGAGTACGGGAAGGAACTTGCCTCCCTCAAAATCGTCGATGAGATAATCGACGGGAAGTTCGGCGACCTCGGGAGCAAGGAGAAGTACGCGGAGCAGTCGGTTAGAACTGCCCTCGCAATCCTCACCGAGGGAATCGTTTCCGCCCCGCTTGAGGGTATCGCTGATGTTAAAATCAAGCGCAACTCATGGGCAGATAACTCCGAGTACCTCGCCCTCTACTACGCCGGGCCGATAAGGAGCTCTGGAGGGACTGCGCAGGCTCTCAGCGTTCTCGTGGGTGACTACGTTAGGAAGAAACTCGGTCTTGACAGGTTCAAGCCGAGCGAGGAGCACGTTGAGAGAATGGTTGAGGAGGTTGATCTCTATCACCGTGCCGTCTCCCGTCTCCAGTATCATCCTGAGGCGGAGGAAGTAAAACTCGCTATGAGGAATATCCCAATCGAGATAACGGGTGAGGAAACGGACAAGGTTGAGGTCTCCCACAGAAACATCCCCGGCATTGAGACAAACCACATTCGCGGCGGCGCCGTTCTCGTTATGGCGGAAGGAGTTCTCCAGAAAGCCAAGAAGCTCATCAAGTACATCGACAAGATGGGCATCGACGGTTGGGAGTGGATTAAGGAGTTCGTTGAGGCAAAGGAGAAGGGTAAGTCCGCAAAGGAAGAGCAACCCTCCGCGGATTCCAAGGCCGAAGAGACGGGTAAAGATAAAGTGGCGGAAAAGGTCGAGAAGGGCTTCTACTACGAGCTTTACGAGCGCTTTAAGGCCAACATCGCGCCCAACAAGAAATACACAAAGGAGATAATCGGCGGCAGGCCTCTCTTCGCCGAACCTTCAACCAACGGCGGCTTCCGCCTTCGTTATGGCCGCTCCCGCGTCAGCGGCTTCGCCACCTGGAGCGTCAACCCGGCGACCATGCTCCTCCTCGACGAGTTCATAGCGATTGGAACGCAGATGAAGACAGAGAGGCCGGGTAAAGGCTGCATTACGACTCCGGTGACCACAGTTGAGGGGCCGATCGTGAAGCTCAAGAACGGCTCCGTGGTTAAGGTGGACGACTACGAGACGGCCCTGAAGGTGAGAAACGAGCTCGATGAGATACTCTACGTGGGCGATGCCCTTGTGAACTTCGGTGACTTCGTCGAGAACAACCAGACTCTCCTTCCAGCGAACTACGTCGAGGAATGGTGGGTTCAGGAGCTTGTTAAGGGGGTAGCGGACACCTACGAGGTCGAGCTTGAACCATTCGCCGAAAACCCGCGCGAGGCGGTTGAAGAGGCGGCCGAATACATCGAGGTCGACCCCGATTTCCTCTGGAAGCTCCTCCGCGATCCGCTGCGCGTTAGGCCGGATATTGAGACTGCCATACACCTCTCGAAGGTTCTTGACATACCGTTCCACCCGTACTACACCCTCTTCTGGAACACTCTGCAGCCGGAGGAAGTTGAGGAACTCCAGAGGGCACTGGTGAACGCTCAAATCGAGTGGGACGAGTCCAGGAATAACAAGTTCGCCAGGAAAGTCGTCCTCGACAACGACGCCAAGATCAAGCGCTACCTTGAGCTTTTGGGCCTTCCGCACAGGCTCGAGCGCACCGAGGACAGGAGGAAGGTCATCGTAATCGACTACCCCTGGGCCGCGGCCCTGCTTACCCCGCTCGGCAACCTCGAGTGGGAGTTCAAGGCAAAGCCATTCTTTACTGTCATTGACATAATCAACGAGAACAACCGGATAAAGCTCCGCGACAGGGGGATAAGCTGGATAGGCGCTCGCATGGGCCGCCCCGAGAAGGCCAAGGAGAGGAGGATGAAGCCCCCGGTTCAGGTTCTCTTCCCGATAGGCCTCGCGGGCGGCTCAAGTAGAGACATCAAGAAGGCCGCCGAGGAGGGGAAGGTAACCAGCGTGGAGATCGCGTTCTTTAAGTGCCCGAACTGCGGTCATACCGGTCCGGAGCACATCTGCCCAGTCTGTGGAACGAGGAAAGAACTCCTCTGGCACTGCCCCAAGTGTAACGCCGATTATCCTGAGAGCCAGGCAAAGGAGTTCGGCTTTAAGTGTCCCAAGTGTGATGCAGAGCTTGTCCCCTATGCGAGGAGAACCATAAAGCCGTCTGAACTCCTCCGCCAGGCCATGGACAACGTGAAGGTTTATGGCATCGACAGGCTGAAGGGCGTCCAGGGTATGACCTCCGGCTACAAGATGGCCGAACCGCTGGAGAAGGGTCTCCTCAGGGCGAAGAACGACGTCTACGTCTTCAAAGACGGCACAATCCGTTTTGACGCTACAGACGCGCCGATAACTCACTTCAAGCCAAAGGAAATTGGCACGAGCGTTGAGAAGCTCAGGGAGCTTGGATATACCCATGACTTTGAAGGCAAGCCCCTTGAGCGGGACGACCAGATACTGGAGCTCAGAGTCCAGGACGTAATCCTTCCCTACGAGGCTGGAAAATACCTCCTCAAAGTGGCCCGCTTTATAGACGACCTCCTGGAGAAGTTCTACGGCCTGCCTCGCTTCTACAACGCCGAGAAGATGGAAGACCTCGTCGGCCACCTCGTGATAGGTCTCGCCCCGCACACCTCCGCCGGAACCGTCGGGAGGATAATCGGCTTCTCCGATGTTCTGGTCGGCTACGCCCACCCCTACTTCCACGCCGCGAAGAGGCGCAATTGTGACGGAGACGAAGATGCCGTTATGCTCCTCCTGGATGCACTACTCAACTTCAGCAAGTACTACCTACCAGAGAAGCGCGGCGGAAAGATGGACGCGCCACTGGTCGTTACGACGAGACTTGACCCGCGCGAGGTTGACAGCGAGGTCCACAACATGGACGTCGTCCGCTACTACCCCCTGGAATTCTACACGGCCACATACGAGCTTCAGTCCCCGAAGTCGATAAAGTTCATCGAGCGCGTCGAGGACAGGCTCGGGAAGCCGGAGATGTACGAGGGAATAAAGTTCACCCACGATACGGATGATATCGGCTTAGGGCCAAAGATGAGCCTATACAAACAGCTCGGCGATATGGAAGAAAAGGTCGCCAGACAGCTCGCTTTGGCCGAGCGCATAAGAGCAGTGGACGAGCATCATGTTGCCGAAACTATCCTCAACTCCCACATCATCCCCGACCTCCGCGGCAACCTAAGGAGCTTCACGAGGCAGGAGTTCCGCTGCGTGAAGTGCAACACCAAGTACCGCACACCCCCGCTCACAGGAAAGTGCCCCAAGTGCGGGGGCAAGATCGTCCTGACCGTCAGCAAGGGCGCCGTTGAGAAGTACATGTCCACTGCCAAGATGCTGGTCTCGAAGTACAGAGTCAAGGACTACACGAGGCAGAGGATATGCATAACGGAGAAGGACATCAAGACGCTCTTTGAGAACGTCTTTCCGGAGCGGCAGCGCACCCTTATGGGCTTCTCAGCCGACGTCTGTGAGAAGATGGTAAAGGAGAGAACCGGACACTCCAACGGCAAGAACGGCTACCTCGATGACTTCAACGGCAAGAACGGAAAATCAAGCACTTCCGCGGCCAAAAAGCCAGAGTCCAAAAAAGAGAACTCCTCCACGGGAGACTCTAATGGAAAGACGGAAGGGAATGGTACCAGGCGCACCGGGAAGGGGTCCGGCAGGAAGGCAGGTGAGAAGTCCAAAAAGAAGAAGGGCAGGGGCATCAGTCTGGACGAGTTCTTCGGCTCGTGAAAACGCCCGGTCAACCTTTAGCTTTTGTTTTGGTTCGAATTCCGTTAAGCATATATACTATAACGCCGTTTCTCCCACCGATGTCGGACCAGTTCAAGCTCCTCCCCAGTGTGGCATACCTGCGCGTCCAGAGGCAGGCCTTCGTTGGCTACTCCATGCCGCTCGCCGGCTGGATAGGGGAGTATATGATCAACTATCAGAAACTCCCCAGGCCCAACTTCATCTCCCGCGCGATGGGTAAGCTGGGGTTTCATCTCACGGGTGAGGGGCGCGACGACCGCTTCATAACCCAGTTTTTCACGAGGGGAAGCACCTCGATAAGTGCGAGCTGGGACGTTGAGAAGGAGGGCCTCTTTCTCCAACTCATACCCCTCCGTTCAAAACTGTCCCGCGGTTTGACCGTCCGGGCCGAGCACATAGAGTTCTACGACCAGTATGTGGTTTCAATCGAGCCGACCGGAAAGCTCCCTCCCGGAGTCAGGGGAATCGGAATAAACGCGCTGGTTCTTGAGGACTTCTACCCGGTTGAAACCCCCTACTGGGGCATGCTCCACGAGGATTGGGAGGCCGAGCTTAACCTCATAGTTATGCGCGATGAGGTCTACGAGAGGTTCCACCGCGAGGAGTACCGCTGTCCCGTTTGCTTCTCGCCCCTTCACGAGGAGAACGGTGTTTTGAAGTGCCCCAAGTGCGGCTTCACCTACGCCCCCGAGCACGACTTTGAGAGGGTCATGGAAACTTTCACAGTGGAGGAGTTCGCGTTTTAGCGGGCTTTGTACTCTTTGAGTCTTCTTAAACCCCCGTTTCCTCTTGAGGTTCGTTGCCTCTATATGTTATCTTTTTGCTTTTTATCATTATGACAACACAAAATGATGTAGTCGCATGGTTTTTAGGAGGTTGGATGAAAGTTATAAGAAACCTATTCAAACTACAACAATGGAGGAACAAACATGAGAGAAGTTCCTTTCAATGAATACCTAGAATTCGTGAAAAAACACGATCATGTCATTATAGAGAATCAAAGAATAGAGATCGGAAAGCCCCTTCCAATCAAAACGTTTCAGCCTCAGAATCTTAAACTAGAAACAACAACAGTCTGGAGCTTCCCCGAACGTGGGAAATGGGCAACCCATTATGCAAATGCGAGATACAGAGGAAATTGGGCCCCACAAGTTCCACGAAATCTGATATTACAGTACACAAAACCGGGAGATGTTGTTCTAGATGCATTCTTAGGAAGCGGAACAACGCTGATAGAGTGCAAACTCTTAGGACGACATGGGATCGGTGTTGACATAAATTATGAGGCTCTAATGGTGGCATGGGATCGCTTAAATTTTGAGTATGATCCACATAAGGATGCACAGCCTACGCTAAGCTCCTACCTCGGACTAAAAGAGAGCATTGAGTGGGTGGAGCCTCAAATTCGCCTTTATCAGGGCGATGCTAGAAAATTAGACAAAATTGAAGACGAAAGCATAGATCTAATCGCTACTCATCCCCCCTATGCCAATATCATTGGATACACAAAAAGAGCACGTTCTCTTGTGAGTGGAGATCTGTCCAACGTCAAGTCAATAGATGAGTTCGTTTCAGAAATGAAAAAAGTTGCGGAGGAATTTTATAGGGTGCTCAAACCTGGAAAATATGCTGCGATCCTAATGGGAGACACTAGACGGCATAGGCATTACGTTCCTATAGCCTTCAGAGTCATGAAAGTGTTTTTGGAAGCTGGATTTGTATTAAAGGAGGACATTATCAAGGTTCAGCATCATATGAGGGGTACCGAACCCTGGAAAACAAGGAAGAGGGACTTCTATCTAATTGCACATGAACATCTGTTCGTGTTTAGAAAACCGGGAGAAAAAGAGGAAATCAAAAAATTCCGAGAAAGTAGGATGGTTTAACTTCTCCAAAGCTCAAAAAGAGGAATACCATATCTTTTCGGCGCTGGCCTATTCCGGACGGCAGTTGTTATTATTTTGTCTATATCACCGTATTCGCTCTGTGCGATCCATCGTATGAACCGCATAAGAAACTCTCGAGGAGGATCAAGTTTGCTCTCTTTGCACCCTCTGTTACCATAATTCCAATCTTGCTCGGCCATTAATAATGAACCATAGAAAACCGTTACATCAGAGGGATCGAGTTCCATCGAGAAATTTATACTCTGAACGTCGTTTAGAACCTTATTTATATCCTCCCCATGATTAATCCGTTCAAATGCCAAAAACACAGCCTTCGCATGTTTTTCATCACTTATCCGCTTAAGATACAAGTCAAAGAACAATCGGACATGTGTTGGGGCAAATTCTTTTCTCCCCTTAGGTTGGAGGACAACTTTGAAATCCCCTGGGCATATCTTGTCCGTCCTGACAATGTAGACCTTGGTCCCATTGGAGCCAGAATATAACAGGATCCTTCCCCCTTCGTTGACAACTCTACGGGTCTTTTTAGTCTCCTTTATTTCTGCAGGTCTTAGGTTTTGAACTATCCCAAAAACATCATCTACTTTCACAAGCTTCACCAAATATCAATAAAAAAGGTAAGACTTTTTAAGTAGATCGCTCTGCAACGGTTAAATACTCAACAAGCGACTTAGAAGCCACTAAAGTCCTCGATCTACCGTTGTTAACAATAAGCCTTGCTTTTTCACGACCCACTCGCAATTCTATAGGAACATTTGTAACAAGCATCTCTGGCATTTCACCCCTGCGGTCGGCTTTTGAGTTTATTGGCCTCTTTGCGTAGATCTTGAGTATCTCAAACCCCCCTATCCCCTCATACAGCTCACGAACTGGCTTTACATAGGAGTTGCTCAAGATAAAGTAAACTCCTTTCTCATGGAGCTCAAGACAGACATCCCTAAGGCGCTCCTGGTCTTTTTTGCTGAAATCTTCCTTCGAGTAGCTAGTAAAACTGGCAGTTTCTGAAACAGGGTGATAGGGAGGGTCAAAATAAACCAAGTCTCCGGGCTTGGCAACTCTCAATATATAAGTGAAGTCTTCGTTGTAAATATCGAGATTTCTTAAAACTTCGCTGGCCCTTTTAAGCCGGTCCTCATATACTATCTTAGGGTTTTTATATCTACCAAATGGAACATTGAACTCCCCTTTCCTATTCTCTCGGTACAATCCATTGAAGGCAGTTTTATTCAAGTACAAAAGCAGGCTTGCGAGTCTAATATTCGGAATCTCGAATCCATTTCTGACAATCTCATTAAACTCAGCACGAGCCTTGTAGAAATACTCCTTCTCATTTTTGTGTCTCTTTGCATCTTCAATTAGTTCATCAACGTGGTCTCTAACGACGACATAGAAGTTTATGAGTTTGGGATTTATATCGTTTATAGTCCCCTTCTTGGGCTCCATCCAGAAAGTAACCGCACCGCCGCCAAAAAACGGCTCATGGAACGTTCTATTTCTAAAGTCCTCTGGCATTAATGCAACGATTTCATGGAGTATCTGTCTCTTTCCTCCAGCCCACTTAAGGATAGGTTCTACCATTGAGTACATCCTCCTAGGCCATTATTTAGGTCATGCCCTAATAAGGCATTCGATAAAATTACGTGCAACACAAATATAAAATTTTTGGTGCAACATAATATTCACGATCTATACTCCAGACCCAATCTCTTTCTGATGTAATTGGATATGTCCAATCCTTCCTCCTGTGCTTGCTTAGAAATCGTCTCATACTCTTCCTCAGTAACGCGGATTGACAACCACTTATTCCGCTTGTTTTTGGCAGCTAACGTTCTAGCTTCAATTTCCCATATTTCCTTAAGGGCCTTAGCTTTTTTCTTGAGTAGTTTGGTACTATTTAACCCCGAAAATTCCTTAGCAAGGATTTTCTTGAAATCAGAAACTACTTGGGGATCTCCGTTAGAATACTTAGCAAACTCATTCACGGCCAGTTCAATGGCAGTAGTTTCATCCGGAACATTTTCAGATTTCAGTATAACTTCAAAGGCCCTAATTCCAGCAGCGGGAATTTTTAGCTTACGGGTAGCTGGAGTCTTTAACGCTATGAGCTGTTCTATGATCCGTTCAAACATGAGTTCCACCAATATAACGTGCAACACAAAGGGGATTTAAATATTAATCCCCCGAAAATTTAAGAATTCCAAAAACGGGATATAATCTTGGGGGATTTCCATGCCAAAACCCGTAAAGAGAACATTAAAAACCGGAGACATTGCCAGAATCACCATTCTAGAAAAAGAGAATAATAAGATCAAGAGGTTTAAAGTAGCAATTTATGACAAAGAAAAGGACAAACCAAAAATAGAATTTGAAGTTCCAAGCAAATTGTATTTACCTCTAAAAACATACAACAAAGGGATGCTAATAGAATTTAAACCAATCAAACCCTCCTCCTATGGATGGATAGAAATTGAATTGAGAAAAGGAAGGGGAAAAGGCAAATACAAGGAATTTGATTTTAGAGTAACCCTACACAGACCTGAAAAATATACTCCGTCACATGCCAGATTACTTTTCGATTTTTATACAAGACTTAAACATGACAAAAAGATTGGAGAAGAAATATTCAAGCTAATCGAAGGTATTTACACTGGAACTCCTGTAGAAGACATTATCACGAAAAATCAAATCGCTATTGAAAGGATAAACAAAACCCCCGGTATGGATATTAGAGCATTTCTTAAACTCCTTGAGCTGATATTTATACAGGAGGACCTAAATTATCCCCCGGATAAAAAGAACTCAACAGGAAAATATTATGAAGGACGCGACAAGACGTTTAATTTATTCAGGAAGGTTAAAAATGGGAAGAAACCCATTGAAGCTCTTATGGAGGCAGATCTCAAAATAAAACTAGATCCCAGCAAATTCTCAATCAACATAAACAACCTCATTGAGGTTCTTGTTAAGGTTTACAATAACGAAAATAATGTGATAGAAGCACTTGAAGAAGTCGGGATCAAAATAGGAAGCTAAAACCATAATCTCAACATCTCAACTTCATAACAAACAAGAAGTGCTGGAACGGTCACCTTGTGAGCAAGACGATGAGAGGAATCCCTGAAGAAGATTATAAACTGATTGAAGGACTTCTTTGACTTTTTATTTTGAATAACAATCATCAAAAAATTCGAGGTTGTTATCCAAATTTGCTTGCTCAAAGCTTGGCCCAAATGTCCTGACGCTAAAATTTGCCATGAGGGAGTTCGCACGTGCCTCCTCTGGGAGTTAAGTGAGAGGGCTTTCTTGGACAAGATAGTCGATATCTGGTGGGTTTCTTTTCCTGCACCCCACAGGCGCCATTGAAAGTGAACCCCCCTATCAAAAACGGGTTTAAGAGCGAAAGCCACTGGGGGTAAGACCGCAAAAAGCACATGCAATTGTTAACGGAACTTCAAAAACAGTCAGCAACTTTCCGCCAGCGTTTGCGAAGCAAGGGCTGATTGGGGGTTTGGGGTAGCCCCCAGCAGTTTAAGAGAAAAACTGGGGTTTGTGGGGCGAAGCCCCACTCCGGGGGTTTGAGAGTACAGGAAACTTTTCTGGCGAAAAGTTTCATCAAGGTTTGTGGTTCCTCTTAAATTGCTGGGTTTTAGGAGGATTCCATTGAAGAACGCTGGAGTGAATCTTGAATTCCAATTGTTAGCTCACGTTTTAATGAGAGTTCGATTTTAATCGACGCCCGGAGGGCGTCAACGGAAAGGAACTCTTTGGAAAGGGGCCAACCAGGGGAATTCAAATCCAAAACAGCTTTTAAAAAGGAATTCACTTGCACTTTGGCATTTCAAAAATGAACCACCGACCTTGATCAAACTCAACGGGACTACCGTCCCGTGCGTTGAAGCTTCGCTTCAACGTCGCGAAGGCGAAGTTTGTAATGATGGGGCCGGGGCCGGGATTTGAACCCGGGCTAGGGGATCCACAGTCCCCTGTGCTGACCAGGCTACACCACCCCGGCCATGTCCAGCTAAACCTTTTGGGTTAGCTTTATAAAGTTTTCGACACAACGGGCTGAAAGAGAGAGGATATGCCTTTTACTTACTCCAACCCGCCTCTAAAGGCGCTTTCGGGACAACTGAAAGTGGTCGGGAGGTTTCGAGATGAAAGCCAAGCGCGAGGCCCTCACGAGTCTCTTCACGGCGATGAGAGACGGAAAGGTGGATGAGGACATAA
Source organism: Thermococcus sp. (assembly GCA_027075325.1). Taxonomy (GTDB): domain Archaea; phylum Methanobacteriota_B; class Thermococci; order Thermococcales; family Thermococcaceae; genus Thermococcus. The sequence continues at coordinate 46,362 of JALTBN010000060.1, read as the reverse complement.
TAGACCTTCTCCTCCTCATCAACTCCATCAAAGGAATCTACACGACCTCCTCCTGCTCCGGCAGGATTGGAATCATCGAGGAGCCGGCCTTGGGAGCAAAACCGCTCTCTCGGTGGCTGGTAAAGGTCCACAGGCCCATCGAATTTGAGGAAGCTCTGGACGCCCTCAGGAACGCGAGGGAAGGCCTCATCTTCCTCAAGAGCCAGCCCCCGATTTTCCACGTCGTAGCGGAAGACATAGAGAAGGCCAAGAAGCTCCATGAGCTTGGTCTCGCGAGCGGCTTCAAGTACACGACCTTCAAGGTCATCTCAAGCCGCTACCTCGTGGAGATAAACGCCACCGAGTATCTGACGGCACCCCTCGGGAAGGACGGTAAAATATTAGTGGACGAGGAGTACCTCCGCTTCGCCATTGAGGTCGGTAACTCCATGCTGAGGCGCTCGAAGGGCAGGCTCCCCCGGCTTGAGGAAAACTTCAGGAAGTTGCGGGAAGAGCTTGGCAAGGATGAGCTGTTCTACGAGCTTGCCGAGAAGTTTGAAATATGGAAAAGCTGGAGGCTCCCCTAACGCATCTCGTTCCACTCTGGATTCCCGTACTTTTCTTCCACCAGCTTCTCTGCCAGCTCAAGCTCGTAGTCGGTGAGCTCACCCTCCTCCATTGGGAACGCGTTGGCAAAACTGTTCTTTAAAAGCTCGTAGGCCTCCCAGCGGTTGAGCTTTATCCCCTCGCGCTCCAGCGTTGTGACGCGCTCCCAAATCGAGGAAACGCCCTTGTCCGCCAGCTTGACCTTTGAAACGCGGAGGACTTTTCCCAAAACCTCAACGCGCGTGGAGTACATGAACGTACCGTGCTGTAAAATCACGCCCTTCCTCCTCGTCTGGGCTGAGCCGCTGATCTTCTTTCCGTTGGCAACTATGTCGTTCAGGCCTGAAAAGCCTGCATCAAGGCCCAGCTCCTTAAGGGCGTCAACGAGGGGGCCAGCTAAATAGCGGTAGCTGCTCTCGACGTTCCTGAGCATCGGGTGAAGGTCTTCACCGGCAATGAATGAGTAGGTTATCTCGCCGAACTCGTCGTGGAAGACCGAGCCGCCGCCTGTGATGCGCCTGACGACCGGGATTCCGAGCCTTTTGGCTTCATCGAGGTTGACGTCGTGGACGACGCTCTGAAAGCGGCCTATGGTTACCGAGCTGGGACTGAAAGCGTAGAGCCTCACCGTGTCGGGAACCCTGCCCTCGATCCTCGCGCGCATTACCGCCTCGTCTATCGCCATCTGCACCTCTGGCCTGGCTACAATGAGCGGGATGAAGCGCATCATTTGAACCACCACGGTTAAAAAGTTCGGCGAGTTTTTAAGCCCAGCGATGATGACGCCCAAGCCCTCCTGAGGGGTGATGAGAGCGGTCACCACTGAGCGTGCTGCTTCCTTTTTTCTGGTTCCTTCATTGGTCAGGTTTTTGGCCGTTCCACCCTGTCATTATAGAAAGAAAATGCCGATCAGAGGTGCTCCCTTATCCATAGCGGGATGAGGCCTATCTTTGGAAATACCAACACGGCCTTTGCGTCTACAGCGTATGCAGGCACGCAGGGGACGCCGCCGTAGGGAGTTGGGTAGAGGCGGTACTCGCCCCAGTCGGGTATGGGGTTGTTGTCCCCCCATGTCACGAAGCATTTCTCCGTTTTTCCGCCCAGCTCGACGGTCTTAACTTCCCTGACGCGGTGGATTATTGGATACGCGTACATTGGTGCGTTGTAGACTATCACATCGCCGGGATGGATGTCGTCCGGGCTGACGCCCTTGAGCAGCACGACATCTCCCCTGTAAAATACGGGCTCCATGGAGCCGCTTATGACTATAACGAGCGGTGAGTCAGTGGCCATCGCGAACCTCAGGCCGTAGTCTATCCCCACGACCACGAGCAGGGAAATCAGTATCCATGCCGCCTCTTTTTTCCATTCTTCCCCCATTTCAGGGCCTCCATCATGGTCGCTATCCTCGCTGGAATAGCACCTATCGCGGTGCACGTTTCCAGACTGATTCTCTTCCCGGTTATGTCCAGGTGGTACCGTGCAATCTTAAAGCTTTCTCCGGGGAGACCGTGCCTTCCCAGGCCTACCATCAGTAGGAAGCTCTCCCCATTCAGGGCCCTTTCTGCGAGTTCCAGGGGCGTTATTTCCTTCTCTCCCTCCGGTTTTCTGGTGGTTGCCACTACGTTCCCAAACTGTGCGGGGAACCCCCTCCTGGGGAAGTCCAGGAGGTGAAACCTGTTTCCCTCCGCGAGCTCCATGAGGTACTTCCCGCCCTCTCCCACCGTTGTGTGCTCCCTTATCTTCTCTGCGACATCAACGGGCCTTCCATCGAGTGGAAAGCCGATGAGGGCCAGGTGGAAACCGTAGGCGTATGCTATGGGTCCGGCCCTGGCGATTGCCCTCAGGTGTGCCTCGTGAAGTCTCCTTGTGTCGTAGGTGTTGTAGAGGGCCAGCGTGAGCATAATACCACCGAGGGGACTTTCAGAGAACCCTTATAAACAGTTGGGCCCTATTAAACGAATGGCGAGATACCATGAGTACGGCGGATGAGGTAGCCCTCCTTGCTTCCAAGGGCCTTTTTGAGGAGGCCATCGATGCCGCTCTGGAGCTGGAGGACCCAACGGAGAGGCTGAATGCCCTGACGGATATAGCGCTTCACGCTTACGGTAAACGGAACGACCTCCTTCCTTCCCTCTTTGACGATGCCCTTAAGATTCTTAAGAAAATTAAAAATTCCTATGATAGGGCTTACGCTTATTCCAAGCTGGCCTACGTTTACTCGGTGATTGGGGATCACGAGAATGCCGCCGAGTTCTTTGACCGGGCCGCCGATGAAGTGGCGCGGATAAAGTCCGAAGGGGATAAAGCCCTGGCCCTCTCCGTGCTGGCTTACTACCTGGCCATATCGGGGTTCATTGACGAGGCCATCTCCTCATTCAACGAGGCCTTTGACATGCTGATCTCAGCCTCAATGGACTACAGGCGGAAGCTCGACGTTATAACGGAAGTAGCGGGCATGATGGAGAACGCCGGGGACGCATTGCACTCCCGCAATGCCATCCGGTTCTACGAGATAGCCTATGACATCTTTGATAAGCTCTACATAAACCAGCGGGCTGCAGAGGTTGAGAAAAAGCTTGAAGTGGCAAAGATCATGCTTTACTATGGATATCCTGATGTCAGGGAGGCGCTGCTTGAAGGACGCTATCAGTTTGCCGTTAGTTTGCTCCAGAGGAGACTCAAAGACCCCCAGGAGCTCTTCATGGCCCTCCTTGAGGTTGCCCACTGGATGAAGCACGTGGGGGCTGCCGAGTATCTCGACGTCCTCGAAGCGGCGTTCAAGCTTTTTGGGTCAATAGGCCTTACCGAGGAGAATGTCCAGCGCTCTGCGGCGATTCTTACGGATATGGGGGAACTTGAGAAGGCCCTGAAGTTCGCCCTTGAGATTAAAGACCTGGAGAAGCGCGACGACGCCCTCGCCGCCATTGCCCTGAAGCTGGCCGAGAAGAAGGAATTCGCAGATGCCAGGGAAGTCGTGAAGGCTGTCTCAAATCCAATGCTCAAGGCCAAACTTGCCGGGGAGATAGGAAAGCTTGAGGATCAGTATAAGATGGAGTTCTGAGGTGGTGAAAATGGGTTACGTTGTTTTTGACGCCCACTCAGATCTTCCCACACTCATCTGGGAAGAGCGCGGAAAGGGGGAAGGTTCCGTCCTTGAACGGAACTTTGAGAGGTTTTTTGGTGACTACGTGCGGGCGAGGGTTGCCTCTGTGTGGACACCGCCGGATAAAAGAGTATACGCCCTCCGCTATGCCATTGAGGCCTTCAGAAGGTTTAAATCTGATGTTCGCGAGGGAGAGCGGTTTGAGCTTGTGACGGACATAAAAGGGATGGATGAGGCAATCAAAGAGAACCGTGTGGCCCTCTGGCTGGGCCTTGAGGGAGGAGAGCCCATCGAGAGCCTTGACGTTTTAGAGACGTTTCACGAGCTTGGTTTGAGGGTTCTCACGCTGACGTGGAGCCTCAGGAACCAGATCGGGGATGGGGTGTTTGAGAGGACGAACGGCGGTCTCACCAACTTTGGGGTGGAAGTCGTTGGCAAGGCCGAGGAACTGGGGATAGTCCTTGATTTGAGCCATATAAACGAGGCGGGCTTCTGGGACGCCCTGGACGTGACTTCCTTCCCGGTCATGGCATCCCACTCCAACGCCAGGACCCTCTGTAACTCCCCCCGAAACCTGACAGACGAGCAGCTGAAGGCAATAGCAGAGAGGGACGGAGTAGTTGGGGCGGTTGCAATTCCGTCCTTCGTCGACAGAGAAAAGCCGACCCTCGATAAGTACGTTGAACACATTGCCTACATGGCCGACCTTATCGGGTACAGGCACGTTGGTCTCGGCTTTGACTTTGTTTACTACCTAAGCGGCTGGAGTGGGAAGGGCGTTGAAGGTTTTGAGGATGAATCGCGGATTCCCAACCTAATCGAGAAGATGAAGGAGCGCTTCAGTGAGAAGGAAATTAATGCCATAACCTTTGACAACTTCAGGAGGCTTTTTGGACGTATTATTGGATGAGAAGGTTTAAGTAGTTTGAATCTCAAAGTACTATGGGGCGACATATGTTAGGACCTGTTGAGAGAGTAATCAAAAAAGTGCAGGGTGGAGAGACGGTTCTGGTGGAGTACGAGCCCACCGGCCATCCCGAGAGAGTCTTCAAAGAGGTTTTCAACGCCCTTCGGGTGAGGGGTTTTCCGATTCTCATAGTGGACATATACGATACCCTTCACCTTTTCCTCCAGCGCCTGAAGTTTCAGGGGGAGCCGCTGGACGTGGGAAGCGCATACGTCGTTCGTGAAAAATCAAGTAAGCTTTACGGGATTTCCCTTGGGGAAGTTCCTCCTGGGGAGGACTTTGAATATCACTCCATTATGTACTCGAAAACTGTGAAGCCCTTCTTCACCGAAATAGAAGGGACCAAGGGAGTGATAGTTCTCGGCCTTGAGAAGTTCATCCTCCCGTTCCAGGGGGACAGGGTGAAGCTTGAGAGGTACTTTGAGATCACTGAGAGGCCTTTGGTATCCCCCTCCGGCAAGGTTACGTTTCTATTCCTCAACAGGAAGGCGGTCAGCGAATACGCACTCCGGAGCTTTGAGGAGAGCAAGCACTATGTTATTGAGGTGTCTGCGGAGGGTGTTAATATTCTGAAGGAACCTCCGGAGGGATTGACATGAAACTGGGGGAGTTCCTTGGCTCAGTTCAGCCCGGTGAGATCGTGCTCATCGAATACACGACGCTGTCTCCAGCTTCAGCCGCCCTCCTTCGTACGGTTGAGGCATTTGGTGGGGAATGTACCATTGTGAGCATCGCAGATATGGCCGCGGCCTTTGTCTCGTCTCTGAAATCTGCAGGGGTTGACATGGGAAGGTTTGATAGAGCAGGCCTGGTTAAGATCGGGGGAAGGGTTGAGTGGAAATATCCCTGGATGCACTTACCGATGACTTCTAACCCCACGGTGGCCCTTGAGAAGATCGGGGGAATGATCCAAGAGACTGCTGTGGTCGTTGGCCTTGAGAGGTTCCTCATGGTGCAGGGGAACGTTGAAAGGGCGGCCCTCTCCGTTATTGAGTTTCTGAGCGGTGAACTTGGGGGAAGAAGGCGCTGGGTCCTTTTGGTCAACTCTGACGTGGCCCCCCGTGAGTTTCTGGCCCTCCTGGAGGACGTTGCCACGGGGGTTCTGTTTCTTGATGGGGCGAGAGCGAAGGTTCTGCGTTCTATCTCCGGAGAAGATGGAAAGAGAATCAGAGTCTAACGTTGCTGAACGGGCTTTCCCCTTTCACCTCAAGTCCCCGGTTCGTGAATTCTATGGGGTACAGGCCGGTTCTGTGGTTCGTTCTCCTCATCTTAAGTACTTGGATTGCCCTGACCATTCTTCCCTCGTGGAGGAAGTAGTGAAGCATTATAACGCCGCTCACGAGGTAGTGTTCTTCGGTGTAGTGGTCCAGGTCCGTCATCTCCGCTATCAGGTACGCCGTGACGTTGAGGTCTTCAAGGCCACGTATGAAGCGCGCCAGCTCGGCCCTCTTCTCAGCGGGGTGCTCCATTGAAAACTCTATGGCCGTAACTGGGTCGATGACCAGCCTGCTTATCTTCTCATCCTCCGCTATCTCCCTGAGTCTGAAAAGGACGCTCTTCCAGGTTGGGACGTGGGAGGACTCTCTCCAGAGCATGGGGCCTAAGTCGAAGAGGAGAAGCTTCTTTGAGGTGGAGTATACTTTTATGGAAGGGTCGAAGCGCATCATGTCCTTGACGGCCTCTTCCGGGTTCTGTATGAGGGATGCGTAGGCAACTTTCTCCCCCTTCTTTGCGCCATCGATGAGAAAGTGCATGCCCATAGTCGTCTTCCCGCTGCCGGGCGGCCCCGTGATGAGGTACACCTTACCCGGGATGAGGCCTCCTTCTATTATGTCATCGAGACCGGGAACCCCGGTGGATATCCTCTCGCCAATAGTAGACATGTTCACAATGTAACCCCCTTGTTATTGTTCTCGCTTTTGGAAAAATAAACTTTCTGCTTTAAATAATTTTCTTGATTTTTCCAGAAAGATTTAGGGAAATGGAGGTATTAAAACTTGTGTGTCGGTATATCCCACCTGGGGATTAGTGGTGTCCGGCTAGACTGATGGGAAGGCTCTCTTCAAGCCAAGAGCGAGTTTTTGATAATAGAACCATCTCAAATTTAAGTGGCGAAGTCTTTTTAACCCCCGTTCAAACCCCCCCACATGGAGGAGCTCCACTACATCACGTTCAGAGAGGCCGGGATGATTTTAGTTTCAAGGGGGAGGGTTAAACTCAACCTTGACCTCCGGAAGACCAGCAGGACCTGGGAAGTTGAGATAAGGGGCGATGGTGCCCTTTTTCCAGACGGCACCCTTGTTGAGAGGGAGGTTCTCGAAAAGATTGCCAGCGATAAGGGTACGGTATACTTCGTTTCCAATGGAGGTGTCTACAAGGCTGCGATAGCAGGTGAAACCGGTTTTTACAAGCTCGTCCCGACGATCCCGCCGACGATAGAGATAAACGGCGTCAGGATGCACCGCACGAAGGAGGTAAACCCCCTCCAGGACACGAGGAACAAGGTGAACGCGGTGAAGCCAACGGAGGGCGAGACCGTCCTTGATACCTGCATGGGGCTGGGCTACACTGCAATAGAGGCCTCCAAGAGGGGTGCCTACGTGATAACCGTCGAGAAGGACCCAAACGTCCTTGAACTCGCGCGCATAAACCCATGGAGCAGGGAGCTTTTCACCGGAGGGAAGGTTCAGGTCATCCAGGGCGATTCTTTTGAAGTCGTTAAGAGGTTCAAGCCGGAAAGCTTCGACGTGGTAATCCACGACCCCCCGCGCTTCTCCTTAGCGGGCCAGCTTTACAGCGAGGAGTTCTACCGTGAGCTTTTCAGGATTTTAAAGCCCGGCGGAAGGCTCTTCCACTACGTGGGCAACCCTGGAAAGAAGTACAGGAAGAAAGACCTCCAGAAGGGGGTCATGGAAAGGCTGAGAAGGGCGGGCTTCGTTGGAGTTAAGCGCGTCGAGGAAGCTCTCGGAGTGGTCGCGAGGAAACCGGAAAGGGAAGGGGGTTAAATCCCCCCAACTTCCTCCATCTCATCGAAGGCCTCTAAGTTCGTGTAGTAGTCCATGAGCTGGTTGATTTCCCTTCTCAGCTTGAAGCTCCTGACTATCGCTATTCCAAAGCCGATTATCGAGGGCCATATCAGGTAGAGGAGCAGCTTTGCGTCGCTGATCGGAATCGGCCTTGGATCTGTGAAGCGGTTGAAGTTCCATATCATCATCGCTATCATCAGCCAGGCGGTGGAGAAGTTTGTCAAGCCGCTGCCGCTCTCGCCGAGCTTGAAGCCGGGGATGACGTCCTTGGTGAGCGGCGGGAAGAGGTTGCTGCCCATGAAGCCCAGCTGGTCCTCGAAGACGTGGAGCCACTGGCCGATCATCGAGGCTAAGGCTAAGGCCGTTGCGTGCTCGTAGCCTATCAGCTTGAAGAAGGCGAAGACGACGAGGCCTATTATCACTCCCATTGTCATTGAATGGCTGAAGCCGTGGTGCCATGGCAGGAATCTGTCCTTGACGACGGTCTTCCCCTTGAACTCTGCCCTTCTGAAGGCGATCTCCGGGCCTGAGAAGGAGTCAATCCTCGTCGGCTTGGGGTAGGTCTTGATGAAGGGCACGTCAACCTTCGCCACCCCGTACTTCCTGTACTCCGGAACGTCGCCGCCGATGGAAACGCCGCCCGGCGTCACTATCGGCCCCATCTCGACGCGAACTTCCCTCTTCGGCGGGTCGAGGTGGATCATGAAGCGTCTGTAGACGTCCCCTGGCAGGCGGATGTTGTGTATCTTGACTATCCTCTCGCCCTCGTGGTAGGCCTCCTCTATCGCCCTCTTTATCGTGTTTGCTATGCCCTGCGGATGCGGGGCGTCGCTGACTATGAGCCTGAGCTTCCCGTCATCGTCGACGTCAACATAGCCGAAGATCAGCATCTCTTTTCCTTCTTCTATGGCTCCAAACTCCTCCTCAAAGAACTTGTAGTCGTCGCCAAACGCTTCAACCGTTATTTTCCCGGTTCCGTCGTCGAGGGTGAAGACCACGCTGTTGTACTCCTCGCTTACGGTTCTTGTGGTTCCGTCCTTCTCCACTATTTCGTATGATATGGTCCCGGAACCCTGCGTGAGTATCTTCTCTACCTTTCCCCTAACCGCGAAGAACTGGTAGCGGTTCTTCTCGCTTAGCTCTGAGACATTTACAACCTTCGGCGCGTAGTGCTTCTTCTCGTCCCAGGGGGCCGGGTCTATCTCGTAGTCCCTCCTCGCGAAGAACTTGCCAAACTTGAAGTCCATGAAGTCCGGGAAGTAGGCTGCAGCTGCGGCTATGACTGGTATCAGAATTCCCATCCTGAGGTCTGAGACGAGGGCTGGGAAAAAAGTGACCGCAGCGAGACCGGAGATGTAGTGTGTGAAGCCCCTCATCTACATCACCCCAGTCCAAGCAGGTGCATGAAGGCTCCCGTGTGCCCGGTCATGCTGATGAGCACCGGAAGGATGAGTCCGCCGAGGCAGTAGCTCCTCCTGGTGTTGAACGCAGCCGCCATCATTCCTATGGCCGCTGAGACGAAGAGGACAACCACACCCATCCATCCGGTCAGGATGTAGGAGATGGCTATTAAAACCACTGCCACGATGTACGATATCTTTTGTATGTGGACCACCTTGAAGCTCCTCGCTATGAATTTGGAGATGTAGTAAGTGAAGAGGAAGCTTATGCCCGCCGCGAGCAGGATGACACCGACTGCCGCGAGGTACTCTGAATAGCTCTTTGGCGTGTATACCGAGCTGACGAGCCACGCAGCGGCTCCCCTCGTGAGCCTCAGATTCGGCAGGAAGAGCAGAGTGAAGGCTCCGACGTAGTAGATGACCCTGTTGACGCCCTGGCTGATGATGAAAGCGTCGTCTCCGCGCTGGCTCGTCATGTGGCCGGCAACTAAGGCACCCATTCCACCGGTGATTATTGGGTACACAGCGGCTATCGTTCCGCCCAGAGCTCCACCGAAGCTGGCCTTGAGAATGTTGTAGACGCTGCTCTCGACTTTGTCGGCAGTTTGTTGCTCAAGCATTGGAGGATTGGAGAGAATGTTGAGAAGAACCCAGGACATGCCGAAGAAGCCGATGAACATCGGGGTCAGGCGGGTGTAGGCGCTGGTCGTTGGCAGGAGGTTGGTGTTCATGACAGCGAATCCCAGCAGGCCCGAAAGGAAGAAGACCGCTATCCCAGCCAGTATCTGCCTCCAGGCCAGCCAGAGTCTGTGCCAGGGGCTCCTTCCGCGGTCACCTTCCTTTGGCCACTCGCTCATGAACATGAAGAGCACTATCGCCACGAGGAAGTAGGTGATGTACGGGCTGGTCGCCTGGTATATCGGTGGCAGTACCTTCGGGAATATGAAGAGGGCGCTGAACACGAGGATAAGGGTTCCTGCGACGGCCCCCAGGAGGTACAGAAGCACCGCTTCGTGCCCCCTTCCTAGGAGAAGATAGCGCTGCGTTGGGAAGAGGAGAAAGACGGCGCTCTCGTCTGCCACGCTGAAGTAGACGCTGGATATTGCGCTCACGTAGGCGTATGCCACTATTGAACCTATGGCAAAGAAGGGGAAGGCGTCCGTCGGCATTATTGAGCCTACCCCGAACACTGCCACCAGCAGGGCCATTATGTTGAATATGTGGAAGCCTGGAATCCACGAGATGAGCGCGCCGAATATTACTCCGGCGAGTGACCATAGCAGGAGCTCTGTGAGGGGAATCATGCTCATCCCTCCACCGCTATCGCGTCCGCGTTGTACGGGACGACTTCCGGTTTGCCCTTGTACTCCGTCACGTATCCCCCGACCTTCAGCTTCTCGCCTTCTTTGAATGAGGCGTCCCCCGCAACGCCCTTGGGTATGAACACCGCGAGGTCTCCGCTTCCGTCGTTCAGGGTTATGCTGAAGAACGTGCTCCCCGCGTATACGCTCTTGATGGTTCCCTCAACTATGACGGTCTCCCCCTTCATGCTGAGGGTGACCTTCCCTGTCCTGACTTCAGGCGACGGGACCGCCTTGAGAACCTCTATCGACGTAACCTTCTTTCCGTTCGCGTCGTACTTGATCAGGAGAGAGCTTCCGGTTCCTGCTTGGAGCGGGTTTGGAATCAGCGATCTGGGGACGGTGAGGTTTGCTTCGCCGCTTGAGTCCTTCAGGAGAAGGATGTAATTGGGTTTGGAGTAGTAAAGCCCCTCCCAGGTAACGTTGAGCTCCACGGTTCCGGTCGCTGAGCCAAGTCCCGCCAGGCTCACGGTCTCCGTTTCGGTGCCGTTCTGTTTCTGTGTTGATGTCATGGTTTCTGCCTTCACGGGCTCCCCGTATGCCAGGATGGCCCTGCCTGTGTATGGGACTATCTCAAGGGTTCCCCTGTAATTCTCCACGTAACCGCCGATTCTAACACCCAGTCCCTTCTTGAGGTTGGCCTTCGTGGTCTCATCGAGCTCTCCGAGCGCCGGTGCCGGGATGAATACTGCTATCTCGCCGGTTCCATCGTTAACGGTGAGCTTTAGGTTCGAGCCGATCTGGGCAGTGTCCACTATGTTGCCCTCGACGACGACTATCCTTCCAACGTCGTCTTCTCCGAGGGAGGAGACCTTTGCTATCCTGGGGGTGACCGGTTTTATCACCTCAAACTTTGATACCCTGAGGGTGCCGTTGCTGGTCACCACACCGACGGCGCGGACCATTGAGCCGCTCCCGGCGGTCAGCGGGTTGATCGAGGAGAGGGTCTCGCGTGATGAGACTGCGGTTATCTTCGTCCCGTCCCCTGAGATTGTGACGAGGTACTCCCTGCTGGATGAATCGTAGCTTATTTTCTCCAGAGTTCCCTGGACTGTAACGGTCTCCCCACTGTGCTTTGAAAGCTCGTTAAGCGGAACTGGGCCGGACTGCTCCGGGCTTGAGACCCTTACGGCGGAGAGGTCTCTTACAACTATCTCAGGTGAGCTTCCCTTGTAGAGGTAGACTATTCCATCAACGGTCACCTGGTCGCCCGCCGTTATGTTGGGGGCGTTTCCAGTGGCGTAAAGAACCTTGGGTATGAGGACGCTTACTTTGCCTGAACCCGTGTCGACATCAAAGAGCAATCCACTGCCGACCTCGTTCGGCGACTCGATTATTCCCGATGTTTCGACGTATTTGTACGCCATATCCGCGCTCAGGCTCGTGACCTTCTCCGGTCTGTCGGAGTAATCCTTTGAGATGAACTTGAGGCCGTCGAGGTACTGGAGCATGCCGTACGTGTAGGTTTCCCTCACCCTCAGCTGTATCTCGGCCTCGACCCTGTCACCGGGCATGGGGATTTTTCCTTCCCGAATCATCCTCTCCGCGACGGGGGAATATACCCTCACGTCTATGTTACCGCTCCCATCACTGACTGTGAACGTTATAGAAAGCTTGCCCCCGCTGTCTGAGACGTAGGGAACTGTAGTAACGTTCCCCTCGACCCTTACAACGGCGTAGTTCATGAGGTAGTTGCCGTAGATATCGCTCACCTTTGCCATCGGTGCCTGGGCACTCTGAGCGGCTATGAGGACAACCACCACACCCAGGACGGCTATTATGAGAGAAACCAGCTTGAGCTTGGAGACATCCAGCTTCTTCTGCTCAGTCAATCCATGATAATAAAGCTTTTTTTCAGCTTTTTGGGACTTTTCCTTTCCGTTCTGATTATTTTCGGACACGAGGAAGCACCTCCTTAGATTCTGAAATTTAAGCTGGCATGGGCGTAGGAAGCGTTTCTTTTTAACATTTTCGTGTAAAGACATGAGCACCGAGAACGGCAGAAGAGTTATAAGAACAAAACCGTGGCTGATGGTATGGTGATGCGTATGAAGTCGACTAAGCTACTGGCCCTGCTGATTGTGGGTATAATCGTCCTCTCCGCCGGTTGCATCGGCGGGGGCAGCGGTACGGGCACCACGAGCTCCCAGTCCCCAACCGGGAGCAGCACGACGGTATCAACCTCAAAGACGACCGGGACAACCACCGCATCCGCAACTACAACGACAAAAACCACCACAACCACGGAGACTCAAAGCTCCAGACCGGTTTCGATATCGCTCTCCCAGCTTCAGGATTATGTTGGAAAGAACGTCTCTTTCCAGGCCACCCTTGAGGGGATTGGATACGACTCCACCGGCCACTTCTATGTCCTTTCCGTGTCCGGAGATGGAGTTACGGTCAACGTAACCGCCGGAAGAAGCGTCATTGAGTCCCTCAATCCCCTGGAAGCCGGAACCGGCTCGGTTATAGATGTCACGGGAACCGTTGAGGACGGGAACACCGTAAGGGCCCGGAACGTGAGCGTGGTTACCTCCGTTAAACCTGAAATCTACAAAATCTCCTCCCTGAGTGAGGATGACCTCGGAAAAATCGTTGTTATTCGGGGAAACATCGAGGGCACGAAGGAGATAGGCTCAAACCTCAAGCTCACTGTCAGCGACGGAACCGGAGAGATAGCAGTATTCATGCCCGGTTCAGTTGTCGCAGACCTTCCAAACGAGACCAGGGCCGGGCTTAAGGAGGGTCTGGGCGTCGAGGTCGGCGGCTACCTCGATGAGTACAAGGGAAGCCTTGAGGTTATACCCTTTACATGGATGGGGATAAAGGCCTACGGAGAGCCTATTGGGGTTGAGACCACCACCTCGACCACGTCTTCAACCACAACCAGTACCCCTGAGGTGACCAATACCACCATTTCCGGCCTCTCCTCAGCAAGCGGCAGGGCAGGCGTTGAGGCTACCTGGGTTCTCCTCTCCTACCAGTCCTCCACTCGTAGGTACGTGATGCTTCTGAAGGACTCAAGCGGTGAGGCAAACATAAGCGTCCAGAGGGAGCTCCTGCCGAACCCCATCGAGGCTGGAACCGGGAGTGAGGTCTATCTCGTCGTTGATCCATCCAGCATGTCAGCCATCAACGTGACGGTGGTCAATCCCGTTCCGTCACCCCTGATGGAGACCGCCAACATAACCGAGGGGCTCATGGGTAAGACGGTGGTCATCGAAGGCCAGGTGGAGGGCTTCAAGACGATAGGCAACAACTTCAAGTTCCTCCTTGTGGACGGCAGCGGAAACGTCACCGTCTTCATCCCGTCATCCGTTACCGCAGATCTGCCCTCAGACGTCAAGTCTGCTCTAACCGACGGTGCCCAGGTCAAAATCGGCGGCTATGTGACGGAGTACAAAGGTACAATAGAAGTCGTCCCCTACGTTGCAGATGGAATAATAGTGGAGGGCTGATGCCCTCACTCCTTTTTTCCATTCAGGATTTTCTCGACGTCGAAACCTTCCTCGTACTTCTTGAGTTTGCGCTCGAAGAACTCCACGAAGAGCTTGTACCTCTTCGCCCTGTGCTTTGGCTTGCCGCGGATACTGTGGCCGTGGGGACCTCTCCTGAATATCGCGATGTAGGCCTCCTTGCCGAGGTCTTTCAACACATGGTAGAACATCAGGCTCTGATCGAGCGGGCAGCGGTAGTCCTCAAGGCTGTGGATAAGCAGGAGTGGGGCTTTAACCCTGTCCGCGTAGAAGAGCGGGCTGAGCTTGCGATAGTTCTCGTTCTCAAGTGGGTTCGGGCCTATCACTTCCACATCGTACCAGAGGCCTATGTCCGAGAAAGCATGACTTGTCAGCCAGTAGCTTATGCCGTTCTCGCTGATACCGGCCTTGAACAGCTCGCTCTGAGTTAACGCCCAGTTTGTCATGAAGCCGCCGTAGCTTATGCCGGTTATTCCAACGCGCTCGCGGTCGGCCTGCGGCTCAAGCTTAAAGAACTCCTCGATGCCGTTCATAATGTCCTGGAAGTCCTCCAAGCCTGTCCGCTCGAGAACCCTCAGGGCGAAGTCCTCGTTGTAGCCGTTGCTGCCGCGCGGGTTGACAAAAACCACGTAGTATCCTTTGCTGGCCATCAGCTGCATCTCGTACTTGAAGTAGTGGCCGTACATCCCCTTCGGCCCGCCGTGGACGAAAACGATAACCGGCGCCTTCTCGTCCTCTTTTAGCTCCGGCTTGATGTACCAGCCGTCGATTTCGAGGTCGATGCTCTTGAACCTGAAGTGCCTTGGCTCGAAGGTCTTGAGCCTTTCGAATATTGGCCCGTTGTAGTCCGTCAGCTGCCTCAGCTCGCCGTCGTAGACGTAAAGCTCCCTCAGCCTCGTCGCGGTCTCGATGAGGGCAGCGACCTTTCCGTCGTGAACGTCGAAGCCCATCACCCAGTGGTCGCCGACTGTTATTGGCTTAACCTCACCGTCCCAGAGATGGAGGTTCACCCTTCCGGCGTCGGCAACCGTGAAGTAGACCTTCTCTCCGTCGAGCTTCGCCTGCCCCGCGTTGAGCGGGCCCTCGTAGACGGGCTTTAGTTCCCCGTCCCAGAGGTAGAGCCAGTCGTGCTCGCTCATGAACCTCTTCTCCCTCTTCCCGCGGAGGAGGATTGCCTTTCCATCAGAATCGACAGCTTCAAAGGAGACCCGCTCGAAGAGCTTCTCCTCTCCCCCGTCCTTCCAGAGGTAGATGTCCCAGAACTTGAAGAGGGCTGGCTTTGAATCCTCGCGGTGCGGGACGTTCACGACGATGGAATCACCGTGCCAGAGGCCATCGGAAAAGCGCGGCTTCTCAAACTTCTCTATTACTTCTTTGCCCTCTGTGTCGAGCACCCAGAAAGTGGTCTTCTCGCCGTCGAAGAAGCCCATGCTGTCGAACCAGGCCGGGACGTCGTCGTCGAAGACGAAGTCCTCATCATCGCGGCGCTTGAAGCCGACGACGAGCAGTCTCCTCGAATCATCGTTCCATTGGATTGAACGGACGTTTTTGACAGTCAAAACTTTCTTGGCGCTGAGCGTCTCTAAATCAGCCACCCATATCTCGCTTGTCTTCTTTTCCTCGTTGGGCCGCATAAAGGCGAGCTTTTTGCCATCCGGGGAAATCCTGGGCATCGAGGCGTTCTCGACGAAGCGCCTGGCCCCGGTTTCGAGATCCTCAACGACCACAGTGCTCTCGTATCTGTCGTCCTTCATGTTGGCCTTGGTGAGTGTGTAGGCGACGAAATTGCCCTTTATCCTCGGGTCGCCCAGGTAGGCGAACTTAGAAAAGGTCTTCTCATTCCATTCGATACTGCTCATAACGGTATCACCAATTTATGAGAGAGGCTTAAAAGTATATAAGGCTAACCCCTCGGAGGTGAGAGCATGAGGGAGACGAGGGCTGTGGCAGTGATATTCACCGCTGGCGTGGTATTTGCACTAGCTTTCAGGACGTACTGGGGAGTTGTGTTCTCCGCCATTGGCATTCCCGTTTACCTGGCCTATACAGCCAGGGAGCAGAACATACTGGCCAAATCGAGGCTGTACGACAGAGACCTCTTCGTGATGATAGCCATAGCGGTTGCCGTTATACTGGGCTTTGATTATCTCTGGGATCCAAGGCTGGGACTGATATCCCTTGCCGTGATTGTTCCCGTACTTGCACTATACGCTGACCGCTTAAAGTCCAGAGAGGAGACCCAGAAGGCCTGAGAGCCTTCCCCTCCTTTTATACTCCCCGATTTCCTTGAGGAGTTCCTCCAGGAGTTCCTTATCTATACCGAACTTCTCCCTTATCCTCCTCGAAGTGGCGTTGTCTCCGATGAAGAGCATGGCCAGCGCGGAGGTGAGGTTCCTGGGCTTCCTAAAGCTGGCCTTTTCAAAGTCTATTAACCACACCCTTCCTCCAATGATTATGTGCTTTCCCCCCTGTATCTGGCCGTGGTCGATTCCGAGCCTGTCCAGCAGGGCGGTCTTTTCGACTATCTCAAAAATGTGGCCTTTTTTTACATCCGCGTGCATGACGGGTTCGCCTTCTGCAAAGCCCCTCACGATGTACTCCAGCCCCCTGAAGCTTCCGCTCCAGAGCAAAGGGGGAGTAATCCCGTATGGCTCCAGAATTTTTATTATCCCTGCCTCCCGAAGCAGGTTCGAGCGCGGTGAGTCCGGGCGTTGGAGTTTGATTAAAACCGATTTACTTCCTATTTTTCCTTTAAAAACGATGCTCGTGGTTCCTTTCGAGTACGGAAAAACTTCTTGGATTCCAGATGCCTTCAGCTCCTCCTTGAAAGCCTCTATGACTTTTCCTGAAATTAGATGTTCAAACATGGCCCTCGATAACCTTAAATACCACCTTAAATAAAATACTTTTGGTGATAGCCATGGTGACGGCTTTTATTTTGATGGTTACGGCCGCTGGAAAAGAGAGGGAAGTCATGGAGAGGCTCCTGGCCATGCCGGAGGTTAAGGAGGCCTACGTCGTCTACGGCGAATACGACCTCGTTGTTAAGGTCGAGACGGACACGCTCAAGGATCTCGACCAGTTCATAACGGAGAAGATAAGGCGCATGTCGGAGATCCAGATGACATCGACGATGATCGCCATCTGAACCCCCCATTCTTCTCCTTTGATTATTGTTGAAGGCAAAAAAAACAGAAAAAGTCTCACTTGTTCATCATCAGTCTTATTCTCTCGGCCGCATCTTTCGCCTTGTCCGAGATGTTGCTGAGTGTTCTGGCGATGTTGAGAATGTAGAAACCCTCACTCCAGTTCATTTTATCCGCGTTCTCGAAGACGAGCTGCATCAGTTCGGTGTCCAGTCCGTCTATTTTGCTCTCAACGCCCTCTATCTCTTTGATTATTTCGTACTCCTTCTTTATCTCCGAGTCGGAAAAGCCACTCTCAACAACGCGGTCCATCTGCACTATCGCTTCGTAAACGAGCTTTGCCGATTTTATGCTCTCCGTACCCATCCTGAGGATCACATCCTTTATCTCTTCAGGTACGCTGGTCGGCCTTTTGACGAGCAGCCACTTGGCGGTGTCCTCCGCGGCATCGGCGACCTTATCCTGCATGTGGAGGTATATGAGAACGTCCTCCCTTGCCACGGCCATCATGAGCTTCGAGCTCAGGGAATCCCTTATCTCCTCCTTTATCCTGTCAGCCACGTCTTCAAGGTTGTCGACCTCAACGGCAAGCTTCTCCATTTCCTCATACTTTCCATCGCGCCACGCCTGGAGGGCCTTTTCAAGGGTCTCAACCGTCTGGAGGGTCACCTCAGCGTGCTTTATAAGGGGCTTGAACGGGCTCTTCGCGAAGAGTTTCATCCAGACCTGCATGCTATCACCCCGCCAACAGGAAGATTTTGAATATGACCGCACTTATCGCAGCGGTAACCGGAACTGTAACGAACCACGAGATTATTATATCTCTTAGTATTGAAATGTTTATTGCCTTTACCCCCCTGGCTAGCCCGATGCCTACGACGGCGCCTACGACTACGTGGGTTGTGGAGATGGGCATCCCCAGCCATGTCGCAACGAGGATAACTGTAGCGGCTGAGAAGTCTATAGAGAAACCCCTCGTGTTCGTCAGCTCTGTTATCTTCCTCCCAACGGTCTCCATAACCTTGTAGCCGTAAGTGAATATCCCAATCGCGATGCCAAGGCCCCCGAGGGCCAGTATCCACCTTGGAACCGGAACTTCCATGCCCTTTAAACCCATCGACAGGACGGCGTAGGCGGCTGCTATTGGTCCGACGGCATTGGCGACATCATTGGAGCCGTGGGCGAGGGCAACATAGGCCGACGTAACGATCTGTACCTTTCTAAATATTCTCTCGACGCCCAGGTAGGGGTCTTTTGGCCTGAAGCGGGCCTTTATGAGCGTGTAGCTGAGGATGAAAATCGTGAAACCCACGGGAATTCCGTAAAAAAGCACCCCTTTAAGCAGGTTGGAACCATGGAGAACTTTGATATAAAACATCGTTCCGATAACGACGAACGCCAGCCCTGTCCAGAAAGGCGCCCAGTACCTGGCGCTTCTAACAGGGTCCTTCCGGGCCAGTATGCTCCGCTTCACTGCCAGAAACACGAAGAACGCTACGATTGCACCGAATATCGGTGAGAGTATCCAGCTGAGGACAACCTGGCCGAGTTTCCACCAGTTCACTATGGCCGTTCCTGCATAGACGAGGCCGTAGCCAACGACACCGCCGATTATAGAGTGGGTCGTTGAAACCGGCAGTCCGTTATAAGTCGCGAAGATAAGCCATATACTCGCCGCGAGGAGTGCCGCAAGGGAACCGTAGACGATGACAATGGGGTCACGTATCATGTTGATGTCAAGTATCCCCTTCCGTATCGTCTCGGTGACGCTCTTCCCAAAGAAGTATGCACCGGTAAAGTTCATTAGACCAGCTATGACCGCGGCCTGCTTGGGGGTTATGGCCTTCGCACCCACCGCAGTTCCCATTGAGTTCGCGACATCGTTGGCACCAATGTTCCATGCCATCCAGAAACCAAGGGCTATCGTTATCAGCAACCATGCGTCCATCGCGTTCACCGGAATTGGGTAACGGGTGCTCTATAAATATCTTGCCGCAGTAGAATATATGGGGGAAAATAGAAAAAATAGGGCTATATAGACAACATACATCAGGGTATAACCTGCGTTCCGGTTCTGCCCTCAAGGGCTTCGACGGCTCTGTCGAGCGCCGCTATGACGGCCCTCTCGCCGCCCCACTCCACAAACCGTATGGCGGCGAGAACCTTCGGCCCCATGCTGCCCTTCCTGAAGTGGCCCTCCGCGTAATAGCGCCTCAGCTCTTCCACGGTGACCTCTCCGAGCCACTTCTCGTCCGGCTTTCCGAAGTTCACCGCGGCACCGTTGACGTCGGTTAGTACCATGAAAACGTCCGCCTTCACTTCCTCGGCCAGCCTCTCTCCGGCCAGGTCCTTGTCTATGACGGCCTCGACGCCCCTTAACTGACCGTTCTCTTCCACAACAGGGACGCCTCCACCGCCGCTGGCTATCACTATGAAGCCCTTCTCGACGAGGTCGACTATCACCGGAGCCTCAACGTGCCCCCTCGGGTCGGGACTGGGCACGACGCGCCTCCATCCCCTCCCTGCGTCCTCTATGACAGTCCAGCCCTTCTCCCTCGCGAGCTTCTTGGCGGTTTCCTCGTCGTAGAACGGTCCGACCGGCTTGCTCGGGTTCTGGAAGGCGGGGTCGTTCTTATCAACGAGGGTCTGAGTGACTATCGTCGCCACCGGCCTCTCAATCCCGCGCCGCCTGAGCTCGTTCGCTATCGCCTGCTGAATCATGTAGCCTATCTGGCCCTGGGTCATGGCCCCGGCAACGTCCATCGGCTGGGCCGGGATGCCGTGAACGGCTTGGCCAGCGTCCATGTGGAGAAGAAGCGCGCCGACCTGCGGCCCGTTACCGTGGGTGATGACGACCTCGTAGTCCCCGTCAAGGATTATATCAACTATCTGTTTGGCCGTCTTCATGACGTTGGCCATCTGCTCCTCGTAAGTGCCCCTCTGGCCCCGCTGGAGAATAGCGTTACCGCCCAGAGCTATTACAACCCTCTTCATACCCTCACCTCCTGGATGAATGAGTACGCCCACCGGAATAAAAACGTTCGTTAGGTGCCAGGACTGTTCACTGGAAAAAGGTTCGGCCGGCAGGAAAATAAGTTGACAAAGGTAAAGCGAAAAAGAACAAAGGATTTAGAGGTACCACTCGGAGAAATTGCCGATGCCCAGCCTTTCGAGGGTCCACATCACACCAAGGGCAATGCCCTCGACCTCTATTCCACCGGGGAGCTTGTAGGCGTCTCCGACAATGTAAACGTCCGGGATGGGGAATTCCTCCACAGTTTGCCCGCTGGCGACCCTGTTGACAGGGTTTCCGTCGAGGTAGGTCTGGATAAGCAGGATTTTCCCCTCTTCATCGAGGTTCGGGAAGATTCTGTAGATGTCATCGATTCCCTTCCTCTGTTCGGCCTTGACGTTCTTTGACTGGAGCGCGTGGTGCAGCATTATCAGGGTATAGCCCTCGGGGGCAAGCTCGGGACTCAGCGATGGCGGCTCGTTGTAGCCGTTTATCCTCTCCGTGTCGAGGGTAAAGACGACGGTGTTGCCTATCCTCGGCTTCCCCTTTAGGGTGACGTTGTATTTTATCCCCTCGCTCGGCTTGAGGGCATCGACGCGCTTTAGGTATTCGCGGTCGAAGCTGTCTCTACCTATGAGTTCAACGGTCTCCTTTATCCCGATGTTGGAAATCAGAATATCATAGGTGAATTCCTCGTTGTCGGCCGTGAAAACCCTCTTTTCTTCAGGATCAATCTCGATGACCTTCTTCCTCGTGAGAACTTTTCCGCCGTTAGCTTCGGTTATCCTGGCAAGATCACGGGTTATTGCTTTACAGCCGCCCTTAACGAGTCCCGGCCCGCCCCACTTCAACGCGGCTTTAATCTCCCTTGCAAGCTCCCCGGCCGGAACGTCGAGCACGCTGTCGGCCCAGCCGAGGAAGCTTTTGATGAAGAGGTCAGCGAACTCGTTGTCGCCTATCCTCTCCCGTATCCACTCCCGCCCGCTCACCTCGGCCTCTTCACCTGCTGGCAGCTTGTTCCTCTTGACGTCCGCGAGGAGCTTCATTGCCCTCGCCCTCTCTCGCCAGCCGAGGTACTTCCAGCCGTCGCGGTAGTGGAAGGTCTTTCCCTCGTAGAATATCATGCCCTTGGGATTTGAGTTCACTATCGTGACGTTCGCACCGAGGAGCTTCAGGAGGTGTGCCAGGGGGCCGTCTTCGCCGTGCGGGAGCATGTGGAAGGCACCGGTGGAGAGGCCGAAGCCTTTGTAGTCCAGATTCGTGAAGCGGCCGCCGACGTAGGGTGCTTTTTCGAGGACTGTGACTTCATAGCCGTTCTTCGCGAGGAAGGAGGAAGTTAAAAGCCCGCCTATTCCGGAGCCTATCACCACTGCCCTCACTTTTCTCACCTGAACAACAATCGAATACCCGATTATAAGAGTTGCTGGCATAAAGTTTATTAGATTGCTCGAGTGAACTCGAGTAGGTGAGAAAATGGAGGCTACAATTTCCAGCAAGGTGAAGAGCTTAGGCCAGGTATTAACCCCCCCAACCATAGCTGAGTTCATGGCCCGATGGGCAATTAGGACACTCCGAGACAAAATATTAGAACCAAGTTGTGGAGAGGGAGTCTTCCTGAAGGCCTCGATACAGGAGCTTCTATCATTAGGAGCCCAACCGGAAGATATTCCACGTCAAGTGTATGGAATCGAACTTGATAGGGATATGGTTGAAGAAACCCGGAGGAGGCTATTGTCAGAGTTTGGAGTTGTACCAACCCTTATTAACTCAGACTTCTTCGACATACAACCCCCATCCTCTCAGCTCAGGTTGATTCCAGAGGTAAATATGATTCCTCCCGTTGAGGTTGTCATTGGAAATCCTCCCTATATAAGGTATCAGCTCTTCAAGGGCAATGTTAGGAAAAAAGCAATAAAACTCTCAAGCGAGGAGGGCGTGGATTTACCAGAACTTACGGCATCGTGGGTTCCATTCGTTATACATGCAGGGAAGTTTCTAAAAAAAGGAGGAAGAATAGCAATGGTTCTTCCCTCCAAGTTGTTACACGTTAACTACGCCAAACCTCTAAGGAAATGGCTTTTGAAAAACTTTGAGAGCATTATCATAATCTCCTTCGAAAAAAGAGCGTTTTCCGTGCTAGAGGACACGGTTATCTTAATGGGAGTGAAAGGTATCGCAAAAACTCCTAAAGTTCGATTTGTAACAGTTAACTCAGAAGAAGACCTTCTTAGCGTTGACGTTCAGGGTGAATTTGAAAACTACACTTCTTTTAGTCCAAAGGCGGATGAAAAGTGGACTAAGTACATTATACCTCCCCGCCTTCTTAAAGCATACTTGAAGATTATGGAGAAGACAAGGGGCAAAATAACGACCCTAGGCGAACTTGGAAAGGTGACCATCGGTGTCGTTACAGGGGACAACAGATTTTTTACGCTCACCGCTCAAGAAGCTGAGAGGTGGAACATTGAGGAAAAGTACCTGTTCCCACTTATCTCGCGTGCAGAGCATATCCACGGTACTAAAACCACAAATAATGATTGGAGGCTTCTATGTAAACTTGGCCAAAAATGCTATTTACTTTACATAACCGAGCCTTGGGAGAGGCTTTCACAATCCGTGAGGGATTACCTTGAAGTCAGAGGGAAGGAACTAAAAGTAAAGGAGAGATACAAAGTTAGGATAAGGAAAAGATGGTATGAAGTTCCAGGTGTTCGTTTCCCAGATGTGTTTATGAGCTACATGATTCACGACGTCCCCAAAGCATCAGCCAACGAAATCAAGATAGACAACAAGAAAGCCACGAGCACAAACACAATTCACCAAGTGTTCCTAAGAGAAAACGTTGAGCCTACTGTTGTTGTAACGTCATTCTATAATTCACTAACCCTGGCTTCTTTTGAGCTGAACGGGAGGTTCTACGGTGGTGGAGTACTTAAGATTGAACCGAAGGAAGCCGAGAGAGTAGTACTTCCAAGTGTCAAAGACAATCAGGAGATTATTAACGTCAGCGGGAAAGTTGACTCACTTATCAGGAAGAGAAGGGTCGCTGATGCTGTTGAAATTCTCAATGAAATTTTGCTTGAAGGAGAACTAGGACTCCACAGAAACGAGATTGAAACGATTACAGAAGTCTGGGAGCACTTAAGGAGAAATAGACTTGAAAAATCAAGGAGATGAATCCACGTGGGCGTCAAGAAAGCTAATTAAGTCGTCAATCGCTTCATCTATCATCAGATTTAGCTTTTTTATATTCTCAGCCTCAGCTGGGACGTATCTGTCGTTCTCCTCTCTGAACATAAAGACACCAACGGCGTTATTGTACTTCCGTAGCCTATCAAACTTCTCAAGAAGTAGGTCAGGATTGTCCGCGTTTACAACTTTGTCGTTCTTGAGCTGTCCCGATGCCAGTCTCGATGCCCAAAATGAATAAAAGCCCGGAATTGAGACTTTAACCCACTCGTCCCACCATAGAGGTAGGTCTGTGGATAAAAGATTCCCGTTGTTGGATACGGTTTTAACTATAACCTCGTTGGGGGTGTGATAAAGCTTCAGGTCAACGGCGGTAAATTTTACTTCTTTTAATCTCTTATCGAGGTCACTCTGAGTCTTTCTTTCCTTCTGGACGTAACTTCCCCTGCGGTTAGGGGGACTGCCCGTCATTTTTACTTCTCCCGCAACAAGAACGGTGCCCCCAACAACGTAAGCTAAATCCACATCATGATTGCGCTCTGTATAGCCCCGAACTTTTTTGTCAAGGAGTCTGTATGTGCCCCCAGACCTGACAAAGATTAGCTCACTTATGAAATCACGAAAAGCGTTTCCTTTCTGTCTGTACTCCCCTTCCGGAAGTGTCCCTCTAATCCTTGGAGTCTCAACAAGTTTGTAATACTCATCTAGAAACTCATGAGCAATCGGCTCAAAGTAGCCACCTGATTCCCTCGCCAATGTAATAATTCTACGGCAGAAATTTTTGATTGTTAGGCTTCTAAGTTCCTCACAGATTGCTGTCATCGATGACCCCCGGTCTATTATCCACACTGCTAGAATTTAAACTCTTTTCCTTAGGATGTAGCAAAAAGAAAAGAACAAGGAACAAGACGTCAGAGCCTCCACTCCACACCAAGTTCCTCGCTGTAGGCGTCGAGAACCTTAGTTAGGTATTCCTTGGCTGTGCCGACCTTGTCAATCTTAAAGCGCTCGGCCCAGCGCTCGTTCCCGAACTCCTCGCTTCCCCTGGCGACCAGATCAATGACGCGCATGCTGTCCCAGAAGGTTGGAGTGTAGCCGGCTTTCCTCGCGAACTCTATCATGCGCTTGAGCTGCTTCCTCGCGTGCTCCTCCATGTCCACGTTCTCGCCGTAGGCGTCCATGAAGAGGGCCTTGAGGACGGGCTTCATCCAGCCGCGGTGGAAGCGGCACCAGCCGACGTTGTCGTACCAGAACTCCCAGAGGGCACTCGCTATTATCTTCTGCGCCAGCTCCTCCGGCTCAAGGAAGACGCCGAACTGGTAGAACGTCCAGTATCTTCCCTGTATCGGGAGCGGGATGTAGTTCCCTATAGCCCAGTACATAGTGGGGGTTATCTCGCCGTCCTCGCCGAGCGGGGTGAAGACGGCGTAGTCCTTGAAGCTCTCGCCGTACTTAAGCCTGTCCTTGAACTTCTCATCGAGAATTACGCTCGCCTTCCTCTTGCCGAGGCCGAGTATCTTGGCTATCTCGTTCTCGGCGAAGGCTACGCGGTGAGCTAATTCAGCGACCAGTTTAGCGTTCCTCTCGCTCGCCTCGACGGGCCTCTCAAGGAGAGCCTCCTTCGTGAAGTCCGGCACGTCGCTAAGTCCAACCTCCTCCGGCCTGAGAAGCCCGCGGTGGAGGAGCTCAAGAACCCACGCTGCCGTTCCACCGAACTCTATCGCGTCAAATCCCATCGCGTCAACGGCTGGAACGCTTATGTCGCTTGCCCTCAGCGTTATCACGCCGCTCAGCGGGCCGTTGGCTTCCCTCGGCTCGTACTCGATGTGGTGGCCGTTGGCGTACTTCTTGCAGACGACCGGGCACGGCTCGCCGCAGTTCGTCCAGTTTTTGGTTTCTATGGCTTCCCTGTTGAAGGGCTCCCAGTAGTGCTTCATTATGGCCTCGTGGATCTTTATGCGCTCCTCCTTCTCGATGTAGGGCATGCTCCAGTTGAGGATTGGGACGAAGTCGCCCTCGGCCGGATAGTTTCCTCCGAAGGTTCCGCCTGTTTTCAGCTTGGGGTTGTACTTGTATTTGACGGTCTTTTCAGCTATGACGTCGTTGTACGGCTTCTTGTGAACGCCCTCGACGATGGCCTTGGCGGTTCTGAAGGATGAGATATCCTCGCCGGGGAAAGTCCTCTTGCCCGCCTTTCCGCCGAAGATGATTCCAACGACGTTGTGTGCCCTGAGGAGAACGCTTCCTGACCCTCCACGAGCGGCCCAGTCCTCGCTTCCCTCAACGCGCTTGCCCTTCCTGAGGGTCTGGGAGAATATTCCGCCGTAGTTGGTGTTCAAAGCGGAAGGCCCGACGACCGCTATGCGGTACTCGAAGTCGAAGCGCTCTCCAAAGGTGTCTATGAGGTACTGGGTGAGCGCATAAACGCCTTCCTCGCCCCTGTATTCGCGCCATATCTCAATGAGCCTGTCAAGCTCTATCTCATGCAGTTCAACCCTCACGTTCTCGCCGTCGTTGTAGAGGATGACGACAACGGGCTTCTCCGCTTTGCCTTCAAAGGTAACGAAGTCAACGCCAACGTTCTTGAAGGCGTATGCCGCTCCGCCCATAGCGGAGGGGAAGAGCGTTCCGTAGAGCGGCGAGCGGAAGAAGAACATGAGCCTGTGGGCGCCGGGGAGAATCGAGCCTGCAAATGGCCCCCTCCCCATAACCACCACATTACTGGGGTCGTAGGGGTTCTTTGCGTGGGTGCCGAGCTTCTCATGGAGCTCGATACCGTAATCTATGACGCCGTAAACGTCTTTCTTTTCGAACTCCTCACTCTCGACCTTTCCCTCGTTGAGGTTCAGATGGAGCACCGTGAACTTCATGCTCTCACCACCTTTGTATCACTCCGAGTGTTAGTTTTTTGGTGAAGTGTATTTAAGACTTCCGATGGCCTTCGATTGAATAAGCCATGAATTATAAAAACGTTGGTGATTAGGGGCGTACACCGCTTAAATGAACAGAAAAGGGGAGGGAAATCACTCGATTTTCTCGAACCTTTCCTCCAGCCTCTTGAGGACGCCCGGGAGGGTCGTGTACTCCATGTCCTCAAGCGGCAGCCTGTGCGGCTCGAACGGGCCGTGCCTGCGCAGGTAATCTGCTATCTCCACCGCCTTCTGCCTTGCACCGTCGAAGGCCGGGTCGTCGAAGAGGTCAACCGGACCGACGAGCTTTCCTTCGGGGCTTATCTGCCAGCCGAGCGCGACGACCCTCGGGGGACCGTCGAACCTGGTCGGGTTGGCCTGGTGCATCGGGACGGGCATTATCGGACCGTTGTGGCTTCCGCGCATCCAGCCGCTGACGAGGTGCGGGAATGCGAAGGGCTCAAGAACCTCACCGAGGGCCGGAAGGCCGCTCTGGGCCCTGACGATGGCAACGGGGTCGTCCTTTCCGACGTACTCGCCGGCGATCTCGTAGAGCTTCTCGGTGCTGATGACCGCGACCGGCTCGTCCTTGGCTATTTTGTGGCCCTCCTTCGGGTAAACCCTCTTGATGACGTAGCGGCTCTTCGCTCCAATGAGCGCCAGCAGGTCGTAGACTTCCTCGGGGGTGTTGAGGACCACGCGCTTGTGCTCCTTGATGTCCCAGACCTCAAAGCGGAAGCCCATGTGCATGTTCGGGTCGATGACGAGGCCGGCGGTGTTGAAGGGGTCTGCGAACATCCTGAATATCGGGAGGTTGAAGGCACCCGGCTCGGTCTTGTCCATGTGGAAGGTGACTACCGGCTCGCTCTTCCTGAGGGTTATCTCCATCTCCGCTATTCCCGGGCCCATTCCCCGTATGTTGCCGCTGAAAGCGTCCTTAAGAAGGTCCTGGCCCGCTCCGTAGAGGCCAAGCTCCTTGGCGACCTTCGTTGCTTCCTCAAAGGCCTTCCAGGCGAGGCCATGTATCTCAGAGCTGTCAACGCCCTTCCTGTGGGTCATGATGAGCTGAAGGTCATCGCCGCAGGTCGCGACGTAGAAGTCTATGAGGGTTCCGTCCTCAACCGCTTTTGAAAGAACTTCTTCAGCGGTCTCAACGAGCTGCGGGTGCACCCTGGAGTGTCCCGGCCAGCCGCCGATGTCCGCTTTGATAACGCTAAGGGTAATCTTATCTCCAACTGCCATGGCAACCACCGGTAACTTTAACCACTTTTATGCTTATAAAACGTTAATATCACCGTCGATGATACACAGTGGTAAGTCAAAAAACTCTGGGTAGTAATCACGTTGGGTGATACATACCGCACGTCCTTCTCCGGGTTCGCGGGCACAAAACTTATAAACCCGCCGTGGGTATGGTTAGCTGGATGGGGGCGTGGTGTAGCCTGGTCCATCATCGCGGGCTCCAGAGGTATGAGGACTTGCGGGTTTGCTGATTGGGGATGAGCCTTTGGAGCTCTGACCCGGAGAAACCCGCGGACCGGGGTTCAAATCCCCGCGCCCCCACCATTCTGCAAACTTAACCCCCTGTTCTTCTGGATACCCTCAAATTTTATAAGGTTAAGATGCGCTCTTCTCACGGGCAGCCCGGTGGTGTAGCGGACAATCATCCCGGACTTTGGATCCGGGGACCGGGGTTCGAATCCCCGCCGGGCTACCATGTTCCGGTTCGTTTGATGTTGTTTTCACCTGTGGTCTCAAATTTCCACAAACCCTGCAATGACTTTACAGAAACGTCTGGAAAATCACTTTTCAGGCTCTAATTACTCTTTTCCTTCCTCTCCCGCTGCTCCAGGAGCGATATGGGAGAGAGCTCGGATTTTAGCAGACCCAGCGTCTTCTCATCAAGGGCGTTTTTGTCCACTGGGACTAGGAGGATTCCCCTGTTCAAAAGGGCCAGGTCCTTCAGGTTTGTCAGGAACTTGAAAACCGCCTGGTTTCCGTTTTCTATCATGAGGTACTCCACGCAGTCCAAGAGGACTACCTTATCGATGTCGGCACTCTGGAGGAACGCCTTGAGCTTTTCGAGGAGGTAAGGGAGCCTTGTGGGTTCCACGGCGGCCTCGTTGGGGACCTTCGAGATCCATATAACGGGGGTCACGGTGAGACCCAGTTTTTCACGGAACATATCAGGTGGGTCTCTGGTCACCGCCAGGCTTGGGAGTCCCTCTTTCTTCGTGAGCTCCTGGAATTTGGTGTAGACTTCCTTCCTGCTCCCCCAGTATGCTCCATACCTGCGCATTCCCTGCGGCTCGGCGGCAACCTTTATTATCATGTATCTGTCCCTGACAAAGGGTATGTAGAAGGCCACCGAGGACGCGAGGAGGAAGAGTGCCCCAAGCGTTAGAATAATGGACCTCACGTCGAGGAGGAGGGTGTTGTTGTACTCCAGTGACGTTCTCAGAAGTATCCCCATGAACTCGGCCACGGCCACCAGGATGAACGCCACTATCATTGAGTAGAAAGCGCTCACAAAGTATGGAAAGCCGAGGTTCTTCGTTATTTTTCTGTTTGCAGAAGTGAGAACCCCAATTATGGCTAGGGATATGAGGAGGACTATTAAATCCCTGACGAAGTAACCCATTGAGAGTATCCGGAACATCGAATCCCCTTCGCGTTTGCCTTTTAAATCATTTGGTTTTCCGCTCCGTCTTTATCGCTAAATCATAATAAGAATAAAATTGAAACTAAAATAAAAGAAGCTTGGGTCATCTCTTCACGGTTGTTACACCTGGAATGTGGAGCTTCATCTCGACGATCCTCATCGCCTGAATTATCAACGTGGCGAAGACGAGGTAGATCACTGCCACGAGGAGGTATATCTGCGCGTAGAGGAAGGTGTCGGCCGCGGCAACGCTGGCCTCGTACATGAGCTCCGGAACCGCCAGCAGCATTGCCAGCGAGGAATACTTGAGCAGGTAGACCATCTCGTTGGTCCAGCTGGGGAGCATTATCCTGAAGGCCTGCGGAAATGTGACGTGCCTTATTATCTCCCACTTGGACATTCCGAGCGAGACAGCCGCCTCAATCTGGCCGTAGTCTATGGAATTGAAGGCTCCCCTGATGTACTCCGCCTGATAGGCCGCGCTGTTGAGCATTATTCCGATGGCGGCTGCTATCGTGGTGTTCATTACGAAGCCCGGAACATAGTTTCTGATAAAGAGTGGAAGCCCAAAGCCTATTATGTAGAGCTGGAGGAGCATGGGGGTGCCCCTTATCAGCTCTATGTATGCTATTGAGACCGCTCTCGATGTCTTCCCCCCATATGTTCTGCCTATCGCGAGGAGAAAGCCCAGAATGAAGCCTCCGATGAAGCCTGCTATCGTCAGCTCAAGCGTTACGATGAGGCCCTTCCCTAAATAGCCCGCTATCAGTCCGTAGTCCACATTACTTCCCCCCGTAGACGGAGAGGTCCGCTATCCTGCGCAGGAACTCCTGAGTTTCTTTTCTCTTCGGGTTGTAGAGGAGCTCCTTCGGCTC
This sequence comes from Thermococcus sp., assembly GCA_027075325.1. Lineage (GTDB taxonomy): Archaea > Methanobacteriota_B > Thermococci > Thermococcales > Thermococcaceae > Thermococcus. The sequence continues at coordinate 16,647 of JALTBN010000060.1, read as the reverse complement.
TCCACGCTCCCAGATGACCCCGTCGTAAAAGAAGAGCACCTCATCGGCGGCGTTTAGTGCAAACCCTATCTCGTGGGTGACCACGAGCATCGTTACCTTCTTCTTCGCCAGCTCCCTCATGACATCGAGCACTTCCCCGGCTAGCTGGGGATCAAGGGCGGAGGTTGGCTCATCAAAGAGGATTATCTCCGGTTCCATGGCGAGTGCCCTGGCTATGGCGACGCGCTGCTGCTGACCTCCGCTCAGCTCCGCGGGGTACCTATCGTAGGCGTCCTTCTCCAGGTGAACCATGGCGAGGGCTTTTCTGGCTTTTTCCTCCGCTTCCTCCTCATCAATTCCCTTAACGACCCTCAGCCCTATCTCGACGTTCTCAAGAGCGGTCAGGTGCTTGAAGAGGTTGAAGTGCTGGAATACAAAGCCTATCTTGGCGCGGATTTTTCTTATGTCGACGTCCTTGGAGAGTATGTTCACGCCGTTGAAGAGTATCTGCCCTTCATCTGGCTCAATGAGGCGGTTTATGCAGCGGAGCATCGTGGACTTCCCAGCACCGCTCGGTCCGATTATGACCTTCGTTTCGCCCCTCTCCACCTCGAACGACACGCCCTTTATAACTTCCTTCTCCCCGAACTTCTTGACGAGGTCTTTTATTACGAGAACCCTATCAGATTCTGACGTTTGAGGCACCCCCCGTCCCCTTTATCCCGTACTTCCTTCCGATTATCCCGGCGAGGTAAGTCAGAGGGAGAACCATTGCCAGATAGAAGAGCGCCGCCAGACCGTAGTAGCGGAACGGTTCTGCTGTGGTGGAGACTAAATACGTGGCCTGTCTTGTCAGCTCCACAACGCCGACGGCCAGGGCTATGGAGGTATCCTTGAGGACTATGACGTATTCGTTCATCCAGGCTGGGATTGAGAGCCTCAGGGCCTGCGGCAGGATTATGTGTCTCACTATCTGAAGCCTCGACATTCCGAGGGCGGTTGCTGCTTCGAGCTGCCCCTCGTCCACTGCCTGTATCCCGCTCCTGAATATCTGCGACTGGTAAGCGGAGGAGCGTATTCCCAGACCTACCACCGCCGTCCAGAACGCTGGTATTCCCACCCCCACCAGGATCGGCATCGAGAAGAAGAGGATGAAGTATATCGCGAGGAGGGGGATTCCCCTCAGCGTTCCCTCGTAGGCCATCGCTATGTACCTCAGGACCCTTCCACCGTGGGTCTCCATTATGGCAACGGGAAGACCGATGACCAGCCCGAGGAGTGCCGCTAATACTGAGAGCACGACCGTTACCTCTGCCCCCTTAAGGAGCATGTTCAGTGCCGTCTGAAGGGGGACGCTGGTAGCCGATATCAAGATGACACCCCCAAATTTGGAAAAAAGAGTTCAGCCGCCAAAGTACTTGGCGACCAGTTTGTTCCAGTCTGGGGAGTTCTTTATAGTCTTGAGCGCGGAGTTTATCTTGTTGAGAAGTTCGGTATTGCCCTTTCTGACGGCTATTCCGTAGTGCTCTCCCGTCTGGATGGTATAAACTATCTTCACGCCGTACTTCTGGACGAACATGTTGGCCACAGGAGAGTCGAGAACGACCACGTCAACCTGACCGTTGAGCAGGGCCTGGAGGGCCTCCACGTATCCGGGGTACTCCTTGAGGGTTACGTTGCTCCCCAGATGTTTTTTGACGTATTCCGCACCGGTGGTTCCCTTCTCAACCCCTATGACTTTTCCCTTAAGGTCGTCCACGGAGGTGACCGTTATTGAAGAGTCCTTCCGCACTATCACCGCCTGGTCGGCCTCCCAGTATGGGTCGCTGAAGTCCACCACTTTCTTGCGCTCGTCCGTTATCGTCATCCCCGCTATCGCGACGTCTATCTTCCCCGCCTGGAGGGACGGTATTAAGGAGTCGAAATCCATGTCTTTGATTTCCACCCTGTCGTAGCCAATTTTCTTTGCTATCATCGTTATCAACTCTATATCGAAGCCGGTTATCTGGCCGTTCGTTGTGTTCTTGTATTCAAAGGGCGGGAAATCCGCGCTGGTTCCAACTACGAGCACCTTTTCCTTGCTTCCCCCACTTATGCAGCCGCTGGCCGCAAGGGCCAGGAGGAGAACTCCAATTAGAACGCCCGCGAGGGCAGGGTTCCTTTTCATGATGACCACCAGTATACCTACGATTTTTCAGCTAATAAACGTTTTTCTCCAATGTTGCCAGGGTTATCCGTATGAATACCTAATATTTCCCGGCACCTATTTTTGTTCTATCCAACCAGTGTGCCAGGATTGATTTCGACGATTGACCGAAAAGCTTTTTAGCCGTGCACCATTAAGATACTCCGGGAAGGTTTTAGTAACCCTTCTTTAGGAAAAGGAGGTGGGGGCCATGAGCGAGCTCATAGAGCAGATTGTGCAGGTTCTTAAGGATCAGGTGGTTCAGGACACCGTCGTGCCCAGGAACATAAGGCGGGCGGCGGAGCAGGCCATAGAGGTTCTCCTCGACAGCAGCAAAGAGCCGACCGTGAGGGCCGCCGACGCCATAGCCATCCTTGAGGATATAAGTGAGGACCCGAACATGCCCATGCACACGAGGACCATAATATGGGAGGTCCTCGGGGCCCTTGAGCAGGTCAAGTGAGCGTTTTGCTTTTTCCGCTCATCTCCTGCACTCTTCGGTGTTTCTCTTCATGTACCACAGTTTTGCGCTCTCTTCCACCAGTTCCGCCTTGTAGAATGCCTCCCTCAGGCTTTTCCCGACTGTGACCATGCCGTGTCTCTCCATCAAAGCCGCGTCGTTCTCACGGATTGCCTCGGCGACTACCCCCGCCAGTTCCTCCGTTCCAGCCTCCCTGAATGGGGCTATGGGGATTCTGCCGAGGTACAGAGCCGCCTCGGGGGTTATTACGGGGAGTTCCCCCTTCAGAACGGTGGCAGCGATTATCGAGTAGGGCGGGTGGAGGTGGGCTATGGCTTTCACGTCCGGCCTCTTTCTGTAAATCTCCAGGTGGAGGCGGTACTCCGAGGAAGGCCTCACACCGGAGAGCTGCCTTCCGTTCGTGTCTATCACCGCTACCTGCCCTGTCCCCATGTCGTCCATTACAGCCCCAGTGGCCTTTATGAAGATCAGGTTCCCCTCCCTGATGCTCAGGTTCCCGCCGAACGCGGCAGTCAAACCGCGCTCGTGAGCTTTCCGGGAGTATTTAACAAGCTGGAACTTGATTACTCGGCTCATTCTTTCACCACCCTAATTCCATACCCACAGTCCCTGCAGTAAGCTTTCTCGCCCTCCCAGATAAGTTTTCCCCCGCAGATTGGGCAAACGTCCAGCTTCCCGCTCTCCTTCCACCGTCCGTGAGTTTTTCTGTCTATAACCAGAAAGGCCCCTTCCCTTTCCTCTTCAAAGCTTCCCAGCACCGGGGTGCTCCTGAGTTCAAGGCTCTCGGCGTCGATTATGACAGGTTCAAGCCCAATGTTGCCTTCGTATTCGATATCGCTGGCGGGCACTATCTCCACAATGAACGCTCCGAGGTCGTGATCTTGATACGCCACCACTTCGAGGGCTTCCCCTATTCCACCCTCCGCTGGGATGAGCTCCACCGTTATTCTATCCCTTCCCGGAAGAATCACTCCAACCACTTCCCCGGCCCTGAAGGCTGAAACTCCCCGGCCCATGCAGATTTCCTCACCACCTACCTCTCCCACGATTTTTCTGAGTTCCACACCGTCGGGAAGCCTTCCGTTTTCCCTTATTGACTCCTGAAGCTTTTTGGCCAGAGGCATGGCAACGTTAACGGGTTCGTAGCTTGCGACTCCCTTCCTCATGGGCACCCCCTGTGAGTTCTGAGAGAAAAATTTATAAACCTGCCCCGGAGACTATGGAACGGGCAAAGGTCCCGCGGTAGCCTAGCCTGGGAGTGGCGGCGGACTGTAGATCCGCAGGTCCCCGGTTCAAATCCGGGCCGCGGGACCACCAGAATTCTTCTCGGTGGTTTCTGATGTCTTCCCGCTTGATAAAGCTGACATCCATCATCCTGACCGCCTTTCTGGTCTCGGTTACCCTTGATGTCGCCTTCAACAACGGCGAGCTCTCCAAGAGGTACATCCCTGAACTATTTCTGGAGCGTTTTGAAGGCGTTGGGGAAAAAGTGGGTGAGAAACTGTGGGGCCTGGTCGGGAAAGACCCGATAGAGGATGAGCTGGAAAGACACCTAAACAGCCGGGAAGAGCTCTCCGCCGCTGCACCCCTTGCAATCCGGCTTAAGGGAAAGGACTTACTCGAATCGGCGTGGAACGTCGTTACCTGGGAAGATGAACATATGACCTACGATGGAACGCGGATTGATCCTCTGATGAAACCCATCCCCGAAATCCTGAAGGAAGGTAAGGGCATCTGCGGGGACTACACCCTTCTTACCCTCGCTATCCTTCTTGATATGAATTACTCGCCCCTCTACGCCCTCGCCATAACTTTCAACGACTCCGATACCGGCCATCTCACAGCGGTCCTTGAGTACGGTGGAAAGTTCTACGTAGCCGATCAGCACCCCCCCATTATGGATCTCGCTTCTTACTACCGTCACTGGGCGATTTACAGGTTCGAATATGCAAACGAGACCCCCCGTCACATTCAGAGGGCAGTTCTCTACAAAGTCTTTCGGAGAGGCAGCTCCGTGAAGGTAGAAAAGGTTAGGGGCCTCTCCGCTGAGGACTTCCTCTCCGAGGACTACAACATGACCGGGGCCGACGTTCAGAAGTTTTCCAGCGACTTGCTCCATGCGTTCTCCAGTGAGTACAACATCCCCGTTGATGCTAGGCTGGAACGGGCACGGGAGCGTGATGATCTCCCCTACGATGCGGTGGAGATATTCGTCCTCAGGCTCCCAGGTTATGCTGACTATTACCTACCCGAAACCGAAATGGAGCTGGTGGGTGAAGTCCTGCGCAGCGTTCGGGATAACAGGAAGTTAGAAATGGCCCTTCAGCACTCCAGCGGTATCTGGCTCTCTGCTTCAATCGATGGAAACGATATAACAGTCACCCTATACCTGGGCAGATGAGCAGAATTTCCCTAGCTTTTCGGTTTTTATAATCTGTTTCACATTTCAGTGTAGAGCTTATAAAAGCTGATTATTTCTGTTGGAAAATCTATGAATCCTATATGATTGAATTCAATATTCTCCAAAGACTTCGCCCTCTTTCTTAGAAAACTATTTAAACTTTAAGTTCTAAATACATCATTGGTGAGGGACGTGGAGTTAGAGCTTTTAAAAAATCTGGTTTCGATTCCATCACATTTTGGGAGCGAGAAAAAAATCTCGGAGTTCATCGGGTCTTTTCTCGAAGAGTACGGACTCCCGGTGAAGTATCAGGAAGTGGAGGGGTTCGGAAGCAACGTTATCTCCCGCCTCCCTGGAAAGAAGTTCACAGTTGTTCTGAATGGTCACATGGACACCGTTGGACTTGGAGATGGGTGGAACCGCAACCCCTGGGGCGAGGTAGATGGCGACAGGCTCTACGGCCTCGGAAGTGCGGACATGAAAGGAGGCCTTGCGGCGCTCATGACGGCTTTCATCGAAATAGCTCAGCTTCCAAGAAGAAAGAGGCCCACGGTTATCTTCACGGCCGTGGTGGACGAAGAAGGCTACTCTAGGGGTGCTTGGAAGCTGATAGAGAGCGGAGAACTAAAAGACGCCGACCTGGTCGTGGTTGGCGAGCCGACGAACGAGAGCCTGATGCTCGGTGCGAGGGGGAGGTTCGTTATAAAGCTTAGCCTGCGCGGGAAAAAGACCCACGCTGCACGTCCCGAAAAGGGAATAAACGCGATAGAGGAGCTTTCAAAGCTTCTCTCTCGCCTCCCCAGCATAAAGACGAAGAAGCACAGAAAGCTCGGGTGGGGCTCGTACTGCACCCTCTACATGCACGGGGAAGCGGATGGACTCAGCGTTCCGGAGCTGGCGGAGGCCGTTGTGGACAGGCACGTGGTCATAGGGGAGGACTGGGAGGGGGTCAGAAAGGAGATCCTGAAGGCCTCAGAAAGGGCCGGAGTGAGGGGAGGGCTTGAGGTAGAGAAGTTTCCACGGCCCACCCCGGAGATGCTCCCCTACGTCACCAGGGAAAACAACCGCTTCGTTTCACTCCTGGAGAAAACGTACTCACTCCTCTGGGGGAAGACCCCAGAGAAAACCTACGGCCAGAGCGTTGGGGACTTCAACTACTTCGGAACCTACTTAGGCGTGCCGACGATCGTCTTCGGGCCGGTGGGCGGCAACTGGCACGGCTCTGACGAGTGGGTCAGCCTCCCCTCCGTTCAAAGGGTAAAGAAGACATACGTAGAGTTCCTAAGGGCCCTGGGAAACTCCGGTAGGACGGATCACATAACGCAGCACTCGTAGATTATCTCAACGTCCCTCACAGTTTTTGCCCACTCTATTACCTTCCTCGGCGGGTTCGTCAGCCTGTCGACGCCGGCCAGAACTGCCCCCCTGTCGAAGTCGAGCCTCCATCTTCCGAGCGGCCGCATGCAGCCTATGCTTATCTCTCCGTCAAAGCGCTCCCTTGCGTACCTCACCACGTCAAGGCTCTTCTCAACGGAAGGCTTTGGAACGTTCTCCATCTCCGTCCCCTTTGTTGGGATGAGCACGTCCAAAACGAGGACGTCTAGGGGGTACTCAGCCAGCATGTCTATTGCCTTATACTCCCAGTGAATCCTCCCGAAGTCTAGGCCGATGGTTATGTGGGGTGCCACACGAATACTGTTCTCGGTTAGGAGCTCAATTATCCTTAGGTAGTCCCTGACTGTTTTGTCTATTTTGTAAACCCTCTTTATCACCCCATCGTCTCCAACGAAGTCGAGGGAGACCACATCGACCCAGCGGAGCCATTCTAAATCTCTCTCGTCGATGAAGCCGACGTGGGCGTTGAGCTTGAGGTTCGTGCGGTGCTTTATCTCCCTTATCTCGTCGGCGTAGAAATCCAGTGGAACCTTCAGCCTCCCATCCATCCCCCCGCTGAGGAGACAGCCTAGGTAGCCCTTCCTATCGAGGTTGAGGCAGTAGTTCAAAAGCTCTCCCCGCTCGGGCTTTCGCATACCCTCCAGGTAGTGCCTCCCGCAGTGGGCACAGTTTAAAGCGCAGGCGTTGCCGGTGACGGAAACGGAGGGAAACTTTATGCCCGGAATGTAAATTTTGAGCTTTCTTTTCATTGTATCACCTCAAAACAGGCTAAGGGTCGTCTAGGAGCTCAATAAATTCCCTAACATCCAGCTCGGCTTCTCTGATGATCGCCCTCAAAAGGCCAGTCTTTAACCTTTTATGGAGCGGAACCACGATCAACCTTCCGTCTCGTCCTTCGAGTACTACATGCGAACCCTTCTGTCTAACAGGCTGGTAGCCCACCTTTTTGAGGGCTTTTATTGCATCGGTCCCAGAAACGTCACGGGGGAGCTTGCTCATACCGATACCTCTACCACGGCGCTCTCACGGTGTTTTTTCAGGAGTTCCCGCTGGGCCCTCTTGAGCTCCCGCTCCTCCACGGTTTCGAGGTACAGCTCTATAGCTTCTCTGATGTTTTTCAGGGCTTCCTCCTTTGTCTCTCCCTGGCTGAAGCAACCGGGAAGAGCGGGGACGTAGGCCACGTAGCCGCCTTCGGGCTGTGGCTCAAGGATGACCTTAAGCTTCATACCACCACCAGGGAAATTTAGAAGGCGAGGCTTAAAAATCTAAAGGAAGCTAAAACGGGAAAAATATGAAAGGAAATCACTTTCCTCCTTCCTTGTGGTTCTTGAACAGCGGCCACCAGGCCTTCTCGCCGAAGAGGCTCATGAAGGCCGGGCCAATGAAGTAGACCGCCATCGTAGCCGTCAGTAGGATTCCCGCCGCGAGGGCAAAGCCAATCTCCCTCGTTCCCCATGTACTGCTGAGCATCAGGGCCCCATATGTGCTCGCCAGAACCACCGAAAGGCCGATAACCAGCTTGTCCATCGTTCCCGCTGCAACTATGAGTGCTTCGTCGGGATTTCTCCTCTCGAACTCGTCCCTGGCTTTGACGAGGTAGAAGCTGTTGTAGTCTATGCCCACTCCCATGAGCACGACGAAGACCATCAGCGGCAGGAACCACATGACCTCCTGATCAAATACCCTCTCGAAGAGCCACGTCGAGACCCAGATGCTCGTCATGACGCCGAGGAATATGGTGGTCATCGTCGATGCCACAGCCGGCAGTCCCTTGAGTGTCGGTATCAGCGAGAGGAACATCAGGATTAGGGCCACTGGGATTATCCTGTGCCAGAAGATGTCGTTTATCCTGTCGGTTAGGTCCATCGAGAGTGCCGCTCCCCCTCCAACCAGGCCGGCCTTGATCCTCGGGTTCTTCTCTGCCAGGCCTTTCACATAGGCCCTGAGCGCCTTTACGAGGTTCTTCGCCCCTTCGTCAGTGGGCCTGTAAACGGTCTCGACCTGTATCATGATCTTGTCGCCCTTCGAGGAGATGAACCTGTCGCCGCCGAGGGTCTTTATGGCCGAAAGCGTCAGATTGCTGACAGGCTCTCCGTAGGGTCTTGTTGGAGAATAAACAGCTTTAACCCCGTCCATTGAAGCGATGTGGGCAGTTACCTCGTCCACGAGCTTGAGGTCGTCGCTGGTAACGTTGCCGTTGAACTCGATTATCACGTAGTTGGGCGACATAAGCGAGGCTCCCAGCTTTTCCTCGCTGAGCGTCATGAACTTCAGGGTGTCGCTGTTCTCAGGCAGGAAGAGGCTCATGTCGTGGGTCCCCTTGAAGGTCAGGAAGGTGTAGGTTGCCGGCGCCGCTACGAGGAGCGCTATTACTAGGACGAGCTTTGCGTGCTTGATTACCCATTCGGCAATCCTGCTCCTCTCGTGGACGTCCATTGCCCTCAGGTGCTTAACGTTCCTCGGCCACCAGAACCAGCTCTTGTCGCCGATGAGGGCAGTTATCGCCGGGATGAATGTCAGGCTTGCAATTAGGACCGAGACAACCGCTAGCGGGGCTATTATGCCCATCTGCTGGAATATCGGGAACTCCCACGCTAAAACGAAGCTTGCAAAGGCTATGATATCGGTGAACGCGCTCGCGAGGACGGCATCCTTGGCCCTCCTCAGCGCCTCGGCAACCGCTTTCTCGTGCTCGTAGCCCTCGGCAACGTACTCTCTAAACCTGTGGACGTAGTAGGTCGAGTAGTCGATACCGAGACCGAGGGCCGTCGTGATGGTCAGCATCTGGGCCCAGCTTCCAATGTTCAGGATCCCATCCCTCGCGAGCAGGTAGGCTATGCCCAGTGCTGTTAAGGCAGAGGTCGCAACTCCTGTGAAGGGCAGGAAAGTCGCGAGGAGGGCCATTCCCATGAGGATGAATAGAACTACGAGGGCCGCTATCATGCTCGCCTGCGTTGTCTTCTGATTGTCCCTGCTCCCGTACTTGGTCATCTCATGGTTCTCAATTGGGGTTCCTCCGAGGGCCCCGTCAACGTCAGGGAAGTACTTCCCGAACTCCTCGAGGGCTATCTTCTTTACAAGGGTGGCGTTTTCTGCCCTGTACCTGTAGATGTCGTCGCTCGGGCCCGGTCTCCCGCGCGGGACGAAGGTGATGAGCATCGTCGTGTTGTCGTCGCTCTTAAGCATGCTCAGGTAGGTTCCCGCCTTCTCCTTCACCGTCGGGAAAAGTTCCTCGGCCAGGGGCCTGACGTCATCCTTTGTCATCGCATCAGGTTCGTCCTTGAAGCGGAAGGCCACATCAACGAGCTTCGAGGCGTTGAAGGTTATTTTGATACCGTAGGGGTTGTTGCTCGCGTAGGAGGTAACGAAGGACTTGACGGCGTTTTTGACGAGGCTGGCCATTTCCCCATCGCTCATCGGATAGTCCTTGACAACCCTCTCCGTGATGTTGAGGAAAACCCCCTTGAACTCCTCGGGAACGCTCACGTTGGCGTTTTCCATTTGCTCCCTTGCTCCTTTGAGGAACAACTCCTCGGCCAGCTCCCTCGGATCTGCGCCATCGTAGAGTTTCCTCACAATCTCCGAAACGTTGAACTCCGCCTTTCCGCCCATGCTGGAGCTCAGTGCGGAGACCACCCCTACCGTAGAGTTCTCAAGCCTCTCACCGCTGATTATTCCCTCCGGGTCTTCGGCGGCGGTTTTGACAATGAGGTCTGCTATGGCCTCGGCGTTTGGAACGCCGGCCCTGGAGAGCTGCTCAACTGTTCCGGCCTTGAGCATTTCGAGGGCGATAGCATTCAAAACCTCTGGCCTGCCACCGCTCTCATATAACTCCCTCAGCAATTTCTCATCTACGTCCAGACCCATCTGGGCCGTCATGCCCTTGAGGGCTGAGATGGTCGCTTCCTCAAGAACCGCGGGATCCTTTGAGAGAACCCCTGTGGCGTTTTCGTCGTAATCCAAAACTGTATCAACGATGACTGGGGCGAACTGGGAGGCCTCTCTCGGGAGGTTTTCCTCCATGCCTGTTAGGAGAATGTTCTTCTCAAGGTCTTTCGTTGGGCCATTTACCAGAAGCCCCATTAGAACTCCCTTCGCGTTCGGGAGCTTCGAGATTGGGTTGTCTGGGATGTTGTTCATGAGCGAGAGCACAACCTCGACGGTGGTGTTCTCAACGGCTTCAGCACCTGGATTGGGTCCGAGCGAGATCGCTCGCTCCACTATCCCGGAGAAGGTCTTAGCGTCGATCTCGCCGAAGCCTTCTATCTCGACAGTCTGGTTGCTCCGGGATATCACTTCCGGAAGGCTCTGGAGGGAGGAGGTGGATATCCTAGAAACGGCACTCTCTAGCTGGTTGGGAGCCAGGCCCTGAAGGGCGTGCTCGCTTCCGGCTTTCTCGTCGAAGGCTTTGACGCCGAAGTAGAACGCCCCTCCATATGCCTCAACGAGGAGAACCTGATCCTCTGGCGAGCCAGCTTTGACGATACCCTCCGTGACGTTGGCTAGGAATGGATCTGTGATTGCCCCGCTTCCAGCGCTGGAGTAGACCGGGTAAACCGAGTTGAAGACGGCGTATACAAACTCCGGCGTTGCCTCGGTCCGGTTGGCTATCGCCTGCGCCTCAGCCCGAGTGAGATTCCCCCTATCGTAGGCACCGCTCGTCAGCAAGGCTCTGTGGACGGCTATGACCCCCATGTATGTCTTTCCGTAGGTCGAGTTGAGGGTGTAGAGGCCGGAGTTGAGGTTCACCAGCGTGGAGTTGAGGGATTTGAGCATTTCAGCGGTTGAGGTAAGGTTTCTGTGGAGGTAAACGTAGACAAGGTCGGTTTGGTTCAGCGCGTTCCTGAGGAGAACCGTCTGGTTGTAAAGGTCAGTAACGTTCTGCTTCAGGGTCAGATAGCCCTTCGCGGCACCGATTAGGCCGTTTTTAACCATTTCAGTTGTATTGTTGAGCTCATAGGTCATGTTGAGCAGCCGGCCAAATCCCTCGTTGCTCTGGACCGCGGTTGAATAGAGCACTCCCGTGAGGTTCGCGGTCATTCTGGTTATGTTCAGGGTTAAATTGTAGGTCATGTTCCAGAGCTCGTCGAGGGCGTCGTAGTAAGACGTTACGTTGTCGGCGTACTTCCCCTCGACGCGCTCTTTAAAGGCGTAATAAGCTTGCCTCGTTCTTTCGTCGTTGACGCTTATGTTCGTTATCAGGAGGTACGTCAGGTTCTCGTTCTGGGCCCTCGTGAACTCCTCGGACATTATATCTTGGACCTTTATGGACTCTATCTGGTGGGATACCATCTGCTCCTCGCTGTAGTTGGTCACCTCACTCAGCTTCGCCGCGAAGGGGCTCATGAGGACGATCAGAACCACCCACGCAAGGAGCACAAGCTTCGCGTGCTTGGCTATCCATTCGTTCCAGGCCATCACAACACCCCCAAAGCCTTTTAAATGATTGTCAACAATATGTCAGCTGTAAATCTATATTTATCAAATATGTTTAATTCAGACATATATGGGGTGGGTGAAACTTATAAGCCTTTCGTCGGTGGTGAGAGCATGCCCTCGGATTCAAGCCTCGTGAGAAACCTATTCACGGTTCCAATGAAGAACCTAATTCTCCTCATAATAGGCTTAAAGGGAGAGGCCCACGGCTACGAGATACTGAAGGAGATAGAGAAGGTAACCTTCGGCAACTGGAGGCCCAGCCACGGGAACCTTTACACCATGCTGGGCAAGCTGGCCGAGGAAGGCCTGGTAGAGTCAAGGGAAGAGTACAGGGGAAAAAGGAGGATCGTCAAGTACCGTCTCACCGAGAAGGGCTGGCTCTACCTCAGAGAGGCAAACGAGCTCGCACTGAAGTCCCTGTACCTGGCAGTCCAGTACCACGAGAGGCTGAGGGAGAAGCTCAGGGAGATGGGCTACGGAAAGGAAATAGCCACCACGGCCATAGACAGCTACATAGAACTCCTGGACGGCATTATAGAAGTCCTTGAGAACAAAAAAAGAGAGCTTAAACGGCTGAAAGAAGGAGAAATCAGAGGAACGGGTTCCTGAACTTCCTGCCCGGATAGACCGCTATTCCCTCAAGCTCCTCCTCAATCCTTATCAGCTGGTTGTACTTAGCGTTCCTGTCCATTCTCGCCGGGGCGCCGGTCTTGATCTGGCCGGTGTTGAGGGCGACCGCGAGATCTGCTATGAACGAGTCGTCCGTCTCCCCGGAGCGGTGTGAAACGACGACTCCCCAGCCGGCCCTGTAGGCTGTGTAGGCCGCATCGATGGCCTCGCTGAGGGTTCCTATCTGGTTGACCTTGAGGAGGAGCGCGTTGGCCGCTCCCATCTCGATGCCCTTCCTTATCCTCTTCGGGTTGGTGACGAATATGTCGTCGCCGACGATCTGTATCTTGTCCCCGAGTTCCTTTGTTATAAGCGCGAAGTTCTCCCAGTCCTCCTCGTGGAACGGGTCTTCGATGGAAACTATTGGGTAGCTCGATACAAGCTCTTTGTAAAGCTCCAAAAGCTCGCTGCCGTCGTACTCCTTGCCGTTGACGACGTACTTGCCGATGTCCGGGTGGTAGAACTCGCTCGATGCCGGGTCCATGGCAAAGGCTATCTCGTCGCCGGGCTTGTAGCCGGCTTCTTCAATGGCCTTGATGAGGAGCTCAAGGGGCTCGTGCGGCTCCTTCAGCGGGGGTGCAAAGCCGCCCTCGTCGCCGACATTGACCGCGTCTTTCCCGTACTTCTCGGCTATGACGCCCTTGAGGACGTGGTAGGTCTCGGAAACCCACCTTATTCCCTCGCGGAAGCTGTCGGCTCCAACCGGCATGATCATGAACTCCTGGAAGTCAAGCTCGTTGCCGGCGTGGACTCCGCCGTTTATGACGTTGCTCATCGGGATGGGCATGACGTAGGCGTTGGTCCCGCCGATGTACTGGTAGAGTGGAAGCCCGAGGGCATTGGCGGCCGCCTTGGCAACGGCCAGGGAAACGCCGAGGATTGCATTGGCACCGAGGTTGCTCTTGTTCTCAGTTCCGTCGAGTTCGAGCATCAGGGTGTCGATGTCCCTCTGCCAGGTGACGTCCATTCCTATAATCTCGGGCGCGATTATCTTGTTGACGTTCTCAACGGCCCTTCTAACGCCCTTCCCGTGGTAGCGCTTTCCGCCGTCGCGAAGCTCAAGGGCCTCGTGGGTGCCTGTGCTTGCTCCGCTCGGAACCGCCGCTCTCCCCATGCTCACCGGGGTGTAGACCTCGACCTCAACCGTCGGGTTTCCCCTGCTGTCCAGTATTTCCCTCGCTATAACGTTCGTTATCTCAAACGGGTTCTCCATGTCAATCACCTCGGGTGATAACTCCGCCCACCAGCTTATAACGCTTTTGAAGGCAACGCTTCAAACGACTTTGAAGCCATAATGCCCCTTAAATAGGATGACGCCGAAATAGTCAACGGTGAGTTCCATGAGAAAGCTCACGGGGCTTGTGATCATCCTGCTGATGCTCTCCCTTCCCCTGGCCGTGGCCTGTTTCAACCCGGGCGACAGGTACGCGGTTGAGGTGGTTCTGAACAAGCCAGGGGTGAGGTACAACCCCGATGCAAGAGTTCTGAGCATTCTAACGGTGGGAGACAGAACCTTCCTCATGAGGGTATGGGACGACGACAAAGGACCCCACGTGAGGGTGGAGATCCCCCAGAAGAGGGAAACCGGGGCTTACTGGAGCTATTCGGGTGCGCTGGTCCTTACCGAGGGCAACCTCAGCGGGTTAGCGAAGCTCGGATGGATCGGAACGTCAATGGTCAAAAACGGTTCGAGCGTTAACGTCTTCAAAAAGGGCAACGTGACGCTCAAGATCAGCTTCCCGAAGAAGGAGTGCAGTTCCGATTCGGACTGCGCCACTGGGGGCTGCTCCGGTGAGATCTGCGCCCCCAAATGGGAGGCGGAAAAGATCGCCTCGCCGTGCGTCTACGCTAAGTGGTACGACTGCCTCAAGCTCACGAGCTGCGGCTGTGTGAACGGAACCTGCTCGTGGAAGCCGAACCCGGCCTTTGAGAAGTGCCTCAAGGAGCACGGGGTCGACCCCGGCAAGGTGATAAGGGCCGGAAGGATGAGGGTTGAGGCAACGGGACCTAACCCAGAAGAGCTTGAGAAGGCTCTTAAGGAGTTCTTCAGCGTTGTGGGCATAAACTGCACGAGGTTGAGCCTCGTGTCCGGCTCAAGCGAGGGGCCGGCTTACAGTCCGGAGGATGTGAACGCCTCCAAAGTCGTGAAGGCGGCCCTCAGCGAGCTCCTCAGGGACGGCGCGGTAAAGGGGCTCAGCGATCGGGACATCGAGGAGATCTCGGCGATAGCGAACTGGGGCGATGCGGGCTGGAACTCCCGCATAGGCTGGTACGAGACCATGAACGGGACCCACGCGTGGATACCCTACGACGAGAGCAAGGACCCACAGCTCGTGAGGTGCGGGGGAACTTCCGGGACTGGAAACGCCTCAACTGGCTGGGTTGGGCCGCCGGTCCAGAGCAACGGCTCTTCATCGGGCTCTATTGGCCCCGGAACGGGTGAGCTCAACCCCGGGAGCGGGGTCAATGTAACTCCGGTCAATCAGGCGGCGGAATCCTACGAACCGAAGACGAACGCCGGGGGAGTGAAGACCATCTGCGGCCCGGCTTCGATCTTGGGGATTGCAGTATTAGTGGGGATGATAAGGAGGAGAAGGTAAGTTTTCTTGGCTTTTTCTGCTTTTCTCTTTTTGTTCGGGGAGTAATTCTGTTTTCAAAAAACTTATAAATACTTACTGCATGCAGATGATGAATACTCATCGGGAGATGAGCACATGAAACGGACAATTGGTATGTCAATAATTTTCGCAGTCCCGGCTCCGGAGGTGGTCTCGTGAAGTCTAAATCGCTGGTATCTCTGTCCCTTTTGTTCCTCTTTCTTATCTCTGGAATTGAAGTTCCCCATGTCAGTGCCGGAGAGGATATAACTGCCCCTGTGCCCCTCTACCTGCTGACGAGCAACTTCAGGTATCAGGTGTACGTTGCTCCCCCCTGCTTTCAGTTTCCCGACAGGTATCTCGTTGAGTACGCGGTGATCAACGGAACGATCTGGAGGATTGAGGGCTCCCTCTACACCGGCTGCAGGAACGTCTCGGGAATAGAAGTCAAGGTTACTGGAGTGGAGAATGAGAGCGACGAAGCACTTGCCTCTTTTATTAGGGACTACTTCCACCTCGGGAACGATTCCCCGGTGAAGCTCCTCCGGATGAATGTGTACACGAATACTCCCCTCACCGTCCCGGTAGAACTGCGTTCCGAAAACGTTACGGTCTCCTACTCTCCCTACAACTCCACCCACGAGCTGGTCGAGGTCTCGGTTTCAAACATCACCCTCGGCCTTGATTTTGGGGGCATTCTGAACGATACCGGGGATTCCTACCCGCTCCCCGGCAGAATTCTTGTAAAGTTCCTCGTGAACCGGAAAAGCGGCAAAGCCTATCTGATCGACGGGAACGAGAAAACCCCCGTGGGCTTTCTTCCCCTC
The DNA here is from genome assembly GCA_027075325.1 of Thermococcus sp. GTDB lineage: Archaea > Methanobacteriota_B > Thermococci > Thermococcales > Thermococcaceae > Thermococcus. Next base: position 674 of record JALTBN010000060.1, on the reverse strand, counting down.
GTTCCGTTCGCAAAGAGCCCCCGGGATTTCTGGGAGAGGATTCTGAATTCAACCAGGTTAACGATGGATTCCCTGAAGAGGAACCCCTGGATACTTGAGAACATCATCCAGAAAGTCCGGCTCTCAAACGACACGGAGAAGGCCTCAACTCTCGTCTGGAACTTCGTGCTCAACCTGACCCCCCAGATGTTCCAGGACAAGTCGGTCTATCTTGGAGTCCCCCTTTATTTCAGCATGAGGGACGGATACCCCCTTGAGTACGGCGGCCTCTGGAGATCCTTTGATTCCCCCAATGCCACTACTGTTTACATAAAATGGTTTGACCTGATACCGCAGAACGTTACAGTCAGCTCACTCAGGAAGTACCTCTCCACGGGGGATGAGAGAGCCCTACTGCCCGCGATAAAGGCGGCCCTCATCGTTCACACCCCCACCCCGATGGAATACGGTGTGGGTGACATGTACGCCCTCGCGGACGTGCTCTTTCCTCCCTTCCAGTATCAGAACGATTCGGAGCTGCTCACGATTCCGCTTCCCGGGGAATACCGGAGGATGCTGAACGCGAGCTATCTGATAATCTCGGCGTTCGATTTTGCGAAGGGATACATCCACGTGCGCTACGACCCCACGTTCTTCTCCCCGGATGATTTCCAGCTGAAGGACTGGAACAAAAC
>JALTBN010000059.1 GCA_027075325.1 Thermococcus sp. | reverse complement strand
GATGACTTCATGAGTATTCACTCGGTCATGAATAAACAGTGGAAGTGGAGTGAACTCAGCACGCCCAAAGACTATGAAAAATTCAAGAAAGACGCAGAAGAGTTATGGGACAAAACCAGCATAATCTGGAAACTCCAAGGATACAACTCACCCAAAGACATGCTCACGGATCAATGGGCAGGGGATATGTCCCGTTTAAAAGATATGCAGACGTGGAACCGCTCCGCGTGGGGAGCTCTATACACAATCCTCACAGGATCAAATGAACCGTCATGGCTGTCTAAAATTGACTCCATGAGAAACAGACCATTGCTCCATATCGACCTCAAGATCGATAAAAACTTCAAACCCAAAACAGGCCCATACACTGGTGTTGGTTACTACATGGAGGTGAGGTGGGGATGAGAGCTCTGGCGGCCTTTGGTTTCTTTTTGATCATCCTTCTGCTTTTCGACTACTTTTACCTTCCGAGCGAGAGCATGGACGAGCTCTATCAGAAGATTCCAGAGCAAGTCAGGGAGAATTCGCAGCTCATTGCAGTTTATTACTCTTCCCAAACTGGCTTTGACGGGTTTAGGGAGTACCAGTTCGCGTTCTACAGTCCAGAGAACACGAGCGTCAGTATTTACACTTTCAAGATCACCAAACTCCTGAAAATCTGGCCAAGAATGAAGAAGAGCAAAATAGCATGCAAAACGCCCTTTAACTACTCAATCCTCACAACAAGCCCGGAAAAACTCAAGAACTTCACAAACTGCAACAACTGCAGGCTCCTCCTTTACAAGGATAGAATCTACAAGAACGAGGAAATCGAGAACATCCATGAGTCAATGAGGGATATCGTTAGCAAACGAAATAAAAATAACTTCACGTACATTGAACTTGCGGTTATCAAAAGCTCCGAGTTAGCAATAGGGACCTTAGAGATACTTTCAGGGGATACGATAAGATATTCTGATCCAGTCGAGTACACAGGTTTCATGTACTTGCCCAGTATGATGAAAGATCCAACGCGGGGCATTATTCTTGAACTTCTACCCCTTGGCAATCAAAGTGCAAAGAGAAGGATTATCTATCCAAGCGGTATTACCCTCACTGACATAATTAAATTCAGGGTTTTACCTAATGAAACATGGACTCTTAATGAAGTTCCTTGGGGCTCAGTGTTTGAAAAAATCGAATCTGAGAGTTCTAAGAAGACAATAAAAGGAAGTCTTAGATTCACGCTCTCAATCTTCAAATACAGCGGAAAACTGGAGGTATTCTCCGACTGGATTAACACCAAGAACAACTTCCACGCTTATTGGCGAATTTATCCCCCCGGAAACATTCAAAAAATTTACTTTAACAAAATACTGGGCTACCACTGCAACTGACTGAGGTGGTCTAGGGATGAGGAAAATCTTAGCCGCCGGAGTCTTGCTTCTCCTCTTTTCCTTCTTCGCTTACAACACTTACACTTACCACTTGCTTTCATCAGCAGAGGGAGCTTACAGGCTGGCAGGAATCCCAAACAGTGAGAAACTCATTGCAGCTTACCACGACGGTAATCTCTGGCAGTTCGCGACTTACGATGAGAAAACCAACACGCTCAAGCTTTACACTATTAGCCAGTCCTCACCCTTCT
>JALTBN010000058.1 GCA_027075325.1 Thermococcus sp. | reverse complement strand
CTGTTGTCTATAAGGTTTATCAGAACTTCCCTTATCAGGCTCCTGTCTACGGGGATTTTCGGTATCTCCTCAAACTCATACTTGATCTTTATCCTGTTCTCGTAGGGCTCCAAAGTGCTTTTAATCAGGTCGTTCAGGTCTGTAAGTCTCTTTTCCGGTAGGGGTAGTCTTGCAAACTTTCTGAACTCATCTATGAGCCTTTTTATCACTTCAACTTCTTCTAAAATTGAATCTACAGCTCTTGAGAGGTTTTCATCGTTAAGCTTACCCTTTGAAAACAACCTTTTTATCCTATCGGCGTTCAGCGTGATTGGAGTTAGTGGATTTTTAATTTCGTGGGCGATTCTCTGGGCTACTTCTCTCCAGGCTTCCGACTTTTTTGCCCTTACCAGTTCTGTAACGTCTTCAACTATTAAGATTCTGTCTCCCACTTCCGGAGAGGTTATAACTTCAACTGTAAGGAACTTTTCTCTTCCGTCTATCTCCTCTCTTACCTCTCCACGGCTTTTGTTGTTCTCTATCAGGTTTTCTACAACTTTTTTGAAGTTTGGATACCTTGAGAGGATGTCCCATATAGACTTTCCTTTTGACTCCTCTGAGAGTTTAAAAAGCTTTTTAGCTTCTTTGTTGCAGGAGATCACTCTGCCGGAGAAGTCAAAGGTGATGATAGCAGGAGAGATGGCGTTCAGGACGTCTTCTAGGTATTTTCTATTCTCCTCTAAATTCCTCTGGAGGATCTTGAGCTGTTCTACCATTGAGTTGAAGGCGTGGATTACGTGTTTCAGTTCGTCTGTTGCTTCATCTTCCGGTATTTTGACTGAAAGGTCTCCTGTTGATATCTTCTCGGTTGCCCTGTAGAGGGCTTCAATGGGAATGGAAATTCTCCTCTCAAAATAGCGGGCGAACCAGAGGGCTCCAAACAGAACCGCAATTCCCATTACTCCGAAGGTGAATGTGTAGACCGCTTTTATTGGGGTTTTAAAGGCAACCAAGGTCTGGTAGTTTGAGTGGAGCTCTTCTATCTGAGTAACCTCTTTTTTGAGGTTTTCAGGTAGTTTTTTTGAAACACAGACCAAACTCTGACCGAATCTCTTACACACAACTATCTGGCCTGATGTTTTATCAAAAAAGGCGTAGCGTTTAAGTTTTTTAATCTGTTTTATCTCGTCTTCAGAAAGGGGAAAGTTCCCTAATTCCTCGTTCCTCTTTCCGCTTTCCCTGAAAAAACCGTCTATCCCGTAAGCTTTCAGCGTATACGGGTAAACTTTTCTGTATGCAAGCTGTTTCTCTTTTCTCTCAAGGTCAGACTCTACGAACTTTAAAAAGTTCTCTGTCGTTTCGTAAGAGGTTTCAACGATTCTCTTAACCTGAATTCTTAGGAGCCTGTCAAGTCCCTGATTTATTACGCCTGAAGCCAGGAATATTGAGAAAAGGGCCGGACCTAAAACTAAGAGCAGGAAAGCCGTAAATATCTTTACACGGAGGTTGGTTTTAAAGTGGGGAAAGAAAAAGAGGGCGAGGTTTCTGACAAACAGTATGAAAAGAATGGTTATTACTATGAGGATTAGGGCCATGAGGACGTGAAAGAGAGGATTGTTCAGGTAGAACTCTCCGGAAAAAGAGGAGAGGGCGGAGAC
>JALTBN010000057.1 GCA_027075325.1 Thermococcus sp. | reverse complement strand
TTGTGGAGGAGAGCTCCGTCAACCAAATTTCCCAAAACCTTCTCAATCTCAGAGTTCTTAAACATTATCGGCTCATCTGTAACGTTGCAGCTTGTTGCAACTATGGGCTTTCCAAAATCCCTGAGAACTATGTGGTGTAGGGGAGTGTAGGGAAGAAAAGCTCCTACAGTTTTCGTATCGGGAGAGACGGACGGAGCAAGGCTGTTCCCCCCTTTCTGCTTCAGGATAACGATTGGAGACTCAACAGAGGTTAAGGCTATCTCCTCTAAAGGGGAAACTTCTGCAAATTCCCTAACCTGCTCAAGGTCTTTAAACATAACGGCAAAGGGCTTCTCCTGGCGCCTCTTTCGGCGGCGGAGCTCCGCCACCGCCTCCTCGTTTGTTGCATCGCAGATAAGGTGAAACCCTCCAAGCCCCTTAACGGCCAAAATTTTCCCCTCTTTCAGCCACTCAACAAGAACCTTTAACGCCTCGTCCCTCTCCGCAACAGTTTCTCCCCTCTCGTTTACAAGCCAGACGTGGGGGCCGCATACGGGGCAGGCGTTGGGCTGGGCGTGGAACCTTCTATTTAAAGGGTTCTCATACTCCTCCCTGCACTTTTCACACATCTTAAAGTCCTTCATAGTTGTATTAGGCCTGTCGTAGGGAAGAGAGAGGATAATCGTGAACCTCGGGCCGCAGTTTGTGCAGTTTATAAACGGATACCTGTATCGCCTGTTTTCAGGGTCAAAGAGCTCAGAGAGGCACTCCTTGCAGGTTGATAGGTCTGGAAGAACGGCAACCTTAACCTCTCCTCTTTTCTCGCTCTTCCTTATCTCAAAATTGGCATAGCCAACTTCATCTAAAAACTTCCTGTCTATGCTGAAAATTTGAGAAGCAGGTGGTTTTTCACTCTGGAGCCTTTTTAAAAACTCCTCCAAACGCTCTTTTTCTCCCTCAACCTCTATTACAACTCCCGTTTCGCTGTTTAAGACGTAGCCTTTAAGACCAAGCTCCGTTGCAAGCCGGTAGACGAAAGGCCTGAAGCCAACTCCCTGAACAACGCCTGTAACGTAGAGTTTCAGTCTCATTTAAACTCCTCAAAGTAATATAATTCGGTCAACTCTCAAGGAGGAAAGTTATGAAAATAGCCCTTGCCTGCGACCACGGTGGATTCAGACTAAAAGAGGTTATCAAATCCTACCTTGAGGAGCTTGGTATTGAGTACGTTGACTACGGAACATACTCTGAAGAGTCTGTTGACTACCCGGACTTTGCCTACAAGGCCGCTAAAGGAATTGTAAACGGAGAGGCGGACAGGGGAATCTTTATCTGCGGAACGGGAATAGGCATCTCCATTGCTGCCAACAAGGTAAAGGGAATAAGGGCAGCCCTCTGCTACAACGTTTACGCAGCAGAGATGAGCAGACGCCACAACAACGCAAACGTCCTCTGTTTAGGTGGAAGGGTTTTAGGGGAGGAGCTTGCAAAGAGGATAGTTAAGGCGTGGCTTGAAACTCCTTTTGATGGAGGAAGACACGAGAGGAGAATTAACAAGATTCACAAGATTGAAGAAAACGAATGTGGAGGAATAGACGATGAAGCACCTTAAAGCCGTTGACCCTGAAATCTTTGAGGCGCTGAAGTGTGAGTATAAGAGGCAGAACGAGCATCTTGAGCT
>JALTBN010000056.1 GCA_027075325.1 Thermococcus sp. | reverse complement strand
GGCAGGGTTGACCTGAGAGACCAGCTCTGCTTCACGATAGACGGAGAGAACGCACGGGACTTTGACGACGCCGTTGCGATAGAGGAGCTCCCCAACGGAAACTACAAGCTCTACGTCCACATTGCAGACGTTTCTCACTACGTAAAGCCAGGAAGTGCCTTAGACAGAGAGGCTTACAGGAGGGGGACAAGCGTCTACTTCCCCGACCGGTGCATCCCTATGCTCCCCGAGAAGCTCTCAAACGGCATCTGCTCTCTGAACCCCAACGTTGACAGGCTTACGTTCACCTGCGAGATGGAGATAAACAAGCGGGGAATGGTGGTTGACTACAGAATCTACGAGAGCGTAATCCACAGCAAGGCAAGGCTTACATACACAATAGCCCAGAAGATAATAGACGGAGATGAAGAGGCGGTAGAGAAGTTTCCCCAAGTAGTTGACTCCCTCAGAACGATGTATGAGCTTGCTCAGATACTCTACAAAAAACGCTACAAGAGGGGCTCTTTAGACTTTGACCTGCCAGAGCCTGTAGTTGTCTTAAACGCAGAAGGGGAACCGATAGACATCTACAAGGCCGAGAGGCTCTGGAGCCACAGGATAATTGAGGAGTTCATGATTGCTGCAAACGAAACCGTGGCAGAGTATATGTTCTGGACAGACTACCCCAGCATCTACAGGGTCCACGAGTCGCCAGACAGGGAAAAACTACAGGAGTTCTTAAACTTTGTTAAGTCTTTAGGGATAAGAGTTCCTATAGTCCAGAACGACGTTCAGCCAAAACTCCTTCAGAAAATATTAGAACAGGTTGAGGGTAAACCTGAAGAAAAGCTCATCAACTACCTGATGCTGAGAACAATGGCAAGGGCAAAATACTCCCCCGACAATATTGGCCACTTCGGACTTGCATCAACCTACTACACACACTTCACCTCTCCCATAAGGCGCTACGCAGATTTGCAGCTCCATAGGCTTATAAAGATGGCTCTCAAAGGAATGTTCACTCCAGAGAGCATTCCGGCCTGGGAGGAGAAGTTAGAAATAATCTGCAAGCACGTAACAGAACGCTCAATAACTGCAGACGAAGCAGAGAGGGACGTTATAGAGCTTAAGAAACTCCAGTTTGCCCAGAACCACATTGGAGAGGTCTTTGAGGCAATCATAACGGGAGTTTCAGAGCAGGGGCTCTACATAGAAACAATAGAACAGGTTATTCCTGGATTTATCCACGTTTCTAACCTTAAGAACGACTATTACATCTGCGTTCCGAAGCAGTACTGTTTAGTTGGAGAGAAGACGGGAACAGTATTTAGAATTGGAGATAGAGTTCTTGCAAAACTCCTGAGCGTTGATGTTGAAAACAGAAGGGCAGAGTTTGAAATAGTGAGGAAACTCAGTTGAGAACGGCAGTAATATACGATGAGATCTTCTTAAAACACGACCTGCCGACACACCCTGAGAACGCCTTAAGGCTCAAATACTTCATGGAACCTGTTTGGAAAATGGGAATTCCCGCTTTAAAGCCCAGGCAGGTCTCCTACGACCATTTAAGAGCAGTCCACTCTGAGAACTACATAACAGACGTAATTGTTTCCTGCAGAGAAACCGCCCCCGGTTTCTTTGATCCGGATACTTACTACAACTCCTACACCTGCGACGCAGCCCTGATGGCCGCCGGAGCCAACGAGATGGG
>JALTBN010000055.1:1628-5839 GCA_027075325.1 Thermococcus sp. | reverse complement strand
AAAAGGGTGAAGGAGGGCAGTGACGCCAGAACCATTGGCGTCTCAGTGTATAGGGAGAAAAGACTGGTAAAGGACATTGACTTGACTGAGGAGGTTAGTCTGACCGCCTTTTTGGACAAGGAAATGGTCACGAGTGATGATGTGAAGAACGACGCAAAGAAGCTCGTTCTGTTCCTACGTTTGATTGAAATGTTTGAAGTCCTCGAACGTGGGTTGGACTTGAAAGCGTTGTTCAACAACTCAAACTACTTACTTGGTTTTAGGACATCAACTAACGCTAACAGCCTCTCGGAGGAGATTATACCGAAAGTCACTTACGACTACCTAATAATGAACTTCTTCGCATACATTTACGCTCCAAGGGTTGCGTTCAAGTCCCGTGTGGAAAAGGAAGTTATGGCGAGATACCGTCTGAACAATAATATGGTTACACTTATAAACTTAGAGAACATTGACAGAACTTTTGACTACCTTTCACGGGAATACCACACGCTCTTTAGGGATAAAGCGGTTAGCCTTACAGAATTATTACAGAGCATAGCGGACTACACTGAAGAAGAGAACATTGATAGGATGGTTAAAATAGCACTGATTGCGAGCGATAACAGAAACTTGAGATACGTGGAGATTGACGTTCCGGGCGAACTGTTCAGACTCTACGATAGGTTAAGGAGCGACTACGAGACCCCGACCCAAGTCATAGAATACCTCATTAGGAAATACATAGCCGGTGAAAAGTGGGCTAACCCTCTCCCATACGCTTATGGCAAGAAAATCCCGAAGGTTCTAAGACCGGAAATATCTGCCGTCATACTCTCCAAAGTTGCTTCCGAGGAAAACCGCATAGACGACGAGGATGAATACGCTGACAACCTCTATAAAGTTCTAAAGAGAATTTACGAACTCGACACGAGGAAAGCGAGAACCTTCAAGACCGCAATACTCGAATCACTGAAGGGGATGAGTCCGGACGAAGCGGTTGAATTTTTGAAATCGCTGTCGGCGATAAAACAAGCTGGTTTCTCCAGCTACCGGGACGTTTACCTATACCACTCGGCCATCGCTGGAAAACCGCTAAAGGACTACTTCAAGGAATACGTCAGTGCGGGAAAAGTATTGACGGCCTATGATAGGGTCAAAAAACACGAGAACACTAAGGACTGGAACAAGCTGGTAAAGAGCATAATGGGTAGGGGGAGGAAGACCGCAATAAGGATTGAGCCATACTTGAGGGGTCTCGGAAACGCTGACTGGGAGGTTCTTAGACAGTTGATACTCATAGATAGGGGTGGCTCGGAGTGAGGGTGAGTTTTCAGCTAACGGCTGAAAACGAGTGCCACTTGTCCTACCAGTCGGGGGTTCTACTTGGGAGTTCAGTCTACGCAAGACTGAGGAAGATTGATAAGGAGTTTGCAGAAAAACTGCACGACGAATACACGCTCAAACCCTACGCCGTATCGAACATAAGAATACCGAAACCGCACAGAAGACCGGAGAAGGAGGGTCTGAAAATACTCCCCGGCACGCCGGCATACTTCTACATTTCATCAATGCATAACGAAATTATGCATAAAACTATAATGGCGGTTATGAAGGAACCGACCTTGAACATTAGGGACTGCAAGTTTACCCTCACTGGTGCAAAAATTCTGCAAGAATACCCCGACGACATTGAGAGGGCAGTCTTCCACACAATAACACCAGCCGTATTCCAGCTCGGAAAACACTATGCGGACACGAAGGATAAGAACTTCCTCCTCGCCGTCGAAGACACGACAAGGTTGAAAATAGAACACTTCGGTGGAAAACTCGACGAACTCTCAATAATCAGCCTAAAGAGAAGGTTCTACAATTACAAGGGAGCGTGGATTCCAGTCTTTGATATGGTGTTTGAAGTCGCCGGTAAGAGAGCACCACAGATAATTTACAACTACGGCATAGGGCACAAGAACGCTTTCGGTTTCGGCTACGTCAAGGCCGGGAGGAAAGAAAATGCCGTGCCTCGCAAAGAGCAACGGTGAGACAATAGAAGAGCACACGAAAAAACTGCTGAAAATAACGAGAGTATTCAACGATAAACGACTCAACGAGAGTGCCGTATACCACGACATCGGAAAAGCCAACAACGACTTCCAAGAAGCCGTAACCGTGAACCGGAACCCACTCCTAAGGCACGAGATAGTTTCAGCAATAATTTACCTCGCAAACAGTGAGGAACCGGACGCCGGCGTCCTCCAGTCAATACTCTTTCACCACAAATACACGGGGATAAAAGACGAGATACTGAACTCAAAACTCCTCCTCAAGACCGTCAAGATAGACTACGACTGCATAATCGAGACATTAAACAACCTCGGCGTGAACGTTAGGGGAGACCTACCCGAACGTGCGGAAGGGATAAAGGAAAAGGGTGTGGCAAAAACTATAAAAGAACTGTTCGGGAGCAACTTTTACCGTAACATTGATAAAGTCCTAACTGGCCGTTTAATGAACGCCGACCACCTTGCGAGTGCCGGGATTACGGAATATGGTGTAATCAGAGAAAGACGGGCTTACAGCACGACACTTGAAAAAGGCTGGACACTGAGGGACATACAGAAGAAAGCCCTTGAAAGCGACGGGGACGTGATAATCATTGAAGCACCGACCGGCTCCGGCAAAACCGAGGCCGGGCTATTTTTCGCTGAAAAAAACGTAGTCGGGACTACCGGAAGGATAATCTACACCCTAAACACAAAATCGGCAATAAACACGCTCGCAAAAAGGCTCATAGAATACTACGGTAGGGAGAACGTGAGCGTGAACTACTCCTACATACTCCCCGAACTCCTCGAAGAACTGAACGCCGACAAAACAGTCGTCAAACACTTCACGAGGCCGGTAAAAATAACAACCCCAGACCAGCTCTACAAAGCACTGATAACCGACTGGAAAGAATCAGCAATCGTCAGTGCTGAAATACCCTCATCAACCATAATTCTCGACGAAGTTCAGACGCAACTCCGTGAACCGGACTACTTGTTATGTTTAATTAACGAGGTCAGAGAACTCGGCGGAAAGACAGTCATAATGAGTGCGACCATACCGGACGAACTCTACGAGCACGCTGACAGAGTAATAACAGCAACAGACAATAGAAAAGTGCACCAACCGGAAATAGCGGATTCAAACCTCGAAGACATCGAAGTATTCGAGGAGAACGGTAAAATCGTGGCCGAACTCGACGGTAAAAGGATAATAGCCAACGACCTACTCATCGTCGCCAACACCGTCTCAACAGCGGTGAAAGTTTACCTCAAGTCCAACGTTGAGGACAAGCTTTTACTCCACTCCCGTTTCAAGCTAAAGGATAGGCTCAAGAAGGAAAAACTCCTCGCTGACGACAAACCAAAACTCCTCGTCGCAACCCAGACAGTTGAAGCGAGTGTTGATGTGTCTTACGAGAAGATTATCACTGAACCGGCACCCATTGACTCGTTAGTCCAGAGGTTAGGAAGGGTTAATCGGCACGACCCGGTGGAACCCAAAGAACCAAACGTTTTCGTTACATCACGCTTTGACAAGCGGAAAATCCAGAACGTTTACGTTATAAGGAACGTTCTAAAGTCAATTGAACTCCTATCAAGAGTTCAAGGGGACAAGATTAGCAAAGACGACGAGAGAGAACTTGTCAAGGAGTTCTGCGGCTCAACGGTTAAACTCAGTTCCGGGTTCAACTGCTCAAAGAGGGTGAATGATTACCTTGATAGGTTCAGCGACGTGGTTGCCGTTGTGGTCGGGGACGACGTTAGGGTCGAGAACTTTGTTAAAGTCCCGAAATGGGTTATCAGAAAATACGGGGAGAAAAAGGGTAAAGTGTTCGTTCTCGATGCAGAATACAGTGATGAAACCGGGTTAATACTATCCGACAAACCCCTAACCATCTAACACCCACTTTCTTATACCTCTATCTTTCTATTGGCGTCCAATTATATCGCTTTGCGATATTATTTCCCGCCCGTCCCCGTTCCTATCTATTTATGTTAGCTTTTGAATGGTGAGCCGGTCGGCGTTGCGGAGTTGTTCCTATCTTTTTGTGTTAGCTTTCTAATAAAATTCCCAACATCGTCCTTCTCTATTCCTATCTTTTTATGTTAGCTTTCTAATATGGGTGTCTCGGAGCTTCTCTCTCTATCTCTCTATTTCCTATCTTTTTACGTTAGCTTTTGAAT
>JALTBN010000055.1:0-1528 GCA_027075325.1 Thermococcus sp. | reverse complement strand
GTTCCTATCTTTTTACGTTAGCTTTTGAATAGGACTAAATTTTGTCCTCATATTAACTCTCGTCTTCATCCTTTATAAGTTTTGGTGAAAAAGAGGTCTTTTTGGAACCCAACAAATACTCGACCTCCAGAAGGAGGAGAAGTTAGTAATCCTTCAAAACAGCCTTTAGAAAAGTTTAAACTCTAAAAACTGCAATTTCGATAGGTTATAGACCGATTAGAAATCGCTACTGCATTATTTCAATTTCCCGAAAATATTTCGTTATAGTTTTACTGGATAATTCTAACTTTTTGTTTGATGGTAACTTTTGGTTACTAAAGACTTTCAAAGGGTCAATTGGGCTTTAAAATTTGAAAAAGGCAATATAAAGGCATAAAATTCAAAAATAAAGCCTATGAGCGTGATAATGCTCCTATTCACCAACCCTTATATTTTCTTGTGTTCGAAATTATCGTTGGTGGTGCTGGTGCCCATAAACATTGTGGAAGATGACGAGAAGGTTACCATAAACCTTTATAGGATTCTATCCACATCGGAAGAAGAGGAGTGGGTGTTCTACTACACTGGAGACAAGAGTGCTGAAGAGTTCAATAAGGACGTTAGGGAAGCACTAATCGAAGTGCTCAATAGAACACACGCTTTCGAAGAAGTTGAACCGGGCGTATTTGTCAAGAAGAGGGCTATGGATAGGATTGATGAGATAAGAAAACTCGTTAATTGCCTACGTGAAAAGTATGGGAAAAAACCAGTTATAATGGCCGATGCAATACCCGACGGCGGGCATATCCGCTTTTTCATTGACAGCGAAGACATTGATATTTTTACAGACTGGGAGAAAGAATGTGGTGTGAATGCCTTCTTCAACGAGTTTCTGGCAATAGTCCACCCACACGAAGTCTTTGAGAGTGAGGAATTTAACAAGGCTATGCTTAAGCGTGGCTGGAAGCGTGTTGAGTTCGAGGTAAACGGTAGCGTCTGGTTCTACGAGTGGGGAGGCTTTGTCCAAGACAAGAACGGTGAATGGTTCAACAACGTATGGAACGACTGCTACCGCAGTGTCCGGACTGGCGAAAGAGTATGCCCGGATAAAGAGGAGGGGGATGATAAAGATGAGTGAAGGGTCGGATGGCTTCAATTTTTATCGTGTCCGTTGTTACCACACTTTGAGTGGTTGTTTTGAGGTAGAAAACATTGACTTCGCTGGCGACGGGTCACCCAAAAAGTTCAATAAGGACGTTAGGGAGGTCGTGGTTCAAGTTCTGGAAGAAGAATTTGATATTATAGAGTATATGGAGGGTGTTTACGTCCGGAAGAAAACATTAAAGTGCAAAAACGAGATTGATAAGCTGGTCAAATATATTAGGGAAAACAGAAAACTAAGTGGTTCCATATATGTAACTCCCGGTGATGGGTGTCGCTTACTCTTCTACACTCCGGGTTACGGCAGTTTCGTTGAATCGCTGGACGACGTGGGTATAAAGGCGACATTCGAACTAACGGCTATGAGTGTTACTCCGTGCGATGTTTT
>JALTBN010000054.1 GCA_027075325.1 Thermococcus sp. | reverse complement strand
TCATCATGTTCTCAGGGTAAACGACAAGGTTCTCCATAAGGTTTGCAAACTTCTGGAGCATGTAGTCTAAGGCTATGCAGGCATCGGGGAAGACCGTTCTCTCAGTTGAGGAGTGGGAGATGTCCCTTTCGTGCCACAGAGGAACGTTCTCCATTCCAACGATTGCGGAGCTCCTTACGACCCTTGCAAGTCCGCAGAGCCTCTCTGAGAGTATCGGGTTTCTCTTGTGGGGCATTGCAGAGGAGCCTTTCTGACCCTTTCTGAACGGTTCCTCAACCTCCCTTACTTCCGTTCTCTGGAGGTGTCTTATCTCTGTTGCAAATTTTTCTATTGATGAGGCTGTTAGGGCAAGGGCGTTTAAGAACTCTGCGTGTCTGTCCCTCTGAACCACCTGGTTTGAAGCCTTTGCGTGGCCGATTCCAAGTTTCTTGCAGGTGAGCTCCTCAACTCTCGGGTCTATGTTTGCAAATGTTCCAACGGCTCCAGAAAGTTTTCCAACTGCGGCTCTCTCTGTTGCAGCTTTAACCCTCTCGTAGTTCCTCCTCATTTCATCGTACCAGATGGCCAGCTTCAGGCCGAAGGTTATGGGCTCTGCGTGGATTCCGTGGGTTCTTCCAACCATAACGGTCATCTTGTGTTCAAAGGCCCTCTTCTTTATGGCTTTCATAACTTTTTCAATGTCTTTTAGGAGGAGCTCCCCCGCCTGCTTTATCTGGAGGGCAAAGGCCGTGTCAAGCATGTCTGAAGATGTCATTCCAAAGTGGAGGTACTTTGCCTCGTCTCCGACTATCTCTTTTATATAAGTAAGGAAGGCTATAACGTCGTGGTTTGTAACTTCCTCAATCTCAGCAATTCTTTTTGTGTCAAACTCTTTCTCTCCCTCTAAGTAGGGCTTTACTTTCTCCTTAATCTTCTCAACGGCCTCTTTGGGAATCTTCCCTATCTCTGCCCAGCTCTCTGCCGCCGCTACCTCAACCTTCAGCCAGTTCCTCAGTTTGTTCTGCTCGTCCCAAATTTTCCCCATTTCAGGCAGCGTATAGCGTGGAATCATTTAGTCCTCCCTGCTATGTACTGAATTAGGTTTTCAAGGTAGTTGAGTTCTCTGTAAATGCCGTTTATCAGCTCCGCTATTTTATCGGTTTCCTCCTCGTATTCATAGGCTATAAGGTTCCTCAAGCTTTGCAGCTCAAACCACTTCTCCTCACTTACGGGGAAACTAAACTTTTCGGCGGTGTTAATAACGTCAACCATCGGAAGGTGCTCAACGTTCTCCCCCAAAAGTGAAAGAGTAACTCTAAGGAGTTTTCCTAAAGAGTCCTGAAGCTTTGAGAATCTATAAGCTATCTGGTCTAAGGCCATAGTTCCCTTACGGGAGTTTAGGAGCTCCCTCACATCCTCCCCAGAGAGAGGAACTAAATAACCAAGGCCTTTCAGGGTTTCGTAAGCCTCCTTTAGTCTTTTAAGGTGCTTTTCTTCCTCACTCAGGAGTTTCTGGAACCGCTCTCTCAAAGCTCAACTCCCTCTTTCAGGGCAACTTTCTCTATCGGCCTTTCAGTATCTTTCTGAATTACAACGTCTATTTTCCTCTCTCCTAACCTTCTCATAAGAAGAGCCCTGAACCGGAGCTCCCTCTGGAAAAGCTCATCTCTCTGTGCCGGAATTATATAAAGGTCTATGTCCCCACCTTTCTTTTCAGGGTAAACTCTGCTCCCAAAGAGAATTACCTTTGTTCCCT
>JALTBN010000053.1 GCA_027075325.1 Thermococcus sp. | reverse complement strand
CTGATAAGCGGGAGGTCCGGGGTTCGAAGCCCCGCGGGCCCACCATTCAGCCCTTGTAGAGCAAGCGCTGGCGGAAAGTTAATGACTATTTTGGAATGCTAAAATGAGGGAGATTCCTTTTATCTACGTTAATGTAGGTTGAATTCCTCCATTATTGCCCTTCCTAATGGAGTTCCCCCTTTTTAACGCCCGGAGGGCGTCAAAGGAAGAGTAAACCCTCGCTGCAAGGGACAGTATTAAAGAGGGTTCCCTACTAAAGGGTTTGTTTTAGAAGTTAAACCCCCCGAATTTCTCGTTTTGAAAAGAGCTACGAACTTTTGGTGAAGCTTTTTACAAAAGCTTCAACGCCGCTTTCACCCTCGTTCAAGCGCCCGTAACGAATGGCGGAAAACTAAACCATGTTTTGAGAGCAGTTGTTTGGTGCACGACTAACCTTTCACCTTTAAAGGGAACGCCCCTTTTTGCCAGCGTTTCCAAAGGCTGCTGCAAAGTTTCTTCTACGATTGCCGATAGGTTTATAATGATTGAGCGATAGCCCCGAATATGCTGGACAAGGAAAAAGAGGTACTGGCACGGAGGATTGCAGGGGAGATAACCCTCTCCTCTGACCCAGGTAAGACAATGAGAAAATGGCGTGAGATATTCGGGATAAGCCAGACCGAGCTTGCAGACCACTTGGGCGTATCCTCTTCGGTTATCAGCGACTACGAGGGCGGAAGAAGGAAAAGCCCCGGTGCAACGACCATAAAGAAATTCGTGGAGGCTCTTCTTGCAATCGACGAGAGCCGTGGGGGCAGCGTGATAAAAGCATTCAGCAGGACAACCGGGCTGGAGCTCCCGACCACTGCGATACTGGACATAAGGGAGTTCTCAATACCAGTGAATATAGCGGATCTAGTGGAGGCGGTTAAGGGCGAAGTTACTGCCAACAACGATGCACTGGACAGGGAAATATACGGATACACCGTCGTTGACAGCATTCAGGCCATCCTGGAGATGAGCAGCGAGGAGTTCCTCAAACTCTACGGCTGGACAACGGAGAGGGCACTGGTCTTCACCAAGGTCAGCACGGGAAGAAGTCCAATGATAGCGGTGCGCGTTCAGGGGCTTAAACCCGCTGTCGTCGTCCTCCATGGGGTCAAGAAACTCGATGAGCTGGCAGTCAAGCTGGCGGAAAAGGAAAAGATCCCCCTTGTGGTTTCAAAGGCAGAGAACGAAGGCGAGCTTATAACAAGCCTGAGGAAACTCGCGGAGAAAAAAGGGACGGGCTAAATACCAAGCTCCTTCTTCCTCCAGATTCCCCCTTCCGCCAGCCAGCTGAGTCTCTCCTTTATGTGGACTAAAACGTCGCTCAGCGTTTCTCCGTTGTCGTACTCGTCGATTATTTTCAGTAACTCCTCCCTGCTGTGGTCCTTCATCTCCCTCGCGAGTTCCGTCATCCTCGGGTAGGCTCTGACTATGTTGTCGACTATAGTTATGTCCGCCATCCTAGCCGAGCGGGAGAGCGGGTTGAGGTCGATGGTTATCACGAACTTGCCCATGTTCACCAGTGCCTCGGTTCTGTCGCCGTCCTCGAGGGGGACGACAACGACGTCGGCCTTCCATATTCCCTCCTCGTCCACCTTCCCGCGCTCGTGCTCTAAACCCGGAATCCTCTTGGTCGGGTTTATCCCAAGGAGCTCAACCTCAGGGTCGTACTTCCTGAGCTCCTCGGCGATGGCCTTAACGCGCTCCTCCGTGCGGTAGAAGAGGTTTATCTCGAGCTTCGCCCCGAGCGACTTGGCGAGCTCTATCGTCTCCTTTGGAACCAGGGCGGCAACGTTGCCGTTCACCGAGATGACGGGGTGTTCAGCCAAGAGGAGCTTCGCCACAGCTGCCCTCATAGCCCTCTCAGCCGGCTCTATCGTCTTCTCCCCAATTATATAGTCAAAGGCCTCGCCGCGGCCGTGGGCGATGAGGCCCGCCTTGGCTGTCATGCCTTTCTCCATGCCCTCGATTATCTTCTCTCTGTAGTACAGGCTCCAGTAGCGGGGGTGACTCTTCGGTATCTTCACCACTTCAACCACCGTCACCAGTTTGGGAGCACACCCTAAAAAGCTTCCCAACTTTGATCTGGGGCAGGAATGGTGACTAAAGGAGCTCTCTTCTTCCTTTTTTTGGCCTGAAAAGGGTTCTAAACCTTTGGTTTAAAAAACTTATATAAACGTTGAGTTCGGAACACATGGTGAACAGAACTGATCGTGTGAACATGGTGGTGCACTATGGGATATAAGATTACCGCGAAGGCCGATTTGAGTCCTATTGATTATTTCGTCGAGGTTGAGGCGCCCCACGTGGCAAAGGCTTGGAAGCCCGGCCAGTTCGTGGTTTTTATCCTTCATGAGAGGGGCGAGAGGATCCCCATGTCCGTCTATAAAGCCAAGGATGGAAAGGTCGGGATGTTCATCAGGAAGCTCGGAAAGACCAGTCTGCAGCTCTACTACGAGTTTGACGTCGGAGACGAGCTCTACAGTATGGTGGGCCCTCTTGGGAGGCCCATAGAGGTAAAACACTATGGGAACGTCGTCTTCGCTTCCGACGCAGTCTGTGGACAGGCCGAGAACTACGCGACGCTGAAGGCGATGAAGGAGGCCGGGAACTACACGATCTCGATACAGAGCTTTGAGAACCGGGAGAACGTTTACCCTGATGAGTTTTTGGCCAAACCCGTTGCCGATGAGCACTACATAACAACCGACGACGGGAGCGTCGGGATAAAGGGGAACTACCTCGACGTTGTTAAAGAGCTCATCGAGAGGGACAAGGTAGACATAATCTTCGCTGGCGGAAAGCTCGGGACGCTCGCAAAGCTCGCCGAGCTCACCAGACCGTACGGAATCCCGACGATAACGACTGTGAGGCAGATAATGGTCGACGGAACCGGAATGTGCGGCTCCTGCAGGATACTCTACGGTGGTGAAGTAAGGTTCGCGTGCAGGGACGGGCCGATGTTCGACGCCCACAAGGTCGACTGGGAAGACGTCCTGAAGAGGGCCAACCGCTTCCTCGAGCAGGAGAAGCTGGCCAGAGAACGCTATCTTGAGGAGCTCCACGCCAGGGGGGTGGTCTGAATGCCGAAGCTAATCAAGGAGAGGATTCCCACTCCGGAGAGGCCGCCGGAGGAGAGGGTCAAGAGCTTCGTCGAGGTCAACCTCGGGTACACGTTTGAACTCGCCAAGCAGGAGGCCGAACGCTGCCTCCAGTGCCCCGTTGAGTATGCCCCGTGCATCAAGGGTTGCCCGGTTCATATTAACATCCCCGCCTTCATAGCCAAGATAAAGGAGGGGGACGTCAAGGAGGCGCTCAGGATAATCTGGAACGACAACACACTCCCCGCGATTACTGGAAGGGTCTGCCCGCAGGAGGATCAGTGTGAAGGGGTCTGTGTGGTCGGAAAGGTCGGAACCGCCGTTAACATCGGCAAGCTCGAGCGCTTTGTCGCCGACTACGCGCGCGAACACGGTATCGAGGAAGAACTGCTGAAGGAGATGGCCCCAAAGGCATGCGGAAAAGGCAGGGTGGCGGTGGTTGGAGCCGGTCCGGCTGGACTCACCTGCGCTGGAGAACTTGCGAAGCTCGGCTACGAAGTGACCATCTACGAGGCACTGCACAGCCCCGGCGGGGTTTTGGCCTATGGGATTCCCGAGTTCAGGCTGCCTAAGAAGATTCTGGCTCACGAGCTCGACAAGCTCAGGAAGCTCGGCGTTAAAGTCCTGACCGACCACGTCGTGGGGAAGACGGTAACACTCGAGGAACTCCTTGAGGAGTACGACGCCGTCTTCATCGGAACGGGTGCGGGGACGCCCAAGCTCCTCAACATCCCCGGAATACTCCTGGGGAGGATTTACAGCGCCAACGAGTTCCTCACGAGGATAAACCTGATGAAGGCCTACAAGTTCCCGGAGTACGACACCCCGATAGCGGTGGGGAAGAAAGTCATAGTCATCGGTGCCGGCAACACCGCGATGGATGCGGCCCGTTCGGCCCTGAGGCTTGGAAGTGAAGTTACCATCGCCTACCGCCGCGGCAGAGAGGACATGACGGCCCGTATCGAAGAGATAGGCCACGCGGAAGAGGAGGGAGTGAAGTTCGAGTTCTTCCTCAACCCGGTGGAGTTCATTGGCGACGAGGAAGGCAGGGTGAAGGCGGTCAAGTTCGAGAGAATGAAGCCCCTGGAGGAGAGGGATAGAAAGGGCAAGAGGAAGATCGTCGGAATCGGGGAGTACGTGACCCTCGAGGCGGACACCGTCATCATAGCGATAGGCCTTGAACCGAACAGGATAATCACGGAAGAGGCAACCGGCCTCAAGGTCAACCCCAACGGAACCCTCGTCGTCGATGAGAACCTCATGACGAGCATTCCGGGCGTCTTCGCCGGTGGCGACGCGATAAGAGGTGAGGCAACCGTTATCCTCGCTATGGGCGACGGAAAGAGGGCCGCGAAGGCGATATGCGACTACATCGAAGGAAAGATGAAGATCGAAGATTGAGGGTAGTTACATATTATCCTCTCAAATTTATCCACTTCTTTCTCTTGTTAGGTTTACATTCTGCTCCTACCAGGACCTTTTGTGACTGCCAACGAGCAACCCGTGGGTTAGGAAGTCCTTAAATTCCTCGTTCAGGAAGCCCCTCATAAAGGCCATCGTTTCCTCATCGCTGAGGTGCTCTATCTCATCGGGGACTCCCTCCACGAATACGTAGACGAGCTCATCCCCCTCCCGCGCTATATCCAGGGTGTAAACCTTAACACCCTTTTCCCCGGCAATTTTTAGCTCTCTGGAAACCAGGGAGGTGAATTTCCCGAGAACAGCTACGGCCACGAAGTACTCTGCCTCCTGAATCCTGTGAGTTGTACTTCTCAACCCGTAATCTGAGGGGACGAGGATGTTCTCAGAACCCAGCTTTTCCTCTATTATCTCAAGAATAGCTCTCTCCGTGGCTGTATGATACAGAAAAGTGGGCTCACTCAGGTAAACGAAAGGGCCGTGTTTTTCTTTCTTCCTTCGGAGGAATCCCAGCATGCAACCACCTCAGGTGGGGATAATCTCCTCATCCGCTCAGGAGGGATGACACTCATCATCGGTTGGTGAATCAAAAAGCCCTATTCGAGCTTTATTCTCGAAACAAAGCCCAATTACAGGAGCAGGTATCATCGGTTAACACCCCACCGTCATCCCTCACTTTCAGACTTAATTTTAACGGAGCCTTAATAAGCTTTTGTTCCCAAAATAAAGAAAGTCTAAAGGATCCCATTTCCCGTCATCGGTTCACTCATCCAACCCTGATTCTCTGCCTTTCATCTTCATCAAGATCTCTGCACTAAAATCTTTAAATTGTTCTTCACTTATTAGACCCCGATAACTGAACAGCAAATCCGCAGCAGCATCTAAATGGTTATCCTCAATTAATTTTTCAATAACTTTCTCTACCAGTTCCTTCTGGCCATCCTTTGACGTCAAAAGCCTGTCGGCATATTCAGAAGCCAGCACATCTGGGATACTCCCGTCAAACTCCCCGCGGAGCTTCTTAAGGCGCAAAAGTCTTGCCGTATCTAGCATGCTCTTAACGACATCAGGGGCGGTTTTAAGTAAAGTATTCAAAACAAATGCCGAGACCGTAACAACATCAGACATGGAGTATGCGTTCCCCATTCTTCTAATCTCATCTTTTAAATCTTTAACAACATTGTATGCATCACTATTCAGTCTAATTGTCCTAGTTTCTGGCATAGCAAACCACCCACGGAAATAATCCTCGGTAATCTAAATTGCATACAGTTAATAAAGATTGCGACAGAATTTTTGTATTTTTGAATGTAAATAAAGTAAATTTCACCACATAACCAGAAATAGAGTAAGCTTTCAGCTATGTTTTTATTCTCAAATTACCCCCTATGTACTGGGTGATCAACTGTGGATAAAACAGTCGTGGTGTGGTACGAAGCAGATGAAAACGCGGTAAAATTTGCCAGCGAAGATCACACATTAACACTGGAGAAAACTGAGTTCAAGCTAGTAATCCCAGTTAAATCAAAAAACCTATTGAAGACAGAAGATCTGGGTGTGGAGGAAGAACTCGAAGGGTTTTACCTTCAAGGCCACGGTGAAGCAGTGCTCATCGTATTCCCAACGGGGGATAGGATCGGGTTCATGTTCACAAAAGAGGAACTTAGGCATCTAGTCTCAAGGATATCCACATCCAATAGCCCTGAAGAGTATCTGTTAAGAACGGCAATAGTTACAGAGGATCTAAGCAGTTCATTATGACCCCGTGAATCCTTTTATTTTTTCTTTGTCAATTTTTACCTGACTCAATCTACTTGGACACAAGTGTGTCTAAATTGCCGTGACAAGTTAATTTGAGGCTGTTAAGGGAAGCATCAAGAAAGATAACAAAGATACTCCATCCCAAACATTTCCAAGTTTCAGCATTATGAAGTGCTCTTTTTATTTTCTCTGTCCCCATAGTTACTTGAAATGCAGCTACAGGTGGTTCACAGAGTTGTTAATAACGAACTCGTGTCCTAAATTGAGAGATCTGGGGATTTTGTTGGATTTTTTCGTTGAAGACCCTCTTTCCCAGTACCTGTTCTCTTCATTGCTCCATTTAGTTAGAGTCTCTACTCGTTCTTGTCAAAGCCCAGCTCTTTGGGGAAGAATAGCACGTTGTTGCTTGGGATAGATATCTCAAGCTAACCGTCTCCACCAGAGGTAAGCCTTGGCCTGTATTCCTAGAGAATTTTTCAATGACCTTGTTAATTAGTTTATCATCGATCTTTGGTTTTTCACTCTTTGCTTTCGCTAGCAACTGGAGAATCTTAATAAGTCCACTGTCCTCCGCGGGGATACCCCCCACTTTTCATTGATTTTTGAATTTCAAAAAATTCCGTTTGAATAGTTATTTAACTAACAACCAATAACTTTCTATGGGTTGTTAGTCAAACTGAAAACCATGAAACTACATTGTCCAGAACACCTGAAACTCTTGTCTGGTCTGGGTTTACCCATGTTGACAACTGTTCGGTACAATATGAGAACATTATCCAAATTATTGTTAATTCATTGGAATTTTAACCAACATAATTCTTAGGCACTTTTAAGCAATGATTTTGTTACAGTGTGACAAAATCTTTGAGACGTTTGAAGGGGTTACTATCTTTCTCACGCTCCTCTACTAGACAGATTACGGATCTAACCGAAACGCAACAACTATGTTTTTAACAAAATACTTCCCTAAACATCTCAACCTTTAGAAACAATGGATTCTAACTAAGTTTCACAGGAAATAAGCTCAGTTTTCAGGTAAAACTACAAGAAGCTGATTAGTTTTAGATGGCAATAATTGAAAAATAGCAATCACCTTGTAAACTGGACTTTTATCAAGCTCCTCTCCCTGACTATCGTCTCAAGGTTTACCTTCTTGGTAACGTCAACCTCCTTTACGACATTCCCATTCTCATCAAAGACCGTTGCATAAACTCTGTACTTCCTTGAGAAAGGCCTGTGAACCTTGAGCATCAAGGGTCTCTTCCGGAGATTAGCAACGATGTAGACCCAGTACTCGTCGGGATGTTTCTCCGCGAATTCCCTTTCAGCCGTTGTCAGTTCCGCGTGGAGTATGAACGGAAGATGTCCTTTAACCTCAATGAACTTATTAGTTGCTTCCTTCAAATCCTGGACGAGAATGTCGTAGTGGGAGAACAAAGACACGTCCTCAACCTTCCAGACGTCCCCTTCCACTTCGCTACCGTACTTCTGGATCAGTTCCCTTCTCTCACTCTCCATTACCAGCTTCATTGCCCTCTTCTCAGCTTCGACTATGCTCTCCGTTGGAAGAAAGTTCCTCTGGGCCTGGACGACCTCTCTCTCCGTTGGTACATCCAGATCTTCCTCTGATAGTCCCAAATCTTCCAAGAAGTCCAAGGGAATCCTTGTTTTTATCCGGGCCTTCTCGAACTCCTTTTGTGGTAAGTGAACTATCTCGAGAAGAACGTTGAAGTCGACCTTCGTCTCGTTAAAGAGCTTCCCCTCCTTCAGGGATTTTCTGGTCAGGAAATGCTCATACTTCTCGTAGCTTTTTCTAATATCATAGAGCCTGTTAAGGCCAATATTCCTGAGCCTTCCAATGTCTTTTGTGTTGGGTTTAGCACCACCCAGGATTATGAAATCTTTGGAGAGAACGTTGGACAGGTACTCCAACATCTCAATGCCAAGGAGTTCCTTTATCTCACCGTCGCTCCTTCTAACTAGCACGGGATATCTGTGCAGCTCTTTCTCGCTGTTCTTTTCTTGGAGACTTATGAGGTAAACCCTTTCCTCAAAGGGCTTCTTGGACTTGACTGCTATCTTCACTGGCTCAAGCGAGATGCGAGAAGAGATGATACCATAGAGGACGTTGGACGGGTCTCTCCAGGTGATGCCTCCGAGGACATCCCTTATGTATCGCCCTACTACTTCTTGGACTTTATCACGGTCGAACTCCGCGTTAGTGAGGATCTTCTGCAGCTCACCCTTGATTTTTTCGGAACTCCACGCGGGCAGTACGCTCTTGGTCTCGAGCTCCTGTCTGAGAGTTTGGATTGTCCTGGCTATCGCTCCCGAATATTCATCCCTGTCAAGTTGGTGTTTCACGGACGCAAATATCAGGTCGTATTCCGAAACCGCTTTTTTGCCACCGGTATGTGCCCCGGTGTCGGTCTTCCACATGTTCTCGATATCGTCAACGTGGATAACTCTCCTGCCAACTATTGAGGTGGTATCCCCCATGGCCTCTGCTATCTTAATTAATCTGCCGTAGAGGTTCTCAAGGACGTGAAGGTCCATGCTCGTGTCGAGGAACACCGTGTACGAACTGGTGTTTCTTGTTTGACTCAGCCTCCATACACGTCCTACCCTCTGCTCAAGCTTTATGGGGGTCCAGGGGGCCTCATAATTGATGACGACGCTGGCCACCTGCAGGTTTAGGCCCTCCGAAGCCACGTCGGTGGCGATTAGGAGTTTGCCCCTCGTTTCGAACTTGTCCATCTGAGTCTCTATCTCACTGGACTTCATGCCACCGTAGAGAACCGCGATTTCATCCTCGTTTAGGACATCCTCCAGCTCCCCGAGAAGCCGGCTCCTGAGGTAGTGAAGGGTGTCTTTGAACTCAGTAAAGACTATCACTTTTTCCCCGTTTTCCAAGTGCCTCCTTATCAGCTTGGCCACGGCCGAGACCTTGCTGTCGGTCTGTCCTATTTTCCCTGCCAGTTCGAGCAGTTCCCTCAGGGCTCTTTTCTGCCGTTCATCAAGATACCTGGCATACTCGCCCACGATATTGTCTATGGCGTCGTCCACATCGTCGTAGTCCTCGATGTCCATCTCCTCGTATCCGAGACCGAAGAGCCTGTGAATGTGCTTTTGGACGTTCTCACTTGCTTCGGAGTCTGCGGGGAGGTTGGCAGTATCAATGATCCGGCTCAGGGTTTTAACAGCGGCGTGATAACTTGAAGAAGCGCGCTTCCTGAGCAGGACCGCCATGAGTGCTACCGGCGAGTTTTCCCTAACGTTCTTGACCATCTCGTAGAGGGTGTTGTCAAGCTTGTTCAGGAACTCCCTCTCCTCTGGCGTTACCTCCACCAGAAAAGCCTCGAAGGAACACTTTGGAAACACCTGCCTGCCCTCGAGTTCGTTCACAATCCTTTTAGTCCTCCTGAAGACGAGGGTGTTGTGGGTCTTTGAGTAGAAACTTTTTGAAAGGGAATCCAGCTTTTTGCAGTCATCTTTGAGGGTGTGATCGAGGAGCAGGAGGCGTTTTATGTAGTCGCAAGGGTCGCCTCTGTGGGGGGTAGCTGAGAGGAGTAAGACGTTTAGGTAATCCGATTTGGCGGTGACGAGGTCCCTAACGAACTCGTACCTCTGGGTGTTAGGGGTGACATTGTGGGCCTCGTCAACTATTAAAACGTCCCACGGCTCGTTTAGGAACTTGTTCCTGTGCTCACTCCTCTTTGCGAGGTCGATTGAAACTATCGTGAACTTGCCCTCAGTGTAACGGAGTTTTTTCGTGATTTCAGAGCCGCTTTCTATCAGATTTGGGACTCCTCCAGCCCGCTCAACCTCGAGCTTCCACTGCTCCCTGAGTATCTTCGGAACCAGAACCAAGATTCTCTTTGCTTCGCCCCTAAGCTGAAGGTATCGGGCTATTGCTATTGCCTCCAGTGTTTTCCCAAGGCCAATCTCGTCGGCTATTAACATTCTGACGGGCCTGGTTATCATCGCATGGTAGAGGGGTTGGGCCTGGTGGAGGAAGGGAATTATCTGCCTGGAACTGGGGCGGGGCTTCTTCAAGGACATGTAAAAGAGGAGGGGGTTGTGGAGAAACACTTCCCGCAGGATGCCCCTCTTGAGGTCATCGCTCAAATTCCCTCCACCTCCATGAAGCGCTTGGCGAGGTAGTTGAGGATTCTCCTGTTCTTGTACTTCCAGTAGGCATTCCTGAACTTCGAGGCCCAGAATCTTAGTTCTATCGGCTCCATGGAAAGAACCCTGTCAGCCAGGCTGTCCCACTCGGAGGGACTTTTGAGGTAAGCCATCACAACGCCGTAGATCATGAGCCTTAGGTAGCTGTTGTCGTCGGTGGTTCTAAGTGTGACCCCCCTCGTGTTCATCTCGAGCCTCGTTCTCTTTGAAGGAGGCAGGTTAAGCCACTTCAGAAGACTCTCCCTGGCGTCTATTTCAAAGCCAACCCGCTTGGCGAAGTCGAGGAACTCCGGGAGGTAGACCCTTGTCCGAACCTCGACCTTTCCTGGCACTTTCTTTACTCCCCTCTCAGTAACCGTCTGAAAAACGGGGAGGAACTCGGCCAGCTTCTGCTCCCTAAGGACTGGGAGGCTGGCCCTCTTGATGTACTTAAGCCTGACGAGATACTCGACGCCCTCGCTCATTCTCTCACCCTTTTGAGCCTGAAAGTTACCTTCCCGTTGAACCTTCTGAGCTTCTCGAAGAGCACCGGATCGAGGGTGAGGTCGCCCGCTGGCGTTACGTCGAGTTTAACGTCGGCTTTGGATTCGAAGGAACCCTCGACCAGCTCCATGAGGTCCTTCAGCATTTTGAGATTCACACCTGTGAACTCGGACTTCCAGTTGACTTTTCTAAGTTCGAACTCGCCCGTGGCCAGGCTGTTCTCGGTGAATCTGTCGGGCAGGGAATCGAGGAGTTCTCTGTCCCCGAGGCCAATTATCGCCAGCAGTTTCATGCCAATGTGCTCCTCCTTGAGCTCGGACGTCTCAATAACGTCATCCTCAAGCTTGGGCTTCAGCTCGATGTCCTTGTAGATGGGCCTCTTGAAGCTCTTGGCGGTGAGGGTAGCTCCCCTCCTCGACTGGGGCATCGTTAGGGTCCACGTTACATCAACGGGGTTTCCGCCTTCCAAGTGAACTTTTGAAGACTCAAGTTCGCCGAAGTCCACGGAGAGTTCGACATCGAACGAGTCCTTGCCAAGCGGCTTGACTGTGATGGCTATCTCCACGGTCTCCCCCGGTTTGGCCGTAACGACGGTCTCTGAGAGCTCGACGTCAAACTCGCCCTCGGTTATCTCCTTCTCGTCCTTAATCTTCACAAGGTAGCCGTAGAGCACGTTCTCGAATTCTCCTTCCTTTATCTCGTACCCGTTCTCACCCTCCTCGACCAGCTCCCTGAGCGGAATCCCCCTCTCGTCCGAGGGAGACAGGAAGAGCTCGTACCACACCTTGATGCGGTAGTTCTTTCCGTCGCGCTCGATTATGTACTCCCTCTCGTTGCGAAGGAGCTCGTTTATCTGCCGGGTGAGGGCGACTTCCTTGGGGTAGATGATGTCGTGGGGGTTGATGGTCTGCGGGACGTCTCCCTTCTCGTCACCCTCTGGAGGTCTGCCTTCGTAAACCTTCTTGAAGATCATCTTTCCCTCGCGTTCTACTCCAATCTCCAGGCTCTCTATTCCAGCCTTGATGGCCTCGGTTACCGTCTGGTTCTCCATGAACGGGAGCCTCGTGTTCATGCGCAGGAGGTTGAGGAGCTCTGAGACGCGGTAACCTTCGTTGCGGAGGATCTCTATGCCCGCGTAGTCCCTAAACATGTCAACGAGGCTCTGGAAGTCTATGTCCTCGACTATCTTCTCGACCCCCGCAAGGGCCACGTAAACATTCTCAACCACTGATTTTGAACTGGACTGGGCCGTCGTCGTCTCAACGTCGTCGTCCTGAGGATAGGCGACCTCCTTGAAGGCCCCGACGACGCCCTCAACGAGTGTGTCGACGGCGCGGTCCTTTATCTCCTTGACCATATGCATCTGGAGGCTCACTACCTCCTCGCCGTAGCTGCCGTACTTCTTTGATATCTCCTTGCTGACCTCATCGCAGGCCATTATCCTGGCCGTGGTCTTTAAGAGGCCCTCAAAACTGTCCTTGACGGGATAACAGACTACTATCGTGTTCTTGAATGTCCGAGTTCCGGTTCCGGAGCGGTAGATTATTCTCTCGAGGGTGTCCCTATCAACGGCGTCCCTAACGAGGACGTGGAGCTTGTAATCCGGACTGTCGATGAGGTCCTCGGGTTCCTTTGAGACGACGATGTTCTTCTTTGCGAAGAATTTTATCTCCGCCCCCTCGAGTTTGACGCCCTTGCCCTTTCCTTCCGGCTTCTTACCCTCCTTGACCATCTTCTCCACGTACTCTGTGAGCTTCACATGGACTTCGCCGGCACGGCTCTCGAGGATGTCACGGGTCTTGCTATCGACCATCTGAGCAACGTTGGCAACACGCCAAAACCAGAGGGTTCCCTCCTTCTTGTTGAGGTAGACGAAGCGGACGCTCATGTTAATCTCTTCAAAGACGTCCCTGATGTCAACGGGCTGCCAGCCGCGGTAGTCAAAAAGGTTGGGTTCGTAAACTCCGCGGGCTATGCTCTCGGCCGTTGGGAATCCGTCGAGGGGCACGGATGAGTCGAAGGGGTAAGTCTTCAGGAAGACGTAGGAGAGCTCGAGCTGGGCCAGTTCTGGAATCTTGAAGTCCCTGAACTTCTGGGGGGCGAGGTCGGTGTCGACTATCGTGGCGTAGTCGGCGTACTTGCTGTCCCTTCCAAAGAACACGCCCCTTATCTTCTCGTCCCTCGGGTCGATGTGATAGGGCATAATCAAAGCCGGGGCGAAACCGCTCCCCTGATACTGGTGGACGAGCTTCCTGACCACTATCCTCGTTATCCTCAGCAGATCCCTGGTCCTCTGGAGGCCCGTTTTCTCGATTATCGTTCTCAGAATCTCGATGTACTCGGGGTGGAAGGGGTAGTTCTTAGTTAGAGCCTCATCGAAGTAGGGGTCCCTACCGAAGATTTCCGAGTCGGCCATCACCTGGCGCATCTTGCTCAGGGTCTTCGAGCGCTCAACGGGGTCGATGGTTCTGAAAATCCTCTTCTTGATGACCTCGACCAGCTCGTTGGTCGCTCCCCCGGTTCTCAGCGGGGAGTAAAGCTCCGCTCCGCCGACCCTCGTGAGCGAACGCCACGTTCCAACGACGACGTCCCTGTCGTACTGCTCCTCTGTTTTGATGGACCCGCCCTCCTCCTTCGCCATGGGGAGGGTCACGAGCATCGCGTTGTGGGTTCCGAGGAGTGAACTGGTCAGGTAGTCGAGGAAGCTCATAACGTTCCGGGCGTAGTGCCTGTTGGTCTCTTCGGAGGAGTTGTAGAGGCTGTTGATGTAGTGAACTATCTCATCGAAAAGGAGGAGAACCTTTTTGTCGCCGAAGACGCGGTTAATGGCGTTGCCCTTGGGGACGTCTGCCGTTCTGTCGTAGTCCTCTATCTCCGCGTACCTTCCGAGGTAGTCCGCTATGTACCCCCAGAGGGTCCTTATCTCTCTGGAGCCTGATTTTAGGGGTATTGTCGGGCTTCCGAGTTCCTCCTTACCGTGGATTGGAACAATGTAGACCTCGCCGAGGGCCTTTATCCTGCCAGCGAGGTTCTCTATCTTCCGCCGCTTCTCCGGATCGTGGGAGCTGAGAACCTCTTCGTCGAGCATCGCGTCCGGCTCTCTGAAGGCGTGGTAAACTGTGAGTATGGTGTGGGTCTTTCCACCGCCGAAGAGGGAGTAGATGAGGAAGACGTTGTGCCTGCTTCTCCCCTCGAGAGTCTCAACGAGCTTCTCGAGGATGTCAAGCATCGAGTCCGTGAAGTAGGTCCTCCTGAAGAACTCCCTCGCGTCGGTGTAGATTTTTGGCACCTTGGGGTCCTTCCTGACGACCTCCCCGAACTCCGGGGCAACGTAGGCGTCGAGGCTCTCGTCCATCACGTCGTCCCAAACCTCAAATGAACCAAGCCTCACAGTGCATCACCCACCCTCTTCATCAGAATGACGTCGAAGGCCTTATCCTTCCTGAGGGCCTCGTCGATGATCATCTTGCTCTTCTTAACGCGCGGATCCTCGGAATAGGCCGCCTCGTAGTAGCTGACGATGAGCCTGGCCATCGTTACCGCCTCGTTCACCTGCGCCGGCCAGCGGGTCCTGAGCTTTTCCACCCACTCCCTGAAGCGGTCCCTTCCGAGGAGGGAGTAGTACTGCAAGAGGTGCAGCACCTCGGCGGTGTTCCTCGGCTCCGGCTCGAGTGGATTAAGGCCCTTCTCGGCCAGGAACTTCTGAAGCTCCTTCGTGGTTATCTCCTTTAGGAGGTCTGGGCTGTAGAGGGTGTACTCGTTCCGGCCCTTCCTCTTGACTACACCGCCAGCCTCCAGCTCACCGCTCCTCGTCGAGGTAGCCAAGTTGAGGAGTATCATGTCGTTGGCAGGTAAAGTCGCGTTGCCAAAGAGGACCTTGTAGGCGGTGTAGAAGAGGGCCTCCGGTGAGGTCACCCTGCCGGCTATCTCCTCCACCTCGGCCATCGCGTGGATTATCCCGACGACGGTGGCCGGGTAAACGTGCTTTTCAAGGACCTCCTTGGTCGTGAGCGGCCCCCTTATCGAGCGCACCTCGTCGTAGTCTGTGACCACCTCAAGGACCGAAGCCATGACGCCGTAGAGGAGGTCCAGACCGCGGTAGCCGTGGAGTATCAGCTCCTTCGCTGACTCCATCGCGCGCTCCTCGAGTTCCTTCTCAAGGAGGTTTATCCTCGCGGTGCCGCCCTTCCTATCCTTCCTCCAGACGGCAACGATGGAGGTATCAAGGCTCATCTTACCGCGAGACACTATGCTCGTCGCCGACTCCGTGGAGAGTGGAATCGCCCTCGTTATCCTCAGCTTTGCCCTCTTCCAGCCCGCGTTGAGCAGGTTCGCCCAGCTCTCCGGGTCGGTGTGGGCATAATACGTAACCAGAATGCCATCCTCTTTAAGATGCTCGCGCATAGCAACGAAGGCCTGGCTGAAGAGGTTCTCGAAGTGCTGGACGGCCCGTGTGTAATGCTCATTTCCTCCTTCATAAAATCTTCCGGCTTGTGCAGATACCTCCTTCTTCGCAAACTCCCCCCACTGGGTCTTTATCTCAACCCACTTGGGGCCGATTTTCTTGAAAAAGGCCGTCCTGTGGAACCTCGGGACGAGCTTTCTTCCGTCGGAGTCGCTCAAAGCGCGCTTGAGCCAGACGTAGTAAAAGTCGCTCAGCTCTGTGTAGGCGACATCATCAGCGTACGGCGGGTCGGTGACGATGACGTCGAACTTCTCACCGAGATTGAGGGAAGTCGCGTCGCCCTGGATGACTTTCACGGTTTTAGTCTTCGTGAAGTCGGTGAGGGTCTTTTGGCTTGAGGGAGCGAGGGCGGTGGTGAGGTAGGGAATAACTTTCTGATACATCTTTCTGAGGTTTCCTTGGAACGTACCAGTCCCACTTAATTCCAGAAATGGAGAGACATCTCCCCAGTTCCACTTCATTGCAATTCCCCTGTCTGTTAGTGTATGTGCTACTTGAGCGGGTAATTGTCCTCCATAGTTCCAAGTTGTGCAAACTGTGTTGTAATCAACGTATCTTACCAAAGCCATGCTCAAATACGTCGCCACCGCCTCGGCGTACTCGAAGGCCCTCTCCTCGCCCCAGCCCTCCTTGAGTTTCTCCTCCTCAACGCGCTTGCCCACCTCGCGGATGAGCCTTACGATCTTAATCAGCGTGAGGAGCTGGCGGGGGTTGAAGAGTTTGTACCAAGTTGTCACCCCATAGCCATATGGCATAAATCGTAATCCACCACCAATGCTCCCATACGGGGGAATTGATTCAATAGGCACGTCCGGGTCCTTTCTCTCGAGCATCTCCTTGGCCTTCTCCTTCGCCCTCCAGAGCTTCTCGTTGTCCTCTTTTGTTGCAGGCTCGAAGATTAAGTCCCCATCTTTAACCTTCACCTTCACGAGGAGCCTCTGGCGGGCGAAGCTTTCATCGCCCTCGTGGTACTTCTTCAAAGCGAACTTGACGTAGAACTCGTTGCTGCCGGTTCTTCTCTCAGTGTAGTGCCTACCCTCTTCATCTGCATACCTGATCACGTTGCCGCAGGCGAGGCAGGTGAGCTGACTCCTCCGGGCCTCTATGTTGGCCGAGGGGACTTTGAATATCACCCTCTCCCCCTCGACCCTGAAGTCCTTCTCCTTCAGCTTTCCGCTTTTGACGGCCTTCTTGGCCTTCTCGACGAACTCCTCTCCTTCAAAGACGACCTCGCCCTTCTTGGTGTCAACGCTCGCCTTCGAGACGTCGCCGAAGACCTCGTTAAGGTCAACCACCCTTATCTCGACCTCGTCGCCGTTCCTCTCGGGCAACATGTAGGCCAGTCTCGTGTAACCGTTGGAGTCCTTAACGCGGGCGAGCCAGTAGTTGCCTATCGCCGGCGTCCACCTGCCGCAGTGGGGGCATTTCACCTCCCAAGTGCCGATGTAAACTGCCACGTCATCATCGTAAAGCTCCCTGATTTCGGGGTCGTTCTTGAGTTGTTCCGTAATCCAGTCCCCCCACCTCTCGACGTCCTCCACGAGGGGCTTTCCGAACTTTTTCGGATAATCGAGAACGGCCTTGAGAAAGACGTAAGTGGTAGGCAGAAGCTCGACGGCAGTAACGTCCAGTCCGAGGCGAAGGCCTTCGAGCGGTATTGAGCCAAAGCCCGCGAAGGGGTCGAGGAGCTTCTTGCCCTCAAAATAACTCTCCCACTCCGGCGGAATCTGGGGGTTCTGCCTGTGGGGGCTTCTAACCTCGACGAGGTTGCCCCTCCGATCCCTCTCGGTTAACCTGATGGCCTCTTTAAACTTCTCAGGGTCGATGTCCTCAGGTAAGAGTGAGCCGGCTATTACAGCGCGGGTTCCTATGAGCGGTTTTCTCGTCCAGTAAAATACCATCTCCCAGTAGGGAGGTCTCCCGGGACCCTTCTCCTTCTTACTCTTCTCGTTGACTTCCCTAACGGGGAAATCCGGGCTTTCAATGAAACGCCTCTTATTCTCCATGTTTAACACCCGTAACTTTAATTACGGGGGTTATTAAATAGCTTTCGAAGACGGGCGATAGGTGAGGTGAAGCCCATGAGGGACTTGGGAGATAGTTTAAGATTCACTCAGGAGCTGATGTGGATACTCGCGGGGATGGCGATGGTGAGCCCGCTCTGGCTGTACTATCTCTTGGTCAAGGGCTTTCACACTTACCTTCTCCAAACTTTCGGGATTTCCGATGACCCGCTTGGCATGATAAGGCTCTCAAAGGTTCTATTGGTAGAGTTAGGAGTATTTATCCCGCTGTACGGAGTCGCTGAGGCTTTGAGTGATACCCTTAGTGCTTGGGAGAGGCATGTGAGGTGAAATAAGTAATGAAAGAACGCTGAAACGGACTCTCTGCCCGTATCAGGGTATTTTTAATAGAAATGCCTAAATATGTATCCCTTCAAAATGTATCGTACAAGCTTTATGAACGGTGGCCAAGATGGCGGAGAACTTCAGCGAGGAGGACATCGAGACCGTTGAGTACCTCATACTCCTCATCCTCGGCAAAGCAGGTGGCAGGGTTAGCGTTCTCCACCTCCAAAAGATGTTCTTCCTCCTCTGGAGGTTCCACCCGGAAGTCAGACGGCTCGTCCAGTTCGTGCCCCACTTCAAGGGGCCTTACTCTCAGGATCTCCAGGGCATAATAAAGAACCCCACCTACGTTATCGACTGTTGGACTTACGTTCCACCTCGGAAAGGCTCAAAGGTTGATAGGATAGTCGGTGGTTACGTGGAGATAACCCCCAAGGGATGGGGGGTTTACAGGCTCCTCGTTGAGGGGCTCACCGAAAAGGCCAAGGAAGATAAGGATGCGCTCAGGATTCTCTCGGCCGTTGATCTGATAGCCCCCCTCTACTCAAAACTGGAGTGGGACGAGCTTCTGTTCCTGATCTACACCGATGAGACTAACAAGGACTTCTCCACCCGCTCCGAGCTCTCAAAGGAGGTTCTCGCGAGAGCGGAGAGCATCGTCAATAGGCTCGTTAAGAAAGGTGTGATAACTGAGGATATGAAAGAGGCCCTCCTGAAGAGGGCAAAGCGCTCGAAGTGGATTACCTCCGATAATCACCCACCCAAAGACCCCGTCATAATAAACGTCCCAGGGAGCACATGAGGGAGAGCCGATGGAAAGGGAAACCGTTGTTAGCGACAGCACTTTCTACATTGCATTCTTGACGGAGGAAGAGATAAACGACCCTCACGCACTAATTCGGTTCCTTAAATCCTACCGTTTCAGCATGGGGCAAGTTATCAGAAAGGAGATTCGAGAAAAGCACGCCGAGCTCCTTGAGGGGCTTGGAATTGAGGAGCTCGTTGAAATTGAAGAGGACTACAACTATGCGGCCCTTTTGAGTCCTATCGGTGACAGGGTGTTCCAAAAGGGTGAATACGAGAGCATGGCCATCGCCTTCATCAAGCTTTATGAGGGCGTTCTCCATTCGCTGGTAATTGATGACAATAAAGCAAGGACTTGGCTTGAGAAGAACATTCCCCAGCTTTCGGATTACCTCAAGTACAGCACACGGTTCATTGCGAATTCCTGTACTGTCGATGGAAAGACTAGTAAGGAAGAAGTTCTCAGGATATTGCAGAAAATCAAACAATCCATCGAAAGGGGAGCCCGTCCGTTTAATTTAACATGGAAGCAGTTGGGGAAGGTTGAACAGCTGATAAGAGAGGTGGAGAAGTTTGGTGCGGATTGAGCTCCACACAGAGATGGAAGAGGTAATTCCCGCCAAGGACGTTCCCGGATTTAAGATTAAAAGAATCAACCTTGGCGGAATTGAGCTGGAAACGCCAGTTAGACCACTTTACACTGGAACCGACATTCCGTCTCGTATCAGAAAGGAGATATTGAGCCTCAAGGACAAAAAGAGAACTCTTTTGGAAGTTAACAGGACTATTTACCGGGATAGAAGCTATGCATCGCTTGAAAGGGCTTTAGAATGGGGGGAAGATGTAAAAGAATACTTCAAGGTCAATGAGGACTTAGCCAGGGAGAATTTGGCGATAGTCCTCTCCTTTTCAAGGTTCCCTAATATTGCCCTGGGAAACAGCTTTGAAGAGCTTTTAGATTATCTCCATGCGTACTCTCGAGTGGTTTTTGTGCCCCATGTTAGATTCAGCAGTAAAAATGCAAAAACCTCCTTAAGATATTCTGCCCCCGAATTTATCAAATATGTTGAGAAATCGCTAAAGATACTAAGTGAAAGGAACGCAAAGTCTCTATTCGTGCCTCTGGACATTAACTTTGATAAAAAGACCCGCAGCGAAGTCATTCTCCACTACGCCAAAAACGGATACACTAACATATGGATTGACCTCAAGGGCCAGGCTATTACTCCCTCCCAGATAGCCAAGCTTAGAGGAACCCTGAGGGTGATTGAGAGGGCTTTTGGCCGTGAGTCTCAGCAGGTTGTCATTTATCTTGCCAATGCCAAGAAAGTCCCCCGTGGCCTTACTATGGACATAAAGCTCACCCCTTCAGATGTCCTCGGCCCATTTGTGTATGGGGACATCGTGGGATCCCCGTGGAAAGGCATTGTGGGCTTCTCTCAGGAAGACGCTGAGAGCTATTGGGAAAAGAAAGGCTTTTCAAGCAAGGAAGAATACAATTTAGCGCTGTTCAAGCGGGACGCCAGTGTTCTCGATATCGGAACCTACTACTACTGGCATCCCGATGTGGTCAGAATATCCGACTCCAGCCTTGAAAGACTCAGGGAGGATATGCTTTCCCTTGGTCCTGCCAACAGAGATAAGGCCGAGAAAGTTAGCAACGCAATAAATGGAACGATACACCTGAGGGAATTGGGCATAATCAAGAAGCACGTTGAGAGTGAGGGATTGATAGCCTCCTACCTATCCGAAAAGGAGTTCTTCAAGGAGACTGATGAGGGCAAGGGACTCCTGCAGAAGATAATCTCCACCCCCAAGCAGGGGGCTTCTGAGAGAAAGACAAAAAGCCTATTCGATTTCATGAAAAAATGATAAGGTGGTCTCTATGACAGAGGAAAAGATTGTTGGTGTTACGTTCCCCGTCCCAAAGTGGTTCTTGGATAGGATACTTGATGAGGGTAAGACTGTCTTCGTCAAGCCCTCGACGCTGAGGCTAAAGCCCGGAATGAAGATTGTCTTTTACGCCTCCAGGGAGGGTCAGGCTTGGCTCGGGGAAGCTGAGGTTGAAAGCGTTGAATTCTTCACGAACGTCGAGGAGATAATCAAGAAGTACGAGAAAGAGCTTTTCCTTACTCCAAAGGAGCTGAGGGAGTACGAGCGCGAACGCCAGAAGTGGCACTCCCGCGGGAGGAGGCCAAGGCCCTGGATGGTTGTGAAGCTGATGAATATCAGAAAGTATCCGAAGCCGATCAAGCCGCCGAGGTTCATCGCCGTCTCGGGTAGATACGTAAAGGAGAAGGAGTACAGGAAAATTCTAAAGAGGAGTGGGCTTTAAAGCCCCTCCTCCACGCTCTCCACCTCCCTCACCCGGGAAACACCGTCCACGTTCCTGACGAGGTAGAGTGTGTCCGCGACTGTCTCGAGTTCCGGATGGTGGGTGACTATCACGACCTGTGGGACTGCTCCACCGGACTTGAAGAACCTATCGAGAATCTCTACTAGGTCCTTTCTCCGCTCCTCGTCGAGGTGGGTAGTAGGCTCGTCCATTAGAACCACTGAGAGATTCCTCGAGAGGGCCCGGGCTATCGCCAGTCTCAACGCCAGCGCGACGGCGACCTTTTCACCACCGCTCAGCGTGGAGGTCGGGACCTCTGTGGAGTTCTTCACGACGGTTATGTCAAAGTCCTCACTCAGGTAGACGTCCGTGATGTCCATGTTGAAGTTTTCAATGTACTCCGTCGCCAGCTCGGAGATGACCGGTGCTATTTTCTGTCTCAAGAGCCTTTGTACACCGTCCCTGTGATAGGCAGCGCGGATTCTCTCGAGGTCGGAAATCAGCTTCTGGAGCCTCTCGACCTTTTTGAGTTCTCCTTCGAGGGCCTTTATTCTATCCTCTGTTTCTTGTATCCTCTTGCTCACTTTCTCGAGGTCTCCTTCCTTGACGACTTTCTTCCCCTCGAGTTTCTTGATGTCCCCCTCAATGTTGCGGATGGTCTCCTGGACTGCCTTCAGATCCCTCTCTGAGAATCCAAGTGACTCCAGCTCCTTTTCCTTTGCTTCAACATCGTCCCTCAACCTTTTCAGCTCGGCTTCAAGGTTAGCAACCTCCGCCCGTAGGTTGTCCAAGTTCTTGGCCTCTTCACGGGCCTTGATGTAATCCTCCTGTAGTTTTCTCAGCCGGGATATCTC
>JALTBN010000052.1 GCA_027075325.1 Thermococcus sp. | reverse complement strand
CCATATCCCGGCTAGAGTGGTACCGTTTCCGACTGGGACGAACACCGCATCAGGCTTCACTTCGCGCAGTATGTCCCTGGCTATCGATGAATAGCCCTCGTAGTCCACATTGGGATGACTTCCTGGGTTTGCGTCGTAGATGCCATTTGCCATCGCAAAGCGCCTGCTCTCCGCGACAACCTCCTCGTACGTCCCCGGCCAGGGGATCACCTCCGCACCGAGGGCCTTCATCTCGCCGGCCCGTTCAAGGGTGTATCCGGCCGGCACAAAAACGAAAGCCTTCAGGCCGTAAAGCCGTGCGTAGTAAGCAATGGAAACACCGTAGTTCCCGCAGGTGCCCACGGTAACGGCAGAATAGCCTTCCCTGATGGCTTTTTCCACGTGGGCTCTGGCGATCCTGTCCTTGTGGGTTCCGGTGGGGTTTCTTCCTTCGTAGTCTATGTAGATTCCCTCAACCCCCAGGGCCTCCTCAAGGAGGGAGGCCCTTATGAGGGGGCCGCCGTCATCATCGGAGTTCTTTTCGGCCTCCATTTTCGGCCACCAGACCCGTTGTTTTCGTCCAAACTCAGTTATACAGTACTTTTCTTTCGTGCCATCCAATTTACTCCCTTCATTTTTGGAGGGAAGTCAACTGGAGTTTCTCAGGGGTATATAAATCTTTCTCCCAGGTGGGGCTGTTATCCGCGCCTAACATTTATTCCTGCCCCTAAAATCATTAGGAAACCGAGTTATTGCCGTGAATTTGAGCAGAAAAGTTTTTAAACCCATTATACGCTCAATGAACGCCCCTCAAGAGAGGGGAGGTGGTCGGTATGTACTACCCGCCAAAGAAGAAGGTCCAGCCAAAGAAGGTTGAGGAAGAAAAGGAAGAGGAGTTCGAGCCCCTCGACACCGTTGAAGAGGCCTACGAGGACTGGGACGAGGAAGAGGAGTGGGACGAAGAGGAAGAAGAGTGGGAGGACGAGGAAGACTACGACGAGGACTGGGAGGATGAGGACTGAAGTCCTCCCCTCTTTTTAACCTCAAAATTTTTAAACTCCTTTTCTCCCCTCGCTCGGGGTGAAAATCTTGAAGGGCCGCCCACAGAAGAGAAAGATAACAACCCTTAAAACCCTGGAAAGGGGGCGGCGGGTGAGACAGCGACCGGATCCGGGAAAGTGGTTCTATTCATTCGTTCCGTTTAAGGTATCAACCGGCGGAGCTGCCCCGCTGATTCCCCTGCTCACGATGAACGTGGGCGGCGGACCGGCGGATGTTGGGGTTGTGAACGCAATAGGAAGCACCGCCTCAATGCTGGGTGGTCTCTTCTGGGGCAAGCTGAGCGACAGGCTCAACAGGAGGAAGGTCTTCCTCCTCATGGGCTTCCTCGGGACGGCACTAACATCGGTCCTCTTCGCCCTCGCAAAGACCGTCTCCCAGGTAATGCTTGTAAATGCCCTCTACACGTTCTTTATTGCTTCCACAGTACCAATTCCAATCCTCATAATAACCAAGGCATTCCGTCTGGAAGACTGGGACTACGCTATAGGAAGGTTCAATGAGATAGGCGGCTGGGCGTGGGTTGCGGGGATGATCCTCGGGCTGGCCTTAGCCCAGTTCATGGGATTGAGGGATATATTCATTATCCTCGGAATAGTTGGGCTTGTATCCCTCCCCTGGGGTGCCAAAACGATAAAAGAGGTTCCGATTCATATTGATAGGCGGGTCCTTGGGATATACACCGGCTACGTCGTCGAAAAGTTCAGGTACCTGCCAAACATGAT
>JALTBN010000051.1:251293-293022 GCA_027075325.1 Thermococcus sp. | reverse complement strand
ACGAGTGGATTGTCTGGAAGGGCTTTTCTTGAGGGGTTCACTAAAAATGTGCTCCTTCGGAGCGCTAAAAACTTGAACCCATTTGAAAAACGCGCCTGATGAAGAATCCATCATCCAAAAAGCAACTTTAGCAGGGAAATCCCGCCAAAATTGTTCTCTTAGAAAAAGAATCACCAACCTTGATCAAACTTCGCCTGCGCGAAGTTTGTAATGGTGCGGGGGACGGGATTTGAACCCGCGAACCGCTACCGGACGGGACCCTAAATCCCGCGCCTTTGACCAGGCTCGGCAACCCCCGCGTCCACACGTTTCCATCCTGGGCCGGGTTAAAAAATCTTTCGGGTTCATAGGTAACCTGTCTTCTTCAGGCCCCTTGAGTTGAGCTCCTCGTCTATAACGCTCCGCACTGTTCCCTCAAGCACCTCTGAAACCAGCTTCTCCAGCGTTTCCTTCATGGTATCTATATCCTCGCGAACTCCTTCTAGGAGCTTTATGTACTCCCTGGCCATTTCGAGCTCTCCCTCCTGTTTGATGAGCTGTTCCTTGAGGTGCTCAAAGTCCTCCTTCATGACCTCACAGCGTCTGAGCTCCCTCTGGGCTTCGTCGAGCTGTCTCCTGAGCTCGCTGTTCTCGCTCTTGAGCTCCTTCAGGAGGGTTTCCTTCTCCGCAAGGTGGCGCCTCAGCTCTTCGTATTCCCCTTTGACCTGAACGAGCTGCTCTATGTCCCGTAATGGAGGCACCTTTCCGTCCCCTATCACTATAACATCGGGTCCAACGTTCACTATGTCCGAGGGCTCTATCTTTATCTTGCTCTCGTTGCTGAATATCCCCTGTCCCTTGCCGAGGTTTTCGACGACCTTCATCTTTAGGATGAAGAAGAACTTGGTATCCTCCACCTCAACGTTGATGTCCGTAACGTAGCCGAGAATCCGGCCGGTAGTCAGTGATACGACGAACTTGTTCACAATCTGATTAGCGCGATCACCGCTCTGTACCACCATCACCACCGTTGTAGGTGGGGTCTTCTAATACTTAACTTTTCCGCCGATTACGTTTATAACCCCTCCCACCAACGGCGAACGGTGAGACGATGATAATATTCGTGGGACGTTCCAACGTTGGGAAGAGCACTCTAATCCACAGGTTAACCGGAAAGGAGGTTAGGAGGGGAAAGAGGCCGGGGGTGACAAGAAAACCTGTGGAGGTGAACTGGCGGGGAAAAAAGGTCGTGGACATGCCGGGGTTCGGCTTCATGAGCGGTGTTCCCAGAAGGGTCCAGGAGAAGGTTAAGGACGAGATTGTTCGCTTTATCGAGGAGAACGCAGACGAAATAGAGCTTGCCATCCTCGTTCTGGATGGAAAAGCGGCCCCCCAGATAATAGAGCGCTGGGAGAACCGGAACGAGATACCCATCGACGTGGAGTTCTACGGCTTCCTTCAGGAGCTTGGCATCCCAACGATAGTGGCCGTTAACAAGATGGACAAAATAAAGAACCTCCGCAGAACCCTGGTATTCCTGGCCGAGAAGCTGGGTATCCCTCCCTTGAATGTAGATTCCCTTTTAATTCCGGTCTCCGCCAAGTTTGGAACCAACCTTGAGAGGTTGAAAAGCAGGATAAACGAGGAGCTGAACTCCTCAAAGAACCTCAAGAACAACGTGAGTGATGGTCTCCTTAACCCCCTCCAGTGAGGCTATATCCTCCAGTATCTCATCGAGCCTGCTCTTGTCCGCTTCGACTATCAGGTCTATGTCGCCCGTAACGCGGTATATCCTCTTTATTTTCATTTTCTTGATGCTCTCGTAGACGTGCTTTCTCTTGGTTGGCTCGATTCTAACGAAGACGAAGACGTCCCCTTTTCTCTCCCCTAGGAGTTCGAGGGCTTTAGCAGTTAGGTCTATGAAGCCCCTGCCCGTTCTAATGTAGCCGAGCTCCTTTAGGGCCTTAAGGTGGTTGCTGAGGGCCTGCCTTGTTATCCCCAGCTCATTTGCAAGCTCGTCCTGAGTTTTCTCAACTGTGTGAACCTCTATTGGCTTGCCTTCTTCGTAGAGCTTTTTGAGAAGCTTGACCTGTCTTGGTGTTAGAGAGTCTTTCTCCATAACGACACCTCCATGTCTTTGAGGATGAGTTTCCTAATTAAACTTTTGCTTTTTGCTTTGTAAATGTCCGCAACGAACTATGCGCGAGAGTTTTATAAATCTTTCCAGGGACTTAAATGGGGGAATCGGAATGGGGGTATCCATAAACAAGGCCGCGTACACTAAGGAAGTTCCTGAGGACCGGTTAGAGCTGATCGATGCACTCGCTTCAATGGGCGAGGGGACGATAATGTTCGTGGGTGATGTCGACAGTGGAAAGACCACCACTGTTACGTTCGTGGCCAACGAGCTTGTTAAAATGGGATACCGTGTTGCCGTTGTGGACAGCGACGTGGGGCAGAAGAGCATTCTACCTCCTGCAACGGTTAGTATTGGATTCCTGGAGTCCCCAGTGGAGCACCTGAGTCAGGTTAGTCCCTCTGCCCACTACTTCATTGGGATCACGACCCCATCCGAGTACATGGGGGAAACAGTGGTCGGGGTGAAGAGACTGGTTGAAATCGGAAGAAGAAACGCGGACTTTGTCCTTATTGATACGACGGGCTTTATCCGCGGGAGGGGTTTCGAACTGAAGCGCCTTAAGGTGGAGGCCGTTCTTCCGGACCTCGTTGTCTTTATCGAGAGGGCCGGTGAAATGGGGGAACTCAAACGCGCCGTCTCGGGCTTGACTGGAGTGGTCTCCTTAAATGCCAGTTCCTCCGTTAGGAAGCACACTCATGATGAGAGGAGGGAGATCAGAAGGGCCAAGTGGAGAAGTTACTTTGAAGGTTCCAGGTTGGTGGAAGTGGACGTCTCCGATGTTCCCGTCACCGGCACCTTAATGTTTAGGGGAAGGCCTCTAACAGTGGAAGAGAAGGAGCTCCTTGAGAGGCTTCAGGATTGGGTTGTCTTTGAAGGGTGGAAGCTCGGGGACGAATACGTTGTGGTGAAAGCGGACTCTGGACGGGTGCGGTACTGCCGGGGAAGTGGGGTTCGTGCTGTGGACCTTGAGTCCCTGAGCAACCTTATCGTCGGCTTCATCGACGGGAGCGGTCTGTGCCTTGGCCTCGGTATACTGAAATGGCCCCGGTTCAGTGAGGGGGTCTTCGAGGTTTTAACGCCCCTTGACGCTGAAACCCTCTCTCTCGCATCTGAGCTCCGCCTCGGCCGATTGAGGGTTACTGAGGATGGAGAGGAGCTCTCCCTGCTTCGGAGGTGTGACCTCTAGCAAAGTTTTTAAGGTCCGTGAGAACTGTATTAGGTGAGCCTAATGAAATTCAGAGCTTTCATCGAGATCACGAGGCCCCACAACTGCGTTCTCGCCGGTGTAGTGGGTATCTTAGGCTCGATAGTAGCTGTCGGGCATCTTCCCGGCATGATCAGGACCCTTCTGGTATTTCTGGTGGTGACCATCGGCTGCTCCGGCGGGAACACCATAAATGACTACTTCGACTACGAGATAGACAGAATAAACAGGCCGGAGAGACCTCTTCCCCGCGGGGCCATGGGCAGGAAGACAGCCTTTTGGTATGCCGTTTTCCTGTTCGCGGTGGGAATAGCTCTGTCCTGGTTTATAAACATCTACGCGTTCCTCCTGGCGGTAGCCGCCTACGTAACCATGTTCCTCTACGCCTGGAAGCTCAAGCCGCTGCCGTTCATCGGGAACATAGCGGTTGCATCCCTGACAGGAGCCACACCTCTCTACGGTGCCATCGCGGTCGGCAGGATAGGACTGGCGGGGACGCTGGCACTCTGTGCGTTCCTCGTTAACGTGGCCAGAGAGGTTGTGAAGGATATAGAAGACGTTGAGGGGGACATTGAGGAAGGTGCAAAGACCCTCCCGATACTCCTTGGAAAGAAAAAAGCGGCTTATATTGCTGCATTCTTTGGATTTGCAACGGTTGTGGCCTCTTTCCTACCCGTAAGGGCTGGTGTTGGCCTTGGCTATTACGCGATGGTTCCGGTGGACCTTCTTATAATCTACGCGTCCTACATCATACTGCGGGATCAGGGGCGCGAAGCCGCCCACCGGGCCCAGAAGATGCTGAAAATAAGCATATTCCTTGCTGTGATGGCTTTCCTGATAGCTGCGCTGGTGTGAGGTGATTGGAGTGAAACTTAAAGAAGAAATCGTGAAGGGACTCGAAGGCGAGGGGCTCTGGACGGTTGTGACGTTCAAGACTCCCCATGGACCGGCCAGAACAATGGACACCCTTGTCCAAATCGCGGAAGAGGGAGGGTGGCAGGTGACGTTCAAGGCCAACTGGTGGACGGCCGATATCCCCTACGGTCTCGTCAGGATCGACCTCAAAAAAGACGGACGGGAGAAAATCCTCCTCGGGAAGTGGATACTGGGGAGCAGCGTTGAGCTCCTGAAGGTTGAGAACATGCCCCTGGAAAAGGGCCGCGACGAGTTCTTCAGAATGGTGGACAGCATAACCTCGACCCTGATCCACGACCCCGTCATAAGGACTATGAGGGAGCAGTACTAAGCCCGCTTTTGTTTTACCCCTTATTTTGTTTTGCAAAAAAGGAATAAAATGGAAGACCATCATAGGGGCTCGTAGTAGCCCGTTTCGGGCTCGTAGATATCTCCTTCCGCGAGGAGGCTGGTTATCGCCTCGTCGACTAGCTCCTCGTTAAACTCCTTGGAGAGCTTTTTAATGATAAAGCGGTGGGATAAGGGCTTACCTTTCTCTTTCAGGAGGTCGAGGACGGCCTTCTTGGCCTTTTCAAGCTCCGGGTTCTCCTGGGAAGCTTCCTCAGTAGGTACCTCCTCCTCGAAGAGTTCCTCCTCAAGGCTCCTCTGCTCAAGCATTAGGGTGTAGAGTTCGTCTATCGTCATGAGGAGGTCTTCGCTTATGCCCTTGTTCTTGGCTATTACCTTTGCCTTGGCAGTTATGCCGTACCTGTCGTAGATGTCAAAGGCTTCCCTTGCCTTTAGAACATGCTCCGCCTTCTCCTTGAGAGTCTCGAAGCGATGGAGGACCATTATGTTCGGCTCGACCTTTGAGACGCCCTCTATGAGAATCTGCTTGTCGTCGCGCCACTCCGCGACCTTGCCTATAACCTGGACGAGGTCGCCCTTGTTAACAAGCTTGACGAAGCGGGTGTCGTCGCGGAAGGCGAGGGCCCATATCGTCCCGGTTCCGTCGTCGAGTCGGAACTTGCCGTACGTCTCGTCGTCGCTTAGGAAGGGCTCCCTGACGACGGTTGCCACCAGCTTGACGCGGTAGATCTTTCTCGCGTCCTTCGTTATGAGATAGTTGGGCTCAAGGTCACCGTCACTCTTTATGTAGTACCCGCTCAGGATGTCGCTGATGTAAACCCTGCTCGCAGGAAGACGCTTCTTCATAGCTCCTCACCCCCGCCCCAGAAGTTGGCAAGTTCCTCCAGCTTCTTCAGATAGCGCTTTTCGAGGCTCTGAATCTCCTGCAGGGCATCCATGTCAACGCCCTTGAAGTCCTGTATAACCTCCCCGTAGATGTGGATGCCGTTCTCGTCCCTGATTACCCTCCCAAGAACTCTGACCAGCTGGCCGTTCTCCGGGAGGATGTTGTCCTCGCTCTCAACGAGTATCACGCCGCTTCCGTCGTCCAGCCAGAACGTGTAGTCCATTTTGTCTATTTTGAAGGCCTTACCGATAAGCGCGACCCTAGTGTCTTCCTCGGTTATCTCGGCTATCTTCCT
This sequence comes from Thermococcus sp., assembly GCA_027075325.1. Classification (GTDB taxonomy): domain Archaea; phylum Methanobacteriota_B; class Thermococci; order Thermococcales; family Thermococcaceae; genus Thermococcus. Next base: position 287,255 of record JALTBN010000051.1, on the reverse strand, counting down.
CTCAACGGCGGGCTTCCTCCGCCGGAAGGTTCTCTCCTCAACAGCGGGTTCCTCCATTTTTCTCACCTCTCTCCGGCCTCATCGACCTTTTTGAGTACCTCTCTGAGCTCGTCCCTGACGCGCCCTATCTCGCGCTTCGGGTCGACGTCATCCCATCCGAATGCCTTGAGAATTAGCCCGAAGAACTTGTCGTCGATGGCGTTTCCCCTCACCACTATCTCCTTTCCGAGGACGGTGTAGAATTCCTCCTCCGCCAGCTTCCTTGAGGCTTCCCTTGGCGTCATGCCTGCGTCTAGGAGCTCTTTCTGCTTCTCGTATATCTCCTCCGGGGTCATGCCCAGAAGGTCTGCAGCTTCGTCACCGAAGAGGGTAACCCTGATGTAGCCGGTTCCATCGTCAAGCCCGAAGTCGATGACCGTCATCTTGACGGGCTTTACCTCCCCATGCTCAGGGCATATCCAAGTATCTGTGGACGGGTCGTAGTCCACCTTCCTCCTGCACTGGGGGCAGGCGTCGTAGACGGTAACGCGGTAGAGCCTGGCCACGGTTCCACGGAGCTCGATGAATCTCTCGCCGCCGTTCAGCTCGGCTATCTTAACGCGCCGGTAGTTGTAGCTTCTAACCTCCTCAAGGGGAGGTATCCCCTCGACGCGCGGGTCGTCGGTGGGGTTGATGATTATCCTGCTCCTGAAGTTAACGTGAAGCTCAACCCCGTTTCTGCCTTCCCTAACGGCAGGGTCTATGACCTTCAGGGTATCACCTGGGTTGATCTCGTTGTAGTACTTGGCCACCGCGGAGTCCCAGAGAACGAGCCTCGCCTTTCCGGTGGCGTCGTAGATGATCAGATTGGCCACTGTGCCCTTTCTTCCGTCCTTCCTCGTGTACTCGCGCGGGGGGTACTTCCTCATTACCCTCCCAACGATGTTGGCCTTCTCCATGCCTGGGACGAGGTCGGTGATGTGGAGCGGCTCCTCTCCTTCCTCTATGCTGACCCCGAGTTCCTCCGCCAGAAGAAGCGCCGCGGCGTTTTCACCTATCCCTTCCCGTCTGCTTATCTCCTTGATTCTATCCTCTATCTCCTTCGCACTCATTCCGGTTTTGGACCGGATGAGGCTCAGGATCTGGTCCTTTGTAAGCACCGCCATAAAACTCACCTAAATGGTAATCCACCGTAGGCCTATTTAAACTTTTTCTGCCCTTCAGAGACTTAGAGCGCCGAAGATTTTTACTACACTAACTTCAGAAGGAAAGAATGGAAGCCTCAGAGGGATGGCTCGATTTCCGCTTCCTCCTGAGTTTGTGGAGTTTCATCATCCCGCTGCTCCACCTCGTTTCCTTCCTTCCCTTCGAGCTTGGATATGATATCCGTGTACTCCGCGTGCACGACTTTCTTAAAGGCCTCTTTGATGACGTTCGGGTCGTTCTCGGGGAACCCGTAGAGCTCCGCAAACTTCTGCGTTGTTCCAAGGAGTTTGGTCCTCTCGTAGGGCTCCGCGTAAACCAGCCCCATCTCAACGAGCTTCTTTATGTGTTCATAGGCCTGGCTTCCACGGAGCTTGATTATCTTGCTCTGCTCTATCGGCTGGAGATAGGCTATCAGGGCCAGTGTTTTGAGCTCGCCCGTTCTTAGGTCCGGTCTGGGCATGAGGTGGATGACCCTCTGGCTGTACTCCTGTTTCACCTGCATGACGTACTTATCCCCCAAAACGCGGACGACCTCTATTGCACTCTTTCTCTCCGCGTACTCCGCCGCGATCAGCTCGATTAGCTTTTCGAGGTAGTCAATGGATTTTATGCCCAGTGCCTTTGAGAGTTCCTTCACGCTCAGCGGCCTCCCTGAAACGAAGAGGGCCGCCTCAACGAGGGCCTTGTCTTCAAGCAGTCCCATGATTCTCACCAGGAAAAAATGAGGGGTTCGGCAAATAAAGTTTGCTGGGGAAGAAGAGGAAAAAGGGAGAGGTTTCACCTTCTCCTCCTCAGGAGGAGCGGCACTATTGCCAGCCCAATTATAGCCGCTGGACCGCAGATGCCGTTTTTGTTGGAGGAAGTGGTAGTCGTGAGAACCTCTGGTTCTCCGCTCAGAAAGTACCCTTTGAGCTTATCAATGACCTTCGTCGCGTTCGTGTCGTTCCATGGCAGGATGTATGTTTTCCCACCGACGAAGAGGAGCGTGCCGTTGTGATTGAAGGCCAGTTTGACTATCTCCGGCGTCGCCGAGACGTTGAACTCCCCTTCGATAACCGCTACCAGTGTTCCATTGTATGTTATACCGATTGCAGGGACACCCGTTATGCCCGTTAAACGAGAGATGTTATCAAAAATCTTATCGTTATGCTGGTTGCCGTTGAGCTCGTAGTATGTGAACTTATCCAGCCCGTATGTCTCAGGTATGAGCTTCTTCATTCTCTGGCAGTGGGGGCATGTTGAGACACCGTACTGGTAGAAATGCACCTTTGAGGCGTCGAACTTCCATGTCCCGGCCGATGCCATCACCGAGCCCAGCAGGAGTATGAAAACGATGAGTACGGGGTATTTGCCTTTCATTCTATCACCATGTCTCCGATTGGGAGACGGGCATATAACGTTTTCTGGCGGGTTAACCTTTTATATCGCGGAGTTTTCTTTTGGATTAAGGTGAAAGCCATGGAGATCGGCATAAGCGTGTACCCCCATTTAATAACCAAGGACAAGACCCTGGCATCTATCCTCGCTGACGTCAAAATCAAGGACTACGACTTCGTTTCCATATTCCCCCACGCCCTCGGTCTGATCGTTAACGGGCAGGTGATGGAGAAGAAGCTCAGGAACATCGAGAACACTCTGCGTGGCGTTGGAATAGACTATATCATAAGGATGCCCACTTCCATGAACCTGAGGGACCACATCTACCACAGCAGGCATTTCCGGGTCGCCAAGGCCGTCGCCGACGTGGCCATAAAGCTCGGCGCCAAGGTCATAGTTATGCAGAGCGGGAAGACCGGAAGGCTGGACCTGGAGATAGAGGCCATTCAGAGTCTCGCCGACATGCTGAAGCCTTTCGACATAAAGATAGCCCTCGAAAACACCTACAGTGTGAAGGACACGCTCTACGTTGTCGACAACGTGCAGAGAGACAACGTTGGCTTCGCCCTTGATGTGGCCCATGCCTTCCTCAGCGCCCAGGGGAATGAGAACAAGCTTCTGGAGGATGTTAAGCTTGGAACGGAGAAAACGATAATCCTGATGATACATGACAACTTTGGAAAGCTCTTCCCCCAGGTAGAACCGGAGGATGCCCTGGCTTATGGTGTTGGAGACCTCCACCTCCTTCCAGGGGAGGGTAAGATACCCTTCAGCAAGGTTCTCAAGCTGTTTGGGGACGTCCCCATCCTCCTGAAGGTGAAGGACCCGGAGAAGTTTGCGAAGGTTCCGACGAAGAAAGGCCTCATAGAGCTCCTGACGAGCGTTTGAGCCCTTTCTTTTTGTCCGTCTCTCCTCTCTTCTTGGAATTCATGAAAAAAAAGGAGTGAAATTTGGAATTTTGGAATTAAAAATGGGGTCATTCTTCCCCGAATATAAGGTTAACAAACCACTTCTCGTCGAATGGCCTGAGGTCATCGTACCCCTGGCCAACGCCGACGAAGAGTATTGGGGCCCCTATCGTATGGCTTATGCTCAGGGCCGCCCCGCCCCTCGAATCGGCGTCGAGCTTTGTCAGGATGACCCCGTCTATCCTTACGGCATCGTTGAACTGCCTGGCCTGCTCTATTATTGAGTTCCCGGCCAGACTGTCTCCGACAAAGATGACCAAATCGGGCTTGGTTACGCGGGCTATCTTCTTCATCTCGTCCATAAGGTTCCTGTTCAGCTCGTTCCTTCCCGCGGTGTCTATGAGAACGACGTCCACTCCCCTGGCCTTAGCGTGCTGTATTGCATCGTATGCCACGGCAGCGGGGTCCGCCCCGTAGGAGTGCTTGATTACCCTCACGCCGACCCTCTTTGCATGCTCCTCCACCTGCTCTATCGCGCCGGCGCGGAAGGTGTCGCTTGCCGCTATTACGACGCTCAGACCGTTCTTCTTCAGCCAGTGGGCGAGCTTGGCGATTGTTGTGGTTTTTCCGGAGCCGTTGAATCCTACGAATGCTATAACGTATGGTTTCTCATCCTTCTTCCGTATCTCATCCAGGAGGTTCACTCTCCTCGGCGGCGTAAGGACTTCAAGAACGGCCTCTTTTACTGCCTCCTCGATTATCCTCGACTTGTCGGTTCCTATCCTCACCTTTCTCCCCACGAGCTTCTCCTTTATCTTCTCCCTGAGTTCGTCGACGACTTCCAGTGCCACATCGGCCTCAAGGAGCTCCAGTTCAAGCTCGTCCAGGGCATCTTCCACGTCCTTCTCTTTTATCTCCACCTGGAGGAGCCTTCCGAGGAAACCCTTCTTCTCCCCTTCCACTTCTACCCGCTTCTCCTCGGCCTTCTCCGGGGTGGTGGGGGCCTCCGGTGCAGCCCCTTCAGCCTTTACTTCTGCGGCCTTCTCCTCTTCCTTGACCTTTTCCTCGACCTGTTTTGTAAACTTCTTGAGCTTCTCCCTGAGTTTCCCGAACATTCTCACCACCGATAGAGCGGGTGTGTATCATTATATATGAGTATCGGCCTCAGCGATAGCTGGTGTCCTCATCCCTCAGACCCGAAGCCACTCATCATGGGCCGTTAGCTCAGCTCTTTCTCACGAGTTCGCGGGATTCCACCACCTTCCCTTCCTCCAGCCTGTAAAGCTTGACGACCTCCGTTCCGACGGTTTCCCATCTGTATGCAATTAAATAATCAATGAAATCTTTAATCTTGTATCGTGTGATGGAGTCCCCCACGTACTTCCCCTCGTAGAGGAGGATAAGCTTGTCCCTTTCTTCTTCCAGCCATTTGTAGAGCCTCTCCTTCTCCTCTTTAGACTTTGAGAGGGGATTCACAATGAAGTAAACGTCAAAGTTGGGAGTTTCCACGGGGTTTCCGACGAAGACCTCCCCATTGACGACGAAGGGTAGCTCCTCTGCCAGAACCCTGTAGCCTTCCCTGGCCCACTCATTCAGGAATATCCTTGCTATTCTCTTCGGGTTTCCGCTCATCATTATCCTTCCAGATTTTAGGTAGAGTATATCCGTCAGCTTCAACTCCAATCCCTCACTTAACTTTACGCTGAACCTTAAAAAATCTGCCGGAGCGGCCGTAAAAATCCTTCGATAATCCGGTTTTTACTTTGAAAAACCTCTCACTAAAAGCCTCCAGACCATAAACTATATAATGGGATACGGTCCCAGGTATTTCAGTGAATGTTCAGAGGTGTTCGTATGAAGAAGGCACTACTTGCCATATTTTTGGTGGCCCTGATGGGCCTCAGTGTTGTGGCCAGCGGCTGCATCGGCGGTGGTTCCAGCACCACCAGTTCAAGTCCAAGCCAGTCGAGTTCCAGCCAGAGCACCCAGGCCAAGAAGGCCATTGCCATCGTCTACGATGTTGGCGGAAGGGGAGACCTGAGCTTCAACGACATGGCCTACCTCGGTGTTTCCAAGGCGGCTAAGGACTTCAACCTTCAGCTCACGGAGCTCCAGAGCAACAGCGCGGACGACTACCTGACCAACCTGGAGACGCTCGCCAAGCAGAAGAAGTACTTGGTCATCGTGGCCGTCGGCTTCATGATGAACGACGCCGTTGAGGCAGTCTCCAAGAAGTACCCTGACCAGAAGTTCATCCTCATTGACGGCGACGTCTACGACAGACCCAACGTCATGACCGTCAAGTTCAAGGAGAACGAGGGTTCGGCCCTCGTTGGAGCACTCGCAGGCCTTATCGCGGCAAACGATAACAAGGACAAGGTTGGAATCGTTCTCGGTATGGAGATTCCCGTTCTCTACAAGTTCGAGGCCGGTTACCGCTTTGGAATTAAGTGGGCGGAGGACTACTATAAGAACAAGACCGGGAAGGACGTCAACATCGACGTTCTCTATCAGTATACGGGTTCCTTCGGCGACCCGGCCAAGGGTAAGGCCGCGGCTCAGGCCCAGCTTCAGCAGGGTGCGTGGGTCATCTACCAGGTCGCGGGTGGAACCGGTCTCGGTGTCTTCGACGCCGTCGCTGACTACCTTGACTCACACGGGAAGAAGATGGGGCCGCCCTTTGCCATCGGTGTCGACTCAGCCCAGGACTGGATCAAGCCCGGCGTTATAATAGCGAGCATGATGAAGCGCGTTGACCTCGGTGTTTACAACGGTATCAAAGCTGCCCTTAACGGCACTTTCAAGGGCGGAAAGGTTGAGCTCGGCCTCAAGGAGGGCGGTGTCAAGGTCAGCACCATCGACGACGTCATGGCGATGTTCAACTCCCTCCCGAAGGACACCCAGCAGGAGAAGCTCAAGAAGCTCGGTTTCAACAGCACCGAGGAGCTCAGGCAGTATCTGGAGAACACCAGAAAGCAGGTCCCGGACTGGATCTGGCAGGCTGTCGATAAGCTCCAGCAGGAGATAATCAGCGGTCAGATAAAGGTCCCAGCTCCGACCACCAAGGACGGCATTGAGAAGGTAAGGAACGCCAAGACCTGGCAGGAGATGGAACAGCTCGCGGGCTGATTTCTTTTCTCTTCTTTTATACTCCAAGGGGGGTTGTTCTGTGAGCGACGGGGAGCAGAAGCCCATTATACAGATGAAAGGCATAGTTAAGGTTTATCCGGGTGGTACGAAGGCCCTCCGGGGCATTGATTTAACCGTCCACCAGGGTGAGATACTTGGCCTCCTCGGTGAGAACGGGGCCGGTAAGACGACCCTCATGAAGATTCTCTTTGGTATGCTCAAGCCCACCGCAGGGCAGATCATTGTTAAGGGGGAGGAGGTGTCGTTTAAGAGTCCCTCCGACGCCATTGCTCACGGTATAGGGATGGTTCACCAGCACTTCACTCTCGTTGAGGTTTTTGACGCCCTCCATAACATCATCCTTGGAATGGAGGGTCACGGTCTCTTCTCGAGGATAGACACGAAAAAGGCCGCCAAGAAACTTCAGGCCCTTATGGATGACCTGAACTTTCAGGTTCCATTGGATGTTCCTGTTGAAGACCTTCCGGTGGGCGTTCAGCAGAGGATAGAGATTCTCAAGATGCTTTATCGTAACGTTGATATACTCATCCTCGATGAGCCCACCGCTGTTCTGACCCCGATTGAGGTTGAGGAGCTCTTCCAGGTCCTCAGAAAGCTCAAGAGCGAGGGGAAGACGATAATCTTCATCAGCCACAAGCTCAACGAGGTCATGGAGATAACGGATCGCGTTACCGTTATCCGCAAGGGTGAGGTCATAGGGACGGTGAAGACATCGGAAGCGACCCCCCAGCTTCTGGCGAGGATGATGGTTGGCAGGGACGTGGTTCTGAGACTCCAGAAACCCCCTGCAAACCCCGGAAAGCCCGTTCTCCAGGTGGAAAACCTGTGGGTAAAGGGGGATCGGGGAGAGGATGCCGTTAAGAATCTCTCCTTCCAGGTCCACGCCGGCGAGATATTCGGAATAGCGGGTGTTGAGGGCAACGGGCAGACGGAGCTCATCGAGAGCATAACCGGCCTCCGTAGGGTGGAGAATGGAAAGGTGATTATGAACGGGGTTGAGATAACCGGCAAGAGGCCTAAGGAGCTATACGACCTTGGAATGGCCCACATCCCCGAGGACAGGACTCACATGGGTCTCGTTCTGGACATGACCGTGACGGAGAACTCGATCCTCGGCCTCCACTGGAGGAAGAAGTTCCAGAGGGCTTGGGGAATCATAAGCTGGGGGAAAGCCAGGGAGCACGCCCGTTCGCTCATAAAAGAGTTCGATATATCCGCCCCTGGAACCGAGGCGCCAGCAAAGGCCCTGAGCGGCGGCAACCAGCAGAAGCTCATCGTTGCAAGGGAGGTAAGCAAGGAGCCGGTTTTAATCGTGGCCTCTCAGCCTACGAGGGGTGTTGACGTTGCCTCAACGGAATACATAAGGAATTACCTGATAAAGCTCAGGACGGAGGGAAAGGCCGTTTTGCTCGTCTCCGCGGACCTGGATGAGGTCCTTCAGCTAAGCGACAGGATGGGCATAATGTACGAGGGAGAGTTCATGGGCGTTGTGAAGCCCGAAGAGGTCAACACTGAGGAGATAGGCATGATGATGGGAGGTATCCGCTATGAAGAGCTCAGGAAGTGAACTGCTCAGGAAGCTCAACCTCAAGGCCTTCGTTGAAAGCCTCATCGCCATCCTCGTGGGATTCATTATTGGGGCCATAATTCTCTATGCCTTCGGATACAGCGCCAGCAAAGCCTACTATGGCCTCTTTACTGGAGCCTTAACTTCTGTTGACGGGATAGCGGCCACGTTGAAGTACTCCACGCCGATAATGCTCACAGCACTGACCTTCGCGGTTGGCAGCAGGACGGGCATATTCAACATAGGCGCCGAGAGCTCCTTCTACTTTGGGGCAATCGCGGCGGTTATATTCACGAACATCTGGGGGAACCTCTGGTTCGGCCTCGCTATGGGAATGGTCTTCGGGGCGCTGTGGGCTCTCCCAGCTGCCCTCCTAAAGGTCTACCGCGGGGTTCATGAGGTCATCTCCACCATCATGCTCAACTGGATAGGGCTTTACCTTGTTCTCTACCTCATCCTGGGCCCCTACGCCAACCCAATGGACCCCAACCAGACCATCAAGATACCCGAGGGAGCCAGACTTCCCCTCATCGGTGAGACCAACCTCACGTGGGGCTTTTTCATAGCCGTCATAGCCGCGGTTCTGACGTACGTTATCCTGTGGCACACCGGCCTCGGCTTTGGAATGAGGGTCAGCGGACAGAACCCGCGGGCGGCCAGATACGGTGGGATAAGCCCTGGAATGGCTGTGATATGGTCGTTCGTAATCGGTGGCATGCTCAGCGGTTTGGGAGGTGCCATCAAGATAATGGGGGGCTTTCCAAGCTATGCAATAAGCCAGGGCGGTGCCAACATAAGAAACTTCGGATTTGACGGTATCGGCGTTTCCCTCGTGGGCAGGGACCATCCCCTTGGAATAATACTCTCGGCGATATTTTTCGGGATACTAAAGGCGGGGGCGGCGTCAATGCAGCGCACCGCGCACGTTCCCATAGAGATAGTGGAGGTTATCCAGGGAATAATCGTCATTACCGTCGCAATCCCAGGTCTGTATGACCTGATAAAGAGAACTGTGAGGAGGGGGGCATGATGGACTGGAGTTCAGTGGCGACGCCCATTGTGATGTCCCTCATGTCAATGGTTCCCATAGTCCTCACGAGCGTTGGTGCCGCCTGGAGCGAGAGGGCCGGTGTCGTGAGCATTGGGTACGAAGGAGTCATCCTGATGAGTGCCTTCTTTGGTGCCATATTCGCGGAGCTAAGCGGCCATGCGGTGGTGGGTCTTCTGGGCGGTATGCTGACGGGGATTCTCCTTGGTATGCTCCACGGTGTCCTCACCGTGTACCTCAAGGGAGACCATGTTATTCCGGGTATTGGCATCAACCTGCTCGCCGCTGGAGTTGTTCCCTTTGGTATACTCGCCTACTGGGGAACCGCCGGCCAGCACCAGCTTCCGTTCGAGCTGTGGCACATTCAGACCCGCTACGGAGACATCAGCCCGATGGTTATAGTGACGATATTGATATCAATAGCAACATGGTGGGTGCTCTTTAAAACCCCACTCGGTCTCAGGGTCCGTGCGGTCGGTGAAAACCCGGAGGCGGCAGATGCCCTTGGAATAAACGTTGAGAGGTACCGCTTCTGGTCAACGGTCTATGGCCACGCTCTCGCTGGACTGGCTGGGGCATACATGAGTGTGGACTGGCTTGGACTGGTCCAGAAGACAATGTCAGGAGGAAGGGGTTTCATAGCGCTGGCGAACATGGTCTTCAGCAACTGGAACCCGCTGGTGTCACTCATAGGTGGCTGGCTCTTCGGCTTCTTCGACGCACTGGCAACCTGGCTGGCGCCGAAGCACATAATTCCAGGGCAGTTCATCTTAATGCTGCCCTACATAATGACCCTGATAATTGTTGCAGGGGTAATAGGAAAGGCAAAGCCACCGAAGTGGGACGGAAAACCGTACAAGAGGGAATGATTTTTATTTTTTCATTATGTATCCCACGGCAACCCCCAGGGAAAGCCCTGCAAAGAGTGCCGCCGCCACATACCCGGCGTTCTGATTTTCCGCTTTTACCGTGCTGACCCGTTGGGGACTCCGTTCTGCGGTGACGTTAAGGATAGTCGCAGTGTTTTTGATGAGAACCTCCGTGTACGGTGTGTCCTTCCAGAAGACCGTTATTCCGGCGATTGGCTTTCCTGCCTTGGACGCCAGTTCCATTGCTCCTTTTTTAAGCTGCTCCGGACTCTGGATACTGTACACAACGATATCAGCCTTTCTCGCTGCCGGGACCAGCTCATCAACCCCCTTGGCGGGGACCTCTTCCTCCGGGAGGAGGGAGGCCGTGGCCCTAATGCCCAGCCACTCAACGGCGTACTGCACCGGCGGCATCTCAATGACGGAACTCCGGTTCTCCACAATCAGCGCCCTGTACGAGTCCTCTATTGATTTCACCCTTTCCTCAAAGCAGAGAAGCCCCTTCCGATAGGTTTCCGCGTCCGCAGGGTCGGCTTCCTCCAGAGCCTTCTCCGTGGCCTTCGCTATCGCCAGGGCGTTGTCCGGGTCGAGCCATGTACCGTGGGGGTTGTCCTTGCCGTTGTACCACCGCTCAGGGAGATATCGGAAGCCCTCCCGCTTGTAGTCGTCTATGAGGAGGAGCTCACCGCTTATAACACCCTCCTTCTTAAGCCCTGCCATTTTTGCCTCCACCGGGAGGTGCCCACCGGTTGTCACTATAACGCTCGCCCTCTGGAGGAGGGAGACCTGTTCCGCAGTTAGCTGGTACTCGTGGGGATCCGCTCCGAGGGGGATTAAAGTCACCACATCGACGGAATCCCCAAACGCCTCGCTCACTATTGACGCTATTGGCCCTATGCTCGCCACCACCAGGGGTTTCTGCTCGGCTGAGCTTGATAGCGGAGCGGTCAGACCAATGAGCAGGACTATGAGCAGCACCACCCTTATCCTCATTTCGGTCACCCTAAAAATCTATGGGGGATGTGACTTTTAAGGATATTTATAGGAGAAAATGCAAGAGTCGGAGATTTAATCGAAGGTCTTTCCCTGTTTTTCCCCGTCCCCGCCGCTCTTTATGTGCGGCTTGCCGATGGCTATGGTGAAGCCCTTGAAGCTGTCGTCCTTCCTGTTGAACTCTATCGCTAATGGGAGGCCGTTGTCCTCGTTGAAGACTATCCTGACGATCCTCGCACGCGAGTGGTCGCTGAGGTAGTCCTCCTTTAAGCCCTCGTAGTTGTCGATCACCTCGTTGATGCTCTCGCTGTGCATGTTGTAGATTTCCTTTGAATATACGCTGTGGTTCTTTATTTCCTCGACTTTCTCGTCCCTGTCCACCGTCCACACCCGTCAGGCTTTGCGCCAGGCTCCCTCACGGAACTTAAAAACCTTCCTGCGCTCGGCCATGCGGAGTGCCTCTTCGAGCTTACCCTTAGGAACGTCCATATTGTGGAGCTCCTTGAACAGCCCGGCTATTTCATCTGTGGTTAAAGAGTCCTTCTCCTCGAAGAGGTTGTTCACGAGGTTTATCATGTCCTCAACGAAGTTCCACGGGAAGACTATCCAGGCCCAGTCAATCTCCTCACCGTAGTAGTCCGGCTTGAAGCGAGAACCCCTGATCGTGAGGAGAGTGGCAGTCTTTATCTCGGCTGGACCCTGACCCTCCACGTAGTTCTTCGCGAGGGTGAGGCTCTCCCCCGTGTCGCTGATGTCGTCGACTATGAGAACCTTCTTGCCACTCAGGTCATAGTTGCTGCCGTACTTGAGCCTGGCCTTTCCGTCCGGGGTCGCGGTAACGCCCCAGTGCTCGACCTTGAGGCTGACGAGGTCCTTGACGCCGAGGTAGTCGCAGTACAAACGCGCGGCGACCCAGCCGCCCCTTGCGAGTCCGACAACAACGTCGGGCTTCCAGCCGTCCTCCAGAACCTTCCAGGCGCCTTCCTTGGCCCACTTCTCTATATCGCTCCAAGAAGCCAGATAAGCCGGAAACTTCTTCATTGGATTTCCCTTAACGAAGCGGAGGTGACGATATATTTAAGCCTTTTGGCAGGTTTTGACATGAAAATGAAAAAGGGTTCACCTCCCAAAGAGCTTCACGTACAGGTTTACCCCGCTCTGGAACGCGGCCAGCCCGTTGAGCGTTGTGAATATCCAGTCCCTCTGGGCGTAGGCATATACCGTAAGCAGAGTCGACGCCACGAAATAGACGAGTATGAACTCAAGGTTTAGCGGGCACTTCATCTTCTTTACCGTCTCCAGTGTCTGGGGAACCCACGAACCGACGAGGAGCAGCATTCCGATGAGTCCGAGTATCTCCATGGGTGTCATTCTCTCACCTCCTAGCTCCGCTCCGGGGGCACCAAAAAAATGTTGTGGACTTGGAAGGCTCAAAAAAGTCCTGAAGACAGGCTTGGATTAACAGGTTAAGGCTAAACCGTCGTCGCCATCCGGGACATGGCCCACGTCTTGACGTCTTCGTCCATTATGTCGTTGATTATCCTCATCGCCTCGGATACCCTCCCCTCCCTGGCGAGCTTTAGCGCGACCTCTGCCTGAATCTTGGAGCGGTTGGGGAGGTCGGTTATGAATCCCGCTATTCTCAGGGCTTCCTCCTCCATGTCCATGCTTAAGAAGTCAAAGGCCAGACCCATGAGAGTCTTCGTTGCTTCGGAGGTAGGGAGGTCAGAGGCAGTCTCAACTGCTTTTTCGAGGGCTTTTTTATAATCCCTGCCTTCTCCAGCCAATTTCACGGCTATCCTCGCAAAAGCCTGGGCCTTCACCTTGTCATCCGGGATTTCCTCGGCCATTCTGAGGGCTTCATCGCTTCTGCCTGAGTTCAGGAGTTTAATGACTGTGTCGTAGAGGGCGCGCGAGCGGTACCAGACCTGCATTTTCATCCCCTTACTACATCTCCCAAAGGGAATTTAAACCTCCCGGTCGGTGGGGCAGGTTTAAAAGATAAAAGCCCAAATAACCCCGGTGAGTAAACAGATGAGGGGTGAAGTCTGGAAGTACATCACTTTCATCCTCGTTCTCGTCCTTGGAGTTTTCGTTACCTCAACCACCTTGCTCTACCTTCAGAACCAGAGTATCGAACACTACACTCCAGTTCCCGTCAACTCAACCTGCACATCAAACGCCACCGGGAGTTTCCAGAACCTTGCGCTCCAGGCCAGGGTTCAGGAGCTTGAGGCCCAGCTTCGGGCAGTGGAGATGGAGAGAAACGTAACCCCATCGAACGCCACGGTGGCAGTAGTCCCCGTCTTCGGCCTGATAGATGATGAAACCGCCTTAAACGTCGTCCCGACTCTCATGAGGCTCGCTTCCAATGACTCGATCGGAGGGGTTCTCCTGTGGATTGAGAGCCCTGGGGGGGACGTTGGGGCCGTGAGGGATATTTACCATGCTGTTCTAACCCTCAAAGCCAAAAAGCCGGTAGTTGCATACACCGGTGGTGAGGCGGCATCCGGTGGATACTACATAGCCGTTGGAGCTGACAGGATAGTGGCGGACCCCTTGGCCGACGTTGGGAGCATTGGAGTCCTCTACGTCCACTACGATTACTCCCAGAACTACGCCTCAAACGGCATAAAGGTGACGGTGTTCAAAACCGGTCCCCATAAGGATATGGGTGCGGAGTGGAGGGCCCTAACTCCTGAGGAGCGGAGGGAGATACAGGACATGATAAACGTTTACTTCCAGAGCTTCATAGATGCAGTGAGCTACGGGAGGAACATGACCCGGAATGAGACCCTGAGGTACGCCACGGGAGAAACCTGGTTTGCCTCAAACCTCACCGGAACCCTCGTTGACGCAACCGGGAACTTTCAGACTGCAGTGGGTGAACTTGAGAAGCTCATGAACGTTTCCTCTGCGAGGATAAAGCTCTATGAGTACCCTGGTGGGGGTTACTCCATTGGGCGCATCGGGAGCACCGCCCTCTATCTGGACCCGCGCTACGTGAGGCTCCTTCCAGGGGGTGGTTGAATGCTCTGTGAGGAAAAGCTGGAGGTCTTTGAAAACGGTTTTGAGGACGGAAAGTTCAACCTCCGGGTTGAGTTTTACGGGAGGGATGCCCGGAAGGTTCTGCTCGCGGTGATAAGGGAGCTGTACCTGCCGGAATACGGAGAGGACTACGTATATCCCTTCGAGTGCGCCAAAGAGTTCTGGGGTATTCCCCTGGAGCCCGATGAGATTGTTGAGGAAGAGTTCACCCCAAAGCCAGTAAGGTTCATAAACCAGAGCATCGTGGACAGACTGGAAGGGGTACTCAGCGACATTGGGATTTCCTGGAGGCCCAACTTCGAGCGCAGTCAGATTTACAGGCTTAAAACAGGCTACCTGGTGGTTGGGAATAACTTCATTCTGGACGGGGGCAGGAAGGTATTCTTCACGTTCAGCAAGCCCTCCGCAGCGGGTCTCATACTAAAGTACCTGGGGATGCTCGATGAGGAGTGAAACGGTAGTCTGGGCGGTTATCTCCGCGGTTATCATTTACCTTATATGGCTTGTTATCCAGCCCGTGCTCTCTCCGATAATCATAGCTCTGGTGATAGTCTATGTGACATACCCCTTCCACGTCCGGCTGGAGAGAAAAGTCGGGTCCAGGAAATCGGCGTTTATCCTGACCACCATTCTATCCATCCTCTCCTTTCTCTTCATACTCGGATTCGTCCTTTGGATTTCGGAAGTCAAGTACCAGCTGGTTGGATACCTTGAATCTTTCTTCAACTGGCTTCAGTCGGTTACTGTATCCTCCCAGACGCTCAATGAGGTCCTTGTCGCCACCAGCGAGGGCGTTTCAACGAGGCTTGAGAGGTACATTATTAGCTACACCTACTCTCTACCAAGGCTTTCCTTGGAAGTGTTCATCATGATATTCGTCTACTACGGGGCACTCCTGAATGTGCAGGAGATAATGGAAGAGGTTTACGCCCTCATACCAGCCACCAACAGGGAGTTCGGTCTCAGGCTCATAGATGCAACAAGGAGCACTCTGGACACCCTCCTGAAGAGCTGGCTCAGCCTCAGTGTCGTCAAGGGAAGCACCGCGGCCCTTGGCTTCTGGGTCTTCGGCATCGCCCAGCCCAGCGGTGCGATAGCCCTCGGAATCCTCGTCGCCATTCTTGAGCTCCTTCCCCTCCTTGGGGGATGGATGATATGGTTGCCTATGGCTTTCTACCTCGGCCGCTCCGGTGGAATCCTCATGGCCCTCCTGTTCTCACTCTATTCAGCGGTCGCGGTTTCCCCAGCCCCCGATATCCTCCTCGCGCCCAGGATGACGATCAAGAGGCGCGGTCTGAACGCCTTCATCTCTCTCGTCGGCATATTCGGGGGGCTTTGGGCCTTTGGTCTGGTGGGTATAATAATCGGCCCCGTCGCCCTCGGTCTCCTAACCACCGTGGCTGAGGAGTGGAAGAACATGGTTAAGGAGGTGTAGGGATGATAATAAGGACACCCAGGCGACTGCACATGGGGCTCATTGACCCCTCTGGAAGTGGAGGAAGGAGGTTCGGGTCCCTCGGGGTGGCCATAGATAGAGGCTACGAAATCAGGATTGCCCCCTCCGAATCCCTTGAGATAAAAGCTGGAGGCGAGGACAGGGAGACTATCATGGAAACAGTGGGTGCGATGAACAGCTCCTTCGAGACCGGCACGGGTTACTCCATTGAGGTTAGGAGAGGTATCCCAAGGCACGTTGGTCTGGGTTCGACCACTCAGCTGAGCCTTGCCGTGGGCACCGGGATTGCAAAGCTGAATGGCCTCAACGTTGCAACCGAAGAAATAGCTCGGGTTCTGGGAAGGGGAAAGAACAGCGGTGTCGGAATCCACACCTTTCGGCTTGGGGGCTTCGTGCTCGACGGTGGGGTTCGTAATGGGGTTCCCCCACTCATCGTCAGGCATGACTTTCCGGAGGGGTGGGCTTTTCTGATAATCACACCGGAACTCAGGCCGGGTTTTGACGAGAGGGAGGAGAAGCCCGTGATGGCCTCCCTGCAGGGAAACCCCCAAGTCGCGAGGGAGATAAGCCACTTAATCCTCCTGGGCCTGCTCCCTGCTCTCGTTGAGAGGAACATCCGGGACTTCGGGAGGAGCCTGACCAAGATCCAGAAGCTGGTGGGGAGTCACTTCAGTGGTTATCAGGGTGGGGAGTTCAGGGAGGACGTTGAGATTCTCCTCGACTTTCTGGGGGAAAAGAGTTACGGTTACGGCCAGAGCAGCTGGGGGCCAACCGTTTACGGCCTTATCCTTAGAGAAGACGGGGAAAGGTTGCTGGAAGAAACCCATGACTACCTGGACGACCATGGTATAAGGGGAACGGTTGAAATCGGTGTTCCTCGGAATAGAGGCGCCGAGATAATCCAGGAGAACGCGTTTCTGGAGAGGCTGATAAAGTCCGTGAGCAGCGGGCGGGATGGGAAATGACACTGGAGAAGTATGTGAAAATACACTACAGAACAAATGAAGGCAAGGTCGAGAAAGTTAAAGAAATCCTAAGAGAGCTTGGGGTAGAATGCGCTAGGATAATCGAGGAAAAGGTCGACCTTCAGTTTGATGCCCTCAAGAGCCTCCACCGGAACCTCCGGGATGACGAGCTGTTCATAAAGCTCGTTATTGCCAACTCAATAGTGAGCTACCAGCTGAGCGGGAAGGGGGAGGACTGGTGGTGGGAGTTTTCAAGGTACTTCTCTTCACATCCCCCTGGGGAGGGTATAGTGGAGGCATACTCGAAGTTTCTGCCAGCTTCAAGGACCAATCGCCGCCTCGTTGATGGGAAACTAAGCAGACTGAAGAAGCTGGAGCCCTTCCTTGATTCGCTCAACATCGACGACCTGAGGGATTACTACTTTAGCGGCATGGTGAAACTCAGGGGGGAACTTGCGGGGGCCCTTGGGTCCAGGAAAAGCGCAAAAACCATTGTTTTCGCCGTTAAAATGTTCGGCTACGCCGGGAGGATTGCTTTTGGGGAGTTTGTTCCATATCCAATGGAGATCGAGATACCCGAGGACGTCAGGATAAAAGCATACACGAAGAGAATAACCAACGAGCCCGCGGTCTCCTTCTGGGGGAGGGTATCAAATGAGACTGGAGTTCCTCCCCTCCATATAGACTCCATCCTGTGGCCCGTCCTTGGGGGAAAAGACGAGGTGGTTGAGAGGCTGAGAACACACTGCGGAGAGAACGCTGGGAGAGTTCTTGAACTGAGGGATCTTTAGGGGGGAGGGCCTTGCTCCGGAGCTTTGTCGTAGGATTCGGGAGGAGCATTGGGGGGTTGATGGCAGCTCTCTCGCTGGCCGTGTTCTTAACTCCTCTTCCATCCGTTCTCTCCGCTGGAAGGATACCCCCTTTATGGGATTCCGGGGAGGTAGTGAGAATAATCTACGAAGCCGTGAATCCGGTAATCCCTACGGGGATTTTGGGTGTGCTCGGCACCCTTCCGATGTACTTTGCCCTGCTCGTTGGAGCATGTTCAACCAAGGATGAACCCCTAAACATTCCCTCTCGCTCCGCTTATCTACTGGGCAGGTTCACGGGGCACGCGGCTTTACTCTCGGCGATGTCCTTCGCTTCTACCCTCCTCGGGTTTCTGATCCTCCTGCACCTTGGGGCAGCGCTTAGCGGGGAGCTGCTTGAAGCCGTTCTCACTGCCGGGGCGCTCTTTTCTCTGGTGGTGGTTCAGCTTCTGGCTCTTGGCTACCTCATTTCCACCCTCTCCGGGGAAATGCCAGTCCGCCTCGCTGTAGCGCTCTCAGTGGGCTTCGTGCTCCTGATAATGATACCTCTGGCGGTGTCCTTCCTCTTCATGCTGATGTACGCACCGATGGGGGAGCTTGTGAAGGATCCGGCGGTAATCAGGGAGGAAACGTGGAGATACCTAACGCTCTACCTCCCCTTTGAACCGACCCTGCAGATGGAGGAGGCCCTCGGCAGGGCGGGTACTGGGGTGAACCTCCTGAACGTCCTGAACTTGGGGGTGTTTTCGGCGGTTTACATTGCCATCGCCGCCCTCCTCTTTTCGAGGGGTGAGGGCCTCGACTCTCCTTAACTCACTGCGTTCATTTTAAACCCTATCTACGGGCAAAGATTTTTATACCAGATGTGATAGTTCAGAATGAAACGGGGGTGTGAACTTTGCTGTGGGGATTGAGACTTGAGCTCAAGAAGAGCCTTCGAACGAAGAAGTTCTGGGCAGTGGTTATAGTAATGCTCCTGCTTTATATACCCGTGCTTTATGCCATGAAGAGCGTTCAGCCTTTCGGGAGGGCTTTCACGGCCTCTGAGATAGTTTCAGGCCTCATCTCAATGACCCTCTCTCTGGCGAAGTTCTTTATCACGATACTGGCAATAGTACTCGGAGCAACGGCGATAAACGCTGAAATAACCGAAGGAACGCTCAGAATAGCTATGAGCAAACCTATAAGCAGGATTGGGTACATTACCGGAAAGCTGCTCGGTCACTTGGTTGCTCTCTTCGTGGCAATATTTGCGGCGGTGATAGTGACAATAATCGGAGTTGCCCTCATGGGCGTCGATGTAACCGGGAGCCTGGTTTCGGACGTTGTTCTGCTGAACCTGGCCATCCTCGTGGCCATGCTGGAATTCCTGGCCATGGGGTATATAATCTCCCTCTTCGTGAAGTCTACCTCAACTGCAATAGGCATCGCAATAGTGCTGCTCTTCTTCGTATCCCTCATGAGCCCGATACTGGTCGACTACTTCGCCCACTCCAAGGCGGAGCAGCTTACGAGGGAGAAATTCGGGCCCAACTGGGAGACCATGGAGTATGGGGCTTTCCGCTACACCTATTACAATCAGTCCATGAATGAAACGGGCCCGTACCCCGGGGGACAGCACAAATCTCCATACGATTATCTTAACGAACAGTACAACCGTATCAAGAGGGACTACGAGAGAAAATACCTGTTCTTTGACCCCATAATACAGCTCGACTATCTGCTGGGGAACCTCTCGAAGAAGGTTCATGTAACGGTCACGAACACCACGTACTATCCTATGGTGTATGAAGGTCCCGTGGCACATCCTGACTATAAGCATCCCCTGAAAACGGAGATAAAGAACACCACGGAGGAGGGGTACTGCGGTGGTGCTACATACAGTGGGGGCTCTCATGAAGGAACCGTTGTGATCAACGGAACCACTGTTTACAGGCATGAAGAATTCAGATGCTACTCCATGGACGTCTATCAGGGCGTTGGCTACTCCATCAAGAAAAACCTCGACAGGCTCTGGATTCTCGTTGGAGTTACGCTCGTCTACCTTGGAATAGCGTTCTACCGCTTCCTCCGTATGGACCTGAGGTGATGGCTATGATCAAGATAAAGAACCTCTCCAAAACTTACAAGGATGTACAGGCCCTGGATGGCCTTAACCTTGAGGTCAAGAAGGGGCAGGTCTATGGATTCCTCGGTCCCAACGGCGCCGGTAAGAGCACCACGATTCTGAGCACCCTCGGCCTTATCTACCCCCAGCAGGGAAGGATAGAGCTCTTCGGGGAGGAGGTCTTCAGGGACGGGAGGTTCCATGAGAAGACCCTCATGAACGCGAAGAAAAGGATAGGCTACATGCCGGAGCACGCCACCCTCTGGGACTTCCTCACTCCCATGCAGACCCTGGACATGATAGGAGAATCCTTTGGAATGTCCAAGGAGGAGAGGGTCAGGCGGAGCAGGGAGCTCCTTGAACTCCTGAACCTCTGGGAGGTAAAGGACAAAAAGGTCGGGAAGTTCTCGAAGGGAATGCGGCAGAGGGTTCTCCTGGCTCAGGCGCTCATAAACGACCCCGAACTTCTCATACTCGACGAACCTATGACGGGCCTTGATCCCACGGGGATAGCGGAGTTTAAAGACCTCATCAGGGCCCAGAAGAGGGAGGGGAAAACGGTCTTCTTCTCGTCCCATATCCTGGCCCACGTTGAGGAAGTCTGCGACACAGTTGGAGTTATAGTTCGGGGTAAGCTCCGCGTTGAGGACAGCATAGAGAACATAAAGGGGGATTTCCTCAGAAAGGGCGGCTACCTGATACTCCTTGAGACGGATAAACCGGTAAGCTTTGATTCCGCTAACTGGCAGGTTGAGAGGGTGAGCGAGACGAAATACAAGATAAAATCTCCCGACGACATCAGACCGCAGATAAACGAACTCGTGTGGGGCCAGGGAGCAAAGATACTCCAGCTTATGGTCCGTGCGCCCAGCCTTGAGGAGATATTCCTCAAAATGGTGGAGGAGGGAAACGGGAAGAAGTGATCAGACCCTCGCCCTCTCAAACTCCTTCTTTCTTTTGAGCGGCTTTGTCGCGTCGATGCCCCATTTTGCCGTCATCCCATCCTCAGCTGATGGGTCAAGGGAGCTTCCCCTCACGTTCTGGACTACCACCAGGTCCCTGTCCGGCTGGAAGCGCGTTGCCACAGCCCACTCGACGTCCCTGTCGTCGTAGATATCCACGTCCTCGTCCACAACTATTACCCTCTTAAGGCTTGGGTGTCCTGCAAAGGCTGCCATAATAGCGTTCTTTCCATCCCCATCGTGCTGCTTTGTTATTGAAACCACTGCGTGAAGCCACATGGCTCCCCCTTCGGTAAGACGAACGCCGTGAACCTTCGGCACAACCCTCCTGACACTCTCGTATATCTGAGGCTCCTTTGGAAGACCCATTAGCATGTAGTGCTCGTAGGAGCCCGGAAGGAGGGCGTGGAATATCGGCTCATCGACGTGGTACATCCTCTCAAACACTACCAGCGGCTGCTTTCTAACGTAGTCGTAGGTTCCGGTAATGTCCACGAAGGGACCCTCCTCCACCAGCTCCGGCGTTATCCTTGCTTCAAAGACAAACTCGCTCTCAACTGGGACGGGAATACCGCCCAGGTTGACGACCTCAAGGGGCTTCCCAAAGGCCCTTTCACTCATCGCGGAGGCTATCTCCAGTTCACTGACCCCATAGGCCGTGCTCACAGCCCCCGCCAGGAGGAGGTGAACAGGGTTCCCCACGATTATCCTAACGTTGAGCTCCTCCCCCCTCTCCGCTTTCTCCTTCCACATGGAGTAGAGGTGCCTCGGAACGAGTCTTATGGCGGCGGTTTTTTCATCGCGCACCATGATCCTGTGGAAGGAGGTATTAACGAAACCGTTATCGTCCCTGGCAATGACCATCGCTGAGGTGAAGTACTGCCCCCCATCCCTTGGGTAGTACTTTGGTACCGGGAGTTCTTTTAGGGAGAAGTCTCCCGTGGAGTTCTTCATGAAAGGCGCCTTTTCAACCTCCCTCAACGGCCTGGGGTCTTCCATGGCACCGGCGATGAGGGGAAGCAGCTCATTCCTGGGGATTCCCAAAAAGCGTGCTATCCTCTCCCTTGTGCTCCATATGTTCCCCGCTGCCCTCCACCCCTCGACGTCTTCAAAGAGAACGGGCCGGGTCCGGTACTTTAACAGGTATCTGGTTATCTCAATCTCCTTTTTCACGGGCTCGTAAATGGTTACAACGTCCTCTTTAAACTGGTTGAGGATTTCCTGGAGCATGCTATCACCGGAATATTTTTCCAAAAAGCCTATAAAGCCCTTTTCCCCAACTTCCACTTTGAACTGCCATGTCCACTGTCACCATGAAGATTCCTGACGGTTCAATGAGGGTTCAGGTTTTAAAGGCGGACCCCAAGGTCTACTTCCTCATTTATGACCTGCTGACATACAAGAAAGACTACGGAAAGTGGGAGAAGCCCGAAAGCCTCTACGACCCCTACACGAACACATTTCCCCTGGGGCTCCTGCCGCGGGTTAGGACGTTCCTCAAAGAGAAGGGCTACCGCGTTCGCATTAAGGACGAGAGAAGCCCTGGCGGCCCTGAGCTGAACTCCACGTGGAACGAGGCTTACCGTCTACGGCGCTACCAGGAGAGGGCAATAAAAAAGGCAGTTAGGGAGAAAATGGGGGTTCTGGCCCTCCCGGTTGGAAGCGGAAAGACCATCGTCGGGCTAGGGATAATCCACCGATTGAACGTCTCCTCCATTATAGTTGTTCACACCAAGGAGCTGCTCTACCAGTGGGCGGATAAGGTGGGGGAAGTCCTTGGAGTTGAGGCGGGGGTTATCGGGGACAACAAGTGGCGCGAGGGAAAGGTAACGGTGGCCATGATACAGACCCTTCTCTCCAGGGGCCCGGAGAAACTTGAGAACAAGTACGGCGCGGTTATTTTCGATGAGTGCCACCGGACATCGGCGGCCGAGAAGTTCTACGAGCTTGGGCTAAAACTTCCCCAGGTGTACCGCTTTGGCCTGTCAGCAACTCCCTGGAGGCGGATTAGGGGGGAGGAAATAAAAATAGAAGCCGTTGTTGGGCCGATAATCTACGAGGTCCGGGCAGAGGATCTGATAAGGGAGAAGTTCCTCTCACGGCCGAGGTTTGAGATTATAAGGTATGAATCGGATATGCCATCCTTCAGCGAGAGGTACAAGGAGCTCTACGAGGACATGATTATGAACAATATGGCCAGAAACCGGGCCATTGTGGAGAAGGCGGCCGAACTCGTCGAAAAGGGACACAGGGTCCTTATAGACGTCAAAAGACTTGAGCACGGGAAAATCCTCAAGGAACTGCTGGAGGAGAAGGGAATTCGGGCTGAGTTCCTCAGCTCCCAGAGTCCGAACAGGTGGGAACTCCTTGAGGAGTTCAAGGAGGGCAGGATTCCCGTGCTCGTCTCCACCCTACTCAAGGAGGGAGTCGACATACCTGAAATCTCAGCTATAATCCTGGCCGGTGGTGGCAAGAGTGACATTATGACGATCCAGACCATAGGAAGGGCACTGAGACCCAAGAAAAGGATGAAAGCGGTTATCGTGGATGTGGAAGATGACGATCCCCTCCTGTTCACCCACTTCATTGAGAGGCAGAAAGCCCTCAAGCAGTACTACGGAAGGTACTATGACAGCGAAGCGGAGAGCCTCTACAAAGAGATAAGCCAGTCCCCAAAGAGGGCGGCTTGGGATAAAGCGTAGGAATAGCGGGAGAACAAGTCTCTCCTCGCTTTTTTCAGTCCCTCCTCATCCGTATCGAAGGTTATTCCTTCGTAGTCTATTCTCCAGAGGACAAGGCTTTCCGGTGGAGCAGGGGGGACCTTCTTCTCGAACTTCCCCCGGAGCATCTCCCGGACCTCTTCGGGAGAGAGGAGCCCGAGACCGCAGTAGGAGACTGCGCTCACCATCCTGCGGACCATCTCCCAGAGAAAGGACTTCCCGGAGACCTCGATGAGGTAGTAACCCTGCCTGTGAATTACCTTCGTAGAAGTTATCTCCCGGATGGGGTCTTTTCCGGGTTCCAGCTTAGCGAAAGCCGAGAAGTTGTGGGTTCCCACGAAGAGCAGAGCACATTCCTCCATTGCCTCTTCATCGTGCCCCCTGTCTATGAGGTAGTAGCGGTACGTTTTTTCCCTGGCCCAGAACCTTGGATGAAACTCAGGGGGGACTTCCGCCCTGCCGATAACCCAGATGTCCTTTAAGTGGTGGTTCAGAACCTTCGGGATTGCCAGGTGTGCTTTCTCAGGCACTGGTATGAACGAGATTACGTTGAAGAAGGCCGAGACGCCCCTGTCGGTTCTTGAGGCACCCTTGAAATCTGAATCCTTGGGGTTCTGGATTATACCCAGCTTTTCGAGAACTCCGATCAGCTCGCCTTCGACGGTCCTGACCCCCGGCTGTCTCTGAAAGCCGTAGAAGGCGGTTCCATCGTACGCTATCCTGAGGGCCAGTTTTCTCATGCTCTCACCCAGAATTGCCTGGTGGGGCCGCCGGGATTCGAACCCGGGTCACGGGCTCCCAAAGCCCGCAGGATGGACCAAGCTACCCCACGGCCCCCTGCCCTGGTTTAGGGGCTCTGCAAAGCTTATAAAGTTTGCGGGGTTTACGGGATAGTACCGGAGGGTGGAAGATGAGTGAGAGAGCATCTGAACGGCCAAGGATTTCAATCATAATTCCCACTTACAATGAACGGGACAACCTTGAGGGGCTCTTTGAGCGGGTATCCCGTGCCCTGAGCGGGGCTGGGTATGAGTTTGAAATCGTTGTCGTGGATGATAACTCCCCCGACAGGACGTGGGAGTACGCTGAGGAACTGGGGAAGACGGGAGGCTATCCCGTCAAAGTCATCCGACGGGTCAACGAGAAGGGCCTCTCATCCGCGGTCATCAGGGGCTTCCGGGAGGCTTCAGGGGATGTTTTTGTGGTTATGGACGCGGATTTACAGCACCCGCCGGAGAAGATACCCGAGCTCCTCAAAGCCATTGATCACGGGGCGGACATAGCGATAGCGAGCAGATACGTGCCCGGGGGAGGCGTCGAGAACTGGTACTGGTACCGGAAACTTATCTCCAAGGGGGCAATAATGATAGGGCGCGTTGCCCTTCCCAAGATACGGAGCGTCAGGGACCCGGTGAGCGGATTTTTCGCCCTCAGGAGGGAAGTCGTGGAAGGGGCCGAGCTCAACCCAATAGGTTTCAAAATCCTCATGGAGATTCTGATCAAGGGGAAGTACGGTAAGGTCGTCGAGGTTCCGTTCAGGTTCGGCCTCAGGAAGGCCGGGGAGAGCAAGCTCAGCGGAAAGACGATGCTGAACTACCTCAAGCATGTGTACAGGCTCATGAAGTGGGAGGGCGAGCTCGACAGGCTGATAAAGTTCAGCATAGTTGGCACCTCCGGCATATTTGTGAATGAGGGCTTTCTGTGGTTCTTCGTCTCCGAGCTGGGAATGGATAAATACATCGCCAACATTCCCGCTACGGAACTTTCCATCCTCAACAACTTCACGTGGAACGACCTCTGGACCTTCAAGGATTTGAGGAGGTACCCCTTCTGGAAGAGGCTCTTCAGCTTTCACGTCGCGGCACTTATGGGGGCCTTTGTCCAGTGGATAATATACGCCCCCCTCGTATACCTGGGCATAAACTACCTACTCGCTAACCTTGTTGGCATAGGTGCGTCTTTTGTCGTCCGCTTCCTCTTCAACAGAAACGTGACGTGGGGCTGATTTCCTGTCATGAAGGCCGAGCCTTAAACGGAAAATTGGGCGTCACCCGCCCTGAGAGGGCTATCCTTCCAGTGATGGGGTAGTTTCCCTCAGGCTTTTTCTCACTACCCCGCCAGCAACCTCCAAAACCCTGTCACTGATTCCAAACAGCCTTAGGTCGTGGGAGGTCACTATCATAGGAACCCTACCCTTGAAGGTGGAGAGGAGATCTATGACCACCTCTGAGTTCTCGGCGTCAAGCATCGACGTCGGCTCGTCAAGGAGGAGGAGCTCCGGTTCATCCGATAGAACCATTACGAGTTCAGCTCTTTTGAGCTCCCCCCCACTGAGATGGTTCGGGTGCTTGTTGAGTACTGCCTCAACGTTCAACTCCCTCGCGAGCTCCCTGACCCTCTCTTCATCTACCCTCCTGCCCCTTCCCTCTGCGTAAAACATTATGTTCTCCCACACCGTGAGTTCGTTTATCATCTTCCCCTCCTGAGTCAAATAACCCGCCCGCCTTCTAATTTCGAGTCCGGTTTTCCCATCCCTCGGCTCCATTCCAAAAACCTTAACAATTCCGTGCATAGGATGAACAAGGCCGAGGATAACCCTGAGGAGCGTGGTTTTGCCGCTTCCGGATGGGCCCATCACAAGGATCGTCTCCTCCTCCCCGAGGGAGAAAGTTACCCCCCTTAAAGCCAAGACGCTGCCTGTGTAGGTTTCATACTTCACAAAGACGTCCTCAAACTCAACGACACCCACTTTGATCACCCCCATATGAGCACGTGAGGCGGTTTGAAGAGGGATTGAAGGGTCAGCCTCCCGTTTTCAACCAAGAGCTTTCCTGAAGTGTACGTGACACCGATGTACGCATCGAGGAAAACCGCCAGAACCAGGGCCACCGCTGCGGACAGAACCACTACTAAGCCGATCTTTAGAAACAGGAACTTGAGGAAGCTCCTCTGGACGGCCTTTAAATCACCTCCCCTAAGGCTTGAGTACTCCTTCACAGAGCGGTATTTCCTTAGGGAGACTATAAAAATCAGGGAGATCGCGAGTAACCCCATGACGCCAAAGCCCCCGCTTAGCTTGTTCAGGTAGTCGGCCAAAAGACCAAGGGATGTTACGCCATTGTACCCAACTATAGCCATGTAGTCGCTATTCCTGAGAATGGCGTTAACCACCTTGCCGAGGGATGCAATCCTTGGAAGCATGAATATGCCCAAGGAATAAGCTGAGAAAGTTAAGACGTACGAATATCTCCTCAGAGATCTCAGGTAGTACCTCACGTCGAACATGGGCTCGAAAAGCTGCATTAGACCACTGCATGCCCTGTGGAAGAGGTAGCCCACGAAAATTCCCATGATAGGGACAAAGGCCATAAGAAGGGAGAAAAGCAACATTAAAGCCCCGTATCCTCTGCTGACGAGAACCAACCCGTTCACCCTCATGTAGCCGAGTAGAATGAAGGCGATGAGGAGGGCAGTTAAAGAAAGAACGGAGGCCCTGCCCAATCTCCAAGTGCTTCCATTTCTGGCTATTAGCATGGTCAGATAGACGAGCCCGGTCACACCTACGAAAGTGAGAGGGGAGGGGGAGTAGTCTGGAAGTATGGAGAGAAACGCATACGCAGCCGTTGATGCCAATCCAGCCGCCAAAAAAATAAGGAACTCCTGAACAACTTTCAAGTTTCTCCGGATCCCTCTAAGCTCGAGAACCTCGAGGTCATTGCGCAGGTCTCTGAACACGGTGGAGGAGGTGTACAAAACTAAGAGGAAGAAAGGGAGGTAGATAACGACAAGAAGTCCCCCATACTTTTCAAAGAATCCCACGGTTTGCGTTCCAGCTTCCTTTACTAAATCAACTATATCGGCCCGTCTTAGGGAGATGTCAAACGAAACCGATCTGATGCCCCGATTCCGATTGATCACCCTCATCAGGTACTCCTCGTTACGTGCTGGGTCGATCCAGGTTCCGTTGAAGTACACCAAGCGGGAACTGTTGATGCCGTTCATGATGTCAACTGCAACACCCCTGTTCCCGTATCTTGTAGTATAGAAATCGATAACATCTGCAATCAGACTGCGGGGCAGTTTTGAGGTTACAAGGCTTTCGATTATGTGGGAATCCCTGACGGGGTTTTTGATGTTGGATGCCATGTATAGGGTCACCCTAAGTCCGGAAGAGTTTAGGATGTCCTGATTTAGCCATTTGAAGTATTCAGTGAGCGTTTTATTGGTAAGGGGTACCGCAACTTGAACGTACTCAACGCTGGATAGATGGTTGAGGGGGTATTCCCTAAAAATCCCGTATGACCTAACTGGAGAAGCGTTCCCGTTAAAGAAACGCGCTGAGACAGCTTCTGGAGTTAAGCCCCCTGATAGGTTGTAGCTTAAGAGAACAATATGATTTTCCGGGCGGTTAAACTTGAATCCAAACTCCTCAACATCCTCGATGTTCCTAAAGAAGTAGGCCTGAAAGTACACGGTATGGCCTTTGATCTTAAGGGGCTTTATATAAGTAACGGGAAGGGTCACGAGAAAACCGGCGCTTAGGTTCTCCTTATTGAGGTCTTTTTCGAGTGCGTCCATAATTTTCACGGTCTCCCAACGCACAGTGGAAGGCGCGGTGTTTCTCCCGAATGCAAAGTCTAAGGAATAAACGGCATGTGGGCGGTAGTGGGCAAACGTGTACTCTACGTTATCATCAACGAGGTGACCCACCTGCCCCACGATACCGAAGATCAAGAGGGAGACCGTAAAGGACATCAATATAAGAAGGAAGAAGCTCATCCTCCGAACAATGATTTTAGTCAGGTACTTCAGCACTCATGCCCCCTCCTTCAAGTGGTATGCCGTTATGATCCCCGCTACGTAGAAGATGGAATACTGAACCAGGAGCCTCCACGTTATTATCGTCTCAACGCCGTTTAAGATCCCAGTCGAGAGCAGTCTGAGTAGGGTAAAGAGGAAGGCCAACCCCGCCATGCTCTTCCTTCCAAAACCGTTTACGAGGCCGAAGATATAAAGGCCTGAAACTAAGATCTCAAGGGCTCTAAGACTCCAGTACGCGGGAGGCAGGACGTTCAAAATAAGCCTCCTCTGGGCTGGTTCCATGAGGTACAGGTTCATGAGGGACATTAAGTCCCCTATCAGAACCATCAGAAAGAAAATCAGGAACAGCAGTTTTATCCACCTGTTCACCTGTATCACCCCATGAACTGTTCGGGCTTTACAAGCTGATACCAAGCCCAGAAAACCCTGAGGTAGTGGTCATCAACGGCAGTCTTGTCCTGTGATTCAACATATTCCTCATGCCATAGCTCAGAAAGATAAACTATAGATGGCTTAAACAGGGCCTTAGCGTACGGGTTCTCGTTCAATTCTCCGAGGAGCGTCCTCATCAGGTTGTAACTTTTTTCAGGGTCGTACCCGTTTATGAATGAATCCAAGAGAGTGCCGTTTTGAGACGCTACGTAAACAAAATGCTGGAGGGCGAAGCGGGTTTCCACAGGCCATTCACCGCTGAACGGCGCTCCATAAGTCTTACCTACCTCTCTCTTAAGGCGCAAGCTGAGGTTTAAAAGCTTCTTATATGAGAATTGGGGCTTGCCGTAAACCTCTAACGCCTTTTTCTTAAACGAATCGAAGTTCGTTAACCTTCCCCCGAGTATGCATATCTCACCCGTCTTGTACTGCAACTCCTTTCCCCCGCTGGAAGCGAGGAAGGAAAGCTCAACCCTAAGGTCTCCCAAGAGAAGAACCCCCACCACACTCCCCTCAGAGACCTCACGCCTTGAGAGGTTTTTATACAGGGAGACAAGATGATTGACACTGCCCCTTAGAAGAGTGACGTTCTTAGTTAAGGTGCAGTTGTATGTCCTGTAATCCAACCTGCCCCAGAGGTACTCCCCGTAGAGGGCATCCTCCATCGAGTAGTAGGTTGAGTAGTTCCTGAGCACGCCATCAAACAGCTCCGCGTATTTGGAGGGGCTGGAAGAGTAAAAGCTGTTGGGAGGTGATTGGTTAACCTGATGATCTGAACTGGATTTAACTCCATTGAACGTTATGTAGCCTACAGCCAGAGCTAAAAGGAAAAGGATAAAGAGGGAAGCAGCCTTCTTCGCATCCACCATGAACCCCCCTTACGGTTTTAGTTCGACGACGACATTTACTAATGGTAGCAATGCGCTGTCTGTCTTAACGGGTACGTACACTGGGGTGTCCATACCGGGACCGATGTAGCTGTAGCCTGCTTCTACTGTATACTTTGCATCAAAGTCTATCCAGTCTTCGTAGCCAACGTTGTGAGAGTCTGCCCAGTTCTTAGCTCCAGTTAAAGTTAGCTCATCCTTAATAATTCCATATTTTGCGTCATAATATTCCTGCCAGAGTATTTTTCCCGTTCTTAGATTCACTGTTATGTGGTTAGTACCCCGTCCACTAATAACATCTGAGTTAGGACCTACTACGTCGAAGATCCAAGAGGCCCCGATCGGTGAACCGGCTAACGACAAAACGGCATCGAATGCAGCCTTGAGCATACTGTCAAGGGCATCGTATGGTACATTAGAACCACTTAGGTATCTGTATGCAACTGCATAGGAGATAAACCACTGTGGATCTGCAGAGTCTGAATAGGGGTAGTAGTAGTCTTCATATTTCTTTACATGGACTTCTCCCCAGTAATAGGTGCAGAAAATCCAGAGAGTACAGGACTTCCAAGAGTCTCCGTCCTTCTTGTCAAATGCTGAAATCCTCCAGGTGTATGGGTTCCACGGTGCGTTCTTGCTTATTGAGAAAACGATATCCCCAGCGGATCTATCTGCATCCGGAGAACCTTGAACGGCATAGAACTTCCCAAGCGTATGGCCACTGTACGTATAAGTTGTCGCATAGCTGTCCTGCTTTATCCAGTTTGCCCCACTTGCACTCACTGTCCCTAACATCCCAGAGAGGAGGAACAAGGCAACAAACAGCGTTCCTAACTTTCGCATCTTCCCCCCCCCATTTATTCACGGCCTCAGTATGTGAGGCAAAATTACTCAGACTTGCAGTTTAAATAGTTTTCGGTGCAATATTTACATGAAATTGTGAATTGGTTACAATAACTATTTATAGACATAATTGTAGAGATAATTAAAACAATAATAAACTCACGAACTTCAGGGGATCTTGTAAACTTTTAAACGGGCGTTTAAGAGAAAGAAAGTCAGGCAAGTTCGAGCTTTGTCCGGCAAATATCGCATCTTGAAGCACTAAAGGGTATCAGCCCCCAAACTTCCTTTCCTTCGCCGCCTTAACCAGCCCCCAGAAAACCGGCGCCGGGCTCATCGGCCTCGACTTGAACTCCGGGTGGAACTGGGTCGCTATGAAGTAGCTGTGCTTTGGAAGCTCCAGTATCTCCATCCTCCTCTCGTCGTCGCCGGCTATGCCGCTGAAAACCAGACCTGCCTTCTCGAACTGCTCTATATAGTCTGGGTTGACCTCCCAGCGGTGCCTGTGGCGCTCATAGACTATCTCCCTGCCGTAGAGCTCCCTTGCGAGAGTGCTGGGCTTTATGTGGACCGGATATGCACCAAGGCGCATCGTTCCGCCAAGCCTGTCCAGATCACGCTGCTCGGGCATGAGGTCGACAACCGGGTAGGGTGTCTGCGGGTCTATCTCGGTTGAGTGCGCTCCCTTAAGGCCGAGGACGTTCCTCGCAAACTCTACCACTGTCAGCTGGAAGCCGAAGCAGATGCCGAGGAAGGGGATATCGTTCTCGCGGGCGTATCGAACTGCCATCATCTTGCCCTCTGTGCCGCGCGCTCCAAAGCCTCCTGGAACGATTATTCCATCGACTCCCTTCAGGAGGTCGGTGCCTTCCCTCTCCACGTCCTCTGCCTCTATCCAGCGTATCCTGACCTTCACACCGCTGGCAACGCTGGAGTGTTTCAGTGCCTCCTTTATGCTCAGGTAAGAATCGGCCAGCTTGACGTATTTGCCAACTATTGCAATTTCAACGGTGTCCTCAAGGTTCTTGTATCCCTCGACGATTTCCTCCCAGGCTTTGAGTTCCGGCTCTTTTTCAGGGAGACCCAGCCTTTTAGCAAGGTAGCGGGGGAGGCCTTCTCTCTCCAGCATGAGGGGGACTTCGTAGGTGTCCTCAACGTCGTAAGCGCTTATGACTGCCTCCTCTGGAACGTTCGTGAAGAGGCTTATCTTTCTCCTCGCGGAGTCCTCAAGCCTCTCCTCGGAGCGCGCAACTATCGCGTCCGGCTGGATTCCAAGGGAGCGGAGCTCCTTGACGCTGTGCTGGGTCGGCTTGGTCTTCTGCTCGCCGACGACGCGGAGTTTGGGTACGTAGGTGACGTGGACGAAGGCGACGTTCTCCCCGCCCTCTTCAATCTGCATCTGTCTCGCCGCCTCAAGGAAGGGCATGCTCTCGATGTCTCCGACCGTTCCTCCTATCTCCACAACAACAACGTCGTAGTCCCTTGCGATTCTCCTGATGCGCTCCTTTATTTCATTGGTAACGTGGGGTATCACCTGCACTGTTGCACCGAGATATTCTCCCTTCCTTTCCTTCTCTATGACTGTCGAATAAACCTTCCCGGTCGTTATGTTGTGGTCGAAGCTCAGGCTGGTGTCCAAAAAGCGCTCGTAGTTGCCGAGGTCGAGGTCAACTTCTCCCCCGTCGTCGAGGACGAAGACCTCACCGTGCTGGTAGGGGTTCATCGTTCCGGCGTCGTAGTTGAGGTACGGGTCTATCTTGATGTTGGTGGTTCTGAAACCGCGCGCCTTCATGAGCATGCCGAGAGAAGCGCTGGTTATACCCTTCCCAAGACCGCTAACCACACCACCCGTAACGAAAATGAACTTGGCCATGGCAAAACCTCCAACGGTTATGTCGTTGGTTGATGGGAGAGTGTTTAAAAGTTTTCCCCGCTTTGGGTGAATAGGGGAATTAAAGAACGGGCAAAAACGACGTTGCCGGATTACTCCTCAAGTTCGACCCCGTCTCCCTCTTCCTCCTCTGCCAGCTCCCTTATCTCGTAGACCTTGAGGGGAACCTTCTTGAGTGCCTTCCCCACAACTGCCTTGGCTATCCTCTCCGCGTGCTCTACGCTCTGGGCGTTGAAGACTTTGAGAGTGAGGTACATTCCAACGAGTCCAACGTTTCCTATTACGAAGGCGCTCTCAAAGTGGGCCCCACAGACCGGGCACTGTGAGTAGCCTATCTCCACCCTCACAAAATCAAGGTTCTCTTTGTTCAATGCCTTTGCCACCTTGCTCACGGCCACGTTTATGGCGTCTTCGCTTGTCTCAACGTCCCTAACGATTATCGGCGCTTCAAGGACGACGACGTAGTCTCCCATCTTTCTCACCTCAGCCAAAGGCAAAGAGTCTGTCATCTTCTCCCTTAAACACTCCAAGCCGCACACCCGCGTCTATAAAGCCGTGGGCGTAGTTCAGCGCGGCAAAAGCGGTAACGTAGTCCCCCTTCTCGTAGTAGTACCTTGCGTCCTCAAAATAGCTTTTTGCCATCGTTAAAAAGTCGTTCGCGACGGCCATTAGAAGGCTCCTCTCGTGTACGGCAACTTCGAGGGTTTCCAGAGCCTTCCCGGTGATTTTAAAGTACTTCTGGAGCTTTTCATCGGTTATCTCTCGCTCCACCGGTCTCGCCTCGGAATGGGTTGAGTCGCGGTTTTATAAACCTTGCCCACACCATCACCATTAAATACCATCCCACCCAGTATAGAATGGTGGGGAATGATGATAAAGGTTGTCCTCTTTGACCTTGACGACACGCTCATCGATACGAGCAAGCTGGCCGAGATAGCCCGTAGGAACGCCATAGAGAATATGATACGGGCCGGAATGCCGGCGGATTTCGGCATAGCCTATCACGAGCTCATCGAGCTCATCAACGAGTACGGGAGTAACTTTAACCGGCATTTCGATTACCTACTACGGCGACTCGACCTTCCCCATAACCCCAAGTGGGTGGCCGCTGGAGTGATCGGATACCACAACACGAAGATCAGTCATCTTAAGACAGTGAAGGGCGTTAGAAAGACCCTGCTGGCCCTCAAACAGATGGGCCTTATGCTGGGGATAATAACCGACGGCGACCCCGTGAAGCAGTGGGAGAAGATTCTGAGGACCGAAATAGAGGACTACTTCGATGACGTCCTCATTTCTGACTTCGTGGGTGTGAAAAAGCCCCATATCAAGATATTCCAGAAAGCCCTGAAGAATTTCGGGGTTAAACCCCACGAAGCGGTCATGGTTGGGGACCGGCTTTACTCCGACATCTACGGTGCGAAAAATGCCGGCATGAAAACCGTGTGGTTCAAATACGGAAAATACGCAAACAGGGAGCTTGATTACCTGGACTACGCTGACTTCCAAGTCCGGTCCCTGGAGGAGGTTGTGGACATTGTGCGGGGGTTGAACAGTGAGGAGAGGGAAGAGCGTTCAGATAAGGAAGTTCATGCTGATTGACTCCTCGTACAAGTCGAAGATACTGAGCGGCGATAAGGTGACGACGATACGCTACGGGGACTACGAGGCGAAGCCGGGGAGTGAAATCTACCTTGTTATAAGGCCAAGCGACACGGCAATAGCCAAGGCCAGAATAACCCGCGTCGGGAGGAAGAGGGTTAGGGAGCTGACCAACGAAGATGCAAAACTCGACGGCTTCTCCGACGTGAGAGAACTGCTCTGCGAGCTTTCGAAGATATACGGCGAGCTTTACGGCGACGACGAGGTTACGGTCATAGGCTTTGAGGTGGTCAAGCGCTTCGATGACGGGATCCCGCTCAGGTGGCTGAAGGGTCTCAACTACCGCGAGCCGGCTGAGATAGCGCGCCTCTACCTCGAAAATCAGGAGAAACTGAACCTCAACCGCGAAACGGACTTCATAATGCGCAGGATTTATAACGAGGGCCTCGGAAGGGCCGTCAGGACCTTCGGACCGAAGAGGGTTCAGAACGCGCTGCTCAAAACCTACCACGCGCTCTACGCGGCTGGAGTAATTTAGCCCAGAAAAGCTTTTATCTCCCAAACCGTTCCGCCATCTATGGAGCGAAAGCATGCGTTCTGGCTGCTGACGGCGGTTCTAATCCTTCTCCTCGCCCTTCAAATAACGGGGGCCTTCGACGGGATAAACCAGGCAATAGATTCGCCCCTGCCCCATTACGGCTTGGCTGTGGTTCTCTTCACCGAAACGGGAAGTCTCGTAGCCGTTACCCTGTACCTCCTCGCCATTTTTCTCCTCGACCTCCACTCGGAGGGGCATATCGATAAGATAACCCTCGATACGTCCATCGCCCTCTTCCTCTCGATGGTGCTGGTCGCTATCCTGAAGGTTGCCTTTGCCGTCCCGAGGCCCGGCGGTGAGGAAATCTCGGGTGGCCTTGCGGAACTGCTCAGGAACATCGAGTGGTTGGCCTTCCCCTCGGGCCACACGGCGAGGGTTGCCGTGCTGGCATACTTCCTGAGCAGACGCTGGAAAAAGTTCTGGCTCCTCTGGTGGGGCTGGGCGCTTGGAATAGGCCTCTCAAGGCTTCTCCTCCACGTTCACTGGTTCAGCGACGTTCTCTTCGCTTTCATGCTCGGCCTGTGGGTTGCCCTGCTGGTCGAGCTAACCGAAGAGTGGTGGCTCCCCTACTACCGTGCCGTTGTGAACGCACTCAAACTGGGGGTGTTCGACGTTGAATGGCCTAATTGAGGTGTTCCTGCTCTCTCTTGTTCCGACCTTTGAGGGCCGCTACGCTATAGTTTACGGAATTGGTAGGGGCTATCCCCTGTGGGGAACATTAATCATGGCTTTCTTAGGTGTTATCCTGCTCTCGCTGCTCCTTCCACCCCTGCTTCCCTTTGTGGACAGGATAATGCTGTGGCTCGAGGGGACGCCCCTGCGGAAGATAGCACGCCTCTACCTCTACTACGTTGAGCGCGTCAGGAAGAAGGCACACCCCTACGTTGAGAAGTGGGGCTTCTGGGGCCTTTTGATATTCGTTGCGGTTCCGCTTCCGGGGACGGGCGTCTGGACGGGTGCACTGGCGGCTTACCTCCTTGGCATTGAGAAGGGAAGGTCAATACCCGCCCTAATCCTTGGTGGAGTGTTAAGCATGGCAATAACTATCGGGCCTGCACTCGGCTTCTTTGGGTGAAAAACGGATGAAAAAAGCAGAGAAGAGCCGAAGTCAGGCGTGGTGCTGGTAGATGACGTAGGTGTCATCGTCGTCGTATATCTCCTGGGGGGCAACACCATCAAGGTACTTGAGGGTCCACCCAGGGTTTGCGTCGAGGTCCGGTCCACCGACGGCCTTGTATGAAGCCCAGACGAGTTCGGAGCAGTAATATGAGTCACCGTAAACCTCCTTCATGAACCAGAGGTAGTCGTAGGGTTTGCCAAGCTGCTGGAGGGCGAAGTTGACGGCAGCCTGCCTTATGTCGTCGGTCGTCTTAACGCGAAGAACCGCTACCTCATCGTACCTCTTGAGGAAGTCGCTGAGGGTTACAAGGCGAACCTGACTGGGGTCGTCGTAGGCTTCAACGACCATCCAATCGCCCTTGTCACTGTCGTAGTAGGCTATCATTCCAGTGTGAGTCCAGTATCCCGGAATGATAACATCGCTGACCGGGTTGTGCCCGATAACTATATCGCCGACCTTAATGTCGGTCGGGTACGGGTGCTCCCATGTCTGGTTGGGGTCCACCCCGATAATTTTTCCAATAAGGTCCCATGCTGCCACGGGGTGCAGACCCAGGCCTGCAAACACGAAAATGGCCATGGCTACGGCTCCAGCCTTCCTCATT
>JALTBN010000051.1:218844-251193 GCA_027075325.1 Thermococcus sp. | reverse complement strand
ATTGTCATCTAAAAGTGTGCATTTCTGCCAAATAAATGTTTTTATTCGCCATCATTAATCATTGATGTAATAGACACCTGTTGTGAAGCACTGTGTTATCTTGGAGTGATTGACTTTTCAAGGTTTGGGCATCGAATGTCTGAACTACTTAGGGCAAAAAATATTTGAACTACTGTGTTCATTCATGAATATGCCGAAGTTCAGTGCCTGCATGCGGGACTGCTACGACACCTGCTCGATGATAAGCGAATTTAAAGACGGGAAGCTCATGGTTAGGGGGAACCCCAACCACCCGATAACGGCAGGATTTCTCTGCCCGAAGGGTGCCCTTCTCCAGAAGTGGTTCCACGCGGAGGACAGGCTCAAGAGGCCACTCATCAGAACGAGTGAAAGGGGGAGCGGAGAGTTTAGAGAGGCGAGCTGGGAAGAGGCGATAAGCCTCGTGGCCCAGAAGCTCAAAGAGACCATAGAACGGCACGGGAGCGAGAGCGTCCTGGTGTACCAGTACGCAGGCGACAGGGGTGCGGTAAACTACGCCTTCCCGCTCAGGCTGTTTCACTACCTCAACACGGCCATGCTCGACCACGGAATCTGCGACCGGGCGGGGCAGGAAGCCCTTAGGGACGTCTACGGCACTGCAGTCGGCCTCGACCCCGAGGAGCTGAGGAACCAGAGGCTAATCGTCTACTGGGGGGTAAACCCCTTCTGGACGAACCTCCACGGCTTCATGCTGGCCAAGAGGAACAACCTTGAACTCTGGACGGTAGATGTTGTGAGAACAGAGACTGCAAAGAGGAGCGAGGAGTTCTTCCAGATAAGGCCCGATACGGACGTTCTCCTCGCACTGGGCGTTGCGAAGGTTCTCATCGAGGAGAAACTCTACGATGAAGAATTCGTCCGCGAGAACGTCTATGGTTTTGAAGAATTCAAGAATTATGTAAAAAGGTTATCACTTGATTATGTGGGCCGGGAGACGGGTCTAAGTGTTGATGAAATCGAGGAGTTTGCAAGGGATTATGCCGAAAAGAAGGGTGTGATACACATCGGCTACGGCTTCCAGCGCTCTCTGGCAGGCGGTGAAGCGGTCAGGGCGATAGCTATCCTTCCAGCTCTAGTAGGTCACAGCTTCGGCTTTATCTACGACATGAAGGTCATCGACAAGAGCTACGCCGAGGGCGCTTTCCTGAGGAGGAAGCCAGCAAAGAGGATCCCGCAGATGAAGCTTGCCGAGTACATCGAAAGGGGCGAGATTAAGTTCCTCTACGTCTACAACTCCAACCCCCTCGCGAGCCTGCCGAACCAGAACAGACTGAGAAAAGCCCTAAAAGAGAGTGACGTCTTCCTCGTCACCCACGACATCTTTCTGACGGATACGGCGCTCTATTCCGATGTCGTTCTGCCGGCGAACACCTTCTTCGAGCGCTTGGACATAGCGGACAGCTACTACCACCGCTATGTGGCTTTAAACGAGCCTGTGGCGAAGCTCTACGGAAAGAGCAACAGCGAGGTGACGAGGTTGCTCGCGAGCGCCCTGGGAATAGACAGCCCATACCTCCACGAGAGCGATGAGGAAGTGATAAGGAAAGTCCTCGAAGTCAACGGTCTGAGCTGGGATGAGCTTAAGAGAAACGGCTTCGTAAGAGTGCCGGAAAGGCCGAGAAGGTGGGAAACGCCGAGCGGGAAGATAGAGTTCTACTCCCGGAGAGCTGTTAAGCGCGGTCTGAGCCCGTTCCCTGAGTACAGACGGTTCGAGGGCAGGTATCCCCTAAGGCTACTCACGCCGACCCACAGGATGACGATAACGAGCCAGTACCACAACACCTACGGGAGGGTAGACCCTAACCTCTACATCAACCCCGCGGACGCTGAGGAGAGAGGGATTAATAACGGCGACGCCGTTGAGGTCTTCAACGACTACGGAAGGATAAGAACCCACGCTAGGCTCAGCGACGACGTTCCTAAGGGCGTCGTCCTCCTCTACAAGGCGTTCTGGGTCAGCTTGCTCGGCTGGAACGCCAACTTCCTGACCACCGACGAAACCGTCGAGGGCTACGGGGAAGGCTCAGCATACCATTCAACGTGGGTGGAGGTGGAAAGGATTAGTTAAAACTCCCCATTGTTTATATAGGGCAGCTGGAAAGTTTAAACCCTCCACACCCCGGTTTCCTCATCTTGAGCTGACGTTAAAGGCCCTCCAGCTTCTGATCCAGCTTAGGGAGTTCTCATGGCTGGGGCACCTAAGCCACATTGAAAACCCTCAAAAAGAGAAGAAATCAGTGAGGGCTCACTTCGTTGCCCTCGTTATCCCCACGTCCTTCACCAAAACATAGGGCGTTGAAACCGGCGTATCGACCTCCCACCAGTGGATGTGGTAGGAGTCCTTTCCGAGGGCCGCTATGTTCTCGAGTATGTGCTGGAGGTTGTCGCTGACGCGGATGTTTCTAATCGGCTTTAAGTTACCGTTCTCGACGAGGAATATCCCGTCCCTCGGGATGGTGGAGAAATCCCCTGTCACGTAGTTCTGGAAGCGAGTGTACCAGACGTTGGTTATGTAGATGCCGCGCTTGACCTCACCGAAGAGCTCCTCCCTGGAGAAGTCGCCCGGCTCAAGGACGATGTTCCACGCGTGCGGCATTATCAAGCCAGCGTTGGCCGTCGTCTCTGTCCCGTACTTCCTCGCCATGCTCGTGTTGAGGAGGAACGTTTTGAAGGTTCCGTTCTCGATTATCGTGGTTTCCCTCGTGGGAACGCCTTCATCATCGAACTTCCTTGTGCCGTAGCCGTTCGGCATGTTGCCGACGTCCTTGATGGTCACTATCTCGTTCGCAACCTTCTGGCCGAGTTTATTCACGAGGAAGCTGAATCCGGCTTCGGCGGCATACGCGGAGGTCATGAAGCTCATGTAGCTGAGCAGGTTGGCAAATGCCAACGGGTCGAAGACCACGTCGAACTTCCCTTCCGGCCCCTGCTCCGGGTTCTGGGCGAGCCTGGCTATCTCGCCGGCCTTTCTTCCCGCTGATTCTGGGTCGAACTTCTTGAGAACGCGAACCGAGTTCGTGCCGTGGCCGCTCTCGAGGTCGCCGATGAAGGCTCTAACGCTTATCTCTATTCCGGTGCCCTCGTCGAAAGCCTCCACCCCGTTGCTCGTGGTGAGATAAATTCTGTCGTGGTCGGTGTAGAGGACTCCAGCAACGCGCTTCGCCCCTTCCTCAAGGGCCGCGTTTATCGCCCTCTCCACATACTCGTTCGGCTCGTCGAGTTCTACTATTGCCTTGTCAAATGTCTCCGGGATGCTCTTATACTCAAAGGGGCCCTCGGCGATGCAGTAGTAGTCCTCCTTTGGGGACATTCCTTTCATGTTGCTCAGGAGCGTTTTGAAGGTGCGCTCGATGTTCTCCTCGCTCAGTTCGGTTATCGTCGTTCCGGCGACGCGCTTCTCCAGCTCGACGAAGAGCTCGACCTTCCTCTCGTGCCAGTTCTTGGCGACGGTTATCTCGTTGTTGGCAAAGCGAACTTGCCTCCTGTCCCTCTCGTAGCCGAGGACTACAACGTCGCCGAAGCCGAGCTCTTTAGCCTTCTTCAGGATGAGTTCGTTAACGTCAAACATCTCCACCACCTCACGGCCTCCTCAGCGGTATGTCCCTGAGCCTTGCATGCGCTCCGCCCATCCAGACCGGGACGCCCTGTCCCGGCTCGCCCTTTCCGCAGGTTCCCGGGTAGAACTCCACTTCCTTCCCCACAGCGTCAACGCTGCTCCACAGCGCCCTAGTTGTTATCTCAAGGATGGGCCTCCTCACCGGGTGCTTTATCTCGCCGTTCTCGATGAGATATGCTTCCCTGCCGATGTACCTCTGCTGGTACCTGCGGTCATCGATGTTCCACTCGTTGAAGCTCACCATGTAGACGCCGAGCTTCACATCTTCGATAAGCTCCTCGAAGGAGTGGTCGCCGGGAGCGAGATAGGTGTTGGCCATCCTCACGATCGGCTCGCGGTTGTAGTTGATGGCCCTCGCTGCCGCATTGGAGTGCTGGCCAAGCTTGTAGGCGTACTCCCTGTTGGTGAGGAACTCTGTAATGATTCCGTCCCTTATGAGGTACCTCGGCCTTGCTTTCACTCCCTCGTCGTCGTAGAGGTAGAATCCCCAGCTGTTCGGTATCGTCGGGTCTTCGATGACGGTGACAGCTTCGCTCCCTATTCTCTCGCCGAGCATGTCCGGCTTGACGAAGCTCTCTCCGGCCTGAGCGGCTTCCCTTCCGAATATCCTGTCGGACTCGTAGGGGTGGCCTACGCTCTCGTGGACGGCAATCCCAGCTACCTCAGGGCTTATGACCAGGTCAACTTTTCCCTCCGGCGGCTTCTTGCCCTCATAGATGAGCCTCTTCAGTGCCTGCACGTCCCTGACCGCCCAGTTCCAGGGTTCGTCCTTCTCGATGAGCTCCAGACCACCGGAAAAGGCCCTTTCCACGAAGGGCGCCTGCTCCATCTGGCCATTCTCGAAGACGACGAGGTTGTACATGGTGGAGACGCGTGGGATGAAGCTCTCGATGAACGCTCCATCGCTGTTGGCTATTATCTTGTGCCACACCTGGTCGGAGTAGCCAAGGTAGCGCATCGGCACGTTCACGCCGGTGGCCTTTGCCTCCTCCTCAATTTTCCTGAGGAGCTCAAGCTTCTCCTCCGGCGAAACGTCG
Organism: Thermococcus sp.; assembly: GCA_027075325.1. GTDB lineage: Archaea > Methanobacteriota_B > Thermococci > Thermococcales > Thermococcaceae > Thermococcus. Next base: position 246,501 of record JALTBN010000051.1, on the reverse strand, counting down.
CGGAAGTCCTTGCGCATCTTGACCTCGTAGTAGACCTCGTGAAAGTCCTCGTCAGAGAACCTTATCGGCTCGTTCCTCACCTTCGACGCCGCCTTTGCGAGCTTTACTGCCTTCTTCACAGCCTCGGCGACGCTCTCCTTCGTGAGAACGTTGGTGCTTGCGAAGCCCATTCCCCCGTCTACGAGGACACGAACGCCAATGCCCTTATCTGCCAGAACCTCCAGGCCCTCTGGAGAGCCGTTCTTCATTGCCAGAGAAGTGCCGTTCTTCTCCTCGAACCGCGCCTCCGCGTAGGAAGCCCCCAGCTCGAGGGCCTTCTCAACGGCGAACTCTACAAGTTCATGCATGCACACCACCTCGGTTTACTGCATGAAAGAGTGCCCTCTGAAGTATAAAAATCTTTTCGTTTAGATAGTGGTCGAAAAGGCGCGCAAGGTTTAAGTTGTTTGAGGGTTCAGTTTAAATTGGTGATTTAATGAGTGAGAGTGTAAACATCGCCCTCATCCTTAAAGATATCCAGCTTATGCGGAAAAAACTGGATGAGATAGAGGAGGAGCTCCTCAAGTTAAAGATTCGGGAACTTGAGGAAGAGGAAGTTAGCGAGGAGGAACTCAAGGAGCTTGAGAGACTTTCCAAGGAAACTTTAAAGGACGGAATACCCTGGGAAGAGGCCAAGAAAGAGCTCGGCCTTTGAGGTGCCTTTGATGGCCTACGAGGTTCTCATTCACAGGAATGTCCTGAAGAGGCTAAGAGATGGCCCAGAAAACGTGCGGAGAAAATTCGAAGAGCTGGTTGAGGAGCTTAAGTTCAATCCGGTTCCTTCTGAAAAGTTCGACGTCAAAAAGCTCAAAGGGATGGGAAATACGTTCAGAGTCCGCTTGGGTGAGTACAGGGTAATTTACGAACTCCATCGAAAGAAACTGCTTATCCTCATCATTAAATTTGGAAAACGGGAGAACGTGTACGAGTAATCTAAACTAAATATGCTGGGCTTTTGGTTCTAAAACTTCTCCTCGCACTCGCACGGGTTCTTCCCGCAGTACGGACAGACACCGGGGTACTTCTTCTTCGCCGCCTCCTCAAGGTCTATCCCCAGAAGGTTCGCCAGACTCGCAAGCCAGGCTAAGACGTCAGCAAACTCCTCCTCCATTGCGTCTCTATCGCGCTTCCTTATCGCCTCGCTCAGCTCGCCGACCTCCTCAACGAACCAGAGGAAGGTTTTCTCAACGCCGCGCTTCGAGTCCTTGTGGAAGTAGATGTCCCTAATCATCTCCTGGAATTCCCTGATCTCCATCCCTCTCACCCATCCGGTGAAGGCCTGGAGGATATAAAAACCCATCCCCACCCAAAAGGCAATAAAGGGCTGGAACCAAGTGAGGATGGTGGTCAAAATGTCCATTACCACAAAAACCGGAGACAAAGGTTTGACCGGCCTCTTCACCGGCGACCGCGTCGCGAAGTATTCGCCGATAATGGAGGCCAACGGGACGATAGACGAGCTTGACAGCTTTCTGGGAGAAGCCAAGCACTACGTTCCGGAGGAGATGGATGATATACTGGAGAAGATACAGGTCCAGCTCTACGGCATCATGGGCGAGCTTGCCAGCAAGGGGAAGTACGTCAAGGTCGGAGAGGAGGAAGTCAGGTGGATGGAGGAGCTGATAGTGAAGTACGAGGAAGAGTTCCAGATGAAGGCCTTCGTCCTGCCGGGCTCAACGATAGCGAGCGCCAAGCTGGACATCTGCAGGACGATAGCCAGAAGGGCCGAGAGGAGAGTGGCCAAACTCGTTCTCGACTACGGCTTCGGCAAGAACGCCCTCGTCTACCTCAACAGGCTCAGCGACCTGCTCTTCATAATGGCGCGCGTTATAGAGAAGAGGGAGGGAAAGGTCAAGGAGGTCAGGTGACCCCTGGCTCATTTTCTCCATTTTCCGTCGTGCCGCTTCCGTCTTCTCCCGCGAGGATATCCCTGTGCTTTGTCCAGTAGTAGAGCACCACCGCTCCCATACCACCCCAGAGACCGAGGGAAACCGTCCAAGCCGGAAACCTGTCGAGGAGCGGACCGACGGCGAGGAGGCCGAGGGGACCGGCGGAGTGCATCAGAACTGCCATCGCCGAAAAGACCCTCCCACGGACCTCACTTGGCACGGCGCGCTGTATCTTCGAGTTTATCGGCACGTTGAGGAAGGCCTCCACCGCCCCCCAGAGGACGTTAACGCCCGCGAGGAGGAGGAAGGCAGAAGCCGTGGAGAGGCCGGCAAACGGGCTTATGAGCCACGTGAAGATCAGTATCATGACACCGTCGAAGAGGAGCGCATGAAAGAGGTACCTCCCGGCCTTCTTTCCGAACTTCGCCGCTATCAGCGCGTTCCCTATTAAAGCTCCAACCATGAAGGCGCTCTCCTGGAGGCCGAACTGGTAGCTTGAGAACTTCAGGATTTCCCTCATCGCGTAGGGCATCAGAACGGCCCCAAATGGCTGTGCAAAGGCTATCATGAAGATTGCAAAGCCCATGAGAGTCCAGAGGTAGCGGTTGGAGCGGATGAAGGCTACCCCCTCCTTTATGTCGGAAACAACCTGGCCGAGACTCTCAAGCTCTTTGGCCTTCCATTCGTATTTGATGAGAATCTCGAAGAGGCCGGAGCCGAAGAAGCTGGCCGCGTTGACGAGGAGAGCTAAGGCGATGCCGCCTACCGCGTAGATGAAGCCGCCGAGGGCAGGACCGACGAGGCGGGCAAAGATGTTGAAGGAACTCGTTATGGAGTTGGCCCGCTCAAGCTCGTCCGGCTCAACCAGATCCGGAAACATCGCGCCCGTTGACGCCCCAAAGAAGGCCCCCATCGTGGCCATTATCACCTGTACGACGAGGAGCTGCTTGATTGAGAGCAGGTTGAAAGCTAAAACGCCGAAGAGAAGAACACCCCTCGCGAGGTCGAAGCCGACCATTAGGTGCTTCCGGTTGTAGCGGTCGCCTATTACACCGGCGAATGGCATGACGAGCATCGCGGGTATCATCTCCGCCAGGATGAAGGCCGTCATCGCCGAGCCACTGTGCGTCTTGTCCAGCACGTAGAGCGGTAGAGCTACGTCCTGAACCGCCCAGCCAAGCTGGCTAATAAAGCGGCCGACCGCGAAGAGCCAGAAGTTTCTGTTGAGGCTCATGTTCTCCCCCCGTGTGCTACACTCTTAGATAGCTCTCCCCCTTAAATATGAAAATCAGACCAGCTCCACCCTCACGTCTCCGTTGACGGTGCTTACTTTGACGGTGAACTCGCCGGTGCCGATGACTGGCTCGTCCGGGTCTATGCCGACGAACTCAACGTCGCCGTTGGCCTTCTTCGTCTCTATCCTCGCATCGCAGAAGTCGGTGAGGCGGAGAACAGTATTGCCGTTAACGCAGCTCGCCTCCACATCGCCTTCGAGTTCCTTGATGGTGATCTCAAGTTCCCCGTTGACGGTTGAAGCCTTGAGGGGACCGGCAACGCTTAAATGGGCTGTTATCTCGCCGTTGACGGCGGAGAGCTTTTCGGCCTCGCAGTCCTCAAGGTCAATTCGCCCGTTAACCGTCGCGGCCTCCTTAAAGCGCACACCCGTGGCTTTAAGCTCACCGTTCACGTTCTTGGCGTTTACAACGACAGCTTTGGGCACTTTCAGGTTTATCTCAGCCCAGCCGCTCTCCCCCAGCAGGTTGAGGAACCTCTTCTTCGGCTCCTCCTTTATGATGAGCTTGTCCCCGTTCTGTTCGATCTTGACGTCCACCTCCCCGTGAAGCACGTAGCTGACCTCGGCATAGTCGTTTTTCCAGCCCTCGATATCCAGATGGCCGTTAACGGCCTTTATCTCGACTTCCCTAATGCTTTCAAACTCCATCTCCCTCACCCGAGGTAGGCCATCAGCTCGTCTATCAGTTCCTTGACGCGGGCGCTGAGGGTGGATTTGTTAACGCCGAAGCCCTCAATCAGCTCGGCGCTCTGCTCCTCAACGATCTCCTTCGCCTTCCTTATGACCAGCTGGCAGGCTTCTTGGTCTGTTATCGTGTAGTTCTTATCTCCGACCCTTATCCTGACCTTCCCCTCGGAGGCTGTGATAACGGTGTCGTCTATCCTGAGCTTCGCCCTCTTTTTGCCAACGGTTATCGAGATCCTGCCGGATCTGAGGGAGACGTGGTCTCTGGAGAGCCTCAGAGTATCCTCCCCGCTCCTGTAGGTGACCGAGTCCCCGATCACCTCAATGCTATAATCCTCCATCTCTATTGCCAGCCTGTCACCGGTTTTGGTGAGCTGGAAGCCGTTTCCCAGTTCCCTGACGGTTACCATCTCATCGGGAGTGCCCACCGGTTTGCCATCGTGGACGTGGATCGGGCCGACCTTCACCCTCTCGCCGTGGGGTGTCTCGACGACCTCTATGAAAGGCAACTTGACGTACTGGAAGCCGTCCCCCTCGTAGACCTTGATGATGCCCAGGTCAACGACTTTGGCGCGTTCCTTGTTCCTGTAGAGCCTATCCGGGTCGAGCATGGCCTGAACCTTCCCGACGAAGGCAGGATCGGCCTTCTCCTTCGCACCGCCGAGCTTTCTCGAAGTCCACACCACGACCGGCGAGCTTAGAAGCTTCCTGACCCTGCCGAGCGGTGTCTCGGCCTCGACCTCAACCTCTCCATCCACAACCCAGCCGACAGTCTTCCTCCCAACTTTAACGGGGTAGGCCTTCCCGTTCCCACTCAGCCGGACATCCCCGAAGTCGGCCCCGTCGAAAGAGTAGGCCTTCTTCTCGACCGTGAACCACCTCTTCGAGCCCAGCCTTCGGAAGGGGCCGCTTCCGATGAGCAGACCGGCTATGGCCAGGACTATAGAGTAGGCAAAGGCCGTGCCGGCGGTAAGGCGCGCCCCCTCACCGCTCAGGCTCCCGGGCAATCCTATCCATCTACCCACGAAGAGCAGGACCGAGACCCAGAAGAAGGCCTTAGCAAGGGCAAAGATGACTCCAGAGACGGTAACACCAAGCCACTTCCCGACGCTCAGCAGTTCGTAGGTGAATATCAGTCCTATTATCCCCCAGACCACGTACCCAGTGTAGGCCTCAAGCCTGAGGGGACCCTTAAAGATCCACAGGATTATCAGCACCGCGGCTATCTTCTTAAGGGCCTCCGCCAGCCTAAACCTGAGGCCTTCCTCCTCGGGAAAGCCGTAACCCCACCAGTAGCTCATTCTTCCACCTCCTCAAGGGCAGTGATTATCTCGAGCAAACGCAAAAACAAACGTCCGTTGGGCGAGATCTCGTACTTGTTACCCTTCCTGACCATGCCCGTCCGGGTTAGGAGCTTCAAATGATGAGAAACCGTGGGGCTCTCGACGCCCAGGGCCTCTTTTATCTCCTTGAAGCCCAGGGGCCCGTTGGACAGCATTTTCATGATCCTAATCCTGTCCGGATTCGCCAAGGCCTTGAGGGTTTTCGCAGCTTTCTCCTCGTCCAGTTCGGGGAGAGGACCACCCTCTAGCTTCCTCCTCAGACGGGCTTTTATCGATAGCATTATCTCGTCCACCGGATCTATGCTCTCCTCCAGCACCTCCAGCCTCTTCTTCAGCTCTTCGAGCTGGATCTTCAGGTCGTTCTCCATGGTACCACCGGGTACAGATTTTTGTAGTACAATTTTTTGTACTCAACTGGGGCTGTAGGTATATATAAATCTATCGGCTGTGCCCGGCAAAACGGATGGCTGAGCACCGACTCAGAGCTGAAGTCCTGGGAAGAGCAGAAAGAGAAAACAAGGGGCAAAAAGCTATCAAAATTAAAAAATCAGGAAAGCTCTGCTTCTATGGTCTTTATCTCCTCGTCCAGGATGTCGCGTATATGGCGGAGGAGCACGAGGTACTCCTTGATGGCCTCCCTATCCATCTCCCTCCTCTCACCCAGGGTCTCAAGCTTCTTCTTCAGGGCCTCATGGTAGTTCGCGGCGGTGTAGAGGACGCGCAAAGCCAGGTCGTTCGAGGTCTTGAGGTACTCTATGCCCTTCGGAGTCAGGTTGTACTTTACCCTGCGAACCTTCCCGCGGTACTCCTCCCTCGGTTCAAGGAGACCCTCCTCGACCATCTTGTTGAGTATCGTGTAGAGGTTGCTGTGGCTCGGCTTCCAGAGGCCGATGGCGAGCTTCTCAAGCTCCTTCAGTATCTCGTAGCCGTGGGCCTCGCCCTTGAGGCCGACGATAACGAGTATTATGTCCTTCAGGGGCACGGTAAACAGACCCTTGATTATCCTCCGTTCTACGTCTTCGCTCATCCTTCATCACCTTTGTTCCATATTTTGGGCAAAAGGTTTATAAAGGCTTCTCCAAACGACATGTTGAATTTAGACATGTCTTAAAAATGTATGTTGAAGAGCGGAATAAGATAGGTGGTGGCTATGGCCTGGAACGATTGGGTTGTGAAGCACGCGAAGGGAATCGTAATCGCGTGGATAATCGTGATACTGCTTGCGACGCCTTTAGCTATGAAACTCAAGGACGTCACCAACTACAGCATGGACCAGTTCCTCCCGAAGGACGTCGAGTCGGTCAGGGTGCAGGACACGCTCCAAAGCGACTTCCCGAGCTTCGCCAACAGCACGAACCAGACGTACATGATAATCAGCGGCATCGACGTGAACAGCCCCGAGGCGAGGAAAGCCTACGAGCGGCTGAAGGAGGAAGCAAAGCCCTACGGAAGCAACTTCGTTTCTTACTACGACGCCGTTGACCTCCTCAGGAACAAATCCAGCGAAATTGCGATTAACATCACCAAAACCACGGCAAACCTAACGTCGTCCCTCTACAACACAACACTCGACATGAACAGAACCTACGGGACGCTAGTGCAGAACATGAGCGATCTTCAGAGCAGCATCGAAGACACCAAGACCGCGCTCCAGGAAACGGCGGAGGCGTACTGCGAACTAAGGGAAAACCTGAGCACGGTCTACGGTGAGGTCATTAACCTGAAGAAGGCCGTAAACGAAACCGCTATATCCTATACGGAGCTCACGGAGAACCTGACCTCCCTTCAGAACCAGATGAGGAACCTTTCAGAGGTGATCAACGAAACGGCTTCGGCCCACGCTGAGCTCACGGAGAATCTAACCACAGTCTACGAGAAGATGGAGAACCTGAGGGCGACACTCAACTTGACAGATGAAGCCTACTCCGAGCTTCACAAGAACCTCACGGAGACGAGCAAGCTGCTGCGCTCGCTGAACACCACATTGAGTCAGACTAACGCCGGCGTCTACGAACTCAACGCGACCTATGTGAAGACGTATGTGGGAACGGTGGGAGTTTATAAAGTACTCAACAAAGCGGGAGCCTATTCAACGGGAACCCCCAGCCCGGCAACTGCTGAGGCCGCTGCCAACGAGACCGGAACCAGCGTGGAGTTCGTCTACGCGGTCTTCAACGCCACGAACCCTGTTTATCAAGCTTACGGACCGGCAGAGATCACCGATGGTTTTCTGGCCAAAGTAACGTCCCGGATAATACTCTCCTCGATGGAGGATCCCGTGCAGAGGGATCTCGCGGAGGCGTACGGCTATGCCTTCTATCTAGCAGTCCAGGGGTTTGACTCAATCCACGCAAGCGCCTATGCACTTCAGTCCCTCCCAGCCAATGCCCTTCTTTCGGTTTCATCGAGACTCGGCACAAGGGCACTTGAGAACACTCCCAGGGTCATAGAAGCAAGCAACATCACGGTGACGGTTCCGGGCTTCGGAGAGGTCGATTCCAGAACCCTCGCTGAGATCGTCAACGCCTCCATCTCCCTCAGCCCCGAACCCGCTCCCCAGAGCGTGGAGAACGCCACGGTTGCCTTTGCCCTCAAATACATCTCCCTGACCCAGCCCGGAAACCCCCTGCTAAGCCTGGACAGCCCGGAGAAGGTCCTGATGAGCCTTCTGATCAATGGGCCGACGAAGGAGCTCGAAAGCGAGCTGCTCAAGGGGGGATTAATGACAAAGGCCACGGACGAAACGAGGCCCCTGGTTCCCCTCATAGTCAACGCGACCATGACCCACGATCCAAACGCCACAGGAGCCATGACCTTGAACGAAACCCTCCTCGAAAACGCCACGGTTGAGTTAATGGCCTCAATACTGAGGACCCAGGGCATCAGCCTGGATGAAAGCGTCCTGAAGGCCCTTTACGAGAGCAGGGGTGACAGAACGACAATAGAGAACCTCGCCGGGAAAATCACCGAACATGTCCTAGCGGAGGAGCTTAAAGCCCGCGGGATGGAGAACGCGGACGGGCTCGCTGAGGTAATAGTCAGAGAGGCCACCTCAAGACCTACCATACCATCGAGCAGTGAAGCACTCGAAAACGCGACAGTTGAGGTGATCAGGGGAATCCTAGCGGAGAGGAACCTCTCACTGGATGAGAAGTACCTCGGGGAACTCTACGAGGGAAAGAACGCAGCGGCCGTGGCCAGGGAGATACTGCTGAAGGAAGTTTCGAGCCAGCTGACCCGGAATGGAGTCGATGAAGCCGCAACCCTTGCAGGGGTGATAGTAAACACGGCAACCGCGAACGCCCGCGAGATAGCCACGAATGGAAGCGCTCTGGAAAACGCCACCGTCGAGGTGGTCAAAAGGGCGCTCGAAATGAATGGCAAAAGCATAGACGAGAGGTACATACGCGAGATATATGAGAGCGGCGGGAATGAGAAAAGACTGGACGAGATTGCCAGGGAACTCCTGATGGAAGAGCTTGTGAAGCAGATGCAGGGTAGGGGCCTCAAAAACCCGGAGAAGACAGCCGATGAAATCATGAAGGAGGTTCTCAGGAACCCCGACTCACTGGCCAGGGGGGAGGGCCTTGAGGAGGCAACCGTGGAGGTTGTTGTGGCGCTCGCAGGAAGTGCGGATCTTCCAGGAAACAACACGCTGAGGGACATAGTTAAGAAGCTCTACAACGGGGCCTCCCCAGCCGAAATAGCTAAGGAACTATTCATGGACGGGGTAAAAGAGGAACTGGATGAAAAGAACCTCCCTGGTGACGTGAAGGAAAAGGTCCTGGAGATAGCCAGTACCGTGACCGAGGAGCACCCCCTGAGCGAAGAGCTGGCAGAGGAACTCGTGAGCCAGAAGGCCATTGAGATAGTGTCTCCGAAACTCAATGACAACCCCGTAACAGAGGGAATAAACGCCACCCTTGTGGTTGATCTTGCTATGGAGCACCTGAAAACCCCGCAGGGGATAACAAAAGCCGACGTAGAACCTCTCTCAGATGAGCTCTACTCCAAGCTCTACGACACGGCCAAAGACTACATCGAAATGCTCAAGAGCAAAGATAACAGGACAATGCTCGTCCTATTCACCCCAAAGGGTGGAGAGGGGATCAGCGACCTCGAAAAGGCAAGCAGAGCACAGTACGAGAACTCGCTCAAGGTTAAGGAACTGGCCCTCAAAGAGTTCGGGAAGTCCTTCAACGGCGTAAAAGCTTACATCACCGGAACGCCGGTGCAGACCTACGAGGCCATCAAGTATGGAAAGGAGGACAACGACAAGACGACGAAGTTCAGCATCATAGGGGCTTTGATAGTGCTCCTCGTCCTCATGGGAGTCGCTTTACTGGCAACGCTCCTGCCCTTCACCGGCGTCGCGACGGCAACGCTGACAGCCCTGGGAATCCTCTACCTCCTCGCCAAGGGAGACGTCGTTAACGTCGGAAGCTGGGCGCAGATGCTGACGGTAACGACGGCCCTGGGCCTCGGCATCGACTACTCGACCTACTACCTGCACAGGTTTAGAGAGTACCTCGCGGAAGGCTACGACCACGATGGCGCTGCAAGCGAGGCTTTGAAGAGGGCTAAAGATGCAGTTTTGGCAAGCGCATCAACCGACATCATAGCTTTCGCAAGCTTCATCCTCGCCTGGGAGTTCCCGATATTCAAGACAATGGGCATAATCGCTCCCTTAGCGGTAATCACGGTGCTGGTAGCGAGCCTCACATTCATCCCGGCAATAACCGTCCTCATCGGCGACAAGCCGGTATTCTGGTGGCCAAGGCACATTGAGCACCACCTCAAAGGAGTTGACCTCCACGAGAGGAGCAGAATAGCGGAGTGGGCGGTCAAACACGCGAAGGTTGCCGTGCTGATAGCGCTCCTCGTGGCGGTTCCCGCCGCCTACAACTTCGCCAGCTTCCACGGAACGCACGACATCAAGCTCTTCATCCCTAAGGACAGCGAGACCTATCACTTCCTCCAGCTCAGCGATAAGACCGTTGGGGCAGGCGTCAGTTCACCGACCTATGTGGTCATAGACCTCGGACACAAGGTTACCCCCGCCGACCTCTCTAAGATAAACGCGATAGCAGGGGAGATAAGCAAGGTGCGTGGAGTAGAGCACGTCTACACTCTGACCCAGCCCTACGGAAAGAGGGTGAACACCGACGACATAGATGCGCTTAAATCCCTCGGCGGCGACCGCTACCTCTCGAAGGATGAAAGCAAGGTGCTCATCCAGGTCACCGGAAAGTACGAGGCGACGGACGAGCGCTCCAAGGAGATGGTCAGGGAGATAAGGAGCATCGTGAAGAACGAGGAGAAGAAGGGCACCATCGAGAGCGGAATGGTCGGCGGAAACACCGCCTTAGCTCTCGACCTCAGCAACCTCATCAACGACGTCTTCTGGCACAGGATCTTCCCGGTGGCGCTCCTGCTGATGTTCCTCTCGCTCATACCGACGCTCAAGGGGATCCCGGCGGTCATAGCGACGATGGGCACAATAGCGGTCGGAGTTCTGCTCAGCATCAGCGTCTCCAGCTGGCTCTTCGAGAGGGTCTTCGGCCAGCAGGTCATGTGGTTCCTGCCACTGATGGTGTTCATCGTGCTCATGGGTGTCGGCATAGACTACAACAGCTTCTACCTAGTGAAGGCCAGGGACGAGTTCGAGCGCAGGAAGCCAGAGGACGCTTTAGTGGTCGCCGCTGGAACGATGGACAAGCTCGTCGTCGGTTTGGCGGCTGTGCTCGCGGCCACCTACGGCTCGCTGATGACTGGAGCAACGTGGGGCATAAGGGAGATAGGCTTTGCGCTGGCCCTCGGCATACTCCTGACGGCGACGCTCGCCGTCTACTTCATCGGTCCGTCCACCATGGCCCTCTTCGGCGAGAAGGCCTGGTGGCCGCTTCACAGGGCTGAGAAGAAGGACTGACCCCAACCCCTCCTTTTCTTATTTTTTCGGAGTGAGGCTTTTGGCGAGATTCCCTCGACACACTTTTAAACGCTGAGACCATCGGTTAAACCATGAACATCGTCGAGATGCTCGCGCTGATCGGACTTGGATACCTCCTGAAGCTCACGGTTAGGAAGGAAAAGCCCTTCGACTGGCTTCGATTCATTACCAACGACGTCCTCTTAGCTTTCTTCGTCTTCGGAAACGTCGCGAGCAAGGATTTAGCCTATCTCCTCAGCATAAAGACCGTTTTCCTCTACGTCTTCTTGATAATCGGCATAAGTCTGGGCTTCTCCTACCTCTACGGGAGGTTCGTTCTCAAAAACGACCCCTGGGCCGGCGCGCTCATGGTCCTCTCGGTCTATCCTAACACAGCGGCACTCGGCTTTCCGATAGCGAGCCTCTTCCTGAAGGACATAACGCCGGCGATACTCTACTCCACAACCAACTCGATGATAGTTATTCCAATCGTGACGTTCATAGCGGCCCACTACTCGAGCGGCGGCGCGAGCGTTAAGGAGAGCTTCCTCAAGGCTTTAAAGTTCCCGCCGACGCTGGCGAACCTCCTTGCCCTTGGCTTCGTTATCGCGGGGGTTAAACTGCCCGGCTGGTTCATCGAGCCTGTGAAGACGATCGGCTGGCTCAGCATCCCGCTCCTCCTCATATACTTCGGTTCGAGGATAACGCTGAGGGCTTTCGAGCTTAGAAAGCTCCTCGAAGTCGGGACCTTCAGGATAGCGATTCCCTTCGTTTTCGTCTTCCTAACCCTTCGCTGGGCTGGAAGGGATGTCTTCTACTCCGTTCTGGTTGAGGCAAGCATGCCCCCGGCCATAGCGGCCAACGCGATTTTAGCCCAGTACAGGCTCAAAGCCGATGAAGCCATAAGCGTCACCTTCGTGCTGACACTGCTCGTCATCGGGCTTTTCGTGGCCCTGAAGGCCCTTCTCTGACCGATGCCTTTTTAGCCCTTCGATGGATTTTTTAACGGTGATAACATGGAGAGGGTTGTCGAAATTTTGAAGGAGATACTTGAGATACCCTCACCGACGGGCTACACGAAGGAAGTCCTTGCCCACATTGAGAAGAGGCTCAACGATGCCGGAATCAAGACGTACTACACCAACAAAGGCGCTTTGATAGCGGGCAACCATCCTGAGCCAGAGCTTGTTATAGCGGGCCACGTCGACACCCTCGGCGCGATGGTAAAGGGAATCCTCCCGGACGGGCACCTGAGCTTCACGCGTATAGGTGGCCTTCTCCTCCCGACCTTTGAAGGTGAGTACTGCACGATAATCACCCGCTCCGGGAAGCGCTATAGAGGAACTCTCCTCCTCAAGAATCCGAGCGTCCACGTCAACAAAGACGCCGGAAAGAAGGAGCGGAAGGAGGAGAACATGTACATCCGCCTCGACGAGCTTGTTGAGAAGAAGGAAGACACCGAGAAGCTCGGAATAAGGCCCGGCGACTTCATAGCCTTCGACCCGAAGTTCGAGTACGTTAACGGCTTCGTCAAGGCCCACTTTTTGGACGACAAGGCGAGCGTCGCGGTTATGATTGACCTGCTTTTAGAGCTTGGGGCAGAAAAGCTGGAGAAGCTCCCGGTGGCGTTCTTCTTCTCGCCCTACGAGGAGGTCGGCCACGGCGGTTCAGCAGGCTATCCGCCGAGCACTAAAGAGCTGCTCGTCGTCGACATGGGCGTCGTCGGAGAGGGCGTTGCCGGGAAGGAGACGGCCGTTTCCATAGCTGCCAAGGACTCCAGCGGGCCTTACGACTACGAGATGACGAGCAAGCTCATCGAGCTGGCCGAGAAGAGGGACATACCGCACGTGGTTGACGTCTTCCCCTACTATGGCTCCGATGGTTCCGCTGCCTTAAGGGCCGGCTGGGACTTCCGCGTTGCCCTCATCGGCCAGGGAGTCCACGCGAGCCACGGCATGGAAAGGACTCACGTTAAGGGCCTGCTCGCGACGAAGGAGCTGATAAGGGCCTACATCGAGGAAACTCTCTGAGAATCCCCGCCCCTTCTGTTTTTGATTCTCTGCCTTTTATTCCACTTACCCTCCGATCATCGCTGTTAATTAGACGCTCCTCATAAAGAACGCCCTAACCAGGGCCTTCCCCCGTGTTCTCTCGGCAATCAGCTTCATTAAACGTTCGGCTTCACCCTCCCTTACCTCGACGGTGAATTTGGCCAAGTTTCCATAGTCCTCGCTTACTATCCTTCCGCCGCCCTCTTCAACAGTCTTTCTAACGGCGTGGAGGAGACCGTATGGGAAAGTCACCTCAAAGCGCTCCGTCCCGTAGACCTCTACAACGCCGGCTTTCTCTATTGCCAGACTTGCTGCCTCGCCGTACGCCTTGACGAGCCCGCCGTAGCCCAGTTTTATCCCTCCGAAGTATCGGGTAACCACGACCACCACGTTGCTGAGCCCTCTGTTCTGAATCACCTTGAGGACGGGTTTTCCGGCGGAACCCTTGGGCTCCCCGTTGTCGTCGTAGCGCACGGCGAAGTTCTTTCCATCGTTGATGACGTACGCGAAGACGTTGTGGCTTGCATCGCTGTGGTGTCCCCTCACCAGCGATATGAAATCTCTGGCTTCCCTCTCAGAGCTGGCAGGGGCAGCGTAACCTATGAAGACGGACTTTTTGATAATTAGGCGGGCCGTCCCAGGTTCCTTAAGAGTCAGGTACCCCATGAGTCACCCTCTCAACGTTGCAATCAGTTTTTTCTCGTCGAGGAGCATCCCAATGGCGTCTCTCACATCTTTTACCAGGATGTCCGCGGCTAGCATGGCATCCACAGTAGCCCCTTCTTCCCCGATAACGCAGAAGGCTAACTCTGCGCTCTCCATCATCGCTACATCGTTGTTCCCATTTCCCACTGCAGCATAGGGAGCATATCCACCTGCTATCTCTGCCTTTTCCTCCCCGCTGGATACGCGCTCTATCCTGACTGGTAGGCTCTCAAACTCTCCCTTAAGGGTTCCAAATGTGTCGGCGCTGAGGACGACAACCGTGTACCTATCTGCCAGCTTTTCAAGGAGGCGCTTAACATCCTCAGGCACCTTTCCCGAAGTTCCGAGCGTTCCGTTGAGGTCAAAGAGAACGCTCTTGAACTCTACAACTCCATAGTTGGGGACGTTGATCCTCATTCAATCACCGGTACGCATGCAGCCCTCGACGATAAAAGGGTTACCGTATACAACCGTGGAGAGTTTTAGGCTGACCGACTGTAAAGTTTAAATACTCTACCCCAAAGTTGAAATGGGGAGTGTGATGGTCGGCAGTGAAGTCCGTGATGTCCTTGAGAGGATCGCCAGTGCGGTTGAGGACAGGGATGTTATTATACGGCTGGATGTCTTTCTGCTCCTCTACTTTGGATGGATGGGCTTTACGGTCCTCTACGACCTGATAAGGACACACAGCAGGGATGTAACGGCCCAGCTCCTCCGGCTTCCGTTCACTTCCAGATCGTTCGTTGTTACTTCCATCAAAGTCGTCCGTGAGGTGCCCGGCCTCTACCAGTTCCTCCACGGCGTATACTACATTGGCTTTACTGGGTCGATAGCCCTCACGGTTTTCTTTATCCTGTTCTACTGGAGGGACCTCGGAAGCGCTGATGAGCTTGCAGTGCGCTACCTCCTGGCCTATATGACGTGCGGTATAACATATTCCCTGTTCCATGTGTACGCGCCCCATTACGTGTATCACCTCCAAATGTTCTCCCCAGATAGAACTTACCTCACACAGCAGGAGTTCGTTCTTCCATCCCTTCACAACACCATTGCAGCGGTTAACATACTTACCCTGTGGAAGCACAGGAAGAAGCTCTGGGGGGTTCTCCTCATCGGGTTAAACACCCTCGTTCCCTTTGCCACGATCCTCTTGGCCCAGCACTGGGTCTACGACGCACTGGCCGGGATACTCCTGGCTGTGACCATTGGAGAGGTTACGGAGGGGCACCAGATACGGGTTCACGAGAGCGTCAGAAGGATACACGTTAGCAAGCTACAGATGGCCACAGTTCTTGGGTTCGTTGCCGGCGCCTACCTCCTGCTCCTTGCAATAACCACCCCCAAACCGTGAAAAAACTTATAAACCCATTCTCCCCTCTTTGGAACGGTCGTGCCGGGGTAGCCTAGCTCGGCAGGGCGGCGGACTCGTAATCCGCAGGTCCCGGGTTCAAATCCCGGTCCCGGCTCCACAATTGTCCTTCTCGTCCAAAAAGCTTTCTTCCAGAAGAAAGCCTTGCCAGAATAGCGTCTTCTATGAAACGGCCCTAATCGGGGTAGTTTTATCCAAGGGTCAGCCCCCTGACTGCCCAGCGAGAATGTGTGCGGCACCGGCCGTTGAACCCTTAAGGGGTGCATGGCTGATGAAGGCCAGTGCCGCACATGAGGGATACAAAATTCAAACTTATAACGTTTTTTGGGTTTTAGCTGGGACGTGAGTCCGACGTAACCTAGTAATCATGATCCTCTGAGAAACTTCAAAATGGAATTGAAAAACGGAATGAATAAAACAATGGGAGAAATGAAATCACTCCCTGAGCGGGAGACCGTGGTCGAAGGAGTAGTAGACCTTCTGGAATTCGGCGCGGAAGCCGTAGACGTCGCGCTTGACCTTCTTCGGGTCCTCCTTATCCAAGAGTACGCGCTTCATGAAGTGGGCAATCTCCTTCATGTCGTCCTCCATCATTCCAACGCGAGTCATCTCTTGGACGCCTATGCGCAGGCCGCTGGGGGTGTTGACCTTCTCAAGCGGGTCCCACGGGAGGAGGTTCTTGTTGAGGATTATGCCGGCCTCCTCGAGGAGCGGGGCGGCCCATCCACCGGCGGCCTCGTGCAGGTCGCTGACGTCAACTATAACCTGGTGGCTCTCGGTGTAGCCCTTGTCCTCGCCGATGATCTTGAAGCCCTCCTCGGCCAGGGCCTCAGCGAGGGCCTTCGCGTTCTTGACTATCTGGGCCGCGTACTTTTCGCCGTACTCAAGCATCTCGGCGGCAGTAATGGTCTTTCCGGCCATGTGGTGGAGGTGGTGGTTGCTAAGCACTCCCGGGAAGATGGCCCACTGGAGCTTGGCTATCTCCTCGGTCTCACCGAAGCGCTTGTAGATTATGACGCCGCCCTGCGGGCCGGGGAAGGTCTTGTGGGTCGAGGCGGTGATTATATCAGCTCCCTCGCGGAGCGGGTCCTGGAACTGCTTTCCAGCTATAAGACCCAGGACGTGGGCGCCGTCGAACATGACGTAGGCACCGACCTCCTTCGCAACAGGGGCCAGCTCCTTGACCGGGTGCGGGAACGGGAAGAGCGAGCCGCCGAAGACGACTATCTTTGGCTCAACCTCGCGGATGAGCTTCTCGGCCTTGTCCACATCGATGTTGAACTCCTCGTTGTCGAAGGGCCAGGTATGGACCTCAAGGCCCCTCATTCCGGCGGCACCAAAGGGCATGTGGCTTATGTGGCCGCCGTGGCTGGTGTGGAGAACTATCGCCTTGTCCCCCGGCTGGGTGAGGCCGAAGAAGACCGCCTGATTGGCGTTGGTTCCTGAGATGGGCCTCAAATCGGCGAAGTCGCTCCCGAAAAGCTTGGTGAAGAGTTCAACGCCTATAAGCTCGACTTCGTCAACGTACTTGCAGCCCTGATAGTAGCGCTGCTTCGGCCAGCCCTCGGCGTACTTGTGCATGAATCCGCTGGCAACTGCCCTCGTAACGCTCGGAGAAGTCACGTTTTCGCTCGCTATGAGGTTTATCGTATGCTTCCTCCAGTTCTCGTGGTCCTCAATAAACTCCAGAACCTTATCCCTGTACTCTCTATATCCTTCAGCCATTTGGAACACCTCGATGAAGATTTGAACGACGGGGATATAAATCTTACCGACGTGTGCATTTGGCTTGGAAAGAACATTGAACGCTTCAAAATGGCATTGATGGCTAACTTGAAACAGGGAAAAGGTGAAAAAAAGAAAGGACGCTAACTCAGGGGGATGGATCCTGGGGCTTTCTTTTCTGCTTTTGCCCGTATTCTCCGTATCTTCCCAACCCCCCATATGAGGAGAGGGAGCACGATGAAGGCCAGCATGTCACCTGTGTCGCCCGCGAAGGCTAAAACATCGGCGAAGTTTCTGACGCCGGCAAAGTAGACGAGTGCCGGAGGAATCACCGTCAGCGCCCAGGCTATGGGCCTCCTGAGCCTCACGAACTCCTCGCTGTTGCTCTGCTGTGCTAAGGCTATGCCGATGTAGCTCGTCGTTATCGCGAGCAGTGGAATGAGGTTGCCCACGAGCCAGCCGAGCCTTCCGTAGAGCAACTCAAGGCCCTGCGTGGCCACCTCCGGTGTGCTCCTGCCAAAGACAAGGAGGAATGAAGCCATGAAGACCGCATAGATAACCATTGGAATAAGGAAAGCAAGCACAACGACCCTCTTTGTCTTCTCGTAGCTTCCAAGCCCCTTGTAGACGTCGGGTATGATGGTGTGGCAGCCGAGGGCGAATATGGCTACTCCTGTTATGCTCAGGATCCCGGAGAGGTCGATGTAGAGTCCGTTCTCCAGCTTCGCATGGGGTAGGAGCATTACGGTAACGCCCAAGAAGAGGGCCAGCATGAGGTAGCTCATCACCAGCTCGGTCTTTCCACTCGCTTCGAGGCCGTGATAGACGACGATCGAAGCCAGCACCCAGAATATAAGGCCGCCCACTGTGTCACTGACTCCAAAGAGGCTCGCGAACACCTGCCCCATTCCGGCCATGTAAGCCAGCAAAGCTCCGAAGCTCATCAGGGTTATGCTGAGGTACATGAGCCAGCCGCCTGCCTTTCCAAGGGTTTTGTTTGCTATCGTGCTCATCTGGGCCCCGCCCATCTCCGCCGAGAACCTCAGGGTTATGAAGGCCGTTCCGAGCATGAGGGCCATGACTCCAATGAGGACGCCGATTGCAGGTAGAAGGCCAACTTTCGCGGCGGCATATGGGAGTCCGAGCACTCCAGCACCTATCTGCGTCCCAACCAGAACCGCCAGTGCTTCCCTCTCGCTTATCCCCCTGCCTTCAATCTTTACCGGGCTCGTTCTGAGGCCCCACGCACCCTTTCTCCTCCTGAGGTTCTGGATGATTATGAGCTTTTTTCGCCTCTGGGCCGCTATCCTCGCTGAATAATCTCTTCCATGTGATGTGGCTACCCTCTTTCTCTCAACACCTTCCGAAACCGGCATTTTTCTCACCATTAAAATGTATGCATGCATACAATTTAAACCCTCCCTCGGAAGAATGAATCGAGCTTCAAATTTTTTTCGGGACGAAGGGGGAACTTTCCTCAAAACCGGGCAGGGTTTTTAAATGCCTCTGAGTACATTCATTATGTTCGCAGAGGTCGCAAAACTCCTGGCTTGCTCTAGGTTTGCCATTGCCTTCACTGGTGCGGGGATAAGCGCCGAGAGCGGCGTTCCAACCTTCAGGGGAAAGAATGGCCTCTGGAAGACCTACCGAGCTGAGGAGCTGGCGACTCCGGAGGCCTTCAGGAAGGATCCCCCTCTCGTCTGGAGCTTCTACAGATGGAGGATGGGGAAGATAATCCGGGCAAAGCCCAACCCCGCCCATTACGCGCTGGCCGAGCTTGAAAGGATGGGGATCCTGAAGGCAGTGATAACCCAGAATGTGGATGACCTGCACCGCGAAGCGGGAAGCAGGGGCCTGATCGAGCTCCACGGCAACATCTTCCGCGTTAGGTGCACTTCCTGCTCTTACACGGAGAACCTGAAGGAGAGCGGCCGGCTCGACGAGTTTCTGGAGGAAAGAGACCTGCCGAGGTGCCCAAAGTGCGGCTCACTTCTGAGACCGGACGTTGTATGGTTCGGGGAACCCCTCCCGCAGACAGCGCTCGCGGAGGCTTTCTCCATCGCCGAGAAGGCTGATTTAGTCCTCGTCATTGGAACGAGCGGCCTCGTATATCCTGCCGCTTACATCCCATACATAGTCAAGGAGCGGGGGGGAAAGGTTGTCGAGGTGAATACCGAGCGGAGTGGCATCACTCCGATAGCCGACATCTTCCTGCGGGGTAGGGCAGGGGAGGTCATGGGAAAGCTTCTCAGCGAGGTCAAAAGGGTCGGGGAATAGGCTTGTTGTTTTTGAGTTTTTATCCGATTCTTTGAGGTTGAAGTTTGGAGGGTTTTCTTTTTTGGCTTTTTGAGCTTTGATAGAATGGATTGTCGGGAGGGTTTAAACGTTAGAACGGGAGTTTCTCCAAAAGCCCCGCCAAAGAAGCTTTTGTCGGCGAATTTTCTGGCGGGCCGGGCGGGATTTGAACCCGCGACCTTCGGCTCCGGAGGCCGACGCCCCGTCCTGACTAGGCCACCGGCCCGTCCCTAACGTAGTACCGGGCAGGCTTTAAAAATCTAACCACGACTCAACCTTTTTAAGAACCCCCCACTACATGTGATGGGTGAAGCTAATGACGATAGTGGACGTTAGAATACTTGTAGAGGGCGCCAGCGACGTGGAAGTTGTAAGCAAGGCCCTCCAGGGCCTGGTACTCGGAAGTGAGTACAACATCACGATCTCGGCGATAATCCCGACAACCAACGTGGAGATAGCGAAGAGCGCCGCCGCGGGGGCTGACCTTCTGATCATAGCCACCGACGCGGACAGGGTCGGAAGGGAGCTTGCGGAAAAGCTCTTCAACGAGCTGGGACAGATGGTCGGCCACATCGAGAGGATGAAACTGCCCCTCGGCCACGACCTTGAGCACGTTGACGTTGAGCTGGTCAGGAAGGAGCTCAAGAACACACTTGTGAGGGCGGGCCTTAAGAGCCTTAACGTCCTCCCCGAGTACATGGAGCTCCGGAAGCAGCTCCTTGATATTAAGGGGAAATACGACAACCTGGCAAACGAGTACGAGGGCCTAATGGCCGAGCACGGGGACCTCCAGAAGAAGTACGACGAGCTTAGGGGGGAGTACATCAGGCTTAAACAGGAGAACGAGAGCCTCCAGGCGCTCTTAGAGAAGAAAACGAGGCCTGTTAGGATAGAAGATGCCTGGAAGGCACTCTTCCCGGCGGAGCCGGTCCCACCGGAGGAGTACCTCGCAATAGCCGTGGAGAAGCTCGGCCTCAACGGGAAGATAGTCGTGGGCCAGGGCTACATCTTTGCCGAGGACGAGGAAGCAGTTAACGAACTCCTGAAAACAGTATACCTAAGTATGATAATAGCCTCCGACATGGGAAAAGTGGAAGAGCCGGCTCCCACCGCTGAGAAGGCCGGTGAGCCTGTTGAGGATACTTCCGGGGAACCTGAAGAAGACGAGCTGAAGAAGATACTCTCCGAGATAAACACCAGTGGCGAATGAAGCGGGATAGAAAATGCCCTCCGGAGCAGGAGTCTCTGAAATTCCCGAAGATGTGGAAGGAACAATCGAGGAGTTCGCCACCTACCTAGACCTGGAAGGAAAGAGCGAACACACCGTGAGGATGTACACCTACTACGTGAGACGCTATCTTAAGTGGGGGGGCAGTTTAAACGCCCGCTCCGCCCTCCGCTTTCTCGCGGGGCTCAGAAAATCTGGTTACTCCAGCAAGAGCCTCAACCTCGTGGTGCAGGCCCTCAGGTCGTACTTTCGCTTCGAAGGTCAAGATGACGAGGCCGCGAAGCTAAAGCCTCCCAAGGTTCCCAAAAGCCTCCCCAAAGCCCTCAGCAGGGAGGAAGTACGGAGGATACTCTCGGTTATTCCCCCCACGAGGAAGAGGGACAGGCTCATCTTTCTCCTCCTTTACGGTGCCGGTTTGCGCGTCAGCGAACTCTGCAACCTTAAGATAGGTGATGTTGACTTTGACAGAGGTTTCATCGTTGTTCGCGGGGGTAAAGGGGCGAAGGACAGGATCGTGCCGGTCTCCACTGTTCTGCTGGATGAAATCCGATCCTACCTCTCAACGCGGAACGACGACAGCGAGTATCTCATCGTCGAGGAAAGGCGCGAGAGAAAGGACAACCTCTCCACCAGAACCGTTTGGTATCTCCTGAGGAAATACGGGGTTCGTGCCGGGGTGAAGGTTACACCCCACATGCTCCGCCACAGCTTTGCCACCCACATGCTCGAGAGGGGTGTCGACATAAGGGCCATTCAGGAACTCCTCGGCCATTCCAATCTGTCAACAACACAGATTTACACAAAGGTAACCGCGGAGCACCTAAAGAAGGCGCAGGAGCAGGCAAGGCTCATCGAGACCATCCAAAACGGGGGGTAACCTTTCAAAAATGCAAAAAGGACGAGGGAGTTACGGTCAGTCCTCCCAGGGCTCGCTATACTTCAGGGCCCAGCCGAACTCCTCCTTAAGGATGTCTATGGCGGCATACGGCGGGATTATGCTTTTTTCGGTGATGATGACGTCCACGTATTCCGGTGGCGTCACGTCGAACGCTGGATTCCAGACCTCGATGTTCTTTGGCCACGTCTTAAGCTCCTCCTCCGGGATGACCTCAGTTGGGTCGCGCATCTCTATCTCGACGAGCTGACCGAGCATAGTCTCCGGATGGAACTTGTAGGTCTCCGCCGCAATCATCGTCCAAACGCGGTGCTCCTTGGCTGTGAGGGCTATCAGCGCCGTTCCTATCTTGTTTATCACGGCCCCATTGGCGGTGATGCTGTCGGCACCCATGACGACCTTGTCGGTCATCTTCATGTAATGCCTCGCGGCTGAATCGACCACGTAGATAACGGGGATACCGTACGAGGCGAGCTCCTTCGCCGTTATCTTGCCCTGCCACTTGGGCCTCGTCTCAGTAACGATAACCTTTATGTCCTTTCCCTGCTCCCACGCGGTCTTCATAACGCTTATTGCGGCCTTGCTGTGGCAGTGCGTCATTATGACGTCCCCATCCTCTATTCTCTTGGCGCCAATCTCCCCGATTCTCTTAACCGCGTTCTCGGAGTTGTGGATGAACTCCTTGGCGGCGTTTATTATGACGAATTTCAGCTGCTCGAAGTCCGCCCCGCTGGAATAGGCTATCTTCCCCCTGTGCATCACGTAACGGAGCGCGTTGGGCAGGGAAACCGCCGTCGGCCGGGTTTCGTAGAGAATTTTAGCGGCCTTCTTCATGTCGCTCCAGAACCCCTCAACGTCCTTCGCCTCATCTTTCTCAGCCTGGAGCTGGAGGGCGTAGGCGGCATAACGGGCAATTTTTCCGGCCCCTCTAATCTCCATGTTCTCTATCTTCCGTGCGATTTCAAGAACCTCATTCACCACTGCCATGTCTTTCACCCCCACGTAATCATTGGGTTTGGGGGAGGGGTTTATATCTCTTGCGAACGGGGAGAAGCTTTTTAAAGCGTCCCCTCAACAACCACCGGGAAAGGGCCACGCCCAATGAATCCCGCTGATGAATGGAGGTGGGAGGAATGGCTACGTTCAAAGTTGTTGTATCGAACCCAAGGAACGGAATCGCCAGGCAGATAGAGATTGAGGGAGAAGCCGCAGAGAAGCTCGTTGGAAAGAGGATCGGAGACGAGATTCCCGTGAGTGAGCTTGGGATAAACCTCTCCGAGATATTCGGCGAGGAGATACCCGCGGGTGCCAGGCTCAAAATAAAGGGCGGAACCGACAGGGACGGCTTCCCTATGAGGCCGGATGTTCACGGCCCGAGGAGGGTTAAGATTCTCCTCTCACGCGGTCCGGGCTTCAAGCCGAAGGAGAGGGGCGAGAGGAGGAAAAAGACCGTCCGCGGCAACACCATCAGCCCGGACATTGTACAGATCAACGCGGTCCTCGTCTTCTGAGGGCCTTTCCTCCATCTCTTCCCCTTTCACTCTTCTTCAGGCTTTTGTAGTTTCACCGCGTTCGGGCTCTTCTCCCGCAAAGAGGAGCCAGAAGGTTGCCATTGATAGGCCATAGAGTGCACCCGTCAACAGGAAGGGCACCGTAAGGGAGCGGTCAAATACATACCCTCCGATGTACTGCCCGATTCCAAAGGTGAGTGTCCACGATAGGTTTCTTATTGCAAGTGCCGCTGGACGCTCCCCTCCTGGAAAGAAGAGCATCATAAACGCATCCCATATCGGGTTCACAATGTTCATGAGGATCGTCCGGATTATGTACACCACTGCCGAGAGCTGGAACGATGGGAGGAACGGCATCCCTGCTATCAGCCCGCTCGCGCTGCCGTTGAACGCGACTATCGTCCTAACACTCCCAAGTCTGTCAGCTATTGCTGGGAGGATGAAAGTCCCGAACCCCATCATGAACTGCTGCAGGGCGAAGAGCCCGCCGATGCTGCTGAGTGCTGCCCCAAAGCGCCGGTTGAACCACAGCCCCATGTAAGGAATGATTATCCCTGCCCCCAGCCCGATGAGGGCACTCGGTAGAGAGAACTTGCCTATCCGGAGGGCCAGTCCCCTTGAAAACCCGATTCCCTCTGCTTCTCCTCCCGCTACCGGCGACACGAGGAAAACGAGGAAGATCTGAAGGGGAATGAAGAAGAAAGCAATGAGGAGGGTCGCTCGATATGGGTCCCCCTTAAGTACCCCCGGGAGAACTCCTCCCAGGAGCATCCCGAATCCGGCTCCGAAGGTCCCCATAGCGGAGTTGAGGGAAAATAAGTAGTGTCTGTTCTCATCGCTGGCTTCATCGCTCAGGATTGACATCAGGGCTGGACCTTCAAGCGCCATTCCAAACCCAAGAAGGGCGGAGGCAACTGATAGCACTTCAAACCTGGTAGAGGTGACCTGGAGCCCCCTGGCTATTAAGAATAAGAGGAGGGCTAATAGAAGAGATCTGCGATATCGGAGTTTGACCGTTATAGATCCAGCGAAGAGGAGGAGTACCGCCTGTGTCAGCGTTGAGATGGAGAATATTGTTCCGATTTCGGAATAGTCCATTCCAAGGGACTTGAAATAGAAGGGTAGAACGAACCATGCTATGTTGCCCCCTAACCAGCCGAAGAAGGAGTAGGCCACGAGAAGGTATGCGTCGCGCTTGAATCCAAGATAGCTGCTGAGGGGCATGTGGGGGGCTTAAAAATGACGTTTATAAATCTGTCGAAACGCTGAGACTCTAATGACAACCGTAAACTATTTTTAGAAGGGCCACCAAGCAGTTTTTGGTGATTTTCAATGCTCGGTATGGATCTCTCCGGGAAGCTAACCCTTACAACCGCCTCAAGCAAGGGCATAGGCTTCGGCGTCGCGAGGGTTCTGGCAAAAGCTGGAGCCGATGTGATACTCCTCTCGCGGAGCGAGGAGAACCTGAAGAAGGCGAGGGAGAGGATAAAGGCCGAGAGCGATGTGGAAGTTAACTACATCGTCGCGGACCTGACGAAGCGCGAAGACCTTGAGAGAACGGTTAGAGAGCTTGAAAACATCGGCGAGCCGGATATCTTTTTCTTCTCAACCGGAGGGCCAAAGCCCGGCTACTTCATGGAGATGGATATGGAGGACTGGGAAGGGGCCGTAAAACTCCTTCTTTATCCGGCGGTTCACCTAACAAAGGCCCTCGTTCCCGCGATGGAGCGGAAGGGCTTCGGCAGGATAGTCTACTCCACAAGCGTTGCGATAAAGGAGCCGATACCCAACATAGCCCTAAGCAACGTGGTTAGGATTTCTATGGCCGGCCTCGTGAGAACGCTCGCCAAGGAGCTCGGCCCGAAGGGAATAACCGTGAACGGCATAATGCCCGGCATAATAAGGACGGACAGGATGATACAGCTGGCTAAGGACAGAGCGGCGAGGGAAGGGAAGACTATTGAGGAAGCCCTCGCCGATTACGCGAAGCCGATACCCCTTGGAAGGCTCGGCGAGCCTGAGGAGATAGGCTACCTCGTTGCATTCCTCGCGAGTGAGCTGGGAAGCTACATAAACGGGGCAATGATTCCTGTCGACGGCGGGAGGCTCAACTCGGTGTTCTAAAGTTTTTCACCTTTTCTTCGATTTTCGGAAACCTTAATATCCCTCCGAGACAAACCCTTCTGAGGTGATACCATGCCGATTATGAGGCTCTGGCACGGCAGGGTGCCGAGGGAGAAGGGCGACGCCTACGAGCGCTTTTTGATAGAGAGGGCCGTTCCCGACTACGGCTCCGTTGATGGGCTTTTGAAGCTCTACTTCACGAGAAGGGACGAGGAAAACGAGACCCACTTCCTCCTTGTAACCATCTGGGACTCGTGGGAGTCGATCAAGAAGTTCGCCGGCGAGAACCCCGAGCTGGCCAAATACTATCCCGAAGACGACGACTTCCTCCTCGAAAAGGAGAAGTACGTCCAGCACTACGAGATCTTCTACGAGAAGTGAACGTTTTAATACTCCCTCGCTAATTTTTAGTCACAGGTGATGTCCATGAAGAGATCACAGTTCTGGGCGGGGTTAATTGCACCCCTAATTGCTTACTCCGGGATACTAACTGCGATATACGTCAACCGCTCTTGGTGGAGGCTAACGGACAACGCTATAAGCGACCTCGGAAAGCTCGGTCTTCAGTATAATTGGTTTCTAAACGTTCCCCTCGTCATCACTGCCGTGCTGGCTATTTACTACGCGGTGGGACTCCTCAAAAAGGCCAGAAACGGTGTTGAAAAAGCCGGAGTCTGGGTTCTCATAGCGGGCTTCATCTTCCTGGCTTTGATAGGTATCTTTCCAGAGGGAACGTCACCCCACTACTACGTTAGCTGGGCCTTCTTCATTACGGCCGGCTCTGGACTTCTGATAGCGGGCGTGGGGCTGGGTCTCGCAGGGGACAGAAAAATCCTCTACTTTACGCTAATTCTCTTCGTCCTAGCGTGGATTCTCGCCTTCTGGGCGATGAGAACCTTCAAAGGGGTCGCCATCCCTGAGTTCATCGGCGCCATTGCGATAACGGTCTGGCATTATACCATACTTCCGAATGTCAAGCCCAGTCAATAGTCTCAGATTTTCTCAGCGTCCCACAGCACCAGTCTGTTATCCTGTTTTTTCCGCTCCAGCGGTTCTCCAAGAAGTTCCTGAATAAAAACCTCAGCAACGAAGACCTCACCCTCAACGAGGTGCCCACCGTAGAGCCTCCCCTCTGGATCTCCGAGGGCGACGTGTATGTGGGCGAAGGGTTTGTCTCCCTTCAGGCTTATGTTACCGCTCAGAGAGACGAGCTCGTACGTCCCCTCCAGGTTTATCACCCTGTATTTTCCAGCGTTCTCATTGAAGTAGCCTATCTTGGGGTTCCTCAGACTGCCGATGGCGCTCGCAGTGCCTATAAGAACGTTGTTCCTCTCCGCGAACTCGTTTATATAACTCAAAAGCTCCTCCCCCTCCGGGACCCGGAAGAGGAAGTTCCTTCCCCTAGAGAACCTCATCACTATCACCTAAACCCTAATAAACTGGGGTGGATTTAACCCTTTGGGTGAGAGAATGGACGCCAGAACGGCAATAATAAGCGTTCTTCCGGAGATCGAGGGGCTCGATGAGGTGGACTTCTCCCAGTACGCAAGCCAGTACCTACCGCTGGTTAAAGCCTTCGCCGAGAGCGGTGGGCGGGGGCTGGGGGAGTTTGAGAACTTTGTAAAGAGGAACGGGCTTGAGGTTTCGGTCGTCGGGAACTTCCTGATCTCTCTCTTCCAGTACCTCCTCATACGCTACCGCAGGTACGGAGAGTACTCCGTTGTGAAGCCCGCGGTTAAAACTTTCATCACGCTCAAGGGCTGGCTCAACGAGAACGGCTTCGAGCGGGAGTGGGAGCTGCTCCTCCACAACTTCGTGGGCTACCTGGTTGACATGATGGCAGAAATCGAGAAGAACGAGGACTGCGAGACCGCGCTGTCCTACCTTACAGTTATCTACAGGCTTGCGGTGGAGGCCAGCGAAAGCTTTGCCGAGGAATACTTCGAACGGCTTGCCGAAACCGCGGAGAGAGGGCTGGATTCCCTCCGCGAGAGGTGCGGGAGCGCTGGTTCGGCTTTCAAAAAGGAGGTTAAAGGCTGTTAAGCTCTCTCCAAGGTAACCTCGGCGTAGCTCCTCGGGTCCTCCCATACCTTGACCCTTATCTTCCTCACATTGTTCCCTGCCTTCTCCGCTATCCTCTCGGCGAACCACTCGGCTATGTACTCCGCTGTGACGTTTGGTTTATCGAGGACGACCGCCTCATCCTCCGGGAGCTCTATGCGCTTGCCGTTCTTCTCGATGACGAGCTTCCCTTCCTTCCTCTCAGCGACCCAGTCCTCGCTAACCAGGATCCTGTGGTCGAGGAGCTTTATGAGCCTGCTGAGGTGGTTGAAGTCGAATATCATGCCGTTCTCGTTGAGCTCGCCCCATATCTCGACGTCAACGTTGTATGTGTGCCCGTGTATGCGGAGGCACTTGCTCTCGTAGGGGAGCGCGAGGAAGTGTGAGCTGTCAAAGTCCTTGTGCCAGCCTATCTTTCTCTCGGAGATTCTAAACGCCATCTTTCTCACCGGCTTAACTTGGGGTGGACTGGTTATAACCGTTACTGGGCGGATTCGTGAACGCCGAATTGGGGG
>JALTBN010000051.1:1557-218744 GCA_027075325.1 Thermococcus sp. | reverse complement strand
TCTCAGCCCACTCCCTCAGCGCGGTGAAGCCGGGGTTTATGTCGGCCTTGTTGATTATGAGGTAGGCCGGCTCCCTGAAGTGCTGGACGACCTTATAAGCCCTCCGGACATCGGAGAGCGAGGCAGGGGTTGGCTCGGCGATGAGTATGGCCACATCGGCACCGCCGAGGCTCGCTATAACCTGGCAGCCGATTCCAGCCGCAGAATCAACGATCATGTGCTCCAGGTTGAGCTCCTCCATTATCTTCTTCGCCCACTCCTTTTCCTCGGTGACGAGCTTTCCGCTCTCCGGCCTGCCAACGTCGAGCTGGGCCGAGATTATGGGGAAGCCGTACTTCGTGGTGGCCTTCCTTATGACGCCGGAGCGAACCTCCTCAAGGCTTATCGTTCCCGCAACCGGACAGACCAGACCGCAGACGTTGCAGCCCTCGCAGGTCAGCTCGTTCACCACGTAGTTCCCCTCGTCATCGATGTAGATGCACCCGTAGGGGCAGCGCTCATAGCAGATGCCGCACCTTATGCAGCTCTCGGTGTTTATCCTGGCCACCTTCGCACCCATGTGCTCCCTCTCCTCCTCCCACTCGGTGACCCCGAGGAGAAGGCCGAGGTTCGGCGCTTCGGCATCGGCGTCGACCGCTACGAGCTTATAGCGGTCCTTCAGGAAGTAAAGGAGCGAGGCCGTTATGCTGCTCTTTCCAACGCCGCCCTTGCCGCTCGCTATAGCCAGCTGCATCACTCACCACCCCCGAGGAATCTGAGAACCCTCTTTGCAAGTTCTTCAAAGATCTCCGCCTCGGGATAGTCCGTCAGGACTACCGGCTTTCCACCCACGTAGCTCTTCACTATGTTCTCGCTGTAGGGTATCTCTGCAACCACTTCGGCACTGTACTTTTCAGCCAGCCCGTAGACCTTTTCCTTCTCGCCGAGGTCGACCCTGTTTATCACAACCCACGTGGGTATTTCCATGAGCTTTCCAAGTTCCAGGATAAGCTCGGTGTCGTGTATGCCGAGAGGTGTTGGCTCTGTGACCGCTATCAGGAGATCCGAGAACTCAATGGCCTTTGAAACCGTGTTGCCGGTTCCCGCGGCAGTATCGACGAGGAAGATACCGCCGCTGTTTTCGTGGATCTCGGCGGCCCTTCTCTTGGCGGCAACCACCAAAGGCATTGACCTCTCTTCACCTTCCCTCAGCTTCCCGGTTACAAGGGTGAAGCCGTAGGACGTCTCCGTCACGTACGTGTGGCCTATCGTCCTCCAGCCCTCAAGGATGGCCCCAGGAACCGGGCAGACTATCTCGCAGGCCCTGCAGCCGGAGCAGAGGGTTGGCATGAGGAAAGGCGTCCCGTCGCGCATAGTGATTATGGCGTGCTCCTCGCAGACCTCGGCACACTTCCGGCACTTTGTGCACTTCGAGTAATCAAAGCGCGGCATGAACTGGTTCACCGGCTCTTCGTTGGTCAGCTCGACCCCGAGGAGAAGGTGGTCGTTTGGGGCCTCAACGTCCAAGTCAGCCATTGTGAGATTAGCTCCCAGCTTTCTGAGCGCTACCGCAAGGTTCACAGCTACCGTAGACTTTCCGGTTCCTCCCTTTCCACCGCTCACAGCCACTTGCAAGCTCTCACCCCCGGAGTTAGGGAAGCCGAATTCCTTTTAAGGTTTGTGCATAAGCACAGAAGTTTAAGGGTCCAAGCAGGATAAGAAAAGAAAAACAAACCTTAAGACATCTCCCTGCTCTTCAGCCTTCTCATGTAAAACCTCTTCCCGTTGTACTCCAGCTCTATGAGCTTCCCTTCCCTCAAAAGCCTCTCAACAACGCCCCAGTCGGCGTTTGCCTTTCTGAGGAACTCCTTCACCGCTTCTTCCCTCATCGGGTGAACCGAGGTTATGCTCAATAAATCTTCCTCGACGTTGCCGGTAAAGGCGAAGGCGTTGCCCTCGTAGCCTATAAGGTACTCAACGCGCCCCTCACCGAGCTTCTCGACAAAGGTCTGGAAGGCGCGGTTTATTGTCTCTTCCTTAGCTGGCCTAACCCAAGTTTCCGCTGGAGGCCTCGTCGGGATTGCTATGTATGCCACGTCAGGCT
This sequence comes from Thermococcus sp., assembly GCA_027075325.1. Lineage (GTDB taxonomy): Archaea > Methanobacteriota_B > Thermococci > Thermococcales > Thermococcaceae > Thermococcus. The sequence goes on along the minus strand of JALTBN010000051.1, from coordinate 216,661 downwards.
TAAGCTCCGCCAGGAAGTCCGCTATCCTCTCGAACTCATCGCCGTAGTCCACACCGTCGATTAGCATCGTTTCGGTGACCACTTTCCCTCCAAACTCATTCCTGAAGTCAAACATTCCATCCAGGATTTTCTCAAGGTTTAAACTCTTGTGGGGCCTGTCTATCCTCCTCCAGAGGTTTTCGCTGACCGCATCGACCTTGAGGGAGACGAAGTCGAGCTTTAGGAGATCCTCCCTCACGTCATCGCGCCAGATTAGAGAGGCGTTGGTAAGTGCGGCGAGCTTTATGCCAAGTTCCCCGAGGAGGTCTATCTCCCTCCCGAGGTTGATGTCCAGGGTTGGTTCACCGTCGGGAACGAAGGTTATGTAGTCGATCTTTTCATTCCTCCCCTCGGCTTCCTCAACCTTGCGGGAGACCTCTTCGAATATCAGCTCCGGCTCGTAGAAGGGCCTCCTCTCGATCTCCATCCTGAGGGTTCTTCCTATCTGACAGTAAACGCAGGCATAGGTGCAGACCTTGTCCGGGATGTTGTTCACCCCAAGGCTTTTCCCAAGTCTCCTCGACGGAACGGGTCCGAAGGCTATCATGCCACCACCGGAGTTAGGTTGGCCTAATGGTGTATAAGTGTTTTGGAAAGGGTTTTAGGCGGAGCGACGTTCTCCCCATAGGTGGTTAAATGCTCTGGAAAACACTCAAAAGGAAGGCTCTCGATATGGCGGAGGGGCTTGAGTTGGTTGATTTCTCCTTTGCGTTGCCCTACACATGGGTTCTCGTGGAGGGACCGAATGGAAGGGCCCTTGGGGTTGCCATGACGCTCCCTGAGGAGATTCAGGTCTACAGAAACTCAGTCGAGGAACCTTCCCTTGCGGCTTTGCTTGGGAAGATCGATAGTCTAAATGTTATAGAGCGAACCCTTGGCATTGCAGCGGTGAATGCGGTCTCACAGTATTATCTGGACGTCTCCGATCTTCCCGACGTTGATGTGGTTGAGCTTGTAAAGGACTCTAGGGAGGTGGCCGTTATCGGGAACATGCCGCCTGTGGTGGGGGCCCTTCGTGAGAAGGGGGTTAAAACCTTCGTCTTCGAGAGGAACCCAAAGCTCTGGGACAGGGAGTCCCTCAGTGATGCCCTCGAATACCTTCTCCTTCCCGGGGCAAAAGCGGTCCTTGTCAGCGGCTCCGCGCTCGTGAACGGGACCCTCGACATGATACTCGATCGGGCAAGAAACGCCGAGATCGTTGTCCTAACTGGTCCCACGGCCCAGCTTCATCCCGATTTCGTTGAAGGGACGGGGATAACCCACCTCGCGGCTATGAGGGTATTGAACATTGAACGGGCCATCCAGAAGCTCAAACTCGGCTCATTCAGGGGTTTTGAAGGGGAAAGCAGGAAGTACGTGGTAACCCTCAGCAAGTGACGTGGATCATCTCAAGCCGAGGGCGTCCTTCAGAATTTCCCTGTGATCAAAGGCCAGCGGGAGTCTCATGGCCTCTTTCCAGGGGAACACGAAGACCTCCCTGGCATCGTCTCCCGCTTTAAGTTCGCCCTCCCCGATGCAGAGAAATGCAACCGTGACGGTGTGCCCTCTGGGGTCCCTATCTGGTCCTGAATAGACCCCGACGAGCTTCACAGGTTTTACTTCAAGCCCGGTCTCCTCCTTAGCTTCGCGGACGAGGGCCTCCTCAACGGTTTCACCATACTCCACGAAGCCCCCTGGAAGGGCGTAGTGACCTTTGAACGGCTCGTTTCTCCTTTTTATGAGAACGATCCCGTTATTGTGAACTATCACGGCATCGACGGTTAAACCTATGCACCTGTGGAGTTCGGCATTCAGGCCGTGCCTCCTGGCCAGTTCCTTCATTTCCTCTCTGAAAGGAGCAACATCCGCCCCGGAAGGAGCCTTAACGAGGAGAACGTACCTGTCCATACCAACCACCTTAGGGAAGTCCCTTCTCATCAGCGTTCAGCGTGCTGACGTTTCATCATCGGTGGGGGAAGTACGGCTCGGGGTTTATACCCTTTTCACTTCAACCTTCTTCGCGAGTTCTCCAACATCATCCATTGAGAAGTTCACGCTCCTGTGAGCCAGGAAGAGGGCAGTGAACGCGGCCGCCCTCTTGAGGGACTGGATGAAGGGACACCCCGTGTAAAACCCGGTGAATGCCCCCAGGAACACGTCCCCGGCCCCGGTGGATTCATCAACTTCACTCCGAACCGGTTGGAAGGAGTACTCCTTCCCCCGCAGGAAAGCCCTCCCCCTCTCCGGTCCGTCCGAGAGCAGGAGAACCTCAACCGCATCCGGGGAGAAGTCAGTTAGGTACTCAAATTCTGAGACATCCGCATGGAGGATTTTCAAACCTCTCAGCGTGGAGCCATTAAAGGGTCTGTATGAAACCTTTCCCGGCTCTGTGGAGCGTATAAACCCCTGGAGGTCTGCGGCCACGAAGGGGAACTTCTCCACTGCTTTTCTCACGAGTTCCTGACCCACCTCCCCTGCGACGGGGTTGATAACGACCGCATCGTAATTGCCATCCGGGAGCTCTTCAATGGGTGAAGCCCTGCCAAGTAGCCTCAGCTCCCTTTGGTTCCCATCAGAGTATGTCAGCTCGTAGGTGGTTGTACTCTCCGATGGGATCACTCTCAAAACTCCAACAGACTCCAGTTCTAGAAGCCAGTTTGCAGGGAGCTCTGAGAAAGAGGTGAGTACCTCAACCTCACAGAAGCGGGACAGGGCCAGGGCCGAGTAGTACGCTCCCCCTCCGAGTCTTTCGAACGTCTTCCCTCCATTTCTCACGATGTCCCTCACAACGTGGCCAATCACGAGGCACCGCATACTACCACCCCGGATTCTGCTGCCCCAACTGGGGGCTCATTGTGTGTTCATCTCATTGTGCCGTCGCTAAAACCCGGTTTTCTTACATTCACCACCCCTTTGTTCACGAGCGTCGGCGGGACTTTGTCCTTCTTGAATGCAATGAGGTTTCTGGCCACGAGTTCCGCCATGCCTTCGCGAGCGCCGTAAGTCGCGCTGCCTATGTGAGGCGCTAAGACTGCGTTCTCCATCTTAAACAGCTCCTCGTTGTAGTATGGCTCCCCCTCGAAGACGTCCAGGCCGGCTCCGGCGATCCAGCCCTCTTTCAGAGCCTTCACCAGTGCCTCGGTGTCGACGACCTTCCCGCGGGCTATGTTTACCAGAACCGCGGTCGGCCTCATGAGCCTGAGCCTCTCCTCGTTTATCATATGATACGTCTCCTTCGTGAGCGGGACCGCTAAAACCACGAAGTCGCTCTCCCTCAGCAGTTCTTCGAGCGGTCTGAACTCCGCGCCAAGCTCCTTCTCGGCCTCTGGCTTTCTGCTCCTCGCGTTGTAGAGTATCCTCATGCCGAAACCTTTGGCCCTTCTCGCTATCGCCTGCCCTATCCTTCCGAAGCCAACTATTCCTAACGTCTTGCCGTAAACATCATACCCAAGGAGCATGAGCGGGTGCCAGGCAACACCGTGCCTTTTCCACTCTCCGGAGCGGACGAAGTTATCCGCTTCAACCAGCCTCCTGGCAGCGGCGAGTAAAAGCGTCCAGGCGAAGTCAGCGGTGGCGTTCGTGAGCACATCAGGGGTATTAGTGACGTAGATTCCTCGTTTCGTGGCCTCTTCAACGTCAATGTTGTCGTAGCCGACGGCGTAGTTCGCCACGATTCTAAGCTTTGGCGCGCTGTCGAAGATCTCTCTATCGATCCGCTCGCTGAGCATCGTGACGATCGCATTCGCATCTTTAACCTTTTCGAGGAGAACCTCTCTTGGTATCTCATGCTCGTCTTCCCAGACCTCGACATCGAAGTGCTTCCGGAGGAGTTTTATACCGTTTTCAGGGATCCTGCGGGTGATTAAGACCTTCGGCTTCATCGGCACCACCGAATTAGATTTGAGTGAGGTATAAAAAGCCTGTTCACTATCCGAGGGCATGATGCTCAAGGGTAGGATAAAGGACATCAGCGACGACGGCCTCGGCGTGCTTGAATCCGGAGATAAGCTAGTTCACGTCCCCTTCACCTATCCAGGCGACGTTGTGAGGGTTGAGAAGGCAAAGCGCCGCTTTGGGAGGAGAATCGCGCTGAATTTTGAGCTGATCGAGAAGTCCCCGCTGAGGCAGAGGCCCCGTTGTCCCCACTTTGGGACCTGCGGCGGCTGCCTCTGGCAGGGGCTGAAATACAAAGAGCAGTTGAGGCTGAAGGCGGAGATTTTCGAGAAAGTCACTGGAATAAGGGCGAAGATAAAGGGTTCTCCCAAAATCTGGGGATTTCGCAACGTCAGCAACTTCATAGTTACAGCTGAAGGGATTGGGCTGAAGGAGTACGGGAAACCTCTCAGCGCCGTGGATTTAAAAGAGTGCCCGGTTTTCTCGAAGAAAACGCCGGAATACCTCCACTCTCTCCGCGAATTCCTTAATGAAACCGGCCTAAAACCGTGGAACCCGAAGGACAAAACCGGCGACCTCCGCTACCTCCAGGTGAGGGAGGGCAAGTTCACGGGCGAGGTCATGGTGAACCTTATTGCCCACACAGAACCTTCGGAGGAAGTTTTAGGGGCGTTTGAAGACTACTTCTCCTTCGCGGATTCTCTTTACTGGAGCCTTAAGCGAGATGAGAGGGACGACCCAAGGGGCGAGGTCGAGCTTGTGGCCGGAAAGCCCCACATACGCGAGCGCATTGAGGACGTTATCTACCTGATACACCCGAACAGCTTCTTCCAGACGAACAGCTACGCCCTGCCGCTCCTCCTCAAGGCCGTGGAGGGCTTTGTCGGGGGTGAGAGAGTCCTCGACCTCTACTCGGGCGTCGGCACCTTTGGGGTGTGGCTGGCTGAGAAGGGGTTTAGGGTTGAGGGCGTTGAGCTGAACCCCTTCGCTGTGGAGATGGCCAACAGAAACGCCGAAATCAACGGGGTTGATGCCATCTTTAATGTCGGAAGGGCCGAGGAGACGCCGATTGGAGACTACGACACTGTGATCGTCGATCCGCCGAGGAAGGGGCTGAAGGAAGCCGCTGAATTACTTGTTAGGGGCGGGGTTGAGAGGGCCATTTACGTCTCCTGCAATCCGAAAGCGTTCAAACTTGACTACGAGAGGCATTTAAAGAAGACCTACCGCATAGAAGGGGTGGTTCTCATTGATATGTTCCCCCATACTCCTCATATCGAGGCCGTGGTGGAGCTCGTGAAATATGGCTAGGATAGGATTCCAAAACTTTAAATATTATCCCATCTAACTTTGGTAAACACAAAGTCCAATGGGGTTTTCTTCTTTTCCCGGGCTTTACAGTTGGGGTGGACATTATGGGAAGGTACTATCCGATTTTGACCCTTCTCGTGATTGGGTTAGTTCTTGTGAGTGGCTGTATCGGTGGTCCCGGCGGGATAACCTCGACCGAAAGCAAGGGGAGCAGTCAGACTGGGTCAACAATATCAGAAACGACCCCCGAGGGGATCGAGGTTTCAACCACGACCACAGCGACCAGCACGACATCCCAGCATACGATGACAACTTCCACGACAGCCACGATCGAAACGCACACTCAGACCTCAAACGAAAGCGTCCAGTACGACGAGGACGGAAACGTCCTCTGCAAAGGTGAGTTTGACCCAGACTCAGGTTGCGATGCCAACGAGGCCAACGAGGGGAGCGGCCCCGGCTTCTCGCTTCCCGATGGTATCATCCTCAACATAACGCTCCAGCCCGTTCTCAAGCCAATGCCGATTCACACTCCAAACCTAACGTACACCGGGCCTTTAAGTTCGATGGCGAGCGTTCCGAGGGAAAACGAAACCATAGAATGGATTTCGGTTCTAACGTCCTCGACCGACCCTGGGAAGAACCTCGCCATAACTCTCCACTTCAGGAACGAGAGCCTCCTGGGTGAGTACATCCATCCTGAGACCTTCATGAACCCCCAAACCGGCGAGAAGATAACGTACAGGCCAACCGTCATCCGGATTGAAGAAGGTGGTGAATTCGGAAAGCGGTGGGAGGTTCACCTCTACGGTGGGATAAAGGGCCGCTTCACGCTCTACTGGGTGACGGGGAATGGATTAGAGGAACTCCAGAGCGGCGAGGTGAGTTTCCACGGCTCGTCGGCGAGCTTCACGGTTGAGAACTTCTCGGGGATCTTCCCCGAAAAGGTCCTCCTCAGGGTTCACACCGTTCCGGCAAGCTCCAGAATGCCCGAGTTCAACTACCCCTCGGAAAAGTCCTTCGTGCTGATTGCCTCGAAGGGGCTGATAGAGTACCAAGAAAGTGCGTTCTTCGGTATCGAGGACGAGCCTGTAAGCCTTAGAGCAACCGTGAGCGGCCACGACCTGAGCTTCGACTTCTACCTTGAGAAGCCGGACGACTGGCTCCCCTTCATGGTTTACATAGACAGCACGGACGACGGAAGGATAAACTGGGTTCTGAAGGTGTCTGAGGATAACTTCAGGCTCCTCGACTCCAACGGGAACCTCTTCCGCGAGGGGCATGTGAGAATGGAGAACACTCAGCTCGGCAGAAAGGTTAGCCTTAGGGTGGAGAACCTCTTCGGTTTAATCCCCTGGAGGAGCTTCCGCTTCTGGCTCGCGAACTGGATAGACCGCTTCCCGGCCAGAAGCAACCTTTGGTTGGATGCAGAGAACGGGATGTCCATCGAGAAGGACGTTGACAGCTACCTTGTTGTAGTGGTGGAGGACGTCTTCATAAAGGGCAACAAGGATCAGGCCGAGGGCGAGATACAGCTCTCATCGTGGACCTATGGAGTGAGCTGGCCGCAGGGCAAGCTCTACCCGATAAACTACAGCCGGATTTACACCTTCGGCTACCCAGTTGCCCACTGGGTTGAAGCTGAAGACAACAGCAGGCTCCTCTACCACGATGAGATGGCAACCGGGAGCCTTGGCAGTGCGTTCGTTAACGGCTATCCGATAATCGCGATGCCAATGGAGAAAGCCGAAAAATACCGCGTCATCGTCCTCGAAACAGCAGGCTGGGACAGGGACGAGCCTGGCGAATACGTGACCAAGAGCGTGGGTTTCCTAACGGACTTCGCCATCGGAATGGCCACCGGGGAGATAGGCACGATAGCTGACTACGCCTACAGGGGCGCGATGTGGATGAACTGGCTTGCAACGGGCCAGAGCGCCGACGACTTCTGGGGAAGCGTCTTCGAGTGGCTTGCCGGAGCCGAACCGGACAAGGTCGGTAACGCCGTCTACATCCTCAAGCCCAACGAGGCCGACTTTACAAGGGGCTACCGCGTGGTTTCGGAATCCAAGGACGGCAACATGCGCGTCACCTACGTCATCTACGAGGTCGAGGTGCCGAGGATACTCTACAGGAACCACCTGAAGGCAGAACTCCTTGGGGTGAGCTTCACCAAGGACACCGAGCCTGGAGACGACGAGTATTACTACTACGCACGGGCCTGCTCGGGCTTTGTGAGCAACGGAGAGACAAGGGGGCTGGAGGGCGTCCAGGTTGACGTTGCAGTCCCCGATGGCTACGCCTACTCCTATCCCGTGCGCTCCAGTGAAGGTCTGACGTTTCACAGGGGTTCCTGCGCCGATTCAAAGCTCCCGCACAGGTACGTCCTCGGGAACAAGGTAAGATTGGATCCCAACCTCGTCATGCTCGAACTGGACGATGCGAGGGTTCCCTTCCTCTACATGGAGTATGCCGGCTGGGAGAGCGACTCCGGGAAGTGGGGCAACGACGACGACCCGATGGGCAACGTGGGTATAACGATACTCCTCGACGACGACTACCTAGACTGGGAGAAGACCTCTGCCGTTCCGACCAAGTACTGGTCGCTGAGCTATTCCGTCTGCGGTGTTTCCGGCGGCTGTTCAGAGGTCTGGTTTGGGCTGGACGTGAGGGGGGACTGATTTTTCTTTTTAAAAATGGGAGACTCAGACGGCCTTCCAGAAGGGGTCCTTCTGGGCCTTCACCTTGGCCGTCATTTTTAGTGCCTTTATGTCGGTTTCGTCAAGCTCGTTCTTGAGCTGCTTGGCGAGCAGAATGACGTCGTTCTTGCTTACGTCCACGTAGAGCGTCTCGCCAGGGTGGATGTGCCTGCCGACAATAGCTCCCTCGATCGCCACCGCAACGGCGTCACCCTTCTTGGCCTCCTGAACGAAGTCGCTCTTGCTCTTGATGGACTTTATAACCCCTGCTTTCTCCCCGTTCTGCTTGAGGAGGACAACGCCGGGTCGTATTCTGCCCTCGATGACCTCAACGCCGACTATGGCCGGCTTGCTCCTCCTGAAGACGTAGCGCTCGTCCGGGTAGAGCCTGATGACGCCAGGGAAGGTCACGTTCTTCAGGAGCTCGCGCTTCCTCTTTTCCTCTTCGGCCTTTACCCATGCCTCGTAGTCCTCGATGAGCTTGTAGATGATGTTGCCGACGAAGATTGGAACGCCCTTGGCCTTCGCTACCTCCTCGGCGTCCTCGTTCACTTTCACGTTGAAGCCAAGGACGACGCCGTACTTCTCGTCCTCGTCCCTAACGCTTAGAGCTTCCATCACATCGGTCTTGCTGATGTTCCCGACGTCGGCCTTCCTTATCGGGATGTTCTTCTCGCTCAGCTCCTTGCTCAGGGCCTCAAGCGAGCCGAGCGTGTCGGCCTTGACGATGACTCCGACCTTTCCGGTGCTTATGACGACGCTCTGTATCTGGCTCAGGATTTCTTCTTTGGCCTTCTCGATCTCCTCTTCCGAGCGGGCGGCTATGACAGGTGAACCGGCTAACGCCTCTTCAAGACCGGGCGCGGCTATTTTTATACCCGCGGCTGCAACGACCTCGTCAACCTGATCGAAGCGGAACCTCGGGTCGCGTATCTCGTCGAGGGGCTTTGGCTTGAGCAGGGCGCGGATTTTGGTGACGATAGCTTTATCCTTGCCTCCAACCACTATCGTGTCGTCCTTCCTCAGAGTTCCGTCGTAGACGATGACGTCTATGGTTGTTCCCAATCCAAGCTCCTCGCGGACTTCGAGAATTGTGCCCCTTGCCGGCCCCTCAACCTCTATCTTGAGCTTTTCCTCGAGGTACTTCTGGGAAAGGCCCGCTATGAGCACGAGAAGCTCGGGGACGCCGATGCCGTATTTGGCGGAAATTGGGACTATTGCCAGCTCGCGCGTGAAGTTCTGGACGCGGTCGAAGCGGTTCGCCTGGAAGCCCATGTCGTAGAACTTTCCGATAAGCTCCCAGAGCTTGGTTTCAAGCTCCTGCTGTGCCCTCTGGTCCTGCTTCTTGATGTTAACCAAGAACGGCTCGTCCTCCTCGACCTTCCAGCCCTTTATCCTGTCTATCTTGTTGGCTGCGACGATGAAGGGTGTCCTGTTCTTCCTGAGGATCTCGATGCTCTCTATCGTCTGGGGCTGGAAGCCCTCGTTGATGTCCACTATGAGAACCGCGAGGTCGGCAAGGCTTCCTCCGCGGGCGCGCAGGCTCGTGAAGGCCTCATGGCCTGGGGTGTCAATGAAGAGCAGGCCGGGGAGCTTTATCTCGCCCTTCCAGAGCTTGATGAGCGGGCCCGCCAGGTTCCTGACGGTCTCTATTGGAACCTCAGTCGCACCGATGTGCTGGGTTATTCCTCCAGCTTCTTTCGCTGCCACCTTCGTGCGTCTGATTCTGTCAAGGAGTGTGGTGTTGTGAACCAATATGCCGTTGGCCACAAAGTTGTGGGTCTCGGTCGTTAGGTCGTAGACGTAGCCGTTGTATTCCTCCTCCTCAACCGCCTCGACCGGGATGAAAACGAAGTTCTCGGCTATGTTGCGGAGGTAATTCACGTCTCTGGAGTCGAACTCCCTGTTGCGCCACACTTCAAGGAGTTCCCTTCCGAGTTCCGTCAGCTTTCCGTCCTTGATCAGGCCGTCCTTTTCAAGGGCCTTCAAATAGTTGTGGTCCTTTGAGCGCCCTTCGAGAACGGCCAGCTTGCGCGAGAGAGTCGGGGAGCCTTTCTCTATGGCATCGAGAATTCTCATTAGTGTCTCGTAGCTGGGTGCTTCTTCGCCCTCATACTTTCCGTAGAAGGGTACAAATGAGTTAAGTTCCGTCCTTGTGAATCCAAAGAGTAGCCTGAGCCTTTTGAGTTCCTCGAATATTGGGTATGGCTCACTCTTTTTGCTCTTCTCTATGATGCGCTTGAGCCTCTCGGCCTTCTCCTTCACTGTAAAGCCGACGTGCTTCTCGAAGGCCATGAGGTTTCTCCTTCCAGAGATTACGAGGGTCGTGTACTCAGAGCGATATATCTTTGAAATGATGCCGTAGCGAAGGAGAACCAACGAGAGGTCCTCGAGGAACTGCTTTGAGGCGCTTGCAATCTCTATCCTTGCGTCCTTGAGGTTAACGTATCCGTCTGTGTCAAAGTATCCCCTGAGGAACTCGGCGGTGTATTCCTTCGGTGCCATGAAGAGGACGTTGGGAACCCTTATCCTGTGGGCCTTCTTCTCCTCAGGGAATTTAAAGAGATGCCGGAGAAGGCGCAGAAGGGCGTTTTTGCCTTTCCTTATCTCGATCTCCCATGAGGTTCTCCTCTTAACGCGCCTAAGCTCAACACCGAGGCTCTCAATTTTCCTCAGTTTTTCAAAGATTTCAACGTCGTTGTTCGCTATCTTATCCTGGCTGCCGTCCCCAAACATCACTCCAGCGAAATAGAAGAGGGCCTTCCATTCCTCCTCAGTTTTAGGGAACTTTACGTAGTGTAGGGGCTTCCCGGAGCGGTGAATTCTCGGCGTGAAAGCTATTCTCTCAACGTGTTCCCATCCAACCTTCTCAATGTCCTCGGAGCGGAAGGCGTTTCTTCTCACTTTGTATGCTTTTTCACCCTTGAAAAGTCCTTCTGCCTTCTTCAGGCCTTCCTCATCGAGCTTTGCTATGAGCCATTCGTTTGAGACCTTTGAGATTACGTGGGATACGAAGACTTTCTTATCCTCGTTTCCGTGGATGAATCTTGGAACTGCAACGTAGTCTCCGGGCTTGAGCTGGTCGGCCCTCATCCACCCCCTCGTGGTTAAAAACGGATGCTCGGGGGTCACACCAATGCTGTGCCAGTTTTTGAGCCTAACCCTTACAATTTTGCCCCTGTGCCGAAGCTTCCAGACGTATGGACTCTCAAGCAGAGAGAGCCTTCCATCGCCAGTGGATGCTATAACGGCCTTCTTCAGGAGCCTTATCTCTTTCTCGTTGTCTTTCTCAATGACTTCCTTACCTCTCTCAAAGAGTTCCCTCAGTGTTAGGACTCCTCCATCTGGGAGAATGACTCTCTCATCTGGCAGGAGGCACTTACCGTGATCTACATGTCCAAGAACCGCGATGATGGGCTGCCTAATCTTCTTCGTCATTTTCCTCACCCCTTACCTTACCTCCGGCGGGGACTTTTAAAGGGTTCGGCGCAAGAATTAAAAACCACGATAGTAATCCCGCCCGGTGGTGAGATGATAGGTTTCGTCATCGGCACCGTTGCTGGGATTTTGGCGGCTCTAATCTACGGTAAATTCAAAGGGAGGGCCGGAGAGCTGACGATGGCCGCGATGGGAATCCCCCTCTTCACCTACATCTCATCTTCGGCTTTCTATGACGGATGGATGGCAATCTCCCGGGTGTTCGTGGGCACCCCCTTCGGAGACCTCACCCCAGACGAGGTGATCGGTCTCGAAACCTCTCTGGCCTTCGCACTTGCCCTCGCCTACGTGTGGCTCCGTTCGGAGAAAGCCCTGACAATAGATGAGATGGTTGGAAACTCGCTCGTAATTAGTTATACTCTTGCAGCTGGAGCAGGTCTGGCGGCGAGCGGGGGATTGCTCCCCTTCCTGCTGAGCCTGGGCCTCTTTGCCGGGTTCACCTATCTCTCCATCAGAAACCCGCTGAGATCCCTAAAAGCTGCCCCCTGCGGTGAATTCATGAAGGATGTACTCAAGAACAGGGAACTTGACTGCCTGACAGATGACGTAAGTTACAATGTTTACAGGAGCGGGAACACCCTGCTGATCGGGGGAAAGGCCGTGAAGGAGTTTCCGCGCTGGAGAGAGGTTGCCGAGTGTATGGCCGACTTCCCGGGGGGGTGGCAGGGGAAACAAGGTTTTCGGCTACGGAACCCTCTTTCTCCTGATTGTGATCGGGTTTGCCCTCCATCCGGGCGTCTTCTCTGCTTTAACCGTGTACTCGCTTGCCTTTGTCCTGATGTTTATCAACGCAGCTTACATGGTTAGGAGGGCGAAAGTGCTCCTTAGGGAGGACTGCCAGGAAGTTATGGGGGAATACGTGGAATTTTATAGAAAGAAGGCAAAGGAAAGAAACAAAAGGGCAATAGTGATGGACTAACGCTCCAGGCAGTCCATCTCATCCATATATTCCTTCTTTGCCCTGGCGTGGGTGTGGTAGAACCAGTCGGAGGCCTTGCAGTACTCGAAAAGCTCCTCGGGCTTGAAGTATAGGTTTATCTCCCTCTCGGCGCTCTCGGGGCTGTCGCTGGCGTGGATGACGTTGTAAATGGAATCGCCTATGTCGAGGCCGTAGTCACCGCGTATGCTTCCCGGCTCTGCGTCCTTCGGGTCGGTGGCACCTGCCATCTTCCTGACAACGCTTATCGCGTAGCGCCCTTCAACCACCATGACGACGCTCGGTGCCTTGGTGATGTAGTCGATTAACGGCTCAAAGAAGGGTTTTCCGCGGTGCTCCTCGTAGTGCTTTTCCGCTAACTCACGGGTAATCCATATCATCTTTATCCCAACGATCTTGAGGCCCCTCTTTTCAAAGCGGCTTATGATTTCGCCCATCAAACCCCTAACAACCGCGTCCGGCTTGAGAATAACGAGGGTTCTTTCTATCCTGTTCTCCGCCATTGGCAACACCGGGTGTAATTAGGAGGTGGTGTTAATAGGTTTTTTGGAGTCAAACTCCATCCAGGCAAGGTACCTTCTCGCCACATCCTCTTTGTATGGACCGGAATACGTGAGCTTTCCGCCTTCGAGAACAACCATCTGATCTATTCCGAGGTTCAGCGGTATGTGACTGGCTATGACGAGGCCGGTTTTCTTGGGCAGGTCGTTGAGGGCCTTAGCGATGATTATCCTGCTCGTCGCGTCAAGGCCACTGAAGGGTTCATCCATCAGGATGAGTTCTCTGTCAGAGGCTAGGGGCTCTATCATTGCCACCCTTCTTCTAAGACCCTTTGATAGCTCTCCGACACGCTTGAAGGCGTGTTCTTCAAGTCCGAGTGTTTCAACAGCGGTTTTAACGGGTTCGGAACCATAAAGTTCCGAGAGATACTCGATGACTCTTGAGACCCTCATCATGTAAGGAATGTCCTCAACATCCCGGACGTAGAGCATTCTGGAGTAAAGCTTTGAGGGCTCCTTAAAGGGATCGAGGCCGAGAACCTTAACCGAGCCTTCCGTTGGCCTGAGGATTCCTGAAAGAACCCGCATCAGGGTCGTTTTTCCAGAGCCGTTGGAGCCGAGAAGGAGAACCCTGTTTCCCTTTAGGTCGATGGTTACTCCGTCGAGGGCTATGTTGTAGCGGAACTTTACCTTGAGGTCTTTAACGCTGGCGAGCTCACGAGCTGGCATCTATCACCACCTCCGGACCGTTTCTGCTCGGGAGAGCCTGACAGGAGTTCGGGACTTCAACGCTGACGTGGAGGTAAAGGAATGGATCTCTCCTGCTGAATTCAAAGCTTTCAGGGCCGGATCCCTGAAAGACCTTTCCGTCCATTGTAACGACCTTAATCGTGTAGTTGACGTTCTTGGGGCAGGCGAGGTTGGCGAGGCCCACACTGAGTCTGGTTTTTCCTGCTTTAAGGGGCCAGAAGACATCGAATGAGTAGGTAACGTTTCTGTCAACGGCCTTGCCGAACTTCAGGAGCTGATCTGCCTGGTCGAGCCTTATCTCAGCGTGCATCGACGACTTCAGGGGGCTCCAGTAGGGAATTCCGAGTACTGCGACCGAAGCCGAGAGCAGGATTGAGAGTGTCGCTATTGTTACTAAAGTTCTTGACCAGTTCATACGCTCATCCACCTCCTGTGGAATGAGTAGACCATGACGGCGATTAGGCCCGCGGAGGTGCCGAGGTAAACCCACACCGTTCTCCACTCAAAGCCGAGCTTTCCGGAGAGGAGAAACGCCAGTAGAAGGGTGAAGACTATGGAGAGGTCGAGCCTGCCCCACAGAATGTAGGTTGAGTAGACTGCGAGGGCGGCCGTCAGGAGGAGGGAAATGAGGATGGAACTCAACAGGACGAGTGAGTCCTTGCTTATCCCGGAGAGCCATTTCAGCGAGACCACTCCCAGGGGAAAGAGTGCCGAAAACGCCAGGAGAAGGAAGAGAACTAAAGAAACCGCGAGGCCCGTCAGAGCGGTTTTTGTCGGGGAGGCCCTCTCCCTGAAGAGCAGGGGAACGAAAGAAGACCTCACTCTGTACATTAGAGGAAAGAGGGCTATCATAACCGCCACAACGTAAACGGACGAGAGCAGGCTGGAGTTCGACCACACGAGGGCCCCAAACAAGCCCGCTATCCTCTCCTTTATCGTCAGGTACTGGGAGGCGTAGTAGTCCGGCGCCTTCTCCTGAACCTGCCCCGAAAGGTGACCCGGGGCTCCGAGGAGAGGGGTCACAGAGCCCCCGATGATCGACGCCTTGTATACGGAATCCGCCGCTATGTAGGACGTGACCGCTGCGACCATCACCGCTGCCAGAATGACCGCAAGCACCTCAACCTGGAGGTAGTCTGAAAACGCGTTCTTCAGCAGGGCCTTCATCTTTTCAACCTCCATTCAGGTTTTTCGATATCACATAGGAGTTATAGCATGAACGGGCACGGTGAACTCTTAAAAGTGGGAGAAGGGGGTTTCATCTTCTCTTCCTCCATAGCAATACTGGAATCAACGCCAGCGGAACAAGAAACGCTGGCCCACAGATGCCCTTATTCTTGCTTGTAGATGCCTCATTAAGAGGGGTCGCTGGCGTGGAGCTGGAACTTGTCGTTCTCTGTTGGGTAGTGTTTCCCTGGGGCAGAGACCCCCCACTGATCTCTGAAGCATTCTGACCGAGGCATTCGGTCACGTCTTTTTTGACGGTCAGATATACATCATCGAGCTTGGTCTGGTTTATCTTCCCCGTTGTAAGTGCGTCGTTCATGAAGTTCGAGAGGCTCTGAAAGAGGTCGCTCTCTATGAGGGGAACGCAGGAGCCGTATCTCTTCCACTCCTCCTCCGCCTTCAATGGGTTGAGGACCCTGGGATCGTACTTAACGTGAAGGTACTGGCCGGAGCTTAAAGTAATGTAGAACAGGACGTATGGCGCGTTCAGTTGCTCTTCGTACTCCTTACTCAGTGGCAGAACTATGATGTCTCCCGGTTTTGGCGGGATGTGTGTGGCGATTAAATGGTTTGTTGATAGACCCGGTAAATACGTCTCTTTCCAGTACAGAGTGTGCCCTATTGCGTCCTTGAGTACGCTGGCATTCCCTGTTTTGACATATTTTGTTATGGCTTCCACCGTATCGTTGCTGTGTATCCTGCTTATATTCACCCAGGGTGTGGGCAGGATCATTGAGAAGTTGACCCTGGGAGCATAGACAGAGGATTCGTTTCCTTCTGCAGCCAGTTTTATCGGCAGCCCAAGGTAGATGCCTTTAACGCTGAATATCCTGTATGTGAAGTTTAACGTCGCATTGGATATTATCATCGAGGTATTAAAGCCGGAGCTCATCTTCGCCTTGTTTATGATGTTCTCAATCACCCAGGGGTTTGCCTTTACCCCCTGAACAAAAGCCCGTGCGTTTTTAACCGCACTGTTGAGGTAGTTCACGATATCAAACTGGGGCATCAGAAGTGGGAGGGTTCCAACGTACCTCTTCGAACCGTTATCAATCAGGTATGAGTCACCGTTATTCCTGTTCACGAGAAATGAGAGTTTTATCTCCCTCGGCCAGCCGTATTGGGCAGGGTCTAACGAGCCGAATGCCCAGCCTATGTCCGGAGAAACAGTCACGTTGGAAAAGATCACCCTTACAAGGGCATAGCTTTCGTTGTAATAGTCATATTCTATCGTCAGGTTTTTAGAACGGAGTTCTTCAACCTCTGGAAACGGCGTGTTCATATAAATGTTGAGCGTTATGGTTGTTGTTGTGTAATTGTTTTCTGTTTTACTGCTTTCCCCCGCTATGACAATGCTTGTACCGGTAACGTTTTTGCAGTTAACGTAGAGGTTCCCTTTAACAAAGACCGCTGAGGTTGAGTTGATGGTATACCCCAGGGTTCTGTTTTCCCGGTATAGAATGCAGCCGTTTACGTGGTATGGTATCACTTTGAAGCTTCCGTTCAATGGCCAGATAACGACTGGAAATGTTACTTTCTCGTTTTGGTTATCATTCTGAGCTGAGACAAAAGCGGAGGCATTTAAGAACGTCTGAATAAAAAGAAGGAAAATAAGGAAAATAGGGGCAAAACTTCTTTTCATTCTCATGTTTAGCTCACCCCTTAACTTGCCATTTCTCCAATTTATGGCGGCTGCTAAAACTAATACTCCGAGGAGGCTTACCAGTTTCTTCCACATGGTTATCCACCTATGGGCACTACCGTGCCCGTTTTCAATAATACAACTTTTGCTTATAACTTTTTTGAATCTATATAATCGTAAATTTGGCCGTTGGATCCTCCATTGTTTTTTTTTGAAGGAGAGTAATACTCCAATCGAAAATTTAAAGCATAGGGAGTCATCGCCTCTTCCTCCATAGCCATGCCGGAATCAACGCCAGTGGAACAAGAAAAGCTGGCCCACAGATTCCATGTTCCCCTTTGCTTGACTCCGGAGTTCCACTCACACTAGTGCTTGGACCTGGTGCACTCCCCGCCAGATTAACACTGGAAGTTATTGGCTGGGAATCTCTCTCCGTCACGTTAAAGCCACACTGCTCCATCTTGTTTACGATACTGGAGTATACCTTATCCAGCTTCGAAACGTTCATCCCGCTCCCTTCGAACTCAGATAAAGTGTTTGTAAAGTTGTCAATGAGAGTTGATCTGATCATATTCATGCAGGTTTCCTCCCTCTTCAATCCCGTGATAAGTCCCTCTGGGGTGTAGAGGTTTGGGTCGTACTTGACAACTATGCTCCTGGGCCCTACGAAGTTCAACATTAGGTATGAAGCGTTGAAGGCCTCCGCGTATTTTTGGGGCAGGGGGAGAACCAGAAGGTGCGATTCTCCGCTGGGCGGGAGGGTAAAGCTCACCGCGGTAATCTTATGATGAATATCATCAGAATCAACGAGCAGTGGCAGGTAAACTCTCTTGTGGAATATGCCTGCGACTATGAGCTTTTTGAGTTCTTCATCGTTTCTTGTTTTCATGTAATCCTTCAGGACTTTCTCCACATACTTGTCCGAGGACATGTTGTCTATCCTGATGGGTAGGCTTCCCCATCCGGTTTGGTAGGTTCTTATGAGGTACGTTCCCTCAACGGGAAGCATGAAAGTGGGAAGAGTAATCCACCCAGTATAATTGGAACCAATGATCCTGTTGCGGGGGGTAACGTTAGTGATGAACTCCTCCAGGTACATTTCCCGCCCAAGATATGTAACCCTCAGGCCCATGACCTGATCTGTCAAGTTGAGGGCGAGTGAATTTAAGAGCTCGTTGGACTCGCTTACGTTCTTGGAGAGCTTTACCTTTTGAATGACGTTTTCAACGATCCATGGGTTCGCCTTGATCTGGTTAATGACGTTTTTAAGGTTCTGGAGAACGAGGCGAGGATACTCTGATGGGTATAAAGCGGGGTTCCACAGAGGAGTGACGCCGACGTATTTCTCTGTCCCGTTGTCGAGAAGGTATCCCTCCCCGGTTTTCCTGTTTACAAGCAGTTTTATTGTAATGTTTGAGGGAAATCCATAGTGTTCTGGGGTGAGATTGTGGTAGACATAATCCTGGAGGGCATAGCTCCAGTACATTTTCATGTTCTCAAGTTTTATTGTTACGATCTCGTGCGTCTTATTATACTGTTTATACTCAATCGTCACGTTTCTCGCAACAAGGCCCAGCGGTTCGTATTCCTTCTGTCCAGTTTTGACAGTAGTGTTTATTACGGTCAAGGTTAGGTTGTACTGAGGGATGGTGAAGTTTTTGACCCCGAGTATTTTGACCGATATGTTCTTCACTCCGGGGCAACCGATCTTTATCGGGCCAACAACGGCTATCCAGTACGTGTCGTTGACCTTGTAGTATAAGTCTGTAATTTTATCAATCTGACTGCATTGAGGGATGGGATATGGTATCATCTTGAGGTCTTTCGTTAGTGGGTACACGTTCACCTGACTGGCGGCGGCATAACCTGATGTGATAAGGAGAGCAAAAATAAAAAAGAGAGAAAGCCTCTTCATTCGTTCACCTCCTCAAAGTCTAAGGGCATTGCATAGTCTCCAAGTCCGTAGACCTGTTCAGGCCCTATGAAATAGAGCATGCCCCCCGTCCCAACTTTGAAGCTACGGTAGTATGTGTGAGTGTAGGATGATTCCGGGCTGAAAGAAGCCTTTTTCCATATGGTTATCCACCTCCGGGCACTACCGTGCCCGTTTTCAATGACACAACTTTTACTTGTAAATTTTACGAATTTCTTTAATTGTAAATTTGACCGTTGAGTCCTCCATTGTTTTTTGACATGGGAGTAATACTCCAATCGAAAATTTAAAGCATAGGGAATCATCGTCTCTTCCTCCACAACCATGCTGGAATCAATGCCAGCGGAACAAGAAAAGCTGGCCCACAGATATGCCCTTTGTTGGTCATGGTAGACGTATTCGGTTCGTGGTTCGATGTTTCCCTCTCCTCCGCACCGGTTGGACTGCTTGGTTCAGAATCTAAGGCCGCTCCATAGACTTCTTTGAGGTACTCGCCTATCATTGAGGAAACATCCTTGTAAAGCCTGTCAAACTTGGTGTAGTTGACCTCCCCGCTGGGCACGCTAGGGTAGAGCGCCTCCGAGAGTTCATTGTAAACCTTTGACCTTAGGAGCGAGAGGAATAGTGTCAGGTTCTTCCACTCCTCAGAGATCTTGTCAGGATCAAAAATCCTGCGGTCGTAGTGTATGTAAGGGTATTTCTCAGCATTCCTGAGAAGAAGGACAAAGATATACCTCGCCCCAAGTTTCTCCCCGTATTCCTCGGGAAGGGGCAGCGGCAGAAAGTCGCTCGTGTTCACAGGAATATCAACGCTCATGAAAACGTTCGTGGCTATGGGGGGAATGAAGCTTTTCTTCATGTAAAGAGTTTGATTGACCACCCCGATTATGCCGCTCTCGTTTCCGCTCTCAAGGTACTCCAAAACGGCCTTTTTCGTGAGGTTCTGTATCCGGGGGGATATTATCGCGCTTATGTTGGCACGGGGCTTGGTGGTGTTCCTCCACATGTCCACAGCTGGGCTTACGATGGTGTTGCTTTTGATTTTAATGGGAAGTCCTAAGTACCGGTGGTTCACGTGGAGTATCCTCTCGCTGAGGTTCATAACCGCCCCGCTTATGATCTTGTCCCTCTCCAGTGTGGAGTTGGCGAGCCGGGCTCTCTCGACTATCTCCCTTATCGCCCACGGGTTCGACTTCACGCTCTGAACGAAGTTAAAGGCGTTCTCCTTGATGGTCTGAAGGTAGCGCCTGGGATTGAACTCGGGGAGATAGAGAGGCAGCGTTCCCACATATCTCTTCTCCTCACCGTCGATGAGGTATGCTTCACCGGTTCCGCGGTTCACGAGGAAGCGGATGGTCATGTTCCCCGGCCAGCCGAAGTGAGCCGGATCAGACGTGCCGAAGGTATCTCTGAGCTCTGGTGATACCGTGATGTTGAGCATTTTTATCACTAGGAAGAAATGGGTCGAGTTGTGGTACTCGTAGGATATTGAAACGTTGCTCGACCTTAACTCAACCGGATATGGAAACGGCAGGTTGGTGTACACGTTGACCGGAACGGTAACGTACCTGAAGTTTTCTCCCTTCCGCGTGATCTTAGGAGAAAGAACCTCCACCTTCATCCCCGAGACGTTGGGGCACCCGATGTAAACGTTGGCCATTATCTCCAGCGCTTCTGTGGAGTTTACGTAATAACCGATCAGGCGGTTTTTCAGGTAAGGGTAGAGGGTGCACGAGCTGATATTAAACTGGACTATTTTGAAGTTCGCGTCGAGGGGCCAGAGGACTATGAAGTTTATATCTCCATCATCTGAAATTGAGGAATCAGTATTAGTATTTGAGGTAATGTTTCCCGCGATTGCAGGGGACATATAAAAAGATCCCAGGATGAAAACTGACAGAACAAAAAAGGAGAAAAAGAACTTAGAGCTCTTCACGATCCCACCTCCTTAGGTAGTTAACTGCCCATAATGCCCTAATGACTCCAAGTCAACATCTTCATAACTATAAAAGACGGGCCGCTTGAACAAATTAAAATCCTTGAAGTCATAGCGATCGTAGGAGTCCCCTGCCGAGGTTATAAGACTTCCCTTGCCCAAGAAGGTTGGGATGAAGTTGGAGTTAGACTCTATATGGTAATGTCTCTGGATTGTCCCGATGTATTCTGTGGTATAATAGTACTTGTATAATGAGGTCGTTACCTTAACGGTGTATCCAACCTTTGTACCTACTGTTTGGGATGCAATCACTGAGACCTCGGCTCCAATTCCAAGAGCCTCAAAACCAGCTTTTATCTTGGCTTCTGCCTCAGCTTTGGATTCGGCATATATAGTTAGTGAGTATTCAGTAGTAATCGTGGTTCCACTCCTTCCAGATGTTACATACATAGTTGTCGGGGATACCCAGTACTTATCATATCTCTCTCCAGTAGGATCTGAGAAAGTATGATAACTTCCCTCCCCATAGAACACGGACCCCATAGCCTCAGTGAACTTCTGGGTATCTCCAGTGTTGGTCTGAATACCACTGAACTGATTGACTATTATCATATTCGCAGTGGCAAGTCCGTCCCAGGGAATTGTAACCAACACTGAAGGAGTGGCACCTCCTGCGGTTGGACTGACTGTTCTAACTAGGGTTGCACTATCAACCCCTGACCAATACACGCCCGTCTGATAATAGACTTCAGTTCCGACTATAGTGTCGGTATCTGCGGCTCCGACTGCTGGTGTTGTTATGGCGGCTGCTAAAACTAATACTCCGAGGAGGCTTACCAGCTTTTTCCACATGGTTATCCACCCATGGGCACTACCGTGCCCGTTTTCAATAGTACAACTTTTACTTATAATTTTTTCGAATCTCTTTAATTGTAAATTGGGCTGTTGAGTTCTCCATTGTTTTTTTTGAAGGAGAGTAATACTCCAATCGAAAATTTAAAGCATGAGGACTCATCGCCTCTTCCTCCACAGCCATGCTGGAATCAACGCTAGCGGGACAAGGAACGCAGGGCCGCAAATATCCTTTTTCTTTTCGTTAGAGGAGGTTGCTGGAGAACTCATCGGATGGGACTGAGAGGTTGAGTTACCTCTGGACAGGGAGTTTTCGGTGGGTGTAACATTAAAGCCGCAGAGGTGTAGCTGTTTTTCTAATAAGGGATAAATGCTCTCAAACTCACTTGCGTTGAATCCGCTGCTCCCCTCCTTATCAAGGATCTCCAGAAACGTGTTTTCTATGTTATTGCGAAGGAGCATATAGCAGTTTCCAACCTTTTGCCATTCTTCTACCACTTCATCAGGAGTGAAAAATGATGGGTCGTACTTCACATGGAACCTGTTAACTGTTCCGGGTTCCACAAGGAGGTAGGAGGCGTTGAATGCCCTCACGTACTTTGTCGGGAGGGGGACTACGAAGACACCAGTTTTGTTGATGTCCATAGGTAAATCTAATGCAACCACCGCCCATTTGTCCCCATAGCCCACCATTAAGCTTGGAAGATAAACCTTTTGTTTCAGGAGGGAATCCCTCAAAAGCTCCATCAGTTCAGAGGAATCTCCGTGAGTGTAGTCTATTAAGGCCTTTCTTGTGTAGTTTGATACGGGAATACCGTTAATCTGCTCCGGGATGGAGATCCAGGTTGCATTCGTTTTGACACAGAACGTGTGGTTTATTGGCACCCCAAATTGTGGGAGGTATACGTAATCTCCGGAGGATGCGTTAAAACCTGGAATAATCGCATGTTCACTGGTAGCGTTTATGAAGTCACTGTAAAGGTACATTGCTCTTCCAAGGTAGGTAAGCTTGGGCACCAGAATCCTCCCGGTCATCTTCTCAGCTAGACTATATATCAGGTTGGACCTCTCAGTGAGGTTTTTTGCTTTGTTTGCTTTATTCAAAACCTGCTCCACCACCCAAGGGTTTGATTTTATCTCATCGATCAGGTTCTGAGCATTGTCTAAAATCATCTTCGCGAAGTTTTCGGGCTTAATAAGAGGGCTCCAAAAAGGTGTATCTCCTACATATTTTAAAGATCCATTGTCAATTAGATACCCTTCTCCTGTTCTTTTGTTGATTAACATTTTGATAGTCATGTTAACCGGCCATCCATAATCTTGGGGGTTACGACTTCCATAGGCCAAATCGAATACAGAACCCCACGGAAGCACCAAGTTGGTGAAGTTCATTACAACAAGCTCATACGTGGAGTTGTAAGGCAGGTATTCAAGTGTTGTATTGTCTGTCCAGAGTTCGATAGGGGAGTACTCCTTATCCTTCGTTTTTACCGTAACGTTTATTATCGTCGCAGTGGCATTGATTGGTACCATCGTTCTATTTTTGAGGAGGATGTAATCCTGGAATGTAATATCATAAGTGTTATTTATCAATATGGAGAAGTTTTCGGTTCCCCTGCAATTAACCAGAACAGGCCCTGCTACTTTGATTAGATGGGTGCTGTTTTCCCATGTATAGAAGGGCCTCTCTGTCAAGTCCATGGTCTCCCCACATGGGGGATATGGGTAACTGACTATCCTCATATCGTCGCTTAGTGGCCATAAATCAGTCTGAAACGCGCTTACGCTGGTGTGCGGGATGACCATGACGAACAAAAGGAAAATGAAAAAAGGTGATAACCCCCTTTTCATTCTTCCACCTCCTGATCGAAGACGATGGGCATTTCTTCGGAGGAGATGCCGTAGACAGTATCGTGCCCGTTTTCAATAATACAACTTTTACTTATAATCTTTTCGAATCTATATAATCGTAAATTTGGCCGCTGGATCCTCCATTGTTTTTTTGAAGGAGAGTAATACTCCAATCGAAAATTGAAAGTTGCCTGACCCTGGCTTGGTGCAGGTCCATGTACTCGATATCTATTTCAAAAGTTCATGAAAGACAGGTTATCCCCAGTCTCAGTACTCCACTCCTCTCCTGGCCAGGACTCCTCTCTGGTATGGATGCTTTACCTCCCTCATCTCCGTGACGTAGTCTGCCATCCGGAAGAGTTCTTCAGGGCAGTATCTGCCCGTCAGAACCAGCTCGGTGTTTTTGGCCTTGTTCCTGATGAGTTCTTTGACCTCCCCGACGGAAAGCATGCCAAAGCCCAAAGCGACGCAGATTTCATCGAGAACAACGAGATCCCACTCACCGCTTGAAAGCGTCCCTCTCGCTCTCTCAAGGGCCCTCCTGGCCGCTTCTATGTCCTCCTCGTCCGGCTTTCCGTGAACGAATTTGGGCAATCCGTAGGATTCTATAACGGCCCCGCACTCCTCGATCTTCTTCTGCTCCCCGTATACCTTTGGAGCCTTCATGAACTGGAGTATCAGAACCCTGCCGCCTGAACCCAGCATCCTTACCGCCAGACCGAAGGCGGCCGTCGTCTTCCCCTTTCCGTTTCCGGTGTAGATGTGAACCAAACCGAGCCTCTCCCTCCAGCTCATCATGATCACCTGAGAAGTTTAGGGGTGGAGTATTTATCCATTTCGATTGCATAAATCAGAAAGATGCAAAAAAGAGAAATTAACCGACCTTCACGTACCACGTTAGAATCTCCGAGCCCGTGTGGGTCTGCTTGTATTCATCTTTCTCTATGAAGTTGGCCTGGAACTTAGCCTTGACTATGGGGTGCCACCTCCCATCCCTCAATGCGGACTGTTTGACCTTTGCCCATGAAGCGACGTTTGTTTTGAAGGAGTACCTTGAGTCTGCTGCACTCCCCGCAAATTCGAGGAGCCAGGCGGCTTTCTGGGTTGACCTGGCCACAGAGGGAAACATGTAAGAGCTAGGGAACACCGCCGTAAATGTTAGAGATGGCTGAACACCGATGGTTATCTGGACTTCCCTATCCTTTTGGTTCTCACCGTTCTCAAGGGGCTCTGCCGTTTCTATGTGCGGGTCGAGGGCGGGATCGAGGTTCCAGTCGTGGAGTATCATCGCTGAGAACGTTACGTAATCCCCGTAATTGCTTATCCCCATGGCTTTCTGCCCGTATCCTGGGTCGATTTCGTATTTACCGTCCCCGTCCCTTCCGGGAGCGAGGAGGAAGTAGTCCCACTGGGGATCTCCGTCGTGGAACATTATGTAAAGGTGAAATCTCATGTATATGTCTCCGTAAGGGGGATAAGTTAGCTGTATCTCCGCCGGGCCAATGTCGTACCAGTAGGGGCTGACCGCTTCTACTGCAGTTTTTTCTTTCCCGGTGTTGCTTGAGAGTTTGACTTTCCATCCCTCGAAGGGTCCGTATGTACCCATTGAAATTTTGCCTGCGAAGTTCGGCTTTTCCTTTGCCCATCTAAGGAGTTTCATCCTCACGTTCTTCCCGGGAGTAGCGCCCTTTTTTGCGGCTATTATGTAGGTTTCTGTGCGGCCGTTCTTCATGACCTTTATTCCGTATCCAAGAAGGACAACGCCGTCCGGCAAATTGGGAACGGCGTAGGCGTGAAGTCCGGTGTTTGGAGCACCTTTATCAACTAGAAGCTCAATCTTCTTTGCAAGGGACTCCCCATCGATTGGTAAACCATTCCTGGTATAAAAGAGATGTGCGGTGTAGTTGGCTCCGTTGAATGTTTCCACGGAGGGATTAGCGTATTGTTGATCATCCTGCAGTGGATGGGCCCAAACCACAAATAGACTTCCAATTAGCACTCCGAGTACGAACCACACCATTTTTTGTCGCATCCAACCCCCCCAGTAGGGTTGTCGATATAACCAATGTGTTCATAGTATTTAAGTTTTTTGTCTGATCTATTAACAATTAGAAGAGACATACATTGAATTAAAATTACTAAAGAAAAAAGAAATCACTTCCTCTTGGCCCTCTGGAGGCGGGCCTCCTGGAAGGCCTTGGTCCACTTGAGCTTCCTCGGGTTCCTGCCCATGAAGTAGAGCTTCTCACACTTGCTGGAGCAGAAGAACAGGACTCTGCCGTCGTTCCTGACGTACATCTTGCCCGTTCCCGGCTCGAATTCCTTTCCGCAGTAGGAGCAGACGTTCCAGCGGGCCATCTTCATCTCCTCCTCCTGATCTCTCTGGCCTCACGCTCGGTCTCTCTGAGGATGACTATGTCACCAACGCGGACCGGCCCCTTAATGTTCCTCCTGATGACGCGGCCCTTGTCGCGGCCCTCAAGAACGCGAACCTTGACCTGGGTGACGCCACCGGTGACGCCGGCCCTTGCGATGATCTCTATAACCTCAGCGGGAAAGCCTTCGTCGCTCATTCTTCACACCCCTTAAAACCTCGCGATGAATTTGATGTGAATGAAGGAAAAGGAGCTCACTTCATAAGCTCCTTAACCTTCGTGGCTATATCTTCAACGAGCTCGCGGGCCTTACCGGGCTCGACTATGGCAACGCTGGCCGAGGGAACCTCAAGCCCGGCGGCGGCACCGAGCTCCTTCTTGCTCGGAACGTATATGTACGGTATCTCCTTCTCCTCACACAGCGGCGGGAGGTGGGCAACTATCTCCTCGGGATCAACATCCTCAGCGATTACAACGAGCCTGGCCTGACCCCTCTCAACGGCCTTGGTGGTCTCGTTGGTGCCCTTCCTTATCCTTCCTGTGTCGCGAGCGACCTCGACGGCCTCAAGGGCCTTCTCTGCAAGCTCGCTTGGAACCTCAAACTTCACGTAGCTCGGCTTCGCCATCTTTCATCCCTCCGAAACCTCATCGTTCATCCGGTTGTCAAGTTAGGAAGGCGGATTCCGTTTTTAAACCTTTCCGTGTTCAGTGGTTCTTCATAATCTCTCGCAGGACGCTCGTGGCGTAGACGCCCTTTGGGAGGAAGAAGCGGAAGCACATGCCAGTATCGGGGACGTAGCCATAAGTCAGCCCGAGAGGCCTTATCAAGAGCTCCCTCCTTCCCCCTGGCTCGGCCATCGGCTTTGGTAGCCCCTTGAAGACCTCAAGCGAGATTTCCTCCGCCTCAAGGATTTCCTCTTCGAGCCTTCCCGGAACCCCCTTTGCGCGCCTCATGGCGAAGCCGAAGAGCGGGCCTGAAACCATAGCCCGGTTTCTCCTTATCTTCCCGTTCACGAAGTTGGCGTTGGTCTCTGTGACGCGGTAGGTCCTGTCGCGGTAGGGGATGCCTCCTTTCATCCCAACGACTATATCCCCAACTAGGGCCTCGTTGAGGGGCAACCCCTCCTCGATGCGCCTTGAGATGTAGAGGTTGAAGAGGTAGCTCTGGTAGGCGTGGATGAAGATACGCATTATCGGAAGCGGAAGGCTCAGGAAGGCCCTCTTCCAGCTTCCAGTTTCCTTGTAGCGGTGGAGCATGGCCCTCTCGTACCTCAGGAAGTTGGGAAACTCCTCCAGTGCTTTGTCAACATCTCTGGTCTCCCAGAAATGTCTTCTCGCCTCATCCCCTTCCATCCCCCCCTCGTGGGCGCCGAGAAATAGCCTTGCTGCCCCTTCAAAGTCCCCCTGCAGAAGTAGCTTTCCGATGAGGTGGTTTGTAACGCGCTTCTCCCCAAAGCGTTGGTAGCCGAAGTAGTTCGGAAAGCCACCCTTCTCGCGGAGCTCCCTTACTATTGCCTTGGCTCTCTCAAAGGTTCCCTCACCGACGTCGCGGACGATTATCCTGAAGCGGTTCCCCATGAGGTGGCCGAGCCTGATGAACCTCCCGTAGGAGACGAACCTCAGCTCGATGTCCCTTATTTGAACCTCCTCAACCTTCTCCTTCGCGTCCGCCGGCACGCTTATGTACTGGTAGGTCACGGCGTGCCTGTCCTTGGTCCCGGCGAAGCCGATATCGCGGTGCCTTATTCCGGCCCGCTTGGCTATCTCCTTCACGGCCGCCATCGTGTCCCAGTTCCTCTTTTTGAGGAGAAATATCGCGTGCTTTCTCCCCTCGAAGATAGAAGGCAGGGGATCTTCAATCACGATAAAATCCTCGGGCCGGCTCTTGATCCTCCCCCCTATCCCGGGGGTCTCGCTCAGGTAGCGGAATTGAGAAAAGAACTCGCGGTAGTCCATGCTTCACACCAGCTTCAGATGTCCGGTAACCTTATCAACCAGCTCCTCCGGAGCGGGGCCGATCGCCAGAACGGTTATCGTCCCCGGCGGAATCTCGGTCAAACCGGCGTCCCTGACGAGGGCAGTTGGAATGCCGAGCTTCTCTGCCTCCGCCTTTAGTCTGAAGAGCTCCTCAAGGTTCTCCGCCTTAACAACGACCTTCTTCTGCCCCTCGTGGAACCATGCCTTGAACCACTCGAGCTTCTCCTTCTGGGCCTTAAGCGCTGCGGTAACGGCACCGTGTGCGACCTGAACTGCGAATTTGCCCTTGCTGAGCTTGAGATCCCTTCTCGTGACCATAACCTGTTTGAACTTAAACTCGCTCATGATGAAAAAGAAGTGGGAGGGGTTTAAAAAATTGGCCTCCCTAACGCCTCTCAAACTTCTCAATCATCTCGACCCTGAGCTCCCTTATGAGCTGCTCCAGCTCGTCGCGCTTCCACCGCTTTGGAAGTCCTCCCGGCCTGCTCCTCCTTTTCCTCAGGAGGGCCCTGCGGAAAATCTGAACCTCCCTGTAGTACCCGTAGGCCAGATACGCCAGGATTAGTGCCAATATCAGGAGGATAACCGAGGCCATCTTCCAGTAGTCCGGTCCGCTCTCCTTCGGCAGGTAGTAGGATATAACTCCCTGGAGCCTCTGGGCAAGGGCCGTCGCGTTCGTGGAGTTCTGGAGGCTCTGGTTCACAAAGGATGGGAGCTGATCCTCACTGGGGTAGACATGAACTGTCTCCTCCTTCACCACGACCTTTGGAGGTGTGCTGTCCAGGACGATGGCCGTGCCGATGTCGAGCTCGTGTTCGTTTCCAAGCGGGTCCTTGTAAGTCAGTGAGACTTTGATGGGGAAGTGTCCCTCTGAGAGAACTCTGGCCTGGATGGCCTTCTGAACGTTCTTTCCTGCGCTTATATTGCCCACTCCTATGAGTGCCGGGCCAACGACACCAGCAGGATACTCAACGTGGATGGCTGCATCCTTAACGAACTCGAAGCTTGGGTTGTCCCCCCCCGCAGAGATGTTGAAGAGGAGAGTCACCGGGCGGTTCTTCTCCGTCTTCACGTACGTTCCCCAGTTTCCGCCGTAGGTTGAGTTGGAGGCCAGAACGTTCATCTGAAGCTCCGGAAGTGAGTAGACCCTTACAGTCTCCGGCCCTGCGGTAACCTGGATCCTTGAGCCCGATTCGTTGTAGTACGTTGCCATGACGCCTGAAATCTTGAACTCGCCGGGCGAAGTTGGGCGGAGGATGTAGACAAGGGCTGGAACACGGGAATAAGCCGGAAGATCTCCAACCGACCATCCTGTCTCGTTTCCTACGAGCTCGAAGCCTGATGGTATGGGTGCGGCCACAACGAGGTCCCTGGCATCACCAGGTCCAAGGTTCTCCACGTTTATGTAAACTGCGACTTCCTCTCCAAGCATGAGGCTGGTGGGGATGGCACTAATGGAGATGTTTACATTGGCGGGTCTTCTCGGAGCCCTGACAGAGGAGCCCGTTGGGGCATACACGTTGAGGAAAACCCTGCCGTGCTCGGAGTCGATGTTTCCAAGGGATAGCATGAGTGCAAAGCCCTCTGCCTGGACCGGTTCGCTGCCGGGGGAAAGGGTGAGTGATGTGGAGTTCCCGCTTTTCTTCTCCAGTTTAATAGTCGCGGAGCCGTTTTCAATTCCCGTCAGGAGGACGCCGTATGTCCCGTTTCCTGTAGTGACACTGACGGACTCGCCGGTGAACAGGTAGCCGGAGTATACCGGGACGTAGGGTTTTGGCTGCTTCAGTTTCACCGGCACAGAGGAGTTGCCTGCGGGAATGGTGGTGAGCGTCAGGTTGTCGGCGTCCAGGGCTGGCATGTAAACGTCCAACACCGCGGAAGACGGCGATGCCGAGACCAGCGAGACGCGGAGGTAGTTCTCATAGCGGAGTGATTCAGAGAGGGGATAAGTAAAGGACTTTCCCTCAAACCTGCGGAGGGTGAACGTTATGAAGCCCGAGTAGGGCGGTATCTTAACTCCAAGTTTGGCACCGTTTTCCCAGGAATCGTACAGGTGAATCTGAACGTTGGAATTGAGGACAACAGTCTCGTTTTTTGTCATTTCAAGGTCTTTTCTGACGGTCCTCAGTGGGGAGGATATGAGCAGGGTTACCGTGCCCTCCGCACGGTCTATTGACTGCACCGTCACGTCGAATACCTCTGAGCCTCGCGATGGGAAGTAGCCGGTCTCCCCCTCCTTCAGGAAGAAGAGCTGGGCACCCCCTGGGTGGAGCACCTGAATGGTGACGAGGCTCCAGTTTGTACTTACGTCGTAGAACTGTATCGTGTAGTTGGCTATCTCCACGCTGTCGCCGAGACCGAGGGTTATCGGGGTGATTGAAGCCTTCAGCGTGGATGCCGCTCCTCCGTACGGTAGGGGTATGAAAATTAGAAGGCCGATCAACAGCAGGCTAAGTTCCTTTCTCATCCTTTCGCCTCCAAAACGTTATTACTATCGAAGCTGACCAAAATAGGAAGGAAAGTATAAAGGCCTTACGGCGTGAGCCTCCGCCTGTCGCGCGGGAAAAGGATTACCTCCCTTATGTTGGGAAGGTCGAGCATCTGCTTTATGAGCCTCTCCGCGCCCAGACCGAAGCCCCCATGGGGAGGCATGCCGTAGCGGAAGGCCTTGAGGTAGAACTCAAAGCTCGCTGGATTGAGCCCTTTCTCCTTTATCTGTTCCACGAGGACATCGTAGCGGTGCTCCCTCTGGCCGCCGGAGCTTATCTCCACACCGCGGTACTCAAGGTCGAAGGCCCTGCACAGTTCGGGCTTATTATCATATTTCATTATATAGAACGGCTTGGCCTCACTGGGGTAGCGGTAGAGGAAGTAGAGGGGGGCGTTCTCGTTCTCCGTCAGGTACCTGCCAAGGAGCCTCTCGCCCTCAGTGTCGATGTCCTCACCCCACTCTATAGTTTTACCGAGGTCTGCTAAAATCTCAAGGGCTTTATCGTAGCTCACACGGGGGAAGGGGAGCCTCGGCTCTTCCAGCTCGAAGTTGAGTATCTCAAGCTCCCTGGAGTTGTTCTCTCTGACGTAGTCCACGGCACGGGCCACGAGTCTCTCAAGGAAGCCCATAACCTCCTCTTCGTTCTCGATGAAGGCCATCTCGCTGTCTATACTCCAGGCCTCGTTTAAATGGCGCGTGGTGTTGTGCTCCTCAGCCCTAAAAATTGGGGCTATCTCGTAAACCCTGTCCAGCCCGCTTGCCATCATTATCTGCTTGTATAACTGGGGGCTCTGAGCAAGAAAAGCGTCCTCCTCAAAATACTTCATCGGGAAGAGCTCGGTCCCGCCCTCAGTGGCGGTGGCGATGATCTTTGGGGTGTGGACTTCAATGAAGCCGTTCTCGTGGAAGAAGTCCCTGACGGCTTTGAAGACGCTTGAGCGGATTTTGAAGATGGCCATTACCTCCGGGTTCCTGAGGTCCATGAAGCGGTTGTCCAGGCGGGTGTCGAGCTCGGCCTTGACCTTGCCGGTTGGATCGAGGGGAAGGGGGCTCTCCGCCCTGCTGAGAATCTGGAGCTTTTCAGGCAGTATCTCAAAGCCGAGCTTGGCCTTGGGGGTGAAGTTCACAACACCCTCCACCGCAACAACGTCCTCGGCGTTGAGCTTTGGGATGAGCTTGAAGAGTTCGGGCGAGACCTTTTTCTTTGGGGCGGTTATCTGGACTATGCCTTCCCTGTCCCTTATCCAGAGGAACTTTATTCCTCCGAGGTCCTTGACCTCCCAGACCCATCCCGCAACCTTAACGCGCTGGCCATTGAGTTCCTCGGTTATCTCGTTGGAGTAGTGAGTCCTCAGCATGAGCATCACCGGAGAGAGCGGGTTGCCATGCTTTTAAAGTTATAGGAAGAAGGGGAAACAGAGGGCCTGTCAGACGAAGGCGATTTTAACGTCCTTCCCGGTTAGGAGGGTCATGACCTTCTCAAGGAGTTCAGGCTTCTCAGGGAGCTTTCTCCTGTCTCTGTTGAGCACCAGAACCTTATATGACTGCTTTCCACCGGGTTTGTGAACTATGTTAACCCCGAAAACACTGGCGGGGTAGAACAAATCCGTGGCCAGTTTTTTGAGCTCCTCAGTCATCTCGCCCCCTGCGACCTCTATAACGCGAACCCTCTTGCCGAGCTCCTTTACCATTGCTTTTATGTTTTTTCCACCCTTGCCGATTACAACGGGAACGTCTCCTTTCCCGACGGCGATGACCACAAGGTCCCCGGCCTCGACGGCCTTCTTGAACTCAATATCAACGTCGCCCAGAAACCGGTAGAGCATCCTGGCCACCTTAACATCAAGCTCCGAGATTATACCCTCCTGAAGCTTCTTCTCATCCGCGGGGCAGAGAATATCATCCGTTTTCAAACACACCTCACATATCGGCGCCTTCATTCGCTCACCTCCCAGAATGACCGTGAACGGGCTAACCTAAATTCAGGGAGGCATTTAAAAACCTTATTATAATCACGTGTGGATGAGGAGTTAGATAATTCCAGAGGAAATTCAGAGCTCTCCCTCGATTTCCAGCCGTATTCTGCGTACAAACTCCTCTGTGAAGCGGTGACGTTCCTCTGCGATTCTCTTTGCTGTTTCTGTGTACATCAAATCTTTAAGCTTCAGTATCTTCTCATCAAAGTGTTTGATTGAGTCCTCGATGCCGCGCCCGTGCTCCCCTGAATACATGAACACTCTTGCGATTCCTATGGCACCAACGGCATCGAGCTTGTCTGCGTCGCTGAGGATTCTGGCTTCCAGCGTCTCCGGCTCGGGGCCGCGGGAGAATCTATGGGCCTCTATCGCGTGGGCAACCGCTTCCACCTTCTCCTCCGGATAGCCGAGTCCCCGCAGGAATCTCCGCGCTATCCTTGCTCCCTCAACGGCATGGTCCTCCACCTTTCCAGCGCTCTCAAGCGGCCGGGCGACGTCGTGCAGTAGGGCGGCCAAGGCCAGAACCTCCAGGTCGGCCCCCTCTTCCCTCCCTATGTGGAGGCAGAGGTTGAAAACCCTCTCCACGTGGCTGAATCCATGCGTTCCATCCCCTTCAAAGAATCCCCTGGCGAACTCCCTCGTTTTTTCCACCAGCGCTCTGGAATGGGGATCTGGCAGGAACTCTTCAAGCTTCATTCAATCACCCAGTTCAGCGTTGATGAGTGCCTTTAAAAGTTCAACCATCGCCACGTGAACCTTCAGCGGGATGCCGTCGACGCTGGCCTCAGCTTCGCCGGTTACACCGTCTATAAGCCCATTTTTGGCCAATGTGGAAACGATTTTATTTTCATCCCAGTCTTCCAGCAGGTTCTGGCCGAACTCCACCGAGGCCTCCGCCACAAGGCCGTAGGCTCCCCAGTTGGAAACCGCTGAAACTATAAGCTCATCGGTCTCGATAACGCTTCCTATCTTTTCTCCGTTGGGGATGAACCTCTCAACGAGTTCGCGGACTTTCCCCATCCCGGCTTCGTTGCCACCGTCCCCTATCCCCACCGTTGGAATTCCGAGGCTCGCAGCCTCGACGACGGCCCAGTCGAGGGCCTCCCTTTCAACTTTGATTCCGCGCATTGAGTATCTGTTGCCGTCAGGGGCCATTCCCGGTGTCTCCACCGCAACGATAAGGGAGTAGCTTGAAACCTTTGGTTTCCTGACGAGGGATGGACCAAAAGAAGCCAGGGCGTTCTCCACTTCGGGGTACGTGAGGATGTCTGCCTTCCCACCTATCCTTTCAACGGCCCGGTAAATTGCCAGAGCTCCTGGCGGCCCGTCTGTCTCTGGCTTCCAGGCGGGGGGCACGGGGAAGCCCGTGATTATCAGAACCTTAGAGTAATTATCTAAAAGCATTTTTGCAGAATTATGTAAAAAATTGGGATTTTTCTGCCGGTAGCGGAGGTACACATCCAGGATCCCCCTGTTCCCCACATCAGTGTTTATAAGATGGGCTATCATTCGCCCTCACCAGCTTCGTAGGCGACGATCCGAACCTTCTTACCTTTTATGGCTTCTTTGAGCTTCCACCAGAGCTCCGTCGGCTCCTCGCTCCTGTGCTTCAGCTTATGGCCGTTTTCAAGTTCCACTTCCCTTTCCTTAAACTCCACGAAAACTCCTTCCCCGGAGAATATCTCCTTCCCCCTCATCCAATCACCTCCAGCACCTTCCTCAGCTCGTACATAGTGTGAATCTTAAAGTCCGCGAGGTGTACATCCCGTTCTCCATCCCTGTTCATCCACACGGAGGTCATCCCGACGTTTTTTCCCCCGTAAACATCCTGCCAGAGGGAATCTCCAACCATGACGGACTCGGAAGGCTTAACCCCAAGTTCCTCCAGAGCGAGCAGGAATATCTTAGGATCCGGTTTTACGGTTCCGGCGTCTTCCCTTGTGACCACAACGTCGAAGTATTCTGAAAGCCCTGCTATTTCAAGCTTCAGCCGCTGATATTCAGGCCCGCTGGTAACGACTCCCAGGGAGTAGCCCTCACTCCGAAGCCACTCCAGGACGGGAGGCACATCCGGGTAAACGTGGAGCTTGTGCGGGTACCTCCGCAGGATGTCCTCGTATTTCATGTCGATGTTAAATAGACCAAAGAAGAAGTTCCAGTCGTGCCACTCATAGGAGTCCTTTCTCTCCATTATCTCCCTTAGAAAGAGGTTCCTGGCCTCCTCCTTGTTGATGTTCCTCTGTTTTGCCAGTTTTTCGTAAACCTGGGGCAGGAACAGCATCATCAAGGGTTCCTCGGTTAGCAGTGTGTGGTCTATATCAAAGAGAATCGCTTTTACCATTGTTACTCCCCCCATTTCTTAACCAGCAGTGCCAGCACCTGTGCCTTCCCTCTGAGGTTTCCATCGACCACCATCCCCCAGATTATATCTTTTTCCCGAAGGAGCTCCTGGAACCGTTCAAGCACCGAGTGAGCTTCTTTTAGGGATACGTCATCACCAACGAGCGTCACCACCATTCCCCTGTCCCACAGACCCCAGTGCCAGTCGAAGTCTATCCTGTCCAGCAACCTGAGAATCCCAACGTTGCCGCCTCCGGTTACGGTTAAGAAATCGGCGTAGTCGACGTTTATTAACATTCTCCCCTCAAGGTTTGTGTGAAGATACGTGAAGGCCCGTGCGATGGTCTCCGCGGCTCTTCTGTATGCCTCAACCAGGGGCACATCCTGACGCAGAAATTCCCACAGTGAATCGTAGAAGACCGTCTCGAAGGAATCCGCCCATTCCGGTTTCTTCTCATTAACGAGCTCCCTTTGGGGGGTGAATATGTAAGCCAGCCTTATGGTATCCTCCGGAACACTCCTGGAGATGATGTTGAGGATTTCAATGTTTACTGGCCTGTCCTCGGCGACAATCCAGACGATGGAACGCTCAGGGAGGGCCGAGAAAAATGACCGGATTCTCTCGCGATATTTCTCGGTCCGCAGAATGTAGCGGCCGGGGTCTATTCTAACCTTAACAACGTCCGAAGACACGCCGTCGACGACAATTCCACCCGTTTTTCCTATCCCCGTGAAAACGTGGGTGAACCCCAGCACCTGTCTCCCCACATTTCAGAGTGGGTTACCCTCTTAATAAAACCTTTCATGCGGTGTTCACACCGGGAAAAAAGTGGGAGGTTTAACCCTTTTTACAGACCCAAATCTTTTTCATAGCCCCTTTCGGTTAGGTATCCCCTCCTCACGAGCTTCCCATTGATGTAGTCGTAAACCAGCGGTACTCCCGTGGGGATGTTGAGGCGCAGAATTTCCTCCTTTGTGAGTCCCTCTATGTACATCACCATTGATCTGAGACTGTTTCCGTGGGCGGAGACGAGGACGTTCTTTCCCTCCTCCAGTGCTGCCAGGAGTCTCCCCTTGAAAAACGGTATCGTTCTCTCCGCGGTATCCTTGAGGCTTTCTCCTCCTGGCGGGGCAATATCGTAGCTTCTCCTCCAGAGATGAACCTGCTCCTCCCCAAAGACCTCTCTTGCGCGATCCTTGTTCCATCCCTGGAGCTCACCGTAGTAGCGCTCGTTGAGGCGCCAGCTCTTGATTACGGGTATGAATCCCTTTCCATCTTCTCCGTGTATCCTGCCCCACTCCCCCATCTTACCATTGTGGAGTATAACGGGGACCCTTTCACTCTCCGCCATCGCCAGCATCGCGGTCTGGATGGCCCTTACGAGCTCGGAAGTGAAGATGACGTCAAAGCGCCATCTCCTCAAGAGTTCCCCAGCTCTCAATGCCTCCTGGATTCCCCTCTCGCTGAGGGGAACGTCAACCCAGCCGGTAAAGAGATTCAACCTGTTCCAGAGGCTTTCACCGTGTCGAAGAAGAACAAGTACTGGCATCCGCTTTCACCCGACAAAAATAGGAGGGGGAGTTTAAAATCATTCCAGAGTAGCGTGCTTTCTTTTCATGTCCTTTTCTGTCTTCTGGAATGTGGCCATGAGAAGGGCTATCACGCCATCGAGGAACACCATGGTCGAGTCCTCGAAGAGCGTTCCCATGGGGGCTATCCACTTGTACTGGGTGAGCATCTGCCTCGCTATGTAATCGGTTGGGACATCCTCCTTTGTCCT
This sequence comes from Thermococcus sp., assembly GCA_027075325.1. Classification (GTDB taxonomy): domain Archaea; phylum Methanobacteriota_B; class Thermococci; order Thermococcales; family Thermococcaceae; genus Thermococcus. The sequence continues at coordinate 180,673 of JALTBN010000051.1, read as the reverse complement.
TCCCGGTATCTCAACGACCACGTCGGCGAGTTTTCCGAGGGTGGAACTTGAGTAGGAGGTTATTGCGGCCACCTTTCCGCCCTGTTCCCTGGCTATCTTGGCGGCGTCGACTATGCTCTGGGTCTCGCCGGAGCCGCTGATGGCTATGAGCAGGTCGCCCGGTTCGAATGCGGGGGTTATGGTTTCGCCAACGACGTAGACGTTGAAGTCGAGGTGCATAAGGCGCATGGCAAAGGCTTTGCCCACCAGACCGCTTCTTCCGGCGCCGTAGATGAATATCTTGTTGGCGCCTATCATAGCATCAACGAATCCGCGAACCTGCTCAAGCTTGAGGGAGTCGGAGACGCCGGAAATGTGTTCCGCTATGTCCTTCATGGCCTTCCTGATGGTTTCCATGTACTCACCCCAGAACAGGTCGATTATCTGTCTGGTGACCTTTTCGGGGTCCTTCGCCTTTGTTATGGCACCACCAACGATAACTATCGTTGCACCGAGCTCTATGACCCTGGGAATGGTTTTCAGGTTGAGTCCCCCCGCCACTGCAACCGGTATCTTAACCGCGCCGATGACCTTTTCCAGGTCTTCAAGGGGGCTCTTTCCTTGAACCTGCTCGTCTATCCCGGTGTGAACGAGAATGTAGTGAACCCCCATTGCCTCTATTTCCTTAGCCCTCTTCACTTTGTCCTTTACTCCAATGAGGTCAACCATTACCTTTACTCCGTAGCGCTTGGCCACCTCAACAGCGTCCTTTATCGTCTTATCGTCGGCAACCCCCAGAATGGAAACGACATCGGCCCCGTGTCTTGCTGCTATCTCCACTTCGAGGGCTCCTGTGTCCATGGTCTTTAAATCGGCAACGATTTTTCTGTCAGGGAAGCGCCTCTTGAGGAGTTCCACCGCGCGCATTCCCTCTTTCTTTATGAGGGGCGTTCCAACTTCAAGCCAGTGAGCGCCACCGCGGGCGGCCTTCTCCGCTATAGAAATGGCCTGTTCTATGTCGGTTAAATCGAGTGCAACCTGAAGTATCATCCTCCAGCCTCCGAGGATTTTTCAGTTGAACCTCTCCCTGCCTGCTTTTAAAGCTTTGGCACTCAGATTTGACATTTGTATGTTATGCTTGTTCCACTTAAACAACCAAAAGTCTTTAATATAATGACTATTAAACTTGAATCTGAGGTGTTTGCGTATGGTTGGATACAGTGGGAGAGGGGTTATTCCGAGCTTTCTCACTCTAATGATGATAGTTGCCGTTGTGGCGGCAGCTTCAACGGCCAGCGGTTGTGTTGGCGGCTCGGGCTCTAGTGAGAAGAACTGGCTTGAGCTCGTTCCTGCAAACGCAGTTGCGGCCGCGGTTTTTGACGTCTCGACAGTAAAGGAGAAGGCCGTCCAGGATGTTCTCGAAAATCTGACGCTCTACAAAAAGTACCTCCAGTTTAGGGAGGAAGTTCTGAACGAGACGGGTATTGACATCGAGACGCTTCAGCGTGCAATATTCGTGGTGAACGATGTGGATTCCAGCGGCGATACAATTCCCGATATCGCGCTCTATGTTGAGGGCAAGGTGGACACAAAGAAGTTCGAGTCCAAGATAAAGGAAAATGCGGAGGAAAATGAGATTAACCTGACGAAGATCACATACAGCGGAGTAACACTCTATTACCACCCTGAGGACAACTCGGCCGTCGCCTTTACCTCCAGTTACATCATACTTGGGGCTAAAAGCGTTGTTGAGCAGGTCATCGACCTCAGGAACGGGAAGGGAAACTGGGCCCGGCAGTACAGCGACGTTGTAGGCAAAGCCGGTGAAGGCAACCTGGTGGCCGTTGCCGACGCGAGATACTTCGCTGGTAGAATGGGTTTGAACAAACCCGGTGAAGGCAATTTAAATGCGTTAATCCGGCCAATTGAAGATCATATGAAGTACATAGCCCTCAGACTGAACGTGGGCTCGGAGGAGTACACCATACGGGTCGTTGTCGAGGCCGATGATAAGGACGGTGCCGGGATGATAGCCAAGAACGTAGAAGCCGGCATCACTCTCCTCAACACCACACTGACATCCATGGCCCAGCTGGCCGGTAACGTCACCCCGTTAAAGACCGAGGTCGAACTCCTGAACTCACTATCCGTAAAGCAGGATGGAAGTTTTGTCTCGATAGGACTGGACGTCACAGAGAAGCAGCTGGAGGAACTGGCCAGCATGGAGATGGCCGGTGACGAGTTAAGCATGCCACATGACATCGTTGTTTCCGATGAAGCCCAGTCTGAGATAGAGAACGAACTCGAAAACCAGCTGGAGACCCAGATAAGCACGACCTCACCGAACTTCGGGGGCTGAGGGCCCTCGTATCTTCATTAATTATTTTTAATTAATCTTTTAAGCAAGTCTGCATTTTTTCTGGCGGTGGTGCCCGTGGGAAAGCTCGCCCCCCTCCTGATAAAGGAGCTAAAGCTCATATCCAGAAGGCCTGCGGTGCTCTTTCTTCTCCTCATTCTCCCGGTATTCTTTGGCCTCGTCTTTTCGAGCTATACGAGCGCCATCCCTCGGGACACCCCTGTGGCGATAGTAATCGACGGGAAACTTCCGCCATCCACAGTAAAGGAAATAATGGCCATAGCCTCTACTTTTTCCCATCCATACCTGGTCAGCGACCTCCCACGGGCGCTTAATGGCCTTCAGAAAGAGGAATACTACGTTGTTATCGAGATAAAGAGCTACGAGAGTTTTACGAACGCCCGCTACGTTGTCTACTATGACGACTCGATGACCCCCGTTGCCTCTGTCTCCTCAGACCTACTTGAGCTTCTCCAGGTCCGATTGGGAGGGACGGAGATAGAAAAACATCCGGTCAATGACCACGCTTCCCTCCCGGAGTTCTTTTTCCCTGGGGTTCTCCTCGTTCTGGCAATGATCGTTGGGTTTGAGGTGGTTTCAGACAACACCCTTGAGGAGAGGGCTGCCTTGCCCAGGCTCAGGGCTTTCTCGTCGCTCCCCCTGAATTTCACAGTCCGGATAACCGTTGCGATTCTTGTAATGCTCCTCCAGGCGGTTCTAACCAAGCTGATTTACGTGCTCACCGGTGCCAGTGTTGGATTCAGCTGGGGAGCCGTTGCCGTACTCGTGTTGTCGACGCTCTACCTTTCTCTCATTGGTTTGGGAACGGTTCTCCTCTTCCGGTTCCAGAGGCATGCCAAGAGCTTTCTCCAGATGCTGGCGGGTTTTTTGGTGTTCGTCTCCGGCTTCTTCTATCCTGTGGGCTTTTTCCCACCCTCCCTTCAGAAACTCGCTCTCGTCACCCCCACCTATTATTCTGGTGTTCTGCTCAGGGCGTTTATGTACCGGGATGTATCTATCGACCTTTTCACTGATTACATGGTGATTCTTCTCCTGAGCAGTTTGCTTCTGGCTGTCATCGACTTTGCACTCTACAGGAGGATAAGGGAATGGAGAGCGTCCTGAAGGTTGAGAACCTCCGGAAGTCCTACGGAGACAAAGAAGTTTTGAGGGGGGTGAACCTCATACTAAGACGGGGTGAGACCATATGCATCCTCGGGAGGAACGGAGCAGGTAAGACCACCCTTTTGAACGCCATAACAGGCACGACATCGTACGAGGGAATGATAGATGTGAAAGCAAAGCGGGTGGGTTTCCTCTCCCAGACCCCGACCCTCTATCCCCGTCTCACTGTCAGGGAAAACTTGAACCTTTTCAGCGCACTCATGGGAGTTGATGTGGGGGATGAAATGGATGAGCTGGTGAAGCTCCTTGGGGTGACCGGTGAGATGGACAGGAGGGTCATGGACCTGTCCCACGGCAACGCGAAGAAGGCTGAACTGCTGTGTGCCCTGATCGGGGATCCGGAGCTGCTTATACTGGACGAACCGCTAGTTTCTCTCGACTATGACTCCAGAAACGCGGTTTTGAAGCTTTTATCCCGGATGAAAGAGACGGGAAAGACCATGCTCATAGTCACGCATCTCCCGGAGGTAATGTGCCCCCTCTGCGATAGGACTTACGAACTCGTGGATGGGAGACTAAGTGAGATAACCTGCAAAGATTTGTTAAAATTGGATAAAAACTGAGTTTGAGGCTCACTTGAGCCTCTCCAGAATTATGGCGGGGCAGACTTTTGTAACGCCGGGTATCTTGCCTATTTTGTTGGATATTATGTCGGAGAGGTCCTCCCCGTTCTTGGCCCATATCTCCGTCATTATCATGTGGTCCCCGCTCGTCAGGTAGAGGTTCCTCACGAACTCGAACTCTTTGAGTTTCTCTGCGACCTCAAATATCTTCTCTGGAAGGGTATCAACTCCCGTTAGGCTGACCAGGTTGTAGCCAAGCCTTGAAGGGTCTATGACGACCGTGTACTGCTTTATAACCCCCGCCTCTTCAAGGGCCTTCACCCGCTTCCTGACGGCAGTCTCGCTGATGCCGAGTACTTTCGCTATCTCGGTGAAAGGAGTTCTGGCGTCCTTTGTTAGCATATCGATTATTACCTTGTCCCTCTCATCAAGCAAATTCCTCACCTCCATCTATCTGATTTCAAACTACGGTGTTACACTATATTAACTTAATGGTTCTTTTTCAGCATCTTATTCCATGCGCCTTAGATGAACCACCACTTCAACGTGGGGCGTGTGTGGGAACATGTCGAAACCACGCACTTTCTCGACACGGTACCTCTCCCTAAGCTCTTTCAAATCGTTCGCGAGTGTCTTCGGATTACAGGAGACGTAAATAAGATTTTCGGGTCCGTCGTGGATGAGCCGCCTCCGCAGCCGTAAGTGGAGACCGGCCCGCGGGGGATCCACTATTACTGTATCGTAGCTGGATAGATTCCTCACGTCCCTGTCCTCTCCAACTTCAAACTTCGCGTCAACACCGTTGAGTTCGGCGTTCTTCCGCGCCATCTCGACGGCGAATGGATTCATCTCGATGCCTTCAACGGATGCACCTTCCCTGCCCACGTATATCCCGAAGGTTCCCACTCCTGAGTACAGGTCAAGAACCTTTCCCCCGTCCACCAGGGCCGCGACCTCCTTGAGCAGGTTGACCGCCTGGTAACTGTTGGTCTGGAAGAAGCTGTTCGGATGGATCAGGTATTTCACGCCGTTGAGCTCCTCCGTTATATACTCCCTTCCCCAGAACATCTCAACGTCCCCGTAGGAGACATCACTCTGAGTCCTGTTGACGCTCCAGTAGAGTGAGTCCGCGTATTCAAAGTACCCCGGAAAGCTGCTGGGGAGATCTCCCTGGGACGTCACGAGGTTCACCATGAGATCGCCGGTGAATTTACCCTCTCTTACTACAACGTATCTCAAAAAGCCCGTGTTCTTTCCTATCTCATACAGCGTGAGCTTCTCCTCGTTTATGAACTCCCTAACCGAGCTTAAAACCCTCCTGGAGGACGGTCCAAAGACCGGACACTCCTCTATATCAACCACATCCCACCATGTTCCGTATCTCCTAAAGCCAATGCCCTTTGTCGAAATGACAATATCTATGCGATTTCTATGTCCAAAAATCTTTGAAGATGGAACAACTTCAACATCTATGCCCAAGATAGAATTGAGTTTTGCCTCTTTGAAATGAATCTGATCCCGGTAGGGGAGGTGCTGGAGCAGGCAGCCCCCGCAGTGACCGAAATAAGGACATTTGGGCTCCGTTCTCAGCTCAGAGTACTTCAGAATTTCAAACTCTGTTGCCAGGAGCTTTCTCTTCTTCTTTCGTGTTTTATCCACTTTCACAATGTCGCCAGGAGCCGTAAAAGGTACTCTAACCTCCCTCTTTCCTAAGGAAGCCGTTCCAAGCCCATCCTCGTCCAGCCGTTCAATTCTAGTTCTAGCCGTCATCTGGTGCCGTTCTCAGAAACCTTTATAAAATCTTACGGTCGTCACACTGCCAAGTTTTGTCCAGCAAAGTTTATTTATGTTGAGGCGTAGATTACAGTGGTGTTTCCCTGATGCTTGGCAGGAGAAAGGACATGGTGTATAAGGTTCTGGCAACCAAAAAGCGGGCCGTAGCCCTTCAGCACCTGAGCTCAGAACTCGAAACCCCCATGCCGGCACTTCTCTCAACCCTGAAGAAGCTTGAGTCCGACGGCCTTGTTGAAGTGTTCTATGGCCGCGAAAAAGCCAGTATAATGGTAAGGGCAAAGACCATTGATGATTACGTTTAATCCCCCTCTCCTTTCTCTTCCCTTTTCTCCAAAGGTTTATAAATTCCCATTTCGTGCCATTTTCGGCGAGAGTAACAGGGGGTGATTCTCATGTCTCACAAGTCCGCGGAAATGTATGAGCTCAAGAAAAAGGTCGAGGAGCTGAAGAGTTATCGAGGTCGAGCCACTGAACTGGTCTCGCTCTACGTTCCCGATGGTTATGATATTAACAAGGTTATGCAGCAGTTGCGAGAGGAGTACGGAACGGCCCAGAACATCAAGAGTAAATCAACACGAAAGAACGTCCTCGGTGCACTGGAGAGGGCAATGCAGCATCTCAAGCTCTACAAGCAGACGCCTGAAAACGGCCTGGCCCTCTTCGTCGGAAACGTCAGCGAGCAGGAAGGTGTGAGCGACATCAGGCTCTGGGCTATAGTTCCACCGGAACCCCTGAAGGTGAGGCTCTATCGATGTGACCAGACCTTCGTCACCGAGCCCCTGGAGGAGATGCTCCGCGTTAAAGACGCCTACGGTCTCATAACGGTCGAGAAGAACGACGCCACCATAGGCCTCCTCAGAGGAAAGAGGATAGAACTCATAGATGACCTCCACTCAACTGTTCCGGGGAAGACCCGCGCCGGTGGTCAGTCGGCGAGACGTTACGAGCGCATCCGTGAGCAGGAAACTCACGAGTTCATGAAGCGCATAGCTGAGCATGCTAACAACGCCTTTCTCCCCCTCCTTGAGAAGGGAGAACTCAGGGGCATCATAATAGGCGGTCCCGGCCCGACGAAGGAGGAATTCGTTGAGAAGGGCTATCTCCATCACGAGCTCCAGAAGAAGATAATAGGTGTCGTCGACATAAGCTACAGCGGCGAGTACGGCCTCAAAGAGCTCGTCGAGAAGGCCAGCGACATCCTCAAAGATCACGAGGCCATCAAGGAGCGCCACCTCATCCAGGACTTTTTCAGACACCTCGTCAAGGACACGGGAATGATAACCTACGGCGAGAAGGAGGTAAGGCAGGCACTCGAGCTTGGAGCTGTGGACACACTCCTCATCAGCGAGGGCTACGACAGGGTGCGCGTCAGGGCGAAGTGCAACAACTGCGGCTGGGAAGAAACAAAAACGATGAGTGAGCAGGAGTTCCACATCTACAGGAAGAAGCTCACCCACTGCCCGAAGTGTGGCAGCCAGAACATCAGCTTCGACAAGTGGGACGTCGCGGAGGAGCTCATAAAGATGGCGGAAGAGGCAGGTTCAAACGTCGAGGTCATTTCTCTCGACACAGAAGAAGGCCAGCAGTTCTACAAGGCCTTCGGAGGAATCGCCGCCTTCCTGAGGTATAAGATAAGGTAACCCTCTCGATTTCATTTGTAAGCGTCTTCTCTTTTCTTCAGTCGATGTATCAGAACCCGCTTCTCACTCCAATTCACAGAGTATATGACCCGATACTCACCCAGTCTGACCCTATAGATATCTAAATCCCCAGAGCCCCTCAGCTTGACTATATCAAACCTGTCTCTGGGAACAGCTTCGTACCTCAGGGTATCCTTAAGCTCCAGAAACTTTCGGCGGTGGGACTTTGAAAGGGACTTAAGGGCCTTGACGACTTCCCTTTTGATCTTAACCTCGAACGTCATTCCCCGTCCTCCAGGATAGAATCGAGATCGTCGGCATCGACCCAGTCTTCATCGTTGAATTCCCGGGCTTCCCTTTCAATCTCATCAAGTTCCTTCTCTGAGAGCTCACTCTTAACAAGGGGAACCAAAAGGGCCTCCAAACGCTGTATCTCAACCTTAAGGCGTTCAAGCTCGTTAACTATGTACTCAACACTCACCCTATCTGCACGCTCCATTCTCTCACCGGAGGGAAATTGGGAGAGGAGGTATTTGTAGTTTTCGACAGCCTTAGTACCTCCCCGAAAAGAGTTCCTCAAGGAGCTCCTTAATCTTATCCCTCACTTCCTCGCCGTCCATGACGTAGGGCGGCCTCAGGACGGGTTTTATCGAGAATCCCCTGACTGACATGGCGAGCTTTATCGCCGAGCCGAAGGACGAAGCGAGATCGTAAATCTTTGAGAGCTTCGCCAGCCTGCGCGCGCCCTCAAAGGCGTCCTCGAAGCGCTTCTCCTGAAAGGCCTTCCACACCGCGAGGTGGAGCTCCGGGGCGAAGTTGGCGCAGGCCATTATGCCGCCGTCACCGCCGAGGACGAGCGTGTTGAGGAAGTGCTGGTCGAGGCCTGTAAAAACCTTAAAGTCCTTTCTCTCGCCTTTGACTTCGAGGATGACGTCCCTGACGTGGTTTACGCTGTCTATCGTCTCCTTCACCCCCACGATGTTGGAGTACTCAAGGGCTAGGCGCCTGATCAGGGGGACGCTCAGGGGGTTGGCGCATGAGGGGATGTTGTAGAGTATAATGGGAATATCCGCTTTCTCAGCCACCATTGAGTAGTGCTTGAGGAGCGCCTCTTCGCCCAGTGGGCAGTAGTAGGGCGGTGCTATGACCGCGTAGTCCGCGCCGATGTCCCCGGCGTATCTGGTGAGTTCGATCACCTCGAAGGTGTTTGAAGATGCCGTTCCCACGAGGTAGAAGGCTGAAGTGACCAGTTCACGCCCCTTCTCCGCGAGAAACTTCATCTCCTCGGTGTTCAGGCTCGTGAACTCTCCAGTTGTCGCGTTGATGAATATCCCGTGGACGCCGGCCTTCTGGAGGTACTCAACGTGCTCCTCAAGCGCCGGGACATCTATGGAGTAGTCCTCGTTGAACGGGGTAACTAGGGGAACTATAACACCGCGCATGGAATCACCGGAGAGTTTTAGGGGAAGAGGTATTTTAGGGTTGGGGTGTAAAAGATGCAGATTCAGATTTAAGTATCGCCCCCGATACTAGGTATCGGTACTGATACCTGAAGGAAGAAATGGAAAAGGGATCACATCCTCTCCGGCGCCTCGATGCCGAGGAGCTCCAGGGCATTCCTGAGGACCTGCTTGGTGGCCAGGACGAGGAGCAGGCGCTCCTCTACGATGCCCTCCTCAGCCTTGAGCACGGGGTGGTCCATGTAGAACTTGTTGAAAAGCGAAGCGAGCTCGTTGGCGTACCAGGGAATGAGGTGCGGCTTAACGTCTTTTCCTGCCTGCTCCACAACCTCCGGGAACTTGGCGAGGAGCTTTACCAGCTCCTTCTCACGGTTGGTGAGCTTCGAGAAGTCGGCCCTCTCGATGAGGCTCTTCCAGTCCGTTTCGATGCCCTTCTCCTTGGCCTTCCTGAGGATCGATGCACAGCGCGCGTGGGCGTACTGGATGTACGGGGCGCTTTCCCCTTCGAAGTTGAGAACGTCATCCCAGCGGAAGGTGATTATCTTGTCGGGGCTGTACTTGACGAGGTTGAAGCGGACGGCTCCAACCCCAACAGACTCCGCTATCTCGTCCTTCTCAGCATCGCTCAGGCTCGGGTTCTTCTGCTCGACCAGCTCCCTTGCCCTCTGGACGGCCTCGTTGAGGACCTCGTCGACCGTGAAGCCGACCCAGGTACCCTTCCTCCCGCTGAAGCTCCCTTCCGGCCTGACCACGTGCTCGTAGGCCAGGTGATGGAAGTTCTCGGCAGAATCCTCGAAGCCGAGGAGCTGGAGGGCGTACTTTACAGCCATCTGCGGGTGTTTCTGCTCCGTGCCGATCACGTTTATGACTATATCCGCCCTCCCGAACTTCCCGGGCATCTCCTCCCCGTCTGGAGCAGTCGTCCAGGTCTCGTGGTCTCCGCGCCTGTCCCACGGCTTGTAGAGCATGTCGGCGCTGACCTTGCCGAACTTCCAGAGGTGATAGGCTATGTCCTTGCCAGTGTATGTAGCAGTTCCGTCGCTCCTCTTGAGGACGAGGAAGGGATTCTTCATGTCCGGGAAGAGCTTCCTGAGGTCCATCACGAAGGCACCTTTGTATTTCCCCTCCTCAGCCCAGAAGAAGTTCTCGTTCCCCTCTATGAGGTCGTAGGCCTCGCCGAATATCCCGCTCTTCATTATGTCGCTCTCCCAGCTGAGGAGGTCGTAGGTTATTCCCATGCGGTATGTGGTGAGCATCTGGGCTTTGACAACACGCTCCGCAAGCTTCCTCCCGGTTTCGGCTATCTCGTTGTCGCCCTCTTCGAGCTTCTTCATGAGCTCGCGGACTTCCACGTCCACATCGGGGTTCTTCTCAAGCTGCCTGTTCACCTCGACGTAGAGCAGGCCCATGACGTGGTCTATGAAGTCCTCCTTGAGGCCCTTCTCGCGGAGCTCCGCCTCAATCCTCTCGAACTTCTCCTTCATGTTGAGGTAGCCCCAGAGAACCTGGGCGAACTGCACTCCAAGGTCATCTATGTAGTTCTGAACCTCAACGGTGTAGCCGAGCTTCCGCATAATCCTCGCCATAGTGTCGCCGAGGACGGAGTTCCTCGCGTGCCCCATGTGGAGGGGCTTCGTCGGGTTCACGGAGGTGTGCTCGACTACCACCTTCTTCCCCTTTCCGACCTCGCTCTCACCGTAGGCGGAGCCCTTTTCGAGTATCTCGCCGACCAGCTCCCTTCCAAACCTGTTGTAGTCGAGGTAGAAGTTTATGTAGCCGTTCACAGCCTTAACGTCACCTATCTCCCCGGGGAGCCTCTCCCCCAGCCTCTCCACGATGTCCTCAGCGATGAGCTTCGGTGCCTTCCTGAAGACCCTCGCGAGCTGGAAGGAAACCGTCGTCGCGAAGTCGCCCAGCTCAATACTTGGCGTTTCATCAAAGGCTATCTCGCCGTTCCACTCCTTACCCGCTTCGTTCAGCATCTCCTCAAGGACTTCCCAAAGGATGAGCCTGACGCGCTCCTTAACGTCTCCATAGCCCATTCACATCACCGCCCCCAGTTAGGCCCAACCTTTAAAAACTTCTCCCGCTAATTTACTTTGGAGGTGGGTAGTATGAAGCACCACATAGGCGAGCACAAGGCGAAGAAAGGACTCATAAGGATAGAGTTCGACGAGGAGAACGGAATAGCGGAGCACGTCAAAATCACCGGCGACTTCTTCATGCACCCAGAGGAGGCCGTCCACGAGCTTGAGCAGAAGCTGGAGGGGCACCGGATTGATGAGATAGAAGCTCTTATGGACGAGTTCTTTGCAATGAGGCTTGATGTTGAGATGCCCTACGTTAACGTTGAGGACTTTAAGATAGCTTTGAAGAACGCACTCAGGAAGTGATTGAATGGAAAGGGGAAGCCAGATCTGGAGAATATTCCTTTTAATGACTGCGATCTTCCTTGGGTTCACCTTGGTCGGTGCTCTCATCGTCTACCTTAACCCTGACTTCGCGGGAAAGTTCACGGGGGAACTCGCAAAGGCCCTCCTCAAAAAAGTCGGAGGGAATTCATCGGGATTCCACCTCTTTGTGAGCATCTTTCTCAACAATGCCGGAGTGGCCACCACAGCCTACGCTTTGGGGGTTCTGTTCGGGATTGTTCCAGTCCTCGTCGTCGCTTTTAACGGGTTGATACTGGGTGTTGTAGCCACGTATCTTGTTCATTCTGGAGCCCTCAGCTTTCAGAGGATGATTATGGGCATCCTGCCGCACGGGATAGTTGAGATTCCCGCGATACTCCTTGCCGCTTCCTCAGGTGTTCTGCTCTACAGAGCCCTGCTTCGCGGTGGCGGCAGAGAGCTGGCGATGGAGTCCCTCAGGTTTTACGCAATCGCCATAGGAATGCTTCTACTGGCAGCGTTCATTGAGGCCTTTGTAACCCCTCAGCTTGCGGGTCTTTGAAAAGAAGGGGAGATTATCCCCTCTCAAGAACAACCAAGGAAACCGCCGGGATTTCAACGCTCTCCTTAAACTCCTTCCCCTTTTCGGGCCATATCTCCTTCCACGTTCCCTCTGGGAGCTCAAGTTCGCTTCTCCCACCGTTGTTGGCTATGACGAGCACCTCGTTGTTGTGCCCCCTAAAGAAGGACAGTACACTTCCCTGTGTCCTGTAAAACAGTATCTTGCTACTCGTTAGAGCCGGGACGCTCTTCCGCAGCTCGGCCAGTGAGCGGTAGTGTCTAAGCATGTCCCCGTTGCACTTCTCCCACTGGAAGGGGTAGCGCTGCTCGTCGTAGTGTGACTTGTCGCCGAGGAATGCGCACTCGTCACCCTGGAAAGTTACTGGCATCCCTGGGAGGGTGTAAAGAAGGGCGGAGAGAAGCTTCTGCCGCTGGATGGCCTCCTGGTCGGGTTTGTCGCCGAGTTTTCCTCCCCCAAGGTCCGTGAGAACCCTTGAGGTGTCGTGAGAATCCACGAGATTGAAACCCATGGCAGCGACGTTCTCACCGTAAGCTGCGTAGTATTTTCCGAGGAGGTTCATGGTGGCCTTTCCGCTCAGGGAACCCCTCGCGTAGGGCAGCAGGATGTCCTTTCCCAAGGCGTAGTTCATCAGGGAGTCAAACTTACTCCCGTCCACCCAGTCAGGGGATAGAGTCCAGATTTCGCCGACCATATATGCATCTGGGTGTTTCGCCTTCACCTTCGCCCTGAGCTCGCGGAAGAACTCGTCCGCGTTAACGAGGTCGTTTGGAACGTCAACTCTGAAGCCGTCGAAGCCGAAGTCAAGCCACTTGAGAGCTGCGTTCATGAGGTACTCCTTCACCTTAGGGTTTTCGGTGTTGAGCTTCGGGAGGCTCCCTATCCCCCACCAGCCCGTGTAGGCGCTCCCGTCACCAAGTTTGAAGGGCCATTTCTTGACGAAGTACCAGTCCCAGTAGGGGCTCTGATTACCCCTCTTCCAGACGTCGATGAACGCCCAGTGGCCTATTCCCGTGTGGTCGGGCACGAAGTCAAAGATAACCCTTATTCCGCTTTTGTGGGCCTCATTCAGGAAGGTTCTCAGCTCCTCGTCGGTTCCGAACTTCGGGTCGAGCCTGTAGTAGTCATAGGTGTCGTAGCCGTGGGCGCTCCCGGAGAGGAAGATGGGGTTCAGGTAGATGAGGGTGACGCCGAGGGACTGCAGGTAGTCGAGCTTCTGAGTGATTCCTGCTATGTCGCCGCCGAAGTACTGGTGGCAGCAGTGAAGGGGCGTTATGGGATCGCTCCAGTTGGAGAGTATCGGCTTTCCGGGACTAACCTGATTGAGGATGAGCTCATCGTGGTCGAGGGCAAGGGCATCGTTGCTCCTGTTGCCGTTGTAGAACCTGTCCGGAAATATCTGATATCCAACGCCCGTGCTCACCCACTGGAGCTGTGGAAACCGGTCTTTCCCGTCGAACTTAAAGAAGGGCTCGTTACTACTGTTGAAAACCTCGTAGCTTGAGCCGTTGGCCTGGATCGTGAAGTAGTACTCGAAGGGTTCCACCGCGGGAACCTCCCCCCTCCACACCTCACCCGAGCTCCACCAAACCTGTCTCTCCATCTTGAATGTCCCGATGCTCGTAACGAGGGTGGCGTTCTCGATAAGTCCCCTCCCTACCTGAAATCTCACTACTGTCCTATTGTCAGCAATCGAAAGGTAGGGAGGCCTTTCGGGCCTGAAGTCTATGGCCAGTGTAGATAAGCCGCTAACAACCTTAACTGCGTTTTTGCCTCCATATCCATCGTCCGCGTAGCCATCGGCAGTGGGATCGACCTTGGACATATCTTTGACCCATTTTCCGTCGATAAAGAACTTGTACTGATAATTTCCGGGTTTGAGGCAGGTCCTGAGAATCCAAGTGCCGTTTGCCGTCTTCCGCATATACCACTGGCCCCAGTCGTTGAAGGAGCCCCTAACGCTGACTATCCGGGGCGTCAGGTTCTTTGGGGTGTATACGAACTCCACAAGAACCTTTCCCGTTGGGCATGAAGAGCCGGAGGAGCCAACGTATACCCGCGGGTGCCCCTCAGGAAGAACGAACCCGGTCCCATCAGCAGGGGCCGTTGACGTTGTGGAAGTCGTGGAAGTGCCTGAAGTGGTCCCTGCTCTGGATGTTGTGGTGGTTGTTTCTCTTATAGAAGTAGAAGTGGTGGAGGTTGAGGTACCTGTTCCGCTGAGTTCGGAGGTTGTAGTGGGGGCCGTCACGGAACTGCGACTCTGGGAGGGGCTTTGAGTCTGCCCTCCGCTGCCGCTCAGGCAGCCTGCAGCAAAAACGCTCCCTATGAGAAAGAACGTTACGGCAAGTAGAAATGCTTTCCGCACATATATCACCTTCAGTGAGTACAGAGTGGGGGTATTAAAGTTTGCCCTAAACCTCGGTTCCTATGTATATCCCGTGCCTCGTCCTCACTATCCTGACCTTTATCATGTCCCCTACTTGGGCCTTCGTATTTATAACCTCTATCAGCCTGTTCCTTGCCTTTGCTATCATTTCACCCTTTATTCTGCCCGGAAGAACCACTTCGGCCTTAACGATTTCTCCCGGTCTGAAAGCCAGGGGGATGAACTCCCGCCTTTCCATACCAAAGTGCTTCGGCTTCAGGACAAGCGGCCTCATCCCGGTCTTTTCCTCCAGTGAACGGAGCCACCCGTAGAACTCCTTGAAAGGCTTAACCTTCGCTATAACCGGGTTTCTCCCAAACTTGTAGGGGACGTAGTTCTGGAAGCCGAGGGCCGGCCAACGCTTTCCAGCACCTATTTTCCTCGCGAACTCTATGAAGGACTCGGCCTCGTCGTCGTTTATCCCGAATATTATCACTGGGGCTATGAGGACGTCAATTCCAGCGTTTACCAGTGCTTCGGCCATTTCCAGGACGTGCTCCAGATCGTAGCTCTTCATCCCCATGAGCATCCTTGCCTTGCCAGGATCAAGGGAATGTATCGAGAGGTTTACCCTGTCGAGGCCCGCCTCCGCCAGCTCCTCGACCAGCCTATCGTTCAGGAGCGTTCCGTTGCTCTGCATTGAGATTACCGAAACGTTTGGATGCTCTCTGAGCGCCTGCACGAGCTCAACGCGGAAGGGGTAGATGAGCGGCTCTCCCTGGCCGTCGAGGTGGGCTTCCAGACCCTTGCCCTTTATCCTCGCGACCTCGTCGAACCACTTCATCAGGTAATCGATGTCCACCACGTAGTCCAGCTTTCTCGTTCGCGAATACGGCCCCTCATCAACGGAGCAGAAGATGCAGCTGAGGTTGCAGCCGCTCGCTCCTCTGATTTGAATCAGGTTTGTTCCCCTATCGATGAGACCAAAGGCGTTGTAGCCTAAGAGCGGGACGTCAAATCCCTCATGGATGTACAACACTTTTCTGCCCGTGTACCTGTTCCTGAGAAGCGCCCCAAGGTTGTTCTGGATGTAAATGGCCAGGTACTTCTCGATCCCGGGATAATCGGTGTTGATGAAGAGCTTCCCATCCTTCACGATGAGCTCAGGTTTTACCTGGTATTTCTTTCTGATGGCCCTCGCGAGCTCCCTCCTGTCGAAGTCGGCGTAGAGGGTTTCCCGCCACACCAGCCTTATGCTCTCACCGGTGTCCTCAAAGCTCACATGGGGGAGGGAAACTTCTATCATATCAACGGGTTTTGAAGGCATTTTAAAAACCCGCCGATGGATAAATTATCCTGTTATTCCGTCTTCTTCGGGGAACTTCATGAGACAGGCATCATTAAATGCTCAATTTAATTATTTAATCATGTTTTTAATTTTTTAATGTTTAATTGCCCGTGAAGCTCCCGCCGCGGAGTTCGTGGTACCCCAAAATTTTTAAACCCCTGCCCATTTCTATACCCTGGTGATGCCTATCGTCCACCGTAGCACTGGTTTCGAACCCTGAACCCCAGGTGTTCCGCCCTTTTAGGGTAGCCTTGATTCTGGCGCCACCGTCAAAGTTTTTAAGCCACCCTTCTGAGGGTATTCCATCTTCAAAAAACCGAAAAGGTGATGGCTATGCTTCCCAAGACCTACGACCCCAACGAGATTGAGCCGAAATGGCAGAAGTTCTGGCTGGATGAGAAGATCTACAAATACGAGCTGGACGAGAAGAGGCCCGCTTACGCTATAGACACCCCTCCCCCGTTCACAAGCGGAACGCTCCACCTCGGCCACGTGCTCAGCCACACCTGGATCGACATCGTGGCGCGCTACAAGAGGATGACCGGCTACAACGTGCTCTTCCCACAGGGCTTCGACAACCACGGCCTTCCGACCGAGCTGAAGGTCGAGAAGGAGTTCGGAATAAGCAAGGACCAGCCAGAGAAGTTCCTGCAGAAGTGCATCGAGTGGACCTGGCAGGCCATTGAGGCAATGCGCAACCAGTTCATCCGCATAGGTTATTCAGCCGACTGGGACCTTGAGTACCACACCATGGACGACTGGTACAAGGCTGCAGTCCAGAAGTCCCTCCTCGAGTTCTACAAGAAGGGGATGCTCTACCGCGACGAGCACCCGGTCTACTGGTGCCCGCGCTGCAGGACGAGTTTGGCAAAGGCTGAAGTCGGCTACGTCGAGGAGGACGGCTTCCTCTACTACATCAAGCTCCCGCTCGCCGACGGCTCCGGCCACGTGCCCATAGCGACGACGAGGCCAGAGCTAATGCCCGCCTGTGTTGCCGTCTTCGTCCACCCGGATGACGAGCGCTATAAAGACGTCGTCGGCAAGAAGGTGAAGCTCCCGATATTCGAGAGGGAAGTGCCCGTTATAGCCGATGCCGACGTTGATCCGACCTTCGGAACTGGAGCGGTCTACAACTGTACCTACGGTGACGAGCAGGACGTCGTCTGGCAGAAGCGCTACAGCCTGCCGGTAATCATAGCGATCAACGAGGACGGCACCATGAACGAGAACGCCGGGCCATACGAGGGCCTCAAGACCGAGGAGGCGAGGAAGAAGATAGCCGAAGACCTTGAGAAGCAGGGACTGCTCTACAAGAGGGAGAAGATAAAGCACCGCGTTCTGAGGCACACCGAGAGAAGCTCATGTATGGCCCCGATCGAACTCCTTCCAAAGAAGCAGTGGTTCATCAAGGTGAGGGACTTCACCGATGAAATCGTTAAGGTGGCGGAGCAGATCAACTGGTATCCCGAAGATATGTTCCTCCGCCTGAAGGACTGGGCCGAGTCGATGGACTGGGACTGGGTCATAAGCAGGCAGCGCGTCTTTGGAACGCCCATCCCCTTCTGGGTCTGCAAGAACGGTGAGATAATCCTGCCCAACGAGGATGATTTACCGGTTGACCCGCGCTTCGACGAGCCGCCGAGGAAGTGCTCCGACGGAAGCGATCCGGAGCCTGTAACCGATGTCCTCGACTGCTGGGTCGACTCGAGCATGAGCGCGCTGATGATAAGCCGCTGGTACGACGCTGTAAGGGGCGACGAGGAAGGAAAGCGCTGGTTCGAGCACAACTTCCCGACCGCTCTGAGGCCGCAGGGAACCGACATCATCAGGACGTGGGCGTTCTACACGATATTCAGGACCTGGGTTCTCACCGGCGAGAGGCCCTGGGACGACATCCTCATCAACGGTATGGTCGCCGGACCGGACGGAAGGAAGATGAGCAAGAGCTACGGCAACGTGGTCGCGCCGGACGAGGTCATTCCGAAGTACGGCGCCGACGCTCTTAGGCTCTGGACTGCCTTAGCCCCGCCCGGGGAGGACCACCCGTTCAAGTGGGAGACGGTTGACTACAACTACCGCTTCCTCCAGAAGGTCTGGAACATCTACCGCTTCGCCGAGCGTCATTTGGAGAACTTCGACCCGACTAAAGCGCCGTCAGAGCTTGAGCCGCTCGACCGCTGGATTCTCAGCAGGCTCCACGGGCTGATAAAGTTCGCCACTGAAGAGATGGAGAAGTACCGCTTCAACCTCCTCACGCGCGAGCTGATAAACTTCGTCTGGCACGAGGTTGCCGATGACTACATCGAGATGATCAAGTACCGCCTCTACGGCGACGACGAGGAGAGCAAGCTCAAAGCTAAAGCGGCACTCTACGAGCTGCTCTACAACGTGATGCTCCTGCTCGCGCCTCTCACGCCGCACATCACGGAAGAACTCTACCAGGGGATGTTCAAGGAGCACGTCGGGGCGAAGAGCGTGCACCTCCTTGAGTGGCCAAAGTACGATGAAGCGAAGATAGACGAGGAGGCTGAGAAGCTCGGCGAGCTGGCCCGAGAAATAGTCGGCGTCATGAGGCGCTACAAGAACGGCCACGGCCTCGCTCTAAATGCGAAGCTCAAGCACGTGGCAATATACGCCACAGATTCCTACGATATGCTCAAGGCCATAGAGAAGGACATCGCCGGAACCATGAACATCGAGAGACTTGAGATTATCAAAGGGGAGCCCGAACTCGAGGAAAGAATCATCGAAATCAAGCCGAATTTCAGAACCGTTGGGCCGCGCTACGGCAAGCTTGTGCCAAAGATAACCGCTTACCTCAAGGAGAACGCTGAAGAAGTGGCGAAGGCCCTCAAGGAGAACGGAAAAGTTGAATTCGAGGTTGACGGCCAGAAAGTTGAGCTGACTAAGGACGACATCGTGCTCAGGAAGGCGGTGTTCAGCGAGGGCGAGGAAGTCGAGACCGCGGTCGTTGGGGACGCCGTGGTTCTCTTCTTCTGAGCCTTTTATCACTTTTCTGGGCGAATCTGTTCCGCCATAAGCAGATTCCTTAAAGACTCTCCAAGCTTTCCAGGGAAAATCTTTGCCGCTGGTCATATAGCGGGGAACAAACTTTTACGGGGACAAAATTATAGAAGAACACCACACCAAGAAAAAGAACTCCAATGAACAGTCTTCAAAATGATTTCATTGGAGACCATCTCCATCCACAAAAAGTTTAAAAGGTGTTAGCGTTACCGGTCGTGGGTAAATTCCGGGCGATGGCGTCCGCCCCAAGTGCCCCTTAGGGGGCTAATGACGCCTGTTCTCCCAGTCAGGAGGTGACGCCCTTGAACCCGGAAGGAAGGATAGTTATAGGTTTAGCTCAGGCTGTAGTCGTGCTCCTGCTTTCACCACTGATGGTTGGAATACTCAAGAAGGCTGAGGCAAGGATAGAGTCGCGGAAGGGTATAAGCGTCTTCCAGCCATACTACGACCTGGCGAAGTTCTTCAGGAAGGAAACCCTGGTTCCCGAGGGGGCGAGTTCGTTCTTTGTCTTCGCCCCGTTCATAGCGTTCGGAGCGATGCTCACGCTGCCGTGGATGCTGCCAATAGTCGGCAACTTCCCGAGCTGGTTGGCTCCAACGGTGGACTTCTTTGGGGGAACGTTCATCTTCGGCTTAGCGGCGATGGTCTCGATACTCGCAACGGAGCGGACAGGGAGCTACTACACGGGCATAGGAGCCACGAGAGCGGTTAACTTCGGCGCCTTTGCCGAGCCGGTTCTCATAATGGTATTCTTCGGCGTTGCCATTCTAACCGGAACCAACAACCCCTTCCTGATGAACCACAGGATAACTTTCGAGGGCTGGTACCTGAGTCCGACGCACATTCTTATAACCGCTGCCTTTTTCATGCTACTGCTCTTCGACACCGGAAAGCTGCCGATAGAGTCCCACGGAAGCAACGAGCTTGGCATGCTCGACCAGGGGAAGGGGCTTGAGTACACCGGCCCGCTCTACGCGCTCAACGCGTGGGCCGGCTACATGAAGTCCTTCATCCTCATGTCGGTCTTCCTCAACGTCTTCGCCGTTCCCTGGGGCTTGGCAACGAGCGCTTCGCTATACGAGATCCTCAAGGGGACTTTCTGGCTCTTCATTAAGATGCTCGGCCTGATAGGAGCCTTTGTTGTCGTTGAAGAAAACCTCGCGAAGATAAGGCTGTTCAGGATAATCGACTACCTCTCGGCCAGCTTCCTGCTCGCCATTATGGGCGTTATAAGCTTCCTCCTTGGGGGTGTCGTGCCATGATGAGCGTTACGGCCGAGGTCATAAACATCCTCGGAGTTACAGCGTTGCTGATAGCGTTCCTCCTGCTGACGGAGTCATACATGCACTCGCTCATAAACCTCATAGCCCTCCAGTCCCTCCTCATAGCCGGAATCCTGGGAATCATCGGCTGGGAGAATTCAAGCCCCGAGCTGGTAATCTTGGCGGGAATTACCGTGGCCTTCAGAACCCTGCTCATCCCCTGGATACTCCAGAGGGACATAAGGAACGAGCGTATATGGCGCAACAGGGAGGTTAAAACAACACACCACGCTATAGTCGTCGGCCTAATCCTCGCGGTGACGGCTTACTTCCTCTACGTCCCGGTTTACAGGATTACTGGAGACTGGAACGGGGTTATAGCGTTCATACTGCTCTTCCTCAGCATGCTCGTCATCGTCGGAAGGAGGAACGCGATGGCCCAGATAATAGGATATATAAGCGAGGAGAATTCCCTCCTCTACCTCGCGGCGATGATGACCTCAATGCCCCTAATCCTAGAGTTTGGAATCCTTCTCGACATGATAGCCTTCGTCCTGCTCGCGGTCATCCTCGGGGCGGAGAAGCGCTACGGGCCGGTTGAGGTTGAGGAGCTGGTGGGGTGATAGCATGGAAGCAGTGATTTACCTCCTCTTACTGCCCCTCATTGCCTCCCTCCTCTCATTGGCGGGTGAGAAGTGGGGAAAAGCTCTCACACCTGCCTTTGCGTTCGCAACGGCCATCCTCTCGACCATGATGCTCTACGGCGGAAAGACCGTCTCGACCCAGAATTTCTACGCGGACTGGTACTCCCTCGTAATCGCGGGCATAGTCTCCTGGGTCTACTTCTTCGCCTCACTCGCCTCGCTCTACTACACCGAGGGAATAGAGAGGCCCTTCTTCGACCTCCGCTACTACTGGAGCTTCCTCTCGCTCTTTGCCCTCACGATGAACTTCACTGCAATAGTTTCAAACCTCGGCTGGATGTGGATTGGACTGGAAGCTACCACGGTTGTAAGCGCACTGCTCATCCTTACAGAGGGAGAAAAGAGAAACGTCGAGGAGGGAGAAAAGAGAAACGTCGAGGGAGCATGGAGATACATGATAGTGGCCTCTGCCGGACTTGGAATAGCCTTCCTCTCGGTTATATTGGCTTACGCTTCCTCGGGAACCCTCGACGTGAGGCACCTAACCTTCACCCCGAAGGAGGCCCTGCTTGTCTCCACGTTAGCTTTAATCGGCTTCGGAACTAAGGTCGGCCTCTTCCCGATGCACGGCTGGCTTCCAGACGCCCACGGAAGCGCACCCTCCCCTGTTAGTGCCATGCTCTCCGGGACGCTATTACCAACGGCCCTTCTCGTCTACTACAGAATCCTCGATGCATCACCTTCAGGCACTCCGACAAAAATGACGCTCCTTTTCGGTGTTCTCACGCTCCTCGTTGCATCAATCCTTATGGCCTCCCAGCGGTTCCTCAAGAGACTGCTCGCCTACTCCAGCATGGACATGATGGGAGTTGCCACGGTCGGTCTCGGCCTGGCCTACTACCATCCGGCCCTGCTTAAGCTTGTCTTCCTCCTCCTGGCGGTTCACGCCTTCTCCAAGGGGGCGCTCTTCATAACCGCGGGGAGCGTGATGAAGGCCTACGAAACCCACGAGATAGGGGAGATAAAAGGGCTGATGAGGTCAAACCCCATGAGCGGCCTTTCGCTCGTCCTCTCGTCCCTCTCTGTGACGGGAAGTCCCCCCTTCGGGACGTTCATAGCCGAACTCGGGATAATAGGCGTTGCACTCTCGAGGAGCTACTGGTGGGCGCTCTTCATAGGGACAGGCCTGTTGTTATCGTTCCTTGCCCTTAACTGGCATTCCGCGAGGATGGCCTTTGGAGAGGGAGAAGACAGGGAGGTTCCGGCCGGGGAGGGGGCCATAGCCCTTACAATGACGGTGGTGGCCCTCGGGATAAGTCTCTACGCCTGGTACCTTATCCTAACGGGAGGTCTGATAATATGAAGGCCCTTTCAGCGATATTCAAGAGGGGCGAGAAGTACCTGACGGTCTGGCTTGATTACAATAACGGTAAGGCAGAGCTTGAGTTTAGGGATTCACTCCCCGACAGAAAGATAGCCCCAGCGCTCATCGGCGAGACTCAAGTTTACATGAAGATACCGCCCGGAACAAACGCCGTCCCCTTAACCTTTGGCCCGGCGGCTGGTGGCCTCGGCCAGGCAGGAGCCTTCGAGATACTCACCTACGGTGAGAGGATAGTGGCCATAAGGCCCGTCTACGGCTACAAGAGGCGCGGGCTGGAGAGAGCAATGCTCAACCGCCCGATTGATGAATCACTCGCAGTTCTGGAGAGGGCAACCGGGAACTTCGCGATGGCCTACACCTACGCCTTCCTGAAGGCAGTCGAGGAGAACCCCGACGAAGAGGTATGGGAGGTCAGGAAGGTTCTGCTTGAACTTGAGAGGCTCTACAACCACTTCAACGCCATACACAAGCTGGCGGGAGCGGCATCGCAGAAGGTTGCCACCATGCACTTCCACGCCTTAGAAGAGGACGTTCTCAGAATATTCAGCGGGCTAACGGGCCACCGCTACGGCTTTGGGGCAAACCGGCCCGGCGAGGTCAGGATTCTGGAACCCAAAGTGATGGAGAGGCTCAGGGGGATTAAAGAGGAGTTCCGCTCGCTCAGGGATGAACTCCTTGAGAGCAAGATATTCATAGACCGTCTCCACACGACCTGCAGGCTCACCAGAGAAGACGTTATGGAGCTGGATGCCGTTGGCATAGCGGCGAGGGGTTCCTCTGTTGAGAGAGACGTGAGAACCTTCGACCGCTTTTACTCCTACAAGCCGGTGACGTGTAAAGATGGAGACGCCCTGGCGAGGCTGATGGTCAGGATTGAGGAGGTTGAGAAGTCCTTTGAGATTATAGAGGGTTCAGAAGTGAGGAGTGTTCGCTCCGACCCGTCCCTTAGGGAGGGCCTGAACCTTGGATTGGCTGAGGCATCCCACGGAGACGTGCTCGTTCTGGCGGAGCTTGAAGGCGGAAGGCTGATGTGGATAGGCCTCAGGGGGGCCTCCAGAATCAACTACATCGCCTTCGCAAAGGGAATAACTGGAAACATCTTCACGGACTTCCCGTTTGGCCTTGAGAGCTTCGGGCTGAACTTTGCCGATGCTGACCTCTAGCAGGGGGGTGAGGACTGATGTGGATAGTCAAAGGCCTCAGGAAGGGCGTCATAACGAGCGATTACCCGAAAAAGGTCAGTGACGATGAGCTTTCACCGAGCTTTCCACTAAAAGCCCCAGCTGAGTGTCCATTCGGAGCCGTTGAGGACGGAAAGTTTGACTTGAAGAGGTGCATCTCCTGCCGCCTCTGTAGCGTTCCCTTTGGAAGGAAGCTTGACGTTGACGAAGTAACAAACCCCCTCGACTTCAAACGCTCGCTCCACGTCTTCTTCCTCGACGTCGGAACCTGCCACGCCTGCAACCGCGAGGTGGCCCAGCTTCACAGCCCGTACTACGACGTTCACAGGCTCGGGATATTCTTCACGCCAACGCCGAAGCACGCGGACGTTCTATTAGTTGCTGGTTGCCCTACTGACGGCATGATACCGGTTCTCAAGGAGGCCTACGAGTTAATGCCTGAACCGAAGCGCGTCCTCGTTCTTGGGGCATGCTCCAGCGGTGCCCTGTGCGGGAGGAAAGTCGAGGACTTTGTCCCGGTGGACGGCTACGTGGCCGGCTGTCCGCCAAACCCGGTTCAGATAATTAGGGGACTCCTCAAGATGGCCGGGAGGGATGTGGAATGAACCCATACTATCTCATAACCCTTGGCTTTGCGGCAACTTCCTTAATCTCGCTCGCATCGAGGAAGCTCACCTACTGGCTCGACGTGGCTTTATCCTCTGCCCTACTCTACCTCCTCCTCTTTCAGCCGGGGGGCATTGATGGGACTGTTAGATACTTCATGCTCATCTCCGCCATAGTCTGGCTGACGGCATCGCTCTTCAGCGTGGACTACGACCACTATCCAAAAATCCTCGCCGGTTCCTTCTCCCTAGCGATAGCAGGAATGCTGGTCATACTCCTCGCCAGAGATGCGGTCACGTTCCTCGTCGGCTGGGAGGTTATGACGGTAGCGAGCTACCTCGGAATAACGGCGAAGGAAAAGGATGGAAAGGGCGCCTACAGGTTCCTCGCCTTTGGTGAGCTGAGCGCGCTCCTGATTTTGGCGGGCTTCGGTCTCCTGACAGTTCAGAGCGGTTCGGCGGAGTTTTCAGCATGGAAAAGCTCGCCAGTCTGGAACGTCGCCTTCTTCCTGGCGGCCCTCGGCTTTTCCGTGAAGATGGCAATCTTCCCCTTCCACATCTGGCTTCCGCAGGCTCACGGCAAAGCTCCTGCCAACCTTTCCGCCCAGCTGAGTGCCGTTCTGACGCTGATGGGCCTCTACGGGATGGTCAGGCTACTCATTATAGCAAGGCCAGCGGACTGGGTCGGGGCCTTCTTCCTGCTCTTCGGCGGCCTCACCGCAATCCTGGGGGCGGCCTATGCCGCTGGAACGGAGTACGTCAAGAGGCTTCCCGGATACAGCACGGTCGAGAACGACGGGGTTTTGCTGGCCCTCTTTGGGGGCACGGTAATCACTTTGAACCAGGGCAACGTTGATTTGGCCTCATTCACGTTCTTAGCTCTGCTCTTCTTTGCCTTCGCTCACAGCGTCTCAAAGGGCCTGCTCTTCCTCGTTGCGGGAAGGCTTGAGAACGGCACGGGGAGGTTCTCGGAGGTCGTGCACGGCAGACTTTCACTCCTCGGCGTTATAGCGGGCTACGCCTCCGCCCTAAGCCTCGCCGGAATCCCGCCATTCCCGGGCTTTCTCGGCGAATGGTTCGGCATAGAGAGCCTCCTCCAGAGCTTCAGGATACCCAACCCGGGCCTTAAAGTCCTGATGATGCTCGTGGGTTCTCTCGTCGCTTTAACTGCCGGAATCGCAGGGGTTGCGATGACCAAGATAATAACCCAGGGGGTTCAGAGGGCAGGAGGGAAGAGAAGTTACTCGATTGAGGACATTGGCTATGTCATCTCAACGGTGATTCTCTTCACCGTTGGCATACTTCCGGGACTCCTCTTCCGCATTATAAATGAGCCTATGGAAGCGCTAACGGGTCATAAAGCCACTGATTTCCTCGGGGGCGCACTCGGAATAAAGGAGGGTTTCCTCGTAGTTGCCAAGGGCTTCGGTGGAATCTCCCCCACGTATCTGGCCCTTTTAGTCTTCATCTTTGCCTTGGGCACATACCTCGTCTTAAAACCGACCACAAACCTGCGGGTAAGGCGCGTCAGGCCGTGGAGCGGTGGCCTGAGCAACCCGGAGTATCCACCGATAGCACACTCCGCGATACTCCTCGTAACCGAGGGCTGGCTCTACGGGACGAGGGAAGAGAAGGGACGCCTCTACTGGCGCGAGAGGATAAACCTGGCCTACAATAGGCTCTCAAAGGCCTACCTGAACTTCTCAGAATGGTTCAGACACGGAATAATGAGAGGCTCGGACAGTGTGTACGTCGCCTACATCCTGCTCGCCGTGGCGGTGGCACTCGCATATCTTCTCTACGTTCTCTGAGGTTTTTTACCTTTTTAACATGCTCAGCAGTTATAACACAGCATCGCGGCCTTCTTGAGGAGCAGGACGCGGTAGGCCTTGCCGTTGATTATCCTCGCGCTGGATATCTTGTTGAGGTGGTGTATGCTCTTCCGCTCGAGGGCTATGAGGTCAAGCTCTCTCAGCACCTTTACAAAGTCTTCCCAGCGGATTTTGAGCCACTTGGAGTATTCATCGAAAAGCTCCTTCTCCACGACGCGGTAGGTTCTCCCGTCCACTTTATAGCGGATGGCCCTTTTTGGGAGTTCCTTCCTGAGGCGCCAGCGCGCGTGAAGCGGCTCCTGCATCTCGTAAACCGCTTCGTCCATGCTCTTCCCTCCCACCATCATCTTGAGGATTATGCCGAGGATGCGATTTATCCTGTCCGGGACGCCGATTGTACTTCCCTTAAGTACTATCTTCCTCCTGCGGACCCTTATGCCAGCCCCCTCAAGCTCCTCGCCGATTTTAGGGGTCGTTTTCTTCTTGGTGCCTCCTGTGTCCACGATTCCGCCGATTATGAAGGCCTTGACGTCGAAGTCCCTCTCGCTTAAAACTTCATCCGCCCAGGGGTCGAGGAGGACGACCTCATCTATTCCATTCCCCTCCAAAAACTCCGATGTCGGCCCGTCGTAAACGGTTATCCTGTCGAGCGGGCCGTTGTACATCCTCCTGAACTCGTCGTTGGCCCAGGTGACGGCAAGCTCACCGCCGGTAAAGTAATCGCGGAGGAGTCCGTAGCACTGGACAGCCTGGAGGCAGATTTTGCCCTTCTCGTTCTGGGTGTGCTTCTCCCAGTGGTAGAGGTCGATGATGAAGCTGGGCCACTCTGGCAGTCTCTCCACCAGATCTTCTCTTTCAACAACGGGTTCAAACTTCCCCACCATGCACGAGGGGACGTAAGCATAGTAAGAGCCTTCAACGCGCTTTCCGCTTAAATCCCACGCGAAGACCGTTTTCTCGGGAACGCGGACGATGGCGCCCTTGCCGTAGAAAACCTCAATCGCCATGTCCTGGAGAACATTCCTGGACTTTCTAAAGCGCTTTGAGAGGGCGCCAACACTTTCCACGCCTTTTTCCCTAAGGATCTCCCTGAAGGCATCGGCGAGCGTCTTCATGGCCATCGGTTGAGCCTTGGGAGGGGGGTTAAAAAGATTTGCATAAATTTCCCAAATTCTTCGGTCGTTGAATTTATAACCTCCAAACCGAAAGCTCACCGGGTGGTGACATGAAATCAATGACGTATCTCAGCCTCGCCCTGTCCCTGCTCTTCGCCGGGATAAGCCCGATATTTTTCAAGCTCGGCCTCCAGGGACTCAAGGGAGCGGGCCTTTCCCTCGGCGCCATCAAGGCGTTCCTGACCAACAGGTACGCCGTTGCCGGACTGACCCTCTACGCGCTCTCCTCGATCCTGTGGCTGTTCTCGCTCTCTGAGCTTCCCGCGAGCCTTATGTACCCCCTCCTGAACCTCGCCTACGTGGTGACTGTGGTTCTCGCGGCGACCTATCTCAGGGAGCCTGTTCACGCCCTCCGCTGGGTGGGGGTCGGCCTGATAATAATCGGGAGCATACTCGTGGGAATCAACTGACCTACGAAAGATTTTTAAACGCTCGCCCTTCCCTAATATCGAGCCCCGGTGGTGTAGCCCGGTCAAACATGCGGGCCTTTCGAGCCCGCGCCCCGGGTTCAAATCCCGGCCGGGGCACCATAAGAAACTTTGCAGAGCAAAGTTTCATCAAAGTTTGTAGCTCTTCTCGAAACGCATTTGTTAGCAGAGTTCTGTAACTCAAAACCTTTACTCTAAGCGGAACCTTCCACAAGCTACCCCCAGGCGGTTTACACTGAAAAGACGCCCAGGGGGCGTCAAAAGAAAACAAACCCTCATATAGGGAACTCGAAGAGCGTTCCCAAACATTACGGTCAGAAACGAAATGCAAGAACCGTTTAAAGTGACTGTTTGGCTAAAACTCACTTCTAAAATCTCTTAGAACTTAGATTCATCTATGATGGTTATCAACTCCTGTAAATCCCTAACAAAGTTACTATATGGAGATTTAGTTATCATAATATATAATTTCGAATTGTTTTGGGTTGACAACTTTTCCCATAAATTTTCGGCAGCTTTTATTATCTTTATTGTTTTAGCTTTTTCTTTGAGTTCTTCGCTAAGATGCAAATGAAGCAGGAAAGAGCTATACACTCCCGCGTTGTGAAGTTCCGTAAATTTATTAAACGCTTTCTTGACATCTTCATATAGATTATTATCCGATGAGAACCGTTTTAATTCCGCAAGTAAGAATAATTTAAAATAGAAGCCGTCCTGTATACCAATAGCATAGTCAAATTCTATCTGGCCCCCAATATCGATCTCAGGTTCAGGTATAATTGAAAGTCCATTCAAATCATTAGATAAACTGTTTGCTAGGATCAGTGAAAATAAAGATGATGCATCGATAAGTTTTTCTAATTCCTTGGGGTTCCAACTATGTCCCAGACCTAATTTTTTATGTGCAGACCTTGAATACTTCTTTATCCTATCTTTCTGTATTGGATCTAATGGGGAGGGAGTACAGGAGATATAGAATAGTTTTTCAATGGTATCTACCGAAGCATCATTCAACCGATCCCATATGGTTTCCAATAATCCTTTTTTTCCAGACTTGGGGATTATCGTTGCATTAACAACACCAGAGGGGAGATTAATGGGTAATGGTTTATTTCGTCTAATTAGTATCCAAGGACGAGAGGTATTCATCTAATGATTTCCCCCACACTTTCAGTTTTTTTAGAGGATCTAAATTTAGTAGGTCTGACACTGTTTTCTCCAGTTCATATGGGGACTTAGTACCAAATTCTTTTAGTATCTTGTCGATCTTTTCGATAGTTTGCCTATCGAGCTCATTTTCAACTCTAATCTCAGTTTTTGGGGAATAAAGATACAGTCTCTTGGGGGATTCATCTGTGTACAAAAAGTCGTCGAGATATTTGACGTCCTCGCTTAATAGGCCATTTTTCACTAAATCCTCCGTATCTTCCTTAAGATCACTTGAATATGGACCATAATACCAGATTTTGAACTTATATCCTGTGATTCCAGAAGAGGGAACTATCCTACTTGTATTTAAGTCAAAATGTTCAACTAAGAATATTAACTTTTGAAGTTTTTTACGACCTTCGAGGGGGCGCTTATATATTTCGTAGAACCTTTTAATCAGGTAATACAGAATGAGCTCTCGTTTTTGCATATGCTTCCCCCCAAATCAATTGTCTTCTCTCTCATCCTTAAGGTTATAATTTGGATATTTAAGGTTTTCTGGAGTCTATGATGTGCACAGAAAGCGATGAGCTTATGTAGCTAAGTCTGCTCTAAACTGGCTAGTCGCCTCGTTGATGTCTGCCTCAAGAACTGTGGTGACAACCTCAGATTTTCTGTACTCTGGTTTTCTCGCTATACTTTTTACCAAGGAATCTCCTTTATCACTCCAAGAAAATATGCCGATTCTTGAGGATGTAACCTTAAGTGCTTGGATGGTTTTACTGGTGATGTCATGCCTTCAGACTGACGACCTCTATCCTGTTACATGTCAAAATGTTAGCCTATTTTCAGAGATGGTATGGCATGAAGTCCGATGATCAGATGCTGAACAATTCCGGCTGGTGAGCATTTCACCACTGTAAACCTTTTTAATCCCCTCCCCCATTCTCCACCGATGCTCGCCGTAAAAGTCCCCAAGAAAGAGGCTGAGAAGACCAGAAGAAAGCTCCTCGAACTCGGTGTCCTGGCTAAAGGATACTCCATAAAACGGGAGGGTGATTTTGTCCTCTTCCCGGTTACGGGGCCGGTTGAGGGATTTGAGATTGCTGAGGCCGAGTTTGAAAAGGTGGAGAGAAGGCCCCGCAGCTACCGCGAGGTAGTTGAGGTTCCTGATGAGATTAGGCCGCTCCTGCCAAGCTCATTCGACATCATTGGGGACATCGCGATAATCGAACTCCCCGAAGAACTGATGCCCCACGGGAGGGCTATCGGCGAGGCTATTCTAAAAGTCCACCGCCACATAAAGGCGGTCTTCGCCAAGGGGAGCAAGGTTGAGGGCGAGTACCGCGTCAGGGAGCTCATCCATCTCGCCGGGGAGAAGAGAACTGAAACCGTCCACCGCGAGAACGGGATAAGGCTGAAGCTCGACGTTGCGAGGGTGTACTACACCCCGAGGCTCGCCACCGAGAGGATGAGAATTTTCAGAAAAACCCGCCCCGGAGAGATAGTTTTCGACATGTTCGCTGGCGTCGGGCCGTACTCGATACTCCTCGCGAGGAAGGCAAAGCTCGTCTTCGCCGTTGATCTGAACCCTTGGGCGGTGAAGTACCTTGAGGAGAACATACGCCTGAACAAGGCTAACAACGTCGTCCCGATCCTCGGCGACGTGAGAAAGGTCGCAGGAAATGTGAAGGCCGACCGCGTGGTAATGAACCTCCCCAAGTTCGCTGATCGCTTTCTGAGGGAGGCAATGCTGAGCGTCAAGCCCGGGGGAGTAGTCCACTACTACGGTTTCGGCCCTGAGGAGGACCTCTACTCAGAGCACGAAGCGAAGATAAAGGCAACCGCGAGGGAGCTCGGATTATCCGTTAACTTCATCGAACGGAGGAAGGTGCGCCCCTACGCGCCGAGGCAGTTCAACATCGCGATAGACTTTAAGGTGGAGTGATGTTTTCTGCACAAAACACTCCTTTTTAAAGGGATGTTCTGGGGAGAAAACAAGGGGAAGAAAAGGGAATCACTTCCCCGCTATCTTCACGTTCTCGAACTTTATGTAGGGCGTTGTCATCGTGTTCATGAAGGGCATTACCGTCTGCTCCCTCGTTACCTCGGTCGCCTGTTTTAGGAGTTCGTAGACGTTTCCGGCAACGAGGAACACGCTCGCGCCCTTGACTTCGCCGTCCTCGATGAGGAAGGCCGGATTCGCTGTAACCGCGAAGTTTCCGTTGTCCGGGTTGCTTGAGTGTGCCCCCTGGAAGCCGTCAACGAAGTAACCGCGCTTGATATCGCCGATTAGATCCTCAAGGGAGCGCTTTCCGTTCTCTATGACAACGTTGTGGAAGCCGATGTTTATGCCGCCGCTCCTCAGGTCGCGCTTCCCGTTGCCGGTGCTCTCGGTGCCGTGAACCTTCGCCCAGTAGTTGTCCCAGACGAAGCCCTTGAAGGTTCCGTTCTCGATGAGGACATTCTTCCTCGTCGGGACGCCCTCGCCGTCGGCTATAACAGGCTCAAGGGAGAGCGGGTGGAAGGGGTCGTCGTAGATCGTCAGAACCTCGCTCGCTATCTTTTCGCCAGCCTTACCAGCAAGCGGAGTGGTCTCTTTAACCAAGCGCTCACCGCTGAACGCCGGAAGGAGCGCGTAGCTTAGGAGACCCGCTGTGGCCCACGGCCCGAGGATTATCGGCACCTCCTCGTTTTTGCTGGCCTTGACGCTGTAGGCCCACTTGACCTTCTGGACGGCCCTCTCGACGACGCCGTCGACGTCGAGGTTGAGGTCTTTCCTGGCGTCGAAGTCGAAGATGCCGGGTGTAACAACGTCGCCCTTCCTTCCAACAAGCTCAAGGAAGAAGAACGCCGCTCCGCCCTCCTGGAAGATGTCTATCCCGTGGGAGTTAACGACCTGCCTCTCCTCCCAGGAAACGCCTCCCTCACCGCCAGCCACGACAGCGTTGGGGTCCTTCTCACGGGCGAGTTTTATGCCGTGAACGAGCTTCTCGACGAGTATGTCAGGGGAGGCCTCCTTAAGCTCGTAGTTCGGCTTTGGCCCCTCCCTGTACTTCCCAGGCTCCGGGAGGGAGACCCACTTCTCGTCAGGGGAGTTGAGCTTTGCCATCTTCGCGGCCTGCTCTATCGCCTCTTTAACCCTTTCAGGTTCGTCGCTGTCAACTATCGCCAAACCGAGGCGCTTGTCCTTTATTCCGCGGATTATCGTTATCGCCCCGCTCCTCGTTGAGGCCATCGAAATCTCGTTGAGTTCAACGCCCGCGCTGACCTCCCTTGAGCGGTAAACGGCTATCTCAAGCTCGTCGAAAAGCTTCTCGCCGAAGCGTATGAGGTTCTCCATCTCCACCACCTCACCCGATAAGGATTCCTCCCTCAAAGCGCATGTGTGGACCGCCCGAGCTTACGAAGGCCGTCTGTCCCTTTCCGCAGAAGCCGACCTCGAGGCCGAAGTCCTTTCCAACGGCTGAAATCTTCTTGAGGGCCTCAATTGCAACGCCGGTAATGGAGGTGTCCCTTATCGGTTCCGCTATCTCGCCGTTTCTGATGACGTAGCCCTCCTGGATTCCGACCTGGAAGGCACTGTTGAGCTGGGCCTGACCACCGCGGAAGTCGACGACGTAGTAGCCGAACTTGATGTCCTCTATCAGCTCCTCGAAGGAATGATCACCCGGCTCAAAGAGGGTGTTGCGCATCCTGATTATCGGTGGATAGCGGTAGCTTTCAGCTCTGGCGTGTCCGTTCGGCTCCATGCCCCACTTCGCCGCGTATTCCCGGTTCAGCATTATCTCCTTCAGAATACCGTTCTCGATTATGTGAATATCCCTGACCGGGACGCCCTCGTCGTCGTACTTGTCATTTCCAAAGCCGCCGTCAACGTAGCGCTCGCTCATCGTAACGTACTCCGGGGCGATCTGCTTCCCAATCAGGTCCTTGAAGGGCGAGTTTATCGTCAGGTCAGCCTCGGCAAGGTGGCCGAGTGCCTCGTGGGCGATAATTCCAACGACTATCGGACCGGCAACAATCGGGAACTCGCCGCGTTTTGGTGCAACGCCCTTAAGCTGGCTGTGCATCTTCCTCAGAATTCTCTCCGTCACCTTTTCGTTCGGCTCGTGGTCGGTCATAAGCTCCCATCCGTAATCAACTGAACCAATGCTGTCCCTCGCCATGGCCAGCTTTCCGTCGGCTTTGCCAGTAACGTAGGTTCCCTGGTAGAGGTAGTTGTAGTCCCACTCTATCCTCGTCCCCTCGTTGGTGAGTAGGAGCTTTTTACCCCCGCCGTCCTCGTAGCGTATCTGAACGCTCTTAACCGCGCTGTCCTCCTTGAGGAGCCTCTCAAGCTCCCTGAGGTGGCCAACTTTCTCCTCGATGTCCACCTCCCTCGGCTTAACGCGCATTCTGCTCTCCACGAAGTCCTCGACCGGCTTTATCTCCGCCAGCTCTATCTTCTCCTTCTTGGTCTCAGCGGCCGCCTTGGCCAGCTTGTAGGCCTCCTCGATCTTCTTCTCGAGGTTCGAAAGGTCGCTCGTCGAGGCGAAGCCCCAGGCACCGTTGGCCAAAACCCTTATTGCGACGCCCTCCTGGAGCTTCCCAGTAAAGCTCGTGAAGACGCCGTCCTTGAGACCCAAAGTGGTCTTCTTCAGGTCCTCGTAGCGCAGCTCTATGTAGTCAGCCTTCAGGTTCTCATCCGCCCACCGAAGGGCCTTTTCAAGTGCTTCCATGGCCACCACCGTTTACATGTGCTCGCTGACGACTCGAAAGCGACCTATAAAAGTCTTTTGAGTGCTTCGATGGGGGTCGAAATGGATCATAATTAGGGTTCTGGGGATTTACCTGTTTGGGCCAGAAAGGAGAAAACAAAGAACTAAAGGTGGAACAAAAAGAAGATGAATACGACTTTGAGATGCCAAAATCAACCGGCACTCCTTTTTCTGCTCCCTACGACGGCTGTTAGGACAGCGATTAGCAGGATGGTCGCAGGGCCACATATTCCTTTGTGTGTTGTGTTTTCTGTCTTTTCTGGAGAGATGTAGGTGTAATTCGGTGCTATATCGAGTGAAGCCGCAAAGATTTTGGGTCGGGTAGTCTTTACGCTTCTCGATACAGGGCTTTCATAAAACGTGGTCGTGTACTCGTAGGTGGAGTTATCATAGTGTATCTTCGTCATATCTGAGACGCTTTTGATGGAGCCGTTCTGGAGCAGGTTCTTTGAGCACCTCTCCATGTAAATGTCCCCCGGTGTGCTCTCATTCAGAGAGAGTGCCGGTTCTTTTGCTTTCCTGCGGACGACGTTCAGAATTTTCGAGAGGGCTTTGGAGTGGGTGATATCAACATCAGTTTCTGGGCCGAGTAGACCGTATGAGTTTGCTGTAAACCTGTTCAGATTAATTTTTTCTGTCTCGAACGTTAGGTAGGTGCCGTTCACGTTGAACTTCTCTTTAAGCTGGTACGTGGGCATGGTGAATGAGAGAATCGAAGTCAGGTATCCCCCTCTGAGCAGCCTGCCGTTCTCATCAAGCAGGAGGAACGTCACGCCGATGTACTGGTCTGAGGGGATCCCCTTCCTGAGGAGAAGAATCCTCTCATCCTGCGTTGCCTTGATGGTGTCGAAGGGCTTTTCAAGCTTTAATGCCCACGATGCCGTTCCATCGGGGTTCAGAGCCACTAGATGGTGTGGAGTCAGGACGAATACTCTTCCTTTGGATGCTGCAACGTCCGTTATTTCTTCTCCGCCTATGGAGTCGGCCCATGCTACTGAGGGGCTTCCCTTGAGGTTTAAAGCGACCACCCCGTAACCTTTGACTCCCAGTACCAGTGAATTGTCAGTTAGGGCAGCTCCCGAAATGATCGCATCGGAAGCCTCCCTGGGTGACAGCTGGCTCGTGTTCAGGGAGATTCTAAACGCGCTACCGTTCGCGGCGACGTACTCAATCTCCCTGAGCATGGACATGTCGCCGGCAGGTGCGGTTACTAACCCGGATTCATCGAAATACATAATTGTCCTTCCAGGGGCGTCATCCGTCCACACAACCCGGTTCTCATTGATTAGGACGTGATGGCTTGAGGACATGTCTCCGATTTCGAGGTATATCAGCTTCCCGGAGGTGAGAACATTGTTTATATGCCCTTTCCAAGGGATCCTGCCTTTAAGAAGCTCCCACGAGCTACCGTTATCCCTTGCTATGAGTACGTAGTCTCCCGAGCATGGGGTGCTTAATTTGGCCACCTGCACCAACTTCCCATCCGTCCCGTTGAGAGTGTATACCTCTCTGACCATGGGGAGATAAATTAAATCTCCTGATACCCCTGTAATATGGGCGAGGATGCTGCCCTCAGTGGAGAAGAGGGGAATGGGTTCCCCTCTGTAAGAGCCTGGGTAGGCGGAGGTAACCTCGCTCGCGTTCAGTTTGGGTTCTATATATACGCCGCTGTTGAACTTCCCGTCACTGGAAATGCCAAAACGGATGATCTTGGGAGTCTCCCAGAGGGCGTCCCTGCCGACGAGGACTGCTCTGACCGTGTATCCCTCCCCATCTTTTTCGATTGAAGCGGGTAACACCAGCGGGTTCAAAGCCAGCCGTATGGTACCATTGTCATTAGAGGCTCCCCCCAGAAGCCGCTGTACACCGGAGGGGGTTCCCGTGTAATCCATCCAGTATGTCGAGGAATTGAAGAGCAACTTTAGTACCATAGCCAGGTCGCTTTTCTTCTCCAGCTCTGCCGCCGATCCTTCAATTGCCCGGATCAGGTGGTACTTTCTCCCCATGTAGATGGAACCATCTGGCTCAACAACGAGGAGAGCGGGAACGGCTGAACTGCCCACGTCGTATTTTATGTCCACATCATCGCTCAACCCCATCATGGCTATGGTTCTCCCGTTCCATGTGGCTGCGGTTACAAGGAAGTGAGGATACTCCACAGTGTGAATGGGACTCCAGTTGGCTGCGGTCTCAATCAGAAAGGTACTCATGCCGCTTGGGTTTACAGTTCCGATCAGGAGGTAGGTCTTCAGTGAAGGAGACACCAGAATCCGGGTGCTGGCGATTGAAACATTGTGCGGGAGGGTGTATTCGTTGGACCTCAGTATGGAGCCCGTTCCATTGACTAAGAGGAGGATTACGGAGTTGCCGAAACTCTCGGCTATATACAAATCATCACCGCTTGGGTAAACGTCCCGGATACTTCCCCCTGAGTATTGGATAGACCACTTCACTTCACCCGTGAAGGGATTTATGTCCACCACAGTACCATCCTCTCCGGACAGGAGAAGGGTTCTTCCCATGGGCACGACCCTTTCAGCCTCAAAGGGATACCTGAAAATGGCGCAGATTCCCCCATCCTTGTTGAGGGTCAAAACAATGGTTTCCTTCAGTCCGTCTACTGCGACTATAAGCGGATGGTTGTCCACCTGCCCTGCCCAGACAACGTTTCTAACGTACCATGTTTGAATGGGGGCTTTGGATTTCGCTGGGAATGCCCCCGCTGGAACCGAAACCACCAGAACCGCGACTATTACGACTAAAAGCGCACTCTTCCTCAGATGTGGCATTTTACCACCTCCAGTCATGTATATAAACACACTGTGTATTATAATCTTTTCGCTGGGATGGAAGTTGTAGGATATTCCCTGAACTCCAACCTCGCAACGTTTTTATCCGCATTCTCGGAATATCTACCATGAAGGCCGAAATCAAGAACCTCATCGATCGCGGGACTTACAGAAAGCTCCCGCTCTTTGAGGGTGAACTGCCAGAAGGCTCCTATGCCCAGATAGTCGAGGTTAAACCGGGACAAACCGTTAAGAAGCACTATCACGAGCGTCAGTACGAGCTGTTCTACATAATGGACGGTGAGGCGAGGCTCGGTATAGGTGAGACCGAGTATTTGGCAAAGCCCGGCGATATCTTCCTCGTCAAGCCGAAGACCGTCCACTGGGTCGTCAACGAGAGAAACGAGCCGTTCAGGCTCTTCGTCGTCAAGCTGAACTATTACGGCGACGACTCGGTGTGGCTGGACGAGTGACCGGGTGAGAATATGGGGGAGAGGGTTATTGGAATCCTCGGCGGTATGGGTCCTCTCGCCACCGCTGAGCTGTTCAGGCGGGTAGTTGAGAAAACTCCCGCGAAGCGCGATCAGGACCACCCGAGGATAATCATCTACAACAACCCGAAGATACCGGACAGGACCGCCTTCATCCTCGGAAACGGTGAGGACCCGAGGCCCGAGCTAATAGCCAGCGCGAAGAAGCTCGAAAGCTGGGGGGCTGACTTCATCATAATGCCCTGCAACACGGCCCACTTCTTCGCGGAGACAATACAGAAGGCAATAGAAATCCCTCTCGTCAGTATGATTGAGGAGACCGCCAAGGTCGTTCGAGGGATGGGTCTGCGTAAGGTGGGTCTCCTCGCGACAGACGGGACCATTAAAGGGCTCGTCTACCACAGGGCTCTCCTCAAGCACGGCGTCCAGATAGCGGTGCCCGGTAAGAAGGACCAGCACAAAGTCATGGAGGCCATATACAAGGGCATAAAGGCGGGAAACCTGGAATTGGGAAGGAAGCTTCTCCTTGAAGTGGCCAGACGGCTGGAAAGGCGCTCCGATGGGATAATCGCGGGCTGCACCGAGGTGAGCGTTGCTTTAAAGCCCAGAGATTTGCAGGTTCCGCTGATAGACCCGATGGATGTGATAGCGGAGAAGGCCTTGAGACTCGCCCTGGGGCTGGAAAAATGAAAATCTGGACTTGAGAGTTGGAACCGGCCTTTCCGTAGAATGCGCAGAGTAAAATTAGAAAAAGAGAATGTACGTTTACTTCCATCTTTTTGTCATCAATACGGCTGCAATCAGCGCTGGAAGGAGGAGAAAAGCCGGTCCGCAGATCCCGTGGCTTCCCCTCTGTCCGGAGGAGGTATTCCTGGAAGATGAAGTATGGGTTGGCTCTGAAGTTGAACTTTGAGGTTCCCCGCTGGGCTTTGAGCTGGGCGTCACGGTTGCTGTCGTGTAGTTATTCGTTGTGGAGGATGTGGAGTGGGATGAAACTTCTGGGGGGCAAAGTATATCTATCGACGGTTTGAGTGTTTTAACCTCTGGTTTCACGGGGGCAGAGGCCATTCTAATCCTCATTAGGGATACACCCGAAGGCCCGGTCCACACCACGGGGGAGACGGCGCTCACTGTGAACGGCGGCCTCTTTGCGTTCAGATCACATCCCTCAAAGTGAAACTCCGTATCGCTGAGCACGATGAACAGCGGGTCGGAGCTTAACAGCTGTCCCAGGCCGTTTGTCTTTCCGTTGGTTCCGCCTACGAGGATGGCTCTACCATCCGGAAGTGCAGCCATTCCCCGTATCCAGTCGGATCCATCCCCTCCGAACGTTATCCACCTCTCAACGTTTCCCCTGGAATCTAAGGTAAGCACCCACGCCTGGGCACCAAGGGAGGGAACTGCATAGGTTATTCCACCCAGAAGGAGTTCTCCCGTGGGGAGGAGCGTTACCGCGTTGGCCCAGTCGTTCTGGGGGCTTCCAACTCTCTTTGCCCACAGCAGGTTCCCCTGGAGATCTGTTCTAAGGACAAGGAGGTCAACGTTGTTCTCCACGCCAAGTGAAGGAGAAGTCGTGTATCCCACGAGGGTTATCCCTTTTCCGTCCACTTCCATGTCGTAGAGCTGTTCCGTTCCGTTCCCCCCAAAAGAGCGTTGCCAGAGGACGGTTCCATTGCCGGATATCTCCGCAAGCCACATGTCCTGGGAGTTGGTGGCGGGAGAATGAGCCATGCCTGCGACGAATATTGAGCCATCTGGAAGTGCCTCCAGCTTAACCGGCACCACGCTGTAATTGAAATCGAAGACATATCCTGAGATTGGGCTCCCATTGCTGGAAAGCTTGAGGATAATGCCGTGTCCTATCTTTGAAGAAGCCGCCAGAAATCCATCACCGTATGGGATGGCAGAAGTTATTATTTCCGTGCTGTAAGAACGACTCCACAGGACGTTTCCATCCCCATCAAGCTCGAATATCCAGCCCCCACCAAAATAGGAGCTTCCTCCCGTGACCAATATCCGGTCCCCGGTTACTACTTTCACGGATGCAAGGAGGTCTCTCCCCCGACTCCCGTAGGCCTTTGCCCACACCAGAGAACCTGAACCATCAAACCTGTAAACCACTGCGTCGAAGTCACCAAGACCCGTTCCGTTTGAGATTCCTCCTGCCACGATGAAGTCTCCGGAGTCCACGCTCATCAGAGAGGTCATGCCATTTTGTTTGATCTCCTCAACAACTGTGCCCGATGCGGAAGCAAACTGGGCCGTGAGAAATAAAGCCACGATGAGAATGCACGTTTTAGCACTCCTCACATTTTTCACCCGGAGGGTGTAGAGGGCTCAGAATAAAAGCTTTCTGATGGTTCCGAAATTTTGAGCTGAGTCAAAAGTAAAGAAAGAGAAAAGGCTCACTTTCTCCTCCTGAGGAGGAGCGGTACGATGGCGAGGCCGAGTATGGCCGCCGGACCGCAGATGCTGGTTCCCTTCTTCTTGCTGCTACTGCTGCTGGTTGTAGTCGCAGCACTGGTTGAACTGCTGGTAGTCGGCTGCGAAGTAGTGCTAACACTGCTGGTAGTGGTCGTAGTGGTGGTTGAGCTGCTGCTTGATGAAGTAGTAGTGGTCGTGGTTGTAGTAGTCGTTGTGGTGGTTGTAGTCGTGGTAGTGGTTGAACTGGTGCTCGATGAAGTAGTAGTGGTCGTGGTCGTCTCAGGCTTGGTGAGCGGGATCATGAGAACGGTGGCGAGTTTGCTGTTGTTGGCGTCGTAGCTCTTGAGCTGCTCCTCCTGGGTCGGCTTGAACCAGGTCGGGACAAGGAGGTCCATGACGCGCGGAGCGACGCCAGCTATAACCGCGTCAGCGTCGGCACCACCAATAACCCACTGCTCCGCTTCAGTACCAACCTTCCTCCAAGTGTCAATACCAAACCCATCCTGAGCACCAACGAGGACGGCCATCCTGGTGGTGTTAACGTTGAGGTCGCCGATGTACTTTGCCGGGACGACGACGTTCACCGTGTTGTTTGCGGTGAAGACGCTGAGGTCGTCAAGGACGGTACCGTTCGGGAGGACTAGTGCTTTGCCCCAGCCGTGTACTCTGAAGGCGAGGTCCCACGGGTGGTCGGGGTCAAGCTGAACGTTGCTTCCCGGACCGTTGTCGGCCAGCTTAATGGCAGAAGTGTTTCCTCCGGCCTTGAAGTCAAGGTAAGCCTCGATTATCTGCAGGCTGAATCCGTTCGGAGCGTTCCACGGGTTGCCGCCGAGGTTCTTGAAGTGGAAGCTGAAAACGTAGGCCCCGTTAGCCTTACTGATGTCAACTCCAGTGAGGTCAAAGAGTCCGGTCTGGTTGAAGACCGGGTCGGTCGGGTAAGTGTAAGTTCCCGGACCGTGATCGTCGCCAACCGGGTCGTCAAGGTGGGCAATCTGCTTGGGAACACCGTACTGGGCGACCATTGCAGCCCAGTGGAGGATGTTGCTGACGAACTGCGGACCGTCGAGCTTAACACCGTGGTAGAGCGGGCTCCAGGTGGGCTCGTAGTCACCGTACGGGCTCTCCCCGCTGACGATGAGGACGCTCTGCTTTCCGTTGTCGAGCGGGACGACCTGAGCCGCGAGGAGAGGGAAGACACCGGTGTCACCGGCCAGGTAAGCGTTGGCCGGTGGGTCGTTGTTCTCAACTATAGTACCGTTTTCGCTGGTGACAACGATCCTGTAGGTGAGCGGGGGCTTTGAAGTGGCGTTGAGAGTGTGCCAGTCACCGTTGTCATCCACCCAGGCTACAACGCCCGGTCCGTGGTAGAGGACTTTTCCACCGTTCTGGAAGTTCTGGGTTATAACACCCGCGAAGGGGGTGCCGCTGTCGGGCATGACGTGGCCAACAACACGGTAGCCGGCTCCGGCGTTGCTGCTCGGGTCCTCAACGGAACAGAGGTCAACCCTCAGGTTTCCGTACCCAAGCTGGTCGAGTATGGCGTTGGCAGTGTCCTGGGCCTGGACACCGCTTCCGTAATCACTGTCTGCCGCAACCCAGAGGACTTTGTCGCCCTGGGCGAACCAGTCTGAGATGGCCTGGAGCTCGTCCGGGCTGAAGGGACTGTTCGGCTGTCCGAGGATGAGGACGTCCACGTTAGCGAGGGCGTCGGCGGTTATTGTGTCGCCGAGGTATTCGATACTGCCGTTGCTGGCGTTGACGAGACTGCTATCAGTTCCGAAGTACGCCCACTTCATATCTCCAACGCCCTTAACGATGGGTGGGGCGAGGATTTTAGTCGTGTTGTTCACTGTAATTGTTGGGGAGTCGATTAAATACTTAGCGTTCTCGCCGTGCACTAGGTCTACTGCCACTGTCGTAGCGCTGGCCATGGCAAATCCAAAAACTCCAAACAAAACAAACAGGGCAATTACTGCCGCAATTCTCTTCATGGTATCACCGGGAGGAAGTATCTCACTAGGGTTATAAATATTTTGTGAAACCTCCGTGTCTAAATCGAAAAGATGACATGGAGATTCCCACCCAGTGGAAAATATTAGCGGGAAAATACCGCTTACTCCCTACTGGTTTCACTCATCGAGCTAGGGGGATTCAAAAAGCTCCCAGTGTATTATACCAGTGTATTATAAAAGAATGCCCAGGATTTCCTTGGAATCAACCCCAGCGGTCATGTCGATGTTTATCGGCGTCACGCTGACCCTTCTCTCGACCTTGAGGGCGTAGGCGTCCGTCCCCGGCTCGAATTCGGTGGTTCTCTTTCCGACTATCCAGTAGTAGGGGTGTCCCCTTGGGTCAAGCCGCTCCTCAACTGTGGGGCAGTAGCGCTTCCTGGCGAGCCTCGTTATCGCTATTTCGGTTTCCTCGGTTGCATCGCTCGGCACGTTCACGTTGAGCATGTCCACCCCTTCTGGGAGGCCCCTTTCAAGCACGGCCCCAGCTATTTTCTGAAGGAAGTGCGCGGAGACTGAAAAGTCCACCCCCTCCCCCTCGCCAAGGGTCTTCTTCCAGTCGACCTCCAGACTGATGGCCACACTCGGAATACCATGGGTTGCGGCCTCTATTGCAGCTGAAGCCGTTCCGGAAACGGTTATCTCGGTGCTCAGGTTCTCGCCGAGGTTTATACCGCTGACCGTCAGGTCGAACTTCCCAAAACGCGCTATGGCGAAGATGACGCAGTCCGTCGGCGTCCCGTCTATGCCGTAGGCGGCCTTCGCCCCCGGGACGTTGACAAGTCTCGCCCTTATGGGCCTGTGGAGCGTCATAGCCCTCCCGCTGGCGCTCCTCTGGAAGAGGGGAGCAACGACGTAGACCTCACCGAGCTCGCTCAGGGCTTTAACCGCGGCCCGAATTCCGTTGGAATAAATGCCGTCGTCGTTGGTCAGGAGGATTCTCACGGCTCTCCCTCCAAATCCTCCGCCTTCGAAATCGCCAGGAGACCCTCACGTGGCGCGACATCAATGAGGTCTGAATCGAGGGTGACTATTCCATCGAGGCCGTAGTATTTCGCGGTTGCGAGGATCAGGGCGTCGCTCGGGAGAAGACCGTATTCCGCGCTGAATTTAATGGACAGAAGGGCGATCTCGTGAGTTGTATCGAGAAAGTTCGTCGAGCTTAGCAGGGGCAAAACCTGGCCGATAAAGAGCTTTGTTAATCTCTTGATGTCCTCCTTGTGCCGTTTGAGTGCCCAATAGCCCCCGATGCTGGAGCGCAGATAGATAAAGAGAACCTCGTTGTAGACCGTTTCGTTCGTGAACAGTTTGAAGTCATTGTCGATCAGTTTGGAAAGAAGGGCCGAGGCGTCTGGGTTCCCTTTAAGGTGCTCGGTGAAGATGTTGCTGTCAAGGAACAAGCTCATCATACATCTCGGCCTCCAGTTCCTGCCAGGATTTGGAGGTTTTCATGACTCCCTTAGCCCTTCTAAGGGCCTCCTTTTTGTCGATTTTTCCCAGAAGGATCGCGAGCTGAATCTCGAGCCATAAGGGGTCCTCGTTCCTGTGCTGGGCAATTATATCGTAAACGTCCTCCATTTTCCCACCAAATCAAAATCCGCTTCAGAGGATTTAAAGCCTTCCCTCACCTTTAAAAACCCTAACCACCAGCGGCCTTCAGGTGAGAAGATGACGTACTGGACGAGCGAGGATAACGTGGCCGGAAATCCGGGAACGGCGCTCTTCATAATCCTCCCGACAATAGGCTGCTATCGCTTCAGAATAGGGAAAGCCTGCTACATGTGCGCCTATCCAACCGCCGCGCCCAAGATAAAGTGGAGCCAGGAAGCGATAGTCGACTACGTCCGTGAGGCACTCAAAAAAATCGAGGGTAGGAAGGGGCCCTTTGCAGTTAGGATGTTCACCTCTGGTTCGTTTCTCGACAACGGCGAGCTGAAGCCAGAGACGAGGAGGAAAATCTTTGAGATACTCGCGGGGATCGATAAGGTCGAGGAGATAGTAATAGAGAGCAGGAGCGAGCTTGTGCGCTACGATGCAGTCAAAGAGCTCGCGGACATCGTTCCGGACAGGCACTTTGAGGTGGCGATAGGCCTCGAAACGGCAAACGACGATATAGCCGACCTCTCCATCAACAAGGGCAACACCTTTGAGGACTTTGTTAAGGCCGCTGAAATAACCCATGAGGCCGGAGCTAAGGTGAAAACCTACCTCCTGCTCAAGCCGATCTTCCTGGGCGAGAGGGACGGGATAAGGGACGCGAAGGAGAGCATAATCAAGGCCGAGCCCTACACCGACACGTTCTCGATCAACATCACGGACAT
Source organism: Thermococcus sp. (assembly GCA_027075325.1). Lineage (GTDB taxonomy): Archaea > Methanobacteriota_B > Thermococci > Thermococcales > Thermococcaceae > Thermococcus. Next base: position 137,532 of record JALTBN010000051.1, on the reverse strand, counting down.
CCAGAAGGGGACGCTCTACGAGAGGCTCTGGGAGAAAAAGGAGTACAGGCCACCGTGGCTCTGGAGCGCGGTTGAAGTTCTCATATGGGCCAAGAGGAAGTTCCCGGAGAAGAGAATACTGAGCGATCCAGTTGGAGCGGGTTCAAAGCGCGGCCCCCACAACTGCCTGACCGACTACGACAGAACTATCGGCAGGGCTATCAAGAAGTTCTCGGCAACCCAGGATTTAAGCTACATCGAGAACCTCAAACCTGAATGCAAGGAAAGGTGGAGCTACATCGTGGAAAACGGCCTCCTCGACTGGCAGCTGGTTACGTGGTGAATTTCTTTCACCCGCCTGAGTTTTTTCTTCCAGCTTTTTCAGATGGTGTATAAACCCGACCGGCACATCTTTTATGGACATTAATGTCCATCCACGAAAGCTTTAAATGTTGACAAACGTAAAAAGGCTTAGCAAATCGTGGGTGATGCTTATGGCAGATGTCGAAGGGAAAACCGTTGTCGTGAAGGAAAACTACCTCGTGACTGGAAAGGCAGAGGGCGTTGTTGAAATCGACATCGACACTTTTCTCTGCAAGGGCTGCGGAATCTGCGTCGAGATGTGCCCCCGGAAAGTCTTTGAATGGAGTGAAGAGCTCAGCGAAAAGGGCGTCCATTACCCCGTTCCCGTCCACGCGGAGAAGTGCGTCAAGTGCAAGCTCTGCGAGCTTCTCTGCCCGGACTTCGCCATCGCGGTAAGGTGGTGACTCATGATAATCCGCGGCGACGAGCCGGAGCAGGTCAGGCTCCTCAAAAAGCTCTACAAGCCGGGAAACTACTTTATGCAGGGAAATGAGGCCCTCTCATATGGAGCAATCTTCGCGGGCTGCCGCTTCTACGCGGGCTACCCAATAACCCCTTCGAGCGAAATCGCCGAGACTATGGCCCGTGAGCTTCCGAAGCTCCACGGTTATTACCTCCAGATGGAGGACGAGATAGGCAGCATAGCCGCGATGGTCGGGGCTTCGTGGACCGGATTTAAGGTTATGACCGCCACGAGCGGTCCGGGCTTCAGCCTCATGCAGGAGAACCTCGGGTACGCCGTAATGACCGAGACGCCCCTGGTTCTCGTTGACGTCCAGAGGAGCGGTCCGAGCACGGGGCAGGCAACGAAAGGAGCGCAGGGAGACTTCTTCCAGGCAAGATGGGGCACCCATGGCGACCACCCGATCGTGGCGATTTCTCCGATCAGCGGCCAGGACGCCTTCTGGGAGGTCATAAGAGCATTCAACATTGCCGAAAAACTGAGAACGCCTGTTGTCTTTCTCTTCGATGGGGTTTTAGCACACACGAGGGAGCAGATAAGGATCCCGAACGTTGAAGAGGTCGAGATAGCCTACCGCAAGCTTCCAGAGAACGAGGAAGAAGCGAGGCTTCCCTTTGGAGACCCGCACGGCGACGGAGTTCCTCCGATGCCGCTCTTCGGCCACGGCTACTTCACGCACGTCACCGGCTCGACCCACAAGGAGAACGGACTGAGGGATGTTTACACCCCCGAAGTCCACGACAGGCTCGTCAGGAGAATCCACAGGAAGATAGCGGAGAACAGGCACGTCTATGAGAAGTATGAGGAGCACTTCACGGACGACGCTGAAATCCTCGTGGTCAGCTGGGGTGTGACGGCAAGACCAGCCCTCGGAGCCGTCCTCAAGGCGAGGGAGGAGGGAATAAAGGTCGGCCTCTTCGTGCCGAAGACCGTCCACCCGTTCCCCGGCGGGAGGATGAGGGAGCTCGGAAAGAAGGTCAGAGCAGTTCTCGTCGCCGAGATGAACCTCGGACAGATGATAATCGAGGTCGAACGCTACATCAACGACGACGTTGCCCTCAAGGGGGTCAACAAGATAGGCGGCGTTCCGCTGACCGTTGAGGAAATCCTGCGCGAGATAAGGGGTGTTGCCTGATGGCCAAGGAGATCTACTCGAAGTATCCGCTCATCAAGTACCTAAGGAAGGAGGCCCTTCCCACGGCCCTCTGCCCCGGCTGCGGCGGCGGTACGGTCCTCAATGCCTTCGCCAACGCGGTTGACGGGCTGAAGATAGACCCGAAGGACCTCGTGGTCGTCAGCGGCATTGGCTGTTCCGCCTGGATAGCCTCGCCGTACTTCCTCGCCGACACGCTCCACACGACCCACGGCAGAGCCATAGCTTTTGCCACCGGCGTTAAGGTCGGCCTTCCCGACAAGAAGGTCGTCGTCATAAGCGGCGACGGCGATCTGGCAAGCATCGGCGGAAACCACCTCCTCCACGCCGCGAGGAGGAACATCGACATAACGGTCATCCTCGTCAACAACATGATATACGGAATGACCGGCGGGCAGGTCGCGCCCACAACTCCTTTTGGAGCAAAGACCACCACCAGCCCCTATAGGAACATCGAACACCCGCTCAACATAAGCGAAACGGTTGCCGCCGCTGGAGCGAGCTACGTGGCGCGCTGGACAACGGCCCACGTCTATCAGCTCATAGAGAGCATCAAGAAAGCCCTTCAGGTCAAGGGCTTCTCGCTCGTGGAGGTAGTCTCCCAGTGCCCGGTTCAGTTCGGAAGAAGGAACAGGATGAAGGAGCCGGCCGAGATGCTCCGCTGGTTCCTCAAAAACAGCGTTCCAATAAACAAGGCGAAGAACATGAAGCCGGAGGAGCTTGAGGGCAAGTTCGTCATCGGGGAGTTCATCAACAGGGAGAGGCCGGAGTTCGTTACCGAGCTGAACAAGCTGATTGACGAAGTTCAGGAGCACTTCGGGCTTAAGGGGGAGTGAGAGATGCAGATCAGGTTTGCAGGTATAGGCGGCCAGGGCGTTGTCCTGGCCGGCGTCATCCTCGGAGAGGCCGCCGCGATAGAGGGCCTCAACGTCGTCCAGACTCAGGACTACAGCTCGGCCAGCAGGGGCGGCCACTCAATAGCGGACGTCATAATATCAAAGGAACCAATCTACGACGTGATAGTCACGAAGGCGGACGTTCTCGTGGCTTTGGCCCAGCTCGGCTACGATACCGTTAAGGGGGAGCTTAGGGAGGACGGCCTGCTTATCATTGACACAGACCTTGTGAAGCCCGATAGGGACTACATAGGCGCCCCCTTCACGAGGCTCGCCGAAGAATCCACTGGTCTTTCTCTCACAGTAAACATGGTGGCCCTGGGCTACCTCGTTGCAAAGACGGGCGTTGTGAAGAAGGAAAACGTTGAGGAAGCGATAAGGAGGCGCGTTCCAAAGGGGACCGAGGAGATAAACCTGAAGGCCTTTGCGGTCGGGTATGAGGAGGGATCGAAATGAGGTATCCGTTTCCCGTTGGAAGGTCAGACTTCATCCAGGGTGATGAGGCAATAGCGAGGGCGGCAATCCTGGCAGGGTGCCGCTTCTACGCGGGCTACCCGATAACGCCCGCGAGTGAGATATTCGAGGCGATGGCCCTTTACATGCCGCTCGTCGATGGTGTAAGCATACAGATGGAGGACGAGCTGGCGAGCATGGCGGCCATCATAGGCGCTTCATGGGCAGGAGCGAAGGCAATGACCGCCACGAGCGGCCCGGGCTTCAGCCTCATGCAGGAGAACCTCGGGTACGCCGTAATGACCGAGACGCCGGTTGTCGTCGTCGACGTCCAGCGCGGAGGCCCGAGCACCGGCCAGCCGACGCTTGCGGCACAGGGCGACATAATGCAGGCTATCTGGGGCACCCACGGCGACCACAGTCTCATCGTGCTTTCCCCGTCGACCGTTCAGGAGGCCTTCGACTTCACGATAAGGGCCTTCAACCTGGCCGAGAAGTACAGAACCCCTGTCGTTCTGCTCGCCGATGCGGAGATAGCCCACATGCGCGAGCGCGTTTACATTCCGAACCCTGGCGACGTAGAGCTCGTCGAGAGGAAGCTCCCGGCCAACGAGGATGAGGCCAAGTACCCCTTCGGGGACATACACGGCGACGGCGTCCCGCCGATGCCCGTCTTCGGCAGGGGCTACCGCACCTACGTAACCGGCCTCACCCACGACGAGCGTGGAAGGCCGAAGACGGTCGAGGCAGAGGTTCACGAGAGGCTCATCAAGAGAATCATCGACAAGCTGGAACGCAACAAGGCCGACATAATCACCTACGACGCCTACGAGCTTGACGATGCCGAAATAGCGATAGTCAGCACGGGCATAGTTTCCCGTTCCGCCATAAGGGCCGTTAAGACGCTCCGCGAGAGGGGAGTTAAGGCGGGACTTCTCAAGCTCAACACGATATGGCCCTTCGACTTCGACATGATAGAAGAGCTTGCAGAGCGTGTGGGGAAGATATACGTCCCGGAGATGAACCTCGGACAGCTCTACCACCTCGTCAAGGAAGGAGCGAACGGAAAGGCAGAGGTCGAGCTGATAAGCAAGATAGGTGGAGAGGTTCACACTCCAATGGAGATAGTCGAGAGGGTGGTGGGATGATGTACCTCAAGTCCGCTTACGAGATTCGCGAGAAGTACCTCAGAAAGGACATGCTTCCGACGATATTCTGTCCGGGCTGTGGAATAGGCTCGGCCCTGCAGTACACGCTCCGCGCGATAGACGACCTTGGCTTCAACCAGGACGAACTAGTATGGGTCAGCGGGATAGGCTGCTCCTCCCGTGTTCCGGGCTTCGTTAACTTCGACGGCCTGCACACTACCCACGGAAGGGCCCTTGCCTTCGCAACGGGCATAAAGCTCGCCAACCCGAACCTCAAGATAATCGCCTTCATGGGCGACGGCGATACTGCGGCGATAGGAGGAAACCACTTCATCCACGCCATAAGGAGGAACCTGGACGTCACGGTGATCCTCATCAACAACTTCACCTACGGAATGACCGGCGGGCAGGTGGCCCCGACGACTCTCAAGGGCCTGAAGGGAACCACCGCCCCCTACGGTCAGTTCGAGAACCCCTTCGACATAGCCGGCCTTGCAGTCTCAGCCGGGGCCAACTACGTGGCGAGGTGGAGCGTCTTCAACTACCTCCAGGGCATCAACAGCATAAAGAAGGCACTCCAGAAGGAGGGCTTCTCTCTCGTCGAGTTCCTCTCTCCATGCCCGATCAGCTTCGGAAGGAGGAACCGGATGAAGACCGCTCCGGAACTGCTCCGCTGGTACCAGAAGATAACCGTCCCGCTCGCCAAGGCCAAGAAGATGCCGCCGGAAGAGCTTGAGGGCAAGATCGTCATCGGAGAGTTCGCGGACAGGGACAGGCCCGGACTGGTTAGGGAGTACGAGGCGTATAAGAAGCGCGCCAAGAAGATGATGGGGGGGGAAGAATGAGGAAGGAAGTTCTCTTCAGCGGGTTCGGTGGCCAGGGTGTCATACTCGCCAGCGTCATCCTTGGGAGAGCTGCGGCCGTCTATGAGGGGCTCTATGCAGTGCAGAGCCAGGCATACGGGCCGGAGTCGAGGGGAGGCGCGAGCAAGGCCGAAGTAGTTATCAGCGACGAGCCGATAGACTACCCCAAGACCCTCGAACCGGACTACGCGGTCTTCTTCTCCCAGGAGGCCTACAGCAAGTACCTCCACACGGTGAAGGAGGGCGCCAAGGTGATCATCGAGCAGGAGCTCGTGCCCCACCGCGACGTGGAGTTCGAGGGGAAGCTCGATGCCATAGCCCTTCCGCTCACGGAGATAGCTGAAGAGACCACCGGACTGAGCCTCACCATGAACATCCTGACCCTCGGGCTGCTCACCGCGTGGACTGGAGTGGTCGGAAGGAAGGCCATAGAGAAGGCCGTTCTCGACGCCGTCCCCAAGGGCACGGAGGAGATAAACCTCAGGGCCCTCTACAAGGGCTTCGAGCTCGGAGAGAAGGCCAAAGCGGGGGAGCTCTGATTTTTTCTTTCCTCCCAAAAACTTATCAATCCCGCCCGCCCATTTCCTATCATGATAACCAACGAGACCAAGGGCCGGGTCTGGCACGGGCCCGTCAGGATGGCGGACACGTTTTTCAAGCGCTTCAGAGGGTTAATGCTCACTCGGAACGTCAGCCACGCACTCGTCTTCGTCCTGCCCGCTGAAACCAGGGCCAACGCCTCGATCCACATGTTCTTCATGCTAAGCGACATCGATGTTATCTGGCTCGACTCGGCGAGGCGCGTGGTGGACTTCAAAACCGCTAAAAAATGGCGCCTCTACACACCAAAGAAGGCCGCAAATTACATCATCGAGGGGCCGGTCGGGTTGATAAAGGCCCTCGAAGTCGAAGACGGTGACCTGATAGACTGGTCTCCGACGGAGGAGAAGGAGAAAGCCCTCCCGGTTAAGTCCCTGCTTCCAGGGAAGATCGACCTGAACGGCTCCAAGAACGGGGTAGCGATGGCCGAGAGCGTGAAGGAGGTTAGGGCCGATTTGCCCCGGCCAGGAGATGGTTAAAGGGCCGGGAGAACTTTTTACCGTTGGATACTCACAAAAATTCTCGAAGGAATCATCCCAAATAGAATTTTTCAGAACTCAAACTCCACCCCGTTCTCGTCGCCCTCCCAGAGCCTCAAACGGTGGAGTCTGACCCCATGGGGGAGCCTCTTCTCAATCTCTCCTGCTATCCAGAGGGCGACGTTCTCGGTCGTTGGGTTGTCAAAGATTGAGTTGAGGTTCCTATGGTCGAGCTTCCCGACGATTTCATCCACGATAGCCCTCAGATGGAGGAAGTCGATGACGTAGCCGTTCCTTAGCGGGCCTTCAACAGCTATTTCGAGCCGGAAGGTGTGTCCGTGTATCTCCTCCGCTTGGCCGTCGATTATCACGGCGTGGGCCGCTTCGAACTTGAAGCGCTCGACGACGCGGGATTTCATCTCTCACACCGAAAACCAAATCAGCCCCAACGTCTTAAACCTTTATGGTGGTGCCCATGGGTTGCGGAATGGCCGTCGATGCCAACCGCGTTATAGCCGGAGGGGTTCTCGTCTTCGTCGAGCCCGAGGTCTTCAAGGCGTTCCTTGAGCTGAAGGAGAGGCCGCTCGTGATAGTTGGGGAAACAGGAGGCTTCAAGAAGGTGAAGCTGACGATTACAACCTACGACGGGGTGGTGATAGTAACGCGCGGCGAGGTTGAGCTGCCCGAGACGGCCATAGTCGTCAGGGCGAAGGAGCTCTCGCTGGGGAAGTGAGGATTTCGGTCAGTATTGAGTACAGGAAACTGAAACCCCCTTAAAACAGCGAGAGTGAAGACACTGAAATGGACATCGCGGAGTGCATGGTCGTGAGAAACTCTCCCGATTTCTCATTTTAACTTGGATTTTGTCACACGAAAACCTTAAATTATGTAATACAAAAAACCATCATGGTGAACTACATGAGTTCGGCCGTTGTGACTGTTCGGATTTCCGAGGAGCTCAAAAGGGAGATGGAGAAGTATAGGGGAAAGGTAAACTGGAGTGCCGAGATAAGGGAGTTCATAGCCGAGCGCATAGAGGAGGAGAGAAAAAGGGAGGCCTTTGAGAGGCTCCTCAACCTCGTTGAGTCCCTCCCCGGTGTCCCCAAGGGCACTTCAAAGCGGCTCGTGAGGGATGACCGTGAGAGTCACTGACACCTCAGCATTCTCAAAGTTCCTCCTCAAGGAGGAGGGCTGGGAGAGAGTGGTTCCCTACCTTCAGCCCGAGGAAGAGCCCGTTACCGTTGGGTTACTCCTCATAGAAACGGCCAACGTCCTCTGGAAGCATGCGGTAAGGATGAAGACGATTGATAAAGAAAAGGTGGAGGAGCTCTTTGAGGGAGTTATGGAACTCGTGGAAAGCGGCGCCTTCAAAGTGGAAGATAACGCGAAGTACCTCGGTGAGGCCTTCAGGATCGCCCTTGAAAAAGGAATTACGGTTTACGATGCCCTCTTCATAGCTCAGGCAAAGGCACTTAATGCCACACTCATCACATGCGACGAAAAGCAGGGAGAAATCGCCAGAGAGCTCGGCCTCGATGTGGTTCTGCTCTGATATATAAAACCCTGCATATTTTCTCCCCAACTCAATAACCCACCGTAATGTTTAAAACCCGCAGTCCTTATAAGGGGGCAGAACCATTGCCGGACGGTGGTTAAAATGGTCAGGTACATGGTCACATCGGCATTGCCTTACGCTAACGGTCCGATTCATGCGGGGCACCTTGCGGGGGCCTATTTGCCGGCGGACATCTTCGTGCGCTATCTGAGGCTCAAGGGCGAGGAAGTGCTCTTCGTCTGCGGAACCGACGAGCACGGCACCCCCATAAGCTTCCGGGCCATAAAGGAGGGCAGGAGTCCGAGGGAGATCGTCGACGAGTTCCACGAGCACATAAAGACCACCTTCGAGAGGGCGAAGATAAGCTTCGACTACTTCGGGAGGACTGAACTGCCCGTCCACTATCGGGTAAGCCAGGAGTTCTTCCTCAAGGCCCTGGAAAACGGCCACCTCGTGAAGAAGGTCAGCAAGCAGGCCTACTGCGAGCACGACAAGATGTTCCTCCCCGACAGGTTTGTCATAGGGACCTGCCCATACTGTGGGGCGGAAAACCAGCGCGGAGACCAGTGTGAGGTCTGTGGGCATCCACTAACACCCGAGATACTCATAAACCCGCGTTGCAACCTCTGCGGCAACCCGATAACCTTCAGGGACTCAGCGCACTACTACATAAAAATGCAGGACTTCCAGGAGAGGCTCAAGGAGTGGGTAGAGAAGCAGGAGCACTGGAAGCCGAACGTCAGGAACACCGTCCTCGGCTGGATAAACGAAGGGCTTGAAGAGAGGGCCATGACGCGCGACCTCGACTGGGGAATCCCCGTTCCCCTCGATGATGAGGACGTTAAGGGGAAAGTCCTCTACGTATGGTTCGAGGCTCCGATAGGATACATCAGCATCACGATCGAGCACCTGAAGAGAGAAGGAAGGGAGAACGAGTGGAAGAAGTTCTGGCTCAACCTCGACGGGCAAACCAAGGTCATCCACTTCATCGGCAAGGACAACGTGCCCTTCCACGCGATATTCTGGCCTGCCTTCCTGATGGCCTATGGCAAATACAAAGACGAGGAAGTCGAGGCCGACTGGAACCTGCCCTACGACATCCCGGCGAACGAGTACCTCAACCTCGAGGGCAAGAAGTTCTCGACGAGCAGGAACTGGGCGATATGGGTTCACGAGTTCCTGGACGCGTTTCCGGCAGATTATCTCCGCTACTACCTCACAGCGATAATGCCGGAGACTCGCGACAGCGACTTCAACTTCGCCGACTTCAAGAGCAAGATAAACGAGGAGCTCGTCAACAACCTCGGGAACTTCGTGCACAGAGCTATGACCTTCGTCAACCGCTACTTCGACGGTGTAGTTCCCGAGAGGGGCGAGCTGAACGACCTTGATAATCAAGCCTTCGAGGAGATTGAGAAGGCATTCGAAGAGACGGGCGAGCTGATAGCCCACTACCGCTTCAAGGACGCCCTCAAGCGCGTTATGGAGCTAGCGATCTTCGGAAACCGCTACTTCGACTACCAGAAGCCCTGGAAGACGGCCAAGACCGACCGCAAGAGGACGGCAACGACGGTCAATGTATCGCTCCAGATAGTCAAGGCCCTCGGAATACTGCTCGAGCCGTTCCTCCCCGATGCGAGCGAGAAGATATGGCACCTTCTCAACATCGAGGACCTCAAGAGCTGGGAGTTCAGGGAGCTTCCAGCGGGCCACCGCGTCAGGAAGGCCAGTCCGATGTTCCGGAAGGTGACCGATGAGGAGATAATCCACTTCATTGTGAACTACATCGGAAGGGGCAACCCCACGAGTGCCAAAATGCTCCTCGACAAGTACTACAAGAGGGACGACGTCTTTAAGGTCGTCCTGGAGCGCTTCGGGGAGAAGAGGAGGGAAGAGGCTCTGGCTCTCCTCAGGAGCATCTACGGGGAAGCTCCCGAGGTGAAAGGGGAAAAGGCCGAAAAGGTCAAGGCTCCCGGAAAGAAGGAGAAGGCAAAGAAGGAGGGTAAAAAGATGGAGTACGTACGCTTTGACGACTTTATGAAGCTCGACCTGAGGGTCGGAAAGATAATCGAGGTCAAGGACCACCCCAACGCGGACAAGCTCTACGTGGTGAAGGTCGACCTCGGGGACGAGGTCAGACAGCTCGTCGCCGGCCTCAAGAAGTACTACAAGCCGGAAGAGCTGCTCAACCACTACGTCGTCATCATAGCGAACCTCGAGCCCAAGAAGCTCCGCGGTGTCGAGAGCCAGGGAATGCTCCTCGCTGCTGATGACGGTGAGAACGTGGCCCTGCTCACCCCGGACAAAGAAGTGAAGCTTGGTGCAAGGATAAGATGAAGTCTTTTCGGGATTCCCCTTTTCAAAACCTCTTTTTCAAAATTTTGGACTTCAAAATGTGGAAAATTTAAAAGGGCAAATGCTTCAGCCCTTGGCAACGCCCATTGGCCTCATTCTTGCGATGAGGTTTGCTATCCCAGCCTCGTGGACGACGTTGACAACGTTGTCGACGCTCTTGTAGGCGCCCGGAGCCTCTTCGGCAACCACGCGGAGCGAAGCGGCCCTCACGTAGATGCCCCGCTGGGCAAGCTCGTTCCTGAGTCTGTCACCGCGGTACTGTCTTGTTGCGGCCTTTCTGCTGAGGAGCCTTCCGGCGCCGTGGCAGGAGCTTCCGAAGGTTTCCTTCATCGAGCCCTCCGCACCGGCAAGGACATAGCTGGCAGTTCCCATCGAGCCGGGAATCAGGACGGGCTGGCCGACGTCGCGGTACGCTTTAGGAACGTCCGGATGCCCTGCAGGGAACGCCCTCGTGGCTCCCTTTCTGTGGACAACCACCTCGACCTTCTTCCCGTCGACCTCGTGCTCCTCGACCTTCGCTATGTTGTGTGCCACATCGTAGACGATGCCCATCTCCATGTCCTCGGCCTTCCTCTTGAAGACCTCCTCAAAGCTCCCCCGGACCCAGTGGGTTATCATCTGCCTGTTGGCCCAGGCGAAGTTGGCGGCTGCTTTCATCGCGCTGAAGTACCTCTGCCCTTCCTCCGTCTGGAATGGAACACTGACGAGTTCGCGGTCGGGCCACGGCACACCGTACTTCCTGTTAGCCTTCTCCATTATCCTGAGGTAGTCGCTCGCCACCTGGTGCCCGAGACCGCGCGAGCCAGTGTGGACCATCACAACGACCTGCCCCTCAAAGAGGCCGTAGGCCTTAGCAATCTCCTTGTCGAAGATTTTGTCAACCACCTGAACCTCAAGGAAGTGATTTCCAGAGCCAAGGGAGCCGAGCTGGGGCGCCCCGCGCTGCTTCGCCTTCTGACTGACCGCGTTCGGGTCGGCACCCTCCATCCTTCCGCCCTCTTCGAGGTGCTCCAGATCCTCCTTCCAGCCGTAGCCGTTCTCAACGGCCCACTTTGCACCGTCCGCTAGGACATCATCGAGCTGAGTCCAGTGGAGCCTCACGCGGCCTTTACTTCCAAGGCCACTTGGCACGTTCTTGAAGAGAGTATCGACGAGCTCCTTGATCTTTGGCCTTACTTCCTTCTCGGTGAGGTTTGTCCTAATGAGACGGACGCCACAGTTGTGGACGACAACGCCGTTGGCTATGAAGTTGTGGGCCTCATGGTAGACGCCAACGTCGTAGAGCTTTTTGGAGTCACTTTTTATCCTTCTAACTTCAATTACTGAGTCAAGCACAAAGCCACCTTCAAGCCCGTAGGCTTTGAGGAAGCTCTCGAAGTCAGGCAGAAGTTCTCTCATCTTTCTGTTTCTCTGGACTAAGTTGCTTTCTGAGATGTTGTTTCCTATCACAATTTTTCTCCTTAAGTATTCCGCGAAGATCAGTGCGCAGGGCTTCTGGGCGGTGTATTCGTAGCCAATCCTGGAGAGGAAGTTATACATCTCCCTCGTGTTGGAGTATATTACAAGCCTATACATTACCCGGTTGTCGTACTCTTTGATCTTTCTCACATGAGAAGCTACTTCAAACTCTGCCAGCAGTTCTTTAATTGAATTTAGGAATCTCACAAGGCTTTCTTCGAGTTCTCTGGTCTTAACCGCAGTTAGGGATATGGAATTTGGCGTGTACCTATACTCATCTGAAATCAATCTCGGCTTGCTCCCGTCTGCACCGAAAAGTCCCGCCAGGAAGTTTCTCTTAACCCATTTTGGAGCCTTTTTGATCCACTCAGGAACGTCGAAGTCAATGTCAGTTTTCTTGCCCACTGGGGCGCCCAGCTTGATGAGGAGTTTTGAAAACGCCTTTGAGGTGACCTTTATCGAGTACTCAGTCCCCGTGGTCTCAAACTCCCCCCATGCAGTCTTGATGTTTTCCCTTCTGGTTCTCTTGTAGACTCTGGAGGCCCTGATGTTGAAGTAGAACTCAATGTCCTTTCTAAGGGCTTCCAGTCCTCCTCCGTCTCCGTAGAAGACTGTGATTATCCTTTCCCTTCCGTTTTTCTCACGGTAAATGTCAAAGGATCCGTCGCCTATAAAGTATCCCAGTATCCTCGCCAGAATTCCAATTCTTGGGTCGTCCATTCTCAATGGAAGCAGTCCTCTCTCTTCCAAGTACTTGACTAGCTGTCTGTCCTCGTTTTTGAAGTCTTCGTTAGTTAAAAGAACCCTCGGTTCTGGTTCTTCGTACTCGACTCCCTCAAATGGATAAACCGCTACCAAATCACCAGGCTTTAAATTCTCTGCCTTTATGTACCCGTTCTCAGTAAGTATTGGGTGGTCCCCGGAGGCCTTAAGAACCCTTCCACTTGCCAGTTTTATTTCGTATACCTCTTCGTCACTATCCCTCTCCGCGACCAACATTATTCTGGAGTGATCGTTGTGGCCTTCTTTTGCGTCGTAAACCTTTAGTGGAACCCTTTTGAACGAGTTGGGAAGATCTTTCACCTGAATCTTGAATCCCAGGTCACTTATCACCTCAGTTTCTTCGTGGAGGCAATTCACATCGTATCCCACGCCTCCGGGGCTTATTACGCCCTCCTTTACGTCAAAGGCCGCCACTCCGCCGATTGGGAAGCCGTAGCCCTGATGTCCGTCCGGCATTACGATGGAGTACTTGTAGATGCCGGGGAGCATTGCAACGTTAGCGGCCTGCTCAAGCGTCCTGTCCTGGCGCATCTTCTCTATCAGCTGGTCGTCAGCGTAAACCCTGCCCGGAACCCTCATCCTCTTATCGAACTTCGGTATCTCCCAGCGGATCTTGTCGATCCTCCTCAACGGAACCATCCTCTCACCCTGCCTTAGGTAAGCCTAAAGTTATTTTAATCTTTCGCGGGACACCTTTGACTACAGATCGAGCTTTAACCTCCTTTCCCCCGGCACGTAGTTTATCAGCTTCCCTTCTTTGGCCTTCGCGGAGCCGAGGAAGTAGGAGCGCCACTTGACTATCACCCAGCCGTGGAGTTCTCTATCCTCAATCTCAACACTCTCACCGGCCAGATAGCGCCTCGCCCTCTCGTTGTCAAGCTCAACGACGTTCTTTGTCGCCTTTGGTCCCACCAGGAAACTCCCCTCAATGCTGAGTCTTATCCCGTCGCTCTCCACCCGGGCAAAGTAAATCCCCTGCCTGTCGGGGCCTTTGATTTCAAGGGAGCACGGTTTCCACGCGTAAACCTTATGGTACCTCCCGCGTATTTCGTAGACCAGATCGGGTGCGTAGCCGTAGTTTTCAATGAGAAGCCTCTTCACCAGCCCGGTATCGTCCGTTCTTCCAACTTCATCCCTTGGGTTAGTGGTCGCCTTTTCATTGCTCTCTCCGCTCATTCGCCTCCCTCCGGTTTGAGTATCTTAACTATGAAGAAGGCCTCCGTGTCATTGTCGTTCGGGTGAATGCGCAGGGCCTTCTTCAGCTCGGGCGAGTAAGTTCTCCCCTCCCATTCGAGGACCGGTTCACTCGTCCTCACAGGAAGGTCGATCCTCTCGATCCTCGCGTCGGTCTTCCTGAGCAGGTAGTCGACGACCTCCTCGTTCTCCAGGGGGTCTATCGTGCAGGTTGAGTAGACGAGAGTCCCACCGGGCTTCAGGGCTTCATAGGCCGCCCTTATGAGCCTCTTCTGGATGTTCATGTACTTGATGACGCCCTTCAGGCGCCATTCCTCCAGAAAGCGCCACTTCTTCCTTATCATCCCCACAGAGGAGCACGGTGCATCGAGGAGTATTCTAGCGAAGGTGTTCTCGAATCTGGCGAAGTAGGCCCCGTCCCTCGTGGTAACGCGCGCTATAAGAACCCCCATCCTGTTTAGGTTGGCGATGAGGACGTTGGCCCGGCTGAGCTTCATATCGTTGGCTATTATACAGCCCTCGTTCTCCATATACTGAGCGATCTGGCCGGTCTTCGAGCCGGGTGCTGCCGCCATGTCCAGAACCAGCTCACCCGGCTTGGGATCTAGCACCACCGGCGGGATCATCGAACTCGCTTCCTGGCCGAAGATTAAGCCGAGGCTGTGCTCCGGAACCTTCGCGAGATTGTCAACGTTTATGAAGAAGCCCTCGCGGACCCAGGGGATTGGCTCCAGCTCGAACTCCTCCTCAAGTCTCTCAACCACGACCTCGAGCGGCGCCTTGAGCGTGTTCACCCTTATGCTCTGCCTGAGCGGCTTCACTATGAACTCCCAGAACTCGTCGGTGTCTTCGAGCTTTGAATAGCGCTCGTAGAACCCGGGGTTTACCTCCCTGATCCTGTCCCTCGCGCTCATGAGACCACCTCATATGTCCGGAACCAGCTGTGCCATCCACCTTCCGTCGGGCAGTTTCCTTATCTCCATCTCGTGGTAGGTTATCGCCTTCACTTCCTCCTTCGGCGCGTGCTTCTCGTAGTCGAGGGGCTCACCGCAGGCCCTAGCTTTGAGCCGGTATCCCTCTCCGCCCTCTTCAATCTCGACCTCCACGTCGCCGAAGACGAGTCCCTCCATGTCATGGAGGACGAGAAGCTCTTCGAGGAAGCTGTACAGAAGGGCCATCAGGTCTTCCCCTTCAACCTTGACCTCCCGGCACTCCCTCGGCTCAACCTTCCTCACGTCCACCATAACGTCGAAGAGCGCCAGTGCAACGGCCTCAAAGGCCTCCTCCAGGGTCTCGCCATAGCCTCTGATGCCTACGTCAGCGGTATGCTCGTAGTGCTCCCATTCTCTCACGGTAATCACCCCCAATTATTTCCCGCGTTCTTTCCATACCCGGGTTCTCCGGCCGGGTTATAAACCCAACCATCGAAACCGTTAATTAGACCGGCCTCGAAATGAGGTGGGTGGTGACATGAGAGAGATAACGCCGAGGCGCATAATCGAGATGAAGGGGAAGGAAAAGATAGCGATGGTAACGGCTTACGATTATCCCTCCGCGCTGATAGCGGACAGGGCGGGGATGGACATAATCTTCATCGGCGATTCCGTGGGTATGGTGGTCTACGGGGAAGAAAACACTCTGAACGTCTCGATGGAGCAGATGGTCTTCCACACGAGGGCCGTTGCGAAGGCTGTCAAGAGGGCTCTCGTTCTCGCTGACATGCCCTTCGGGAGCTACGAGGTGGACGTTGAGGAGGGCGTTAAGAACGCGGTCAGGCTCATCCAGGCCGGAGCGGATGCGGTCAAGATCGAGGGCGGCTACGACCACGAAAAGCTCGTGCGCAAGCTCGTGCGCATGGGCATCCCGGTGATGGGACACACCGGCCTCACCCCCCAGCGCTATTTAAGGCTTGGCGGCTACAGGCTCATGGGCGAGACCGAGGAGGAGATTGAGGAGATACTGCGCGATGCAAAGGCCCTCGAGAGGGCGGGTGCCTTTGCGGTCGTCCTGGAGTTCACCCTGGCGGACGTTGCGAAGCTCGTCACAGAGGAGATATCCATTCCGACCATAGGCATAGGCTCCGGCCCGTGGGTCGACGGCCAGGTTCTCGTCTGGCACGACCTCCTTGGAATCTACGAGGAGACCCCGCCCTTCGTCAAGAAGTACGCAGACATCGGCGGCATGATGCGGCTTGCACTTAAAAACTACCGTGAGGAGGTCAAGGGGGAGCAGTTCCCTGCCAAGGAGCACTACTGGGAGTTCCTCGACAAGGACGACTTCAGGAGAAAGGCCCAGAGGGCCCTTGAGAAGCTGGAGGAGGAGTGAATGCTAAAGGGGAAGAGGATCAGCGTTATCATTCCCGCCTACAACGAGGAGAGACGCCTTCCTGGGGTGCTGGAGAAGATCCCAGATTTCGTCGATGAGGTGATAGTGGTCGACGACGGCTCGGCTGACGGAACCTACGATGCAGCGAGGGCCTTTGCGGAGAGAGATCCCAGGATAAAGGCCATCAGGCTGGAGAAGAACTGCGGCAAGGGCTGCGCGATGCGTGAGGGCGTGAAAAACTCCACGGGCGACGTCGTTGTCTTCATGGACGCCGACGGCCAGCACAGGCCGGAGGAGATCATCAAGCTCGCTGAGCCCATAGTCGACGGGGAGGCAGATATGGTCATCGGGGCGCGGAAGGTCGAGGAAGCCGGGAAGAGGCCCCTCCACAGACGGCTGAGCAACATAATCACGACCAGACTGATCCGCCTCAAGCTCAGAACGTACGTCTACGACACCCAGAGCGGCTTCAGGGCTTACAGCAGAGACTTCCTGCCGGGGATAAAGAGCGACCGCTACGAGGTCGAGACCGAGATGCTGCTAAAGGCCGCAAAGATGGGCGCGAGGATAAAGGAGGTGGCCGTGGAACTCATATACGACCCCTTACGGGAGGGACGCTTTGGAATTAGGGACGTTGTCCGGTTTCTAAATGCTCTGGTTAAATATTAATGCATCCCAGGAAGGCCAAAAGAAAAGCTTTTTAACTGCCTCTCAGAGCTAAAGAATGCCATGATGCTGATAACGACATCCCACAGACCGACAAGGAGGACGAGGAGCTTCGGTCACGACCTGGAGAAGGTCTTTCCCAACTCCCTCTACCTGACGAGGGGAAAGAAGACCCTTAAAGACCTCCTGATGGAGGCCTACGACAGGAACTACGGGAGGCTCCTGATAATCAACGTCTGGAAAGGCAATCCTCTCAAGATGACGTTCATCAGGGTTGATCCTGAGGATTGGGGCTACATGGGCCATCTTTACCTTCACGGAATAAAGCTACAGCGCGAGATTGGCTTCAGGGACGTAAGGCCCCTCCGTGATGACATGCCCTTAGTAATAACCACCGCAAAGAGAACGGGTCCGGACCACGCGGCCTTCGGCCAGGCCTTTGCGGAGCTCACGGGTGGAACCTTCGTTCCCAGAAAAGAGCGTTCCCTGCTCGGTATAGCTGACAAGTATAATACTGACGTGCTGGGGGTCATCGAAAGACATCCGCGCGGAATGGCGGTGAACTTTTACCGCCTCGACGTTACGAAGGAGAGCCCCGTGGGCCCCCTTGTGAGTGTTAAAATCTGGATAATGGAGGACGGTCGGAGATGGGACTACAAGGAAGCGCTGGGAACCAAGGTCACCTGGAAGGCTGGCCCATCGAGGGAGTGATCGAGATCTCTTTTCCGGATGAGGAGAGGGCTAAGGTCGTTTATGAGAGCGTTCTCTACGAGCATAAGACCGTCCCCTACAGGAGGAGCAGGATAGAGTTCCTGAGGGACGGAAAAAAGATAGCGATCCGCTTTCTGGCAAAGGACAGCTCGGCCCTCCGGGGAACCATAAACTCGTACCTTCGGTGGATACGTGTGGCTATTGACTCATTGGAGGTTTAATCCCTGTGGGGGAGGCGCCTTTTTAAGACTCTCATACAATCTTCCTCCATGAACCTAATGAGAGCCCGCGAAGATTTGAAGTACCTCCTGAACAGGGGCTATCGCAGGAAGGTTGCCCTCGACTTTGTGGCCAACCATTACCGGCTCCCAATGGGGGAGAGGCACCTCCTGGCGAGATGCGTCTTTTCGGACGTGTGGATCGCTGAAGTCAGGAAAAAGCTTTTGAGACCGGGAGAGCTCTCCGGTAAAATTTTGGCGATAGACGGCTTCAACGTCCTCATAACCATTGAGTCCCTGATGGACGGGAAGGCAATACTCTGTGAGGACGGCCTCGTGAGGGATCTCAAGTATCAGGGAAGGTACAGGCTTACGAAGAGAAGCCGGGGGGTAGTTGAAAGAGTTGTTAACTCCCTCTCCGAGCTTACAGTTGGAAAGGCTGTCTTTTTCTACGGAAAGAACGTTCCAAAGAGTGGAGAGGTAAAGAAGATGACCGAGAGCGCCCTTGAAAAATTCGAAGTCCCCGGCGAAGTCCGGCTCGTTAAAAGTCCTGATTTCGAGCTCAAATCCTTTGAGAACGTTGCGACCGCAGATACCGCAATAATCGCCGCAGTTAGTAGAGTCTTTGACCTGGCGGCTTATGCCGGAAGGGAGTTCCGTCCGATACCCTTTGATGAACTCCTTCGGGGAGAAATCAAAGTTCACAGTTTTCTCACCGATTAGATGACTTTCGAGAAACTTCAACTGACCTTGAAGTTTTGGGAAATCTTTAATAGGATGAAACGCGTATTATACAGAATGAAAGCCCCTTTCGTTTTTTTGGGGAAGTCGGGGAGAGATAGACATGGGGAACGTTTCATTGCTGCTGCTTCTCGTCTTTCCGATTTCAGGGTTAGCCCTCACCATCGGTCCCTCAACCGCAACGGCGAGCTTAACCGGTTCCCCCACAACAGCGACAACTCCGAGCAGCCCGACAACAACAGCCGCGACAACCACAACCATTGCAGCAACGGCCACTCGCCCGACTCCGGAAACCTGGAACATGACACTCGTGTGGCATCTTGACAAGCCAGGCAAACCTTCCGGGAAAGACTGTCACAAGTTTAAGAAGCCAACCTCCCTCCGCTGGACGCTCCTTCCAACGGGGCGGTACATTTTCAGGAACAAGCCGCTTGAAGATGGAAGAGTAGTGCTCATCTCAGACTCCACCGGGAGATATTGGCTCTACGGGGCCGTCCTCCCGGAGGAGAGAAGTTAGAGGGTGGTATCATGAGAAGAGGAAGATTTTTAGCGGGTTTCCTGCTGGTGGCCGTTCTCCTCCTTGGAGTGGTTGCCAGCGGTTGTATCGGGAGCGGTGGAGGTGGTTCAACGACGTCCACCTCCGGCTCTTCGGAAAGCGCATCAAGCACCCAGAGCTCCTCCCATAGCGGGGGTACGTCAACGCAGAGCTCTACTGGCGGGGGATCGGGGAGTTCTTCAACCACAACGAGCGCTGCAGGGTCAGAGTACTGGACGCCGTGGAACTCCACGGTGAAGGTTGCGGTCAACGGAAAGGACTACTGGATAACCTATGTCCGGTACAGGGTAAGCGTGAGCGGAAGCGAGGGAAGCGGAACGTACGAAATAGAGAAATCGAGGGGATACAACACCATCCATCTCTACGCCTCCGGCTCGGATGGGGAGAAAAAAGACCTTGGTGATGTTAAGGTCTTCGAGTACTGGGGCAGGATAACGCCCGTTCAGGATCAGGAACTTCAGTACCCTGTGGAGTACAGGATATGGGTGAAGAACTTCAGCCCCGCAACTGACCAGTACTTCCTAGCCCCGATGCCGAATTTCATGGCCCTTATGCAGGGTTCGGTAGTCGGCATGGAAGTTAACTACGGCGACTCCCACTACATCTGGACGAACCCTGCTTCCTTTGGTCACTACTCAGAGATGCCCTACACCGAAGGCGATTCGGACCTCATTGGAACACTCGGGGGGGTTCCGGTTTATGCCTACTGGATGTCGATGGTCATGGTGCCGCTCTGGGGCGACATCTCCAAGAGGGACATGAGGACCGGCGGGAGCTACAACGCGGGTTTCATGGGAATTGGCTACAGCTACCGCATAACCCCCGACGGGACGGCGCACATCGGCGAGTACTCCTTCTGGACTGCGAACGTGGAGTGGAGCTGGAGCGTGGGAGCAGTCAGGGGAAACGGCTCTGCCAGGATAGCACCGGAACTTCCGGTTCCAATAAGGATAGAGGGGTCCTTCGCGGGCTATACCGAGGGTGGTAGCGGTCAGATATCTGCGAGCCTGCAGCTTGAGGACATAAAGCTCTCCAAGAACTTCGGCCAGGTTGAGGAGCCGGAGTCGACCTGGACGCCAGCGCACACGAAAACCACAACAACCGCGTCCACTTCAACAACAACCACCCAAACACAGACCGAAACCGAGAACTGGAGGAAAAACTGGGACGCATCGGAACCGGTGAAGATCGGTGACAGCGAGTACGTTATAAAAGGGATAACCTACGACATTACATATAAAACGCCCGGTGGCGAGGTCCACTACACAATGAAGCGCGGCTACAACGAGACGGACAGCGGATACCTGTTCTACGCGGTCGTTACAATGGACGACGGCTCTGTCTACCGCTTCACGGTCCGCACCACATCCGAGAACCTGGTGGAGTACACGGGCTGGGTCCTCTGGATGCCATCAGCCTTCCAGCTCGCCGAGAGCGATTCACCAGATGAAATCGACATAGACGGGTCGAACTGCCATTACTCCCTCGGCGATTCAGGACCGGAAGGAGACCCCAGCTGTGGGGTGGAGATAACCCAGAACCCCTTCGATCAGATATGGGACCTCTACAACGGTTTTGCGGGAGGAATCTACGGAGACATCGTGACGGTTGGAGACCTCTCCTCAAACGGGAACGGGTACACGGTCTCACCGGACGGTACGATCAGCCTGGCCGGGATGAACTTCAGGCTCTACAACGTCAGCTGGAGCGGGAGCTTCATGGGTGCCCTTCCGGCCAGCGGGTACACCCTCGTCGCCAGGGAGCTTCCCTTCCCAGTTGAGATAGTTGCATCGATAAGCGGCATTGGTGGCGGCTCACTCTACCTCCACACAAAGATAACGGATATCAAAATGGAGAAGGTTCAGGGTTAGCCTTTTCTTTTCCCGTTTCCCTTTATGTCGTCGTCCGTCACGAGGCCCTTCGCGTAGGGACAGAGCTCCCTGAGGGGGCACTCATCGCATTTTGGATTTATCGGCCTGCAGATGCTCCTCCCGTGGTCCACCATCGCGTGGTTGACGTAAATCCACTTTTCCTCCGGGATCAGCTCGGTGAGGTACTCCTCGACCTTTTCTGGGGCGACTTTCGGCGGAGCCAATCCAAGTCGCTTGCTTATCCTGTTGACGTGGGTGTCAACGGGAATGGCCTGCCTGCCGAAGCCGTAAGCTAAGACGATGTTGGCGCACTTCCTCCCGATGCCCGGTAGCTTCATAAGCTCGTGGATATCATCGGGAACCTTCCCGTTGTATTTCCCTAGGATTATCTGCGAGGCCTTGACTATCCACTCGCCCTTCGTCTTCCACAGGCCAACCCCCTGCTTCCGCAGGAACTCCTGCATCTCCTCAATCGGCGTGCTCGCCACCGTCTCGATGTCACGGTATTTCCTAAAGAGTTCTTCCCAGACGCGGTATGTAACTTCGTCGCGCATTCGCTGGGAGATTATACAGTGGATTAAAGTCCTGTAGGGGTCCCCTATTAGGAGCTTTTCCCTTGGGTGGGTTTTCATCAGGATCTCGACTATCCTCTCGGCCCTTTTCTTCTTTTCCCCCCAGCCCTCCTCGAAGGTAAATCCATCAAGGCTCAACGACCGTGACTTTGTTCCCATGGACTATCACCACCCTCCCTTCGGCAGCCCTAACCTTCTTCAGGTTCTCGAACTCCCGGCTATAAACTTTTTGCCCGTTTCGGTTCAGTATCCGAACCTCATTTCCGAGGATGATCACGAACCCACCCTCAAACGGGATAGAATCGCTTACGTCTCGTTCAAACTCAAGCGTCACCTCGTTGATCTTAGAGGTTGAGAGCTCAATCCTCGCTGTTCTGCTGACCTTTGAAGGAGACGGATCGGCGAGGAGGACCTTAAAACGGAGGGGCTTTCCCAGAAGATCAATATCAACTGTCTCGCCGGTTCTTACCTCCTTTCCGGTCAGTTTTTCTCGAATGATTTCCTCAAAGCCAGCCGGCAGTTCGGCCTCGAAGAGGGGCTTAAGAACAAGCCTCATGTTATCACCAAAAAGGATAAGCAAGAAAGGAGGTAAAAAGGTTTACCAAGAACGCCATCGGCAGGATGCGAACGGTACGGAGCACGCGGTTCTCAGGGGCCATTGTCCCTTGCTAGCTCATAACCATCCCTGTTCTACAAGGAGAATAACCGCAAAGCTTTTAACCAACATATTTGTCGATATGTTGGAATAAAACATGTCTAAAGGATGAATATCCTGGGAGGGTGAGCTCATGGGCAACACTGAACCTGAGGATGTGCCGGACTGGAGGCAGTACTATGAGAAGATGAAGGGGATGGCCCCCCTCATCATACACTACCCCATCTGCGGGGGTGGGGAGGAATGCATCTTCGTGTGCCCGTTTAGTGACAGGATATGGGAAGTGGTTCCAATGAAGGTGAGCCTCTTTGGGGTGAGGTATAAGGTGAGGCTCAGGCCGTTTATGGCGAACCCTGAAAACTGCAGGAAGTGCTACATCTGCGTTCAGGCCTGTCCAACGGGGGCGCTTAGGCCCGTCGAAAAGCCAGTCAGGCATCCGGCATTCGTTTTGCTCTACAACGCGCTCAAACTCCCCTTTAAGAAAAAGTATGGAGTAAGGTTCGTTTTCAGGAAGGAGCACGGTGAAAGGTTCAGGAAGAACAACTGAAAAGTTTATAACCCCAACATGTCGATCGATATATTGGTGACCGCTATGGAAAAGCCGAATTTCAGGGGGCACCTCAAGCTCCTAATACTCAAAATGCTCACTGAAACTCCAATGCACGGATACAGACTGATGAGTGAGCTGGAGAAGGTTTATGGAATCCCCCACCCGAGCCCCGGAACGGTTTATCCGATACTGTCTTCCCTCAGGAGGCGGGGTCTGATAGAGCCCGTTGGAGAGGGGAAGCGCGAGAAGAGGATATATAGAGCGACTGAAGCCGGGAAAAGGTACCTTGAGGAGCACTCCGACGAGCTGGAGGAGGTTCTTGAGCTCTCAAAACGCTTTAAGGAGTTCGCGAGGCTCGGGGGAAGGGAGATGACTGAAGTGCTGAGGGAAGTGTTCAACTCAATCACCGAGCTGGACGATGAACAGAGGAAAGCCCTTGCGAGGGAGTTTGCCGAGTTCAGCAAGAGGGTGAGGCTGATTCTTCTCGGAGAGATGCCTGAGAGGAGAGAATGAGCTGTCGCTGGGGCGTATACCACGGGAAAATGAAGAAGACGGCGGGGTATGGAATAATCTGATTAAGGTACTGATGAGAGAGATAAAGAGCGGTTATGGCGGAAACCTCACCGTCCGTACCCCTTAAACCTCTCATAGCTTATTTTGAGGGCCTCCAGCACCGGCAGTCTCTCCCCTGCGAAAAAGCTCAGCATCGCGCCGCCGCCCGTCGAGACGTGGCTTATTCCGGTGATGCTGTACCGGTAGATGCTCGCTATTGAATGCCCTCCACCGACCACCGAAAATGCCGGGCTCTCACCTATTGCCCGAAAAACTCCAACGGTGCCTGCGGCAAAGTCTTCCATCTCAAAGACACCCATCGGTCCGTTTGCAACAATTATCCTCGCATCCATCAGAATCTCACGGTACTTCTCCACAGTGCGGGAACCTATGTCGAGGATTGGGTTTTTATCGAAGAGCTTCTTTTCGCCGCTCAATAAGTCGACCTCAAGACGCTCTCCGCGGTAATCTACGGCAAAATCGACGGGGGTTCTGACGTACGGGTAGAACTCGTCAAGTATTTTCTCGGCCCAGTCAACCAGCCCAAGAAGGCCATTTCTGTGGAGGAACTCTATGTTGGTATCCCCAAGGTCAAAGCCCTTCGCTAAGGTGAATATCTGTCCCACGAGGCCGCCGGTGAGTATAAGGTCAGCTCTTCCGCTCCTCAGAACGTTCTCGGCAACACGGAGGGAATCATCAACCTTTGCACCCCCCAGGACGTAGACCCTCGGCCTCTCGTCGCTCTCGTAGGCCCTGCTGAGCGCGTCAATCTCCTCCTCCATCAGTTTCCCCATTATCATGGGCTTCAGCCGTGCAAAACCAACAAGGGAGGGCTGACTTCGGTGGGCGGCGGCAAAGGCGTCGTTTACAACGTGGTCGATGAGCGGCGCGAGCTTTCTCACGAAGAAGGTCCTCTCGCACTCCTCAAGGGGTTTGTAGAAGACCTCCTCCGCGGAGAAGCGGAGGTTTTCAAGAATTATCGCCTCCCCTGGTTTCAGGGCTCTTATCCTCTCCCTCGCGTACTTTCCGAGGATATCCTCAACGTATTCTACCTCCTGACCGAGGAGCCTGCCAAGGATTTCAGCGTGCTCCTCAGTTGTTGTGTAGTCCCCCTTGTAGGGCCTGCTCTGGTGGGTCGCTATGACAACCTTTGCTCCATCGTTGAGGAGATGCCGGATTGTCGGAAGAACCGCTCTAAAGCGGGCATCGCTGGTTATCCTCCCGTTCTCTACGGGGGAGTTGAGGTCCGCCCTCAGAAACACTGTTTTGTCTTCATAGGTGAAATCCGTGAGCCTGAACATGCTATCACCGGCCGTAACCCCATCGCTGCATAGTAAACCAGCACATGTTAAAAAGTATTCTAAACACCACCGGTGATAACCAGATGGACGGAAAGGGATTTATAACATGGCACTGGTCAGGGGACTAACCGCCAAGATAAAGCAGCTCCAGCTTGAAGGAAAATACAAGTGACGTCCTTTGACTTTTTTCCCTGCTCTTTCTGTTCTCAACCCTATCTGGAATTCTGGAGGTTTTGGATGAGCCCCAATGGAAAAGGATTTATACATGGCTGTAAAAACCTCTCCGGTGAGGGAGATGTCCGGAAAGATAATTCACGACGGGATACACGGCAGTATGAAAATTGACGGTGTTATCCTCGACCTCGTTAAAACGCCGGAGTTCCAGAGGCTCAGAAACATAAAACAGCTCGGCCTTGCTTACCTGGTCTACCCCGGCGCCAACCATACGCGCTTTGAGCACTCGCTCGGCGCTTGGAACGTTGCGAGGAGACTCTCCGGGGAACTGGGGCTTGAGAGAGATGACGCCATTGTCCTTGAGATAGCGGCCCTGCTCCACGACATCGGTCACGGCCCCTTCAGCCACACCTTTGAGAGCATCTACAAGCACTACACGAGGGAACACGACCACATGCGCCTCGGACAGGACATAATCCTGGGGAGAATAGACATAACCGACGGCAACGGCGGGGGGGCTATACCGGACATCTTGAAGGAGTACGGTGTGTCGCCGGAAGAGGTCGCGGAGCTCGTCTTTGGGAGGCACAGGAAGAAGTACGTCGGTCAGGCCCTCCACGGAGACGTTGACGTTGACCAGATAGACTACCTCATAAGGGACGCGCACTACACGGGGGTCGCCCACGGCATAATCGACCTTGAAAGGCTTCTCAAGGTTCTCACGGTACACAACGGAGAGCTTATGGTGGAGGAAAAGGGAATAGAAGCAGTTGAGGGCATGATGGTGGCGCGCTCCCTCATGTATTCCCGCGTCTACTTCCACCACACCGTTAAGATAGCCGAGGGGATGCTTACCAGGGCTCTCGAATCGGCTCTGGAACAGGACCATCTGTGGGACTTCTGGAAGATGATAGACTGCAGGGTTCTCGTCGAGCTTGAGGACCTTGAGGGATATCCAGCGGAGATGGTGAGAAAGATAAAGTACCGCGACCTCTACAAGGCGGCGGTTCTGGCCGGGGCCGATGAACTCAGCGCGGACGAGAAGAGGGAGCTCCTAACTGCGTATCGGAACGTCAAGAGGCGGCAGGAGATAGAGAGGCTCCTGGCGGATGCCGTCGGGGCAAAGGAAGGGGAGGTAATCCTGGAATTCAGTATAGCGGATCTGATGCTGAGCGAACCCAGGCTGAAGTCGACTGAGATAGGTGTTCTTCTGGAAAACGGCGAAGTCCAGCCCCTGACGAAGGTAACTCCGCTCGCCAATGCCCTCAAGAGAAGGCAGACACCACGCTGGGCCGTTCTCATCGCGTCCCCCGCGAGGTACGTCGAAGATGTTAGAAGGGTGTGGAGAAAAGTTTTATTCGGATAAAGGAACGTCTGAATTCGACTTTCTCTCACTAACTCTCTTTTTCAGCTCCTCGATCATCTCAACCAGCTCGTCAGCGTCCCGGATTTCCCTGAGGCTTTCCTTCGGTATAAGCGGGATCTCCGAGATTACCTCCGTCTTGGTTCTTTCGAGCACAAAGAGGCCGTCGGTGTTGATTATTCTCCCGACCTCCGCCACCATCTCGGCCCTCTTAACCGTGGAGCGCGTCTTCTTCTCATCTATTCCGGTTAGGATTGTGAACTCGTTTTCCTTTGAAAGCGCGTTGAATGGGGCCCTTTTGACCTTGACGACGCCCAGTCCAAGCCGCTCGAGCCCTTCAAAAACCTCCTTCTCCAGCGGCGTTTCCGGTTTTGAGCTCAGCTCAGCCTCCACCTTTGCCCTGAGGACGTCTATGGGGCGGGCAATGGGTTCGTTGAACAGTTCCTCCATTCTAATAGCGACGTCTATGGAGACCGCCTGCTCACCACGCTCGTAGTTCAGGAGGCTTTTCCTTGAAACCCCGAGTATGGCGGCAAGCTCCCCAACGGAGTAGCCGTTCTTCTCGCGGAGCTCTTTGAGAAGCCTACCATCAACACTGACGTAGAAGCCGCCCCTCTCAGCGAATATCGCCGGGAGCTCTCCCTCCTGGAGGACGGCACGGAGGGTTGCGGGGTTGAGGGCGTAGATTCCGAAGCGTTCGTAGACAACACCCTCCTCCAGCTCCCCGTTCTTCGTTCTAAGGCCCACTATAAGGGGCGAAGCGTTGAAGACGCGGGATAGGCGCTTTAAGTCGTTTGCCTGCTCCTCGTTCACGGTATCGATGTTCAGGGACACCTTGACGAAGAGGAGAAGAAAGCGCCCGCTGGCCACGATATCGAAGCAACCGCCCCTCAGTTCAACCAGGGCGACCCTGAATCCTGCACTCTGAAATATGTTGGACACGGCCCTGACCAGTTTTTCCCTCTCCATCAAAGTTAAATACGGAAAGGAACTTTTAAACTTAAGGTGCACGGAATGAGGCCCGTAGTGTTGGAAGGTACCAGGGTTGCTCTGTCGGTTCCCATGAGGGAGGACATACCCACGTTGTGGAAGTGGTACAATGACAGGAGGGTTAGAAGGCACCTCCTCAAGCCCCATGAGGTCTTCTTCTATGAGGACGAGCTCGAATGGTATGAAACAATTCGCAGAAACAAGGTTCGGGAGAAGGTGTTCTCCATAGTCACGAGGGAACAGAGACACCTGGTTGGCCTCGTTGGACTGCACAACATTGATTTCCAGAGCAGGAATGCGGAGATAGGCTATTTCCTTGGCCCTGAGCACTGGAGGAAGGGCTACGGGACCGAAGCCGTTGCTCTGGCTCTGGTCTACGCCTTCGAGTGGCTCAACCTGCGTAAGGTTTACGCCAGCGTCTATGAGACCAACAGGCCTTCCATAGCGATCCTTGAGAGCAACGGCTTCAGGAGGGCCGGGAGGTTGAGGAGACATCAGTACGTTCCGGGGGAGGGGTTCGTCGACGTCCTGCTATACGAGCGCTTCAGGGACGGTGAAGGTGTTGTGTGACTACGTTTACAAAAATGGTCGAAAATGCAGGCTTAAATCCATTGAAGGCTCGAAATACTGCCCCCTTCATATTTCATTTGAGGAGGGGGAGAAACTTCTGGGAGATAAGCTCCGGGAAGTTAAGGACACGACCTTTCAGAGGCGGCTGAAATCAGGGCAGAGCTACTTCGAGGGGGTTTACCTTTACGATGCCACAATCAGGGATTACAAAAGTGAGAAAATGCTGGTCTTCAGGGATTCAACTTTAAAGAGCCTGATTCTGGACGGTTCTGAGGTTAAGGGACTTATACTCATCGGCTCCACCGTTGAGAGGCTCATCGTCTACGGAACGGCACTGGAGGTGCTTCTGATTAAGGACTCAAACGTATTCGGCCTGAACGTCCTTCGTGTGGATTTTTCCGGGCACATATCCATCCGCGATTCCAGCGTGAAGTACCTCATGATAAACTCAACCCGGTTCACAGGGGCTGAGGAAGGTGAGGAAAGCTCCTACGGCGAGAGGAGCGTCTCGGGTCTCATACTCATCTCAAACCTCAGGGACGTGAGGAGGGTAGGGCTAAACACCCGCTACCCCCTCATGAGGAGGATTCTCGAAGAGCACGGGGTTAATATCTCCAGAGAGGGACGCAGGGCCGTTAGGGCCAGGGAGCTCGTGATAAGAGGGGTCTCCTTCGACTTTTCCCCGCGCTTCAAACGGCACGTCAGGCTCACGGTGAGCGGTTTCTCTGGAAGACTGGTTCTTGAGGACCTCGACGTGTTCGGTCACGTTGAAATTGCGAAAAGCCACCTCCGCTCCCCGGAGTTTATCCACGTTGTTACTCAGGGAAATCTGGTCCTAAGAGGTTCTCACTTAATCGTTGACTCGACGTGGGCGATGACCGTCCTCCCCAGCCTCCCGGTGGAGCTTACCGTTGGCGGCTTCATGGTCGTCGAAAACTGCAGGTTCAATAACCCCAACGCGGAAGAGCTGTTCTACCGCCTTGCAAGGACAAGCTGGGAAAAGAGCGGGGACTTTGAGAGGGCGGACGGGTACTACTACCTTGAAATGCTGGCGAGGAGGAAGGCCCGGCTCCAGTCGAAGAGGAGAGGAGTGAAAAGGCTCTTCGACCGGCTGGAGGTAGCGTTTGAGTGGCTCTTTGCAGATTTGACGTGCAGATACGGCACGGACTGGAAAAGGCCAATTCTCCTATGGCTGGCGGCGGTTAACTTTATCTTTCCCCTCCTGTTCTGGGCCACGAAGAGCATCGCCGGGCCCTCAGGAGGTATGGGTCTCCTGGACTACGAGTACTTCAGCATCGTAACCGCGACCACCATTGGTTACGGGGACTACCATCCCATCGGTGCGGGAAGGGCTATAGCCTCACTTGAGGCCCTTTTTGGGACGTTCATGTGGGCGGTGTTCCTGACGGTTTTCGCCAGGAAGTACATGAGGTGAGGGGAAGGTTTAAGCCCTGCCGGTTTCATCTTTTTTGGGGATGAAGATGGAAGAGGAAAATGTTAGAGTGGGATTTATAGTCAATCCCATAGCCGGAATGGGCGGCAGGGTGGCCCTCAAGGGGACGGACGGCGTCGTGGAGGAGGCCATAAAGAGGGGTGCAAGGCCCGTTGCCCCCGACGTGGCGCGCCTCTTCCTGAACGAGCTGAGCCACTTCGAGGAATCTGGGGGAATGCGGTTCCTCACCGGTCCGGGCCCATTGGGAGAGGACTACCTGCGGGAGTTCGGTTTTCCCTTTGAGGTCATCCGGCATAGAAAGATCAGCTACCATGAGGTGGAGGGCCTTAGAATACCCGACACGACATCGGAGGACACGAAGGAACTCGCGGGCAAAATGGCGGAAGAAGTTGACGTATTGGTCTTCGCCGGGGGAGATGGGACGGCCAGGGACGTTTATTCAGTTGCTGACAGGCGCGTTCCAATCCTCGGCGTTCCCACGGGGGTTAAGATGTTCTCCGGAGTGTTTGCCGCGTCCCCTGAGAGCGCCGCTTTGCTCCTCGTCGAGTTTGCCCGTGGAAGGGCAAGGCTTGAGGAGAGGGACGTGATGGACCTCGATGAGGAGGCCTTCAGGCGGGACGAGATAAGACCGAAGCACTACGGCAAGGCCATCACCCCAGTGGTAGAGCTCCTCATCCAGGGTGCAAAAGAAGCCCAGAAGGTGGACGAGGGCGAGACCCTTGAGGCCATAGCGGATGCCGTTGCGGAGGAAATACTCGAAGAGGATGGTGTGTACTTCCTTGGCGCCGGTTCGACTGTAAAGCGGATAAAGGACCGTCTCGGCATAGCCGGAACTCTACTGGGTGTGGACGTTGTCGAGGTCAAAAATGGAAAGGCGAGGCTCCTCGTTAAGGACGCGGCGGAAAAGGATCTCCTCCGCTTTGTTGACAGGAACCCAAAGATAGTGGTCACTGTGATCGGGGGGCTGAACTTCCTCTTCGGCAGGGGCAACCAGCAGTTCTCTGCGGAAGTCCTGAGGAGGATTCCAAAGGAGAACATCGTCGTCGTGGCGGCCCCTTCCAAGGTCGAGAAAGGTACCATAAGGGTTTATACCGGAGATAGAGAGGTGGATGAGAAGCTCAGGGGCTACATCCGCGTCCGCGTAAGCCCCTGGATGGAGAAGATGGTTAAGGTGCTCTAACGGAAGCCGTTTATACTCCTTGTTTCTAAAGGAGGTTGGTGAGTTCGATGAGGTACAGCGGAATGGCTGTCAGGATACTCAAAGGTGAAGAGGAGGACGTTTTCTACGACCCTGCCTACCACGGGAGAACCCTGAAGGTCTTCGGAATGGACGGCTGGACTGAAAGGGCCATACTCCCCATTCTGGAGCAGTACAGGGAAAAGGGCTATTCCCTAGTCGTTTTCGACAGCAGGGGGTACTACCCAAGAGAGGGCTTTGATACGGTTCTCGATGTTGAGGACGGGAAGCCAATGGGCCTCGACCCCCTAAAGATGGCGGTGAAAGGGGCCTTTGACGCTTACAGCGCAGCAACGATTGTAGAAACCGCCTACGGTCTCGACACAGCGCTTACTGACCGGCTCTACGCGGATATCCTTGCAGGTAAGGTGAAGAGCATGGAGGATGCATTGAAATCAAAGGCGAAGTACGCGGAGGTTATAGCCGAGAGCTACACGCCCCTCGATGCCGCGCTCCACAGCGGGGAACCGCCTGAAATAAGGGGCAACGTCCTCGTGAACCTCGGGAACACTCACAGCCTGACGACCGCCGGGAACGCTTTCCTCGTGATTTCAGCGGCGATTGAAAAGAGGAGGAAGACAGTCGTTGTAGTGGACGATGCCGCAGTCCTTGCCTACGGCTCCTCAGGAAGTGCAGCGATACCGCTAATAACCCGGCCGATAAGGGCCCGCGCAGCGATTCTGGGGACGGCCTACGCGGTTGATTCGATAATGAACCTCGCGGGGCCGACGCTCGTGCTCTACCACGACCCTGACACCCAGGCGGTGATCTACGATGCCAACGGCGTCCCGCCCGGCGACATGCGCAGGCACATCCTGAAGGAGGACGGGGCTTTCATCTACCGCACGCCGGAGACCATCAACGTGGAGTCCGGAAAACTGTCGGAAAGAAAGGACTGAGAAAACCTTTTAAGAGGTCGACCTAAATCCTGATGGGGATAATATGGTTTACCACAGCCACGCGACAACTCCCGTGATATTCGGGGGCTTGCTCGTCCTCTATTACTTTTCGATACCCCTCGCGCTCATCCTGTGGTACGGGAAATACCACGCGTACATTAAAAAGAGGAACTTCCGGCTGAAAAAGCTCGCGGCTTACCTTTTAATAGCTGTTTTCGTGACGTCGTTCTCGGCATACAAGATAACGGGCATATACTTCGACATCCACTCCCCCACAGGTGGAACAACGTGCTACACCGCTTCCTGCGTTCTCTCCTCCGATTCTCTGAAGCTATACCACCTGAACACAACGGAGCTGAAAAGGCTCGGCCTGCCCGAATTTGGCCTTATGAAGGTTTACCTGGTTCGGGATACTGGGGTGGACACCGAAACCCTCATGCCCAAGAGGATGGATTATGTGGCCATAGTGCGGCCCCTGCTTATAGTCCCCGCCGCGAGGGTGGATGTGTACCACGTCGACGGGGAGAGTGCGTCCTGGAAGAAGAGCTTCACCATAGTGTGGCCCCTTCAGCCGGGTTCCGTCCTCACTGATAAGCTGAAGACGGAGTTCACCGTCATAATCTTTACCGGGGGAGCCGGGGGCGGGGGAGTCTGAGGCTTAAACCTCTATAACTTTTCCCACGTGCAACGGCTCGACTTCCCCGAAACCTACCTTCAAATACGCGTACTCGTCGATCCCAGTGCAGTGGCCGGCGTAGAGCTTCTTCACACTGAGGGTCCTCAGCCTGGCAACGGCCTCTTCGAGCAT
The DNA here is from genome assembly GCA_027075325.1 of Thermococcus sp. Lineage (GTDB taxonomy): Archaea > Methanobacteriota_B > Thermococci > Thermococcales > Thermococcaceae > Thermococcus. The sequence continues at coordinate 105,578 of JALTBN010000051.1, read as the reverse complement.
CGCCTGGCTTGCCCCCCTCAGGTGGAAGCCGCCGATGAGGGCCCTTATCTGCTTTCCGGTGAGCTTTACTGCGTGTTCCACTATGTTGATGATCCCGCTGTGGCCGCAGCCGGTTATCACGGCAACTTCTTTCCCCAGGTCCACGATGAGAGCTATATCGTCTTTCACAGGGTCTTTAACGTATTCTCCGTTCTCTACTAGATAACCCACGGCCCTGTCCCAGTGGTTTCTCCATATCTCGCCCGAGCTGATGAAGCCCGGTAAAAACTCAACAGGTTTTGTGCTCAGGTGGAAGACTGCGCCGAGGTTTTCGAGCTCTTCCCTCGTGAATGGAATTCCCATCTCCCTTAGCTTCGGCTTAAGCGCGACCCTGCGCTGGAAGATGCCCGGATGGGCGTAGACGTCGATTTCCTTACCCCTGGCTTCGAGAAAAGCCTTCATTCCACCGGTGTGGTCGTAGTGGCCGTGGGTTATGAAGAGTGCATCTATTTCTCCGGGAGAGACCCCAAGGGCCTCCATGTTTTTGAGGAGAACCTCGCCGTCGGTTCCCGTATCGACCAGAACCTTTCTCCCGTTGTGCTCCACCAGCGCGGAGAAGCCGTGGTAGCCTATGAGGCCCTTCCTATAGCCCGCATGGTTCTCGAAGAGGATTGTGAGCTTCGTAGGTATCACCGGGCTTAGAAAAATCAAACTTTCCTTAAATTTTTCCACACCCAGTTCTGATTAAAGTTTGGGCGCTCGATGATGAGCTCTCGCACTGGAGGTACTCATAAAAGGGTTGTGGTTAATGGGTTAGCAGAAAAGCCTTGTAATTGCTTGGTTATTAATCTGTTAACGGCCATTAAACTAGAGTGCCCTGAGAACCACGGCCCCGAAGGAGAAATTCGGAGAAAACAGGGAAAAAAGGGAAGCTCACCATCCTCCTCTTCCACGGCCGTAGCCGCCACCGCGGCCTCTTCCCATTCCTCGACCCATGCCGCGTCCCATTCCTCTGCCCATGCCACCACCGCGGCCGTAGCCTGCTCCGTAGCCGCCCCCCATTCCGCCGCCTTCGGGACCCATGACCGGACCGGAAAGCTCTCCGCGGAGGAAGGCCTCAACGGCCTCTCTAACCGTCATGGTTGCCGGTGCCGAGACCATCCTTATCCCTGCAGCCTGTAGGGCACCGGAAGAGTTTGGTCCGAACTCACCGGAGATCACAACGTTGGCGCCCTGGTCAATAACGAACTGGGCTGCGGTGACTCCGGCGCCCCTTGGCTGGGAGTAGCCGGGGTTCGGGAGCACCTGAACGTTCACTATCTCCCCGTTCTCGATATCGACTATCGTGAAAGTTGGGGTCCTCCCAAAGGCAGGGTTTACCCTGTCGTCGAGACCTCCATTAACAGTTGGCACGATTATCCTCATCCTATCACCTCCACCCGAATTAGGATGACCTAAGTTAAAAGGCTTGTGCATATGCTCATTACCCACACTTGTTCCAAAATGCTTAAAAAACGTCCCATAAACGCTACCCATGGAGGTGAGCTAATGCTCAAAGTTGAGAACCTTCACGTTTCAGTTGAGGACAAGGAGATACTGAAAGGTGTTGACCTGTCCGTGAATCCAGGAGAGTTTCACGTGGTTATGGGCCCCAACGGCTCCGGGAAGTCAACGCTGGCCTTAACAATAGCGGGACATCCAAAGTACAGGGTCACCGGCGGGAGGATAACCTTCGAAGGTGAGGAGGTCCACAAGCTTGGCCCGGACGAGAGGGCCAAGAAGGGCATCCTCTTGGCTTTCCAGGTCCCGCCGGAGGTCGAAGGGGTGAAGATAATCGAGTTCCTCCAGCAGGTCCTCGTTGAGCTTAAGGGGATTGATCCGGCTGAAGCCTACGACGTAATCGTTGAGAAGGCAAAGGAACTCTGGTTCAGGGAGGAGGACCTCCACCGCTACGTAAACGTCGGTTTCTCCGGCGGCGAGAGGAAGAGACTTGAGCTCCTTCAGGCGCTGCTCATCGAGCCCAAGCTGCTCATTTTGGATGAGCCGGACAGCGGCGTTGACGTTGACTCGCTCAGCATAATCAGCAGGAAGATAGAGGAGCTTCACCAGAGGGGAACCGCGATACTCCTCATCACGCACTACGGCAGGATCCTCGGCCACCTCGACAGGGAAAAGCTTACAGTCCACGTCATGAAGGACGGTAAAATTGTCAAGACCGGAAGCGGTGATCTCGTCGACAGGATTGACAGAGAAGGATTCGCCAGGATATTCGAGGAGGTGGGAGCATGACGGAAACGATAACCCTAAGTGATGCCAAGGCTATAATCGAGAACCAGATCGAGGAACTCGCGAAGAGGAACAGAGAGCCGGAATGGATGACGAGGATCCGCTACAAGGCCCTTGAGGCCTTTGAAAGGGCACCCCACAACGACCCGGTAATAAGCGAGGAGCAGCTGCTCCACTTCATAGCCAAACCTGAAGTTGAGGGCGTTCCCGAGCACATCGATAGTCTTGAAGACCTCCCGCCCGAGATGAGGGCCCTTCTGGACAGACTGGGCATCAATGAGGTCGAACAGAAGTACATAGCCGGTTTAGCCGTTCAGACCGACACAGGGGTCATCTACAACCAGTTCCTCCAGGAGTGGGCAAAGAAGGGCCTCATCGTCCTCCCGACGGAGGAAGCCGTCAGGAAGTACCCCGACCTTGTGAAGGAGCACTTCCTCAAGCTCTTCCGCGTTGACGAGAGCAAGCTAACGGCCTACCACACGGCGGTCTGGAACGGGGGAATCTTCCTCTACGTCAAGGAAGGGTTAAAGATCCCGTTCCCACTTCACCTGTTCTTCCTAATCCAGGAGAGCGCTTTAGCCCAGGCACCTCACATAATCATCATAGCGGAGAAGAACACCGAGTTTCACTTGATAGAGGGCTGTACCGCGCCGATACTCCTGAGGCACTCGCTCCACCTCGACATGACGGAGGCATACTTCGCCGAGGGTGCAAAGGGCCAGCTCACAGTCTTGCAGAACTGGCCTGAGTACGTCCACACCAGGCCCATGACGAGGGCCAAAGTGGGAAAGAACGCGCGTTTCATCAACACGACCGTTACCCTCGGCGCTGGGAAGAGCAACATAGGCGACCCGCACTACTGGGTCGATGAGAACGGCTACGTCGAGCTGAATGGAATTTTACTCGGCCAGAATGATTACTACATCGACCTCGGCGGCAGGATGTTCCTGCAGGGACCTGGAGCGGCAGGAATAAACGCGAGCAAGGCAGTCATAATGGACGAGAGCAAGGTCATAACGCGCGGCGTAATAACGGCCGAAGCGCCGAAGACCAAGGGCCACATAAGCTGTGACGCCCTGCTCATGAGCGATAAGGCTATTATGGAGACCTATCCGGGACTCGTTAGCAAGGTCGACGACGCCGAGCTGAGCCACGAGGCGGCAATAGGCAAGATACGTGAGGAAGAGCTGTTCTACCTCATGTCAAGGGGACTCGACGAGGAGAAGGCGACGCAGCTCATCGTCAAGGGCTTCCTTGAACCGATGCTCAAGGACATCCCGATGGAGTTCCTCGTTGAGATAAGGAAGATAATCGAGTTAGCGGTAAGCGGGGGCATGTGAGCCCCCTCCCGGTGATTTTTGTGTACAGGGAGAAGTACAACAGGTAGCCGAGTTCTACGAGCTCCTTGAAAGGCCACTTAATAGGTTCTTCACTCCCCTCCGCGAGGGGGCAGCATCTTTCGCCAAGGGAAAAACGCTCGAAATAGGCGTTGGAACGGGGAAAACCCTGAATTACTACCCTCCTGGACGACGACCCGTTGAGGGAAACGCATAGACTGGTAAGGGAGTTCTTTGAAGTGGAAAAAGAGGAAACGTACTACCGCGGGATAGTGCGGCTCATATTGGCCAGAAAGGCCTCCGGTAGGGTCTGAGAAAGCCCCAGAGCAGGAACAGCACAACCAGAGCCACCACGTATCCGGCCGCCACCAGGAAGAGCTTGAAGAGTACGTAGAGGATCAGGAGCAGAAAGATTAGGTCCACTATCCCGTAGAGTCCAAAGCGGCCAAGGAAACTCCCGTAGTAGGAGGAGTATGAGCCGAATCTTCCACCCCGGCCCATGCCCCTTCCGAAACCGCGCGGCATTTTCGACACCTCAAAAAGCTAAAAAGAGAGAAAAGGGCTCACCACCAGCCGAAGAACCTGGAAAGCCAGGTCCTCCTGCTCGGCTGGCCGGTCCACGGGCAGTAGCCGAGTCTGGCTCCCCAGCCTCTGCCACCTCTACCCCATCCGCGTCCAAATCCGCGTCCTCTTCCCCAGCCGCCACCGCGGCCCCAGCCAAATCCGTAACCGTAGGCAGGGTACGGCGGGTAAGCCGGCGCAGTCGGGTACGGGCCGTACGCCGGGGTGGGGGTCGTTGGGGTTGCTGGAGCCACCGGCGCGGCTGGTGCTGGTGCCGTGAACTGTCCGGCGCTTCCGCTGGTAACTGCTTTTATGGCCTCCTCAACCGGCGTTCCGGGGGCGACCTGGTAGAGCCTTATGCCCGCTGCCTGTATGGCGCCAAGGGCGTTCGGGCCGACCTGGGGAGCTATTATTGCCTCAACGCCCTCGTTGATGAGTGTCTGAACCGCCATTGGACCGGCTCCGCCGCCGGCCATGGCCGCTCCGTTCTGGATGACCTTCTCGTTGATCACGTTGCCGTTCTCGTCTACATCCGCGATGTAGAACGCGGGTGCGCGGGCGAACACCGGTGCAACCGTGTCGTTAAGCCCTCCACCGTTGGTGGGTACAGCGATCCTCATCTACATCACCTCCATTATTTTGTGCATATGCACACCATTTAAACTTTTCGGTGGCCCTAACACTTATAAGCCAACCCCTGAAGTTTTCGGTGGTGATGCTCATGAGTGGGAGATGTCTCAAGGTCGCATTTGGAATGGAGGATAAGGAGCACCTCATCGATGCCCACTATGGAGACTCGGAGTTCTTCGCAATCTATGAGGTCTGCGACGACGGGAACATTAAGCTCCTCAAAAAGAGGCACAACAAGGCAAAGGACTTCGAGGAGGAAGAGGACGGGGGGCATGGTGACCCGAGGAAGTTCAAAGCTGTGGTTAGCCAGCTCCTCGACGTCGACGTTTTAGCGGCCTTCAGGATGGGGCCGAACTTCCTCAGAATAAGGGACAAGACCAACAAGGTGGCCTTCTTTACCAGAACCAGGGATCTAAAGCTCGCCCTCCAGAGGCTCGTTGAGAACTTCGACGAGCTGTGGGAGCAGGTCGAGGAGAAGAAGAGAGCCATCGAAAAGCCGATCGTCGAGGAGTGAGCATGAGGTTCTGGGGCATAGAGCCGAAGGTGGCGGCCGTCTCCGCCCCGTACGCGGCGGCCGCTTTTTATTTAAACGATCGATTTAACGTGACTTCTATTCAGCTTGTTAAGCCGGGCGCCTTCCTGATGACAATCGGCGTGGCCCTGTGGCTCCTCTGCTACCTGCAGGTTTCGCGGGCCCACGCGAGGGGCGAGCTCCTGACCACTGGCTGCTACTCAAAGGTCAGACACCCGATATACTCAATCTGGGGCCTTCTAATCCTTCCGGGCTTCTCGCTCGTGATCGGAGGGTTCATGCTCCTCCTGCCAGTTATCTACTGGCTTTCGGTGGTGGGGTTCATAGGGGAAGAGGAGACGGCTCTCGAAGAGCGCTTCGGAGAGGAATGGATAGGATACAGAAAGAAAACGCCCCGCTTCATTCCGAGGGTATAGGTCTAAAGCAACCGGCTCAATCGTACTTCTTACGGGTCTCCTCATCGCAGAGGACGTACTTCAGGCGCTCCTCCCATTCGGGTGAGTCCCACGTCCCGAGGGCTTTGTGCGTTACGTAGTACTTCTGGGGGATTGGATGGGTTCCGAGAACGACCCTGAGGCCGTACTTCTCCTCGATGAATTTCTTGAAGTAGTCGATCCACGGGCAGGGCGGGTAGCCCACGAGAAAGCCCGTCGCCAAGTGGATGACCTCGGCGCCGTTCTTCTTCATCTCCGCCGGGGCGTACTCTATGTTGCCGCCGGGACAGCCGCCGCAGGTGGTGTAGCCCACGACTTCGACGTCCTGCCCCTTGTATATGCTGAACGCCCCCTCGCGCTCCCTTAAAGCTCTAAAGCACTTGCCGCCGGCGCAGGTCCGGTAGCGGTCGCATATAATTATCCCTATCTTCACCATTTCCGGCATCCCCGGAGATTTACACATGATGTTCACTACACATACCTTAAACCTTCCCGTTGGAGAAGAGGAGATTTATAAAGCGCGGTTGAGAAGGGAGCGACGGAGACAAACCATACCCAAAGTACAGTCTCAAAGGTGTAACCTATGCAGCCCGTACGGCTCCTCCCGGTTCACCTCTACGTCCTGGCCCATCTCAGGAAGGCCGGCGTCGACTACGCCAAGATGATGGGCAAGATGAGCGAGCTACCCCTTTCCCTCATCGAGGACGCGATAAAAGACCTAATGGAAGCGGGGCTGGTAGAGCGGGACTCCGGGAGTGCAGTAAAGAGGAGTAAAGCGAGGTTTAAGAAGGCCTTCGAGGTTCACAAGCACCACACCTATTACAGGCTCTCGCGCGAGGGGGAACTCTTTGTGCGCTCGATTGACGAGAAGTGGCTGAGGAACTACTTCGACTCACTTCTTCCGGGCGGATGGGAGGTCGTGAGGGCCCTGGCAGGGGCTAAAAACTTCAACGAGCTCTCAAAAGACCTTATGGGTGATAAGATTAGGGAAGAACTCCTCCTATACCGCTTTATAACGCCCAGCGGGCGAAAGACGGCGTTCTTTAAGCTGCTGGTGGAGTTTCTGGGTGTTTAAACCTCCAGAACGCTCCCGGTTCTCACTTCCATGAACTTCTCAGGATACTTTTTCCTCACGTAGGCCTTCGCCTCACCGCCGGAGCAGTGGGCAGGGGCTATGAACTCGGCCATTTTGGCAAGTCTTTCAAGCGTTCTCCGTGAGGGATAGTGGAAGCCGCCGATGACGAAGTGGGCTTTTTCATAGCCCGAAACTTCAAGTATGGCTTTGGTAAGCCTGTCAACTCCTGGGTGGGAACAGCCGACGATGATGACGAGACCTGAGGGAGTCTCCACACCAACCGCCTGCTCAAAGCCGTCCAGTGCTCCAGAAGTCCAGACTCCGTCGGCTATCTCTCCAGCGTCAATGACTTCGAAAACGCTCAGCCCTTCTATTCTCCCACCCGGCGGGGCGTAGAGCCTCAGTCCGGGGTTGAGCCCCGCTATGTATGTAAAGCCCCCGTAGTGGTCGTAGTGCCAGTGGCTCAGGACCGCGAAGTCGAGGTTTTGAAGCGAAATCTCTAAGACTTTTGAGTTGTTGGCTAAAACTTCCCCTCTCGTGTCCGCATCGAATAGAAAGCGGTGCTTTCCTTCAGCTAAGACGCTCCAGCCCCAATCGTTTAGGAAACCCTCTGATGGGGTGTTGTCGTTGAGGATTGTGAGCCTCATGTTCCCCCCTTAATGTTCAATGCACTTCTCCTTTTAAATCCCACGAACGACATCCCTTCAACCGCTGGTTTTAAACCGGAGGTTTTAGAAACGACTAAATCCCCTCCTGAGAAACTGTGAGCATGAGGCTCGGGGAGATAATCAGCAAAACTGAGGTCAAATACCTCCTCCTTATACTGGCCCTGTCCTTTGGAATAAGCTCAATGGTCTTATACCTGCTTGGAATGGAGTGGTTTATCCCCCAGTTCCTGGCTCTCGCGCTGGGGGATTCCATAAACCCCTGCACTTTTGTGGTGTACACCCTGTTTCTCATAGCCCTTTCAGTCAGGGGGCTCAGCCGCAGACGGCTCTACATCGTTGGCTTGTCGTTCATAGTTGCGGTTTATGTCTCGTACTACACTCTGGGGCTGGGATTGAGCCTCATCGCGGGCAGGATACCCCTTCGATGGGCCGGATACTTCGCCTTGATCTTCGGGGCGTATACCATTCTTACAGGGATTATGGAGCGTTCGAGGGTGGTTGGAAAGGGCTTAGTGCGAAAAAGGGCGTTCTCTGAAAAGGCTACTGTAGTTGGGGGTCTCATCCTCGGCCTTACTGTCTCAACAACCCTCCTGCCGTGTTCCGCGGGGCCATACCTGGTGTATGCGGCGGTGATTTCGAGGACTTCAACGCCAATGGTGCTCCTCATGCTGGCCCTTTACAACCTGATATTCGTCCTTCCGCTCACAGTAATCCTCCTGACCATGGGGGGTCTGAGGGAGAGTAAGGAGTTCTCGCGGGCAATGGTGCGCCACTCCCCTGAGCTCTCGGTCGTGGCTGGGACACTCCTGATCGGGATGGGGATATGGCTCCTGAGCATAGCGTGACGTCTTCGGAGGCGTCTCAGGAACCCCAATCCAAAGAATCGAAAGATTTAAAAATGCCCTCCTGGAGGTATAGGTCGAGCGCTCGGGTCGTGCCGGGGTAGCTTAGCCTGGTCAGAGCGCTCGGCTCATAGGGCCGCTCCCCTTCGGGGGAGCCTGAGAAACCGAGAGGTCCGGGGTTCAAAGCCCCGCCCCGGCACCATTACAGCCCTTGCAGAGCAAGCGCTGGCGGAAAGATTGTGTACTATTCTGGAAATGCTAATTTCCAAAGGGGTTTACTCATTAATCGCTATCTCACAGCGTTTGCTCTCCTCAAGGCGTCCTTTGGACGCCAGAATAAACTGCAAACTGCTTGAAGGGATTCTTTTGGGAACAAACCCCCTTGCTAATGGGTCGCAAAGAGAGTGCACGCTAATACTATCGTCTATTTATGAGAAAGGAACTCTTTGATGAAACTTTGCATTGCAAAGTTTGTTGCCTGCGCGACGTTGAAGCTTCGCTTCAACGCACGGGACGACAGTCCCGTTGAGTTTGATCAAGGTTGGCGATTCTTTTTCTAAGAGAACAATTTTGGCAGGATTTCTCTTTAAAGTGCCATTTAAGAGTGGATTCCTCATCAGGAGCGTTTTTCAAGTGGGTTCGGCTTTTTAGCGCTCCAACGGAACGCGACCAGAGTGAACCCCTCACTAAGAGCCTCTCCAGTGAATCCCCTGTTAGCACTGCCAATTACACTTGAAATCCTCTCAAGTTAGAGCCTCAAGAGAGGAATCACGAACTTTGATGAAACTTTGCAGTGCGAAGTTTCAGCGCTGGCGGAAAACAAGTGCCTTTTTTTACAAGTTGCATTTCTGGAATGGGTTTTTATCATCTGCTCCTTTGGTGAGTGTTTCACTGCATAAAGCGCCCTTCGGGCGCTGATTAAAGTTGAAACTGTTCGAAGGGACTAATCTGGGGATTAAACCACATCTAACGTTGCACTTTAGTAGTGCACGCTGATTTTTGCTCTTTTAATGATAATTTTTGCTCTTTTAATGATAAAGGAACTCTTTGATCAAACTTTGCACTGCAAAGTTTGTTTTGCCTTCGCGACTTTGGAGCAAAGAACCAACGCACGGGATGACAGTCCCGTTGAGTCTCATCGAGTTTGTGGTTCCTTCCAAAGATTGCTTCGGCACGGTTCACGGCTGATAACATACCTGCTTAACACGGGATTTCCCATAAAACAGAACCCCTTTCGAAGGGCTTATATTCTTTGGGCCGAAAATCCTTCGAGGTGATTCTGATATGGAGGCGAAAGGCGGTTACTGGGGCAGGATTCTGAGGGTCAACCTGACCACGAAGGAGGTCAAGGTGGAGCCCCTCCCGGAGGAGTTCCCGAGGAAGTACCTCGGCGGCGTCGGGTTTGGAACCAGAGTTCTCTACGACGAAGTTCCAGCTAAAGCTGACCCGCTCGGACCGGAGAACAAGATGATAATCACGCCCGGTCTCTTCGTTGACACAGGTATAGGAACCGGCTCAAAGACCGCTTTCAACTTCAAGAGCCCGCTGACAGGGGGATACGGCAGATCGATGGCCGGTGCAGAGCTCGGTGTCCAGCTCAAGAGGGCCGGCTACGACATGCTTATCATAGAGGGCAAGAGCGAGGAGCCCGTTCTTCTCGTCATCGAGGATGAGGAGGTTAAATTCGTTCCCGCTGACGGCTACTGGGGCCTCACCACCGGCGAGGCAAGAGCCAAGGCCAAGAAGGAGTACCCGAGGTTTGCAACAGCCTTCATAGGCCCCGCCGGCGAGAACCTCAGCCTCATCTCGATAATCGAAACCGACGAGAGGCAGGCCGCTAGAGGCGGCCCCGGCGCAGTCCTCGGAAGCAAGAAGCTCAAGGGTATCCTCGTTAAGGGCTCTAAGAAGGTTCCGATAGCCAACCCGGAGAAGCTCCGCGAACTCATCAAGGAGTGGGCGCTGGTCTTTAAGGACCACCCGGCGACCAAGGCAGACATGGAGTACGGAAGCGGTGAGTTCCTCGACTGGATGAACCGCGAGAGGGGAACCTTCCCGACCAGGAACTGGCAGATGGGCTTCTTCAAGAAGGCCTACGAGAAGGCCAAGGAGGAGGGAAGGGAACACATAGGTATCGACCCGTACTTCTGGGCTCCGAAGTACCGCGCGGGCAGGAGGCCGTGCCCGATGTGCAACAAGCCGTGCAGTCAGTACGTCAGGGTCGAGAGCGAGAAGTGGGGCACCTTCATGGTCGACGGTCCGGAGTATGAGACCCTTTACTCCTTCGGTGGAGTGCTTGAGATAGACGACTTCGAGACAGTCGCCTATCTGAACAAGATAGCAGACGAGTACGGCCTCGACACCATCTCGGCCGGTGTTACCATAGCCTGGGCCATGGAGGCCTACGAGCGCGGTCTCCTCACCAAGGAGGAAACCGATGGCCTTGAGCTCACCTTCGGCAACGGTGATGCCGCTGTCCAGGCCCTCAGGAAGATGGCGCTCCGCGAGGGCAACCTCGGAAAGCTCCTCGCCGACGGTGTTAAGAGGGCCAGTGAGAGACTCGGTAAGGAGAGCTGGAAGTTCGCCATGCACGTCAAGGGAATGGAGCCTCCCGCGTATGACGTCCGTGGCATAAAGGGCATGGCATTGGCATTTGCAGTCAACGTCCGCGGTGCAGACCACCTCACCGCTGGAGCATATGGAACCGAGCTCGTCGGCAGGTGGTGGAAGTTTGACAACATCGACAGGACCAAGGGCGAGAACAAGGGCTTTGAGATAGCGTTCCACGAGAACCTCATGGCAGTCTACGACGCCACTGGAACCTGCAAGTTCTCCCGCCACATGTACTTCCTTGAGGGCTTCCCGCCGCTGGTCGAGGCCGTCACCGGAATGAACATCGGCGAGGCAGAGCTGATGGTCATCGGCGAGAGGATAATGAACATCGCCAGGGCCTTCAACGTCCGCGAGGGCTTCAGCAGGAAGGACGACACGCTCCCGTACAGGGTGATGTGGGAGCCGATACCCGAGGGTGTCAGCAAGGGCCTTCACGTCCCGCCCTGGGAGCTTGACAGGATGCTGGATGAATACTACCAGGCCCGCGGCTGGAGCCGGGACGGAATTCCGACCAAGGTCAAGCTCGTCGCCCTCGACCTCCCTGACATTGCAGAGGACATTGGGGCGGGGATTTGAATTCCTTCAACTCTTTCTTTTGCGCACTTTTTTGCACGATGCCGGGAACAGTACGGGAGGTTCTGGAGGGTTACTACCTCTTGTAAACCCTAACATCAACTACTACGTGCCAGACTCCGGGGGCGTAGCGCTTTATCACCAGCTCGTTCAGCTTCTCCGCCTCGTAGCCGTGCTCCCTGGCTACTCTTCTGAACGTTGCAAAAGGTTCTTCCGGCCTCAGCTTTTCCGGCACAGTGTTGTGGTAATGGATCATCGCCTCGTCCTTCGCTATGCTTAGCGCCTTTGGAATGAACTCATGGGTCGTGACAACGTAGCCCATCAGTATCCTGTCGGCGATGCTCTCCCCAGGAAAGTCGCGGTTGTCCATGTTGTAGGGGGTCATTAAATCCTGAACACCGTTGAGCCAGATGTTCTCGACCAAAAAGCGGAAGGTATAGGGGCTCTTCTCTATTGCAATGACCCTCGCCCCCCTGTGAACTGCCATCGGAAGGCTTAGATGCCCGACTCCGGCGAACATGTCGACGACCAGCTCACCGGGTTTGGCCACTTTGGCCATTCTCACGCGCTCTTTCACGTTTGCGGGTGAGAACATCACTTTTGCAACGTCAAGCTTGTATTTGACACCGTTCTCAACATGGATCGTTACCGTGCTGTTCCCATAGAGGAGCTCGTAGTTGGTCTCACGAAACTCTCCACATATGCGGCCCTTTCTCAGGACGGTCTTGGCCCCTATAACTTCCGCGTAAACCTCGGCTATCCTCCTTTTGTACGGCTCAAGCTCGGGCCTGAGCGGGAGAATTAGAACATCCCCTATCTGCACCCAGTGCTTTGGGAGGAGCTGGATGAACCCTTCCGGGAGTTCTCTGGATAGTATCTCCCTTATCCTTGGCTTTATGACCTGCGTCCCAGTCATCATTCAGCGAGGTGATGGCGGGGTATATTAGACTTTCTGTGGATTCTGTCGTTTCGTCGAAAAACGATTAGAAAGCCTTAAAAGCCCCATAAGCAGAGAAAATACTGGGAAACATCCCAGACCGGAGGTCGATGAAGGGTATGGAGGACGAGTCCTCAAGTAGTAGTTGGTTTTCAAGGATATTTGGCTCTAAGGAAGAAGAGGAACGGCCTTTTCTTGAGCAGTCCCTCAGTAGGGAGGCGTACGAGGAGTACCGCAGGCTCCTGATGAAAGCGAGGCCGGAGATTTCAGGTGATACACTCCGCGTTAGGCTCCCGGACGGGGAAGTTGAGCTCAGGCGTGGAAAGCTCGTAGTCCGTGCAAAAAACAGGGAGTCCGCGGAGAAGATACTCAGGAATCTCCACCACTACGAGAGCCCGCCCAGCCTGTGGCCTGCGTATGGCCTCAGCTACTCGATACGGCGCGGCGAGAGGGGCCGTATCGAGCTCTGAGGGTCTCCCTTTTTCTTCTGCCTTTTCGTGCAAAACGTTTTAAGCCCTCCAGCGTAGCCCACCCGCGGATGACGACCCTTGCCCAGTCTGATGGGTGATGACGTCGGTATTAGCTGACGCAGGGGCGGCGAGGTTCGCGGGCCGATGACCCGCCCCGTTCCCGGAGGGAAATCTATGGGTGAATCCAGCGAAAACGACGGTTTCGTGGAGTTCTACGCGAGCGAGGCCCTAACCTGCCCCAGGAGAATATACTTCAGGCTCATGGGCTACCCCGAACGGTGGCCTGAGTTCGTGAAGGTCAGGCTGAACCAGGGGATAAACATCCACAACGTCCTCGGCGAGATTCTAAACAAGCACTTTGGCTTCGAGCTTGAGAAGCACCTCGTTCTCCGCTCCAATAAGCTGGGTTTTGAAATCCACGGCAGGATAGACGCTTACAAGGACTTCCCGATCGAGATAAAGGGGAAGACCAGCCTGCCCAGGGTTCCCTACGACTACCACTTAGCCCAGCTCAACATATACCTCCGCTGGGCGGAAGCTGAATACGGCTACCTCTACTACATCAAGCTCCACGACGAGCCGATGAAGGTCGTGGGCAAACTGGACTTCTCGTCTTTTCCCGTGGTCAAGGGGCCCAACTTCCGGGCCTTTGAGGTGCCCTACGACAACAAGCTCTTCAAGGAGACGCTGAGGCACTTTTACAGCGTGAAAAAAGCCTATGAAAGGGAAAAGCCCCCAAAGGGTCACTACTCTTACCTCTGCAAGTTCTGCCCCTACCGCTACCTCTGCTACCCCGATGAGGAGTGATACCTCCCAGTTCTTTGTGGCTTCTATCCACAAAGTTTCTCGTAATCTTTGTGATTGGTAACCACAAGGATCGCGGGGTTTAGGCTGTATACCCGCAGGGTTAACCCCTGTGGATTCGCCACTTAAGCCCTCCATCCACGACGGCCTCAATCTCCCCCTGGTTGTACAGCTCCGCTATGAATGCCCTCACCGGGACGAGGTTAAGGGCGAGCCTCTGAGGTGTGATCTCGACTCCATAGCGCTCCATTATTCTGAGGGCCAGCTCGTCCGTTGACATGGGGGTTTTCAGGAGTTCCAAAATGAGGGATTCAGTTTCTTCCACGCGTTTTAGGTTGAAGTTCAGAAGTTCGGCGGCCTCTTCTCCCTCAACCGGCTTCCCATGTGAGGGTATGAGGAGATAGCCCTTTTCTGCATATTCCTTTAATTCTTTAATTGAGGCTTTAAATAATTCTGGGTCAACAAGGTATGGAATCCCAACGGAATCGATGAGTCTGGAACCGAAGAAGGAGTCTCCCGCGTATAGAACTCCGTCCCCCTCATGCAGAAAGCCCGTCATTCCAGGAGAGTGGCCGTTGAGTTTGACTGCCCCAAGCCCGAAGAGCGTGTCGCTCCACTCAAAAACGGCGTGCACCCTGACTTCACCCGGAAACTGGAAGGCGAGAAATCCCTCTGGTGCCTTTGAGCCAAAAGTGAGGACTTCTCTGTTCAGAGGGCTCTCCGCTATCGAGAACTCGAAGCGGTGAATGAAAAGAGGAACACCTATTTTAGGGCAGACGGATACGTGATCGGCGTGGCCGTGGGTGGCCAGCTGAGCCTTTATCTCCACGCCGAGCTTTCTCGCTTCCCTCTTCAGGTCCTTGTGTCTGCCCCTTCCATGACCCGGATCAACGAGGATGGCTTTTCCCCCGGAGAGAACCACCATCGTGGAAGGGCTCCCTGGGTAAAGGTAGGAAGAATCACCAAGTTTCTGGAGTGCCACTGATAACACCGTAAGAGAATTGGAAAAGGAGAATAAAAATGCATCGCAGTCAAACGTGCCTCGGGTAGAGGGTCTTCTTGCCCTCGTCCTTGGCCCTCTTAACGGCCTTCTCGATGAGGGCCTTAACTTCGGCCTCAAGAGCGTCGTAGAACTCTGGGTTAACCCTCATTTCCTCATCCACTGCCTTAACGGCTTCCTTAACCTTGGACTTAACCAGTAGCTCAACCATCTTTCAACACCTCCTGTCGATGGCTGCCCGTGGCAGCTCCGCTTATATTTGGCATCAGGCCTTTATAATTCTTCCTCTCGGCATTCGCCGGGGAGGGCATGCGGGCAAAGGTTAAAGACATGAGCAAAGTAATATACACGGTGGATGGGATGAAGCTCGCTCTGGTGGATGGGGAACACTACCCTCCCGTAACCGCCTGGGCCCTGAAGAAGCTCGATGATGTATGCTGTGCCGTTTTTCTTGGAGGGAGCGAGAAAATAGGGGATTTAAAGGACGTTGAGCGGAAACTCGGGGTGAAGCTTTACCATTCCGAGGATTATCTCGATGCCCTCAGGAGGGCCCTCGATGAAAACGATGTCGATGAAGTAGTCGACCTGAGCGACGAGCCGGTTGTGGGATACGCGGACAGGTTTAGAATAGCCTCAATTTGCATGCTCTACAACGTGACGTACAGGGGAGCCGATTTCTGCTTCACGCCCAGACCATTAAAACGAACCAAAAAGTCGAGCATAGCAGTGGTAGGGACTGGAAAGCGCGTTGGAAAGACTGCAGTCAGCGGTTTCGTCGCTAGGACCCTGAAAGGGATTGCCAGGCCAGTTGTGGTCACCATGAGCAGAGGGGGACCGGAGGAGCCGGAGGTAATAGACGGTGAGACCTTTGAGATAAACCCGGATTTCCTTCTCAAGGTGGCGGAGGAAGGCAGGCACGCCGCCTCAGACCACTTTGAGGATGCACTAACTTCGAGGGTGACAACAATAGGGTGCAGGCGCTGTGGCGGGGGGATGGCGGGCTTTTCCTTCTTTGACGTTGTGGAAAGGGGCGTGCAGATGGCCGAAAAGCTTCCCCATGACTTAATAATCCTTGAGGGAAGCGGCGCCACGTTCCCACCGTACAGGGCTGACGGTTATATCCTCGTGGCGGGTGCTTCCGACGGTGAGGCTTCATTGACCCCGTACTTCGGGCCCTTCAAGCTCTCGCTGGCGAATATCGTGGTAGTTACTGGAGGGGAGGGCATTGACGAAGGGAAGCGGAAGACCATGCTGGAGGCAGTTTCCTCACTCAACCCTGAGGCTGACGTCCACTTCGTTGAACTATGGCCCCGGCCGCTTGGAAATGTAAATGGGAAGAGGCTCGGTCTGGTAATGACGTCAGAGATCGCTCTCCCGCGGGCAAGGAAGCACTTGGAGGCCATGGGCGCGGAGGTTCTTCACGTTTCAGGAAACCTCTCAAACAGGCCCTCCCTTATTGAGGACATGGGAAAGTTTGAAGGCATCGATGCTGTCGCCGTCGAGCTGAAAGCCGCCGCAGTGGACGTTGTAACCAAGTGGGCGGTTGAACGGGGCATTGAAGTCATATACCTCGACAACGAGCCGGTTAACGTCGATGGAAAAGACCTGGAGAGCGCGGTTCTTGCTCTGGGGAGGAGAGTACTCTCGGAGGGGGCCGGTGATGATAATAGTAACTGATTCCGAGAGGAAGGTGAGGCTGCCCTTTTCCAGGGGCATACTAACGCGCTCGATAACCCTCGCGGGTGTTGATGTTGGCGTATCCTACGCAATAGCCGCGGAGGTTCAAAAGGAACTTGAGAGAAGGGGAAAGTACGCCGTAACGAGTGATGAAATAAGGGAGATCACCTATTCAAAGCTCGTTGAGATGGGTCTGAAAGAAGCTGCGGAGAGGTACCTCTTCTGGAGAACCCTCCGGAGGAAAAGGGTAAGGCTGGCCGTTCTGCTGGGCGGTGCAACTGGGGTTGGAAAGTCCACGATAGCCACCGAACTGGCCTTCAGGCTCGGGGTAAGGACTATAATAGGCACGGACACCATAAGGGAGGTCATGAGGAAGGTAATAGCGAAGGAGCTTCTGCCGGATATACACGTTTCTTCATTCATGGCGGAGAGAGTGTCGAACGCCCCAAAGGGAATAGACCCGTTGATCTACGGTTTTGAAACGCAGGTGAAACACGTCTCCGTCGGAATAAAAGCCGTCCTGGAGCGCTCAAGGAGGGAGGGCCTGAACACATTGATAGAGGGGATTCACGTGGTTCCGGGTTTCATAGAACTCGAGGAAAAGGAGTTCATGTACATCATTGCCGTCCCGAGCAAGGAGCACTTAGTATCCCACTTCTATGAGAGGGCGAGATACTCCGTGAGAAGTGCGGAGAGGTACGTGAAGAACGCGGACAGAATAATGAGGATACAGGAGTACCTCATGGAGAGGGCACGGGAGTTTGGGATATCAGTCATAGAGAACGTCGAGCTGGAGAAGACCGTCTCCAATATAATGGAGGACATGATGAAAAAGCTGAGGGAAAGCTAACCCTTCCTCTTCCAGATTCCAAGCAGCTTCCTGCTCTCCCAGGTCGACTGGACCTCCCAGGCAACCACCATGTCTGTGTAGATATCAATGAGATTGAAGCTGTTTCCGAAGGGGTTCCTGTGGAGCTCCCAGCTTACGGAGCCCGCGTTGACTATCGGCGTTCTCTCGATGCGCATCCCGAAGGCGTTTCCACCGTGTCCCGTCAGGACAAGCTCCGTCCCCTCATCGGTCAGCACCTTCAGAACGTCCCCGGCATCCTCCAGGAAACCGATCTCCCTGCTCTTCGGTATCGGAATGACGTTGTGGTGCATTGCCACTATCCTGAACTTCCCCTCGTACTCTTCCAGTGCTTTCCTGAGCTTTTTCTGTCCCATCCTGCCAACCACACCGATGGGCGTTTCGTACTGGGCGCTCAGGACGGGGATGACAACGATTCCGTTTAGCTCCAGTATCTCAGGCTCCCCGAAGTACTCCTGAAAAAGCTCGTAGCCGAGGTAGGTTATGTCGTTGTGGCCGGGGATGACGAGTTTGTCGGGCTTTACAGCCTGGTAGTACCCGTGGGCCCTCCCGTAATACCTCTCTATCCCCGCATCTACAACGTCGCCGTTGTGTATCACGAGGTCGGGCTTCAGTCTTTCGTTTATCATCTGGATGACGTTCTCAAGGGTCTTTCTGCGGAAATAGACCCTATCCGAGACGTTGCTCTCGCTTATTTGGGCTATTCTTAGAAGCCTCCTTCCTGAGGGGACGAATATTTTGGGCCTGACAGGTTTGTGCTCCTTCTGGACCTCATCCCCCGTGATGCGCCTTATCGTTACCCTAACACTCCCATCGTCGTGGAGCTCTATGATGTTGTAACTGTTGACATCCCCTCTCCGGGTCTTCCTGCATGACGTGCACCCCGCGTTGTCTATGACGAGATCCTCAACGCGGTATACGTTGGGAACGTGCTTGTGACCGCAGGTGTAGAGGGTGACTTCGTGGCGGAGGAGGAGGTCGAGGACGTCGCCGGCGTTGAAGAGAACATTCCTCTCCCTGCCGGTGTCGGGGAGCGGGACGAGATGGTGGTGCGCTGCCACTATTTTGAATTTTCTGTCTGAGTACTCCTCCAGCTTTTCCTTGAGCCAGCGAAACTTGTGGCCGCCGATCCTTCCGTCGCTTAAGTCCGGTATCGTCGAGTCAACCCAGATGACGGCCCCTCCTTTGAACTCGTAGACGCCATTGAGTGGCCCTATGAAGTCCTCAAAGAGCTTGTAGCCAACGTTCCTAACGTCGTGGTTTCCGGGGAGAACCACCAGCGGCTTCTGGATCTTCTTGAGCTGATACGCGGCCTGCTCGTACTCCTCCCTGAGTCCCTGGTTGGTTATGTCTCCGGTGTGGATAACGAAGTCGAAGTTCCCCCGGTTTATCTCCTCCACGATGAGGTCGAAGGCGTAGCCCTTGAATGCCCCCTCGCTGGTTATGTGGGTATCGCTTATGTGGGCTATCCGCAACATGCCCATCACTCCGTGGCTATCGCCGTTTCGAGCTTTCTCCTGCTCGCCTCAAGGAGGTCCGAGAGGGAGAATATGCCCACGATCCTGGAGTCCTTTTCGATTAGGACGTGCTTGATGCCCTTCTTTGCAAGGAGGTCAAGAACCTCGCCGAGGGGAGCTGTAGAAGGCACCGTGAGGAGATCCTTTGTCATTACCTCCCGTACGGGGGTTGTGTTGGGCAGGCCGGGTACGATAACGCGCCTGATAAGGTCACCCTTCGTGAGGAATCCAACGACGTTCCCACCATCGACCACGACGAGTGAGCCGATATCGAACTCGCTCATGACCTCTCCCGCGCGCTTCACGGTATCATCCGGGCGCACCCCTATAAGTTTCCTTGTCATGTAAACCTCTATGGGGGCCCTCATTTCCATTAGAGACCACCGGGAATAATTTTGGGTACAAAAATATAAAACACTATCTCAGCCGAGGACGAGCTCCCGAACACTGAAAGTCTCGCCTCCGAGGTCGATATCGACGTAGAAAGCGGTGCCGTTCACCGCGTTCCTCCATTCTGCCTTATGGTATAGTTCCAGCGTTGATGAACCAATCGCGAAGAGGTTATCGCCCCTGAGGACTATCTGTCTAACGTAGTCCCAGTTCTCGCGCTTCAGAAGGTAGGTGGGCTTTGAATATGCCGTCACGAAGCCCGCAGCCTTCCCGGAAGGGCTCAGGA
The DNA here is from genome assembly GCA_027075325.1 of Thermococcus sp. Lineage (GTDB taxonomy): Archaea > Methanobacteriota_B > Thermococci > Thermococcales > Thermococcaceae > Thermococcus. Next base: position 86,102 of record JALTBN010000051.1, on the reverse strand, counting down.
AAAGCGTCCCCGTGTTGAAGCTGGTGTTGGCGGTCTTTGCAAGTATCGAGTAGTGCTTTAAAACCTCGTCCGCTCCAAATGAGTCCAGCATTCTGCAGAGGTATGCCCCCAGGGCGTAGCTGTCGGAGGCATCTTTGAAGTGGGCTTCATCGAAATCCGCCAGCCTTATTACCTCGGCCTTGTTGAGGTCACCGTTGTGGTAGATCCAGTATGAGAACCCTTTTCTGCTTGAGAACGAGAACGGCTGGGCGTTGAACAGGTTTTTAGCCCCCTGCGATGCCGCCCGTGTGTGGGCTATAACTGCCAGAAAACCGCTGAGGAAGCCCTTGAGCCTTTCAATGCCTTCAGGGTCTTCGAAGATGGGCCTGCCGGAGCGGTAGTTCACAAGGGAGTCCTTTTTCAGGAGCGCGTATCCCCATCCGTCCCCGTGTGCCTTTCCCTTCCCCCTGGCCTCCTTGTAGGGGTCGTTTTCAGAAGCCTTGACGAGGGCATCGACGAGGGGTTGTATTCTCTCGCCGTCCCCCACTGCGAACAGGACGCGGCACATGTTTTTCACCATGCCGATTAGGAGCCGCTCCACAAAAACCTTTGCCAAAACCCTTATTTAGGAGTTGTCCCAATTTTATACCCGGCAGGTGAGTGAATGGAGGACGTCAAGGATACTGCCCGCGGGGATGGTGCGATAGTCCCAATATCCCGAGGGGTCCGGGACCTGAGCGCCATAGCCGCCAGCATAATGCGGGTCCTGAAGAAGGTTAACACACACAGAGGGCTCTACGAGAGTAACGAGGAAGCAGTAAAGCAGCACCTGATTGGAGAAATAATGAGCGCCCTCGGCTGGGAATGGGACAACCCCGAGGTGGTGAGGCCCGAGTGGAGGACGGACGAGGGAAGGGCCGACTACGCAATAATCCTCGGCGGGGAGACGATAGCGTACCTGGAGGCAAAGAACCTCGGCGTCAACGTAATGAAGCGGGAGGAACCTCTCCGTCAGCTGGCGAAGTACTGCTTCAGCACGGGAGTTAAGTACGGCATCCTGACGAACGGAGTTATGTGGGTTATTGTTAAGGCTTTTGAAGTCGGTTCCAGCCTCAGGGAGCGGATTCTGGTCTCCGTCAACCTTCTGAACGAGCCCCCAATGAAGGCGGCGTTGAAGCTGTCCCTCATAGAGAAGTCCAAGATAACGGAGATAGAGCGCGTTTCCTCACTCCTCAAGGCCCTTGAGCTCAGCTTCATGGGGCTTGTCAAAGAGGGTTATCCCATGGAGGCCCTCTTCGAGTACCTCAAAATCGACAAAGGCAAGAGGATCGTGCCGGTTTACCTCCTTGAGGGTCATGAGAACCCCAAAGCGGCGTACGTCTACGATAACGGCTGGAAGATGCTGCCCCTGCCGGAGAGGACGATGAAGGGCGTTCTACTGGCTGTTCTGCTCTATATGGGCAAAAAAGCCTTTGGAGACGAGAAGAAGGAGATAATGGCAGCATACGAGCAGCTCAAGAGGATACCACTTGAACAGGGGAAGGCCCGTGAGATACTCGTCAAACTTGAGGAGGAGGAAAAGCTCAACATCTCGGTGGAGCTGTGATGCCCGTTATCCGTTGCTGAAGCCGAAATTAATGCCTATCTCCCGAAAATCTTCCACAGTTCGTCCGTCTCGGGTCTTGGGAAAGGCCGCTCATCGCCCCGCGTTATCGCAACCCTCTTCCCTTCAGCCAAAAACTCCCCTACAATGGCCGCGTTGATTCCCCTGGCCAGAAAACGCTCCACAAGAACCCTCGCGTGATCCCTTTTCACCGCTATCAGCAGCGCACCCGAACCAACGAGGGCAAGGGGGTCTAAGCCGTAAAACTCGCAGATGGCCTTTGTTTCTTCCCTAACTGGGATTTTCTCTGGATAGACCCTTAAGCCCAATCCCGCTGAATCCGCCATCTCATGGAGTCCGTTGGCCACTTCCCCCTCCGTCGGGTCATGCATTGCATCAACGCCGAACTCCGCTGCTATCGTTGCCTCGGGGACGATGCTGATGTACTCCGCAAGGGAAGCGGCCCTCTCAACGAAGGTCTCCCCAAATTCACCGGCCAGCTCATCCCTCCTCTCCCGTGCTATTATCGATGTTCCCTCCAGCCCAGCCCACTTCGTCATTATTACCGCGTCTCCGGGCTTTGCTCCATCGGGCCTGACGAGCTTTTCCCTCTCCACCTCGCCGAGCATAGTCCCCATGACGATAGGCCTATCTAAGCCTGAGGATACCTCCGTGTGACCGCCTATGATTGCTACGCCGAGCTTCTTTGCTTCACTGTCTATTTCCGCCATTATCCCCTCCGGGAGCACCTCATCCGAGCCTTCGGGGAGGAGCAGCGTTACCAGGAACCACTTTGGCCGTGCGCCTGAGATGGCAACGTCGTTTGCGCTGATGTGGACCGCGTAGAACCCGATGTCTTCAACTGCCCCGGTTATCGGGTCGGTTGAGGCGACCAGAAACCTGTCTCCGAAATCCACGGCCCCGAAGTCGATGCCTGTGCCGGGTCCCACGATGATTCTCCTGCTTTCAGAACCAAGGTGTTTTAGGAGTTTTTCGAGAACTTCTGGAGGGACCTTTCCAGTGGGAAGCACTCTCATCCCTCCCCATTCTCCTGAAGGGCTCTGCGGGGTTCATTAGATTTGTTTAAAACAGCGGAGTGAAGCTCCTCCAGGAACTCCCTGTAATTAAGGTGAGAGACCATGTCGATTATCCTTCCCGGGTTCTCCCTCTCCACAGCACGGTAAGCAACCCTTGACATTGTTCCACCGGGGAATAATAGGCGTTCCGGGATTTATAGATTTCGCATCGGGAACCCACCGAAAACGGAAGAACGGGAATGAGGAAGTAAAAAAGCCAAGGTTATGCTATGACGTAGTAGTACTCGCCCCTCTCCTTCTGCTCCCTGTCCTTCACCGAGCCTTCCTTGTTGGCCCTCGGCCTGCCGCTGTCCGGGTCCCTGCGGAAGGTTATGCCGACGCCCTCTAAGAAGCGGTTCATGCCCTCGCGCATCCCCATCGGGGGCAACGCCCTACCGTGCTTCCCCGGCTCGCCCTCGAAGACTATGAGCCTGTCGCTTAGATAATCGACCATCATGACGTCGTGCTCGACTATCAGAGCTGTTTTCTCGTTCTTGGCCATGAGCGAGCGGATCGCCTTTGAGACAGCGAGCCTCTGCTCCGAGTCGAGGTGCGCGGAAGGCTCATCGAGCAGGTAGAGGTCAGCATCGCGTATCAGGCAGGCGGTTATAGCTACGCGCTGAAGCTCGCCACCGCTCAGCTCCTCGACCTTCTTGTCGTACAGCTCAGGAATGCCGAGCGGGTTGAGGAGTTCGCTCTTGTAGAAGCTGCTCATGAGCTTGGCAGCATCGATTTTGCTCAGGAGTTCGTAAACGGTTCCCTCGTAGTCGGTCTTTATGTACTGCGGCTTGTAGGAGACTGTGAGAGACCAGTCGACCTCCCCCTCCGTCGGCTTCTCCACTCCCGCCAGCATCTTGACGAAGGTGGTCTTTCCTATCCCGTTCGGGCCGACGATTCCAACGACCTCGCCTATGTAAAGCTCTCCTCCCTCCGCTTCAAGCCTGAAGGAGCCGTAGTCCTTCACGAGCTTTGGATACTGAACGAGTATCTCGCCCTCCTGGCTCTTCCTCTCGCTCTTCTTCGTGAAGCTCACCTCGTAGGGCCTGAAACGGACGTTCTCATCCCTAAGGTAGCCGTTGAGGAACTCGTTTATTCCGTTCCTCGTTGATTTTGGCTTGGAGAATATACCATACGCTCCTGGCTTTCCGTAGACGACGTGAATGATGTCGCTGAGGTAGTCGAGAACTGCCAAATCGTGCTCGACCGCCAAGACGGCCTTTCCCGAATCCGCCAGCCCGCGGATTATCCTCGCGACCTTCAGGCGCTGCCTTATATCGAGGTAGCTCGACGGCTCGTCGAAGAAGTAGAAGTGCGCATCCCTGAGGAGGGCGGCCGCTATTGCAACGAGCTGGAGTTCACCGCCGGAGAGCTGTCTTATGTCCCTGTCGAGGATGTTCTCAAGCTCAAGCTCCTTCACAACCTCGTCGAACTTTCCAGTTTCATCGGCCTTTTTGAGGAGATCCCTAACTTTGCCCTTTACGGCCTTGGGGATTAAGTCAACGTACTGCGGCTTGACAACCGGCTTTATCTCGCGGTTTTTCAGCCTCTCGAAGTAGTTCTGAAGTTCGTTGCCGCGGAAGGCCTTTATCACGTTGTCCCAGGAATCGTTGTCGCCGCAGAGATTCGGGAGGAGCTGGCCGGAGAGGATCTTAACGGCGGTTGTTTTACCGGTTCCGTTCGGCCCGAGGATTCCGACGACCATGCCGTCCTTGACCACCGGGAGGCGGTAGAGAACGAAGGAGTTTATTCCGTAGCGGTGGACGCAGTCCTCGTCCAGCTGCTCCGGAAGGTTGACAATGGTTATCGCGCCGAATGGGCATTTATGCACACAGATTCCACAGCCCGTACAGCTGGCCTCCTGGATGATCGGGCGGTAGTTCTCTTCGTCTATGATTATCGCCTCGCCGCCCATTCGGTTGACAGGGCAGACTCGCTCGCACAGGAAGTGCCCGCACTTGTCGGGGTTGCACTTATCGTAATCGATGACCGCTATCCTGCTCATCCTCACCACCGGGTTAGGCTGAGGGGGAGGGTTTTAAAGGGTTGCGGGATGGACGCAGGTTTTGGCATTTTTCTCTTGAGCGTCCCGCATTTCAGAGAGGGGAGGCGGCTACCTTACCCTGAATCTGAGCAGAGCCGCCAGACCTCCCAAGGCCTTCAGCTTGTCGCCGCCCTCGTGTTCGGAGCTGACAACCACCACTTCGCCGCGCGAGTAGCGAACCGCGTCCATGAGCTCCTCGATCTTCTCCCTGTGCTCCCCCTTCAGGAGTTCGTCCAGAACAAGGAGGGTTTCAACCGCGCCGTAGTTGATGGCTTCCTCAACCTCTTTCAGGCCGTAGGCGACGAGACCGTTGTCCCTTGCGATATTCTCAAGAACCTTCTCCACGAGCTGAATCTCCTTGGCCACGCGGTTCTCGTGGTAGACCTTATCAACTATCCCGCGCTTTATGACCTCGTAGATTCCCGTCCCCCCTGTGACGCTGGTATCCTCGATAACGACTTTTTCGGCGAGCTCAGGATACTTTTCCCGCAGGAACCTGTAGAAGTCTTCCTTGACGAAGCCGGGGCCGGCAACAATCGCCTTCTCAACGTTCTCACGCTTCATTACCTCCTCCATTGTCCTGGCAACGTCGTGGAAGAACTTCATCTCCTCGCTTTCCCTGTTTGTGCTGTACTGCTTTCCGCCGATGTTGTGCCGGATGCTGTTGAGCACCTCCACCCCGTACTCCCTTACGAGCGCCATGTCCGCCTCGCCATCGTCGATGACGGTTATCATGACACGTGCCCTCTTGGAAGCCTCGACAGCCTCTTTCAGCCTCTCAATGTGGTGCTCCTTCCATCTCGGCTTCTGTACCGTTACCACCGTTCCCTGCTCTATAGCTATCGTGTGGTATTTCCCAAGGGGAACGTCCTCCCTGCTCGCGTAGACAATTGGCCCGGTGACGCGGACTTGGTTAGCGAACTTGTGGAAGTTTATCTTCTCAGCCTTAACGCCCAGGAATACCGGGATGACCTCAACTTTTTCAGCCCTCAGGGAGTCGCTCCTCTGGGCCTGCTTGCGGAGGGTTTTGGCGTAAACGACATCACCGGGATCGATGATGTGGTAGAGGTGCCAGAGATCGTCTAAAGTTTCGGCCTTGATCTTTACCTTGCCCTCCTTGACGTCCTGGTGGATTATCTGCATGGTTTTCACCTCAAAGGTCTTTGTAAACGTTCTCTCTGCGGCCTATCTTAATCACGTAAACGGTCTTAGCGGATTCGTCAACGCTGTAAATGATCCTATACTCCCCAACTCGGATTCGGTAGAAAGGGTAGCCCTTTAATTTTTTGTATTGCATTGACCATGGGTTCTCTCTAAGTTTGAGTAGGGAGTCCTTTATCCTCGCCCTGTCTTTGGGGGGAAGGTTTCCCAAAAATTTCAGACTTTTTCGGGATAGCACTACTTCATAGCTCATCGAGGATCTCCTCTAGGCGAACCCCATTCCTCTTGGTATCTTCCAGCTCATTTAGAAGCTCATGCAGTTCCTCCTCGTCCACCTCAAAGTATCCAGCGAAATTATCAATCTTGGAGTTCAGTATCCTGAGTTCTTCCCGGATTTCCTTCAGTTCCTGAAGAATGACCTGTTCGACGTTCTCCATGACACTCCCCGCTGTTCTTTTATTCAAACCAGCTCATAAAATTTTTGGAAGCGGTTTCTCTTCACTTTCTAAAGTGAAAAATAGGAGTCAGATGAGCTCCCTCTCCGTCTTGGTGAGCCTTTCAGCGCCGTTCTCCGTGATGACTATGGTGTCCTCTACTCTGACACCGCCGAACTTCGGAATGTAGATGCCAGGCTCGACCGTTATCACCATCCCCGGCTTTAGAACGGTCTCGTCGTACTGGTTCACCCCCGGCCACTCGTGTATCTCCAGGCCAACACCGTGCCCCGTAGAGTGGATAAAGTTCTCGCCGTAGCCGTACTCTTCTATGACCCTTCTCGCAACGGTGTCGACGTCCTTTGCAGTAGCCCCTGGCTTTGCCGCTTCAATACCCTTCCGCTGGGCCTCAAGGACTATCTCGTATATCTCCCGCTGCTTCTCGTTTGGAGTGCCTACGACTATTGTCCTCGTCATGTCCGAGTGGTAGTGGTTGTAAAGGGCACCTTCATCGATGACGACGAGGTCTCCTCTCTCTATCCTCTTGTCGCTCGCAATCCCGTGCGGAAGGGCGGAGCGCCACCCGCTCGCCACTATCGTGTCGAAGGCGACCTTTTCGGCCCCGTTCATCTTCATGACGTACTCCATCTTTGCCGCAACTTCCCTCTCGCGTACTCCTTCGCGTACCTCCTCTATGGCCGTCTCCATGGCGAGATCGGCTATTCTGCAGGCTTGCTTTATGACCTCTATCTCCTCCGGTGTTTTTATCATCCTCAGCTCCTTGATGACGTCGTCCACAACGGTGAATTCCTCAGCCCCGATCTTCTCCCTGAGGTTCTGAACGCTGGAGTAGCTCGTTCTGCCCTCGATACCCAACTTCTTGAGGTTAAGCTCCCTGAGCTTCTCATAGAGGTCCGCCCCCCTCTTGAAGTACTCAACGGGGACCCTTGAGCTCTCCTTGGCCTCCTCATACTCCAGCTGGGGGACGAGGAAGATCTCATCATCGGCTGTAACCACGAGGTAGCCGCCGAGAACGGGAGCCGAGCCCGTGAAGTAGAACAGGTTCGGGTTGTAGGTTATCAAAATGCCGTCGAGTTCCTTCTCCGCTATTAATTTTTTCAGCCTTTCGATCCTCATCTGAACCACCTGAAGTGTGTTGAACTGGACGGATAAAACGTTTTCGATGGGGAACCTCGGAAAAAGTTTTATACCTCCATCCATATTATTCCCGGTTGGAAATCATGGACCGAAAGCTGGACGAGTTTCTGAGCACGGGGGTATCGGTCAAAAAACCAGAGGGCATACAGAAGAAGAGAAAGCGCCTAAGGGAGACCAAACTCGACGTTTTCCTCCCGGAAGAGCATGTAAACTACTTTAAAGGGCTCAGAATCGGTTCCAAGAAAATTAGAAACGCCAGAATCGAGGAGCTATAGTTCCTCGGCGATGATTCCCTTCTCCCCGGCTTTGAAGATGAACGCTCTCCTTTCTCCCCTGAGGTTCTCCTCGATTTTCTTCCGTATCTTCCAGTATTCGCCCTCTGGAACGCCTATTCTCAGCGTGGCCCTTCCAAAGCCTTCCCTTCTGAGGAGGTCGTTTATCCTGACGGGATGGAATGGTACAACGGCGACAACGCGGTAGGTTCTCTTGAGGTATGGGCTTTTTACCGGCTCGCTTCCCGTCGCCAGGACCCGTCTTTTCTCCCGTATGAACATCTCTGCCTCAACTGGAAGCCTGTGGAAGAGCTCATTTATTAAATCCGCGTAGTCTATGCTCTGCGGTATCTCGTAGAGATACTCACCGGGCTTTTCAGTCCACTCAACGATGTTCTCAAGAGATGGATCGTTCTCCAATCTCACCCCTGCCGGGAGAACCACCGCGCTCCTATCAGCTTTTGCAAGCGGTTCGGTGTAGAAGGTGAGTCTGTTCAACGCCCCAAAAAGGTCTATGTACTCAAACTCGCCCTTCCATGGTACCTTCTCCCTCCTCATCTGCGGGGGAAGGTCGAATATAAACGAATCGGTCTTTCCCTTATAGGCCTCATATACTTTAAGCGGACTGGGGAGGAGGCCCTCAAGGTTTCTTTCGGGGGCCTCCGGGGGCCTTGCAGGGTCAGAGAAGATGACCTCGGCATCGATTTTTTCAACGGTTTCCGGAGAGAGCGAATCAGCGTTGATGAACTCAACGTTTGAAACTCCGTATTTCCCGGCGTTTCTCCTGGCGAACTCGATTTTGAGGGGGTCTATGTCGATTCCGTAGGCCCTTTCGACCTTCATCGCATAGAAGATGAGCTGTATTCCTATGCCGCAGGAGACGTCGGCGATGCTCTTGATTCCAAGTTCTCTCAGCCTTTCGGCGCGGTATCTGGCGACGACCTCGTGGGTCGCATAGCGGAGCCCCTCCATGTCCATCCAGAGGTCCGGGCGGGAGAACTTGTCCTTCGCCCGTATCCGGGCTTTGGCTATCTCCACTATCAGCTCCCAGTTGGGTCCGAGTTTGGCCCGGAGCTTCCTCTCATCGTAGCCCTTCTTTATGAGTTCAACCGCGAGTTCGATTAACTCCTCCGTGATTTCCGCCATCATCGCATCCGGTTGCTCAGGGGGTTTTAAAAGCTTCGCCCAAAACTTAAAAGGAAACGCTCCAAAAAACCCCAGGTGGTAGCATGGTAAAAATCGGAAGGTTTAATGTCGGGGTAAAGTTCATTCTGTTTCTCCTCCTTGCCGTTGGCATGATGGGCGCATCGCTCTGGTACGCCTACGACACCGCGACCAAGAGCAGCCTGAGGGACTACATAGGCGATGAAGTATGGTACGTCCCGGCCTCGCGCAACACCCTTCACCGCCTCGGGATGGACCTGCACTACATTCACAACGGCTACGAGGGAATTAACGTCATATTCAGCAGCGACGAGGCCAAGCTCAAGTACCGCTATATCGTGGATGAAGCCGTCAGGAGATACGATGGAAACTCCTCCGCGACGATAAGCTACCAGAAGTTCCCCGGAATGTACGTCGAAATCCCGCGTGAGAACCTCCCAGCCTTCATGGACTACCTGAAGAAAATCCCGGATGGAAAGGCCTATACCGTAACGGGCTTCCGCTACCCGGACAAGGACAACATCCAGAACTATCTTAACACGGAGCACCCCTTCCTCGGGAAGGACTTCATAATGCTGGGTATGCTGGTCTTCGGGGACGAGCCGCGGGGATGGCGTCTCCCGGGCATAATCCTCTACGGCCTCCTTCAGCTCCTCGTTCTCCTGGCGGCTTATAAAGTGACCCGGAGCTACCTTGCCTCCCTCATAGCGCTCTTTTTCGTCGCGGTTGACCCGACACTTCAGGCTACTGCGATCGCGGCCATGCTCGACATTTACGTTGCGTTCTTCGTCGGACTCTTCGTCTTCTTCCTTGTCTACGGATGGAGGAACCTCTCAGGATTTGGAGCAGGGCTGGCAGCTGCGACGAAGCTCAGCGGTGCCTTCGGCTACCCGGTATTCTTCCTCCAGCTCGTGGCGGACGCCGGGAAGAAAGTCTCCTGGAAGAAGACCCTCCGGTTCATAATACTCCTCGCCCTCATCGGCGGTGCCGTTGTTGCCTACGCCGAATACCTGGCAGACTACTGGGACGCGAAGTACTTTGAATTCCTGACGCTCCTCTCCCTGCTGGCGCTGGCGGAATTCGCGTACTCAAGCAGAGATGCACTGAAAGAGCTCGGACTGTTCCTCAACGCCACCCTCGTCCTGCCCATCGTAGGCTTCATCCTCCCGGAGATTCCAGCCATTAAAGTCGTTGGCCTCAACCACTGGCTCCGCGACTTTTTGGGGAGCTTCAAGTGGCACCTCAGCTACAAGGGGCCGAACCCCTGGACCGCCCCGTTCTGGGAGTGGTTTTACAACGGGAACTCCTTCCACTTCCACTTCAACCCGGATGTTGTGGCTAACACCAATCCAACGCTACTCCTCTTCGCTGTTGTGGCAATCTTCGCGGCCCCGTACATGTGGAAGAGGCGCGGTGAGGGAGCGCTGCTCCCCTTCGGCGTGTTCTGGAGTACGGTTCTTCTCTTCGCCCTCCAGTACGTCATGGGTGGGAAAACGCAGTTCAGTTTCTACGCCACCGCCCTCATCCCGGAAGCCGCCGTTGTAATGGGAGTCTTCCTCTACGACTTAGTCAGGTGGGAGGCCTTCACCGAGTCCTTGCTGGACTACCTCCTCTGGCTCGGCAGGCTCTGCAGGATAGGCAGGTTCGTTCGCTATGTTGAATCCAGGAGAAAAGCCGGGGAAGAGGAGAGCACTGCCCCTGTTGCGGATGTCAGGGCCCCTCCGCTGTTCCCCATGGTCTACGTTACGCAGGATGGACTGCCAAAGAAGAACCCCTCCTCCAGACTTCCGAAGAAGAAGGAGTCGCGCCCTGGAGGACTGCCAAAGAAGGGAGAAAAGCCTGCCGAGGAGGATGAAAAGGAAGAGGCTCCCAAAAGAGAGCTCATTGAACTCGACGTGGACGAACTCTGAGGTTGTTCATCCTTTCCCCCTTTTCTCCTTTGCTTCACTGTCACTCTTCTCTCTAATGAAGCTTTCGAGCGTTAGCTGTCCTCCATTCCCTGTATTAGTGCTCTCCTCCGCTATCTTTTTCGCTATCTTTCTAAGGGTCTTCCAGGTCTTCCGAACGATGGGCGGGAAATCGCCGTGTTTCTTATAGTATTCCTCCAAAAACTCCCTTGTCCTGGGGTCACTTGGGTATCCAGAGCCTATCTCACCGTACTTCTCCTTCAGCCTCTCTATCTCCCTGTCCCTTGCCACCTTGGCCAGTATGGATGCCGCCGAAACGGGAAGGAATTTGTCGTCGGCCCTATGTTCAGCCACTATCTTTGCCTTGAAGTCCAGCCCGCTCCCAACCTCCTCGCCGAAGCGCTCTTCCTTCACGTCGGCCGCGTCTATGTAAACGACGTCGGGTTTTATCCTAAGGGAGTTGAGGGCCCTCACGAAGTTCTCAACCTCAAACTCGTTTAGGGTTCCTTTTCTTGAGTCAATCTCCCCCGGAGAGAGGACGAGAAGAGCGTAATCGTCGACGATTTGGGTTATCTCCCCAAAGAGACGCTCCCTTCGCTTTGGGGTCAGCTTCTTCGAATCCCTCACCCCCAGCTCCTTCAGGAGGGGAAGCTTCTCCTCGTCAACGACGACGGCCCCTATCACCATCGGACCGAGAACCGGTCCCCTGCCTGCCTCATCGATTCCGGCGAGCTTTCTCCCCATATTCACCGCCTCATGAGGAGTGCTCCGTAGACCGCACCGAGTATTATCGTGGCGATACCGCTTGGTGGAATGGCCGTGAAGTAAGCTATGAAGACCGAGGAGAGCTGAATGGTCAGCGTGACGGTGAGGCTCGCCAGGATGATGCGCCTGATGTCGCCCCCAAGCATCATGGCTATCGCCCCTGGAAGAACCGCTATGACCTGCAGGGTTACCAGACCGACGCTCTGCACTATGAGGGCCCCGATGAGCCCAACAAGCGTGTAGAGGAGGTAGAGGTAGAAGCGGGTTCTCCCACCATAGCTCTCCATGCCCTCCGGATCAAAGCTCAGATATACAAAGTCGCGGTAGAAGAGCAGGAGGACAATGAGTACGAGAAAACCCCCGGAGGTCAGCACGAGGAGGTCATGGGTGCTCACGAGGAATATCTCGCCGGTGAGGTATGAAACTATGTTCTCACTCAGCGGAAAGTACGGCCTGCCTGCCATTACCTTGTAGAGGATGCCAAAGCCGAGAACGACGAGACCTGCCACGAAGCTGGCCACAATTCCAACGGCAGTATCGGAGGAAAATCCGTGGTACTCTATCACCGCTATCAGGAGGACGGTAGCAACTGTGGTGACCATGGCCACGAGCGTGACGAGAGCTAAATTGTTGAAGATGATGCCGAGTATCATGCCCAGGACCGCGCCTAAGAGGAGGGCATGGAATATCGCGTGGGTTAAGAAAGCGAGGCCCTTCATGTTTATCAGCGGACTAAGCAGGCCGAGGAGGACGCTTACTGTTATGCTTGCCAGCACCGCCCTTATGATGAAATCGGGAATCACTTTTTCTCCCCCCTGAATATGTGGAGGTCTCCGGTGATGCAGTAGAGCTTATCCTCAACCTTTATGGTCCTCGCGAGGGGCCCGTAAACCGCCTTTATTATCTCGTCTTTCAGGGCATCGTCTGGCTTTCCGAAGGTTATCATACGCTTGTTGATGAGCATCACTCTGTCCCCAATGTCCAGGAGGGGGTTTATATCATGGGTGGTTATGATCATCGTTATACCCCGCTTTGATTTTATCTTCGACAGAGCTGAGGCCACTTCCGCCTTGGCGGAGGGGTCAAGGGCTGAAAGGGGTTCATCCAGAAGGAGGAGCTTCGGGTCGCTTATAAGGGCCCTCGCAAGCAGAACCCGCTGCTTTTGACCCCCGCTGAGGTTGCTGAACGGTTTACCCCCAATACCCCCCAGGCCAACGAATTCCAGAGCCTTTGCGGCCCGCTCCAGAATTTCCTCCGGAATCTTCCTGTGGAGTATCCCCCTCTTGTAAATGGCTCCCATAGATACAACTTCCAGTGCCGTCAGGGGGACCTTCTCGTTGAGGGAGTGGCTCTGAGGCACGTAGGAAACAAACTCCCTCGCTTCCAGGGGGGTCCTCCCAAAAACGAGCAGCTCTCCCTGGTACTCACGATGGAACCCTGCTATGACCCTCAGTAGAGTAGTTTTTCCAGCTCCATTGGGGCCCAAGAGGAGAAGGGTATTCCCCTCACTGAGCTCGAAGTTGACGTCGGAGAGGGCAGGTTTACCGCCGTAATATATCGTAAGGTTCCTGGCCACCACCGCTTCTTTCATTGACATCACGTCCACTATTTTTCCGGTTCTTTTAAACTTAATCTACCACCAAAACCCATATTAACATACCCGTGGAAAAAGTCTCTGGTCAGTTTAGTATATTGCCCGTTTGGGCTGTAACAAAACCTTAAAAATACCTCGAAAACACTGGAATGAGGTGAAAGGCAATGAGAAAGACCGCCGCAGCTCTCGTAATGTTGCTTTTGGTGTTCAGTGTAGTCGCCGCCGGCTGTATCGGCGGTGGAGGAACGTCGAGCAGCACGACCAGCTCCTCTCCAAGTGCCAGCTCTTCTGTTTCCCCGTCTCCGACCAAGACCTCTTCAACAACCTCCTCCTCTTCCGCAAGCACCACCCAGTCTCAGACCACCACGACGAGCCAGCAGCAGACCACGACCACCACCCAGTCCCAGACAACATCCTCTGAAACCACGACCACCACAACGGCCTCATCGAGCACTTCCTCCGGCAACATCGAGCTCATTGTTCTTACCAGGCACGACACTACCATAGCCACGCTCGCGAAGGAGGCTTTCCTCAAGAGCGATATAGCCAAGCAGTACCACATAACGAGCATCAAGTTCATCAAAGCCACTGAATCCCAGTGGCCCAGGCTCATAAAGGACGGCCATGCTGATGTAGGCTGGGGCGGAGGACCGACCCTCTTCGACAACCTTTACATGGAGGGCTACCTAGCTCCGATAACAGACCAGAAGGTTCTGGGTCTTCTCGGAAAGGACATACCCGAGACCCTTGCGGGCATGCCAATGGTGAGGAAGGATAAGGACGGTAAAATTTACTGGATAGCGGCAGCACTCTCCTCCTTCGGATTCACCGAGAACAAGAAGTCCATCCAGAAGTGGGGTCTCCCGGAGCCCAAGAAGTGGGAGGACATAGCCACCGAGGCATGGGCTAGGGACCCACCGCAGTATGGTATAGCCGATCCTACGATGAGTACCTCAAACACGAGGATATACCAGATTATACTTCAAGCCTTCGGCTGGGACGAGGGCTGGAGGATACTGACGATAATTGCAGCCAACTCCAGGGTGTACGCAGCCAGTGACGCCGTTAGGGAAGCCGTCATAGCCGGAGATATAGCCGCCGGGAACACCATTGACTTCTACGGATACACGGCAATGCACCTCAACCCGGACTGTGTTTACATAATCCCTGAGGGGGAGAGCATCATCAACGGTGACCCGATAGCACTCCTTAAGTACAGCAAGCACCCGGACGCTGCGCAGGCCTTCATCTACTGGGTTCTGACGGACGGACAGGCCATATGGCTCAACAAGGACGTCAACAGGCTCCCGGTCAACCCCAGCATCTTCAACACCCCAGCCGGCCAGCAGAGGCCAGACCTCAGGACGGCCTACAACCTCGCCCTCCACACCAAGGGAATAGCTTTCAACGACAGCGAGGCCCTCAAGACCGTCAACGCCATGCAGCTCTACTTCAAGGCCACCCTGGTTGATGCCAACTTGGAGCTCCACACCGCCTGGATGGCCCTGGTAAACGCCCACAAGAGCGGAAAAATAGACGACCAGAAGTTTGAGCAGCTCAAGGATGAGCTCACCGCTCCTATCCAGTTCAAGGACCCGGACACGGGCAAAATGGTAACCTTCACAGAGGATTATGCGATGAAGATAAACGATAAGCTCCTCACCGACAAGGACTTCAAGGACACCATAATGGCCGAGTGGACCCAGGCGGCCAAGGACAAGTACAACAAGGTTCTCCAGGAGGTGAATGGATGAAGAGCAGCTGGAGCGAGAGGCTCTTTGGGACTCCCAAGTTTGAGCCTCTCGTTGCCACCTCCTACCTTTTCCCTCTTTTGTATTTGCTGTTTTTCCTGATAATCCCGGTACTGGCCATGCTGGCCATAGCCTTTACCTATAACGGAGGAATCTCCCTTCACTGGTTTAAGGAAGTACTCACAAACAGCAACTATGTAAAGTTCCCGCCCGACGGAAGTCTCGTGCAGAGGGTAATAATGCCGGGCACCGGTGAGAGGCTTTACATAATAAATGGACTTGACTTCGGTATAGTCCTTAACTCGGTGGTTGTGGCCACCGTTGTCACGCTCCTGGCCTCGCTCATTGGAACCGTGTTCGCGTTCCTCATGGCGAGATTCTCCTTCCCCGGAAAGAACGTCTTCCGCATTCTGCTCTTCATCCCCCTGCTCGTTACCCCCTTCGTCAGTGCCTACGTCGTTCAGCAGATGTTCAGTGAGTACGGAATGGTTAGCAACATCCTCCACGCACTCTTCGGTTTCAGACTCAGAATAGACGGGCTGGCTGGAATAACCCTCGCCCAGGCAATAACCTATTATCCTATAGTATACTTAAACGCCTACGCCAGTTTCATAAACATCGACCCCTCTCTGGAGGAGCAGGCGGAAAACCTGGGGAGCAGGGGCTTCCACCTCTTCAGGACTGTTACCTTCCCGCTTGCCCTTCCGGGAATTGCGGCGGGGGCAACCCTCGTCTTCATCTTCAGCCTTGAGGACCTCGCGGCTCCGATTGTCTTCCACAGCAATGACCTTGCGAAGAAGATAATGTCCTACCAGATATTCAGCAAGTTCCTCTTTGGGACCGGCGAGAGAAGCCCGCTCATAGCGGCCCTTGCAATAGTCATGTTAACCCTCGCAATACTGGCATTCCTGGGCATAAGGAAGTACGTGAGCCTCAGACAGTACGCAATGCTCAGCAAGGGTGGAAGGTGGTCACCCCGCGTTAGCAAGCCCAGGCTCTGGCAGGCTATAGCCATCTACCTCATCCTCCTCCCGCTCCTGCTCTTCACCATAACGCCCCAGGCTGGCGTTGTTAAGCTGGCGTTCACTCAGGAGCACAGGGTTGTCACCAACGTTACGGACATAAGCGCCAACTTCATGGGAATCCTTTATCCGGACCAAGGGGTGCAGCTGACGAACGGCACCATAGAGACCAGCAAGAACGGATGGTTCTTCAATGGTGGGGTCTCCGGAAGTTCCAGCGAGCTTGGAGTCATCAATGGAACCCTGAACGGCTTCTTCGCCGGCAGGATAGTCATTCAGGGCAACACCTTCACAATGAACGGCAACGTGACGTACGCGGATTTCCAGGGGACAGCCGCAAGATACAACGGCACGATTCATACCCAGATGAAAGGACTGATAACGGCCAGCGGTGAGGTGCTTTCCGACGGAACTCTCAACGTAACCCACTCCCAGTTCCAGGCGACGATGTTCAACGTACCCGCAGGCAAGAAGACGGAGGCAACCATGAAGTACATTAAAGAAATGCTCCTGAACCCGGACGTCAGAAGGTATATTGTGAACAGCCTTCTCTACTCATCCGTGGCCGTTGTGTTGATAATCCTCCTCTCCATAACCTCCTCCTACGCCACGAGCAGGTTCAAGGGCGCACTGACGCCGGTACTTGAGAGCACTGTTGTACTCCCGATGGCAGTCCCAGGTATCGTAGTTGCAATGGGCTACTTCTACTTCTTCCACCTGCTGTTCCCCGGAACGCCGCTCGACCCAATAAATCCGAGCGAGTTCAACCCAGGATACCTCCTCATACTGGCCTACTCGGTCAGGAGGCTACCGTTCGCAGCCAGATCTGTCTATGCGGGTCTCCAGCAGGTTCACGTGTCCCTTGACGAGGCATCCATGAACCTCGGTGCCAGCAGGTGGAAGACCCTCACAAGCATCATACTACCCCTCATCTCGCTGAACGTCTTCGGTGGTGCAATGCTCAGCTTCGTCTACGCCATGAGTGAGACCAGCGTTGGCGTTACAATAGGTTCCCTCAACATGACCAATGCCCCAATAACCGCGTTCATGAAGGATGTGATGCTCTCAGCGGTTGGTAGCGTGAACATAGCGGCAGCCCTTGGTGTGCTGCTCATAACGGTGCAGATACTGTCAATCCTGCTGGTGAACATAATCACCAAGCAGAGGTACTCCTTCATCGGTCTCTCGTGAGGTGATAAGATGGTTGAGGTCAGGCTTGAAAATATCGTTAAGAAGTTTGGCGATACGGTGGCCCTCAAGGGTATAAACCTCCACATAAAGCATGGGGAGCTGTTCACCCTCCTCGGCCCCAGCGGCTGTGGAAAGTCAACAACGCTGAGGATTATAGCCGGGCTGGACTACCCAACGGAAGGAAAGGTCTGGTTCGGGGATCAGGACGTCACCAACCTCAGCTCCAGCGAGAGGGGGGCCGTCCTCGTCTTCCAGAACTACGCCCTCTGGCCCCATATGACGATCTTTGACAACGTCGCCTACGGTCTAAAGCTCAGGAAGCTTCCGAAGGAGGAGATAAAGAAAAAGGTTGAGTGGGCCCTCGACCTCGTCAAGCTCCGCGGCTTTGAGGATCGCTACCCCACCCAGCTCTCAGGCGGTCAGCAGCAGCGTGTTGCAATCGCGAGGGCAATAGTCGTCGAGCCGAAGCTTCTCCTCCTCGACGAACCCCTGAGCAACCTCGATGCCAAGCTCAGGCTTGAGATGCGCTCTGAGATAAGAAGAATACAGCGCGAGCTCGGTATTACCGTCCTGTACGTTACCCATGACCAGGAGGAGGCAATGGCAATAAGCGACAGGATAGCGGTTATGAACGTGGGAACCGTCGAGCAGGTGGGAACTCCACGGGAGATCTATGAACACCCAAGGACGGAGTTCGTCGCATCCTTCATGGGCAAAACAAACGTCATCCCGGCAAAAGTCGTGGAACGGAACGGTGATAGGGTAACCGTCGAATTCGAGAGCTTCCGCCTTGAGAACCTTCACTACACCGGGGAGAGTGACAACGTCGTCATCGTCATACGACCTGAGCGCATCAGCCTTCAGCCGGTTGAAGACGGGATAACCCTCGAGGGAACCGTCGACCTCGTGGAGTACTACGGCTTTTTCATAGAAGTCATCGGCCTGTTCGGGGAGACGAGGATCATAGCGAGGACGATCGGCTCAAGGGACGTCGGGAACATAAAGCCCACCATGCCCGTCAAGTTCTACATCAGAAGGGACGACATCCTCGTCCTGCCCAAGCAGCAGCTTTAAATTCTTTTCATTTATTTTCTTCGGTGGTTTAAAGTGGCGTTCATCGATCTTCTAAACGATGGACAGGTTTACGAGATGCTCCTCATCACAAAAACGAATGCCACCCCGGTAGGAGTCGTTAAAAAGGGGAATATTCTTTCGTTCAAGCTCTTCGGCGGCAGGAGCGCGGAGGAGCTGACGAAGTGGCCCCATGCGGCCCTCCAGGCCACCAGCGATGCGGGCCTTCTGGTCAGGCTGGCCCTCAACTTTCCCCCTGAGCTTGAACTTTCTTTTGAAGAAACAGGCACATACCGGTGGATCAGGGGACTTCCCGGCGTTTATGGGGATGTTGAGTGCAAATGGAGAGTTCACTCCGACAGTCTTGGAGTAACGGAGGTTTTGGGCTGTTCTCTCGCCCCCAGTGGGGATATTCCCGGCTTGCTTCCTTCACGGCCGTTCAGCAGAGTGGACTGCGCGCTGGTGGAGATAGCCGTTGATTTTACAAGGTTGAGGGTAGCGGCTAAATCCTCCCCAGATGAGGCCAGAAGGCTTTTCTTCGCGATAAAAGAGAACTACAGTCTGTTTTCCCGGCTCGGAGGTCGGGACGAAGTGGGAAGAAAAATAATGGAACGAGCCCTTGAAATCGCCTCAGAGCTCGGCCTCGCCGAGGAACTGGAGTAGGTCGATGAGCCGCTTATCGGCCACCCTTTCCACGATCTCCTTAAGTTTTGATTCCTCAATGCGGCCGTCCTTGTACAGAGCTAGGTAGCGAACACCGTCGAAGAAGTCAGCCAGATCTGGAAGGGCTTCCCTGAACATCGGAACGTTGCTGTAAACGGTCTCAAAATCGTCATCGAGGAAAAGCTGCCAGAGGATGTCTACGAGGGCATCAAAAGCGACGTCGTAGTACTCGGTTCCCCTCGCCCACAGGAGGGCGTAGAGGCATTCCTGAAGGGCCGCTTCATAGTCTTCATCCTCCTCGAAGATCTCTTCAAAGCTCAGATGAATCTCAGCCAGGAGCCTGCCGTTCTGAAGCTCCATTGCCTCCGGAAGGAGGGAAGCCAGCATGGCCTTGGCCTCGTAGGTCTCCCCCATCTCAAACCGGACGTAGGCTTTGTAAACACGGACGTGAAGGAGCTTTTCCCTGTCCCCCAGTTTTTCGTAGTTCTCCTCCGCCTGTTCAAGGAGCTCGTATGCTTTCTCGTAGTCCTGGAGCTCCTCGCGGATTAAGGCCATGTTGTACTGTATCTCCGCTATGTGCTCAAGGTTGTTGCCCTTGAGTTCTTCCTCAAGGAGTTCGTCGTAGAGGGCAAGGCTCTTCTCAAGCTCGCCGATAAGGAAGTAAAGGTCGGCAAGGTGGAATTTGGCCTCGAAGGAGCCCTCCTCCTCGGCGAGCTCTTCGAATTCGCTTATTTTGTCCACCTCGAGGAACTCGTGATAGTAATACACCACCAGCTTGTAGAGCTCATAGTCCTTCTGCTCAAGGGCCAGCTTCTCGGCCTTCCTGAGAACCTCTCCGAGCTGTTCATCCTCCAGCTCATCAATCTTGTAGTAGAGAAGGTTTGCAAGCTTTTTTGTATCCTTCTCTTCAATGGCTTTCAGAATCTCTTCCATGTTGCTTCACCAGACTAAGTACTGGGCTGAAGGTTTTAATCTTTTTTATCAACTCAGGAATGTAAAGAAGCCGTGCCTTTTCAGCAGTGACAGTAAAGGTGACCGTCTGCTCCCATTCTCGTACACCAAGAAAGGGAGCATTTTTAAGTGCCAAGCGGGAAGTGTTTAACATGCTCGAAGTCTTCTTCCTCGGCACCGGAGGGATAATGCCAACGCGGGAGAGAAACGTCCCGTCCATAGCTTTACGCTACAGGGGCGAGATAGTGCTTTTCGATGCTGGGGAGTGCACAATGAGGCAGATGAACACCGCAAAGCTCAGCCCGATGAGAGTGGATAAGATTTTTATCACCCACTTCCACGGCGACCACTACCTCGGTATCCCCGCCTTAATCCAGACGATGAACCTCTGGAACAGGGAGAAACCCCTGCACATTTTCGGGCCGAAATACACCTTCCAGTTCGTCCAGAACCTCCTGAACAGCGGCTTCTTTCGGCCGGGGTTTGACATCCACGTTCACGAGCTTGGGGAAACCCGGCTCAAGTTTGGAGATTACGAGGTGTGGAGCTTCAAGGTCGAGCACGGGATTCCAGCGTTGGGCTACGTCTTCAAGGAGAAGGACAGAAGGGGGAAATTCCTGAAAGAGAAACTCGTCGAGTACGGGCTAAGCGAGGGGCCGATACTCGGAAAGCTGGAGAAGGAAGGTCAAATCGAGCGGAACGGCCGTATAATCCGTCTTGAGGATGTGACCGGACCGAGAAGGAAGGGGCTCAAGGTAGTTTACACAGGTGACACCAAGCCCTGCGAGAGGGTGAGGCTCTTTGCGGAGAGGGCCGACCTGCTTATCCACGAGGCCACCTACCTGAATCCTAAAGATAGGGGTGAGAGCTACCACTCCACTGTGGAAGAGGCCTGTGAGACCGCTAAAAGGGCAAAGGTGAAGCTCCTGGCGCTCTTTCACAGGGCCTTCCGCTACAGCTACCGGGAGTACGTTGAGGAAGCCCTGCAAATATGCGAGGGTCTCGGTGTTAACGCGGTAGTCCCGAAGGATTTCGACGTCATAACCCTTAAATCGGGCACATGGGAGCTCAAAAGCATCCTGGAGGAAAAGCAATGAGCGGAGGAATGAGCTATCTGAAATACGTCAGGATAATCGGAACGATGCACGTATCACCCAGGAGCAGGGAGGAAGTCCTGAGGGTGATAGAGCAAGAAAACCCCACCGCCATAGCCGTTGAACTCGATCCCCTGAGGTTCAGGGGAATCACTTCCGGGGCAAAGGCTGGACTGAAAGAGAGCCTGCAGTTCGGACGCTCCGGTCTGGTCAGCTATCTCCTGACCAAATTCGAGGAGAGACTGGGCGAAGAGTTTGGGATGACTCCTGGGGGTGAGATGCTGGCGGCTATTGAAGCGGCAGGAAGGCTCAGAATCCCCCTTCTCCTTATCGATGAGGACATAAGGAGCATAATGTCAAAGATACTTGCGGCCCCGCTCAGAGAGAGACTCCTCCTGGCTTTCGAGGGATTATCCTTTTTCCTTCCGGGTGTGAGAGGTGCAGCCGCAGAGGAGCTGGGGGATCCCGTGGAGTCGTACAGGGAGATGATGTTCGAATTCCGAAACAGATACCCGTACCTCTACCGGGTCCTCGTTGAGGAGAGGAACGTCATCATGGCCCGCAATCTTATCCGCACGGTGGATGAGTTGCGGGGTAGAGGGATAAGGAGACCCAAGATCGTCGCAGTCGTTGGACTCGGCCACGTGAAGGGCGTGGAGCACTTTCTCGGTTCTCCACACCTGCTGGGTAACATTTATAACAGGGGGTTCGTTATTTGAATGGGGAGCGGCCATGAACGATATAACCGAGCGCCTTAGGAAGATGCTAAACGTTGAGGTGCTGGAAGTCGAATACGAGGGGGACAGGATAATCGTCTACGTACCCCAGGATCAGGTTAGAATCGCTGTGGGAACAGGAGGAGCTGCGGTTAAGGCTGCTGAGCTCGTTCTCGGCAGGAAAATTGAGGTGAAAGCTAGATGAACCGCCGCGAGGTGGAGGACTTAGCGATTTCTTTTCTTGTCCTGTTGCTCCTGTTTTCTGACTTCAACCCTTCCATGATGCTTCCCGCGGCAATCGCCATCCTAACGGCGTTCGTGTTCCACGAAATGGCCCACAGAGGGCTGGCCAGGCGCTTCGGCTATTATGCCATCTATCGAAGGTGGGACACGGGGATTGTGCTGGCCCTCCTCCTTGGAGTTGCCACCAAAGCCATTACAGGGAGCACGTGGATATTCGCCGCGGTGGGGGCAGTTCAGATTTACAGCCTCCACGGCTTCATCGACAGGAGGGCCATGGGCATGACAGCCCTCGCCGGTCCCGCGACCAACATACTCATAGCGGTCATCTTCCTGGCCCTGTATTCAATTGGAGGGTCATTTTCTGAGGGGATACTTGGACTTACGGTGAGGATCACAGCGATGGTGAACGCGTGGCTTGCCTTCTTCAACCTCTGGCCGATCCCTCCCCTGGATGGCTATAAGGTCCTCCGCTGGAACGCCAGCTACTGGGCGGTGGCCATAGGGATAGCGTATTCCCTCAACATGCTTTTATAACACTGCCGGTGATACAAAAGGGAAAGGTTAAATAGGGCTTGGTTTATTTTATTCCGGTGATGTTTATGGAGTACAAGAACCCGATTGGAGTTAAGGTCGATCTTGAGACAGGAGTCATTCCGGGTGCTAAGAAGCTCGTCAGGAGGCTCAGCAACCTCAAAGGTTATTTCCTCGATGAGAAGGCCTACAACGAGCTCCTCAAGGACGATCCGGTTGTCTACGAGGTCTACGCGGTCGAGCAGGAAGAGAAGGACGGCGATCTCAACTTCGCCACAACCGTCCTCTACCCCGGCAAGGTTGGTAAGGAGTTCTTCTTCACGAAGGGCCACTTCCACTCGAAGGCAGACAGGGCCGAGA
Source organism: Thermococcus sp. (assembly GCA_027075325.1). Classification (GTDB taxonomy): domain Archaea; phylum Methanobacteriota_B; class Thermococci; order Thermococcales; family Thermococcaceae; genus Thermococcus. The sequence goes on along the minus strand of JALTBN010000051.1, from coordinate 63,355 downwards.
TATACTACGGAATCAAAGGGAAGGGCGGAATGCTGCTCCAGACGCCAGAAGGGAAGGCTGAGTGGATACCGATGGGCCCCGGAACCGTCGTCTACGTCCCGCCCTACTGGGCCCACAGGACTGTCAACACCGGCGGCGAGCCGTTCATCTTCCTCGCGGTCTATCCAGCTGATGCCGGCCACGACTACGGCAGCATAGCCGAGAAGGGCTTCTCCAAGCTGGTAATCGATGAAGACGGCGAGGTTAAGGTCGTTGGCAACCCGCGCTGGAAGGAGTGACCTCTCTTCTCCCTTTATCCCCTCAATATCAAGGGAAGCAGAAAGGGGACGGCCATAGTTATCAAAAAACCGTGGACGAACGCAATTAGAGCTATCCCCTTCCCGCCGGTTCTGGCTATGACCCCAAGGGTTGTGTCCATCGTGGTGGCTCCCCCAATCGTCAGGCCGACCTCTGCGGGGATCCACCTCACCAAGAACGGATAGAGGGTGATGGTGAAGATCTCCCGGAGCAGGTTGGCAAGAAAGCCCAGAGTGCCGTAGGTGGCCGAGTACTGGGCTATTACCGGGCCGGTTATCGAGTACCAGCCGCAACCGGCCCCGATTGCCGAGGCGTACTTAATTGGAATACCCATGATAAGCCCGCCCAGAAGTGCCCCCGCAACTGATCCCAGAATGGTCGTAACAGCCAGGAACACCCCAACGCGCCCCGACTTTCTGAGGGCGTTGAAGTCCAGTTCCCTGCCCAGATCCAGGCCTATCAGAAAAATGAGGACGTAGAGAACCCACTCGTAGAGGCTTCCAATGTTCGAAGAGAGAATTCTGCCGGCTATGAAGCCGAGGGCCAAGGAGGTGATAACCATCGCCGAGAAGCGGCTCAACTCAACCACCTCCAGAGGAGGAATCCAAAGAGAAGGCTCCCGGCGGATGTAAGAACTGCCAGGAGGAGGGAAGAGAGGGCGAGCCAGCCGGCGTTGACCTCGACCTTTCCAGCCTCGACCCCCATGAGGAACACCAAGAGGAGAACCGTTGCGCCGATGAGAGAGTCCAGCCCCATCTCTCTAAGAGACCGGTGACCCCGTAGCACGCGCCCCGTTGCGAGACCAAGAAGGAGGGGAATCAAAATGTTCATGGGGGGCAGTTCACCGGGGGATTATAAAAGTTTGCTGTCTCCGGGAGGCCGATGCAGGGACTATGAAAAGGTTTTTATGAAGGACATCTCACCATTGGGATGGTGATTGAAATGATCCGTCCGTCCGAGAGGGCAATGGGCGTTGAGTACGCGATAAGGGATGTTGTTCTCCCCGCCAGGGAGCTCGAAAAGAGGGGGATAAATGTCATCCGTCTCAACATAGGCGACCCCGGCAAATACGACTTCCAGCCGCCCGAGCATATGAAAGAGGCATACTGTCGTGCCATAAAGGAAGGCCACAACTACTACGGGCCGAGCGAGGGCCTTCCGGAGATGAGGGAAGCCGTAGTCCAGCGCGAGAGGAAGAAGAACGGCGTTGACATAACTCCCGATGATGTCCGCGTTACCACTGCAGTTACCGAGGCCCTTCAGCTCATCTTCGGCGGCCTCCTTGACCCCGGCGACAACATACTGGTTCCGAGTCCGAGCTATCCACCGTACACCGGCCTCGTCAAGTTCTACGGGGCCGAGCCTCATGAGTACCTAACAGTTGAGGAGAACGGCTGGCAGCCGGACATAGACGACATGAGGAAGCTGATAGACGAGAGGACGAAGGCCATAGCGGTCATAAACCCCAACAACCCGACCGGCGCGCTCTATGAGAAGAAAACCGTGAAGGCCATCCTCGACCTAGCTGGCGAGTACGACCTCCCGGTAATAAGCGACGAGATATACGACCTCATGACCTACGAGGGGAAGCACGTCTCCCCGGGCTCTCTCACAAAGGATGTACCTGTCATAGTCATGAACGGTATGTCGAAGATTTACTTCGCCACCGGCTGGCGCCTCGGCTACTTCTACTACGTCGATCCGGAGAACAAGCTTTCTGAGGTCAGGGAAGCGATCGACAAGCTCATGAGGATAAGGGTCTGCCCGAACACACCGGCACAGTTCGCGGCCATAGCGGGCCTCACAGGCCCGATGGATTACCTCGATGAGTACATGAAAAAGCTCCGCGAGAGAAGGGACTACATCTACAGTCGCGTCCAGGAGATCCCCGGTATAAGCGCCCAGAAGCCCCAGGGAGCGTTCTACATATTCCCGCGCATCGATGAGCGCTCAAAGTGGAAGAGCGACAAGGAGTTCGTGCTCGATGTCCTCCATGAGGCTCACGTGCTCTTCGTCCACGGTTCGGGCTTTGGCCACGCCGGCGACTGGCACTTCAGGATAGTCTTCCTGCCGCCGGTTGAGATACTTGAGGAGGCCATGGACAGGTTTGAGACCTTCATGCGGAAGAGGCTCGCGGGGTGAGCTTTTTATTTTGTTCCTCTACTCCTTTGAGCCCCTGCGATTCTTATCCTTTTTATATGGTGCAAAAATCGAAGTCAGCCCCCAGAAACAACGGGGATGACCTCAACGCTGGCTCCATCGTTCACCCGGTCGTCTTCGAGGGCTACTCTCCCATCAACCCTGGCTATGGCGCTCTCGGTGTTGAATCCAACCTCCTTCAGCACCTCTGCAACCGTCATCCCCTTCCTCCATTCGATTTCCGTTTCTATGCCCCTTCCGAGCACGCGCACCTTTATCATTCCAACCACCGGAACAATTAATTCCGTGCAACTTTATAAAACCGACTGAGCTCCACCAGACGCTTGCGGAAGGTGAATCCCTTGGAACAGCGGGTGATGAGTAGACTTCTATAAAACAGCATTTCCAGAAAAGCACGCAGGTTTTCCGTCATCCGTTACGGGCGCTTGGACGATAGTGAAATAGCCATTAACTTTCCGCCAGCGCTGAAACTTTGCATTGCAAAGTTTCATCAAAGTTTGTGATTCCTCTTTGATGCTCCATTTTCAAGGATTTCAAGCTGACTTCGTGGTATTAATGAGTGTATTCCTGAGAGGGGCTTTTCTTGAGGGGTTCACTAAAAATGCGCTCCTAATGAGCGCTAAAAACTTGAACCCGCTTGAAAAAACGCGCCTGATGAAGAATCCATCATCTAAAAAGCAACTCCAATGAGAAATCCAACCAAAACACCGTTTTAAAAGAGAATCACGAACCTTGATCAAACTTCGCGCAGGCGAAGTTTGTAATGGTGGGCCCGCGGGGACTTGAACCCCGGACCTCCGCCGTGTGAGGGCGGCGTCATAACCAGTCTAGACCACGGGCCCGTCCCGTCTAATGGAACGGAAACGCCGTTATAAATTTTTCGCAGTTTTTCTCTGCGTCCCAAACTATTAAACAAAAAAACCTTTAAATTTTAGGAATGATAGTTGTATTCGGTGGTTCAGATGTCGTTAAAACGCTTAGCACTGGTGGTAGTTTTATTAGGGACTCTCTTAAGCCCCGTGAGTGCAGTCGGAACCTGGTCTCCGGAGGCTCTTTCAGCGTTTTATTCCAGTCCAAATGAAGTAATATGGACAGGTGAACTGTGGGGACACTTGGTGACGGTACTCCAAACTCACAATGGGTACACTGAGATTTTGGGAATAGACAAAAGTGGCAACCTCAAAGAGCTCGCAACACTTCCCGTTAGCGTATCAAGTGCAACTTCATGGGACGGGAATCTTGGATTGGTGAGCGATGATAAAAAAATTGTAGTTCTCTCCGAGGATTTCAAAGTGATCTATGCCAAACAGATCGAGACAGATAAATTTGATTTCCCCGCAGTGTCAGGTTATGGAAATAGCCTCTATGTTGCATTTGCAAACTCAAACGAAGTAACCGTTGTAAAATATGGGAAAGACCTTACGGAAGAGTGGGGTCTCTTGTTAAACTTCAGCGCTCTTCCCGCAATAAACCGGCACCCAATTCTTCTAGTGGCCACCGATCAGGGCGTCTACGTAATGGTCAGAACTCCGGGAAAAGAGGAAGACTACTCGTTGTCCTCAATTGGTGCGTTTATCTCCAGGGATGGCAATTTAAAGTGGACTTTGAAGTTTTCGAATTTCGGTGTAACTGCTGCAACGGCTTCGGGTGATAACCTCTTGGTAGCGGGAATCGGGCCTTCTGGGAGGTACATTGACTACGATCCCTTACCCCTACCAATTTACGGAACAAGGAAGCCGACCGATCAGCCTAGGATAATGATTATATCCCCTGATGGGAAAGTCAAGATGAGCAAGGAACTCACAGTGGTAGGGGCCTTAGATGAGAGACCAATTTTAGAAAGCATGATGAACGACCAGCTTCAGCAGTGGATTCGGGCATATGCTCATAGTTACCATCAGATCCCCTCTAAAGAGCAGATAGAAAACATGAGAAAAAGCCTAATTCATGAATACGGCCTCGACAAGGAGGGCCCAATACTCAGGAAGGTTAATCCAGTTCTTATCCCAACTTCGATTTTTGAACGGGATGGTCACATTTATCTTGGTGGTTACTCAGTTAGTGCAATTGCAGGAGGATGGGGCTGGGAAAGTTACATTCTAAAACTCAAGAAAGACGGAACCTTTGAAAACGGCGTGTCTTCCATGAGTGGCCGTATTTTAATAGCCATGCCATACAACAAAGATGTTGCTATGGTAAGACTTGGAGGAAACTTGAAAGTGCTCATGTTCTCTGATGACTTGAAACTCAAGTGGGGCAAAGAATACCTCCATTACCACATCCAAGATATAGCCGAGTCCGGAAGTGGTTACTGGACAATTTTCTCAGAATTCTTTGGAAGTGGAAATCTTCTGGTAGTCCATTACCTGTCCAACGGTACAATTGACAGAGCAATGGAATTAAGCAATGCACCTGGTGCCCCCAGCATAAGCGTGGCAGGTAATGATGTATTCATATATTCTAAGACACAGTCACTGCCCATTTTATATATCCCAACCAGGGGGGTTGCCTGCAATCTTTCGCATTTAGATACAGGTACTAACAGTAAACCCACAATGAAGGATTTTGTGTTTACAACGGATGAAGGAGCAGTAATAAAACTAATAAAACTACTGCCACCAAGGTACGTTTACTATGTCTTGACTAATGGTTCAGGTTATAGATTCAAGGACTACGGCTTCCAGGGAGGTCAAGGGGAAGGTTCAACCTTCGTCGTCTGGAGTTCTTCAAAAATCGCCCTATTCTCAACCGAAGGAGGAAATCTCAAGGTCAAAACAGTTCTCTCCCCGGCGGGCCAGATCACCGACGCTTCAACCGATGGAAGCAAAATCTACGCCTTAGTACATAATAATTTAAAGCTATGCCCTGCGTCGTTTGATTCAGAGGGAAACCTGCTGTGGACAAGGGAAGTTAAAACGAACTTTAATCCCATCTTGTTCAAAGGAAAGATACTGTGGAGCAGAGATGGAAAGGTGATTATTGGAAGGATGGAAGTATTAAACCAAAGTATTACTATCTGGGCCTATGATAGTGATGGCAATGTCATCGGAAATGCCCAGCTCCCATTCATGAGTGACCTAGTTACGACGGAGATTTATTCAAAGATGGTCTCAACAAGCGGAAATCAGATACTTATCTTTCCATCAGGAGCAATAAAATTAGAGCCCCACACGGGTGAAAACGACAACCCCTGCGAGGTTTCGGTGTCAAAGGATGATTCCCTAATGAAAGAGCTCCAGAGTTCCATCGAGAAGGTTTCGTATCCCGAAGAAAAGATAACCATAAGTCCAATCGATTCGGAAAGGATCAACGGGTACCTTTACGAGAGGCCGATGATAGAGAAGTTTAAAACCACTGGGACTGTTAAGGCTTGTACGGATGTTTCAGATATAACAAAGGCGGACAATAGCACATACATCATCAAGACCGAGTGGAGCATTAATGGAGAAAAAATCAATATCAGCTCTAGTAGAACCAACGTCAAAACCGAGGATACAAGCGTTCAAGTGTTCCTCCAGTACAAAGCACCAGAGACAAACACTAAACCCACGAAATCCGGATCCAACAACAAAACAAAGTCTAGAGGCGGCATCTGCGGGCCGGCGACAATTGTTCTCCTGCCATTATGGTTCCCAGCGATAAGAAGGTTAAGGGGTAAGAAACCTTTTTAATCTCTCCTCTCTTTTCTCCCCGCAGGAGGTGAGAGCTTGAAGACCCTATGGGCACCGTGGAGGATAGAGTACATACGCTCACCCAAGCACGACGGTTGCATATTCTGCGACTTCCCGAAGGAGAACCGCGATAGGGAGAGGCTCATCCTCCACCGCGGGAAGCACAGCTTCATAATCATGAACAACTACCCATACAACCCGGGCCACGTCATGATAGCCCCCTACAGGCACGTGGGAAGGTGGGAAGACCTCACCGATGAGGAGCTCCTCGAAATAATGAGGCTCTCCCAGCTCATGATAAAGGCGATAAAGAGGGCCATGAACCCGGACGGCTTCAACATGGGCGTTAACCTGGGCAGAGTGGCTGGGGCTGGAATAGACGACCACGTCCACCTCCACATCGTCCCGCGCTGGAACGGGGACACCAACTTCATGCCGGTCGTGGCGGATACAAAGGTCATCCCGGAGTCCCTGCATGAGGCCTACGACGAGCTAAAAAAGGCGATAGACGAGGTTTTAAAGGAAACAGAGCGTTTCTAATCCAGCTTTTCTCTATTTCTTCAAGACGAACAGCCTCAGATAGCCGTAAACGTGGAGGCACAGGTAAAAGGCCGCCCAGAACCACAGGAGAACCGGAAACAGAAGGATCTCCAGTTTTGAACCCCCTTCGTTTCTGACGGCCACGGCCATCGTCAGCATTTCAAACAGGACAAAGAGAACCAAAAGCCCCCATCTTTCAAGCGCAATGGCCATTGGAGGAAAGACGACATCGGAGAGCGCTATAACGTCGCTAACAGCAAGGAAGAACCTGTCCTTCAGCGGCCCCGCACCGAGCTTGGGCAGATCTCCCAGGAACCACCTTTTGCGCTGTCTCCAGAGGGACGAGAGCGTCAGGGGCATCTTGACCCACACCCTGGCCAAGGGCGAGTAGACGACCCTGCCGAGCCCTTTGAGGGCTATGGTCGTCGCGTAGTCTTCAACCGGATCCTCGACGAAGCCGCCTACCTCCAGAAGGGCCTCCCTCCTGAAGGCAGAAACCGGTCCCGGGGCGAGGCTGAGGTTTTCAAGCTCCTTGGCCCGCCTGAACATTGCTATCCTCAAATGCTCAACGTCTTGGGCGAGCTCAAGAAACCTCCTTCCCGCAACCCGAACCTGTCCACCGACTGCCACAACATCCCCGGAGTAGAACCTCCTCACAAGCTCGGAGACGGCCTTCTCCTCCAGAAAGCCGTCGGCGTCGGTCGTCACAACTATCTCACCGGAGGAAGCCTCAAGGCACAGGTTGAGGGCCCTCGCCTTGCCGCCGTGTTTGGCTTTTATGACCTTAAGCCTTTCGTCCCTAACCGATAAGGCCCTCTCGTACGTCCCGTCCTCGCTCCCATCGTCGATAACTATCACCTCGAGATCGGGGTAGTCCTGGGAGAGGGCGGCTTTAACGGCATCCTCTATGTTCTCCTCCTCGTTGTACGCCGGAATGAGAACGCTGATCTTAGGCCTCCACTCCTGCATGGGATAGGCCTTTCTGAGGCTCAGAAGGTAGCGGAGGAAGAAGTAGCCGTCCCAGAGCAGGATGAGGGAGAGGAGGATTTCGACCAGCATCTTTCACGGGTAGGAAGAGATTTTTAAAAGCCTAACCCCAAACCACCGGGGAATGATGAGTTTTTCCCTCACTCCGATCGGTGACGAGGAGCCGATGCTCTGACCTTCCTCCTCTTATAACCCCTCAAAAGGCCTCCAAGAAGGCTCAGGACGAGCCCGATGAGGAGGAGAAGGTTGTTCAGGGCTTCAAGGGCGTGGAACCGGTAGCCGAAGTATGAGAGCAGGAGTATGAGGCCAACTATCAGGGCGCCCTTCAAGGCCATCCTGCCCTTTTCTCTGCCCGCGATTTCCCCGGCGACCTTTTCAAGGCCTTTCTCCTTTCCAACCAGAAACTCCTCGCCGGAAGTCCAGCCGGGAGGAACGTCCTGAAGGGGAGCTATGAAAAACGTCTCCCCAGATCGCGCGATGACCACCTCTCCACTCCTCATTGCAGTCATTAGGAGGGCATCGTGGAGGGAAGTTGTGTCCGGGCTCAGGAGAAGAGTGTAGTTCCTGAGTCTCCTCTTAAGCCCGGAGAGGGCTTCCGAATCCCGAGGGTAGGTGTAGTAGAGCACTCGATACCTGTACCTCATGGGAGGAATTTGGAGAAAAGGGATAAAAAGCTTAGCTCAGCTCCTGGATCTTCTTCCTGACGAGAGAGCTGACGAGCTTCCCGTCGGCCCTTCCCCTAAGTTTGGCCATTGCCCTTCCCATTATTATGCCCATCGCTCCCATGCCCTTGGCCTTTATGACGTCAATGTTGGCTTTGATGACCTCTTCGATGATTTCCTCGACTTCCTCTTCGCTGAGAAGAGTTAGTCCCTTCTCCTCTGCAACCTGCTTCGCGGTTTTCTCCGGGTGCAGGGCGAGCTCCTTGAATATCTCCTCGAAGGCCTCTTTGGCAATCTTGCCCTCAAGGTACAGGTCAAAAGCCTCCCCGATGTGCTCCTCCGTGACCTTCTCTATCGGAACCTCCTTCTTGAGGCCCTTGAGGACGACCACCAGAATTGAAGCGGCCAGAGATGGCTTAACCCCCTTCTTTACCAGCTCCTCGAAGAGCTCGTCGCGCTCGTCGTTGACGAGGGTCTCCGCTAAGCTCCTGTCGATCCTGTACTCCTTAACAAAGCGTTCAACCCTCTCTTGGGGAAGCTCAGGAAGGTTCGCCTTTATCCTCTCCTTGTACTCCTCTGGCAGGAAGATGGTGGGAATGTCCGTCTCAGGATACATCCTCGCCTTGCCAGGGAGCGGGCGCATGTACTGGGTGTTGCCGTCCGGTAAGGCCCTCCTCGTCTCCTCTGGCACGCCCTCGATGGCTTCCTTAGCGCGCTTGACGACCTCGGCTAAAGCTTTCTTGGCGGTTTCTTCCTCGGCTGCAACGAGGACGAAGGCATCCCTCTCACCGAGGCCGAGCTTTTCAATGATTGCATTAACCTCTTTTTCTTTAATTCCATAGTTCGGTAATTCGTCAATGTGAAAGATTCCCCTGACGTACTTTTTGGCCCTGTCCGCCATCTCCGTTCCGAGTCTCCTGCCGGGCTGTATCTCCCTGCCTATGAGACCTCTAAAGCCCGGAAGCTTGACGGCGAGAACCTTTCCCCCACTCTTTATGGCTTTCGCCACTATCTTGGAGCCGGTGTTCTGGAAAACCTCGGTAACGTCGTGGAACTCTTCCCTTATATCCTCGGGCTTAATGCCTCTCCCCCTCAGCTCGTCGCGGATCTTGAGGAGGTTTACCTGTCTCTCAACTTCCCTCTCGATTATGAGGGGAATCATGTCCAGCTCCTGGACCCCCTTTATCTCTATCCTTGCACCGCCATTAATGGAGACGTTTAGGTCCTGCCTTATGGTCCCCAGCCCGCGCTTGACCTTTTTAGTTGCCCTTAAGGCATCGCCTATGTACTTTGCAACAACTTTCGCCTGCTCCGGGTGGTGTATGTCCGGGGTGGTGCTTATCTCCACCAGGGGAATGCCCAGGCGGTCGAGGCGGTAGATTACTTCCTTCTCCTTCCTCTCAACTATCCTGCAGGCATCCTCCTCAAGGCATATCGTTGGAATGCCCACGCTTCCCCAGGGTGTTTCAACCTTTCCGTTCATCGCTATTATGGCCGTTCTCTGGAAACCGGAAACGTTAGAGCCGTCTATGACGATTTTACGCATGAAGTGAACCTCATCGACCGGTTTGGCGTTGAGGAGGTAGGCTATCTGGAGCGAAACTTCCAAAGCCTCCCTGTCGGGCCCCCTAGGCGGTTCCTCGTCCATGTAAACCAGATCCGTCAGCCCGTAGTTGCCCTCGTAGACGTACTTCTTCCCCTTCTTGAACTCCTCCAGAGCGGCTGGATCTATTTCGCCCATCTCGCTCATCGTCGGCCTTAGGCGTCGCTCAAAGGTGAAGTCAACCCTCTCGGTCAGCTCACTCGGGACGGGTGAGAACAGCTTTTTGGTGTCGAGCTGTCTGTGAATCTCAAGGCCGACCTTGAGGCCGAGCTTTTCGTAGTCGAACTTTTCGGTCATCTTAACACCTCCAGTGGGGTTCTCAAAAAGTCATCGTCAAATGTCGCAATCTTTCTTATCCCGTAATATTCACAGGAAGAGACAATCAAAGAGTCGTTTGGTAAGAGACCAAACTTAACCCGCATTTCGCGGGAGAGGCGCATGAGTTCCCAAGTTTCATCAAGGAAAGTCAGTGCGTTTGACGCCAGGAGCGAATCCAAGAGTTCGTCAAAGGTATCCACTGGTTTGTATAGCTCTGGATTCTCGGCAAGCTCTTTTCTCAGGGCGTAGAACTTGTGGCTTCCCCTGAGCTTTGTGTAGTTTCTTGCGAGCAACTGGAAGACGACCTCACCGTATATCGTGGGGGTTATTGCAAGGTGATACTCACTAACCAGGCGTTCCATTAGCTTGGTTCCACGCTCTTCGCCGAGCAAGTAGTCTATCCAGACGTTTGAGTCAACCATCACTGGCTCTCTTGAGAACGTACTCATGGTAGGCCTCCTCCCAATCAACCTCTTGAACTTCCCTGAGCTCTCTGAGGGCTCCCGCGTATTTTTTTACAATCTCTACAGGGTTTGCTACGACTACCTCAACCTCTGTTCCCTCGGGTAGTTTAACGTTTTCTAAAGGTCTGAAGACGCCGTTTTTATAAACCGCCTTGATGCCCACCTCAATCACCTCAGGAAGGTGTCAAACCTCGTGTAGGGCGTTATCTCGCCGGCGTAGTTGGCCAGCATCATCTTCCTTGCCTCATCGAGATCACTGGTGTGGCCGAGAACCCACATCAGCTTAACGTAAGCAGTCTCAGGAAGCATGTCCTCACAGGGAATCGCCCCGGCCTTGAGGAGCTTCCTGCCGTTGGAGTAGACGTTAAGGTTTACCCTGCCGTAGAGGCACTGGCTTGTTACGCATACGGTAACTCCTTCCTGGACTGCCCGCTCCACGTGCGGTATGAAATCCTGTGGAACGTGGCCGAGACCCGTTCCCTCTATAACAACGCCCCTGTAACCCCTATCGATCAGAAAGTCGAGTATCTCACCGCTCACTCCGGGATAGACCTTGAGGATTGCGACCTTCTCCTCCATCCTGTCGTCGACTTCTACATCACCTTCACTCCTCCTCATGTAGTCGTCCCTGAGGTACTCTATTTTGTCCTTCCAGATTTTGGCTATCGGGATGTCGTTTATGCTCCTGAAGGCGTCTCTCCTGCTCGTGTGCATCTTCCTTACCTTTGTCCCGCGGTGCGCTAAACAGTAGGTGTCGCTCGTCTCGCCGTGCATCACCACCATTACCTCGGCAACGTCGCTGGTGGTCATTTTTACGGCGCAGGTGAGGTTCATAGCTGAATCACTGCTCGGTCTGTCTGAGCTCCTCTGCGCTCCAACCAGAACGACCGGCTTGGTAAGGTTTCTGAGCATGAAGCTGAGGGCTGCGGCCGTGTACCCCAGTGTGTCGGTTCCGTGGGCGATGACAACACCGTCCTCCCCGGAGTTCAGGGCTTTTGCCACCTCGTGGGCTATCCTTTTCCAGTATTCAGGCTTCATGTCCTCGCTGAGGATGTTCATGATGAGCTTCGGCGTCACGTTGGCCATCTCGAATATCTCCGGAACCGCCTTGGCGAGCTCCTCAGCCGTGAAAGCCGGGTGAACCGCTCCAGTCTTGTAGTCTATCCTGCTCGCTATCGTTCCTCCCGTTCCGAGGATTGTTACGCTCGGAAGACCGTCCTTCCTCGGCAGAACTTCCTGGAATTCCATCTTTGGTACTTCTCTGGCTTTTTCAATGACCTCGATGCTCTCTATCGCGTCTATCAGAATGCCGATGTTGTAGCCGTTGTCGAGCTTAATCGTGAGCGTCTCACCCGGAGAAAGCTCGTAGGGCGGCATTACCCTTCCCTCGTACGTGGAACCGTCCGCTTCGGCCACACGAACCAAATCTCCCACGTTGAGGCTGTTCTTCTTCATGAAAAGGTCTATCTTCCTATCCTCCATGTCCATCCCCCTGAAGTCTATGATGAACACTATAAAACGGTACCGGGTTCTCTTTTAAGGTCTTTTACCAAAGTTGAATGGTGGTGTTATGAAGCTCAGGGAGACAATGGGAAAAATCAGGGCTTATCTCGACGAGGCCGATAGTGTACGGGAGGAGGCACTCCGGATTACACGGGAGATAGTGCGGCTGAGCGGGGACGCGGTCAAAGCATCCCATCGGGGGGATCTCCAAGATGCGGAGGACAGACTTAGCAAGGCCGGAGAGCTCGTGAGGAAACTAAAGGAAAAACTGGAGAACTATCCGATGCTCTACTACTCCGGTTACGTCCAGACGGCCAACCAGGAGTTCGCCGAGGCTAGCCTTCTCCTTGCTTACATTGAGGGGCGGGGGCTCCCGGATCCCTGGGGACTGGGAATTCCAGAGGCGGATTACCTCCTCGGGTTCGGTGACTTCATCGGCGAGCTTAGAAGAAGGTTTCTTCTCATGCTCCTTGGAGGAAAAGTCGAGGAAGCTGAAGGGGTCTACCACTTCATGGAAGAGCTCTATGGGGAACTGATGGCGTTTGAGTATCCCAAAGGACTCGTCAACGTGCGGACGAAGCAGGATCAGGCGAGGCACATCCTTGAGAGAACACTCGAAGATCTCACGAGGGCAAAACTGAATAAAAGACTTGAGGAAAAGCTTGAAGCGGCGGTGGGAAATGGAAAGAACCGGTGAACTCCTTAAAAACCTTGAGAAAATAGCCAGAGTTCAGAAAAAGCTCGCCGAGAGAGTTGTTGAGAAACCGCTCGATATATCCAGAGTTGGAACAGTTGGGGCGGTTGATGTGGCATACAGGGGTGATAAGGCAAGGGCCGCCTTTGTCCTCTGCTCCTTCCCGGACTGCGTGCTCCTGAAGCAGCGCGTGGTGGGGGTTGAGGTCAGCTTTCCGTACGTTTCAACCTTCTTCTTCCTTAGGGAGACGAGACCCATTCTGGTTGCCGTTGGGCAGGAGAGACCGGACGTCCTGCTTGTTGAGGGGCACGGGAGGGCACATCCGAGGGGTTACGGGCTGGCATCCCATATCGGACTCGTCCTCGGAATTCCAACGATTGGGGTTGCCAAGAGGCCTTTGAGGGGTGCGCCGGGGGGCTCATGGGTAAAGGCCGGCAGGGCCTACGTGAGCGTTGGGCACTTGATCGACCTGTCCTCCGCGGTCGAGATAGTTAACGCTTTAAACAGGAATGGTTATCCCCTACCGCTCAGGATCGCAGATAAACTCTCAAAGGGTGCCGGATATGGATAAGACTCTCCTGCTCCTTGAACTTGCCAGATTAGGCGCAATAGGTGAGAGAAAGCCCATAACTGTCAGGAAAATTGCCAGAAAACTCGGTGTGTCCCCCCAGACTGCCCTCCGCTCAATGGATTCCTTAGTGGAGGAGGGATTACTTGAGAGGAAAGTTCTCGGAAGGAGAACGTACGTTGAGCTCACTGAAAAAGCCATGGGATACCTTGAAAACCTGTATTCAGAACTTGGGAAGGCCCTGTATAACGGTGTCGTAGTTGGAGAGGTTATCTCTGGCCTGGGGGAGGGAGCGTATTACATAGAGCAGTACAGGGAGAGAATACGCGAGTACCTTGGTTTCGACCCGTACCCTGGCACCCTCAACCTTCGCGTGATATTTCCAAGGACAATATTCGATGCCCTCTGCACGGTCAGACCCACTTTAATCCCCGGCTTCGTGAAGGAAGGCAGAAGCTTCGGAGACGTTAAGGCATACCCGATTAAAATAAGGGGGATTAGGGGCGCGATAGTCGTCCCCTCCAGGACCGTCCACCCCCCAAAGATAGCCGAAATAATAGCACCTGTTAACCTGAGGGAAACCCTGGGGCTGAACGACGGCGACCGGCTGAAACTCTACGTGGTGGAGGAGGGAGAGAGGTGAACCTCAAAAACATCCCTGCTGGGATGGGCATTGGAGTCTTTGCAGCCCTTATAGCGGTCGTAACGCTGATGCCAGATTACGCTTCCATCTCCAGCACATGGTGGGTCTACCTCATCGGCGCCATCACCGGGGGCCTGCTGTTCGCGAGAATCAGATGGGAGTTCGGGTGCTCCTCAACGGCATACGTCGGGGGACTGGGGGCTATTCTCCTGGCGCTGGCGCTCTCCGGGGTATGGGCATCAAGGGGCATGTTATTCTCCGTCATAGCACTCTCCATCTCCCCCTTGTACCTGGAAAAACCCTCTGGAATAACTGACGTGCTCCTATCGGGACTGGCTTACTTCGGCGGGGTCTTGACTGGGATGGCCATAACGGGGGCGGCTGGCTTTCTCGACGAAATCGGAATGGCCCTTGGGGCAATCTTCATCGGCGTCATCGGGGCAATAGGCTCGCTCATGATGGCGGCGGTGCTGCTCGTGACGCGCTCGCACCTTAAACCTTAAATAGGAGAACGCATAGAGAATCCTGGTGGTTAAAATGGTCATGAGGCTTTCAAGAATTTACGGGAAGCAGATTTACAACACTAAGGGCAACTACGTTGGTTACGTGGATGAAATCCTGATCGACATTGACACGGGCCGCGGGAAGGTCATAGCACTCGCCCTTCCAGGGGAGAAGGTTGGAATCCCTTACGAGCGCGTGGTATCCATCGGGGACATAATCCTCGTCAAGGCAAAAGAGTGATTAGAGTTTGCTTTCTATCTTAAACCTCGGTTCTTCTATCCACTCCGATTTGCAACGGGGACACCTGGAGGGGACTTTTATCTCAGGCTTAAAGACGAAGCCGCAGTTCCTGCACTCGGCCGGCTTTATCAGGAGAACCTTTCCCTCCCTCTTCACCACGTGCTGGATGACTCTGAGGTCTTCCAGTACGGTCTTAACTGCGCCCTTTCCCCTAAGGTCGAGGGCCCTGGCCAGCTCGCTTGGCGAGTAGTCCCTCTCCTCCAAAAGGCTTATTATCCGTTCTCTCCTCGTCATCACCGGAAGGTAGAAGGGAAGGGTTTAAAGTTTACGGAAGGGGTGGAACGATGATAGCTGAGAAAGGGGAGGAGGCACTTAAAACAGCAAAACTTTGCAACCACTGCCTTGGGAGGCTTTTCGCAAAGCTTGGTAGGGGGTCCAACGAGGAGAGGGGCCGGGCAGTACGTTTTGTCGTCAACATGGAGCGGTCATCGAGGGGGGAGGAACCCATTGAAGAGCCAGAGCACTGCGAACTTTGCGGCAACGTCTTCGACAGAATCCCGGAACTAGTCGAAGCGATGAAGTCAAGAGCGGAGGGAATTGAGTTCGAAACGTTTCTCGTGGGGTCCCGGTTTCCCGAGGAAGTTATCACAAGGGAGAAGGAGCTGTGGGAGAGGTTGGGCATAGAAACAGGCGAGCCCATTAACCGCGAGTTCAACAGGGAGCTTGGGAAAGCGTTTGCCAAGGCCACGGGTAAAGAACCGTCCCTGAAACCTGACTTACTGTTCATAGTCGAGCCATACTCCATGAAGATCGAGCTTCAAATTTCCTCCATCCAAATCTACGGGCGGTACCGGAAGCTTGTGAGGGATATTCCCCAGACCCCCCTGCGCGGGTTCAAGGAGAGCGTGGCCTCGATAATCTGCCGCGAGTTCTCCAGGGCGTTTGGGGGGAAATGCGTGTTTAAGGGGGCCGGAAGGGAAGACGCCGATGTCAGGATGCTAGGGAACGGCAGACCCTTTGTGGTCGAGGTAAAGCGGCCCAAGAAGAGAAGGATTGACCTTGAAGAGGTTGCGAGGGCAATAAACAGAAGCGGTAAGGTGGCCGTCCTTGACCTGAGGTTCACTACGTCCGAAGAGGCCAGCAAGCTGCTCTCCACCCCCCACAGAAAGGAATACCTGGCCCTCGTCTATGTTGAAGAGGGGGTAACCGCTGAGGAGGCCAAGAACGTGGCGAAAAACCTCAGCGGTACGGAAATTCACCAGAGAACTCCCCACAGGGTGGAGCGGTCGAGGGCAGATAAAGTCCGCATCAGGAGGGTTCACGAGGCTGAGGCCAGGTGGGTTGATGGGAGGCACTTCGAGCTCCGCCTGGTAACTGACGGAGGGCTCTACATAAAGGAACTGATATCAGGGGATGATGGGAGAACCAGCCCCTCCGTGGCGGAACTCCTAGGAAAGAGAGCAGTTTGCGAGAGACTGGATGTCCTAAACATCCTTGATGGATGATTATTCTCTCCGCAATCCTTAAAAGTACTAACCCGCAGGATAAAATGGTGATGCAGTTGAAGAGGATTTTTAGTGCAGCACTGATAGTGATAATTTTAGCCCTACTCTTTGGGAGCTTGGGAAGCGCCAACGTCATCGTCGTTAACTCCGAAAAATCCCTCAACGTGAACGTCCTCATGGATAACGGGAGCCCCGTTGTATCAAGGGTTGGCATCGGCGGCTTCACAGTGTTTAAACTGGCCAAAAACGGAACAGTCGAGTGGTCCATCACCGGCGGGGATTTTATTCCGGTAAACGCTGACCTGCTGAGGGCTCCTTTCTACAGTCCGAGCGGAATCAGCACTACGGCTTCAAAGGCTCGTGATGGGGGCATTCTAATCGGATTCGTGATGGTGGGCAAAAACGGGCCGTTTTCCCCCGCGATGATGAAAATCGCCAGCAACGGGAGCTTTGAATGGGCGTACGTTTACAAACTCGGTCAGAACATAAGCCCCTACATAAACTCGATCTACGCCGGGAAAGATGGCATCCTCATGAGCGGCTACATCGGAAACAACACCCCCTCCGGAACCAAGTTTCTGCCGTTCCTCCTCCTTCTGAGACCCAACGGAACTGTGGCCTGGGCAAGGATTTACCACCCACCCCTTCTAAGAGGGATAAACTCTGGGGAAGCCCTCGAGGTAAACGGCTCCTACGTCTACATCCTGCAGGACGACAGAAATGCAATACTCCTGAGGCTTGATAGAAACGGGAACGTGACTGGGGTTAACTCCGTGTCCGGTATGAAAACGGTCAACTCCGCGGCTTCCGATGGGAAGTACCTCTACCTCCTTGGGACCGACGAAAACGGCACTGTCCTGGCAAAATTTGACCTTACGAGGGACGACCTCATCTGGGCAAAGGAGTACTCGATAGAGTTCAACTACACCAGAGCATCCTGCAGCCCCAACGAGACGAACATGACTATGGTCGCATCAAAAGCAGTATCAAACGGCTTTAAACAGCTTCTCCACGTGGGGGATGGTCTTGAGGTGTTCCCCATGCCGTTTGAGCTGAGACTCCCCCTTGAGGGCGTCCCGTGCAACGAGAGCATCTTCAAGCAGGAAGCCGCCTTAAAGCCCGTTACGGCTGTTTTCAAGGTGGACGACGGCGGGAACCTTCTCTACAGGAAAATCATCGTCCTGAACTCAACGTACTCTCCTGAATCGTTCGACTACTCGAATGAAACCTTCGTCCTTGGCATGATGAAAAGCATAGAACTCCTCTCCACAACAGCGGAGCTAAAGCCCCTTATCCTGGTCGGTCACTTCAGTGACCTGCTTAACCTCAGCCTCGCAAAGGATACCGACCTCAACGTAACGGTGAGGAACGTAAGCGTTCACCTTGGGGACGTTCACCTCTGGGCTGTGTACCCGCTTAGTAAGGCGCTGAACATCTCAGCAATGGGGGTAGAACCAGTTAACATAGTGAAAAAGGTGCCGGAGGACGTGGAGATCCGAGTGTATAGAACAAAAACCATGAACACGGAGAAATCGACCACAACAGGAAAATCCACGAAGGATGTGTGCGGGCCCGCATTCCTCGTGGCCCTCGCGATTCTGCCGGCTCTTCTGTTTTTCAGAAGAAAATGAGTCCCTTCCTCACCTTTTTTCTTCCCGTCCGTTGAAGGTGAAAAATTTATAAACGGTTCACCAGAGGCTCTACTGATTCCCGGACCGGGTTAGTTGGGGAACTAACGGTGAAAAGCGAAAAGCATGTCCGGGAAGCTCCATCGTGTTGTCAAAGGGCCACGGCCCGGATTAAAACCCATATCGGAGGGATTGACATGGTTAAGAAAGCGCACAGCTTCAGGAAGAAGACGCGCGGAAAGCTCAGCAAGAGCCCGAGGAGGAGGGGGCTTCCGCCGCTCACGAGGTTCCTCCAGGAGTTTGAGGTCGGGCAGAAGGTTCACATCGTCATAGAACCGAGCTACCACAGGGGCATGCCCGACCCGCGGTTCCACGGAAGAACCGGGACAATCGTCGGAAAGCGCGGCGATGCATACGTCGTCCAGCTCACTGACGGCGGCAAGGTCAAGACTTTCTTCGTCCACCCTGTTCACCTCAGGGCCCAGAAGGGATGAGCATGATCGGGCGGAAGAAGATTGAGGAGCACTATATCACAGTGGCTGAGGCCGGAAAACTCCTCGCAGAGAGAAGGGAAGAGGGCATGGAGGAGAATCCGGAGGAGCCAATGTTCTATGAAGCCAGGGTTAGCCTTGAGCATGCAGAGCGCTTTGCAAAGCTCAAGCCGGAGCAGGCAAAGGAGCTCACGGAGAAGCTCCTCGACCTCTTTGACTGGATTGACGAGAGGATAACGGTCAAAATCGTAGACCTCCTGCCAGAGGACTACGCGGACATACGCGTTATATTCTCCAAAGAGGAGTACATGCCCTCTCCAGAAGAGGCTGAGGCCATAATAAAGCTCCTCGATGAGTACAGGCCCGTTGAATGACCTTTTCTTTTTAACTTTCTCTCACAAACTATAAAAACTCTGGAAATGACTAATTCTGGGGGAGAGAAGATGGACTACTACAGGCGTCACTCCTACAGGGAGAGTGTTCAAAAGAAGAGGCACAATAAGGAGTATGAAGAATATGCCTACGTGCTCGACTATCTTCCAGAAGGCTACACAGATATAAAAACGGGCAGGAGAAGCGGAAAGCCCGTGGGACAGGTCATAGGTGAAACCGCGTTTACCCTCCTGGAAGTAACACCCAAAACTGACCTGACTGTCTACGAAAGGGTTTTCATCGGCAAGGGGGAGAGGGACAAAATCCTGATGATCAACCGTAAAATCGGCTACGATGAACTGACCGCCGCGGCAAAGGCGGAACTGCCCTACGTTGTCCAGGAGATCATCAAGAATCATGAAGAGCGCTTCGTCAAGTTCTTTAACATGGCGCCGCCCATAACCAACAGGCTCCACAGTCTGGAGCTCCTGCCAGGAATCGGCAAAAAACTCATGTGGGATATACTGGATGAAAGGAAGAAGGAGCCCTTTAAGAGCTTTGAAGATCTCAAGAACAGAGTTAAAGGCCTCCACGATCCCTGTGAAATGATAGCTAAAAGAGTTATCGAGGAGCTGGAAGGCAAAGATAAGTACCGGCTCTTCGTGGGCACAAGGAGGCTCTTCAGGGAATGAGGGAGCACCTTTTCTATTTAATTTCCAAGTACAGCCTCAACCCGAAGAGAGATCTCGGGCAGAATTTTCTCATAGTACCGGATATTATCGAGAGAAACATAGAGCGGGCGGAAGTTTCCAAGGGCGACACCGTTCTTGAGATAGGGCCCGGGCTTGGTGTTCTAACTGATCCCCTCAGCAAGAGGGCCGGAAGAGTCTACGCGATAGAGAAGGACCCCCGACTGGTGGAGGTCCTCAGGAAGGAATACGGATGGCCAAACGTCGAGATCATACAGGGGGATGCCGTCAAAGTCGCCTTTCCTGAATTCAACAAAGTCGTCTCCAACCTCCCCTACCAGGTCTCTTCCCCCATAACGTTTAAGATTCTGAGACACGATTTCGACGTTGCCGTTTTGATCTACCAGCTCGAGTTTGCGGAGAGAATGATTGCCAAACCTGGAACCAGGAACTACTCCCGCCTGTCCCTGATGGTCAGGGCAAAGGCCGACGCCGAGCTGGTGGAGCGGATAGGCAGGGGAGCCTTCTGGCCGAGGCCGAAGGTCGACTCGGCCGTGATAGTCATGAGACCCAAACCGAAGGACGAGAGAATAGAGCTCGATGAAAACCTTGTCAGGACCCTCTTCCAGCACAGGAAGAGCACCGTTAGGGCGGCACTGAAGAAGTCCCCCCACATGATCGGTCTGAGTAAGGGGGACATCACACGGATAGCAGACGGGATCCCCCACAGTTCAAAGAGGGTCTTTCAGCTCACACCCGAGGATGTTCTAGACATTCAGGAACACCTGTCAAGGTTCCTCCCGATAGAAGAGAGCCCGGAATCTTCAGCTGGATAAAATAAAAGGTTTATCGGGCAAATCTTCTCCCAGGATGATCTTTAAGCCCCTATTCTTCAAGGAAAATGGTCGATAACCACAATAAGGTTTAAATGCCCAAAGTTGCTACACTGCCCGGTGATGTTCATGATCGAAGTCGGTGAATACAAGGTTAAGGAAGGGCTCTACTACACAAAGGATCACGAGTGGGCCCAGGTCCTTGAGGACGGGACGGTTCTCGTCGGAATAAGCGACTACGCTCAGAAGGAGCTCGGAGACCTCGCCTACGTCGAGCTCCCGGAGGTTGGAGCCGAGTTCAACAAGGGCGACGTCCTCTGCGAGCTCGAGAGCGTCAAGGCCGTCAGCGAGGTCTACGCCCCGGTCAGCGGCGAGGTCGTCGAGGTCAACGAGGCCCTTGAGGACAGCCCGGAGCTGCTCAACGAGGACCCCTACGAGAACTGGATAGCCAAGCTCAAGCCGGCCAACCTTGACGAGGAGCTCAAAGAGCTCATGGACGCCGAGGCCTACGCCGAGTACCTCAAGAGCCTTTGATTCTGGCTCCCTTTTCATTCCATTCCTTATCAACGAGAACTGGGAAGGTGTGAGCTCCGCCCTGTTTTTTCATCACGCTGCGCGGGGCGCAGACTCAGATACCCTAGAGGTCGTCATCGCTCGTTCTATCCTCTCCCGAATGGGGTTAAAAGAGTAGCGGCTTGGCGGGGCAGCCACTCTATGACTTGCCATCCCCATGGGTCATTTCTAAGGAAACCCTTATAACTTCTGCCCCAGTAGTTAACTACTGGGGTGGTAGTGGTGTACTTCGACACCCGCCCGAAGAGGCGCCGGGAGGATCTGTACGACAGGGAAAAAGAGCTTAGTGAGTTCCAGAAGTCTCTAAAATCCAACAACCCCTTAACTGTCATCACGGGGATAAGAAGGCTTGGAAAGACTTCACTTCTCCTCGTTGGTCTCAACGAGCTTTCCCTTCCCCGCGTCCTCGTGGACTTCCGGGGGTCAACCCGAACTCCCGCATGGACGTCTACAAGAGGATAGAGAGTGCCGTTAACACGTTCTTTCGCGAGAACCGTGAGATATGGAGTGAACTCAAAGGAAATCTCAAAAACATCTCCGGCCTTCGGGTGCTCGGCTTTGGTGTGAGCTTCTCCTGGAAGGAGGAGAAGACCGACCTGGCGGCCCTCTTCAGAGAGCTGGAGAAATACAACGTCGTCCTGGCCTTCGACGAGGTTCAATACCTCAGGGGGCCGGTTGGAAGCGAGTTCGCAGGTTTGATAGCCCACCTCTACGACTACTCCGAGCTGAGGATGGTGATGACCGGCTCCGAAGTGGGCCTGCTCCACGACTACCTCGGGGTCGATGACCCGGAAGAACCACTGTACGGACGGTACTTCCACGAGGTGAGCCTGTCCTGCTTTACTCCGGAGCAGAGCAGGGATTTCCTGTTGAAGGGGTTCGAACAGGTGGGTATAAGCTCACCGGAAAAGCTCATCGAAGACGCCGTTGAAAGACTTGACGGCATAGTCGGCTGGCTCGTCCTCTTCGGGAGGAAGGCGATGGAGAAGGGCCTATCCCTGGGGCTCATAGACGAGGTCTTTGATGAGGCAAAGGCGCTCGCAATGAGCGAGTTCGAGAACTTCCTGACGAAAAGGTTGGCCGCGAGGAAAAGATACATCGAGATAATGCGGGCCGTAGCGGGCGGAAAAAGGACGTGGGAGGAGATAAAGGAGCACCTGGAAAGGAAGGAGGGAAAAACAACAGCGGACAGTGTTTTGGCGAGGCTGTTAAAGGCACTCGTTGACTCGTCGTTCCTTGAGAAGGTCAGAGAGGGAAAGAACGTTTACTACAGAATACCGGACCCGATATTGGAGGCGTGCTTTAGGTAGGGATAATGCATGCCCGCAAAATGTTTTTATCCAAAAGGGAATCATAAGGAATCAGGTGGAAACATCATGAACAATCTCACAGAAGCAATAGAACGAGTTAAATCGAAAGTCTCCAAACATAGTGAGTTTTATTCTAATAATGAAGAAGCAGTCAAACAACAGCTCATCTTTGAGATATTGGAAGCACTTGGGTGGGATATAAAGAATCCAGATGAGGTCAGACCCGAAGACAAGACGGGAATGGGGCGAGCGGATTACGCCCTCATATTAAATGGTTCGGTGGTTGCATACCTTGAGGCTAAAAAGCTATCAATTGATATTGTAAATGACCCCAACCCCCTCAAACAACTCGGAAAATACTGCTATGACAAAGGAGTTAGGTATGGAGTCTTAACAAACGGTATCCAGTGGAGAGTCATGAAATCTTTTGAACTCGGGAAAACCCTTGAAGAGCGTATTCTATTTGAGACCAACCTGCTAAAAGATCCAGAGACAAGGGCTGCATTCCTACTGTCCTTCCTTTCAAAGGAGAGAATAGTTAGCCTGGAAGAACTTGCCACATTGTTTAACCAGTTGGAAGAAGCATTTAGAAAATTAAAGGGTCACGGATTCAACACTGAAGAGATACTAAGTACATTAACCGCTCCAGAAAAGCAGAAAGAGGAAGAAACCAAACCCGAACTGACCCCAGATATCTTTAAGGGAGTAACTTTGATATCAAATCTCCAAGACGTAACGTACACCCAGCCAGTGAGAGCAGTAGTAAAATTCTCAACAGAGTGGGTTGACCTCAATCTCAAAAGACATACCTGGAGAGAGCTTCTTGAGAAATACTCAGAATTCATCCTAAAGAGAGAAGGAAAACTTCCATACATCCCCGGTTATGTAGTTAAGGATGTTTCGGAGCTAAAGCCAGGTAGAAAAGACGGAAAAGACAGACATTATTCAAGAATAGGAGATTACTATGTTTACATATGGATGAGCGCCAACGACATTCTTAGGCTGCTCAAGAAACTGCAAAAAGCATCGGGGATAAAACTTGCAATAGAGTTAGAGAAAAGAAAATGAAACTCAGGCGTTCTGCCCTTCCCTCTTCTTCGTGAGGTACTCATGGATGGCCTTGGCGGCGCGCCTTCCGTCGCCCATGGCCAAGATAACCGTTGCCTCACCCCTTATCGCATCTCCGCCCGCGAAGACGCCCGGAATGCTCGTCATGAGGTTCTCGTCCACAACTATCCTTCCGCGCTCGACGTTGAGGCCCGGAGTGTTGATGATGAGCCTGTTCGGGTGCTTTCCGATGGCGATGATAACGGTGTCTGCCTCGAGTGTTACGTACTCGCCAGTTCCGACTATCTTTCTCTTTCCGCGCTTGTCCCTCTCATCCAGGGCCTTCATCTTCTCGAACTTGACTGCCTTTACCTTGCCGTTCTCGTCGCCGATGAACTCTACCGGGTTGATGAAGTACTCGAACTTTATACCCTCCTCCTTGGCATGGTGAACCTCCTCAACCCTCGCGCTGACGTCCTCCTCACCGCGGCGGTAGGCGATGGTGACGTCGGCACCGAAGCGCCTCGCGCTCCTCGCGGCGTCCATCGCGGTGTTTCCAGCACCGATGACGATGACCTTCTCCCCAACGTAGACGGGAGTGTCGTACTCGGGGAACTTGTAGGCCTTCATGAGGTTGACCCTCGTCAGGAACTCGTTGGCAGTGTAGATGCCGTTGAGGTTGATTCCGGGGGCGTTGATGAGCCTCGGGGTTCCGGCGCCGGAGCCGATGAATACAGCGTCGTACTCCTCGAGGAGTTCCTCGATAGTGACGGTCCTGCCGACGACGTGATCCGTCAGAATTCTAACGCCGAGCTTCCTGAGCTTGTCGATCTCCTTCTCGACGATGCTCTTGGGAAGCCTGAACTCCGGAATGCCATACATGAGAACGCCACCGGCCTCGTGGAGCGCCTCGTAGATGGTGACGTCGTAGCCGAGCTTGGCCAGCTCGCCGGCAGCTGTAAGACCGGCCGGACCGGCACCGATGATGGCAACGCGCTGGCCCTTCTTCTCGATCTTCGGGATTATCTCGAAGAGAAGCTCCTCGTCTATGCCCTTCTCACGGGCGTAGTCGGCAACAAACCTCTCAAGCTTGCCGATGTTTATCTTGTCTCCCACTTTGCCCATGACACAGTTCATCTCACACTGGTCTTCCTGCGGGCAGACCCTCCCCGTGGTGGCAGGCAGAGAGTTGCAGGCCCAGATGACGTTTAAAGCTTCCTTGACGGCCTTGTCCGGGTTGTCGCGGTACTCAACGAGCTTGCTTATGAAGCCCGGAATGTTAATGTGAACGGGACAGCCCTTGATACAGGGGGCGTAGTCGTAGGGGCACTGGAGGCATCTTTCAGCCTCCTTAACGGCAAGCTCGAAGGTGTAGCCAAGGTTGACCTCGGCAAAATCCTTAACCCTCTCCTCCGCCGGCCTCTCCGGCGTTGGGACGCGCTCCTTGATGAGCTTTCTTCTAACCGCCATCACTGCTCACCCCCCTGGGCCTGGAGCTGCTTTAGATACGTCTCAAGGGCAAGCCTCTCCATCGGGGCGTAGAAGCCGCTCCTGTGGATCAGCTCGTCCCAGTCAACCTTGTAGGCGTCGAAGCCAGGCCCGTCGATGCAGGCGAACTTGACCTCACCGCCTACAGTGACACGACAGGCGCCGCACATTCCGGTGGCGTCGACCATGATCGGGTGTAAATCTGCGTGCATCGGAATGCCGTACTCCTTGACGACGTTGAAGATCGCCTTCTGGCCGCCGGCCGGGCCAACGGTGAGTATCATGTCAAAGTGCTCGCTTTCGAGAAGCTCCTTGACCTTGGCAACGGCCCTCTTGACGAGCTCCTGGGCTATCTCCTGCATCCCCCATCCTGGCTGGAGGTCGTAGCCCTCAACGATGTGCCTTGAAACCGCCTTCTCAAAGTCCTCCTTGAGGATGACCATCGGGTTGGGGGTGACGTGGAGCGTTGTGACGTCGTTTCCGAACTCCTGCAGGGCCCTGGCTATCGGAAAGACCTCAACGATTCCGGTGATCAGCCCAATGGAGAGAACCCTGCCGAACTTCTCCATCGGGGCCGGGTTTCCAAGCGGGCCGGCGACGTTGAGAATCTCATCGCCCGGCTTAAGCTCGTTGGCCATTCTCATAGTTGTCTTGCCGCGGACGAATGTGACAAGCTCTATCCACCCTTCCCCACGGTCCCAT
Organism: Thermococcus sp.; assembly: GCA_027075325.1. Taxonomy (GTDB): domain Archaea; phylum Methanobacteriota_B; class Thermococci; order Thermococcales; family Thermococcaceae; genus Thermococcus. Next base: position 37,863 of record JALTBN010000051.1, on the reverse strand, counting down.
CTTATCGGGGTGAGGGGAATCCTCTCACCGTTTGAGAAAGCCCTGACTATGACGAACTGACCGGGCTGGACCTTCTTCGCCACGTGAGGGGCATGTATCTTGTACCACACCTCGTTCATAGCGAGTTCCTTCTTATCGAGTATTTTGTAAGGCATGATGAACACCTCCGTACATGAGCCCAAAGCTGGACATCTAAAGGTTCACAACATTGGGTGCTTATAAACCTGTTGTTAACCAAAGGTTGATGATTCAGAAGTATCCTCGGACGGCGGGGGAAAGGATTAAAAAACATTCGTGAGGAGAGCTGAAGGGAAGAACAGAATTGGGAAGCAAATCTACATCCCCCTGTGTTCATAACAGCGCTCTTTAGGTTCTGGCCGAGATCCTCTACGGCAATATTACCCTCCGCGGAGAATTCCGGGGAATCCAGCACTCCAATTTCACAGCTTCCGGATGAAGGTTAAATACCCGGTATGGGCCAGCATCGTCGTCTTTGGCCTCATGCACTCCTTCTTGACCTCCTGCTCCCTCACCAAGACCTCGACGACCCTCGGCCTGTAGAAGTGCTCCCTGTAATCCTGAAACGCCTGGAAGAAGCGGTGAACCTGGTTGGTGCAGGGCGTGTATGCCACGAAGTAGCCGCCGGGGCGTAGAACCTCAACCGCGTGCGGGAGAACGTTTTCCGGCTGAGGTAAATCGAGAACTATGTGGTCCGCGCGCTCCTCGTCTATGCCCTCGTAGATGTCCTTGAGCTTTATCGTCACCCTGTCGGAGAAACCGGCGAACTCGACGTTTCTTCTGGCTATCTCGGCGTGATCCTCCCTGACCTCGTAGCTAATGACCCTTCCGTTAGGCCCGACGATGTTGGCTAAGAAAATTGTGAGCGCGCCGCTGCCGGCTCCGGCCTCAATGACAGTATCACCGGGTGAGATGCCAGCGTAGGCGATTATGATTCCAGCGTCCTTCGGATGAACTATCTGCGGTCCACGCTTCATCTTGGCTATGATGTCGTTGATGTCAGGCTTCAGGATTCTGAACTCCTCTCCCCTGTGACTGGTTACTGTATCTCCATAATCCTTCTCCAGAAGCTCATCGAGCTTTATTATCCCGAGATCTGTGTGAAATTCCCTGTTGGAGACAGTCACCAGGTAGCGCTTGCCCCTCCTATCTATGAGGAGAACCTTTTCACCCCTCTCCAACATCCGAGCCTCCTTTGAGTATTCTCAGGCTTCCATCTGTGAGTGATATCACGTGGGAGGCCATGTTCTCCACAACGGCCAGCACCTTCGGGTCGACTGCCCTGATGTTTAGGGGAACGACTGTCACGAAGTCCTCCACTGGCAGAGAACTTGTAACGTACAAAAGGTTGTACAGACCTGAATCCCCCGTGAAGTGGAGGTACTCCGATATTCCGAAAATTACAAGGTAGCGGGGCCTCCTCGGAACACGGAGGGCCCTGCGCATCATCCAGTAGTAAGCCTTCATGAAGTTCTCCGTCCCGCGGTATACCTTCTCTTCTCCAATAACCTCACCGTAGCTGGGATTTCCGGGTCCCACCTTGAAAACGTGTATGTGCTTCTTTCCCTCTATGAACTTCCGGTATTCCTTGCCGGCGGCGAGTCTCACGTAGTTACGGAACATTATATCTCCAACGCCGTATATGTCAATAACCGTTATATCCCCCTCTTCGAGCATGGTGGAGATAATCTCACCCCATACCACCCTCTCTCCATCTGCAAGGGGCTCGTACTCGATTATAACCCTGTCTCCCGGCTGGAGGAGGGCAAGCAGGCGGTTTACCCCTTTATATTTCAGCATATTATCACCACAAGGATTTTTAAACGTCGAATTTTAAAAAGTTTGGGTGAGAAGAATGTCCAAGTTCGTCCTGTGGCCAAACGAGATCGACGCCAGGATTCCAAGAAAATACGGCCGGCTGGTCCCGGAGAACGTGGCGGTGCGGGCGCCATCCTTGAACGAAATTGAGGACGCTGCTCTGGCGTTGGGCCTCAACATCATCAAAAAGGACCCGACAAAGCTGAATCCCCGGTTGGCAGGTCTGGAAGAGGAATACCGGAGCAGAGGTGTTATGGTAATAGAATCCCCACATGGGAAGGGCAAAACGGCCAGACTGCTCAGTGAGAAGATCCGGGAACTAAGAAAACGCTCGGAAGGAAGGAAATCCAAGCGGAAGAAGCGCTGATCACTCTTCTTCCATTTCAACGACTATCGCTGTCGTGGTGTCGATAACACCATCGATGTTGTGTATGTCGTGGAGTATCTTTCTGGTCAGTTCTCCAAGGTCGTTGGCTTCAATGTAGACTATGGCATCGTAGGGTCCGGTCACCGCGTCGGCTCTTATAACCCCTGGTATCTGCTCGAGAGCCTCTATAACGCTCTCTACCTTTCCAATCTCTATAGTCAACAAAACATAGGACTTAACCATGGGGACCACCTTCAAACTTTTACAGTCCTATTTTGTACACCCTTCAATTTAAGCTTTTCGCCGTACTCAAACGTTCAGATGCTCAAACGGGAGCTCAGAAAACAGAACTCCAACCGGGCAATACCCATATAAAAAGACGCACCTCACTGGTTGGGGAGTGGTTGCATGAAGGTCGATGAACTTCCCGTTGATGATAGGATTAAGGGAATCATTAAAGAGAAAGGCATAGAAGAACTCTACCCGCCGCAGGAGGAAGCGTTGAAAAGCGGCGTTTTGGAGGGCAAAAACCTCGTCTTAGCCATCCCGACGGCGAGCGGGAAGACCTTAGTGAGCGAGATAGTCATGATAAGCAAACTTTTAAGCGAGGGGGGCAAAGCCGTCTATCTGGTCCCTCTGAAGGCCCTCGCCGAGGAGAAGTACCGCGAGTTCAGGGAGTGGGAAAAGCTTGGAATAAGAGTCGCGGCTACAACCGGCGACTACGACTCAACGGACGAGTGGCTTGGAAGGTACGACATCATAGTTGCCACCGCCGAAAAGTTCGATTCCCTGCTGAGGCATTCTCCGGGATGGGTCAAGGACGTTAAGCTGATTGTAGCTGATGAAGTCCACCTCATAGGCTCCTACGACAGGGGAGCGACGCTTGAGATGATACTCAGCCACCTCCTTGGGAAGGCGCAGATTTTAGCGCTGAGCGCGACGGTTGGAAACGCCGAGGAGCTGGCGGAGTGGCTCGATGCGGAGCTAATAGTAAGCGACTGGCGCCCGGTGGAGCTGAGGAAAGGTGTTTTCCACATCGGCACGCTCTTCTGGGAGGACGGTAAAATCGACCGCTACCCGGAGAACTGGGAGAGTTTAGCGGTTGACGCCGTGAAGAGGGGCAAGCAGGCGCTCGTCTTCGTGAACACAAGAAGGAGCGCTGAAAAAGAGGCCGTTTCACTCTCATCGAAGATATCCAAGCTGCTCACCAAACCGGAGACGAGACAACTGGAGGAGCTGATCTCCCAGATAGAGGACAACCCGACAACGGAAAAGCTCAAGAGGGCACTGAAGGGTGGTGTCGCCTTCCACCATGCCGGTTTAAGCAGGGTAGAGAGGACGCTGATAGAGGACGCGTTCCGAGAGGGCCTCATCAAGGTGATAACGGCGACGCCAACCTTGAGTGCTGGTGTGAATTTACCATCGTTTAGAGTAATAATCCGTGACACGAAGCGCTACGCGGGCTTCGGCTGGACCGACATTCCAGTCCTCGAAATCCAGCAGATGATGGGAAGGGCGGGAAGGCCGAAGTACGATAAAGTTGGAGAAGCCATAATCGTCGCGAGAACGGAGGAACCGAAGAAGCTCATGGAAAAATACATCCACGGAAAGCCGGAGAAGCTGTTCTCGATGCTCGCCAACGAGCAGGCCTTCAGGAGCCAGATTTTGGCGTTGATAACCAACTTTGGGGTTGAGAACTTCCGCGAGCTGGTAGGTTTCCTTGAGAGAACTTTCTACGCCCACCAGAGGGGGGACATTGCTTCGCTGGAGTACAAAGCGAAAAACGTCGTTTACTTCCTCATCGAGAACGAGTTCATCGATATGGACATGGAGGACCGCTTCATCGCTCTCCCCTTCGGGAAGAGAACCTCTCAGCTCTACATCGACCCACTCACCGCCAAGAAGTTCCGCGATGCTTTTCCAATGCTCGAGGAGAATCCCAATCCCTTCGGGGTCTTCCAGCTGATAGCCTCGACCCCGGACATGGCGACGCTCACGGCGAGAAAGCGCGAGCTTGAGGACTATCTCGACCTCGCCTATGAGTTCGAGGAGAAGCTCTACACCAGCATCCCCTACTACGAGGACTCGCGCTTCCAGGGCTTCCTTAGCCAGGTGAAGACGGCTAAAGTCCTCCTCGACTGGATAAACGAGGTCCCGGAGGCGAGGATATACGAAGTTTATAACATAGACCCCGGAGACCTCTACAGGATTTTAGAGCTTGCCGACTGGCTCATGTATTCCATGATAGAGCTTTACAGGCTGTTCAATCCGAAGAAGGAGGTTTTGAGGTTCCTCACAGACCTGCACCTTCGCCTGAGGCACGGCGTTCGCGAAGAACTCTTAGAACTCGTCAGACTGCCAAACATCGGAAGGAAGAGGGCGAGGGCTTTATACAACGCCGGTTTCAGAACGGTCGAGGAGATAGCCAGCGCAAAACCGGCGGAGCTTTTGAGCGTCGAGGGCATTGGCCTCAAAGTCCTCGAGGGAATCTACCGCCACCTCGGTCTTGAAGACCGCCTTGGAAAGGAAAAAGAAGGAAAAGGGGGCGGGGCCGGAAAAGAGAGGCCAAAGCGAAAGACCCTCGACGACTTCTTTTAATCGGGTCCAATCAGAGGGGTTCCCCCTCCACCTCCCTGGCGCTCTTCCAGAGGACGGCTATGCTCCTGCCGGGGTTCAGGCCGCGCTCGTGCGCCTTAGTATAGAGCTTTCCACCGGTTCTCTGGCCGAGGAAGTAGGCTAGGACGAATATCAGTATCATGGGGGCGCCGGAGGCGTTCCAGCTCAGGCCCGCGAGGTAGCGCATGAGAACAACCAGAGGGACGGGCAGATGAACCGCTAAAGCCCACTCAAGCTTGTCGCCCGTTCTCCTGGCGTGCGACCTCCAGAAGCCGAACGGAATGTTCACGAGGAACGTAACGATAAGTCCAATAATGAACCACTCAACGTTCATGGTTCTCACCGAAGGGGTTATATAGACAAACCTTAAAAAATTTTGTGCTCCTAATGGGGCCTAACTTTTTTAAGAGCTTCCCGTCCTACACCGGGTGGGCACAATGATCGTGATAGTTACAGGAATGCCGGGTTCTGGAAAGAGCAGGATCGTAAAGGAGTTCGAAAGGAGAGGCTTTCCCAGCGTTTCTATGGGGGATCTCGTAAGGGAAGAGACCGTGAAGCGCGGCCTTGAGCTCACGAAGGAGAACGTGGCCAAGGTCAGCATCCGCCTGAGGCAGGAGCTCGGGCAGAACGCCGTCGCAAAGCTTACCGTCGAGAAGGTCAAGGGGCTGCTGAAGGGGAGTGACGTTGTTGTCATAGACGGGGTAAGGTCCCTCGACGAGGTCGGAACCTTCAGAAGCGCCTTTCCGGAGGAGAGGATACTCGTCATCGCAGTGCACACGCCGCCGAAACAGCGCTTCGAGCGGCTGAAGGCGAGGGGTAGGCACGACGATCCCAAGAGCTGGGAGGATTTTGAGGAGAGGGACTGGAAGGAGCTTAAGTTCGGCATCGGCAACGTCATCGCGATGGCGGATTACATGCTCGTCAACGACGGAAGCCACGACGACTACGAGAAAAAGGTGAGGAAGCTGGTCGACAGGATTTTAGCCGAGCATTGAGTCGAGGAAGAGCATGACGTAGAAGCCGGCGAAGAAGCCGAGCGTTACGAGCGTTTCGCTCTTCTCCCTCTTGTATATCTCAGGTATCATCTCCTTCACCGTGACGTAGAGCATCGCTCCGCCGGCCATTCCGAGGCCGTACGGCAGGAGCCAGCTGAAGAGCGTGAAGAAGTACGCTCCCACGAGAACCATCGCCATCTCGGCGAAACCGCTGAGAATGCCCATCAGGATGGGCTGAAGGCGCTTCTTCTGGATGGCAGCCAGCGGGAGGGAGACCACCGTTCCCTCTGGAAAGTCCTGTATGCCTATCGCTATCGTCGTGACGAGGCCGACCTGGAGGTTGTAGACGAGGGAGGTTCCGACGGCGAGGCCTTCGGGCAGGTTGTGGATGATTACGGCTAGTACCAAAAGCCAGACCTTTCTGAGGCGCTCCTTCATTGACTTAGGTCCTTCGTATCCTTTAACGAGGTGCTCGTGGGGCAGGAGACGGTCTATCGAGTAGATGAGCAGGACGCCGAGGGCTATGCCTATTCCCGCCGGCGAGAAGGAACCTGTATCCTCTATCGCCGGGAGGATGAGCGAGGTGAAGGAGGCAACTATCATAACCCCCGCGGCGAAGCTCAGCGCGAAGTCAACGCCTTCCTCAGGGAGGCTCTTGGCGAAGATGGCAACTAAGGCGCTGAGGGAGGTCATTATGGCGACGAATAGGCCGGTGTAGAAGGCCACCCACATTATCTCGCCGTTTGAAAGGGTGAGTATCCAGCCGGTGAGGCTCGAGATGAAGTTCTCGAACATGCTATCACCGCTCCTTTTGTTAGGTTAACCTAACACCTTTAGGGTTTTAAAGGTTTTCGCTGCCCTTATAAATCCCTCCCCCAACCGAAACCGGTGGTGAGAATGGAGCTGTTTGAGGAAGTTGAAGCCGAGGCTTACGTTTACCCGACTGAGGACATCGAGAAGGTAAAGAGAGCGATGCTGAACCTGATTCCGGATTTGGAGTTCGAGGCCTTTGATAAGGGGGACTACATGATCCTCACCGGGAAGACAAAGAGCAGGAAGGCTTTGAGCAGGCTCTACGAACTCTTCAGGGGGCAGGCAATCTTAGATACCGCGCGCTCCTTTTTGGAGGAGGGCTACTTCGGCGAGGAGATAATCATCAGGGTGAACAAGCAGGCCGCTTACGCCGGCGTTGTGAACTTCAACGAGGAGAGCCCGCTCGGCCCGATAACGATAATAATAAGGACAAAAGACCCGCAAAAGCTCATGAAGTGGCTCGCGCCGAGGACGAAGGACGGGGTTCCGATAGAGTGAGGAAAACATTTCTGTTTTCATTAATTACTTTGTTTACCCGAAACGTTTAAATTATCCATTTTTGTTCCCTTTACGGTGGTTAGAATGAGAAGAGTCGGATTACTGCTAACGGCGGTTCTCCTGCTGGCCGTCCTCTCGGCGGGCTGTATATCCGGTTCCTCAGGAAGTACCGGCACCACCGAAAAGGAGGCAACCATGATAGTTTTTCACGCGGGCTCGCTCAGCATTCCCTTCCAGCAGCTTGAGAAGGAGTTCTCGGCATACGCTGAAAAGAACCTCGGCGTTAAGGTGGAGTTCCAGGATGAGGCCAGCGGGAGTGTGAAGGCCTGCAGAAAGGTCACGGACCTCCACAGGGAGGCCGATATAGTGGCCACCGCGGATTACACCCTCATCCCACAGCTGCTCGTTCCAAACTACACGGACTTCTACGTGCTCTTCGCGACGAACGAAATCGTTATAGCGTTCACCAACAGGAGTAAGTATGCAGATGAGATGAGGGCCCATCCCGATAGGTGGTACGAGATACTCGCAAGACCTGACGTCTCCTTTGGCTTTTCCGATCCCAACCAGGACCCCTGCGGTTACCGCTCTGTCATGGTGATGAAGCTGGCCGACCTCTACTACAACCAATCGATCTTTGAGACGCTCGTTGAGAAAACCACGAACATCCACGCCAACGGTACCCACATCTACGCCCCCAAGGAGATAGAGGTTAAAACTAACAGGATCGTCATAAGGCCGAAAGAGACGGACTTAACCGGTCTCGTTGAGAGCGGTTCCCTTGACTACTTCTTCATCTACAAGAGCGTCGCCGAGCAGCACAACCTGAGCTACATAACCCTCCCGGACGAGATAAACCTGAAGGACTTTAGCAAGGCCGACTACTACAGACAGGTGAGCATAACCCTCGGCTCGACAGGGAAAACGATAGAGGCAAAGCCCATTGTCTACGGCATCACCGTTCTTAAGAACGCTCCCCATAGGGAGCTGGCAATCAAGTTCCTCAAGTTCCTTCTCGGCGAAAAGGGCAGGGAGGTCTTCAATGAGAACCACCAGGACTTCCTGAATCCCCCGGTGGCCTTTGGCAACGTGCCCACGGAGATAAAAGACATGGTTGAGATAAAGGGGTGAGTTTTTTATTCTCCCCCCTATATTCCGGTGGAGAGCAATGCGCCGGGACTACAGTATCTATCTCTTCGCTGCACTCGGGAGCTTCCTCATAGCTTACATAGTTGTTCCCATCACGGTGATTTTCATCGAGCAGGCCTCAGACTGGGGAATGTTTCTCAGGACCCTCCACGACCAGTATGTAGTGGACGCGGTCAAGAACTCCCTCCTAACCGCTACCGCTACAGCCTTCATAGCCCTATTCTTCGGCGTTCCCCTCGGCTACGTCCTGGCAAGAAAGGATTTCCCAGGGAAAAGCATAGTTCAGGCCCTGGTTGACATCCCCATAGTGATTCCGCATTCCGTAGTGGGTATAATGCTCCTCGTGACGTTCTCGAATTCAATCCTGGACAGCTACACCGGGATAATAGCCGCGATGCTCTTCGTTTCCGCGCCGTTCACGATCAACGCTTCCCGCGACGGGTTTCTGGCGGTTGATGAAAAGCTCGAAGCGGTGGCCAGAACCCTCGGTGCCTCCCGCTGGAAAGCCTTCGCCCTGATTTCGTTCCCCATGGCGTTCCCCTCGATAGCAAGTGGAGCCATAATGACGTGGGCGAGGGCAATAAGCGAGGTGGGTGCCATCCTTATAGTAGCGTACTACCCAAAAACTGCCCAGGTTCTCATACTGGAGTACTTCAACAACTACGGGTTGAGGGCTTCAAGGCCGATAGCCGTCGTTATGGTCAGCCTGAGCCTGGGGATTTTCATACTGCTCCGCTGGCTGGTGGGGAGGAAGAATGCTGGAAGTTAAAGGTATATCCAAGGACTACAGGGAGTTTCACCTGAGGGGGATGACCTTCTCAGTCAGAAGGGGAGAGCACTTTATAATTCTCGGGCCAAGCGGCGCCGGGAAGACGGTTCTCCTTGAGGTGATCGCGGGCATCATAGAACCCGACTCCGGGAGGGTCTTTCTGAACGGGGAGGATGTTACCAATCTACCGCCAGAGAAGCGCGGCCTGGCATACATTCCGCAGAACTACGCCCTCTTTCCAAACATGAGCGTCTTCGACAACATAGCCTTTGGTTTGAGGATAAGGAAAAAACCGAGAACCGAGGTAGAGCGGAAGGTCAGGGAGCTCTCGGAGATCCTTGGAATTTCCCACCTCCTTAACAGGAAGCCGAAAACTCTGAGCGGGGGGGAGCAGCAGAGGGTGGCGATAGCGAGGGCACTGGCCGTTGAGCCGGAGCTCCTCCTCCTTGACGAGCCGTTAGCCAATCTTGACGTCAGAACGAGGGGAAGGCTCATTGGGGAGATGAAGCGGTGGAGAAAGGAGTTAGGGTTTACTGCCCTGCACGTTACCCACTCCTTCGAGGAGGCCGTGAGTCTGGGGGACCGCATGGGGGTCATGCTGGGCGGAAGACTCGTCCAGGTCGGGGATGTTAGGGAGGTCTTTTCAAGACCAGCGAACGAGGAGGTTGCCAGGTTCCTCGGCTTCGAGAACATAATCGAGGGGACCGCCGATGGCCGGATTCTCAGGGCCAGCGGGATAACCATAGAGCTCCCGGTCGAGGCCTCTGGAAGGGTGAGAGTTGGGGTAAGGCCGGAGGACATCGTCCTCTCAGCCGGGCCTTTGAAGAGCTCGATGAGAAACACCTTTGAGGTTGTGGTAGATGGAGTTGAGGAACTGGGGCCGCTCGTCCGGGTGAGGCTTAAATCCGGAAACATGGAGCTTTCGGCCTTCGTCACGCGCTCTTCTGTCTTCGAGCTCGGTCTCGAAACCGGCAAAAAGGTGTGGGCCGGCTTCAAGACGAGTGCCGTCCACGTGTTCTAAGTCGAATGCCCGTCCATTTACCCCGGCTTAGAGTTATACACATTTTGCATACTCATCACCCGGAGATACAAAATATGAATAGAAAAGGCTTAAATATCCCAGTCACGTACAACGGAATGATGCCCCATGCAGGCGATGGCAAAGAGGGACGAACTGATACGGGAGGTCCTCCCCTGGGCATCCTCAGATTATCTGGAGAGGCTAATGGAAGAGCGAAAGAAAGAAATGAGTGAGGTCTTGGAGATCCTCGACTCCCTGAGCCTCTCCGATATCCCGGAGGAAGTCAGGGATATAGTCAAGAGGCCGGCATGGGAAACCCTTCTCGTCTGATTTATCCCAGGATTCAACTGTAGAGCGTAACCTCAACCTCTTCTCCTTCCAGGTAACCCTCGCTGTCCTCTGGAATCTCTATGTAACCGTTGCTCTCCACGAGCGAGCTTATTATCCCGCTCCCCTTCTTCTTTATCGGCCTCGCTTTTCCATCTTTGTACCAGACCTTGACGAACTCGTACCTGCCGAGCTGGCTCGGAACCCTCTCGGTGAGCCTTGCCTTAACGCGAACCTCGTAGTTCCTGGCCCCAACGAGCTTGGCAAGGGCGTGCTTAACGTAGAGTTGGAACTGGGCAAAGACGGCAACGGGGTAGCCGCTCATGACGAAGGTTCTCTCGCCGTAGCCTATCGGCCTTCCGGGCTTTATCGTGGTGCCGTGGAAGAGGGGCTCAACGAAGCGGTGGGCGAAGTCCATGTCCCCGAAGGCGGAACCACCTGTTACGAGGACGAGGTCGTTCTCGGAACGGGCTTTTTTAATCGCCTCGCCAATCTTAACTTCATCGTCGGGAAGGACTCCGTAGAATCTCGGCTCCCCGAAGTACTGCCTGACGAGGGTCTTCAGCATGATGGAGTTGCTCTCAATGATTTTGCCGTGTTTTAAAGCCTCTTCATTGAATCCCTCGATGAGCTCGCTGCCCGTGACTATTATCCCTACCCTCGGCTTTCTCTTCACCATAACGCTGGTGAAGCCGATGCTCTTTAGTATCGCCAGGTCCTGAGGTCTGAGAATCTGCCCTTTTCTGAGGATGGTTTGCCCTTTTCTGACGTCCTCTCCCTTCATCGCGACGTTCTGCCCTGGGGCAACCGGCCGGAGAACTCTGATTATGCCGCCTTCACGCTCGGCCATCTCCTGCATCAGGACTGCGTTTGCCCCGTCGGGCATTTTAACCCCAGTTAGGAGCTTCACTGCAGTTCCGGGTTCTACAACCTTACCGCTCTCGCTCCCGGTTGGAACCTCGTCTATTACCCTTAGCTCCACCGGCCTGTACTCCCTCGCCGGAAAAGTGTCCTCAGCTCTAACGGCATATCCATCAACGGCAGCCCTGTCAAAGGGCGGGCTGTCCACCGGCGAAACAACGTCCTCAGCCAAAACCCGCCCCGCTGCCTCATCGAGGGGAACCTCCTCTACTTCGGGGATTTCATCTAAATCGTTCAGAAGAAGGGACAGGGCTTCCCTGTACGGTGTGAGCCTCTTGAACTCCCTCATCTCACTCCCTCCCGTGTTTGAGCACGTGACCCGCTTCACTCAGGATTAGCTTTATCCCAGTCTTGGCGGCCCCAAGGCTGCCCGGAAGGCAGAAAACGGCAATTGCCCTTCCTGAGCTCCTTATTATGCCTCCTGTGGCCCGTGTTATCATTGCGGCGGTTCCTATCTCCTCGTAGCTCGCCAATCGGAAAATCTCCCCGAAGGACAGTTCTTTATCAAAGAGCGGCCTGAGGCTCTCTATGGTTATGTCCCTGCTCGTTATCCCAGTCCCGCCAGAGGTCACCACAACCTCCGCCCCGGCGCGGAAGGCGTCAACAACCGCCCCAATTATCTCCATCTTTTCATCCGGGACCACTTGGTATAGAACCCTCTCGTGCCCTGCCTTCTCAAGCTCCTCAACAAGGAACTTCCCGCTCTTGTCCTCTTTCTCTCCCCTACTGGCTGTGTCGCTGACTGTTACAACGGCAAACTTGAACCTCTTCGGAGCCTTTTCCTTGTGGTCTTCAACTCCCATGGTATCACCCAACGAAATTAATCCCTTGGGTTAATAACGTTTATTTTGACAAACGGAACTGTTTAACACTTCGCCGGAATCATTTTAAGATTTCCTGAGAAGCCACAACACGGTGGTGGGGATGTTCATGGCAGAGTTCAAGCTCAGATACGGGGATATGAAGTGGTACGTGAGAAGGATAATTGAGGCAGAGAACATAAGGGAGGCAGAGGAGAACGCAAAACGCTACGCCGAGCTCATGAACCGTGGAGAGGTTACGTGGGAGCTGAGCTACGTTATAGAGGCGGAGCGGCCCCTCATTGTTGGGGAAGCTGAGCTCAAAAAGCTCACTGCTTGATTTCGCTTATCTCTCCTGCAACGTTCCTGCATATTATCTCCCGAATTTTTTCCACGTCACTGGTGTGCCCAATGGCCCACATAAGCTTGGTGAGGGCGGCTTCTTTCGTCATGTCCCCCGTCGGTATCACACCGGCCTCAAGGGCCCTCCTGCCAACTTCATAGCGCGTTAAATCCACACCGCCGTAGACTGCCTGGGTGGTCATGAGGACCGGCTTTCCCTTCGAAACGCTGGACACCGCCGACAAAAGGTCGCGACCGCGGTAAGGTATGCCTCCGGCTCCGTACCCCTCTATGAGGATTCCGTCCACTGCGTTCGAGAGGGCCAGGAACGCCTCCGGGGAAAAGCCGGGGGTTAGACGTACATCCGCGACGTTCGGGTTGAGCCGCGGATCGAAAGAGGGTTCTCCTCCCGGAAATTTCGGATGCTCCCGCACAATCAGCTTCTCACCCTTCACGTATGCAATATCCGGATAGTTTATGCTCTGGAATGCGTTGAGACCCAGGGAATTTACCTTAGAGGCGCGCGTTCCAAGTATTACCTTATCCATGAAAGCAACGTAAACCCCTGGTATTCCAGACCTGGCGAAAGTAACGGCTGTTCTCAGGTTTCTTGGCGCATCGCTGCCCGGTTCCGTTATCGGGAGCATTGAACCGGTTAATACAACGGGAACCGGTGGGTTTCTCACTATAAAGCTCAGGGCTGAGGAGGTGTAGGCCAGAGTGTCCGTCCCGTGGGTGATGACGATTCCATCGTACTCTCCAAAGGCCTCGAAGACTGCCCTGCCTATCGTCACCCAGTCCTCTGGCTGCATCAGCGTGCTGTCAACGTTGAGGAGGTCAAGACTCTCGATAATCTCACCGTTTCGGGGCTTTATACCCGCTATGTCAAGTATCTCATCGATGCCCAGCTGGGCCTTATAGCCCCTCTCCGTCATCGCACTGGCTATCGTGCCCCCTGTGCCGATGATGAGTATCCGCATGATGTCCACCGGGGAGAATTGGGGCATGGGTTTTTAGTCTTTTTGACAAAAATTGGATGAATAATGGGGAAAGATTCGTCATTATAACATCAGCGGTCGCGGATAACCAACATTAAGACGAGCGCTATCGCGTTCATAGCGGTCGAGAATATGAAGCTGGAGGTAAGGGAGTAACTCTTCCACAGCCAGCCCGCTATGACCGAGGCCGGAAACACAAAAACTCCAAAGACCGTGTGGTAGGCTCCTATAACCGTCCCCTTCTCATATTCGCGGGCGAGATCTGCCATGTATGCCCTTGGAACGGTATCCTCGATGGCCGTATAGAGACCGTAGAGGACGAACGCCGCTAAGATGGTTGGTAGACTGCTGGCACAGGCAAATGCCAGCGACGCCAGAGCCGCGACCCCGAATCCGATGGTTATCATCCTCTTCTTCCCAAACCTGTCGGAGTAAGTGCCTATAGGATAAGCGGAAAGGGCGTAGATGAGGTTAAAGAGGGCATAGAACGCCATTCCCTGGATCACGGTGTATCCAAGTTCCTCCGCCTTCCAGAGAGTAAATGCGTAGCTGTACCTTCCCATGGCCCCGATGGCGACAACCGCAAGGAAGAGCTGAAGGTTTCTGTCCCTGAGCGCTGAAATGCCAGTTATCTTCTTTTTAACCTCCCGCCCCCGATCTTTTACGAAGAGGACAATGACGAAGAGGGCGATTATACCGGGCACCGCTGAGAGGAGAAAAACATACCGGTATGCCGTTTCCTTTGGAAGCTTAACAAGGAGCTTCATAAGCCCTATCGCGACTAAAGGGCCGGCGACTGCCCCAAGCGTGTCCATCATCCTGTGAAAGCCAAAGGATCTGCCGGACTTTCCCTTCTCGCTGGATTCGGCTATGAGGGCGTCCCTCGGTGCCGTCCTTATCCCTTTACCAACCCTGTCGAGAACCCTGAGAGTTAAAAAGTCCCACCAGTAGCGGGTGAAGGCCAGAGAACCCTTGGCCAGAGTCGAAAGCGCATAGCCAGTAAAGACGAAGGCTTTCCTCCTTCTAAAGCGGTCGCTGACGTAGCCGAAGGCCACCTTGAAGAGTGAACTCACGCTCTCAATCGCGCCCATGATTGAACCGCTGATGAGCTTTCCCTCTCCGAGGACGTCGGTGAGGTAGCTCGGCACTATCGGGCTTATCATCTCACTGCTCATATCGTTGAGGAAGCTGACTATCCCAAGAAGAAAGACGTTCCAGCTTATTCCGAAGATTCTCCTCTCAATTTCGCCTTTATCATTATCTCCCATCGTTACTCCCCCAGAACCTCCATGCAGAGCTCTCTGACCTTATCCCTTGCTTCCTGGAGAAGTTTCTCCCCTTCCGGTGTCGCCCGGTATAAACGCACGCGCCTGCCGTTTCTCACCTCGTTTCGGCTCTCCAGGAGCCCCATTTCCTCCATTTTATGGAGGAGAGGGTATATAGTTCCCGGACTTGTTTTGTAGCCGTGCTTCCCCAGCTCCTCCATCATGAACTTTCCCGTTACTTCCCCCTCGCTCGCATGGTGGAGCACGTGAATACCCATGAACCCAATGAGAACCCGTCGCATCATGCGTATAATATCGAACACCGATATCGGATTTCGATATTTGGGAATAAAAAATTTTGGATCACTCAAGCACATGCCTTTCCAGGACGTAGCAGTGGAAAGTCCCCTCAAACACCTTCTCATGGTCTTCGTTGAAGACCTCTCCCATGACGATCTTCTTCCTGCCCAGGTCCTCAACGATTCTGGCCCTGGCCAAAAGTCGCTCCCCTGCTTTCACCGGCTTGAGAAATCTTACCTCTGCTTTTCCGAGGACAACGGTGGGCTCGTTCACTGCCAGCATCGCCGCATAATCCGCGAGACCGAAGGTGAAGCCCCCGTGGACAAGGCCGTATTCATCGACGACCATTTCCTCGGTTGTCTCTAAAACCACTTCTGCCTCAGGCGGCCCGACCTTTAGGGGCCTCCCCACCAACTTCGTAGACGTCAGCTTGTGGGTCCTCTGCTCCATGGCTGTCCCCTCACTCATCCACCTCAACCCCGTAAACCTTCCTTGGGTTCTCCACGTGGATCCTGTAAACGTCCTCCTCCGTGAAGATCCCGTTCTGGAGGAAGGCCTTCGTCCTCTTCGGCACGGTCTTCGGGCTGAGAACCGCCCCCGGCCGCCTTTTGTCGTCTATGTAGTCAGTCTCCATCATGAACCTGTTCCCCTGCTCTATTGCGGCCTTTAGGTTCTTCCTGCTGGATATTATGCTCGGGAAGACGCCAACCTCTTCGGCTACCTTAACCAGCGGCGGCGAGAAGTGCTTAACGACCTTGTGGGGCTTTATCCCTACTTCCTTCACGTATTCCCCAAGCTCCCTGAACTTCTCCTCGTCGAAGCTCTCCGTGTGGAGCTGGACTGCGCAGTCCGCTTCTTTAGCAAGGCCCATTCCGTACTTCATAAGCTCGATGCTCGCCTCCCAGATCTCCGAAGGAACCTCGTAGTGCGGCCTTCCTATCTCCCCTATGCCTATTGCCTTACCCTCAAGGCACAGCTTTTGGGCGTATTCCAGGGCTTTCATAACCTCGTTTCTGGCATACTCCAGCCCCTTCTCTCTCGCCAGATAATCGAACTCTGCCGGATGAACGCCAACTACCGCGTAGGCCTTCACCGGCGTCTCCCTGTTTATTCTCTCAACCAGTTCGATGTGGAAGTCCATCGCTTTCATGAAGTCCTCCGCTTTGAGGCCCGGAAAGCCGTAGTCGTGGGCCGTCTTGTAGACGACTACCAGGTGAGTCCCTCCAGCTTTGTGGAACTCCCTCACGGCATCCAGGAACAGGCCGTGGTACGGATCGACGTGGAAGTGGTCATCCCAGATTATCATATTCTCACCTCACGACTGATAAACCTCAACGACATCCCCTTTTCTTACTTTTATCCTGCCTTCCAAAAGCAGAGCAACCCGGTCTCCATCAACGGCGAACTCAACGCGCTCCCTGTTCCTCTCAATGGCATATACAAGGGCAACACCATTACCCTTGACTTTGTAGCCCGGATAAACCATGCCCCCTTTGACCGTCCCGATTAGGATCTCCCTTTTCATTACTTTAAGAACGTTCTCAACCAGGAACGTCGCAACGGGATTCCTGGACACGACTTCAATTTCCTCAGTGTCCGGCTCCTGTTTTTTGCCAAAGAACTTTCCCAGCAGACCCATGGGGCTCCCCTTCCAGCACTATGAATAACAGCTAAAAAACTTTGTCGGGCTCGGAGGGTGTTCACGTCATCATTCTTGGGTCTCAGCATGCTTGCTACTCTTCATCGCCCATCCCATCTACGGAAGGGACCTTTTAAAGCTAGCCTTAAAAACTCCCCGTCCTAATCCCCTGGGGATTGAGATGAAGGCCCCTGAGCTGGGGATAAGAATCGGTCTCCATGAGCACGGGAAGAGAAACTCCATAGCGGATCTAAGGGTCAGGGTCGGCCACAGCACGCTCATCGAGGGCGAAAACACCAGAACGGGCGTCACGGTTCTGCTCCCTCCTGTAAAGAACCCCTACCGGGAGAAGCTCTTCGCCTCGACTTTTGTTATGAACGGCTTTTCAAAGCCGATAGGCTTCGTCCAGGTCGATGAACTCGGCTACATCGAGACTCCAATAGCGCTCACCAACACGCTGAGCGTTTACACCGTTGCGAACGCTGTGGTCAAGCACATGATTGAGCTGAACTCGGATTTAAGGAGCGTCTCTCCAGTGGTTATGGAGTGCAACGACTCCTACCTGAACAACATCAGAAAGATGGCCGTCCGTGAGGAGCACTACTTTGAGGCCGTTAAAGGGGCTAAACTCGGCTTCGAGGAGGGTTCAGTCGGAGCTGGAACCGGGATGAGCGCCTTCGAGTTCAAGGGCGGAATCGGCTCTTCCTCAAGGGTCGTCGAGATAAGCGGGGAGAAATATAAGGTAGCGTCACTCGTTTTAGCGAACTTTGGTAGGAGGGAGGATTTGACCATCGCCGGCGTTCCGGTTGGTCTCTACCTGATGGACTATCCAGGAGGGGGTACCTCCGGCAAGGGGAGCATTTCGATGGTTGTAGCGACGGACGCTCCTTTAACGGCCAGGCAGTTGAAGAGACTGGCGAAGAGGGCAATCGTTGGCCTCGCGAGAACCGGCGGCTACGCCTACCACGGGAGCGGCGACGTCGTTTTGGCTTTCTCGACGGTCCAGACGGTCCCGGTCGGAACGGAACCAGAAATGGTCAGCTTCCTGCCCGATAATGCATTGAGCAAACTCTTCAGGGGGGCTGCTGAAGCGACGGAAGAGGCGATAATCAACGCACTCCTCCAGGCAGAAACGGTGGAAGGAAACGGGCACGTGAGGTATGCCCTGCCCGTGGAGAAAGTTATCGAAATCCTGGAAGAGCATGGGATGGTGGAGAGGGCCTGATCAGACCTCTATCTCCTCGTATTTCTTCTTCATCAGCAGCGCGTCGTCCTCTATGTTGGGACTCTCGCTTATGACGACGCCTTTAACCTTGAACTCCTTGAGAACCTTCAAAAGGTCCTCCCACCTCATGTCGCTCTCCTGGAGCGGCAGGTGTCTCTTCTCGCCCTTGGATGTATATTCGATGCCGCTCATGTGGATGTGCATGTTGTCCAGTGCATCCCTGCCGAGCCTGTCCTCCATGAACGCGAGCATCTCGCGCCACTCCTCGGTGGAGTTGCACTTGCCCTTGTTCCTCGCGTGCGCGTGCGCGAAGTCTATCGTTGGCAGGACCATCTCAACCTCCTCGCTGAGCTTCACAATCTCCTTTAAATCGCCGAACTGGGTCGGCTTCCCCGTCAGCTCGGGCCTTATCCAGACCTTAATTCCTTTGTCCATGAGCTCTCTCTGGATATCCTTCAGGGCCTCAAGAATCTTCTGGTAAACGCTCTCCTTCGGCTGTTTGAGGTAGTAGCCGGCATGGAAAACCACGCTCCAGCCGCCGGCATCGTAGAGCCTCTCGGCGCTCTGAACGATGCGGTTCTTGCTGGCTTCTACTTTAGCCTTCTCGGCAGCGTTGAGGTTGATGTAGTATGGGGCGTGGGCCGTGAGAAGGACGTCGTTCTTCTTCGCTACGTACTTGACCTTTTTGGCCAGCTCCGTCTTCATGTTGACGCCGCGGACGAACTCAAGCTCCATCGCGTCCAGCCCAAGCTCTCTCACGCGTTTTATACCGTCAACGGTTGAGCGTTTGTCCGTTGAGAGGGGAATCCCGGCCGTTCCGAAGCGTAATCTATCAACCTTGAACATTCTCACCACCAAAAGAATTAGGGTCACCTAATTCATAAACCTTTCTCCGGGGGTTCTACCTCCTCACCGACCACCCGGCTCAGGAGGGAGAGTTCTTTCTTTAGTTCTTCATTGAGGGAACCGAGCCTCTTTCTGAGCTTTGATGCATTCTCCTCAACTGCCTTTATGTGCTCTTCCAGTGAAGCCAGTTCGTGCTCTGCGTTTCTCCTCTCTTCTGTCCTTGAATCAAGCACGGATTCCAGATGCTCGTGTTCGGCTTTTAATTCCCGGAGCTCCTTCTCTTTCTCAGGAAGGTTTTTAAGGAGCCACTCTGCGCTCTTCCGGTACTTCCCTTCAAGCCTTGGTTCAACCTTTTTCAGCAGACTCAGGAAATCATCCGGATGCTCAAGCACGTGAGAACTGCTCCTGAGAAATGGCTCCGCCTCCGGGAGCCTCATTCGCTTCAGGGGTTTCTGGAGTTTGGAAGCCTTGGAGCGCACTTCGGTTTCCAGCGTTCTAATCCTTAACTCCAGCTCCCGTTTCTTCTCAAGCAGTTCATTTCCCGTGTCAGCCCCGGATGTTCTCTCCCCTTCGATCCGGAGTTTCTCCTTTTTCAATTCGGAGAGCTTTCTCTCGTATTGCTCCAGTTCCTCTTCGAGGGTCCGAATCTCATCCAGGATCTCACCGATGTGAAGTTCCGGAAGGCTCCCTTCTATCGAAGCCTTTTTGGCAGAGTAAGCGGCGTAGAGCTCACCCAGCTCCTTCAGGAGTCTGTTTATCCTGTAAACTTCCTTCTCAAAAAGCGTCAGCGTGTACCTGCCGTGCCCCGTGTGTATCCTGGAAAGTTCCTGAAGGCGTTTTCCGAGGTCTTCCATTGAGGATATACGGTCAATAGCCTTTCTCATCGTGGAGATGTACGTATTTCTCTCCCTGAGGGCGATCTTAAGCAGGGTCGGGTCCACTTTTGAAGGGGGTTCCCTAGCCTCCAGCTCATCCAGAGCTGTGGATATCTCTCTGACTATCTCCAGGGTTCTGGTCAGGTATTCCCCCTCAAGAGACTCGCTCTCCCTGCGTTTCTTCCTTAAAAGCTCATCATACGCTCTCAGTGCCTGTTCCAGCTTCAACTTTACCACTCCTGGCCCATTCTATCATATATCTTCTGAGCATTGAGCCCGCCAACATGCTGAGGGCAACGTCAAAGAGTGCTCCGAGTATCTCGAGGATCGTACCGGCCGAGTAGAAGGTCAGGACGGAGAGGGCGTACCTCGTTGTCATGTCAAGAATTATCCAGAACGTCGGGAGTATCAGTAGCGCCGTCACGTTGTACCAGAGGTGCGAATCGCGCCTCATGTAGGCCTGTATTATTCTTCCGATGAGGGCAACGGCTATACCAACCATTAGTGTCGTGTTTATCGAGTTTATGTAGAGCACGAGGGAGATAAGGCCCGTACTGGGTTGATGGTGAAGCAGGCTCTGAGCATAGGCGTCCAGATCGCTGTAGGCCCTTATCATCCCGGATATAACAACTATGAGACCGGCAACACCGAAGATGACCTGGATGAACTCGTTGACGAGGGCGTCCATTATCCTAAACCGGAACCCTTTGGTGAAGGCGTACCCGCCTATCAGGAGAAGGAGGGTGCCGCTGATAATACCGGATATTACGTTCATGCTCTCGGGCTGGCTTATTGCTATGAGCTTCCCTATTCCGTAGAGCAACAGGATGAACCCCGGTATTCCGAGAAAGACCTTTGAAGCCTCAGGGTCGCTCATAATCTCCTTTAAGTAGCGGTAAACAACGTAATAGGTGGTCTCTATGGTCTCGTTCTGTTTGACGACCACCCTCCTTGAGCTGATGATCGGAACGCGGGAGCTGATGATCGGGAAAATCTGCTCGTCCTCCGCCCCGTCCGTCACGGTTATAACGCCCTCCGCCGGAAAGTGCTCCAGCACCTCTTCAAGCTGTCTTGCAAGCTCAAGGTCGCTTTTAACCCCCACATCCGGGTGTCCTGTTATAATGGCCACCTCGACATCATCGAATTCGTCGCCCTTTCTGAGCTCGTCGTAGAGCTTCACCGCGGCGTAGGCAACGTTGGCGTCGCTGTCCTCCGGATCGGCCAGGCTGAGCTTCAGCGCCGCATCTATACACTTTCCTTTTCCGATGATCGGCCCCTTAACTCCCGCCTTCTTCCCAAAGTCGTCGTCCCTGTCTATCGCGAGCACAAGGGCCTTCATAGTAGCATCATCCTCCAGACCGCACCTTCTCCATGACGGAGCGGACTTTATCCTCCATCTTGACTTCCCTGTCCCGCCTGTCGTCTATCCTGATGGTCGTTGAAACCCTGTCCGCGCCCAGTTTGAACATCCGCTCGTGCGCCTCTTTTATTATCTCGAACGCTCCCCCAACCGTCGGGACCTCAATTATCGTTGACATCGGCGTCAGCTGATATTTAACACCCCGACTCTCTAAAAGCTTTACTATCTCCGCCACGTATCCGCTCAGACTCCTCTCGCCCAGGGGGACGACCACGAACTCCACTATAACCATTTCGGCACCCGACTTAACTTTTTTCGGCAATCTTTTAAATTTTGCGGGAAAGCAAAGCTAAATAATCTGTTAGATCATACTGGATAGTGGGTGATAGAGATGGCTGCGATAAAGGACGAGTGGGGCGAGTTCCTCGTCAGGCTCGCGAGGAAGGCCGTTGAGGAGTACGTGAGGCACGGTAAAACGATAAAGCCTCCCGAGGACACCCCGCCGGAGCTGTGGGAGAAGATGGGGGTCTTCGTCACGCTCAGCAACAGGCACGCGCCGCCTCAGATGGCCCTGCGCGGCTGCATAGGTTTTCCGCTCCCGATTTACCCGCTCGTCGAGGCGACCATCAAGGCCGCAATCTATGCGGCAGTCGACGACCCGCGCTTCCCGCCCGTGAGGGAGAGCGAGCTCGACGACCTGGTTGTGGAGGTCAGTGTTCTGACGCCGCCCGAGCCGGTGGAGGGCCAGCCCGAGGAGAGGCCGAAGAAGATCAAGGTCGGCCGCGACGGCCTGCTCATCGAGAAGGGCATCTACTCTGGCCTGCTCCTCCCGCAGGTGCCAATCGAGTGGGGCTGGGACGAGGAGGAGTTTCTGGCTCAGGCCTGCTGGAAGGCGGGCCTACCACCCGACTGCTGGCTTGATCCGGACACGAAAGTCTACCGTTTTACCGCCGAGATATTCGTGGAAGAAAAGCCGTGGGGGCCGGTGAGAAGGAAGCCTCTGGTTTAAAAAAATAAAGCCTAGAATCTGGAGATTTAAATCCTAAGAACCTCCCTGAACCCCAACAACCCTCCCGTACCTGAGCCTGTACGTGACATCCGCGATGCGTATAAGCTCGGGATCGTGGGTTGAGACGATGATAGTTTTTCCTTCCTCTTTGAGGTTCTCAAGGATCCCCACTACCTTTTTTTGAAGACTCCTCGTCCAGGTAGGCCGTGGGCTCGTCCAGGATGACAACCGAGGGATCCTTCGAGAGGGCCATGACTATCGAGGCCCTCCTAAGCTCACCGCCGCTGACCTCGTGAGGTTTCTTCGACAGCAGTTTCTCAATTCCCAGCCGCTTCGCCAGATGAACCGTGAGCTTTCTGTGATCATCATCCAGTTTGCCCGAAGAGTTCAGGACGAGCTCTATGTTCTCCCAGAGGGTAAGCTGGGAAACGAAAACCGGCCGCTGGAAGGAGATCCCTATTTCCCGCCTGAGGGCTAGCAGTTCCTTCTTAGGAAGATCGTAGGGATTTTTTCCACCATAAATCACCCTCACCTCCGTTGGCCGAAGGAGCGTGGCGGTTGCCTTCAGCAGGGTCGTCTTCCCGGAACCGCTCGGACCGAACACGACCGTTATTTTTCCAGGGGTAAAGGAGCCGGTGAAGTCCTGAAGTGCAGTGGTCTGGCTTTCTCCAGTCATATATTTGACGGTGAGACCTTCGCAGGCGATATTCCACCCTTCTGACAAAGATCACACCCCCTTCACTTTCCCCAGTATTGAGACGAAGTAGAGGAGAAGCCCTGCAAAGAGAGAAAGCAGAGGTACGAGGCCGATCAGCATCAGCTTTCCGCTTATGAAGCCTGTTGAAACTAAGTAATAGCCGTCCCGGAGCATTGAGGCCGGGACAAAGGCCAGCACGAGAAGGACCGGAGCAATGACGGCCAGGAGAGAAAGCGGCTCTTCCCCATTGACCTTCATGAGCTTAGCGAGAGTAGACAGCCTGTCCCCGTCTCTGAGCCCCACTACCACTCCAGTGGCTACCATCAGGGCACCCGAGAGCAGCGAGGGGATAAAGCTCTTCGGGTCTTCAAACTGGGACTCAACGTGGGTGGATACCCCTTCCATAGACCACAGCTTCTCAAACGCCTCCGGATACGAGGCGGCTGTTTCGTTTATGGCCTCCATTATCTCCGCCGTCGTTTTGGAGTCCCCGTTGAGCAGGAGGAACGCGGGTTTTGGGTTAAGGCCGTTTTTCCTTGCAACTTCACACGAGATGAGCAGGGCTTCGATGTTTCCGGGGAGAAACTCAACGATTCCATAGGAAGCAGAGATCTCGTGAGGGTTCCAGTCATCGTCCACCACGGCAACGGTGAGTTGCTTCCTCGAAACCTGCACAACTCCGGCCTTTTTGAGTTCCTCAAGGTAGTATCCGGGAACCACGAGCCCTTCGGGATTGGAAGAAAGCCTGTGGTAGAGCAATTGTGCAGTCGTGCTCATCCCACCGGCCTTCCTCAGGAATTCCAGGAAGTCGCGGTCGTAGCATAAAAGCCTGCCGTGGGTTGAATAGGCCATCCCCTTTCCTTGAACAACGGTGCCCGCGTCCCAGAGGGTCGCGTAGGCCACGTCCTTTCCCGAGACTGCTTCAAGGGCCAGGTTGTAGGCTTTGGGCAGGCTATTTGAGTCCGCAAAGTTGATAACTCCTGTTGCGCCGCCGCTGTAAGTATCAATTACCGAGGCCAGCGAAACTAAAGGAGTCGAGAACAGCAGTGCTGTGTAAAGGAAAAGAACTCCTATAGATACCATCCCGGAAGAGAGAAGCCTTGTAAGGGCTCCGTACTGGGGCTTTCCAACCCTACTCACGAGGAAAACAAGCGAGAGTACTCCAATTGAAATCAGAACTCCAGGAAGGTACCTAAAAGCAACTAAAGAAATCAGCATGGAAGCGTCAGAACTTCCGAGGGAGGAGAGATAACCCAAGATACCCGAGGCATAAAGTCTCAGCCGGAGGTTGTAATGGAGGAGACCTCCAAGGATGCCCAGAACGACCAGCAGGGAAGCCGTGAGGGCGTATCTTTCTCCGGGCTCCTTATCGGCAACAAAGTTTCTCAGAACATAAACGAGCAAGAGCATTACAGCCGAAAGGAGAGATGCTCTTTTGTCAAGGAAAAGAGCGATCAACGCAAGGGCGAAAAGAACGGTTACAGAGGTTATTAGATCCAGAACCCTTTCTCTGCCCCCGTTGGTCGAGATCAGGTACCTCATCCTCTCCTCGTCCTCCCTTTCTCGACCCATTATAACGAGCAGCGCGGGCAGCACGGGGAGGAAGAGGGCCACGTAGCCCCACAAGTAGTCCCAGAGGCTCCCTTTGGCAGAAGATTCCACCCCAAAAACCCAGCGGGGCGTTATAACCCTCATGACGACGGAGAGGTTGTGTTTAGCCGCCTCCCTGGAGATGGCCCGGTAGATATCCTCTATGCCCTAGCTTCCGTCGGTTATAACTATTATCCCCTGGTTCCCCGTGGAGAGCTCTCCAAGGTCGTCCCCAACGCCATATGGCCCGAGCAGCTTTCTCGCGAACTCCAGAGAGGCTATGCAGGCTTTATCATCGTATTTCTCCCAGCTCTTTAGAATCGCCCTGAGAACCCTGCTCTTCTCGTCGTTTCTTGGAAGAACCTTGACCTTACCGATCCTGATGGTGGCGATGCCGTCATACTCCTGGAAGTTATCTATGAGGTAGGTGTAACGATATTTTATCTCGACTCCCCCAGTCTTCCCGGCTACCTTTTCGTCTGAAACGTAGCAGTCAGCCCCTCCGTCTCCTCCCAAGAGCGGCACTAAAATTATCCAGTCCTCAGGAGTGCTGGAATTCTCGTCTGAGAGGTACAGCGGAAGATAAACTTCCTTGGCCCGTATTCCTGCATTAGCAATCATACTCCGAATGTCGTTTACGGAGAAGCCGCCCTGCCATTTCGCGGAACGAGGGGGTTCTGCCCCGGTAAGATCTTCCCCGTTCTTCAGGTAGGTGACGCCCGGCCCATTGTAATCCATCGGGACAAAACGGAACGAAAAGTATTCTCTTGAAAACTCGCCGAGCCTCATCCCGGTCGCCTGGTTTATAAGGGCACTTGCCGTTGCCGGTATTATTACAACGAGGAAAACGAGCAAGAGAAAGGAGAGGAAGACCTTAGAGTAGTGCCTTATCATTGGTCTGATCCTCATTCAAAGCACCTCCAAAATGTCGGGCCTAAATATTGAACCAGACTAATCCAACCTGCCTGAATGATTGTCCCTTAAAAGGGTTACTATACGCCATGTTGTCTCCATACTCTGATCGGACTATGGTATAATGGTAATCAAGAAAAGTATCACGTTTGGTAACTCAAAACTTCCTCATCTTCGCAATGAAAAAGCTGTTGCAGTCATGTTTGTGAGTCCAAGCGCGAAAAACCTTATCGCCGATTTCCAGAAAGCCCCTATCTCCCCAGCTGAATTCATAGGGAACAAGCTCCAGACCAACGCGGTTCACCGCGAAGAGCACGTTCTCCTCGTCCTCATCGATTCTGACCGAGCAGGTCGAGTAGGTCATCTCGCCGCCGTCGCGAAGGTTCTCGTAGGCGTTGCGAAGCATGTTCCTCTGCACGCTGATTATGCGCTTGATCTTGTCCTCATCAAACCTCCACTTTACCTCGGGGAACTGGCGGTAGGTTCCGGAGCTTGAGCACGGGGCGTCGAGGATTATTCTGTCAAAGCCGGCCTTGTCCCTGAAGTTCTGACCGTCGGCATGGACCAGTTTAACGTTTTTAATCCCCAGGAGCTTCATCTTCTCCTTCATTCTCATCAGACGGTCGTAGGAGTAGTCAACAGCGATGATCTCGCCCTTATTCTCCATCAGCGCCGCCGCGTGGAAGGTCTTTGAGCCAGGGGCGGCGGCAAGATCGAGAACCCTCTCGCCCGGCTCCGGATTCAGGACGTGGGCGACGTAGGCCGAAGCTAAATCCTGAACCACGAACTTCCCCTGTTTATACCAGTCGAGCCTCGTGACCGGAGTTTTGTATTCAAGAACCTTCAAAACGTCGGGAACCGGAGTTAAGGCAGTTCTAACGCCCTTCTCCTCAAGGTAGTCGCGGAGGGAATCAACGTCCGTCTTCAGTGTGTTGGCCCTGATGTAATACCTCTGCGGCCTGTTGTTGCTGAGGAGCAATCGGACAGCCTCATCGTAGCCAAACAGGTCGATAGCATACTCCACATACCAGCGCGGGTGGGAGAATCTAATGGAGAGCCACTCGATTCTGTCCTTCTCCTTCAACTTCTTCAATGCTTTATCGACGTCGAACTTCTCTATCGAGTGCATGAGCGCGTTGACGAATTTGGCACGGGAGAAATCAAAGCGCTCCTTGACGACGCGGATTATCGAGTCAGTGGCAACAGCCGGCGGGACCTTCCGGGAGTGTATCTCAAAAGTTCCTATCCTCATGAGGTTGGCCAGGTAGAGGTCGAGATCCTCAACCGTCGAGCCCTTCAAAACCGAGTTGATTATGAAGTCTATCTTGGCCCGCCACTTCTCTATCTCGAAGACGTAGGCGTGGGCTAAACCCCTCGCCTTCTCGCGGTCCTTTCCGGCCACTCGCTTAAAGACTCTCTCAAGTGCGTGCTTCGACGACAGCTCGCGCTCCTCAACGAGCATCAGCGCGTCCGCCATCACTTCCTGAAAGCTCACGCGGTAAAACAGTTCCATGGGCGGGACTTCGATGGGAGGTTTAAAAAGGTGGTGGTGAGGTTTATTAGCCCCTAGGTCTACATTCCTTCAGGTGTGTCTCATGATCCTCGATACAGACTACATCACCGAAGACGGAAAGCCCGTCATCAGGGTGTTCAAGAAGGAGAACGGCGAGTTCAAGATAGAGTACGACAGGAACTTCGAGCCTTATATCTACGCCCTCCTGAGGGACGATTCCGCGATCGAGGACGTCAAGAAGATAACTGCCGAGAGACACGGTACTACCGTCAGGGTCGTTAGGGCCGAGAAGGTGAAGAAGAAGTTCATCGGCAGACCGGTCGAGGTCTGGAAGCTCTACTTCACCCACCCTCAGGATGTTCCAGCGATACGCGACAGAATAAGAAAGCATCCCGCTGTCGTAGACATATACGAGTACGACATCCCCTTCGCCAAGCGCTACCTCATAGACAAAGGCCTCATTCCGATGGAGGGCGACGAGGAGCTGAGGATGCTCGCCTTCGACATCGAGACGCTCTATCACGAGGGCGAGGAGTTTGCCGAAGGGCCTATCCTGATGATAAGCTACGCCGACGAGGAAGGAGCGAGGGTAATAACCTGGAAGAAGATCGACTTGCCCTACGTTGATGTCGTCTCCACCGAGAAGGAGATGATAAAGCGTTTCCTCACGGTCGTCAAGGAGAAGGACCCCGACGTGCTCATAACCTACAACGGGGATAACTTCGACTTCGCCTATCTCAAGAAGCGCTCCGAGAAGCTCGGCGTCAAGTTCATCCTAGGAAGGGACGGCAGCGAGCCGAAGATACAGAGGATGGGTGACCGCTTCGCCGTTGAGGTGAAGGGGAGGCTCCACTTCGACCTCTACCCCGTCATAAGGCACACCGTCAACCTGCCCACGTACACCCTCGAGGCCGTCTACGAGGCCATCTTTGGACAGCCGAAGGAGAAGGTCTATGCGGAAGAGATAGCGCAGGCATGGGAGACGGGCGAGGGCTTAGAAAGGGTGGCGCGCTACTCGATGGAGGACGCGAAGGTGACCTACGAGCTGGGAAGGGAGTTCTTCCCTATGGAGGCCCAGCTCTCGCGCCTCGTCGGTCAGAGCTTCTGGGACGTCTCGCGCTCCAGCACCGGCAACCTCGTCGAATGGTACCTCCTCAGGAAGGCCTACGAGAGGAACGAACTTGCCCCGAACAAGCCTTCCGGCAGGGAGCTTGAGAGGCGCAGGGGCGGCTACGCCGGCGGCTACGTTAAGGAGCCTGAGAAGGGACTGTGGAAGAACATAGCCTACCTCGACTATAAATCTCTCTACCCCTCGATCATCATCACTCACAACGTTTCACCGGATACGCTGAACAGAGAGGGCTGTAAGGAGTACGACGAGGCCCCGCAGGTCGGTCATAGGTTCTGCAAAGACTTCCCAGGCTTCATCCCAAGCCTCCTTGGCGACCTGCTTGAGGAGAGGCAGAAGATAAAGAAGCGCATGAAGGCCACTATCGACCCGCTGGAGAAGAAGCTCCTTGATTACAGGCAACGGGCCATCAAGATCCTGGCAAATAGCTATTACGGCTACTACGGCTACGCAAAGGCCCGCTGGTACTGCAGGGAGTGCGCCGAGAGCGTGACAGCTTGGGGCAGGCAGTACATTGAGATGACAATGCGGGAAATAGAGGAGAAATTTGGCTTTAAAGTGCTGTACGCGGATAGTGTCACAGGGGACACCGAGGTAATCATCAGAAGAAACGGCAGGATCGAGTTCATCTCTATAGAGGATCTCTTCGAGAATGTTGACTACATGGTTGGTGAGAAGGAGTACTGCGTTCTTAATGGGGTTGAAGCACTTACACTCGACAACAGAGGAAGGCTCGTGCGGAAGAGGGTTCCGTACGTCATGAGGCACAGGACCGACAAAAAAATTTACCGCGTCTGGCTGACCAACAGCTGGTATCTGGACGTTACGGAGGATCACTCACTCATAGGATACCTAAATGGAGAATATCTGGAGGTAAAACCCGCTGATATCCTCAAAACTCCCGATATGAAACTGATAACCATTGCATCCCGCGATTTGCAGAAAGTCGGGCTCAGAAATCCATCAAGGATTGAAGAAATTCCCTACGATGGCTACGTCTACGACATAGAGGTTGAGGGAACCCACAGGTTCTTCGCCAACGGAATACTCGTTCACAATACTGATGGATTTTTCGCGACAATCCCCGGAGCAGACACCGAAACCGTCAGAAAGAAGGCGAAGGAGTTTCTTGATTACATCAACCCCAAGCTGCCTGGCCTTCTGGAGCTTGAGTACGAGGGCTTTTACAAGCGTGGCTTCTTCGTGACGAAGAAGAAGTACGCCGTCATAGATGAGGAGGACAAGATAACCACGCGCGGGCTGGAGATTGTGAGGCGCGACTGGAGCGAGATAGCGAAGGAGACCCAGGCGAGGGTTCTTGAGGCGATACTGAGGCACGGTGATGTTGAAGAAGCTGTGAGGATCGTCAAAGAGGTGACGGAGAAGCTGAGCAAGTACGAGGTTCCGCCAGAGAAGCTCGTCATTCACGAGCAGATTACGAGGGAGCTGAAGGACTACAAGGCAACTGGCCCGCACGTGGCCATAGCGAAGCGCCTCGCTGCGAGGGGGATTAAAGTCCGTCCGGGTACGGTTATCAGCTACATCGTCTTGAAAGGTTCCGGCAGGATAGGGGACAGGGCCGTTCCATTCGATGAGTTCGACCCTACCAGGCACAGGTACGATGCAGACTATTACATCGAGAACCAGGTTCTGCCGGCGGTTGAGAGGATTCTGAAGGCCTTTGGCTACAAGGGGGAGGATTTACGCTACCAGAAGACGCGGCAGGTCGGACTAGGGGCGTGGTTGCAGCCAAAAGCAAAGAAATAATGAGCAAACTCCAGCTATCTTCTCTTTTCTATCCTTTCCAACACCTCTAAAATTCCCTCAACCCCCGGAACCTCAAAGCCCCTCTCGCCTATTCTCCTAACTCCCTCCGCCTCTGGGTTTATCCACACCGCCCACATTCCGGCCCTCAGGGCGCCTTCAAAGTCTTCCGCCTTCGTGTCGCCGATGTGGACGGCTCCCTCAGGCTTCACGTTGAAGACCCTGAGCGGCTTCTCGAACATCTCCCTCATGGGCTTGAAGGCCTTGACCTCGTCCGCGAAGAAGGTCTTGTCGATGCAGTCCATGAGCCCAAAGCGCTCGAGCAAAAGGCGCGTGTAAGAGCCGGGCCAGAACATCACGTTGCCCGTGACGGTGACCTTTAAGCCCCTCTGCTTAACGCCTTCCAAAGCCTCCTTCGCCCCCGGTAGGACTATCTCGTCCCCGACCCTCAGAACTGCCCTTGCTGCGGCTCTCCTGACGAGTTCGACGTCTATTCCGAGAGGCTCGGCCAGCATCTCCTGGCTCTCCTCAAGGGCCCTGGACGGGTCGCCGGCAGTTCTGGCGCGCATGCCCTTTATTCTCTCCCTCGTGAGCATCATACCCTCAACTACGTCCACTATGCACGCTCCCATAAGCTTCGAGAGCTCAACCGCCATAGCGTCGAGCATGACGTTTATGTCGAGGAGCGTGTTCCAGACATCGAACGAGACCAGCTCCATGGAAACCACCGAGGAGAATATCAAAAGAGGAATTAAAATTTCACGGCTCGGCCGCGAAGTACGCTCCGTCCCTCTCCGATGCTTCGAACACCTTTCCCCCGTCCTTTGTTTTGAGTTCAATGAGGACTCTCTCAGGGGCCTTTTCCACGTCGACCTCGACCTTCCTGCTGCTGAGAACTTGGATGAAGGCATCCCCCAGCCTCTCGAACTCGAAAACCAGCGTATCATCCTCCCAGCGGTGACCGCGGTAGGAAACGCCGCCCATCCTAAATGTGACTTCCAGAACGATTTTCATCAACATTCCTCCGTATCTTTCTTCGGAATAGGTTCTCGCGGGGGGTTAAAAAGGTTGGCAGAAAAGGAAAACCTCAGGCCCTCTTCAGCTTGACCACCTGCTTGGCAAACTCCTCCAGAACTTCTTTCCGCATGCCCTCGAAGAACTTAATGGAGCCTGCGTAGCTGTGGCCGCCGCCCTCTATTCCCGCACTTGGAAGGGCTTCCTGAAGCTTTGGAATTATCTCGTTCAGGTCGAAGTTGTATGCCGCCATTCCATCGGCCGCCCTGACAACCGCGAAGTCCGGGCCGTAGGCGAGGGTCAGGATTGGTGCATCCTCGCCGTACTTCTCCTTGAAGTGGTCGTGGATCAGCCCGGAGAGCTTTCCTGGGCTCGGGTAGGAGAACTTCGGGGCGAACAGCTCGATGTCTATCGTGTTGAACCTTACCCCGTTCGGCAGGACGACGCTCTTGACGTGCGGGAGCGATGCCCTCAGGGCCTTCTCCTGCTTCTCCTTTACCTCCGGGTAGACTGCGTTGATAAGTTCGCGGTGCCGCTGGAGGTTGCCCGTAAGGAGCAGAATCTCGTCGATGATGCCGTGCCCGTCCATGAACTTCCAGAAGTAGGCCTCGTGGTCTATAACCTCGGCTATCTTCTTGAGATCCTCCTCGGTTAAGCCTTTGGATTTCTTCGCTATCTCCAGGTACTGGTAGAACTCCGGTGCCTTGCTCCTGTCGCCGGTTCCGGCTATGGCCGGCAGGTGCTTGATCTTATCCTCCACCTCAGGATTGATGAAGCGCGCCACCTCGGTAGCTAGCATTCCGGCGGTGAGTTCATAGTAGCCGCGTTTGACGTGGTGCGGGTTGACGTGGACGTCGACGTAGTCGTCGACCTTCGCCCTATCCTCGCTCACCCACTCGCGCGGGTCGTGGTGGTCTATCACCACAATCGGAACGCCGTAGGCCCTTATGCGCTTGTAGGCCGGGATGTCCTCGCTCGTTCCTCCGTTGTCGACTATGACGAGAAGCGGCAGCGGGTCTCCGAACTTCTCGTGGTCCTCAACCATGAAGATTATATCCTTCAGCACGTCCTCAAGCTCGTAGAACGGTGCCCTGCTCGGCCTCCTCTTGAAGAGCTTCCACCTGGCCCCGGAATCCGGCGAAATCTGCTCTATGAGCGGGACTATCGCGTACTCCAGGGCCAGGCCGGAGGTGTAGCCGTCGGCATCTGAGTGATGCCTGAGGAGAATCGGCCTGCCTTCGAGGATGGCCCTGCGTATCATGAACGCCGCCTTCATTATCTTCGGCTTCAGCTTCTCCAAAACCTCGCTCTCAACGAGGAAGCCAACGTCCGCCGGCTGGGCGCGCCTGTTGAGAACGTCTTCGATTCTCTTTCTGACCTCGGCCGCCTCCGGACCCCAGAGCCTGGCCATGTCGCTTGCCTCTATCTGAATTTCGCCGGAGTGGAAGGCCACCTTTCCGATTACCTCGACTATATCGCCGACGTTTATGTTGGGGTAAGCCCTGACGCCGGGGGCCTCAAATGCCGCCACCCAGGTGATTCCCGTTCCATCTGTTATCGTGAAGACGGTCGGACCGCCCGTGACCTGTATCTGGGTCACCTCCCCCCTAAGGCGCACCGTCTCGCCTGCCATTCCCTTGCTGAGCTCGCTTATCGGGGTAACTGGTATCTCCTTCCTCACGGTCACTTCCTTGTAGTTCCTGAGGGCGGACTCTATCAGGTCGACCTCGTTCTTGTCGGGCCTGACGTCGAGAACCTGAACCAGAATCTGGTTGCCCGGCTTGTACTCGTGGCCGCCCAGAAGGTCTTTCCTCTTGATGAGGCCGGTAACATGGGGATTGAGCCTGACGAAGACGCCGAAGCGCTCAACTCTGTCAATTACACCTTTGTAGACGTTTCCAATTTCAACATCGCCGTAATCACAGGTTTTATCGAGGACGTAGACGACCTTGTATTTCCTGAGGCAGTCAGGGCAGACCCACGTGGTTTCCATTCCGGGCTCCCAGGGTCCTTTAACCTTTCCGCAGATATCGCAGACCAGAACCCTGCCGGTTCCGCCGCAGACGGGGCAGGTGTCGTAGACCGGAACAGTTCCCTTCCCGTGACACTCGGGGCAGGGTATTTCATCCACTTCATCTTCGACGCCGAAGTAATCGAGATTGCGGTAGCCCTTGAGCTTCTCTCCGACCTTGAATTCTGCAGGAACGTAGCCGGTTCCTCCACACACCGGGCACTCTTTCTCACCGACGACCACCTTGCCCGTCCCGTGACATTCAGGGCATTCCTTAACCGCCATACCAATCACTCTCCAGAATTTTTACCTCCTCACTCGATGCCCCTAACAGCTATGGCCTTATAATCTTTTGGAGCACGCTATGTTTATAACCCCGAACGGGAACTTCTTCCCGCGATGATGAGTGAATCCAATACTGAGAGGATGATGAGCCCCGAACCTGAGCGCGGGATGCCGGAGAACGGTGAGAGGGTAGAGGAGCTGCTGGGAGAGCTGGTGAACGAGGTGGAATCAATCAAATCAAGCATGGAACGGGAGAAAACCCCGGACAGGCTGGGGTGGGACGATGTAACCCAGGAGCTGGTAGGCGCGGTGACCTTCGCCCTGCCGTTCCTCTTCACCGGAGAGCTGTGGGACCTTGCAAAGGACATCTCTATAGAGCGCTCGCTGACGATATTTGCGATGACGCTGGGAATAGCGTACCTCTTTCTGGCCAAGTCACGCATAGGGAACATACGGAAGGAGGAACTCTTTCACATCCCCAAACGCTTATTCACGGTCGCAGGGATTTCGTACACCGCTTCCGCCCTCTTGATTTACCTCTACGGGATAAACACAGTCGCGCATTTTAACACCGTTCAGTACCTAAACGCAACGGTTCTAATCAGCACGTTCGCCGTTATAGGCGCCATAGCAGTTGACATGGTGAGGTGAATGAGGATAATAACCGGTGAAAAATACGAGAACCTGAGAGAAGCCCCCTCCGCGGCCCTATTCCCTGAGTACGGAAAGAACAGGGAGAAACTGATGAAGTTTGTAGGGACGCTCAAGGGAAACGAGACAATCGTCACCGCCAGCCTTGAGCTCATCGATCTCCTGGCCGCCAGGTTCCGGAAGGGGGAGGAGAACGTTCTCATTTATTCCG
The DNA here is from genome assembly GCA_027075325.1 of Thermococcus sp. Taxonomy (GTDB): domain Archaea; phylum Methanobacteriota_B; class Thermococci; order Thermococcales; family Thermococcaceae; genus Thermococcus. The sequence continues at coordinate 4,115 of JALTBN010000051.1, read as the reverse complement.
ATACCGGGAATTCCCTGAACCTTAAGGAAGTTTATGAGCTGAGAAAGTACCTGGACTTCGACGTCAGGGGAGGTTTCTCAGGGGAAGGAGCGAGAGCCAGCGTGCTCTTTGTCGAGGGGAAAACCGACGCCAAATTTTTCAAAGCCGTCTTTAAGAAGCTCTTTGAGTTCAAGGAGAGCAGAGAAGTTCCGCAGAACCTGATGTTCATCGAGCGGGTCTTCGAGAGGGACAACTTCGACATTCTAAAGAGAACTTCTGACGGGACCTACGTCGCTGTAATACCCAGTGAGGGCAATTCAGGGGTAATTAGGAATCTTGGAAACTTCATCCGTGCCATGAGAACATTTGACTTTTCGGTTGAGAGGATAGGAGCTGCGGTGGACATAGATGAGGACAGGGATTCGGCGCTCCAGTCCATAGAGGGGAAACTGGCCCAGGTTGGCGCCCGGAAGGGAAGCCATGAACACAGAATAGGAAAGACTGAGGTCATCCCGCTCGTTATTGGCCTTCCATTTGAGGATGAACTCATAGAATGGAAAAAGCCCACAGTGGAGGACCTCATGCTCCACCTTATAGAACGGGAGGGGTTGCTCGACAGGATAAGACCTGCCCTAGGCGTTCTCAACGGGAGCCTCGGACGGAAGCTCACCCCGAAAGAGGTCATGTACCTGGCGCTCTCGGCTTACGGCCACTGGGGCAACCTGGAAGGATTTTATGAGCTCTTCGTCATGCGCTCCCGCTTCAGGAACCTAAAGGCCGTCCTACGGGAAGCTGGTCTCATGGCCGGTCTTGAGAGGCTGGCGTTTTGGGAGAAGAAAGCGAGAGCTTCCGGGACGGGACGACCCTGATTTTCATTTCACACTTTTTCATTGTCGTCCTTCTGATTCTACTTTTGGGGCGTTATCATACCTGGAAAAGAAGAAAAAGATCAGAGCTCGCCTTTCTCCTTCAGCATTGCTAGATAGCTCGTGAAAGCCCCCGTGGAGATGGTGTCCCCAAGGCCGACGGTTGATACCGGGTTCTGGACGAGTCTCGTCGGGATGATCACGAGCTTGTATTCCTTCGTCCTCAGCTTCCTCTTTGCCTCCTCAAAGCGGAGCTTGACGTATTCACCACGCTCGTTGTATGGAACACTCGCTCCAACACTTATCTGATCTGGGGAGGTTATATCCCCCAGCGAGGCCCTCGAAGCGGCCAGAGTCGTCGCAAGTTCAAGGCCGCGCCTGAGCTCCCCCTCGCTCAGCGGGTTGTCCGCGTGGGCAATGTACATTATGTAGTATATCGTGTGTATCTGAAGCAGCTCAAGGTTCATCTCATCGATGAGTATCTTTCCACCGAGCACGGTATCCTCTATACGGTTGTAGGTGAATATCCTGTCTGCAAGCCTGTCGTAGCCGAGGGCGCTTAGGACGTAGGCTATCTCCGACTCGTCCATCCCCACGCTGTCCACAAGCGGGAAGAGGTTGTAGATGACCTTTTTCCTGAGCTCCCTGCTCTGTATCGAGGCGAACTCCAGGTGGACCTTCACGTCCTTCTCGCGCTTGAGCAGCATTATGTCTTCCTTGGCCTTCCTGAGGTAGTGGTTGGCGTCCTTTCCATCGGAGTAGCGGAGCTTTATTCCCTGATAGCCGGAGAGAATAGCGCCGTCGCTCATCTCTCCTACCTGTGGGAGGAAGGGCCTGAGCTCCGGCTCCGTGTAAATCCTTATACTCTCGAAACGGGCCGAGACTATGAATCTGCCGGAGAAGGGAACGGTTATCGTCTCGTCGCCGAGCCGGAAGGTCGTCCCGGCACGGAACTCAAAAATCCTGTTCACCTTGAGCGGGTCGTTCTCCCTGTATGCCTCGCGCGGGTGTTTGAAGGTAAGCCTCCCGTTTTCAACCACGGGATAGAATAGATTCGGCCGGTTCACAAACATCTCGGCCTGCTTCCTGGCCAGATGCGGTGTGTAAACAGTCACGCGGCGAAAATCCAGGCTCGACAGGAGGTTAGCGATTATCCCGGCCTGGCCGCCCATTCTCTCAACGTCGTATCTGAAATGAGAATCAAACCATGAGTGAAGCTCCTCGTTGACGAGCGGGACGGCCATCGGCTTTCCGGTCTTGAGGGCGTGAACAAGCCTGGCTACAAAATCGAGGGGCTCGTTTATCTGCCTTGGGTACTCGTCCATCTTCCTCCTCACCGCCTCCACACCGAACTCATCTATCAGCCCCTGTACAATCTCCCCGTTCAGATAGACTATGGCGTCGACGTTGGTGTTGTACGCCGTGTATATCGAAAGTTCCCTCGCCTTCTCCAGGAGCTCCCTGACCATATATATCACCCTCAGTGACTAACAATGTTGAAACGGTCCAGGATTTTAAAAGAGTTTCGGGGTGCTCCGGTATATCACCGGCGGTGTTGTGAAAAGCCTTATATCATCCGGATAAATATTTATTATGAACCGTTGGTGGTGAACCATGAAAGTGAATAAGAAGGCCCTATATATTCTAACCGTTTTCCTCCTACTCCTCGGGATGGGAGGGACCGCGGCGCTTTCGAACGGGGGAGCGAAACCA
>JALTBN010000051.1:0-1457 GCA_027075325.1 Thermococcus sp. | reverse complement strand
AACCAAGCGTACCGGACGGCGGTTGAGGTGGACCCATTGAAGCCCATAAAGGAGAGCCATCCGATACCCGTTACGGCCGGAAACCACACATTCAGGGCCGTCGTCTCCTACATCGGTGGAAGCGACTCAATGAGCGTGGTGAAGGAAATTCTGATGGATTCGGACTGCGACGGCCTGCTCGACCGGGAGGAGTACGAGTACGGGACGAACCCATTTAACCGGGACACTGACGGCGACGGCGTGGTCGACTCCCAGGACATGAACCCGGTCGGGAACTACGGGGTGACCGTTTACATCCTCAGGGCGAAGGCGCTTGACGACGTTGACGGCTCGCTCACGGGCCACAATCCGGCGGACATGAGCCTCGACGTGACCGTTGACGGGAAGGAGAAAACGCTCCTCCTGACGGACAACCAGGACGACCGAGAGAAGAAAATCCTGCCGGCTTTCAACCCGCTCGTGAACATCGAAAACTACGCGATAGCCAAAGCCACATTCGACGTCCCGGACGGCAAAACTGTCGTTCCGATAACCTTCCACCTCTATGACAGGGACAACGATGACGGGACAAAGAGAACCGAGATGGACGTCTCGCCCGGTCCGGGCAGCGTTGCCACAATTTACTACGACCTCAGGACGGGGAGGTGGTGGGGCGACGATTACCCGGGCGACGAGAGCCATTATTTCGGCTACGGACACTTGAGCGGCTGCGGAGACGGCTCCTGCGGAATCACAGCTCACGAGCCGGATAAAGACCTGAAGGTCTACTCAAAGTACGAGGGCATCCTGAGGAAAAACGGGATCAGCGGCGAGGTGCTCAGGCTTTATCACGTTGAGAACTCCACGCAGGTTCAGTGGAGGTCTGGAGGTGGCTTAACCCTCGTCAAAAACCCGAGGAAGGTTCTGATCGCGGAAGTCCTCCTCGGGAACGGGAGTCTGATCAACGTGACCCTCGTGAACACCTACAGCGCTAAGGTCATCAGGCTCAGGCAGATAAAACTTCCTGCAAAGCCGGACGCTCCGCTCTCCGGGGCGAACCTCACGAACGCGGGCGTCGAGATGAACGCCTCGGCCATAACAGATTCCGGTGAGGTCAAGCTTCCGGCGAAAGTCGTGGCCTACTCCTCGGAGGACGAACACGACGGTGAGATATGGTTCGTCATAGTCCCGAACGACCCGGACGGCATACCCTTCTGGCGCGAGGTAGAGCTGAACAGAGAGCTTGAGAAACAGGGCTCGCCTTACAGGTTCGATCCGAGCGACGGCTTCGGCATAGACGATCCGGATCTCTACGAGGATCTCGTCCAGGTGGACGAGCTCGGCGACTACGACGGCGATGGGGTTCCAAACGCTGTTGAACAGCTCATCGGGAAGGATCCTGCAGAGAGGGACATCTTAGGAATCCAGCTGAACGTTTCCGTCGAGTGGAAGATGAGCGATGAGGACAGGAAGAACTT
>JALTBN010000050.1 GCA_027075325.1 Thermococcus sp. | reverse complement strand
AGAGTAATGAACCGGAGGTAACGGTAACCGCCACAAGGGTTTCAGTTCCAGTTGAAAACGTTGGAGACGACGTTGACATCATTACACAGGAACAGATAAAAGAGATGGGCTTTACCTCAATAACAGACGTTCTTAAATATGTTGCTGGAGTTCACTTCTACTCAAATGGCGGCTGGGGAAAGCAGAGCAACGTGTTTATCCAGGGGCTAAACGGAAGGTATATCCTTGTTCTTGTTAACGGAGTGCCGGTAAATGACCCTTCAACTCCCAAAGGAAAGGCCAACTTTGAGTGGATAGACCTGAACAACGTTGAAAGAATAGAAGTTCTTAAAGGTTCTCAGAGTGCCCTCTACGGCTCTGAGGCTATAGCTGGTGTTATCAACATAATCACTAAAAAGCCTGAGAAAAGCAGTTTTTCGGTTCGCCTTGAGGGTGGTAAATACAAGACTTTTAAAGAGAACATTTACGGAGCTCTCAAGCTTAACAGTGGTTTCTTAAGCTTTTCAGCGGAAAACTTTAAAACAAACGGCTTCAACGCAACAAATAAAAAGGTCGGAAAGTGGATTTACAACGGGGATGATGACCCGTTCCATTACACAACGGGAAGTGTTTCTTTTGGCTACTTCCCGTCTGAGAACGTTAAACTGTACGGAGATTTCTTGGTGAAAGGCGGATACACCGATTACGATGCTGGAAGTTCCCCTGCAAGAACAGATTACGATAGGCTCTTCTCTGATTTAAGGGCTGAAATCATCTCTTCAGAAAGCCTTTCCTGGGAGATTATGTTGAGCAACAACAGGGAGAGGAGGGAAGACACCTTCGACTTTTACAACGGAATAACCCGTTTTGTCTCTATTTCTCCAACTTACTACCTGAACGAGAGCACATTTTTAAAAGCAGGAGCCTCTTACAGGTATGAAAAGGCGAGGATAAACGATAACGTTGACAATAAGAGCCAGTTTATCCGTTCCCTTTTCTTAGAGGGATATACGGAGCTCCACTCCATCTCAATCTCTGCGGCGGGAAGGGTTGACAACCACAGCAGGTTTGGAAGCCACGGAACTTATAAAGTTTCACTCTCTTACAGGTTCTCTCCAACGAAAACTCTGATTAAAGGGCAGTACGGAACTGGATTTAAAGCTCCAACCCTTTCGGAACTCTATGGCCGTTATGCTTCCTTCAATTTATTTGGAAATCCAGACCTTGACCCTGAGAAGTCTGAGGGCTGGGACTTAACCCTTCAGCAGGAGATTCCTCTTTTAAAGACCTTTGTCTCTGCAACTTACTTTAAAAATAGAGTCTGGGACAGGATTACTTACACAACAATTGGAACAAAAGGAACTTATATAAATTCTGGAAAACTTAGAACGGAAGGCCTTGAGCTGAAAGGTGAGATTTCGCCAATTGACTTTTTGAGGCTTTACGGAAACTACACCCACACAAATGTTGTTGGGAAAGAGAGCGACAAACTCAGGATACCTGAAGACAGCTTCACTTTAGGATTCAAGCTCACCTACGGCAGGTTAACCTTCAACGGCTGGGCGGAGCACTACAGCTCAAGGAAAGATTTTGATTATTCAACGGGGAAATATGTTAGGCTTTCTTCGTTTACAACATACAACTGCTACGTTTCTTACGCTTTAAACGACAGGGTTAACATCTATGCTAAGGGAGTTAACCTTACAGATAAAGACTACGAGCTTGCCTACGGCTACAACACTATGGGGAGAGCTCTCTTTATCGGAACCGATTTCAAGTTTTAACTCCTTTTTGGGGGCTCCTGCCCCGCTATAATTTTCCCTA
>JALTBN010000049.1 GCA_027075325.1 Thermococcus sp. | reverse complement strand
AGTATGATTCGCAAATCAACGGTTCTTACTGGGCAAACTTAAGCGAGGTTATTCAGCCGGGGGAAGAGTACTACAGGATTTACGGGCTCGGGAGTAGTTCAGGGATATGGATCAAGTCAAAAGCCGTTTGCAGGAGAATCAACCTCGACACAGTATGCTACGGGACAGTGGGAACTAATGGGGTTCTTGTAATCCCAGGATTTAAGGATAGTACAATGCTGTGGGTAGTTGAAGGTGTTAATGGAAATCCCGAAATGGCATTCTTTTATCCCCAAGTGGTGCTTAAGACTATGATATCAAAGGAGATCAAAGTGTTCATGTACTCCAACAAAGATAGGGGGGTAATTGAAAGCATCGTCCAAAAGCTTGAGGGGAAAAATCCCTCCTACTTAGAAGTATGGTTTTCAAGAAAAACTAAGTGTCCCGGCTACGGACAAATTCTGGTCAACAGGGGAGATTTCTGCGAGCTCTATGCTTGTTACAGCGGCAATTCAACAAATATAGGACTTGGGAACATCTCTTGCATTTCAAACCTCGAACTGAGAAACAGGTAAGGGGGAGTGGCATGAAAAAGCTTACTGTTGTTTTAGGACTTCTCTTAATCTTTCTTTTCCTCCTGCTTTACGCTTACTCTAACCAGCCTCATGAGACAATGAGCAGTCTTTACCAAAAAATCCCAGCCCAAGTTAGAGAGAACTCCCAGTTAATAGCGGCTTATTACTCCTCACAGAACGGGGACAGAGAGTACCAGTTCGCATTCTACAATCCAAAAAACCAGACGCTTAGCATTTACACGTTCAGGATTTCGAACTTCCTCAAAATCTTCTGGGACGAGAAGAAAAGCAAAATAGCATGCAAAACGCCCTTCAACTACTCAATCCTCACAACAAGCCCAGAGAAGCTCAAAAACTTCAAAAACTGCGACAACTGCAGAGAACTCCTTTACAAAGGCAAGATTTACAGGAATGAAGAGATTAAGAACCCTCAGCCGGCACTTTTTAGCGTGTTAAAGCCCAACGAAAGTTACTGGCGGGTTCAAATCCTCGGCGCCAGCGAGTTATCAACGGGGAATGTTATAGGAGTGGTCGGCGATGCTGGAGAAATGTTTGGTCTCTCAGGATGCCCAGGATTGTTGATTCTCCCAGTCGGGAATAATGCAAGTAGGGGAGTAACCATCACAATCCAGCCGTTGAATGAGACTCACGAGGTTATCAGAATACACTTCCCGCTGAACGTTACTTTTGAATTCGTGGAGAGACATTATGACAGCCCAGATTTTCCCCTCTGGAGTTTGGAGAACTTGTCCAGTACTGTGAAGCGTTTGCAGGCTTTTAATATTGAACCAAAACCATGGCGGTGGGAGGCCACACTAAGCGGCAAATACGCCGGAATAGCATGGTTCACCAAATCAGGAAAGTACTACGAATACAAGGTATACCCCAACTCAAAGTGGGTTTATAAGGGTGAGCTTAGACTACTGCGCTTTAAGATTATGTGTATACCCGGGGGAACATCTCCTTACTCATACTACTACCCATAAGAGGTGTCTGGGAATGAAAAAGGTTTTAGCCGCTGGGGTTTTGTTCCTCCTCCTTTCTTTTTTCGCTTACAACATCTACACTTACCACCAGCTCTCTTCAGCAGAGGGGGCCTACAAGTTAGCGGGAATTTCAAACAGCGAGAAACTCATTGCAGTCTATCATGACGAGAATTTCTGGCAGTTCGCGACTTACGATGAGAAAACCAACACGCTCAAGCTTTACACTATTAGCCAGTCCTCACCCTTCTGGCCAAAAGATAGGAAAGTGGAAAGCGCGGAGGCTTTAGTAAACTACTCTCCTC
>JALTBN010000048.1 GCA_027075325.1 Thermococcus sp. | reverse complement strand
TAGGCCTTTGAATATCGTTCTTCCCAACCGGTATTATCACGTTGAACAAAATAGGAAACGGTTGAACGACATCAAAAGCATTTCTACAACACCCCATTTTCACCACCTTATAGGCCTTTAACGACAGTAACTTTAACGATTATTTGTTGCTAAAACTAATTAAGTGTTTTGGTCACAACAAGCGTCTCTCTTATTCATAATTTCGACTAACTTATTAGTCTTCTCCGAGCGTATGGGTATGTTTTTGGAGAACCTATCTACGGTATAACTGACATACTCTTCGCTGATTTCTATCCCAATCCACCGCCTATTAAGTTTCTCGGCGACGTATAGTGTCGTTCCCGTCCCGGCGAACGGGTCTAATACTAAGTCACCCGGAAAACTCCACCACCTCATAAGAACAGCTATTGCGTTCATTGGCTTTTGTGTTGGATGAGGATACCTTTCCCTCCCTTGAACCACACTCGTAACAATGTAGTCGGCGTGATAACCCTCTTTCCAGTTGAAGTGATGACCGCTCTTCTTGTTTTTCGTCGCTATCAAGAAAAATTCCAGACCGTTCATCCACTTAACCTTCATAACTTGAGGAGTCGGGTTTGTTTTAATCATCGCACCAATGTGTCTGACCTTCATATCCAACTCCTCTTCGAGCCATTTGGCGATACATCCAATTTCTCTCTTCTCATAGAAGAATATAAGCACTCCATTGTCCGTCATTAAATCGTAAACCTTGGGAACCCAGTCGTATGGAGTTATCGAACCATAATCCCACTCACCAAAATCATAGTTCAAGTCCTTCCGCTTCCACTTGTGTCCCATTTTTATTTTTGCCTTTTTCGATATGTTATACGGAGGGTCAGTCAGAACGAGGTCAACCTTCCCCTCAAGCTCATCCTTCATATCGTCAAGGAGTTTCATACTATCACCAAGATAGAGCTTACCAAGACTCGTCTTGAAAACCGGCTCCATAACAGCACCATAATGGGTGAACACCATTTCGACTTAAACAACAGTTCAACCCGTTAAAAGAGAAAAACAAACTCCTATCACCGGTGTGCAAACGTATGATGATTGAACCCTATTATGAAACAAAACTTGGAAAATACTTCCTCGGCAACAACAAGGACATACTATCCGGATTCCCGGATGGAGAGTTTGATGCAGTAATCACAGACCCACCATTCTTTGAAAAGGACAAGTATAATATGGGGACTTACGACGCATACGTGAACGTCCTACCGGAACTGTTTAGGGTTATGAAAGACGATTCTTGGCTAATAGTTTATTTCCCGTCAACAAGGCTCCCGGAAATACTCGAAGACACGACCAAATATTTCAAATACGTTGATAGGTTCATCTTAGAGTTTCGTTCTACAATGGTTAAAGGTGCGTTTGGAGACAAGAAGACCCTCGAAGTCCTCGTCTTCAAGAAAGGCCGTCCCAAAGTTAGAGAACGCTTCTACAACGATGTAATACCCGGACTGGAAGACCCCACAATAGTTACACTACACCCACGCTCTTCAATGTGGAAACCAACCCTCGCAACAGCAATACTGATAACAAAAATAGTGGGATTCGATAAAACAATACTCGACCCATTTGCCGGGCTTGGTTCCATACCAATAGTCGCAGAAAAACTGGGACTAAAATGGGTCGCAATAGACAAGAACCCGGAGTATGCAGAAATCTCAAGACTAATTATCAAAGAAAGTGTCGAACCAAGAACAGCACTAAAAGAAAAATCACGAGATTAGTTTGAGAACCTCGTTATTTCACCCCATTGTTTTGATACCCGAACTTTTCATTTCCCAAGAGCTTTAATAAAGGACGAGGCTTTCGAGAAAATGTATCACGCT
>JALTBN010000047.1 GCA_027075325.1 Thermococcus sp. | reverse complement strand
CAAGGGCAGGACACTTCTACGGCTGGTCTGCAACGGGAACATTAATGGCAATAGCAGACCCCAACGACCCCAGCAAGCCTTTAGCCTTTGTAAGGCTTGAAAAACAGAAAGACGGAACATTCAAAGCCGTTGCCTACTACGCAGAAGACGTTGACCTTGACAATGTGAAACTTCCCATCCTTGAAACGGACGGCCACTACACATTAATCAAACCCAATCCGGATACCCAAACCGACGGTGTTTCTGTTTCCCACCAGGGAGACAGCGACAAAGACCTCTCCCTCATGTGTGCACAGTGCCACTTTGCAGTTCCAGATACAGAAAACAGGTGGACGGTTGACGGAAAACACACGTTCCCAAACTGGTACGTCCGCCGTGGAATCATCGGTTTGGGAGCAGACGTTGTTAAGAGGGCTGCCGTCTGTGCTCCAGATGAGAGACAGAACGACCCCAGCGTAGCTCCAATAGCCATAAAGCCTGATGGAGAGATGCCTCAGTACAACAGCATGCAGGATGCCCAGAGTGTTACTCAGGGTCTTCCCGTTGGATACGACGTCCACATGGCAAAAGACGGAGGAAATCTCTCCTGTCTCTCCTGCCACGGTCAGGACAACCTATCTGAAGAGGAAAGGGAACACCACAATCCACACAACTTCCTCAAAGGTAACGATCCTGCAGGTGAGGTTATGCCTGCACTTGACTATAACCCTTCCGTTAGAACCTGTACGAGCTGCCACTGGGGAACAGACGCCAACGCTGCAAAAGCCCACGAGGCCTGGTTTGGACCGGCAGCGGGAGCTCACATCTCTGCAATCCAGTGTCAGGTTTGCCACATTCCTTATAAAACCTACTGGACCTTCAGGTTCTTTGACGACAGCCTTGGATACGTCAACCAGTTTGACGACAGGCTGATGAAGTTTGATAAGTCAACGGGAACCGTTTACCAGTTTCCGCCTGAGTGGGCAATTCCAGCCTTCGGCCCAAGCCCGACCTACGGTCTCAACTTCTCCTACGTAATTGCTCAAACGAGCGATGACGGGAAAGATAAAGTTCTTCCTATATTCTCAATTGACATGGATCCGTACAGAGCTCTTATGAGGGTTGGTAACCCAATGTTCGGAAACTGGGAAATTGACCCGTCAAACTTCCCGTGGCGTTGGGCTCCACCAATAATCAAACGCTGGACAATAGACGACAAAGGAAACCCTGTTCTGAGAGCAGGTCTTATCAACCCAATTCAGGTCTTTACCTGGGTAGACGCTGCAACCGGCAGAGCTCTCTTCACAAGAGAGATGAACATGGCAATAGACGGCGTTGCCTACGACTCAAACGGCAAGCCTTTAGGCCGCTCAACGATTGACCCTGAAGACCCCGATAAGAGCGTTCCGGGACTTACGATTGATCCAAAAACAGGGAAGATCGCCTTCAAGATCCACTACATTGACGGCAACCCTGGTGGACTGCCAGACTACATAGACGACGACGACGGGGACATGGTTCCCGAGATAAACACAGATGCCGAGTACGAAGCCCTGAAAACCGCTCTAAAACAGATTCTTGACCATGAAGACCCGGGCCATCCACACAACCCTGTTATCATGACCTTTATGGCACCCTTTGGGGTTGACCACGGCGTTCTTCCAGCTGAGTACGCATTGGGTGCCCAGAGGTCAGGTCCACTCTCCTGTAATGCCTGCCACAACCCTGATGAGAGTAAGAACAGGCTCAGCCCGGCAGTCTGGAAAGGAGATGAAAACGCAGGTAGGGAAATTACGCTTACAGTTAGAGCTCTCCCTGAGCTTGCCATTAAGGAGTCTCAGGATAACCACGCCTGGTTCTTGCCTAAAGGAACGAAGATTGAGGACGGTAAGTTTGTTATTACCCAGGGAGCTCTCTG
>JALTBN010000046.1 GCA_027075325.1 Thermococcus sp. | reverse complement strand
ACCGTGAAGCGCTCGCCCCAGAGCTCCACTTCAGGCCGCTGAAGCAGCCCGTCTATGAATGCCTCTGCTATCTCTGGAACCGCCGTCGAGAAGTAGAAGAAGGCATGGTCGTGGCCGAGCAGTCCGCTTCTGTCCTCGGCAAGCTCCCTCCTCTCCGCCATGAAGAGCGAGTACGTGAAGAGCTTTGGGACCTTTGGGGAATGAAGGCGAAGGCTCAGATCGGGGTCAACGCGCCGGATCCTGTGGTAGATGAGTCCCTGGAGGTAGTGCTGGTGGTTGAAGGGGATTTTAAAGGGCTCATCCCCAGGCAGGAGTCTTATTAGGAACCTCAATCCAACCCCTCCGGTGTAGGGTTTGAACACCCTAAGTAGTAGTCATTTGAACTTATAAGGCTTTCTGTCGTTAAATTGAGGAACTAAAATATCACGCGATGTTCTAGAATGTATCCTTGAGCAAACCCAAATTCCGGCCAAAAGCAACACTTAGTGGTTGGCCATGATGGAGTACCAGAAGAAGCGAGCAGAAAATGAAGAAGAAACGAGGCTCAGAGAAGCATCCTAGCGTCGACGGCAACCGCACTGTCCTCGTAGGCGAAGATCGGGTTGATGTCGAGCTCCTTGATCTCCGGAAGCTCAAGGGCGAGCTCGCCGACCTTGGTGATTATCTCAGCGAGGGCCTCGATGTCCACAGGCTTCTCACCGCGCGCTCCGGCGAGGATCGGGTAGGCCTTGATCTCCCTGATCATGTCGAGGGCCTCATCCTTGCTTATCGGGGCGACGCGGAAGCTGACGTCCTTGAGTATCTCGACGAAGATGCCGCCGAGACCGAACATGATGGCCGGGCCGAACTGCGGGTCCCGGATCATACCGACGATGACCTCCTTGCCGAGCGGGAGCATCCTGTAAACAATGACTCCCCAGAGGTCCGCGTCCGGCTTGTACTTCCTCGCGTTCTCCATAATGGTCCTGAAGGCCTTTCTAGCGTCCTCGTCGCTCTTGATGTTGACCTTAACTCCACCGGCGTCGCTCTTGTGGATGATCTGCGGAGAAACGATCTTCATGACGACCGGGTAGCCGATCTCCCTGGCGAACTGAACGGCCTCCTCCTCGTTGGTAGCAACTTTAAAGTCCGGAACCGGGACGCCGTAGAGCTTGAGTATCTCCTTCGCCTCCGGCTCGACGAGCGGCCTGTTCTCGGCCTTCGCCTTCTCGATGATTGCCTTAGCCTTTTCAATCCTGTCCATACCAATCACCTCATCAGCCTGACAGTTGTGAATGCTCAAGGCCCGTTAAAAGGGTTTCCATTTGCAAAGATTAGGGTGCCCTAATTCCCTCCGGCTGTGGGTTGTCTTTTCTTCTTGAAAACCTCGCCGTTAATAGGGGGGAGGAGGCCGGTGCAGGAACGCTTCAACCTCCTTTGAAGCCGTAGCGGGGGTATAAATAGTATGCCGCCGTAGTTCACGTGGGTGATGTGAATGAGAACGGTCTTTAAGGTGGCCCTCTCCCTGGGGCTGATAATAATCCTGATGGTGGCCATAAACGGTTTCCAGGAGAGCAGGGCTTCTCCAAAGGATACGACGATAGCGCTCTACGACTCCGCCCAGATAGGGGTCGTGAGCAGGGTTCTGAACCTGAGCCTTGAGAAGGGGATCAACCGCGTCCCCATCGATGAACTCGCGGGGATGAACGTGGAGGAGATAACGATACGGCCCCTAAACGAGAGCGTTCAGTTCCTCGGCCTGTACAGCGAGGAATCGAGCGAGAACATCTACGATTCCAACGTCGGGAGCGATGTCGAGGTCAGGACCAGCGACGGGAACGTGATACGCGGCAAATTCCTCGGCCTGAAGAACGGCCAGCTCATCATCCAGGACGGGGAAAACCTGTACGCGGTGAACCCCTCAACCCTCGTCTACTTCAAGGCCTCAAGGATAGAGAAGAAGGGCGGTGTTTACGCCAGTTTCCTGGCCGAAAAGGCGGGAGCATACCCGGTTGAGATAACCTACCGCGTTCATGGGATGAACTGGAAGATGAAGTACAAACTCTACCTGAGCAACGACACGGCCAGGCTCATCGGCTACGTTGTCCTCAGCAACCCGACCCCTCAGGAGTTCGATGGCGCCAGGGTTGCCCTCGTCTCGGGGGACGTCAGCTTCTACTCAGGCTCGCCGAGATACCTATACACCGTGGCCACGGCAAAGGAGGGGGCCGCAGAGCTCCCCGCTCAGGAACCGGAGAAGGTTGAGGCCTTCTACGTCTACTCCCTCGGCTCTGTCGATATAAGGCCAGCGAGCACGATGCTCTTCCCATACATCACGAGCGAGGTGAAAGTGAAGAGGGAGTACCTCTACGAGAGCTGGGCTTATGGAGGCAGCGGAAACGCCTATGAATCCGTCTCATTCAAAGCCGACCACGTTCTTCCGTCCGGTGTTGTCGAGATCTACCGTGAGGACGGTGAGGGAACCCTCCTGATCGGCGAGTCCCACATCGAGCACACTCCGAAGGGCGACATCGTCAGGATCGGCATCGGAAGGGACTACGACCTCAAAGGAAAGACCGAGGTTCTTGAGCAGCAGAACGGCGACCACTACGCTTACTACAAGATCAGGATAACCGTGCAGAACTTTGGAGATGAGGACAGGACCGTCATAGTGCGCCACTACAAGTACCGCGGCAAGCTCAAGAGCTCAAGCGTGGCTCCGAGCAGGGATACGGAGGAGTACGTCGAGTTCATCCTCAACGTTCCTGCTGGGGGCTCCCAGGAGGTAACCTTCGATTATGAGGTGAACTGGTGACTTTCCTCTTTCTTCTTTTTGTTTTCTTCCATGCTCTTCTGTCCTTTCTCCTCTGGGTAACTCAAGAGGTAACCTTAATAAACGACTCCGCTTTCTATGGTTAAGGGTGAGAGGAAATGGTAAAGAAGAAGGAGATTAGACAGGCTGAAGTCAACATCGGTATGGTTGGTCACGTTGATCACGGCAAGACCACACTCACGAAGGCCCTGACGGGAATCTGGACCGACACCCACAGTGAGGAGCTGAGAAGGGGTATCACAATCAAGATAGGCTTCGCGGACGCGGAGATAAGGAAGTGTCCAAACTGCGGCAGGTACTCCACCTCTCCCATCTGCCCCTACTGCGGCCACGAGACGGAATTTGAGAGGCGCGTTTCCTTCATAGACGCACCCGGCCACGAGGCGCTCATGACAACGATGCTCGCCGGCGCTTCCCTTATGGACGGTGCGGTTCTCGTAATAGCGGCCAACGAGGGAGTCATGCCACAGACGAGAGAGCATCTGATGGCCCTCCAGATAGTTGGCAACAGGAACATAGTCATTGCCCTGAACAAAATTGAGCTGGTTGACAGGGAGACCGTCATGAAACGTTATAATGAGGTAAAGGAGTTCGTTAAGGGAACCGTTGCCGAAAATGCCCCGATAATCCCGATTTCGGCCCTTCACGGTGCCAACGTCGACGTTCTTCTTGAGGCGATCGAGAAGTTCATCCCAACGCCCAAACATGACCTCAGGAAGACTCCAAGGATGCTCATCCTCAGGAGCTTCGACGTCAACAAGCCGGGAACTCCTCCGGAGAAGCTCGTTGGGGGCGTCATTGGCGGTTCAATAATCCAGGGCAAGCTTAAAGTGGGAGAAGAGATCGAGATAAGGCCCGGCGTCCCCTACGAAGACCACGGAAGGATAAAGTACGAGCCGATAACCACGGAGATAACCTCGCTCCAGGCCGGTGGAAGGTTCGTGGATGAAGCCTATCCTGGGGGTCTCGTCGGGGTCGGAACCAAGCTCGACCCGTTCTTAACAAAGGGCGACCTGATGGCGGGAAACGTCGTTGGGAGGCCTGGGAGGCTTCCTCCAGTGTGGGACGACCTGAGGCTCGAAGTCCACCTCCTCGAGCGCGTCGTTGGAACCGAGGAGGAGCTCAGGGTTGAACCGATAAAGAGGAAGGAAGTTCTCCTGCTCAACGTTGGAACGGCAAGGACGATGGGCCTCGTTACCGGCCTCGGGAAGGATGAGGTCGAGCTCAAGCTCCAGATACCCGTCTGCGCCGAACCCGGAGCCAGGGTGGCCATCAGCAGGCAGGTAGGAAGCAGGTGGAGGCTCATAGGCTACGGCTTCATCAGGGAGTGAGCTTTCTCTCCTCTTGTATTTCTCCCGGTGGTTCCCATGTCCAAAACGGATAGGCGGGAGTGGCTCGTTATCCCCGACACGAACTTTCTCCTCGTCCCAGGGCAGTTCGGCGTGGACATCATCCGCGAGCTGGAGAGGGTCATTCAGGCCCGGTTCAGGGTAGCGGTTCCGGACGTCGTTCTCCAGGAGCTCGACGTCATAGAGCGAAAGTCGCGCGGAAGGGATTTGATGGCGGTTAGAATGGCCAAGAAGCTCGCAGAGAGGTTCGACGTTGTGAGAGTTGGCCGCTTTGGTGAGAGGCCGATAGACGACCAGCTCTTAGATTTTGCGGCGAACAATGAGCACGTCATCGTCTGCACCAACGACAGGGACCTCAGGAGGAGGCTCCGCGAGAGGGGCATTCCGGTAGTTTACCTCCGCTCGAAGAAGATCCTGGAGCTTGAGGGAATGCTTGAGTGATAAAGAGCCTTCCAGGGGTTTACGGAGTCTTCTGCTGCGGTTATGAACTTAAGCTCGACACAGCATCCCGCCGTTTCTCCTGGGGGTTAACGCTCCGCGGTAACCGAGGAAAGCACCAATCTCAGCACTGCCCCGCCCATCAGGTTTGTCCGTTTTTATCACCGCCAGTTAACAGAACGGTTTTTAAGGAGATAGTTTCTACTCTTAACTTGAAACCCTGGAGGTATGTCCATGAAGAAGGTAGTTGGTATGGTACTCCTGCTGGTTGCCCTTCTGTGGGGGGGGTACTTTGACGAGCGCCCTTAGAGTCCAGCCGGACGTTATCCTGAACCCCGACGTTGAGGTCAGGGACATAACCTACCCGGACAGGATATGCGGAAACAGCGAGACAACGTTCACCGTGCAGCTCTACAACGCCGGCCAGTTTACGGGCATCGGGACGGTTGAACTTTACATCGATGGCAATCTCGCGGGCTCTACCACCATCGATATCCAGCCCGGTGAACTCCTCAACGTGCCCTTCCAGGTGGAGGTTCCCCCGTCCGGCAGCCACCAGGTAAAAGCAGTTTATGACAGCAAGTTCTCGACGAGAACCCGGACTGAGACCTTTGAGGTCAACGACAACGACTGCGACGGCTGGCTCAACGAGATTGAGGAGGAGTACGGGACAAACCCCGACAACCCGGACACCGATGGGGATGGTGTAATGGATCCTCAGGATGTTGACCCGTTCAGAGATGCCGTCGTTGAGCTCTACCTTTTCAGGGCGAGGGCTCTTGACCCTCCGGAGGGTGACAGATGGGACGCCGACTTCAGAATTGAGGCTACGTTCAAAGCTGGGAACATGGTTCAGACAGTAAAGGAAAACCTTCCGGACAACACCCAGGACGTTGAGAATATGGTAATGTTAACTGGTAATATCCTTGAGAACATCCAGAATGAGGCAGTAGCTGTCCTGGAGTTCAATCCACCTGATGACGTCGATACGGTTGAAGTGGATCTGAAGTTAGTTGATAGGAACTCAGGATTCATAATAGACAACCCTGATGAGATTATGGACATCTCACCTAAGTCGGGAAACAATGAAGCTGGAAAGGTTGCTGAGCTCTTCTTTAGCCTTAGAAACGGCACGTGGTGGGGTGACGATTACATAAACGACCATAAAGTTTACTTTGGCTACGGGCACCTCAGCGGAGCCGATGATTCAACCGAGGACTATACGAACGGTGGAGAATACGACGCGGAACCCTTCTCGAAGTACTACGACGACCTTGAGGCCCTCGGCTACGACCTCAACACCGTTAACATTACGAGTGTTAGGGGCTGGGACGGCGTCGATGAAGTCTCGTATTCTCCGGGCAGGAACAAGCTACTGAAGATCATCAATCCGGCTGAAGTCGTCGAGTTCACGCTCAGCCTGCCGGACGGGAAGGAAAAGAAGGTCGTGCTCGTGAACTCAAGGGGTGCAAGAGTCTTGAAGTTCTCGCCCTCCCAAAAGGTTCTGAAATTCAGGAACATTGAAAGTGCCTCAGAGATGACGCCCTGGGATCTCGTTAAGGAAGAATACACCTCTCTTATATCCGCTCCAAACTCCACCCTGATAAAGCTCAAGAACTCAAAAATGGACGCGACCATAAGCGAGCCCAGGGATGTTCAGATTGCTCAGGTTTCTGACATAGACGAGGACGACGCTGAGGTATGGTTCCTTATAAAGACCAACGACGAGGACGGGATCCCGTTTTACAGGGAGATTGAGCTCAACGGAGAGCTCGAAGATAACGGGTCTGTTTACAGTTTTGACCCATCGGATGGCTTCGGAATAGACGATCCCAGCGAACATCAGGGTTTTATTCAGCATGATGCCTACGACGACTACGATGGGGACGGCGTTTCGAAC
>JALTBN010000045.1 GCA_027075325.1 Thermococcus sp. | reverse complement strand
AAATCCTATTTAGCGCCTCGTAGAGGTCTGCAACGATTGAAGCCCAGTCTGCATTTAAAGATAGTTTCCCTTTCTGGTGGAGCTCCGTTTCCCTTACCTGAACGTAAAAGTAATCGCTCTTTAGTTTTTGAGAAAGCTCCAGCCCTTTATCTTCCGTTTCGTGTGAGGCTAACTGAAGGGCCACAACAGAACTGTCAGATTCTCCTTCAACCTTTGGAATTATTTCAACGTGTTGAAGTTCTTTTCTTCTTACCTTTATCTTCCTGCTATCTTCTATTAGATCTATGACTTTGTGATACATCCGGTTTTCGTAATGGTAAACTACCAAAGGAATCTTTCCCGTGCCTACAACAACGCCTGTTCCAAATGAAAATGCAGCAGGGGATTTGAGAGCGATATGAAGTGAGAAACGGCCACTAACCTTTGAGTCAATAGTTAAGAGCCTTTCTCTCAGTGCATTAAGAAAAGTGTCCCATCTTTCCGTATGGGGTAAAAACTGAGGAAGTTTGAAAATAAGTTCCTTTTCGTCTAAAAAGCCCCTGATAGGACGAAAATCTACAGTTTCAGATAAGAGCTGGAAGGAGCGTTTTGCCACTTCAAATTCATCGGTTGTTATAAAAAAAGGAATATTCATATCCTTTCTTTTTAGAACCTCTCCTATTTCTTTTAGATTTCCTTCGGCTATTAATATTTTGTTTTCGTCTCTGGCAATTTTTTCTTTTTCCTCTCTGAAGTCTGCAGAAAACTCCTCACCGTAGAGCTTGCCGGAAATTAAAAGTTCTGAAGGGAGCTCCCCGTACAACAGTGCGTAAGCAAGGGAAGCCTGGAAAGATTCTCCTCCAAATTCTCTGTCAAAAAAGGCAAGAACACCAGAGTTTAGAAGATCTTCAACGGGAGCAAGTTTTCCTCCTTGTTTCTTATCAACTAAAATTCCAATCCCTTTTGCTAAGCTACCCCCGTTACTTCCCACAACTGGAAATTCAAACTCTACTGCTAGGGATTTTGCTTTAACGTTAAAAACCTTCTCCATTAAACTTTTGAACTCTGGAAGAGGCAGCCTTTTAAAGGAGCTCCTTACTGCCCAGTACTTTACTTTATGGCTTCCTTCTTTCAAAACTCTGATAAGCTCCTCTATTTCTATGTCAATTTCTCCATTCTCAAAGCCTCTCAGGTAGCTTATCAGGAAAGATTCATTCCCGGTTTCAAGAAATTTTTTAAGAGCTCTTCCCATTTTCTATCCCTACCTTCAGGTATTCAAATAGACCGAACAGCTTCTCGTCAACGTTTTCCAGCTCAAAATCCTGTAATTTCCCTTTAAACAGGATCACTCTCTCTCCGGGGAGCTCTATATAGAGTTCTCCAGTTTTGTCCAGGTAATCTTCGTTCAGAACAACCACTGCTTTCCTGTTCTCCCTATCAAAGATAGCCTCTCCAAAGGGAAGCTTTATGACACTTTTTCCAGTGGCAGCCGCTAAATACTTTTCTTTAAGGGACAGTAGCTTAGAGTAAATTTCCTCGCCTATAACATCACCTTCCTCTAAAGATCTCAAAAGGGCCCGATAAAGCCATTTATGGCGTTCATATTCAAGTTCCTTAAACTCTTTATGAATACTGTCTTCATAGCCCCTTCCCTTCTTTTCCGGCGGAATAGATGCGTTTTCTTTTAAAGCTCTCTTAATTAGCTCAAAGTCCTTACCGTTCAGTTCTCCCTCTGGGACAGCTCCTCTTAAAACGCTGACAGGAACGTCTCCTGAAAGGTCTAACTGAACTATCCAGTTGTCCCTGAGAACGTGGGGAAACTTAACCAGAACGTCATACTTTGTCGCAAGCTCCCATGCAAAGGTCATAGGAGAAACGAGGCAGTAGTCTCCTTCTTTTTCAACCACTAAAAGCCAGTTTGGAGCTCCCTCTCTCTCTACTCTATAGACTTTTCCCTCTTCAACCATTAACGTTTTTACCTTTTCTG
>JALTBN010000044.1 GCA_027075325.1 Thermococcus sp. | reverse complement strand
TCTTCAGCACGTTCTACTTAGCGGTGTGGCTCTTAGCGTTCCTGTTCATATTCAGGGCTGTCAGCTTCGAGTTCAGGACCAAGTACAAGAAAACTTGGGACTACCTCTTCGCCACGGTGAGCGCGCTCATAGCGCTAGTCCTCGGTGTAATAGTCGGCAACCTCATCATGGGCATTCCCATAGACAAGAACGGCTTCCACGGCTCGCTCCTGACGCTCTTCAGGCCGTTCCCGCTCATAGTCGGCCTCTTCGTGCTCTTCGCCGTGATGTGGCACGGAGCCAACTGGGCGGTCTACAAGACCACAGGGGAGCTCCAGGAGCAGATGAGGAAGCACGCCTTCAACTTCTGGATCCTCACGGTGGTCTTCCTCCTGCTCGTCGTCGTCGGCATGAAAGTCTGGGCACCGCTGAGGTTCGAGAGGGCACTGACACCGCTTGGACTCACACTGACCCTCATAATCCTCATCGCAGGACTGCTCGACGGATACCTCATCAAGAAGGGCGACGAAAAGCTCAGCTTCTACATCAGCTGGCTGGCCTTCCCGCTGGTGGTCTACCTCGTCTACTACAGCATGTACCCCTACTGGGTCATCTCAACGACCGACCCGAACTTCAAGCTCAGCATCCACGACTTAGCCGCTTCGCCGCTGACCCTCCAGGCGGTCTTCGGTGTCTCAGTGATCTTAGCAATAATCATCATGACCTACACCCTCTACGTCTACAGGATGTTCGGCGGCAAGGTGCAGGAGGCAGAGGGCTACTACTGACCCTCTTCTTTCCCTTTTGAATTTTGAACTTCCGAGGGGAAAGGTTTATAATTCGATAGCCCTAAGTTCATTCTGGTAACCTAAGAGACGGTGGTCGAAATGCACCGAGGTAAATCTCACGGCTCCTGGCCGTATAACGAGAAGCCAGTCCTAGTGTTCTGGGAGACGACGAAGGCCTGCCAGCTCAAGTGCAAGCACTGCCGTGCCGAGGCCATTCTCCAGGCCCTTCCCGGCGAGCTGACGACCGAGGAAGGAGAGAGACTGATAGATTCACTCACCGAATTCGGGAGGCCCTATCCGATCCTCATCCTCACCGGTGGCGACCCGCTGATGAGGAAGGACATCTTCCAACTAATCGACTACGCGGTTGGGAAGGGCATCCGCGTCGGCCTGGCTCCGGCTGTAACCCCTCTCCTCACGGAGGAGACCATTGACAGAATCGTCGAGCACGGCGTTAAGGCCGTGAGCATAAGCCTCGACAGCCCGTTTCCGGAGGTTCACGACGCGATAAGGGGCATCGAGGGGACGTGGGAGAGAACAGTCTGGGCGATAAGGGAGTTCCTCAAGCGAGACGTTGCCGTTCAGGTGAACACTGTAATCATGCGCGAGACCGTTGAAGGTTTACCCGAGATGGTGAAGCTGTTAAAAGAGCTGGGCGTCGAAATCTGGGAGGTCTTCTACCTCGTCCCGACCGGCAGGGGCAACTTCGAGAGCGATTTAAGGCCCGAGGAGTGGGAAGATGTGACCCACTTCCTCTACGAGGCCTCGAAGCACCTTCTCGTCAGAACCACCGAGGGGCCGATGTTTAGAAGAGTTGCCATAATGAGGAGGGCCTTAGAGGAGAGAGGACTCGACCCGGACGAGGTTCTGAAGCCTGGAGAGCTTTACTTCAGGCTAAAGCGCAAACTGGTTGAACTCCTCGGCGAGGGTGGAGACGCCAGAGCACAGACGATGGGAACGCGCGACGGGAAGGGAATAGTCTTCATCTCCTACAACGGCAACGTCTATCCGAGCGGCTTCCTGCCCTTCAGCGTTGGCAACGTGAGGGAGAAGAGCCTGGTCGAGATTTACAGGGAGAGCGAGCTGATGAAAAAGCTCCGCTCGGCAGACTTCAAAGGACGCTGCGGTGCCTGCGAATTCAAGGAGGTATGCGGCGGGAGCAGGGCAAGGGCCTACGCTTACCATATAGACCCGCTCGCCGAGGACCCGGCCTGTCCCTACGAGCCGGGTTCCTACCTTAGAATTGCGGAAGAATTTGGCCTCGCTTTGCCGATTGACACCTTTGGAAAGCAAAAACCGGTGTGAGGTGGTGGAAATGAAATGGAAAGCT